>NZ_QGTM01000015.1 GCF_003182195.1 Halomonas sp. A11-A
GCGGCACGCAGCGACGGCGAGACCGTCTGGTCTTCCTTGAGCTGCTGCCGGACCCGCTCCAGGGCCTCGTCGACGTTGATATCGCTGATGGTCATATCACCGCATAGGTGTGCCGAATGATGCTGTGCACTATGCCAGAAAAATCAGCTGGTTGGCGATACCCCATCCGCAGCCACCTGAATAGTTACCAGCCAGTTTCGTCGCCTGCCCAACCCGGATCTGGTGATGTACGTCTTCCCTCATCTGGCCGGGTCCGAGCAGGTGCCGGTCCCTGGCTACTCCACGGTGTTTCCCCTCTACCAGCGCACCCAGTACGCCATGCCCGGCGAGAGCGCTCGCCCGAACGCGCTGCTGGAGGGTCGGGGTAACGAGGGGAGGGCGCGCTGATGTCCAAGTTCGACGACCTGATGAACCGGCTGTTTGGCAGCGCCCCGGCCGGCGACAGCGAGCCGGGCCAGACGCAGGAAGCCGTGCTTTCAGACCGGGATAAGGCCGAGCAGGGTGAGACGCAGGCGACCGAGACGCAGGCGCTGGCCACGCTCAACAGCGACGTTAACGGCCGGCCGCTGGCCCTGCCCCGGGGCAAGGCGCCCTCGGTGGCCGAGCTGCGCGCGCACTTCCGCCGGGCGCCCTCGTTCAGCAACTACCTGCCCTGGGTGGAGTACCTGCCCGAGTCGGGCTGCTTTCTGCTGGAAGACGGCGTCTCGGTGGGGGTGGTGGCCGAGGTCTTCCCCATCGCCACCGAGGGCCGCGCTCCAGAGTCTCTGGAGGCGATTCGCGACCAGATTGAGGCCGCCTTTCAGGACAGCCTGCCGGAGTATGAGCAGCACCCCTGGGTGGTGCAGCTCTTTGTCAAGGATGAGGTCGATGCTCGCCCCGACCTGGAGCGCATGCGCGACTATGTGCGACCCCGGGCCCGGGAGACCGAGTTCACCCAGGACTGGCTGGCGAGCATGGGTGCCCACCTCAAGGCCATCTCCAAGCCGGGCGGGCTGTTCCAGGATGACGGGGTGACCCAGACCCGCTGGCGGGGCCAGACCCGCCGCACGCGCCTGGTGCTCTACCGCTGGCTCGGCAAGAAGCGCCAGGCGGGAGAGCGTCAGCGGGGGCTCTCCCCCGAGCAGGCCGCCAATCAGGTCTACGACCGGCTGGCCGCCGCGCTGCACGGCGCGGGCCTGCGCCTGGAGCGCTACGACGGGCGCGCCTTTCACCGCTGGCTGCTGCCCCGCTTCAACCCGCGGCCGCGGCTGGCCCCCGATGACCCGGCGCGCTTCTACGCCCTGTGCGACTACCCCGAGGACGCCGATGACGTGGCCTGGAACTATGACCTGGCCGAGGGAATGCTCTTCAACTCGCCCCGGGGCGATGTGGAGACGGGGCTCTGGTGGTTCGATGGGCTGCCCCAGTGCTGCGTGGTGGTGGAGGAGATGCGCCGTGCGCCGGTGGTGGGCCACCTCACCGGCGAGGTGCGCCGCTCCGACGGCCAGGCGAGCAACGCCCTGATGGACAAGCTGCCCGAGGGCACCGAGGCGGTGCTGACCATCGTCGCGACGCCTCAGGAGCCCCTGGAGGACCATATCAATCGCCTGCACAGCAAGGCGGTGGGCGACAGCGTGCTGGCCCGCCAGGTGCGCGAGGACTGCGACACCGCCCGCCGCTACCTGGGCCAGAACCACAAGCTCTACCAGAGTACCCTGGCTTTCTTCCTGATGGGTGAGAACGAGCAGGACCTCCAGCAGCGCAGCATGGCGCTGGCCACTCAGCTGCTGCAGGTGAACCTCTCGCCGGTGGATCCTGAAGATGAAGTCGCCGGCCTGAACACCTACCTGCGCTGGCTGCCGATGAACTTCGATCCGGAGCAGGATCGCAAGAACCGCTGGTACACGCAGTTCAACTACGTCCACCACCTGGCCAACCTGGCGCCGGTGTTCGGGCGCGGCCGCGGGACCGGGCGTCCCGGGATGACCTTCTTCAACCGCGGTGGCGAGTCCTTCAGCTTCGACCCGCTGAGCCTCGAGGACCGCTCGGCCAACGCCCACATGCTGGTGTTCGGCCCCACCGGTGCCGGCAAGTCGGCCACCCTGAACGGTGTGCTGAGCCAGGTCATGGCCATGCATCGCCCGCGGCTCTTCATCATCGAGGTGGGCAACAGCTTCGGGCTGCTGGGCCAGTATTTCGAGCGCAAGGGGATGAGCGTCAACCAGGTCAAGCTCTCGCCGGGCTGCGGGGCCAGGCTGCCGCCGTTTGCGGCGGCCACGCGGCTGCTGGAGAACGAGGTGGAGGAGCGGCGTCTGGCCCGGGATGCCGAGGATGCCAACCCCTTTGAGGAGGCGCCTCTGGAGGAGGACGAGGAGCAGCCCGACGAGGAGCGCGACCTGCTGGGCGAGATGGAGATCACCGCCCGGCTGATGATCACCGGCGGCGACCCCAAGGAGGAGCGGGAGTTTCGCCGCGCCGACCGACGCATGGTGCGCGACGCCATCTACCGGGCGGCGGAGAGCTGTCGGGAAGAGGGCCGCGACTGCATGACCCAGGACGTGCGCGAGGCGCTCTATGCAATCTCCCGCGACACGGAGATCCCGGAGGAGCGGCAGCGCCGCGCCTATGACATGGGCGAGGCCATGGGGCTGTTCTGCGACGGCTTTGACGGCGAGGTGTTCAACCGCCCCGGTACCGCCTGGCCCGAGTGCGACGTGACCATCATTGACCTGGCCCACTTCGCCCGGGAGGGCTACGAGGCACAGCTCGCCCTGGCAGTGATCAGCGTGACCAACATGATCACCAACCTGGCCGAGCGCGACCAGTACAGCGGGCGGCCTATCGTCCAGGTCATCGACGAGTGCCACCTGCTCACCGTCAACCCGCTGCTCAGCCCCTATCTGGTCAAGGTGGGCAAGATGGGCCGCAAGCTCTCCCACTGGATCTGGATGGCCACCCAGAACCTTGAGGACTTCCCGGACGCGGCCCGCAAGCTGCTCAACATGATCGAGTTCTGGCTGTGCCTCTACATGCCCCCGGACGAGATCGAGCAGGTCAGCCGCTTCAAGGAGCTCACCGCCACCCAGCGCAAGCTGATGGCCTCCGCCACCAAGGTCTCCAAGAAATACACCGAGGGGGTGGTGCTGTCAGGTCGTCTGGAAGCGCTGTTCCGGGTGGTGCCCCCCAGCCTCTACCTGGCCCTGGCCGGCACGGAAGGCGAGGAGAAGGCCGAGCGCATGCGGGTGATGCGCGAGCAGTGCTGCTCGGAGCTTGAGGCGGTGCTGCACATCACCCAGCGGTTGGACGAGGCCCGGGGTATGGGGTCCGCGACGTAGGCACGGGTTTAGAAAATTCGCTGAGGTTGGCCTAATATTCCAATTCTGATGCTCAAATTAAACTGCTTTGGTTTATGATGAGCATCACAGTTAGCTGATTGGGCAATCTATGGCGACGAAAGTAAACCGGCTGTGGCAGCAGATCCCCCATGGCGCCGTGGTCACCACGGCGTGGCTGGAGACCCACGGCATCAGCGCCAACCATGCTGCCAAGCTCACAGAGGCCGGCTGGTTGAGGCGCCTTGGGCGCGGCGCTTACTGCCGGGCAGGCGACCCGCTGACCTGGGAGAGCGGGGTCTTTGCGCTGCAGGCGCTCAGCGACCCCGCTGCACCGCCGTTCTGGCCGGGCGGCCAGACAGCCCTGGCTCTGCAGGGCTTTGCCCACTACCTGCCCATGGGGCACGACACCACTCACTTGTATGGGGCGGGGCGCCGCTTGCAGCTGCCGCTGTGGCTGAGCTCAGCCGACTGGGCCGGGGCGATCGATCTGCATCAGGACAAGGGGCTGCCGGAGGATCTTTCCGGCAGCCTCATGGACTACAACCCGCCCGGGGTGGGGTTTGCCCTGCGGATCTCGACGCCGGAGCGCGCTATCCTCGAGTGGATCGCCATCACGCCAAACGAGCTGCTGTTCAGCAGCGAGCTGGTGGACACCTTCACCGGGCTCAATACGCTGCGCCCGCGCCGGCTGCAGGCGCTGCTGGCAGGGTGCCGCTCGGTGAAGACCAAGCGCGCTTTCCTGGTGCTGGCTCGTCATGCCGGCCACGCCTGGTACCATCGACTTGAAACCCACAGCCTCGACCTGGGGAAGGGCAAGCGGCAGCTCTGCAAGGGAGGGCGGTTGGACAAGGAATATCAGGTCACGGTCCCGGAGGCGTTCACGGATGAGCATTGAGGCCCGCTATCACGAACAGGTGCGCCTGTTGGTCGCGCTGTTGCCCTTTCTGAACGACGAGCCCTGCTTTGCCCTTAAGGGAGGCACGGCCATCAACCTCTTCGTCCAGCCCTTCCCGCGGCTGTCCGTCGATATCGACCTCGCCTACCTGCCGCTGGAGCCTCGTGACGAGGCACTGCAATGCTGCCGCCAGGCGCTGCAGCGGCTGGCACAGGCCATCGGCACCCAACTGCCCGGGGTAAAGGCCGAGCTCCAGGATAACCGCCGCGATGAGCTGAGGATCCTGGTGCGCCGCGGCCGCAGCCAGGTGAAGGTCGAAGTCTCACCGGTGCTGCGCGGCACCGTGCACCCGCCTCAGCAGCTTGACGTGGTCGAGGCCGTGGAAGACGAGTACGGCTTTGCCTCGGTGCCGGTCGTGTCGTTGCCAGACCTCTATGGCGGCAAGCTCTGCGCTTCGCTGGATCGTCAGCATCCTCGCGATCTCTTCGATGTGAAGCTGTTGCTGGACCAAGGCGGCCTGGATCGCAGCGTCTTCGAAGGCTTTCTGGTCTACCTGCTCGGCCACCCCAGGCCAATAAACGAAGTTATCAACCCGAGGATGAAGCCGCTGGAGGCCATCTACCGCGAGGAGTTTGTCGGTATGGCCATAACCGACATCCCGCTGCCGCAGCTGGAGGAAGTACAGTCCAGGCTGCTGGAACGGCTGGCCCAGCTGTTCACCGATGACGATGCTCGCTTTCTACTTTCGTTCAAGCAAGGTATGCCTGATTGGTCGTTATTCCCTGTTCAGGGTGTTGGCCAGCTGCCCGCTGTGATGTGGAAGCTTGCCAATATCAGGAAGATGAGGGCTGAGAAGCATGGTCAAGCCCTGGAGGCGCTTGATGAGGTTCTGAGAAAGCTCAGGTGTTAATAGACATAATGTACACTGGACAGTATCTAGCCAGTGCGCTAGGTTTCATTAGATATTTTTCATTGGCTGCTATCGACCCAAAGCCGACATGGTGGCAAAGGCTGCATGTTCGTTCATCGGGGATATGTAGCATGCATGATGATTGGTGTTATACTGCCGAGCTATACTTAAGTCATAGGGTTTTCAATGGGTTGTGAGTGTTTTTGCGTGCGGTATAATATTGTTGAACGCGCATGCTCGTTCAAGTCAATAAACGAGCGCGCTATCTAATACCTGTTATGCATGTCGCATGGAGTTCCTATAATGATTGAAACTATAAAAATACTTGCAGCAATTAGCAGCATCATCGGGTCTGCAATTCTTGCTTATCGTGTCACGGGTATATTGTCTTCGCTTTCGTTCGTGGCGAATTGCCATGAACTGAACATCCAGCAGTTGATGCCAGATCATCAGGGGGACATCTATAACCTAGGAAATTCAACCGCCCATGTTGAGAAGGCCCAGAAAAAGGGGCTTTTAATTACAGGCTTTGTGTTACTAATAGCATCTGGCGTGCTGCAGCTCGTCGCTTTGGTAATGGTGAATGCATAACCAAGCGCAGCACTTCGCAGCCTTCGGCTGCCGGACGCTCGCAAGCTCGCGCCGGTGTGCGCGGCGTTAAGGCTATATGGCGACAGTCCAAGTCACAGCTATCGATGATCTATAGGAAGAGCTTTGAGTAACCGATTCCGTTTCAATTCGATTATTGATGATATTGAGAAGTTCAACAAAGCTCTCAATCAGCAGCTTTCGCCCACCATTAAAGCTGTAAACGAGCTGAACAGGCAAATGGGTCCATATGCTGAATTTGCGAAGAATTTGCAAAAGCAATTGGCTCCATTCCGGAGCCAAGCTCTGGAAATCCAGGAGAACCTGAACCTATTCTCAAAAGGGCTCAATCAAGCACTTTTTCAGAATTCCGATTTTCTGAAAGCTTCTCGGCAAGCATCCGAAATCGCCCGAAGAATTTCGGCGTTACAGCCTGAAAATTTATCTGAGATTTATTCCCATGTGCTGCGTGAGTATGCAGATGGTACTGCTTCTGACCCGATTGAGAACTCGATCAATGAGATCGAGCAAAAGGCCTCATCATCCAGAACGACTCTGAGTCTTGAGTTTTACATAAGCCTAGTTTTTACTCTTCTGCTCGCGTTGATCCAGCAGAATGAGTCAAATGAATTCAATGACGAATTGATGCAGAGGCTGGATAGGCTAGAATCGGAACTAGTTGAAAAGTATGAAGTAGTTGCTAACGAAGAACAGGATTCATCGTTTTATATAGTGCAATTGAATGTTAACTTTCGCGAAGGGCCTTCTACCAAACACTCAGTTTTGGATGTTCTCTATCCGAATCAGAAGGTCAGGCTCGTAGAGCGAAAACAAAAATGGATCAAGGTTGAATTCTACGACCATATTGAAGACGTGCATAAGCAGGGTTGGGTTTACAAAAAATATTTGCGCTTACTCAATCCAAAAATACCGAGTACATATCAAAGGCCTTAACAAGTACGGTCAAGGGACGCTCCTGACGTCGCGCCCCTGCCGCTGGCGTTAAATATCAGAAATATCTCAATAGCCGCTTCTGGCCGAAAACTGCCCTGCCTGCCATGTTTCCGGCAGGCAGGACGAAGAAAGTTAGTCCTCAGTCCTCACCAGCCAACTCTCAACCGTCTCGGCACCATGCTCCTCTTTCCACGCCTTCAGCGTCTTCTGGTTGCCGCCACGGGTTTCGACGACTTCGCCGGTGTTCGGGTTCTTGTAGATCTTCAGCTTGCGCTTGGCGCGGCCGGTACTTGTGGTGCTAGCGGCCTTGGCGGTGGCCGGCTTCGGGTCCAGCAGCTTGATGACGTCAGCGGCTGATTTGTCGAACTCGCGCATCAGCGCCTCTAGCTTGTCCTTGAACTCCAGCTCGGCCTTGAGGCGGTCGTCGTTCTTCAGCTTGTCGAGCTCTTCCTGGAGCTGCTTGAGCTGCTGTTCTTTCTGCATGTAGGTGTTGAGAATGGACATGCGTTTCCTTGCGTTGGGTGAGTGTTGGAGACAAGTATGGTGGCTGCTGTTATTTGAATCAATGCCTCTCTTCAATTAGCCGGGGCTGTGGCAGTTGCCAGCATGATGATGGGTGCGCTGAGCTATTGATGGGTGATGCTTAAGAAAACACCCTGCGGCCGAGTTAACATTTCCTGGTGCCGCCCTTGATGGTCTCGGTAATGCTGTGTCAGTTCCTTGTTCTACTGGAGTGGCAAGCATGGAGAGACACCACCCGCGCCGCTGGCTGGCCGCTTTCGTGCTATTCCCTTGCCTCGCAGGCCCTGCACTTGCCGAGCCAGCTATCGAGGTCTTTACCACTGCCGGGGCGCCGGCAGTCAATGTGCCCTCGGGCGTGGCGGTGATCGAACTCGATGCCTCCGGTCGCCTGGATGCCGAGCTGTCGCAAGATCTTCCTGCTGATCCCGAACTCGCGGAGGCCATGATGCGTGAGCGCATGGCGACGCCTGAGTGGCAGGAGACGGCCGACCGCTATGCCGATAGCTATCTCGGGCTGGCCAGGGCCTGGCAGCTGGGTATCGAGAAAGTCCCTGCCGTGGTGATCGATGGCCGCTACGTGATCTACGGCCAGCCTGATGTGGCGGCGGTGCTGAGAGAAGCCGAGCGGTTAATGGGACAGGGGGGCCGCCGATGAGGCCCTTCAAGACCGTGGTGGCCGTGCTGGGCGGTGCGCTGCTGAGTCTGGGCGTAGTGGAGCGGCCTGCCCAGGCGCTGACGACGCCGCAGATCGTTGCCTCGTCGCTATCTACCCAGTGCCTGGACTATCAGGTCATCGGCATCTGCGTCTGGCTCAACTGCTCCTGGTCGGGCTGCTCGATCCGCACTTCGGTGCAGGTGCGCCACTATATCCCCGAGCTGGTGGTCTCCAGCTACGAGAACACCGGCGACAACCCCTGGTGGGAGGTAGCGGCGCTGTCGCCGCCGCTGGGCGAGGCGCTGGCTGGTGGGCAGAGTACGTCCGATGCCAACCGGGCTCAGCACGAGCACCTGCGCTTCAAGAACGTGGACGCCATCGGCCATCCGGCCGGCAAGGCCTTCAGCAGCTTCGCCAGCGCCTTCGGCATGACCTGCGCCGGGGCAGCGACGCCTTTTCAGCCCTACCACCTCTCGACCCTGGACGTCCTAGCGTGGCGCAGCGGCATTCCCGAGTCGCTCTACCCGGAGGCGCTGACGCCCGGCGTGCGTGAGCTGGGCCAGCCCGGCGACCTGTGGGGCAACATCTACCCGCGTAGCGGCTTTCTGACCCAGGTACACGACTACAAGACCGCGGCGACCACCGCCCAGCGCTCCGCCGATGTCGTCACCCGCCCCGGGCAGCCCCACGTCTACACGCCGCTGGTGGCCGCCAGCCGCGACGGCTATTGGCCGCCCGGGCCGGTCAAGGAGGGCGATGCCTCCACCCATCGCTGGCAGCGCCTGACCCCCAATATGAGCAACGCCTGCCGAGTGTGGCCGGACCGCGGCGTCACCGACACCTACGCCGACCGCCTGGACGCGGGCGGTGACTACGCCTGGTCGCTGTGGCGTCCCTATCGCTGCTGCCAGCGCCGCGGCCAGACCCTGCTCTACGCCGTCCCCTGAAGGAGAGAAGTCGATGAAAGGATCTCGCACGCGACGCTTCACCCTCACGCCGCTGGCCGGCGCCCTGGTGGCGGGGCTGCTGTCTACCCATGCTGCCCAGGCTCAGGCGCAATCCGCCGATGCCCTTTACTACCAGATCGGCGGCGCCTCGCCTTTTAGCGTCTCCGCCGGACGGGGCTACAACCCCAACAGCCGTGGAATCGGCATTAGCTGGAACATGAATGCCACCTGCGGCAACTTCGATATCGGCGCCACAGTCTCCAACCAGCTCAACGGCATCACCAACGGCTTCCAGAACCTGATGGGGACGGTGGTTCAGAACGCCCAGAGTGCCGTGGCCTCGTTGCCTGCCATGGTCATCCAGCGGGCCAACCCGGGTCTCTATGACCTGCTAAGCAACGGCGTGCTGCAGGGGCGGGTGGACTTCGACCGCGCCTCCATGTCCTGCCGCCAGATGTCCGAGCGCATGGCCGACATGGTCACCGGGCAGGGGTGGCAGCAGATGGCCGCGGCCGAGAGCTGGCAGAGCGCGGCGCAGTCCAACGCCGACGTGGTCTCGGCCCAGGAGCAGGTCGACCAGTCTGGCGGCAACCAGGGCGTGACCTGGGTGGGTGGCCAGCGTCGCGGAGGCAGCGGCCAGGAGCCGATTCGGGTGGTCGAGGACACTGCACGCGCTGGCTACAACCTGCTGCACGGCCGTGACGACACCACCAGCACGGCCCCCATTGCCGGGGGCGGTGGCGGCTGGGGATCGGTGGCCACCAACGAGGGCTCCTGGATTGGCGGCGGTGGGCTGGCCGGCGCTTCCGGTGGGAGCGGTGGCGGCGCAGGGTCAGGCAGCGGGGCAGGAAGCTGCCTGGGCGGCATGTGCACGGTCTGGCAGAGCCCGGAGGAGGCCGCCGAGTGGACCCAGACGGTAATCGGCGAGCAGTCGATTCGCACCTGCGACGGCTGCGAGCGCAGCGAGACCCGGGCCGGCAGTGGCCTGGTGCGCGAGCTGGAGCGTGAGCAGCAGGAGGTCTATGAGCTGCTTCAGGGGCTGGTCGACGGCAGCGAGCCGCTGACCCCGGAGAACCTGCGCCAGGTCTCCGCCGGCGACGGCCTGACCGTCTCCCGCGGAGTGATCGAGTCGCTGCGCAGCGACCCCGAGGCCTCGCTGCTGATCCACCGCCTGAGCGGTGAGATGGCCCTGGCCAGAACCCTGACCAAGGCGCTGTGGGCGCGCCGGCTGCTGCTGGCCGGCAGCAGCGACCCGGGCATCGCCGACAACGAGCAGGGCGTGACGGCGCTGGATCGCAAGCTGGTGGCCCTGGATCGGGATATCGAGTCGCTGCGCTCGGAGATGGAGATCCGCCAGGCGCTGGGCAACAGCGCTGCCGGCATCGCCCTGGAGCGGGCCGCCCGGCGCAGCCAGAGCGCCTCGCAGGGCGAGACCTTCCGCCCGGATGCGGCCCTGGACGGTCGCGGCCGCCCAGCCGGCGAGGAGGATGGTGACTGATGGCCCCACGTGTTTTCTCCTGGCTGAATCCGGCCCGCTGGCCATCGCTGCTGCTCGCCATGGCGGTGCTGGTCGTCATGTTCCTGCTGAGCGGCGCCATTCTCGCCGTCAGCGTGCGGCTGCTGGGCGGGCTCGAGGCCCACCATAGCGCCTGGCAGGCCGCCTGGCCGTGGCTGCTGGCCTGGCGGCTGAGCCTCTACGCCGCGCTGGCCTTGGTCTGGTGGCGCAGGGTGCGCCCCCTGGCGGTGGCGCGGCTACGCCGAGATCGCGACGATGGGCAGCAGGCGCTCGCCAAGCTGCGGCGGCTCGAGCTGATGGCTCTGGGCATCCTCGTCCTGCTGGAGGTCACCAACCTGATCAACCAGTTGGGAGGTGCCTGATGGGGGGCCTGCTGACCGCGCCGCTGGTGGTGTTCGACTACTTCGCCAACGCCATGACGCTGCTGGGCTGGATCATCAACAACGCCATCTGGAACGTCATGGTCGGCACCGGCATCGCCGCGGTGCCGTTCATCACCCTGGTGCTCTCCGAGTGGTTCAAGGCCCGCCAGGAGGGCGATGAGGCGGGGACCAAGGGCATCCTCACGGTCAACCGCATCGAGACCCGGCTCTACGCCATGATCCTGGCCTACGCCTTCACCTGCCTGCCGCTGCTGCAGGTCCAGCTGGCCACCGCCGATATCGACGAGAGCCGCTCGCTGGAGTGCGGCACTCGACAGTTCGCCTCGGGCGGCTGGTCCGAGGGGGCGTTCGGTGCGACCGAGAGCTCGATCGGTGGCCAGCAGGCCAGGATTCCGCTGTGGTGGGCGGGGGTGCATGCGGTGTCCCACGGGCTCACCGCCGCGGCGATTCACGCCATTCCCTGCTCGACGGACTTCGAGTCCATCCGCATGGAGCTGGACCTGCACAGCGTTGAAGACCCGGGGCTGCAACAGGAGGTCGGCGAGTTTCAGCGCCAGTGCTTCGGACCGGCGCGCAACCGGCTGCTGCAGGAGGGCGGTACCATCGAGGCGACCCGCGCCGTGGACGTGGACTGGATCGGCTCGAACTACTTCCAGACCACGCCCGGCTACTACGACAGCTTCTACGCCGGGCGGCCCATCGCCGGCTTCCCCTACGATGCCGACCGGGACGTCTCCCGGCCCAACACCGGCCCGGGGATGCCGGGCTACCCCTCCTGCCGGGAGTGGTGGTCCGCCGAGAGCGTTGGCCTGCGGGCCCGGCTGCACGAGGAGGTAAGCCCCGGGTTCTGGGACGACTTTCGCAGTGTCTTCACCAGCAGCGACGCCGAGGACTACGTGATCCGGCGCCTGGTCAGCCCTCGCTCGGGTGCGGCCAGCGGCAACCTGGATCAGGCGGTGGTGGGCTTTCGTGGGCTGGACGGCGGCGGCTTCTGGGATGCCACCGTGACCGCCGGCGCCATGGTGGGCGGCACCCTGTCGATCCTGCCCTTCCAGGCCGGCATGGACATGCTCAAGCAGGCGCTGCCCATGGTGCAGGGCATCCTGGTGATGGCCATCATCATCTGCCTGCCCTTCGTGATGGTCATCTCCAGCTACAGCTTCAAGGTTGCCGGCATGGCCACCTTCGGGCTCTTCGCCATGTGGTTCCTAACCTTCTGGTGGGAGCTCGCCCGCTGGATCAACGCCAACCTGGTGGATCTGCTCTACCGCAGCGATGCCGCCAAGCTGAGCTGGCTCTCCGCCGCCAATAACCTCTACGACCGCATGGTGCTGCAGTTCGTGGAGGGGATGATGTTCCTGGTGCTGCCGACGATCTGGGTGGCGGTGCTGGGATGGGCAGGCCTGAAGTCTGGTGCTGCTGTGGCCAAGGGCATCGGCGACGGCGGTAATCCATCACGACAGTCGGGAGAGAAAGGCGGCGGGCAGATGCAGTCTTCGGGTTCTGGAGGGAGGCTCAAGTGATGGGAGCGAGCCAGCTCAGCTGGCTCGGCTCAGTACATCCACTCGCCATCCTGATCGTAGACGGTGCCATAGCCGTCATCGTTGAGACTAGCTGAGGCTTCTTGGGCTGTTTCGTCATCCATACTGGCCGATAGCCCCTGAGCTACACCCCCAGCCACTACTGCCGCTCCTCCGGCCACCCTGCCGGCTCCACGGGCGATGCGCCTCCACCCCTCCTGGGTAGTGGCCGTTTGGGCGGTGGACTTGGCCACGCCCGCGGCAGAGTCGCGCAGCACGCTCAGCGACTCTATCGTACTCGCCTGGGTGTGCCAGCCATCGGACCAGCCATCCTGCTGCACACCGTCGAGAGCCTTCCGAGCTTTCCAAGCTGCCTGGCGGCCAGCGCTGGCGGCTTGGTTGAGAAGTGATTTCAGCGCCATGGGCGTCCCTCCCTGGGTACATCAGCCTTCTAGCATAGACGCTTGAAGGGTGAGCCTCCACCGGGTGGAGCTCACAAAGGCGCGAGGGCAAAGGCTGAAAGGCAAAAGGCCGGAAGGGAAGGGGGCTCAAGGGGAAGGGGCTTGCCCCGAAAGGCCGGGGAGGGTGCGGGCAACAAAGGGAAAGGGCAAAGGGTTGCTGCCGGCGCTGGTCGCTTCTCACCTTACCGTAGCGCCGCCTGCTTGAAGCGGCGCTGCAGAAAGAAACAGCAGCTTTTGCAGAAAGCCTCCTACCTAAATCACTGATTCTGCTGTTTTTGCACTATGCGCTTCCCCTGCGTCGGCGCACCTGTGCAGAATGAAGCGCTGTCTGCATCTACCGACAAGGAGGTCGCCGTGGGATTTCGCTTCCAGCGCCGCATCACCCTCGCGCCGGGTATCCGTCTCAATCTAAGCAAGCGGGGCCTCGGGCTTTCGGTGGGCCCGCGAGGCGCGAGCCTCAGCGTGGGGCCAAGGGGCGTTCACGGCCACGCGGGCATTCCCGGCACCGGGCTGGCCTATCGCCAGAAGCTCAACGCCCGGGGCCGTTCTGCCGGGCGCGGGAGCAGCGGCGCCGGCCGCGCAAGCCCCGCGGCGGGCCTGGAGGCGCTGCTGGCTCAGGGCGAGTCGCTGCCTATCCGGCTCGATATCGACGGTGATGGCGGCATCCATTACGCCCACGGTGACGGCACGCCCATGAGCGACGACGAGGCGCGGGTGCTGCGGCGGCATGCCGGGGAGTCTCTGCGCGAGCAGCTGGCACAGCACTGCGAGCGCCTCAATGCCGACCTGGATCGCCTGGGGCGGCTCCACGAGGAGACGCCCCATCCGGATATCACCGGCTACGTCACCCGAGACTTCGCCGAGGCGCCGCCGGCGCCACCGGCGCTGCGTCAGCCCGCCTGGTGGCATCGGCTATGGCCGCCCGCCAGGCGGCGCGTTGAGGAGGAGAACCGGCGCCGACAAGCGGCCTTTGATCGGGCCTACCGGGACTGGGAGTGGCGCAAGGCGACGCACGACGAGGCTGAGTTCGCACGCCACCTTCGCGAGGCGGAGGGTGTGCTGCACGACCCGGACGCCATGGAGCAGACGCTGCGTGAACGCCTGGAGGAGATCGACTGGCCCCGTGAAACCGCCATCGACTTCGACCTCGGCAGCGACGTCAGCACCATTGCCGTGGATATCGACCTCCCCTGTGAGGACGAGATGCCCGACCGCTACTGGACCATGCCTGCCAAGCAGATCAAGCTGACGCCTCGCCGGCTCAGCGACACCCGGCAGCGTGAGCTCTATCGAGATCACGTCCACGGCATCGCCTTTCGCGTGCTGGGCGCGGTGTTCGCACGCCTGCCCGCCGTGCAGGAGGCGAGAATCTCCGGCTATCGCCAGATCACCGACCCGGCCACCGGCGGTGAGCGCGACCAGTACCTGTTCAGCGTCAAGGTCACTCGCGAGCAGTGGAACAGGATCCACTTCGACAGGCTGGAGCAGGTGGATCCGGTAGCGGCCATGGAGGCCTTCACCCTGCGCCGCGACATGACCAAGACCGGCATCTTCCGCGACATCGAGCCGTTCAAGCTGGTGTAGCAACCGACTCTCAGTTCCCCTTACCCATCCGACGTGGCTGGCGTAACATTGCGTGCAAAGAGCCATAAACGAGCTGGCCAGGGCTCCAGGCCTCGTGGAGGCAGCTCTGGCGCCACTGCAGGGAGCAACCGATGCGCGACGTTCTATCCACCTGTCAGCCACGCCCCGAGATCCTGGCGGGCACCTTCAACCCCGAGATCTTCACCGCCAGCCTGAGCAAGGTGCTGGGTGACTATCGTAAGGGGGAAGCTCGCGAGGGAGCCGCTTCGCTTTACTCCGATCCGGTGGCCTTCTTCCGCGATGCCACGCACCCCACCCAGGGGCTGTGTACCATCCTGGACAACGCCCTGGCGCGGCTGACCAACGGTGACCTGTCGCGTCCAGCCATGCAGCGCCTCGATACTGCCTTCGGGGGCGGCAAGACCCACACACTCATCGCCTTGGCCCATGCCGCCATGCAGGGGCAGCCGCTGGCTGAGCACATGGCCGGCATCCTCGCGCCCGAGCGCTTGCCGGCGCCGGGCCAGGTGCAGGTGGTTGGCATCATCGGCGACACCGTGGATACGCTGCGTGAAACTGCCGGTGGCGCTGCGCCCAAACCGAATACCCTGTGGTGGATGATCGCCCAGCAGACGCTCTCCTCGGAGCAGCAGGCCTCGATTCAGTCGCGCCTGGACGATGCCTCGGCGCCGGCGTCGGATGAGTTCTTCGAGACGCTGTTCGGCGACCGACCGACGCTGATTATCATCGACGAGATCGCCCAGTATCTCTCACGCATGGAGGCGGCCTTCCCTGGTGTAGGCGCCGAGCAGTCGGCGGCCTTCCTGATGTCGCTCTCCACCTATGCGGCAGGCAGGGCCAATGTCTCGGTGGTGCTGAGCCTGGCCTCGGCCACCAATGCCTTCGGCGACTTCAACAAGCTGATCCGCAAGCTGCAGTCCACCCACAGCATGAGCTCGGCCGAGGCAGAGGCTGTAGTGCGCGAGGCGCAGCGCGGCGTGCTGGACGTGGTCAACCGAACCTCGGAGGCCACCACCCCGGTGCAGGAGGGGGATCTCTCTCGCATCATGGCCAAGCGCTTGTTTGTCTCCGTGGATCATGCGGCAGCCAGTGAAGTGGCCTCGGCATTTATCGAGACCTACCGCCAGGCTGGTACCGATCTTCCTGCCGGTGCCAATGACCCGCAGCTGCACGATCGTCTGGTGGCGCACTATCCGTTCCACCCCACGCTGATCGAGTTTCTCTCAGAGGAGCTGGCCCAGGTGGAGAGCTTCCAGGGCACCCGCGGCCTGCTGCGTACCCTGGCGCGCGCCGTGCGCCGTATCTGGGAGGCTAAGCTCGCCATCCCGCTGATCCAGACCGGTCATATCGATCTCTCGGACAGCACCATCCGCAATGAGCTGCTGGGCAAGACCGAGAACAGCGACCTCGTCCCCGTGCTGGACTCCGATATCAGCAAGGCTTCTGGCACCCAGGCCACCAGCCGCACCGTGGCCGGCGAGCTGGATGCCGCCAACCCTCATCCGGATGGCTACCCGGTGCATGAGTGGGCCTGGCGTGCGGTTTTCCTGCACAGCTTGATCGGCCGTGGAGGAGGCCTGCAGGACGAGAAGTTCGGTATCGACATCACCTCGGCGGTCTACGAGATGGCCTCGCCGGCCATCAAGCCCGCTACCGTGCGCTCGGCGCTGGAAACCATTGAGCGAGAGGCCAACTACCTGCGTGAGCGCAATGGGCGCCTCTACGCCGATACCGTGCCGACTCTCAACAACATTCTGCGCCGCATCGAGGGCAACGTCGCCCATGCCGAAGCGATGACGCGGGTCGAGCAGGTGGTGCGCAGCCTGATCAAGGGCTCCTCTGTGTTCGATGTTCACCCCAACATCGATAACAGCGAAGGCATCCCTGACAAGACCCCTAAGCCGCAGCTGGGCATCCTCGCCTTCGAGGTGGAAGAGATGGACCCGGCGCGCTTCATCGAGCGGCGCGGTGACGCGGTGCGTCAGTACCAGAACCAGGTCTTCCTGCTGGCCCCCAGCACCACTCATATCGCCGGCACTACCTGGACGGAATCGCGCACCCACCAGGAGCACCGCACCCGGCAGAACATCCTCACCCTGGCGCGCAAGGCCATCGCCGTGGAGCGCCTCAAGGAGAACCCCGAGAACTGGGGCGTCAGCCATGAGCAACTGCAGAAGGGTGAATTCAGGGAGCGGGCCGCCAAGAGCCCGGCCGAGCTGCGTACCGCCATCGACGAAAGCTATCGCTTCCTGATTTACCCGGGCCGTGAGGGCGGCCGAGTCGTGGTCCGCGATCTCGGCAAGCGTGGTGCCGGCCCCACCGCGGGCGGCTCCGGCGGTATGCACCTGGAGGATGCCATCCTCAAGCAGCTGGCCGATGAGGGAGAGCTGATCACCGACGATCGCGCCTCCACGGCAGAAGCCATCACTCTGCTCGGCAAGCTGTTCTTCGATAGCCTCAAGCAGGTCAACGTCAGCGACTTGATCGAGCGCTTCGCGACTCGCCGGAACTGGCCGATCCTGCAGCGCCCCGCGCTGTTGGCCACCGTGCTGGTGGAAGGCGCCAAGCGCAGCAGCTGGTGCCTTGGCCATATGCCCGACAAGGACAGCCACAAGCCTGATCCGCTCTACCATAAAGACAACCCGCCTCCGCTCACGGTAGAGCCTCTAGAGAAAGGTGGTGAAGGCTGGATCCTCTGCACCAAGGAGCATGCCAAGCAGCTTGGCTGGCTGGAGAGCATTGTCCGCGACCCCAACACCGTGGGTGCCTGGATACGTCAGGTGATCGATAGCCGCGATCAGGTCGATCTCGGCCAACTGCCACAGATCATCGAGCAGGAGCACGACAAGGTCGATGCTCACGTCTACCAGCAGCAGTTGGAAAACCTCTTCGCCCAGCGGCAGCTGGTGGCCTACCCGCGGGAGGCCTTTAATGAAGAGGGTGATGCCGACCCCGACCAGGCGATGACCGGTGACAGCGTGCCGGTGGGCGGGGTCACCAGCGGCATCGTGGTGCCCTACCAGACGGCCCAGGCCCGCGGATGGATCACCAAGCCCAAGGTAGAGAACCGATCCTTCGTGCTGCGTACGCCCGAGAAGATCAAGCAGCTCTTCAACCTGCTCTCCGGCACCGGGCTGGCCCAATCGCAGACCGAGGTGCAGGCGCTACAGATCCGTGCGGAAACCCCCGACAAGGCTCCTTTCCAGTTGATGTTTGGCCAAACTAAGGTAGGTGCTCTAGTCGAGAGCCGCGCCCTGTTTGCGGCGCTGAATAACCGCGTACGCTTTACGACCGAGAAGCATGAGGTTCGCCTGACGCTGGGTGAGCTGGACCCGAACTGCAAGTTCACCAAGATGCTAGAGCAACTGGAAGGATAATCACCGTCGATGGCCACTACCGCAAAGAAGGCGGCCCCCCGCGCGCGCCGCAAGAGTCACCAGGCCGATGAGGCGCAGCTGGCCAAGCTGGCCAAACGCTCGCCCTATGTGCTGCGCCTGACGCGCCACAAGGACCTGCCGCCGCCGGTGCTGATCATCAAGGAGCGCATTGCCCCGGAGGACCGCGACGACATCGAAGGGCTCACCAACCCGCGCGCCAAGCACGTGGAGCGCGGTACCCTGCATGGCGAGAGCGTGCGCGCCTGCCTGCCGGTGCTCAAACGCATCCTGGAAGAGGTGAAAGACGAGCAGGGCATTCCCCTTGGCCTGGAGAGCTATATGTCTACCCAGGGGCTCAAGCGGAGTGATCTCAACTTCCCCCTGGATGAGGCCGCCGGTGCACGCCTGGCGCTGTTCTTTCGCCTGCAGAGCAAGGTGAAGGACATCGACCGCATCGAGCTGATCGGCCGCCGGGTGGCGATGTTCTCCCGGGAGGAGGCCGTCTACTGGCTGGCCAACGTCACCACCGCCGACCCGGCGCTGCGCAGCTGGGCCACCAGTGGCCTGCGCATGCTGCTGTGCGGTGAGGCCGGTGACAAACGCGTGCCGCGCATCCTGGAGAAAGTGCGTGCTCGCGGCTGAGCAATGACATAGCAGTTGCCTGGCGGGTACCGCCAGGCACGCAAGGTAACCGGGCGCCAAGCGCCGCCGACATCATCAGCCAGGCCCGCCGCCTGGCTGTCGCTTTACAAGGAAGCAGCACCATGGATTTCAGCAACGACCAGCGCCTGATCGAAGCCGGCTTTCCCTGCCACCAGGTGGGGGCGGAGACCCAGCGTGAGCGCGGTGCCAGCTCGGCACTGCCGCCGCTCTACTACCTGCACGTCTGGTGGGCCCGGCGCCCCCTTACGCCTAGCCGTGCGGCCATCCTGGCCTCTCTGCTGCCTGCTGATGCCGACTCCGAGGAGTTTGTGAAAGGCCTTGGTATTCGACTGCAAGTAGCCGAAGTGGGTGGTGTTGGTTGGGTGCTGAATGAAGCCAAGCTTCGTGATCGCGTCACTGTGCAGGATGGTCAAGCGATACTGGAAGTGGATGGCGTCATTCACCGTGCCCTGATCAAGGAGCAGGAAGCACGTTACGAGCAGCAGTCACTAATCGGGGAGATGCTCAACAAGACACCTGAGCTTGCAGAGGAAGAGGCGATACAGAAATGGCAACAGCTAGTTAAGGATTTTCCTTATTTGCCCCAGAAGGGTGAAAGGCTCCACGTTCACGAAGAAATGGGTGACCCGGCTTGGTTCAAGGAGTTAATGGAACTTGCTAAGCAAGCTGGAGTGAGGGTGCCAAACCTTTATGGCTATGACCGTGCGTACCAGAATGCGGCACCGCTTACCAAAGACCCCAAGGTGATCCTCGATCCCACCTCGGGTGGTGGCTCCATACCCTTCGAAGCGCTGCGCTTAGGGCATAAGGTCATCGCCAACGAGCTTAATCCCGTCGCTAGCGTGATCCTTAAGGCTACTCTTGATTATCCGGTCCGTTTTGGCTCTGGATTGCTGAAGGATATTCAGCGCTGGGGTGAGCACCTTGAGTCTACCCTCGATGAAAGGATGCGCCCTTTTTTCCCTAGCTGCGATACTGAAATTGATCTTTCTCATCCTAAAGCAGTTGATCGAGATGCGTCGTACCTTTATTGCCGCCAGGTAACTTGCCCTCACTGTGCTGGCGATGCCCCTCTACTCAACTCACTGTGGCTTTCCAAGGTGGGTGACAAGTGGGGCGTGGCGGTCAAGCCCCAGCCCGATAGGACGGTGCGCTTCGAGCCCTTCCAGGTGACCAGCGGCAATCGTGGCCCCAACGGCGAAGACCTGGATGCCGGTACCGTTAGCCGTGGCGTGGGCCAGTGTGTGCACTGCCACCAAGCGATCTCGGGTGATGAGGTCAAGCGCCAGGCGCGTGGCGAGTCCGAACTGGGCAAATGGAAGGATGTGCTCTACTGCGTGGTTGGCATCCGGTTAGAGCCCAAGCTCGATAAACATGGCAAGGTGCAGCGTTTCGCCTCAGGTGAGCGGAAGGGAGAGATCAAGACAGGCAAGGTGCGCTACTTCCGTGCGGCGAATCAGAAAGATTTGGAAGCGCTGCATGCGGCAGAGCAGGAGCTGGAGGAGCGTCGCCTTGAGTTTGAGATGAAGGGGCTTATGCCAAATGAGCCTTTTCCTCAAGGTAACGATATGCGCCCGGTCAACTATGGCATGCCAACCTGGGCAGACCTGTTTACCCCGCGTCAACTGTTAGGCCATCTTAGTGTGATGGAGGCACTGCAGGAGGCGAAACCTGAAATTCTCTCAGAATTTGGGGAAGATAAGGGGCGGGCACTGATTACCTACCTTCAGTTTGCTATCGATAAGATTGTAGATTACAACTGCAAGCAGACACGATGGCACTTTGCTCGTGGAGTTTTGGTTGGGACATTTGGTCGACATGATTTCTCTCTAAAATGGACATTTGGTGAGATGGTGTATGCTGGGCCTTCTTCAGGGTTTAAATGGGGCCTTGCTCAAGCGACCGATGCCTATAAGGGGATAGCAGAGCTGGTGAAAGAGCGGAGTGCTCTGGGTGTCGAGGAAGGTGACATTTTTCAGGTTCAAGGCTCGGCGACGGATATGTCTAATGTCGCTGATGAAAGTGTCGATGCCGTTGTAATGGATCCACCTTATTATGACAACGTCCAATACAGTGAGCTCTCCGACTTCTACTATGTCTGGCAGAAAAAAACGCTGGGTGATTTGTATCCAGGTTGGTTTGACCAGGAAGTGACCGATAAAGCGCTGGAGGCAGTCGCCAATCCGGCACGTGATGGGTCGGCCAAGAGTGCCAAGGCGCGCTACGAGGAGCTAATGCAGGGCATCTTTGCTGAGAGCAAGCGGGTGCTCAAGCCGGACGGCATCATGACCCTGATGTTTACCCACAAGAGCTCCGATGCCTGGGAAACGCTGACCAATGCCTTGATTCAGTCTGGCTGGGATATCACGGCCTGTATGCCAGTCGAGTCGGAAAGCGGCTACTCCACACATCAGATGAACATGGCCTCCGCAGCCTCAACGATCTTTATCGCCTGCCGCCCGGCGGATCGCGGTGATCGCGAACCCTCCAGCTGGGCCTACGAGGTCAAGGGCAAGCTGGAAGCTGCGGTGCGCGAAGGCCTTGGCGAGTTCGAGCGCCTCAAGCTTAACCCTGTCGACCGCATGATCGCCTCTTGGGGCCGTGCGCTGCGCGTCTACTCCGCCCACTGGCCGGTGCAGGATGGCGACGATGAGGTGCCGCCGACACGTGCGATGCAGGAAGCGGCCCGCGTGGTGGCCGAGGAAGAGGTCAGCCGGCTTTCTGGAGGCCTGGTCACCGTCGATGACCTGGATGCCGAATCCCGCCTGGCGGTGATTGCGCTCGGTATCAACGGCCTCGGCGACTTCGCCTTCGATGATGCGTTGCAGATGAGTCGCTCTCTGAATTTCCGTCTTCAGCTCAAGAACGGTAACTACAAGTCCAGCGACGATATGGTGGCTTATGCCAACGTCGGTGAGGACGAGCGCGCCGCCCCGCTGGCCATCCGCGGCAATAAGCTGCGCCTGCTCAAGCCGGAAGAACGCGCCGCCGCCCGCCTGGAGAGCCCCCAAACGCTGTGGGACGTTCTCGGTGGGCTGATCGTGACGCATCGTGAAGGTGGCATCGTCGCCGCGCGTAACTACCTCAGCGAGCATGGCAAGCGCGACAGCGACGCCCTGCGCGGCCTGCTCAAGGTGTGGGCCAAGGAGTGCCGCGATGACGAGCTCAAGCGCGAAGCCCAGCTGATCGACTACGAGTTGTAAGGAGAGAGGCCCATGCTCACTGAGCTGCGACTGCAGAACTTCAAGGCCTGGCGGGACACCGGGCCCATGCGCCTGGCGCCGCTGACGGTCATTTTCGGCACCAACAGCTCAGGCAAATCGAGCCTGGGCCATCTGCTGATGGCTCTTAAACAGACGGCGTTGCTGACCGACCGCAAGCGTTCCCTGCATCTGGGCGACGACAACTCGCTGATCGATCTGGGCACCTTCGAGGACTGCCTGCATGACCACGATTTGAACCAGGCGCTAGGTTTCTCGCTGAGCTGGAAGAGCCGCACTCCACTTGAGCTGAGCGACATCCTCAATCCTGACCAGACCTTTTGTGGCGATGAGCTCACCCTGGAGGCAGAGATCGCTGCCAGCAAGGCGCAGCAGCCCGAGACGCGACAGTTCTCCTACTCCCTGGGCCAAGGCGATGACCAGGTGCTCAAGGTTCGGCATGGGCGCCGTGATGGCAAGGCATTTCTCAAGTGCGATCCGCTGCGCCTGGTGCATGCCCAGGGCCGAAACTGGGGCGTCGAATCGCCGGAGAAGTTCTACCGCTTCTCGGACAAGACACTGTCGCGTTACCAGAACGCGCACTTCCTGACCGACTTCGTGCTGGAAGCCGAGCAGCTGCTGGAGAACTTCTACCACCTCGGCCCACTGCGCAGCCCGCCCAAGCGCGTCTACCCTTGGTCGGGAGATACTCCGCCCGATGTGGGGGCCGAAGGTGAGCTGACTATTCCGGCGATACTGGCTGCCACCCAACAGGGGCGGCAGCTCAACCGCGGGCCCAAACAGAAGTATCAACCCTTCGACGCCTTTATCGCCGGCTGGCTGAAGAACCTGGGCATCATCCATGAGTTCAAGGTCGAGCCCATCGCGAAAGGGCGCAAGGAGTATGAGGTGCTGATCCAGGCCCATACCGGTGCGCCCTGGGTGAAGCTGACCGATGTCGGTTTTGGTGTCTCACAAATCCTGCCGGCCCTGGTGCAGGCCTTCTATGCGCCCCCGCACTCGGTGCTGTGGATGGAGCAGCCGGAAATTCACCTCCATCCGCGCGTTCAGGCCAATCTGGCGGATGCCTTCATCAGCGCGATCCATGCGCGAGAGAACGGCGAGAACCGTAACACCCAGCTGATCATCGAAAGCCACTCCGAGCACTTCCTCAACCGCCTGCAGCGACGCATCGCCGAAGGCGAGGTGTCGCCCGATGAGGTGGCGGTCTACTTCGTGACGCGCAATCGTCAGGGTGCCCACCTGGAGCCGCTGCGGCTCAACGAGTACGGGGATATCGAGAACTGGCCTGACGACTTCTTCGGCGACGACATGGAGGACATCACCCAGCGGGCGCTGGCTGCGGCACGCAAGCGCAAGGCCAGGAAGGCACAGGAGGCCGGTGCATGAAGCGAGCCGTGGTCGATACCAATGTGCTGCTGGTGGCGAATCACGATCATGACGATATCTCTGAGGAGTGCGTGATCACCTGTATCGAGGCGATCGACCGCCTGCGCCAGAGTGGGGTCACGGTGATCGATGATGAGTGGCGCATCCTGGGCGAGTATCGGCATAAGCTAAACCCGAACCGGGGCCAGCCTGGGCCTGGCGATGTCTTTCTCAAGCATCTGCTGCGGCAGCAGGCTAATCCCAAGCACGTCGCCGAGGTGTCGGTTACCGAGAGTGCCGATGACTGGTTCGAGGAATTCCCCGACCATGCGCTTCAGTGTGAATTCGACCCGCCGGATCGTAAGTTTATCGCCGTGGCGGCGGCCGATGCTGGGAACCCGCCCATCCTCCAGGCCGCGGACTGCAAATGGCTCAACTGGTGGCAGCCGCTGTCTCAGGCTGGCGTGCACTTCCGCTTCGTCTGTCCGGAGGACGTGGGGCGCTTCTACGCGCAGAAGTTTCCCAACCAGACCATGCCCGAGTTTCCACCAGATGAGTGACTTCTTCCGCTTCCCTCACACCCCGCACCTTGCCTGGCTGGGTGAGGGTGAGCCCCGTGACGACAAGCTGCTGGACACACCCGAGGTGGAGGCGCTGCTCGCGGGCGAGGTGCTGGTGGAGGAGAAGCTGGATGGCGCCAACCTGGGCATCTCCTGGGGCGAAAATGGCCAGATACGCGCCCAGAACCGGGGTGCCTACCTGGAGCCGCCTTTTCGCGGGCAGTTCTCTCGCCTCAACCAGTGGTTGATGCAGCACCTGGCAAGTTTCCAGGCGCACCTGCCCGAGCATGTGATCCTCTTCGGCGAGTGGTGTGCGGCACGCCACTCCCTCGACTACGCCAGCCTGCCCGACTGGTTCCTGGTCTTCGATGTCTACGATCGCCAGGCCCAGCGCTTCTGGAACCGGGAGCGGCGCAATGAGCTGGCCGCGCGGCTCGGCCTGGCCACCGTGCCCCTGTTGAAGAGCGGGCGCTTTACTGCCAGGGAGCTGGAAGCGCTGGTACGCAACGGCCGCAGCGGTTACCGGGATGGCAAGCTGGAAGGCATCGTGATTCGACAGGATGGCCCCGAGTGGTGCGAGCGCCGCGCGAAGCTGGTGCACCCTGACTTTGTCCAGCAGATCGAGGCGCACTGGCGGTCAAGGGCGTTGGAATGGAATGAGCTGGGAGTGAACTAGATTTCGATATTTGGACGAGGAGTATGCAGGGATGAATTCGATAACAGGTCAAGATAAGAAAGTGCACGAAATATTCTCCAAGGAGAATAAGTTCAATATTCCTGAGTATCAAAGGCCTTATTCTTGGGGTGTGGATCAATGCGATGAGCTGCTGGGAGATTTGATTGGGTTTAAAGAAGAAGAGTCTGACGACTACTTTCTTGGCAGTATAGTTGTCGCTAAAAGCCATGACGATAATTTTACTTTTGATGTTGTCGATGGGCAGCAACGCCTCACCACCTTGACGATCTTGCTTTCTGCTATTTCGCATTGCCTGCGTGGTGAAAAAGGAGAAGGTGCATTTGAAAAATATGTTGCCCCTTCTGATATTTCGTTGAACATACCTCCGCAGCCTAAGCTTTATCTCAGGAAGAATGATAGAGATTTTTTCAAAAAATTTATTCAAGACCCGGGCGGTATCGAAGAGCTTAAGTCTGTCAAGGAATCCAATTTGAAGGATTCTCAGCTTAATATTTACAAAAACGCAATGTTTTTTTTGACCCGGCTTGGGGGCATGGATTCAAAGGAAGTATTAGAGTTCGGGCGCTTTGTTGTTGCCAGATGTGTGGTTGTTTTCGTAACAACTCAAGGGATTGAAACTGCATATCGTATCTTTTCAGTCATGAATGACCGAGGTCTTGATCTTAAAGCATGCGACCTTCTCAAGGCGGAAATAATAAGCAAGATAGAAAGCTCAGAAGAAAGAACGGACTATAATGAGATATGGGAGGAGATGGAGGAGCGACTGGGACGCGATTCGTTCAATTCGCTATTCCCATATGTGAGAATGATTAAAGCTAAGACAAAAGCTAGGAATTCTACCGTAGAGGAGTTTAGGCGAGAGGTTGTTAAGGGTTGTGATCCAAAAAGTGTAGTTAATGATACTCTGCTTCCTTATAGTGAGGCGCTTACTATAATCAGCCATCAATGCTATCAAGATGGAGGGAGTGAAGAAGAGAAGAAAATAAATCAGTTGCTGACTTGGCTAGGCCGGCTAAACAACTCGGACTGGGTGCCTGTTGCCATGGAGCTGGTAAGGATATTTGGAAACGACCCCAAGATACTGCTTTCGCACCTGGAAAAGCTGGAGCGCTTGGCGGCCGCAATCCTTATTCGTGGTAGCTATGTCAACTCTCGGATAAAGCGCTACTCTAGAGTGCTGGCAGCGATAGAAGACCGAGAGGATCTGCTCCAGGCTGGATCCGCGCTGGACATTGCTGAGGAAACTCAGCTTGAAGTTCTCAAGTACCTCAACGGGGATGTCTACTGGTATGCAGGTCCGATAAAGAGCTATGTGATGCTTCGCTTGGATTCATTCTTATCTGGAGAGGGTGTGGATTATGAGCATAGCGTCACGACAATTGAGCATGTGTTGCCACAAAATCCTAAAAAAGAATCGGTGTGGAACAAAGAATGGTCAGAAGAAGAGCGTGTGAAATGGACGCATCGGCTTGGCAACCTTGTACTCCTTTCTAGGAAGAAAAATCCACAAGCTTCCAATCATGACTTCAAGAAGAAGAAAGAAGTTTATTTCAAGACCGACAAGGGGGTTTCCCCCTATGCATGTACGACGCAGGTGTTGAATCATGAAACTTGGACGCCAAAAGAAGTTGAGGAACGACAGAGGGATGTGCTCAAGGTGTTGGCAAATAATTGGAGCTTGAAAGGAATTGAGCTCGTTGAAATTTAAAGATTGGAGGTAGGGATGACAATCCGTGATTACCCCTGGGAGCCCAGCTACGCCACATCTGATATCCGAGACGATGGCAAGCAGGTGGATGTGCTTCACGACTTCTATATCCCGGCGCTGAGCCGGGCGACGCGCTACGACCGTGTCGCCGGCTACTTCAGCTCTTCGTCGCTGGCGGCAGCATCTCAGGGGTTTTCGCGCTTCATCGAGAATGGCGGGGAGGCGCGCTTCGTGGTCGGGATGCAGCTCGATCCTGATGATGCGGCAGCGATCCTGCAAGGCGACGAGCAGCGAGCCAGCCAGGCCATGTTGGCAGAGTTGGCATCGAGTCAACAGTGGCCTTCTGCCATGCGACATGGTGTCGAGCTGCTGGCGTGGATGGTGGCCAATGGCTACCTCAGCCTTCGCGTTGGCCTGCGGGTGCATGCCAAGGATGGATCACCGCAACCTCTGGATTACGCCCAGGATGGCTACCTCCATGAGAAGTGGGCGATTCTCGGCGATGGCCAGGATGAGCTTTACATTTCCGGCTCGCTCAACGAATCCAGGACGGCGCTGGCTATCAATGCCGAGAACATTAATGTGCATCCGTCATGGGAGGATTGGGGGAGGAAGGCGATCCCTCAGAAGCACCGTAACTTCAAGGCGCTGTGGCAGGGCAACCATCCGGCGATCAGGACCTTTTCCCTCCCTGAGGCGGTCGAGGCCGAATTGGTAAAGATTGCCCGCAACGCCGGTAGCCTGCGCGAGATCGACGGTACGCCGATGGCCACACACACGAAGCAGGTGAGAGAGAAGGATGAGCTCACACCGAGCTTCGCCGAGCGGCTACGCTTTGCCCTGCTGCGACTCGCGCCCCTGCTGCCGGGCGGGGAGCGTGTCGCCATCGAAACCACGCCCATCGAGCCCTGGCCGCATCAGCGCTTTGTGGCCAATCGCCTGCTGGAGACCTACCCCCGCAACCATCTGCTGTGTGACGAGGTAGGCCTTGGCAAGACCATCGAAGCAGGGCTGGCCTTCCGGGCTCTGTGGCTGAGTGGCCGTGCCAGCACGATTCGGGTGTTTGCGCCGGCCTCGCTGACCTCGCAGTGGCTGGTGGAGATGGCCGAGAAGTTCTATCTGTCCTTCGTCAGGCGTACCAGCCGCAAGGGGCGCTGGGAGCGTATCGACCTGCTGGATGGCGAGCCGATGCAGGGGCAGGGCCAGATGTTCGATGCACCGCTGGAGATCATCTCGACTGGATTGGTGATCAACCGCCACGGCGGTAGGCTGCTGGCCAATCTTCCCGAGACCGACCTGGTGCTGGTGGACGAGGCCCACAAGGCCCGGCGCCAGACGCCTGACAACCAGACCGTCATGCCGCGCTTCAACAAGCTCTACCAGGAGCTGCAGGGTGCGCTATATGGAAAGTCGCGTACTCTGCTGCTGGCCACCGCCACGCCGATGCAGCTCAACCGCGTGGAAGCCTTCGATCTGCTGAAGCTGATGCCTTCCGCCGGGGCTGTCCAGTTCTCCGAGGATCTGTGTGAAATCTTCTACCGGGTGCGCGACAAGCTGATCCACCAGGAGCCGATGGCTCATTATGAAGGCGAATGGCTGTGTCGCTACCTGAACAATGTGCGGAGCTCTTCTCCGGAGCAGTGGCACTTCGTCAATGAGCATGTGCTGAGCCCGTTCGGTAAAACTGGACTGGAGGACTTCACTGATCGTTCATTGGAGCCGATGATCTGGGACGAGGTGCAGCCGGCGCTGAGTCTGTTGGCACCGCTGGGGCGCAGTATGCTGCGGCACACACGCTCTCTGCTGCGCGCCTACCAGCGGGAAGGGCTGCTGAATGCCAACCTCGCCTGGCGGGAAGTTGCCCCCAGCATCATTCCGCTTGGCGGCATCGAGCGTGACGTCTATGACCAGCTGCAGGAGTACTGCGCCGACCTGGCAAGTCATATGGCTGCCAACATGGAGGAGGGCCGGCAGCGCGCCGCCATCGGCTTCTACCTGAGCTTCTTGCGGCTACGCTTCGCCTCGTCCTTCCATGCGCTGCACTGCTCACTGAAGCGACGCCTGGACAAGATCCAGCAGACGCTCGACCACAAGGCGCAGCAGGTCGCGACATCGGATGGCTCACGTGAAGAACTCGAAGAGCTGAGAGACGATGAGGTGGAAGGGTTGGTGCTCAAGCACCGCACAGAGAGTGACCTCACCTGGGAGCAGGGCGCCGTGTCGAGGCTGATTGCCACCATGGACAAGCTACCCGCCACGCCACGCAAGATGCGTCAGCTGCTGGAGCATATCGACCAGCGGCGCATCAATAGCAGCGACCGGGTCCGTCAGCTGGTGCTGTTCACGCGCTACACCGACACCATGGAGTACCTGCATGAGGAGCTGCGGCGACGCTTGCCGGGCTGCCCGATCGGTACCTTCTCCGGTGCCGGTGGCACACTCCGGCGAGCCGGGGAATTCCAGCCAGAACGGATGGACCGTACCACCATCAAGCAGCGCTTCGTGGCGGGTAACATTGATATCCTGCTGTGTACCGATGCGGCCGCCGAGGGCCTCAACCTGCAGAGCGCCGACCTGCTGATCAACTTCGACCTGCCCTGGAACCCGATGATGCTGGAACAGCGTATTGGTCGTATTGACCGCATCGGCCAGCACCACACGCAAATCCAGGTGCTGAACTATCTCTATCAGGGCAGCGTTGAGGAGGTGGTCTACTCACGCTTGGTGAAACGCTTCCGTGAGGCGTTGACCGTTTCCGGGGAGCTGCAGTTCTCGCTTCTGCCCATCCAGCCCGAGGACTTCGAGGACTACGCCAAGGCCGAGGGGGAAGAGGGAAAGATCGACGAGGAGGAGCTGTTTCGCCGGGCGCAGGAGCACGCGAAGCGGATCCAGGAGCGCCAACAGCTCACCGAGTTCAAGGCCGAGGAGCAGAAAGCCGCCTACGAGCATTTGGAGGCACAACAGCGCCGTGAGCCGCTGCCGGTTTCACTGGAAAGTATCTGGCGAATTATCAGTGAGAGTGCCTACCTGAAGGCGCTGGGCGGTGGCGTTGAGAGCTTCGCCCAAGGCGACGCTTTCCGCCTCGTGGACGTTCCAGGCGTACCGCGCGACACGCTGCTGACTACCTCCCGTGAACTGTTTGAGCATGGGTTGGGCGCCGAGGACCGACGACGCCTGCATTTCGCCACCTACGGTGACCCAGTCTTCGAGAAGCTGCTCGACTACATGTTGCAGCCCTTCGAGGCCGTGCTGGCGGCATGGCAGACGCGCAAGCCACTCTCGGCACTGCAGCTCGGTGGACAGCGATGGACGACGGCGGATGACCTTCTGGAAAGTGAGCTACCTGAAGGCGGGGAGATCGAGCTTGTAGCTCGGGCACAGCGGCTGCCGGGGCGTCAGGATGATCGTGTTGGCCGACAGCAGAAGGTGATGCTCGATGCCGCGGCCGCCAGCCTGGCCGAGCAGAAGCTCAAACCCACCCCCGATACGCCCAACAATCAGATTGCGGAGCTCGACCGCTTCCGAGCCGATGTTAACCAGCGCCATGGCCAACGAGTGCACCTCAAGTTCGATGCTCCTGATCGTAATGGCATGCTTGCCTTGAAGGACACGTTGCTCTGGCCCGTTCGTGAGAAGGCTGCCGGTCTTCAGGTCGATGCCGACCCTCTGTTGCTTTCAGCAACGCGCGACGTGATCTACCGTCAGCTGGGTGATATGAAGAAGGACAGTCGCACTGGGCATGAGGTCGCGAAGAGGTTGAGAGAGTCGGCTGCCAGTATGTCCTGAGTGGTTGGGTCTCACGGCTCAATGAGGTGTTAATGCTACAAACTTCCTATCGACACTACCCCAGCTTCACCCGCCGCTACGTCCGCTCGGTGATGAAGATGATGGGGCTGCCCAAGAAGCCCAGCATCGAGGCGGAGCTCTTCGGCCAGATGGTGCTGGACGAGCGGGTAGCCCACTCCATCAATGGCGAGGTGCTGATGCTGGAGGGGCACCATGGCTGCGAGGGCTGTGTGTTGATGCCGGAGTCGTCTCTGTCGAACTGGCGGCGATGAATTCATAGCCTGCTGATGATACAGGCCATCATGGTGAATCGGCAGGAAGGCCGCAAGGCGCGAGGTCAGCGAGGGAGATCGAGACAAGGACTGCAGCGAACACGGTGGTAGAGGGTCTCCAATTCGCTTTCATTGAGCTCCAGAGTGCGAATCTGCTGCTTCCCACACTCACTGCACTCCGTCACGGCTGTAGTAAAGACAGATCGGCAGCAGGGGCAGTAACTCGCTTGTTTCGCACCGGCGTGAAATATGGCTTCCAGCGCTACCGCGCACTTCCTGGCGTCGGAGTCCCTCTGGTCACGCTTCTCCTGCCTGTCTTTCTTCTTCTCCTTTTCCTTTTCCTTTCGCCTGTGTTCGGCCTGAGCCTGCTGCTCTAGCAGCCTCTCCAGGCTGAGGGTTTGTTCTGCTACGCGCTGCTCGTGGAAGTGAGAATAATCGTCAAGTGATGCCAGATTGATGGTGAATTTGGGAGATGCGTATTCCGACGAACGTGACCGGTCATTCCGGGGATCGTGACCGATCTGCTCACTCCTCTCTCGCTGGCTCTGGTTTTGTAAGCTGACCGGTCACGATGGGTCAACTTCTGCCGCTTGCGGGGCGGCGCTCTTGCGCATCGATTCTCCTCTGAGTGTCAGGCGGTGGGCGCTGTGCAGCAGCCGGTCCAGGATGGCGTCGGCCACCGTCGCCGCGCCGATGTAGTCGTGCCAGTGCTCGATGGGCAGCTGGCTGGCGATCAGCGTCGAGCCCCGGCCATGCCGGTCCTCGATCACCTCCATCAGGTCCTGGCGCTGCGGGGCGGTCATCTTCTGCATCCCCCAGTCATCGAGGATCAGCAGGTCGGTCTTCTGCAGCTGGCCCATCAGCCGGGCGTAGGAGCCGTCGCCCTGGGCGATGCGCAGCTGCTCGAACAGGCGCGGCACCCGCAGGTAGCGCACCGAGTAGCCTTGCCGGCAGGCCTGGTTGCCCAGGGCGCAGGCCAGCCAGGTCTTGCCGCACCCGGTGGGACCGGTGAGGCACAGGTTGAGCGCCTGGCCGATCCACTCGCCGGTGGCCAGCGGTGCCATGCGGCCCCGCTCCAGGCCGCGAGGATGGCGGTAGTCGATGTCCTCGACGCAGGCCGTCACCCGCAGCTTGGCGGCCTTCAGCAGCCGGTCGAGGCGGCGGTTATCGCGATGCAGGACCTCTCGGTCGAGCAGCATGCCCAGGCGATCCTCGAACGGCAGGTCGTAGGTGTCCGGCTGGGTGAGCTGGTGAGCCAGGGCGTCGTGCATGCCGGTCAGCTTGAGGCGGCGCAGGGTGTCGAGCAGGGGCTGGGTCATCATCGGTCGTCTCCTCGGGTCAGTGGTAGTACTCGGCACCGCGCACGTTGGTGTGGGGCGGCAGGTCATCGAGCGCCTCGGGGAGCGTCAGCATCGGCTGCTGATCCAGCCCCTGCTTGAGGATCGAGGCGATGCTGCGGTAGCGCGTGGTGGGGATCGCCAGGGCATGCGCGCAGGCCTGCTCCAGCCGGGCCTTGCCGTAGCGCCGGCTGAGCTGCCACAGACCCAGGCAGGCACGGTAGCCATGCTCGGGATGGGGGCGGTCCTGCAACTGCCGCTGGGTCATCTCCAGGGTGGCGGCGCCGATGTCCTTCGCCCAATCCAGGAAGCGGCTTGGCGACCAGTCGCGGTGCGCCTGGTGGCGCTTGGGCATGTGCTCGGCCAGGGTCGAGAAGCGACCCGGGGCATGGCGCGGGTGCGCCGCCACTCGGTGGCCCTTGTGGAACACCTCCACCATGGCGTGGGTCAGGCGCACCTCCAGCACCTGGCCCACCAGGCTGTGCGGGACGCTGTAGAAGCGTTTGTCGAGGTCGAGGTGGTAGTCGATGCCGGGCTTGGCCTTGCGCCACTCGGCGTACTCGTAGGGCGTCTCCGGCAGCGGGCGCAGCACCGGCCGGTCGATGGCCTGGAACAGATCGCGCCGGCTCTCCTCGCGGCCCTGGAAGGGGCGGCGGTTGAGGTCTTCCAGCAGCTCGCGGATGGCCTGGTTCAGCGAGGCCAGCGTGAAGAAGGTGTGGTGACGCAGGCGGGCCAGGATCCAGCGCTCCACCAGCAGTACCGCGGCTTCCGCCTTGGCCTTGTCCTTGGGTTTGTAGGGCCGCGCCGGCAGCACCGCGACCTGGTAGTGCTGGGCCATCTCGGCGTAGGTCGCGTTGAGCTGGCTCTCGTAGCGACACGCCCGCGTCACGGCGCTCTTCAGGTTGTCGGGGACGAGCAGCTCGGGGACGCCGCCCAGGAACTGGAAGGCGCGCTGGTGAGAGGCAATCCAGTCGGGCAGCGCCTGGCTCCAGGTGGCCTCGGCGTAGGTGTAGCTGGAGGCGCCCAGCACCGCCACGAACACCTGGGCCTGGCGCAGCTCGCCGGTGGCCTGGTTGATGATCGGCACGGTCGGGCCGCAGTAGTCGATGAACAGCTTCTCGCCGGCGCGGTGGACCTGGCGCATGCTGCGCCGCTGGCGTTCCCGCCAGGCGCGGTAATGGTCACAGAACCGACTGTAGCGGTAGGCCTTGTCGCCATGGACCTCGACGTACTCCGCCCACAGCAGCTGCAGGGTGACGCCCTTGCGCTTGAGCGCCTGGTGGACCTGGAAGTAGTCCGGCGCCGAGAAGCGCATCGGCGGCGACTTGGCCGGGAACAACCGCGCCTCCAGCGCCGCCTCGTCGGTGCCGTCGGGCAACGGCCAGCGGATGCCGGCCACCTGGGCCAGGCTGACGTACTTGCTGACCACGCCCTTGGAGAGGCCGCAGGCCCGCGCAATCTTCTCGTGGCTGAGGCCGGCGTCGTACTTGAGGCGCAACACCTCGGTGATGGTTCGCATGGGAATCCTCGGTGCTGGCATGTCTCCCTCCTGGAGCGCAGGCAAAAGGAAGGGTATGCCGTAAAAGTCCGAATCATTCCAGCGAGTTAGGTGAGATTCCGGGAACGTGACCGAGGATTCCGACATCGTGACCGCGGATTCCGGGAAAGAGGCCAACTTCATCGCCATGATCTACCTGATTGGCAGCCCGGTGGGCCGCCTGCTCGATCAGGCCAAATCCACGTAAAACGACGAAGAACCCAAAAAAGCCAGAACCTGTCGGTTCTGGCTTTTTTCGGTATTTGGTAGCGGGGACCGGATTTGAACCGATGACCTTCGGGTTATGAGCCCGACGAGCTACCAGACTGCTCCACCCCGCATCAACGTGGGGCACATTCTACAGGCATTACCCCTTTAGTCAAGGGTCCGGGTTCAAACGCTCGTCCCGGCACCGCTTCATGGTCCATACTCCGTGGAGTTGTCATCAAACTGGCAACGCTGCAAAGAATAATTGGTATGCAGGCCGAGGTGGCCTGGCCACAGCGTCATGATAATCAGGGAGGTTACAATGGCCAACAATGAAATCGTTGCTTGGGTGACCGGTGGAACCGGCGGCATCGGCAGTGCCATCTGTCGTTCGCTGGCCGATGAGGGCTACCAGGTGGTGGCCGGCTACCACAATCCGGAAAAGGCCAAGAGCTGGCTCGAAGCCCAGAAGACGGATGGTTACAGCAACATCGATATCGCCGGGGTGGACCTGGTGGATTTCGAGGCCTGCATGAACGGGGTCAAGGAGATCGAGGCGAAGCACGGCCCGATCGGCGTGCTGGTGAACTGTGCGGGCATCACCCGCGATGGCACCATGAAGAAGATGACCCCCGAGCAGTGGCACGAGGTCATCGACACCAACCTCAACAGCGTCTTCAACACCTGCCGCAGCGTGCTCGACAGCATGCTGGAGCAGCAGTACGGCCGGATCATCAATATCTCTTCCATCAACGGCCGCAAGGGCCAGTTCGGCCAGGTGAACTACTCGGCCGCCAAGGCGGGCATGCACGGCCTGACCATGGCATTGGCCCAGGAGACCGCCACCAAGGGCATCACTGTGAACACCGTGTCGCCGGGCTATATCGCCACCGACATGATCATGAAGATTCCCGAGAAGGTGCGCGAGTCCATCCGCGAGACCATCCCTGTCAAGCGCTTCGGCAAGCCGGAGGAGGTCGCTCGCCTGGTGGCCTATCTGGCCCACGAGGAGTCTGGCTTCATCACCGGCGCCAACATCGACATCAACGGCGGCCAGTTCATGGGCTGATCGCCCCGGTTTCCTGCGCCCCCTGGTCACCGATCGGCCGGGGGCGACCGTAACGACAAGAAGCGCGAGGCGATCCCTCGCGTTTCTGCCTTTTCTGGCCTCAAGGTTCTGGTCTCAGGGTGGGGGCAGGCGGGTCAGGCGCTCCAGTAAGCGATCCAGCTCCCCCACCTCGCGGCTCCACAGCGCCGGTGCGACAGGCCCCGTGGCCAGCAGCTCGCGCAGCACGCCGTGGACCTCTTCGGCGCGGGAGAGCTCGCGCCCGAGGTTCTCGTTGAGGCGCTCCACCTGGATCGCCAGGCGCAGCGGGTCGTCGCGATGGCTGACGCTGCCCACGGCAAGCAGGGAGAGATGCACTCGCACCCTCGCCAGGCGCTCCGCTACCTCCTCGTCGGTTTCGGGCGCCTGGCGCGCGGCGTTGCGGCGGGCGTGGGCGCTGCGCATGTCATCCGCCAGGCGCGGCGACTCGGGCAGCGCCACCTCGCGGGGCTCGCCGCCGGCCAGGCGCTCGGCGTCGGCTGCCAGGTGGGCGAGCAGCAGCGGCTGAACCTCTCGCCAGCGCTCCACCTCTTCCACCACCGCCAGGCGCTCGAGGCGCTCGCGTCGGGCGCGCACGATGCCCGACCAGCGCCGGCGCATGCCCTCGGTGCGGCGTCCGCCGGGGAGGGGCTCCAGAGCGGCGGCCTCGGCAATGGCGGAGGCGAGCACCGCCTCGTCGGCGCTGCCGGCGGGGTGCCAGGCGTCCAGGCGCTCGATCAGCGCCTGCATGGCCTCCTGGCGTTCCCGGGCCTGACGGGCGCGGTCGTCGCGCTCGGCTTCCCGGGAGGCGAACACTTGGTCGCACAGGCCGCGAAACTCCCGCCACAGCGCCTGCTCCTCGCCCCGCGGGGCACGCCCCAGCTCGCGCCAGCGCTGCTGCAGCGCCTTGACCGCTTCGGCACGGCGAGCCGCGGGCATCGCCTGGCCCAGCAGGGCGCGCACCTGCTCGATGAGGTCGCGCTTGGTCTCGGCGACCGCCCGGGCACGCTGGTCGATCAGCGCCTGAAGCGCATGGCGGATGCGGGCGAAGCGACGACCGATGGTCTCGGCCTGGTCGCGGGGCACCGGCGAGGCGCGTCGCCACTGGTCGCGGGCGCGGTCACGGATCTCGCGCAGGGCATCGGGATCGGCCTCCTCGGCGGGCTGCTCGAGAAGCGTTTCCAGCTGATCGCAGAGGGCCTGTCGGGTGGCCAGGTGGGTCTGGCGCTCGGCGTCGAGGCGCTCGCGCCATGGGGCGAGCCGCTCATGGATGCGGTTGGAGGCGGCCCGGAAGCGGGCCGACTGTTCGCGATTGGCGGCGGCGTCCCCCAGCGCCTTCCACTCCTTGACCAGCTGGCGGTGGCGGCGGTCCAGCGCGGCGTCGACGAGGCTCGCCTCCTCGGCCAGGGCCTCGATGGCCTGCAGCAGCTGGTCGCGCTTGGGGCCGGCCACGAAGCTGCGCCAGTCGCGCAGCTCGGCGAGCCGAGCCCCCAGTTGTCGAAGGCGCGCACGCTGGGGCTGGGGCAACCTGTCGTCGAGCCCGTCGGCGGCCTGGCGCAGGCGCTGGTGAAGACGGCTGGCGCCCTTGAAGGCGCCGCGCTCCAGGAGGCTCTCCAGGTCGTCGAGGTCGGCGATGAAGCGGGCCAGGCGTGCCGTCTGGTCTTCCTCGTCGGCCGGGGCATCCGGTTGTGCCAGGCGCTGTCGAGCCCGCTGCAGCAGCGGGGCAGGGGCCAGGCCACGAGGCCAGTCGATGGCCCCCAGCAGCGCCGTGAGGCGGTCGTCATCGCCGTCGGTCAGGGCCCGCTCGAGCTCGTCGGCGCGCTCCTCCAGGCGCACCCAGGCCTGGCTGATGCGCTCGAAGCCTTCGCGGGCGGCATCATAGCGCTGGCGGAGCATCTGGTCCGCCAGGTGCTGATCGGAGAGCGCCTGCCAGCGCTGGGCCAGCAGCTGCTTCTGGGCGCGCAGGCTGGCAATGTCCTGGGCGGTGACCACGTCGCTGCGCCCCAGGGCCTCGAGTCCCTCCTCCAGGACCTCCACCAGCGCCTCCCTGGCCTGCTCGGCGTCCTCGCGGCGCGCCTCGGCGGCTTCGCTGGCGCGCAGCTGGGCCTCGTGGTCGCTGATCACCTTGCGACAGCGCAGGCAGGCATCATGGTAGCGGCGCTCCTGAGTGGCGTCGGGGAGGTCCTGAAGCGCCATCCATTCGCGCTCCAGATGGCGAAAGCGGCCGCCATAGAGCGGCTCCCAGGGGGCGGTGGCGTGGCGCTCCAGGTCGGCCAGCAGCCCCTCGCGGCGCTCCCGGGCGGCGGCCAGTTGCGCCGAGTCGGCACGCAGGCGGTTGAGGCGCTCCCGGGCGCCACGCATGACCTGGCGATCGCGGCGTGCCTGCTGGGCCAGGCGAGCCAGTCCGGCTTCGCTCTCGACCCGTGCGGCGGCGGCGTGGCGCACGGCGGCGATGCCGTTGTCGCAGGCCTGGCGGATCAGCGCCTCCTCGCTCTCCAGCCTGGCCAGCGCCGCCAGGCGCAGCTGCTGGTTGTCGCCCTTCAGGCAGAGCTCGGCGAGCAGCGCTTCATCATCGAGCCGTTCGACCAGGGCGATGCGCGCGCCCAGCTCCAGGTTGCCGCTGCCGCCGGCGAGCAGGGCGAGCAGCCGATGGGTGAGCTCCGCTGCGGCATCGCCCCTGCCGAGCAGGGCGATCAGCCGCTCGGGGTCGTCGAGGCGGGCTAGCGCCTCGCTACGCACGCCGGGATCCTCATCCAGGGCGAGCCGCTCCAGCGCCTGGCGGTGCTCCTCGCGGCTGAGATCGAGGCGTGCGACGGCCTGTCGCCGTACCTGGGGGGCGGGGTGCTGCCAGCGCGGGGCAAACAGGTGGCGGAGGAGTCCGGACATGGGCGATCCTGATCAAGGGGCGCATCACGCACCGGGACGCGCCAGTCGGTTATTGTCGGGAGGGCCGGGAAGGGCCGCCAGGCGAAGCTTGGGCCTTGCCTGGGTATCTAAGCATGCGGTGCCGATTCGGAAAAGCCCGTGCTGTGGCCGTCTGGAGACACTGACAGTGTAGGCTTGCTGGGCGTATGATCAGTTGCAGGGGGCGCGGTACTCGCTTAGCTTTGGTGGCGTACCCCGACCAACACCGATGTGGAGTTCGGCAATGAGCCTCAAAGTGGACAGGGATGGCATGGCCTTCACCTTCAAGGGCGGCATGCTGCCGATGACGGTGATGGAACTGAGCAGTGCCGACCCTGAGCAGATTCGTGAGCAGCTCGCCGGCAAGCTCAGTCAGTCCCCGGCCTTCTTCCAGCACACCCCGGTGGTGCTCAGCGTCGAGAAGCTCGACGAACCTCACCTGGCCCTGGAGCGGATCTGCGCGGTGTGCCGTGCCCACAAGCTGCTGCCGGTGGCGGTGCGTGGTGGTGCCGAGCCGGTCAAGCAGTCGGCCTGGGCGCTGGGCCTGGGCTGGTTCCCGCCACTGGCGGCGAGCCGCCCCAGGAGCCTTGAGAGTGTGCCGCCGGTCGAGGCCGCGGTGGTAGCCGAGGAAGAGGCGGCGCTGACCTCCCCGCCGGGCGTGGCCAGCGGCGGAAGGATCTTCCGTGGCACGGTGCGCTCCGGCCAGCAGATCACCTCCCCGGAAGGGGACCTGGTGGTCATCGGTGCGGTGAACGCCGGCGCCGAGGTGCTGGCTGCGGGCAGCGTGCATGTCTACGGCGCCCTGCGCGGCCGCGCCCTGGCCGGCATCCATGGCGACCCCCTGGCTGCCATCTTCTGTCGTGAACTCCACGCCGAGCTGCTGTCGGTGGCCGGCAACTACAAGCGACTCGAGGACATCGACCCGCGCCTGCTGGGCGCCACGGTGCAGGTGCGCCTCGACGGAGACCAGCTCGGCATCACCGCGCTGACCTGAGGCACGACAGGACCGAGACGGTCATCCTCTTACCATTCAATGACAGACAGGAAGCGACTCTTGGCCAAGATCATCGTTGTGACCTCCGGCAAGGGAGGCGTCGGCAAGACAACCAGCGCGGCAGCCATCGCCACCGGCCTGGCGCTGCGCGGCAACAAGACCGTGGTCATCGACTTCGACGTGGGGCTGCGCAACCTCGACCTGATCATGGGCTGCGAGCGTCGCGTGGTCTATGACCTGGTTAACGTGATCCAGGGCGAGGCCGGGCTCAGCCAGGCGCTGATCCGCGACAAGCGGGTCGACAACCTGCATATCCTCCCGGCCTCCCAGACCCGCGACAAGGACGCCCTGAGCCAGGAGGGGGTCGAGAAGGTGCTCGAGACCCTCGCCAAGGACTTCGACTACATCCTCTGCGACTCCCCGGCGGGCATCGAGCGCGGCGCCCAGCTGGCCATGTACTTCGCCGACGAGGCGATCGTGGTCACCAACCCCGAGGTCTCCTCGGTGCGTGACTCCGACCGCATCCTCGGCCTGCTGGCCTCCAAGACCCGGCGCGCCGAGCGCGGCGAGGAGCCGATCAAGGAGCACCTGCTGGTCACGCGCTACAACCCGGAGCGGGTCGACCTGGGCGACATGCTCAACCTGGACGATATCCGGGAGATCCTGGCCATCGACCTGATCGGCGTGATTCCCGAGTCCGAGGCGGTGCTGCGGGCCTCGAACCAGGGCGTGCCGGTGACCCACGACGCCGCCAGTGATGCCGGCCAGGCCTACACCGACACGGTGGCCCGCCTGCTCGGCGAGGAGGTGCCCCTGCGCTTCCACGAGTACCAGAAGAAGAGCCTGCTGAGCCGCATGTTTGGAGGTGTTCGCCGGTGAAACTGCTTGAATTCCTGAAGCGAGAGCGCAAGAAGACCGCGTCGGTCGCCAAGGAGCGGCTGCAGATCATCGTGGCCCACCAGCGCAGCCAGCGCGGTCAGCCCGACTACATGCCCCTGCTCGAGAAGGAGCTGCTGGAGGTGATCCGTCGCTACGTCCAGGTGGATGACGACGCCATCAACATCAGCCTCGACAGCGAGGACAACTGCTCGGTGCTGGAGCTCAACGTCACCCTGCCGAAGGGCTCACCCGGCTGAGAGGCGCGCGGGGCTGTGCTAGGCTGTGGCCTCCATCCCGTCTGACCGTCGGAGAGCCCGCCCATGGCGCCGCCCGCTGCCCCGCTGACCTTCCTGTGGCATGACTACGAGACCTTCGGTGCCGATCCGCGCCGTGACCGCCCGGCGCAGTTCGCGGCGATCCGCACCGACGCCGACTTCAACGAGGTCGGCGAGCCGGTGGAGTGGTTCTGCAAGCCCGTCGACGACTTCCTGCCCCACCCCCAGGCCTGCCTGATCACCGGGATCACCCCCCAGCAGGCGCGCCGCCGGGGCCTGCCCGAGGCGGAGTTCGCCGGCCGCATCGAGGCGCTGATGAGTGCGCCCGGCACCTGCGTGCTGGGCTACAACAGCCTGCGCTTCGATGACGAGGTGACGCGCCACCTCTTCTATCGCAACCTGATCGACCCCTACGCCCGAGAGTGGCAGAACGGCAATTCCCGCTGGGACCTGATCGACGTGGTGCGGGCCTTCCACGCCCTGCGCCCGGCGGGCATCGAGTGGCCGCGCCGCGCCGACGGCGCGCCCAGCTTCCGCCTCGAGGACCTGACCGCCGCCAACGGCATCGCCCACCAGGGCGCCCACGATGCCCTGGCCGACGTGCGCGCCACCATCGCCCTGGCGAAGCGGCTGCGCGAGGCCAACCCCCGGCTCTTCGACTACCTGCAGGGGCTGCGCGGCAAGCGCGCGGTGGCCCGGCTGCTCGACGTGCCGGGGCGCAAGCCGGTGCTGCACATCTCGCGTCGCTACCCCGCCAGCCGCGGCTGCGCGGCCCTGGTGGTGCCGCTGGCCGAGCACCCCACCAATCCCAACGGCGTGATCGTCTACGACCTGTCGATGGACCCGACGCCGCTCTTCGACCTCTCCGCCGAGCAGATCCGCCAGCGGGTCTTCGTCAGCAGCGACGACCTGGCCGAGGGCGAGGAGCGTATTCCCCTCAAGGTCATTCACATCAACAAGTGCCCGGTGCTTTTCCCGGCCAGCGCGCTCAAGGACGTGGAGGGGCCGCACCGGGGCGAGTATGGCGAGATCGTCACCCGCCTGGGGCTCGACGTCGATGCCTGTCGCGAGCACTGGAAGCGCCTCGCCGCCCGCCCCGAGGTGGCGGCGCGGGTCAGCGAGGTGTTTGCCGCACCGCCCCCGGCGGGCCCGGAGGACCCCGACCTGATGCTCTACGCCGGGGGCTTCTTCTCGCCGGCGGATCGCCAGCAGATGCAGCGGGTGCGTGACAGCGACCCCTGGGACCTGGTGGGGGCGCGCTTCGCCTTCCAGGACCCGCGCCTGGAGGAGATGCTGTTCCGCTACCGGGCGCGCAGCTACCCGGAGACCCTGGAGGGGGAGGAGCTGGCACAGTGGGAGGCCTATCGCTGGGCGCGCATGAACGATGCCGCGGTGGCCGGCCTCACCCTCAAGGGCTTCGCCCGCGAGATCGAGCGGCTCAACCAGGGCGAACTCGGCGATCGCGAGCGCCAGGTCCTCGAGGAGCTGGTGATGCATGTGGAGGCGATCATGCCCCCTCAGGCCTTCGACTGAGGCATCGCTCCTCAAGCCTTGGAGACCACGGGCTACCAGCGAGGCTGTTGCTACTGGTGGGAGCCACGCTCTGCGGGGCGAAGGTTATGGCCTCGGCACCGGCGGCAACACCGCCGGGCGGCTGCGCCGCCATTCGCCGGAGCCCAGCTCCCACCATTGCTCCTCGCTTATCTTTGCGTTACTCCTTACCCCCCACTCTTCATTCTTCCACTTCCGGCAGTGGCTCCAGGTGCTGGGCGAAGGCCAGCACGTCGTCCGGCTCGTCGCCCGGGTCGAAGGTGACCCGTACCACCGCCGCCTGGCGCAGCTCGGGCCACAGTTCGCGCAGCTCGTCGGCGCCGACCGCCAGGACCCGCTCGGCGAGTCGCTCGCGGCGGTCGAACTCGGTGTCGCCGAAGGACATCGCCTGCCACAGGCGGCCGGCGCGCCCGGCCAGGCTGGTATCGCGCTGGGTCAGACGGTCGTGGACCGCCTGGCGATAGGGCGCCAGGGCCTCGTCCTCCAGGGCCGCCAGGGTCTCCTCGAAGTCGTCCAGGAAGGCGTCGATGCGCGCCTCGATCGCCTCGCTCCCGGTATCCGGGGACTGCACCAGCAGCGCCAGCCCCGGGGCGTCGAGCATCGGCGAGTAGCCGGCATGGACCACATAGCCCAGCTGCTCCTCGGTGCGCAGCCGCTGGTAGAAGGGGGTGTCGATCAGCCGGCCGAGCACCGCCAGGCGGGCCTGGCTGGTCAGCGAGCGGTCGGGCCCCTGGAGGTAGCGCAGCACCACCGACTCCTCGCGGCTGGTGTGGGGGGTCAGGCTCGGCAGGTCGGTGTCGGCGCGCAGCGGCGTGAGGTCGGGAATGGCCGCTGCATCGAGGCTCGGCGCCAGGCGTTCGGCGACCCGCCGGCCCAGGGCCTCGGCCTCCTCGGCGCCCAGGTTGCCCACCGCCATGGCCTCCAGGCGCAGCTCGGCCAGCAGGGCATCGCGGTAGTCGCGCAGGTCATCCGCGTCGAGCTCACGGCTCGCCTCCAGCAGGGCGGCGCTGGGCCACTGGGGGCGTACCAGCGCCTCGGCGAGGGTGCGACTGGCCTGGCGGTGCAGCGCCGCCTGGGGGGCGTTGCGCCACTCCCGCTGCAGCCGGTAGCGCACCCGCGCCACGCTGGCGTCGTCCACCTCGCCCTCCTGCAGCTGCTCGAGCACCCGCTCCATCATCCGCTCCTGGCGGTCGCGCCAGCCGGAGAAGGCCAGGGTGATGCCGCGGGCGTGGGCATAGGCCTCGACGTGCTGGCCGGCCAGGCGTGCCGGGTAGAGGGCCTCGTTGAGGCTGTCGTCCAGCCATCCGGCGAGCAGGCGGGCGAGGGCGGCGTCCCGGGCGGAGCTGGCCGCGCCGGGGTGCTGGAGGCTGAAGCGCCACTCCACCTTGGGGGTGTTGAAGGTGGCATCGGCCATGTGCCAGAGGTCGAAGGCCGGCTCCGCCACCAGCCGCCGCGGGCGCTCGTCCTGGTCGTCGAGCAGGTCGAGGTCCTCGGCGATGTAGGGGTTGGGGGCGGGCAGGGCCAGGCCGGAGAGCGTCGGCGCCTCGTCGTGTCTGTCTTCACCCCAAGGGGCGTGAAACCAGGGGGAGCGCTCCTCGCCCTCCACGTCCGGAGCGCTGTAGAGGCGGATCAGGTTGTCGGGGGTGAGGGCGTCGAGGTAGGCCTCGCTGCGCTCGCGCTCGAAGCCGTCCATGCGATAGGCCGCATACTGCACGTCCTCCACCGGGAAGCGCGAGAGGTTCATGGCCAGGCGCATGGCCTCCTGCAGCGGCGCGCCATGCTGCTGGAAGCGGAACTCCTGCTCGGCAAGGCTCGCCTTCTCGTCGTAGCGCCACGCCTCCAGGCCCTCCTCGCGGACCTGGTCGATAGCGGCGAACAGCGTCGCCTCGATGGCATTGCGGGCCTCGGCGCCGGCGGGAGTCAGGCTGACGTTGATGCTGAACAGGGCGTGCCGGCCGTCACCGCGGGCGACACCCGCCGAGAGGCCGTCGGCCCAGCCGGCTTCGCGCAGCACCGCCAGCAGGCTGCCGTCCCCCTCGTGGCCGAGCAGGTGGGCGATCAGGTCGGCGGGCTTGTGGCGGTACTCGGTGATGGGATCGGGAATCGGGAACAGCAGGCGCAGCTGGCGGCTGTCGCGCACCGACTGCAGCGCGACCCGCCGGGGCAGGGTGTCGGTAAGCGCCAGCGGTTCGGTGATCTCGGGCGGCGCGAGCCCGCGGTCGGCGATGTCGGCGAAGCGGCTCGCCACCATGCCCTCGAGCTCATCCAGCGGCTGGGGCGCCACCAGTGCCAGGTGCATGACGTTGGCATCGTAGTAGCGCTCGTAGAAGTCGATCACCCGTTCGCGCAGGCTGGGCTCGCCCTCGGGGCGGTCGGCCAGTGTCTCGCGGCTGCCCACCGAGAAGCCGGTGGTGGGGTTCTCGGGGTTGAGCAGGCCATTGAGCACGTCGTTCTCGCGGCGCACGTCGTCGCGGATGCGCGCCATGTACTCGGAGTGCACGATGTTGCGCTCGCTCTCCAGCTGGTCGGCGTTGAACAGCGGCGAGATGAAGAACTGGCTGAAGCGGTCCAGGGCCCCTTCCAGGGCGCTCGGGTCGATGTCGAAGAAGTAGTTGGTGTCCTGGGGCGCGGTGAAGGCGTTGTGGGTGCCTCCGTGGCGCGAGATGAAGCCCTGGTAGGCGTCGGCCTCGGGGAAGGGCTCGGTGCCCAGGAACAGCATGTGCTCCAGGAAGTGGGCCAGGCCGGCGAGGTCCTCCGGGTCCTGGGCGCTGCCCACCGAGACGTTCATGGAGGCGGCGGCCTTGTCGGCCTCGGGGTCGCTGACCAGCAGGGCGGTGAGGCCGTTCTCCAGGGTCAGTATCCGGTAGTCGCGGCTGTCGTGGGGGCTGACCCGCGGCGTGGTCACCCCGGCGATGGCGTCCGCGTCGGGGTGGGGCTCGGCCACGGCGGGTGCGGCGATCAGCAGGGCCGCGGCGGCGGCCAGTCCGCAGCATCGGGCAGTCAGGGTGGATGGCATCGTCTCTCCTGTGGATCTGGGCGTCGCGGTTCGCGGCATCGGGGCCTCAGTCGGGCTGGCGCAGCATGGGGCCGACCGGGTGGGCGCAGGCGGCATCCTGATGCGCGGGGCTGTTCACTCGTCTTGATACCGGGAAAGCGCCCAACAGTTCCCGTGGGGCGGGGACGAGCATGGCCTGGGCTGCCTCCGACGGCGTCTCGGGGTCGAGCCAGCGACGCGCGTCCTCGGGGGCGATCACCGCCGGGAGCCGGTCGGTGAGTGGGGCCAGCAGCGGGCCGGTGGGCACCGTGATCAGCGCCAGGGAGTCGCTGTGCTGGGCCAGGCTGGTGTGGAAGCGGCACCAGAGCCCGGCCAGCAGCAGCGGTCCGCGGTCGACTCGGGTCACCAGGAAGGGCTGCTTGAAGCGCGGCTGCGCCTTCCAGACGTAGACGCCGCTGGCCGGGACCAGGCAGCGCCTCGCCTGGAAGGCCTCGCGGAACATGGGGCGCTCCTCCAGGGACTCGGCCCGGGCGCAGTGGGGGGCATGGTCCAGCACCTCGAGCCAGGGGGGCGTCAGGCCCCAGAAGAGTCGGCCCAGGCGCGGCACGCCGGCCTCGAGGCGAATGGCCGAGAGCATGCGCCTCGGCGCCAGGTTGGGGCTGGTCACCAGGGGGGCGTCGATGACCAGCCCCGGCAGCAGGCGCGCGAGGTCGAGGGGGGCGATATGCAGTCGTCCGGCCATGGGCGCTCCGCGGGGGATGGGTCGCTCAGGGTAACCAAGGGGCGGGCCGGAAGAAAGGGTGAGGCCGGCTCCTTGGCCGCTGCTGAGAGGGGAAATCGGGGCGGGGAGGGCGTGGGTATCGAAAACAGTGTTCGAACTGCGCTATCCTTGGGTTCCGGAGTGCGTCGACGTCGCCGCGCTCCTGCTAACGCAACCGCCCGTAGAGGCTCGCGAGGAAACCATGGCCCGTCCCAGACAGCATGCTCCCGAGGCGCTCCATGCCCAGGTCATGGCGGCTTGCGATGCCTGGCTGCAGGAGAATCCGGTGCACACCCTCTCCCTGCGCGCCCTGGCCCGGGAGGTGGGCTGCGCTCCCAGCACCCTGCTCAAGCTCTACGGCAGCTTCAACAACCTGCTCCAGCACGTCAACATCGAGACCCTGGCTCACCTGCGCGAGGTGATCGAGCCGCTGAGCAGTCAGGCCACGCCGGAGCAGCGGCTCACCGCCCTGGCGCGCGCCTACTGGCAGTTCGCCCAGCGCGACGCCTACCGCTGGCAGCTGCTGTTCGACTATCCCCTGGCCCAGGAGGGCGAGCTGGACCAGCGCCAGAGCGACATGATCGAGGGGCTCTTCCTGCGCGTGGAGGCGACCCTCAAGGAGTACCAGCCGGCCCTGGATGACCTCGAGGCGCGCCGCCTGGGGCGCACCCTGTGGGGCAGCGTCCATGGCCTGGTGCTGCTCGGGCTCAACGAGCGCCTGGGCTACTGGCAGGGCCAGCAGCTGGAGGTCGGCGAGCTGCTCGACCAGTTGCTCTGCACCATCCTGGCCGGGCTCAAGGCGAGGCCGACCGGGACGTGAGCATGCCGGGGTGGGAGACCGTGGGGTGGGGCGTGCTGGTCGGCCTGGGGGCGGTGCTGGCCTGGCGGGTCGTTCGCCGTCCCAGGCCCCTGGTGCGCTGGCTGGTCTACCTGACGGTGCGCCTGATCTACCGGCTGCGGCTGAGCGGCACGGCCCATATTCCCGCCCGCGGGGCGGCCCTGGTGGTCTGCAACCACGTCAGCTTCATGGATGCCCTGGTCATCGGCGGCGCCAGCCGGCGCCCGCTGCGCTTCCTGATGGACAAGCCGATCTACGACTCGCCCTGGCTCAACTGGCTGTTTCGCCTGGTGGGGGCGATTCCCGTGGAGTCGGAGCGCCATGATCCGGGCAACGTGCGGCGCGCCCTCCACCAGGTGAGTCGGGCGCTGCGCGATGGCGAGGTGGTGATGCTCTTTCCCGAGGGGCGCCTGACGCCGGACGGCGAGATCCACGCCTTCCGGCGCGGCCTGGAGCTGATCCTGGCCCGTGACCCGGTGCCGGTGGTGCCGGCGGGGCTCTCGGGCCTGTGGGGCTCCTGGACCTCCCATGCCGACGGCCCGGCCCTGAGTGGCCGCCCGCGGCGCTTCCGGGCGCGGGTGGCGCTGCATTTCGGTGAGCCGCTTGCCCCGGGGCGGGCCACCCGGGCGGTGCTGGAGCGGCGGGTGAGGGAGCTCAAGGCCGAGGCCGACCAGCGGGCGCTGCCCGCGGGCGTCGAAGCCCTGGAGTGATGCCGAGACCGGCCGTCCGGCGCTGCCCGCGGGCGTCGAGGCCCTGGAGTGACGCCGCTCCCGGGCCGCCCTCAGCGGCGGCGCGGGGCCTGCCAGCAGCGTGCGGCGGTGATCAGGTTGTCGCGCACCTCGAGGATCTCCATGCGCACGCTGCCCACCTGCAGGCAGGCGGGGCCGTCGGGAAAGGCCTCCAGGTGCTCGAGGATCAGGCCGTTGAGGGTCTTGGGTCCGTCGGTCGGCAGCTGCCAGCCCAGCGCCTTGTTGATATCGCGAATGTTGGCGGTGCCGTCGATGAGCTGGCTGCCGTCCTCCTGACGGTGGATCTCCTGCTCCATGCCCGCCACGTCGGTGGTGAACTCGCCGACGATCTCTTCGAGGATGTCCTCCAGGGTCACCAGGCCCTCCACGTCGCCGTATTCGTCCACCACGATGCCGATGCGCCGTTTCTGCTTCTGGAAGTTGAGCAGTTGGGTGTGCAGCGGGGTCGACTCGGGAATGAAGTAGGGCTCGCGGGCCTCCTGGACGATGGCCGCCTTGGTCACTTCGTCGCGTGATAGGAAGCGCGCCGCGTTGCGCAGGTGCAGCATGCCGATGATGTTGTTGATGTCGCCCTTGTAGACCGGCACCCGGGTGTGCTGGCTGGTACGCACCTGGGCCAGGATCTCCTCCAGGCCGTCATCCAGGTCGATGCCCACCACCTCATGGCGCGGCACCATGATGTCGTTCACGGTGACGTTCTCGAGATCGAGGATCGACAGCAGCATGGCCTGGTGGCGCTGGGGAATCAGGGTGCCGGCCTCATGGACCACGGTGCGCAGCTCGTCGCGGGTCAGATGGTCGCCGCCCCCCTCGATGCTCTTCACGCCGAGCAGCTTCAGCAATCCGTTGGAGATGACATTGACCAGCCACACCAGCGGGTAGAGCAGCTTGAGCAGCGGCTCCAGCACGCGGGAGACGGGAAAGGCGATGCGCTCGGGCTTCACTGCGGCGTAGGTCTTGGGGGTGACCTCGGCGAAGATCAGCACGATGATGGTCAGCAGCGCCGTGGCCACGGCGGGGCCGGTGACCTCGCCGAAGAAGTGGATGGCGATGATGGTGGCGATGGAGGCCGCCAGGTTGTTGACGAAGTTGTTGCCGATCAGGATCACCCCGATCAGGCGGTCCGGCCTGGCGAGCAGTCGCACCACGCGCCGGGCCCGAGAGTCGCCACTGTTGGCCTGATGGCTCAACCGATAGCGGTTGATCGACATCATGCCGGTCTCGGAGCTGGAGAAGAAGGCGGAGAGACAGATGAGCAGGAACAGCAGGCCGAACAGCAATCCCAGCGGGAAGTCGTCGCTCAAGTCGAAGGATCCTCGTTGCGTGTCAGGCCCGATTTGACGGGACGGGCGCGCGCGCTGTCAAGACGCCGGGAGCGGCCTCAGCCGCGGCCCAGCAGCACCTCCAGTACGAACTTGCTGCCGAAATAGGCGACCAGCAGCACGCCGTAGCCGCCCAGGGTCCAGCGCACTGCGCGCATGCCGCGCCAGCCCAGCCGGTGGTGGCTGAACAGCAGCACAGTGAAGATCACCCAGGCGGCCAGCGACAGGATCGTCTTGTGGGCCAGGTGCTGGGCGAACATGCTGTCGAGGAACAGGAAGCCGCTGAGGATCGACAGGGTGAGCAGCCCCACGCCTCCCCAGATCAGCTCGAAGAGCACGCGTTCCATGGTGGTCAGTGGCGGCAGTGCCTGGACCAGCCCGCGGATATGGTGCTGGCGCAGGGCGCGGTTCTGCAGCCCCAGCAGCACCGCTTGCACGGCAGCGATGGCCAGCACGGCGAAGGCCAGCAGCGAGCTCAGGGCGTGCAGGGCGATGCCCGGCGTCAGCCCTTGCGCGCGCTCGGGGCTCGGCAGTCCCGCGGCCAGCAGCAGGGCCAGGCCGGCCAGCGGCAGGATGCCCACTGCGGAATTGAGTATCGGCTTGAACAGGCTGACCAGCAGCAGTACCGCGACCACGCCGGCGCTGATCAGGATCACGCTGGTGGAGAGGCCGGGCAGCACGGGCACGCCGTGACCGAACAGGCCGATGGCCAGCGGCAGATGGCTGAGCAGCCCGAGCAGCGCCATGCCGCGCACCAGCAGCGGCTGCGGAGAGGCCCGGCGCAGCAGCACCATGCCCTGCCAGGAGGCGGCGGCCAGGTAGAGAAGGAAGGCCAGGAAGGCCAGGGAGAGCGCCTGCATCGATTGCGTTCCGTGCGCCGGTGGAAATGAATGACGTGAGCGTTAATGGCGAGGGCTACTATAACCAATCCCTCGGGCAGCGCACAGCGTGGCGGGTGCGTCACCCTGCCGCCAGGGTCGGCGGCGGATGGCGAGCGCATGGAGACTGCCGGCCACAGCGCGTATAATCGGTTCCACTTTCGGGCCGTCGTCTCTGGAGAGGCCAATGTTTCAGAATCTCAGCGAGCGTCTGTCGCAGACGCTGAAGTCGATCAAGGGTCAGGCGCGCCTGACCGAGGAGAACATCAAGGAGACCCTGCGCGAGGTGCGCCGGGCGCTCCTCGAGGCCGATGTCGCCCTGCCGGTGGTCAAGGACTTCATCGAGCGGGTACGCGAGCGCGCGGTGGGGCAGGAGGTCTCCAAGAGCCTCTCGCCGGGCCAGCAGTTCGTCAAGATCGTCCAGCAGGAGCTCGAGGCGACCATGGGCGAGGCCAACGAGGGGCTGACCCTCAAGGGCTCTCCCGCGGTGGTGCTGATGGCCGGCCTGCAGGGCGCGGGCAAGACCACCTCCGTGGCCAAGCTGGCGCGCTACCTGAAGGAGCGCGAGAAGAAGAAGGTGCTGGTGGTGTCGGCGGACGTCTACCGTCCGGCGGCCATCGACCAGCTCGAGACCCTGGCCGGGGAGGTCGGCGTCGACTTCTTCCCGTCGCGCTCCGACCAGAAGCCGGTCGATATCGCCGAGGCAGCGATCAAGCACGCCAAGATCCAGTTCCACGACGTGCTGCTGGTGGATACCGCCGGCCGCCTGGCCATCGACGAGGCGATGATGGCCGAGATCCAGGCGCTGCATAAGGCGGTGGCGCCCCAGGAGACGCTGTTCGTCGTCGACGCCATGACCGGCCAGGACGCCGCCAACACAGCCAAGGCCTTCCACGAGGCGCTGCCGCTGACCGGGGTGATCCTCACCAAGGCGGACGGCGACGCCCGCGGCGGGGCGGCGCTGTCGGTGCGCCACATCACCGGCAAGCCGATCAAGTTCATGGGCGTGGGCGAGAAGGTCGACGCCCTGGAGCCCTTCCACCCGGATCGCATCGCCTCGCGGATCCTCGGCATGGGCGACATGCTGTCGCTGATCGAGGAGGCCGAGCGCACCGTCGACAAGAAGAAGGCGGAGCAACTGGCGAAGAAGGTCAAGAAGGGCGAGGGCTTCGACCTCGAGGACTTCCGCGACCAGCTCCAGCAGCTCAAGAAGATGGGCGGCATGGGCGGCCTGCTCGGCAAGCTGCCCGGCATGGGCCAGATGGCCGAGCTGGCCCAGGGCCCCGGCCCGGAGAAGGAACTTGGCAAGCTCGAGGCGCTGATCAACTCCATGACGCCCCAGGAGCGCCGCCGCCCCGAGATCATCAACGGCTCGCGCAAGCGGCGCATCGCCGCCGGCGCCGGCCTGCAGGTGCCCGACCTCAACCGCCTGCTCAAGCAGCACAAACAGATGCAGAAGATGATGAAGAAGGCGGGCAAGAAGGGCGGCATGCAGAAGATGATGCGCGGCATGTCCGGCATGATGGGCGGCGGCGGTCCCGGTGGCATGGGCGGAATGGGCGGCCCCGGTGGGATGCCCTGGCGGTAGGCCCGAAAAAGGTTCCCAAGCGGGGCTGTTTTCCGTAGAATGCTGCCTCTTCACTGGCAGGACCGCGATGTCGCGGTCATTGTTGTGACCGAATTCAACTCAACCGAAGGACTGACTAGGCCATGGTTACCATTCGTCTGGCTCGTGGTGGCGCCAAGAAGCGTCCCTTCTACCACCTGACCGTTACCGATTCCCGCAACTCCCGCGACGGCCGCTTCATCGAGCGTCTGGGCTTCTTCAACCCGATCGCCCGCGGTCAGGAAGAGCGCCTGCGCGTCGACCTCGAGCGCGTCGCTCACTGGCAGAGCCAGGGCGCCATGCTCTCCGACCGCGTCGCCGAGCTGGTCAAGGAAGCCCGCAAGCAGGCCTGAGCCTGACTTGCTGTTGTCAGTGATCACGAGGTCGTCGATGAGCGAACACGCTACCGTGCAGCCCGCTGACGATCATGTGGTGCTGGGCAAGCTGACCAGCCCCTATGGTGTCAAGGGCTGGCTCAAGGTGTACTCGTACACCAGCCCCATGGAGGGCGTGCTCGACTACCCCGAGTGGGTGTTGAGATGTGGCGATCGTCTGGAGCGTCGGCGCCTGGTACAGGGGCGTCGTCACGGCAAGGGCCTGGTCGCGCTGCTCGAGGGGTGTGATACCCGTGAGGGCGCCGAGGCGCTGGCCGGGGCGGAGATCCTGCTGCCCAAGGCCGAGCTTCCCGACCTCGACACCGGTGAACTCTACTGGCACCAGCTCGAGGGCCTGCGGGTCGTGACCCGCGAGGGCGTCGTGCTGGGTTGCATCGATCACCTCTTCGAGACCGGCGCCAACGACGTCATGGTCGTGAAGGGTGCGCTGGACCCCGAGGCCGTCGACGGCGGAGAGCGGCTGCTGCCCTACCTGCCCGAGCAGGTGATCCTCGAGGTAGATCTCGAGGGTGGGGTGATGACCGTCGAGTGGGATCCCGATTTCTGATGGCCGAGGGCTCCCCCGAGCAGGCGGCGATGTGGATCGGTGTCGTCTCGCTGTTCCCGGAGATGTTCGAGGCGATTACCCGCCACGGCGTTACCGGGCGAGCGGTGGAGAAGGGGCGCATCGCGCTGGAGTTCTGGAACCCCCGGGACTTCGCCACCGACCGCCATCGCACCGTGGATGACCGCCCCTACGGCGGCGGCCCCGGGATGCTGATGAAGGTCGACACCCTGCGCGCGGCTATCTTCGCCGCTCGCGAGCGGGCCGAGCGGGCCACCGGGCAGCGCCCGAAGGTGGTCTACCTGTCGCCCCAGGGGCGACGGCTCGACCAGGCCGGCGTGCAGGAGCTGGCGTCGGGTCCCCCCCTGGTGGTGGTGGCCGGACGCTATGAAGGCATCGATGAGCGCGTGGTGGAAGCGGATATCGATGAGGAGTGGTCGATCGGCGACTACGTGCTGAGCGGCGGCGAGCTGCCGGCCATGGTGCTGATCGACGCCGCGGCGAGGCTGGTGCCCGGGGTGCTGGGCCATCAGGACTCTGCGGTCGAAGACTCCTTCAACGACGGGCTGCTGGACTGTCCGCACTACACCCGCCCCGAGGAGATCGACGGGCGCTGCGTGCCGGAGGTCCTGCTAAGCGGCAACCATGGCGCCATCCGGCGCTGGCGGTTGAAGCAGTCCCTGGGGCGCACCTGGCAGCGCCGCCCCGACCTGCTCGAGGGCAGGACGCTGGACCGGGAGCAGCGCGAGCTGCTCGCCGAGTTCATCGAGGAACACGCCCTGTCGACCCGCTAGGACAGGGCGGAGGTGCGGGACACGACAAGCCCCCGAGGCCGTGGACCCGTGTCACCCATCATCTCCCGCGCTCTCGAGCTCGCTCGGGCGCCGGGATCACGATTCATCGGCACTCCAAGCCGACTGATGAATCAGGTTATCAAGGAGTTAGTTGTCATGAGCAGCAAGAACAAGGTGATCCAGGCGCTCGAAACCGAGCAGATGAGCAAGGAAATCCCGGCCTTCGCCCCCGGCGACACCGTCGTCGTCCAGGTCAAGGTCAAGGAAGGCACCCGTGAGCGTCTCCAGGCCTTCGAAGGCGTGGTGATCGGCAAGCGTAACCGCGGTCTCAACTCCGCCTTCACCGTGCGCAAGATCTCCCACGGCGTCGGCGTCGAGCGTACCTTCCAGACCTACAGCCCGCTGGTCGACTCCATCAGCGTCAAGCGTCGCGGCGACGTGCGCCAGGCCAAGCTGTACTACCTCCGCGAGCGCAGCGGCAAGTCTGCCCGCATCAAGGAAAAGCTGGCCTGAGGCTGCCGCCTCGGCCGCTGGTGGGCCGGGCGCTGCCCGGCCCCGCGAGACCCCGTCACCGCACCCGCGGGGCGGGGTCTCGTGCCATCTGGGCCACGCCTTCCTGACGCGCCATGACCTCGCCCGACAACGCTTCCCGCATCGATGCCTTCCTCGATGCCCTGTGGCTCGAGCAGGGCGTGAGCGAGCATACCCTGGCGGCCTACCGCCGCGACCTCTCGGCCTGGGCAGGGCGTCTCGACGCCCGGGGCGAGGCGCTGCTGGCGCCGGCCCCGGAGGCGCTGCCTGGCTGGCTCGATGAGCGCCGCGAGGCGGGCTATCGCCTGACCAGCAACGCCCGGCTGCTCTCGAGCCTGCGGCGCTTCTACCGCTGGGCCCTGGAATCCGGCCTCATCGAGGGCGACCCGCTGGCGGAGGTGCGCCTGCCGCGGGTGCGGCCGGCCCTGCCGGACACCCTGGAGGAGGCCGAAGTGGAGCGGCTGATCGCCGCCCCCGATATCGCCACCGACCTGGGGCTGCGCGACCGGGCCATGCTGGAGGTGCTCTACGGCGCGGGGCTGCGGGTCTCCGAGCTGGTCGGCCTGACCACCGATGCGGTCAACCTGCGCCAGGGGGTGGTGCGGGTGCGCGGCAAGGGCGACAAGGACCGGCTGGTGCCGCTGGGCGAGGAGGCGGTAGAGTGGCTGTCACGCTACCTGCGTGCGGGGCGTGGCGGCCTGATGCGCGACGTCACCCGTCCGGCGCTCTTCCCGGGCCGGGATGATCGTGCCATGACCCGCCAGGCCTTCTGGTACCGGATCAAGGCCCACGCGCGCAGCGCAGGTATCGAGCGACCGCTGTCGCCCCACACCCTGCGCCACGCCTTTGCCACCCATCTGTTGAATCATGGGGCCAACCTGCGTGTCGTACAGCTGCTGCTGGGTCACAGCGATCTCTCGACCACGCAGATCTATACCCATGTGGCGCAGGCGCGCCTGGAGCGCCTGCACGCCGACCACCATCCCAGAGGCTGAACGATGAATATCCCTTTCCGGACCCTGCTTGGCGGCCTGCTGGCCACCACCTTCGGCGTTTCCCTGCTGGTCCAGGCCGACGCTCCACAGGGCCAGGCCGAACGGCTGGCCGAGCGCCTGGCGGTCAACGGCCAGCCGATGCCGGTGCAGAGCGTCAGCGAGACCCCCGTGGCCGGCTTCTTCGAGGTGCGCCTGGAGACCGGCGAGCGCTTCTACAGCGACGCCGAGGGGCGCCACTTCCTGGTCGGCGACCTCTACGAGAACGGCGAGCAGGGGCTGGTCAACCTGACCGAGCAGGGCCGCAACGGCGAGCGCGCCGCGCGCCTGGCCGAGGTGCCGGAGGCCGAGCGGGTGATCTTCCGCGGCGCCGGTGAGAGCCGCGCCGAGCTGGTGGTCTTCACCGACACCACCTGCCCCTACTGCCGGCAGCTCCACGAGGAGGTGCCGCGGCTCAACGAGCTGGGCATCGAGGTGCACTACCTGGCCTTCCCGCGCACCGGCATGAATGCCCAGGGTGCCCGCATCCTGCAGCAGATCTGGTGCGACGCCAATCCCAGCGAGGCGATGAGCAGCGCCAAGCGGCAGGAGTCGCTTTCCGGGGCCGCCAACTGCGACAATCCGGTCGAGGCGCAGTATCATCTGGGCCTGGAGCTCGGCGTCCAGGGCACCCCGGCCATCGTGCTGCCCGACGGTCGTCTGGTCCCCGGCTACGTGCCGGCGGAGCGACTGGCCGCCATGCTCGGCATCGAGGGCTGAGCCCCGCGATCCATTAAACGACAGACACCGGCTCGAGCCGGTGCAGCGGCCTGCCTCGGGGCAGGCCGCATCCGCTGAGACACAGCGTCCGGCCACCTGGCCTGGCCACAGCGCCAGGCCAGGTGGCCGGACCACAAAGAATCATCCGAGCAGGAGCGAGACATTGAAACCGGTGAGAGTAGGAATCTGTGGGCTGGGTACCGTCGGCGGCGGTACCTTCAACGTATTGACGCGCAACGCCGACGACATTGCGCGGCGTGCGGGCCGCCCGATCGTGATCGAGCAGGTGGCCTACCGCACTCCCAACCCCGAGTGCGACCTCACCGGCATCCAGACCACTGCCGACGTCTTCGAGGTGGCCACCAACCCCGACGTGGATGTGCTGGTGGAGCTGATCGGCGGCTATGACGTGGCCCGGGATCTGGTGCTCACCGCCATCGAGCACGGCAAGCACGTGGTCACCGCCAACAAGGCGCTGATCGCGGTGCACGGCAACGAGATCTTCGAGGCCGCCCATCGCAAGGGCGTGATCGTGGCCTTCGAGGCCGCCGTGGCCGGTGGCATCCCGGTGATCAAGTCGCTGCGCGAGGGCCTCGGCGCCAACCGCATCGAGTGGGTGGCCGGCATCATCAACGGCACCGGCAACTACATCCTCACCCATATGCGCGACGAGGGCCGTGCCTTCGAGGACGTGTTGGCCGAGGCCCAGGCGCTGGGCTACGCGGAGGCCGACCCCACCTTCGACGTCGAGGGCATCGACGCTGCCCACAAGCTGACCATCCTCGCCTCCATCGCCTATGGCGTGCCCTTGCAGTTCGAGAAGGCCTTCACCGAGGGCATCTCCCGGGTCACCGCCGAGGACGTGGAGCAGGCCGACAACCTGGGCTACGTGATCAAGCACCTGGGCATCTCCAAGCGCACCGACCAGGGCCTGGAGCTGCGCGTGCACCCGACGCTGATCCCCAAGGAGCGGCTGCTGGCCAATGTGCACGGCGTCAAGAATGCCATCGCCGTGATGGGCGATGCCGTGGGCCCGACCCTCTACTACGGCGCCGGCGCCGGTGCCGAGCCCACCGCCTCCTCGGTGGTGGCCGACATCCTCGACGTGGCCCGCGATATCGCCACCGATCACCACTACCGGGTGCCCTACCTGGCCTTCAGCGGCATCAGCGAGGACGTCAGCCAGCTGCCGATCATGCCCATGGAGGAGATCATCTCCGCCTACTACCTGCGGCTGCTGGCGGTGGACCGCCCCGGCGTGCTGGCCCGGGTGGCCACCATCCTCGCCGAGCAGGGCATCTCCATCGAGGCGCTGATCCAGAAGGAGGCCACCGAGGGTGAGCTGGTGCCGATCATCCTGATGACCCACCGCACGGTCGAGAAGCAGATGAACGAGGCGATCCGCCAGATCGAGGCCATGGCCGATATCGCCGGACCGGTGACCCGGATCCGCGTGGAATCACTGGACGAGCAGGAATAACTCATGCGCTACATCAGCACCCGCGGGCAGGCGCCCGCGCTCTCTTTCGAGGAGGTCGTGCTCACCGGCATGGCCAGCGACGGCGGCCTCTACGTGCCGGAAACCGTGCCTCAGCTCTCCCACGACGACCTGGCCGCCATGGCGGGCCTGTCGTACGCCGAGATCGCCTTCCGGGTGATGCAGCCCTACGTCAACGGCGAGATCGATGACGAGACCTTCCGCACCATCGTCACCGAGGCCTATGCCACCTTCAGCCATGACGCCGTGGTGCCGCTCAACCAGCTCGACGCCAACCACTTCCTGCTCGAGCTCTTCCACGGCCCGACCCTGGCCTTCAAGGACGTGGCCCTGCAGCTGCTCGGTCGCCTGCTCGACCACTTCCTGAAGAAGCGCGGCGAGCGTGCGGTGATCATGGGCGCCACCTCCGGCGATACCGGCTCCGCGGCCATCGAGGGCTGCCGCCACTGCGACAACCTCGATATCTTCATCCTCCACCCCTACCAGCGGGTTTCGGAGGTGCAGCGCCGCCAGATGACCTCGGTGCTGGCCGACAATGTCTTCAACGTCGCCATCGAGGGCAACTTCGACGACGCCCAGGCCATGGTCAAGGCGAGCTTCGCCGACCAGTCCTTCCTGAACGGCACCCGGCTGGTGGCGGTGAACTCCATCAACTGGGCGCGCATCATGGCCCAGATCGTCTACTACGTGGCCTCCGCGGTGGCGCTGGGCGCGCCGCACCGCAAGGTGAGCTTCTGCGTCCCCTCGGCCAACTTCGGCAATGTCTTCGCCGGCTACATGGCCTACCGCATGGGCCTGCCGGTGGAGCGCTTCGTGATCGCCACCAACGCCAACGACATCCTGCACCGCACCCTGGCCGCCAACGACTTCTCCAAGCAGGAGCTCAAGGCGACCCTGGCGCCCTCCATGGACATCGTGGTGTCGTCCAACTTCGAGCGCCTGCTGTTCGAGGCCTACGGTCGCGACGGCGCTGCGGTGGCCGACCTCCTGGAGCGCTTCCAGGTCGAGCCGACCGCCCTGGCGGACGCGCCCCTGTCCCGGCTGCGAGAGAAGTTCGCCAGCCATAGCGTGGATGATGCCACCATCCTCGAGGTGATCCGCGAGGCGCACCACCGCACCCAGGAGATCCTCGACCCGCACACCGCCACCGGCTACCGCGCCGCCGAGCGCGAGCGGGGCGATGCGACCGTGCCGATGATCACCCTGGCGACCGCCCACCCAGCTAAGTTCGCCGAAGCGGTGGTCAAGGCGGGCTTCCCGGGCGTGCCGCTGCCGCCGCACATGGACGACCTGCTGGAGCGCGAGGAGCGCTACACCGTGCTGCCGGCCGAGCTCTCTGCGGTGCAGCAGTTCGTGGTCGACAACCGCCGCTAGTGGAGGGCGGTGTGAACGCCGCAAGCGATCCCATCGATCTTAACCAGCGCCTGAGGCCGCGCATCCTGCCGCGGCCCCGGGACGCTGCCCTCTACGCCCGCGCCCAGCGCGAGGGACTCTCCGAGCTCCAGGCGCGGATCCTCGCCGGGCGCCTGGCGGGCTTTACGGGCGAGCTCTCGCCGCTGATCTCGCCCAGCCTGCGCCACCTGGCCCACCCCGAGAAGCTGGTGGATGCCCGCCGTGCCGCCGAGCGCATCGCCCAGGCGGTGGTCGACGGTGAGCATATCGGCATCCTCACCGACTACGACGTGGACGGCATCACCTCCCACGTGGTGATCCGCCGAACCCTGCACGAGCTGTTCGGCGTGCCGGAGGCGAAGCTGCATAGCCTGATCGGCCATCGCATCCATGACGGCTACGGCATCAGCCTGCCCCTGGTGGAGCGCACCCTTGCCCTCTCGCCCCGCCCTAGCCTGGTGATCACCGCCGACTGCGGCAGTAGTGATGAGCCGCGCATTGCGCGCCTCGCCGCGGCGGGCATCGACGTGGTGGTCAGCGACCACCACGCTCTGCCGGTGGAGGGGCCACCGCCCTCGGCCCACGCCGTGGTGAACCCCACCCGGGAGGACTGCGCTTACCCCGACCCTACCATCGCCGGCTGCATGGTGGCCTGGCTTACGATGTCGCTGGCCCGCGGCGTGCTGGTCGAGTGGGGCGTGCTGCCCGAGGCCACCCCCAAGCTCTCGCCCTGGCTCTCCTACGTGGCGCTGGGCACCGTGGCGGACTGCGTCTCCCTGGGCGGCAGCCCCGCCAATCGCGCCGTGGTGACCCACGGGCTGGCCCTGATCAACCGCATGGAGGCCGCCTGCTGGCGGGCCATGGCCGAGCGCCTGGGTGCCGACAGCGTGCCCTTCGACGCCGAGACCCTGGGCTTCCAGATGGGGCCGCGGATCAACGCCCGCTCGCGGCTCGACGACCCCTATGCGGCGCTGCACTTTATGCTCGCGGCGGATGACGCCACGGCGGCGCGGCACCTGGAGACGCTGGACCAGGACAACCAGTCGCGCAAGGCGATCGAGGCCGACATGGCCGAGGAGGCGAGGGCGCTGGCGCTGCCGGCGCTGGCCGCCGACGAGCCCGCCGTGGTGGTCTTTCTGGAGAGCGGCCACCCCGGCGTGCAGGGCATCGTGGCGTCCCGCCTGGTGCAGGCCTTCGGTCGCCCGGCGCTGGTGCTGACCCCGGCGGCGGCCCCCGGCATGCTCACCGGCTCCGGGCGCTCCATCGAGGGGTTGCACCTGCGCGATGCCCTGCAGCGCACCTTCGAGCTGGCTCCGGAGGCGCTGCCCCGCTTCGGTGGCCACCGCGGCGCCGCCGGCGTCGGCGTGCCGGTGGACCGGCTCGAGGCCTTCAGGGCGGCCTTCCTGCAGGCGGTGGGCGAGCAGCTGGGCGGCGCGGCGCTCTACCCGAAGATCCTCACCGACGGCGAGCTGGGGGCGGATCAGCTGAGCCTGGCGACCCTGGACGAGCTGCAGGCGCTGGGCCCCTATGGCCGCGAGTTCGAGGCGCCGCTCTTCCAGGGTGACTTCGTGGTGGAGGCGCTGCGGCCGGTGGGGGCCGACGGCACCCATCTGATGCTGGAGCTCTCCTCCGGGCCGGCCAGCCTCAAGGCGATCTGGTTCCGGGCCCTGACGCCCGGGGAGATGCCGGCCTTCGGCGTCGGCGACCGGCTGCGCTGCGCCTTCAAGCTCAACCGCAACCGTTGGCGGGGGCGCGAGAGCCTCCAGCTGATGGTCGAACACGCCGAGGCACTCTAGATGGATCCCCAGGAACTGCCCACCGACCCCCACCGCCTCCACGAGGATGTGATGGCGATGCTGGTCGGGACCCTCTTCGTGGCGCTTGGCGTCACCTTCTATACCCAGGCCACGCTGCTTACCGGCAGCACCGCCGGCCTGGCCTTCCTGCTGCAGTACGCCAGCGGCTGGTCCTTCGGGGTCTGGTTCTTCCTGATTAACCTGCCGTTCTACTGGCTGGCCATTCGCCGCATGGGGTGGTCCTTTACCCTGCGCACCTTCGCCGCCATCGGCCTGGTGTCGCTCTTCTCCGAGCTGACCGGGCGCTGGATCGTGATCGAGGCGGTGGCACCGCTCTACGCCTCGCTGATGGGGGGCTGCCTGATCGGGCTGGGCATGCTGGTGCTGTTTCGCCATCGCGCCAGCCTCGGCGGGGTCAATATTCTGGTGCTCTACCTGCAGGACCGCCACGGCTGGCGCGCCGGCTATGTGCAGCTTGCCATCGACGGCGCCATCATGCTGCTGGCCCTCGCTCTGCTGCCCCTGGAGCGGGTCGGTCTGTCGGTGCTGGGCGCCGTGGCCCTCAACCTGATCATCGCGCTCAACCACAAGCCCGGGCGCTACATGGGGGTCAGCTGAGACTCAGCATTCTGGTCGATCATCTTCAGGGACCCTGACGCGCCCCATATTGTTGACGATGATCTTGCGGCCATCGCCGTGGCGACCGCAGACGGTGAAGGTGCCGTTGTGGCCGCGGCTCCAGCCGGTGGATTGGTAGCGCACCGGGTAGTCGCGGTTAAAGGTGATGGTCGGCCCGCGGCTGGGCTCGAGTACCCGAAGCACCTCGACGTCGGCCAGGTTGCCGGCGGTGGCGTGGCCGTCGAGGATGGCGATGGGCAGCGTCCAGTCATGCTTCTCGCAGTGGGTGGCCTCCGGGCCGGTGACCGGGCAGAGAGCGATCACCTGGCGTCGGGTGACCGCGGTATTGCGGGCCAGCGCCAGGGCGGTCTTGATGCGCATCACCTCGGCGGCCACCTCGTTGCGGGCGGTGAACTGCTGGTAGCGAGGAATCGCCGCGGTGAACAGAATGAGCAGCACGGCGATGGCCACGATCAGCTCGATCAGCGTCAGGCCGTGCTGGTGGAGAGCGGGCCAGGACGGCGCTGAGCGCCCTGCCTGGTGGCCGCTGGCATCGACAGGGTGGCAGACGATGTGGCGAGGCGTGATGGGGCGCATGTGGCCCTCCCGGAGTGGACTCCCTGACCCGTGGGTGGTCCCTTCACCCTAGCCAAGCGACGCGATCTCCCTGTCAGACAAAACGGACAATGACTGTGAGCGAATTCCTGATTGTGGGGGGCGGGGTCATCGGCATGATGACCACGCTGCAGCTGGCCGATGCGGGCCACTCGGTGACCCTGGTCGAGCGCCGGCGCTGCGGCCAGGAGGCCTCCTGGGCGGGGGGCGGCATCGTCTCGCCGCTCTACCCCTGGCGCTACGGCCCGGCGGTCTCGCGGCTGTCGCGCTGGTCGGAGGGCTTCTACCCCGAGCTGGCCGAGCGCCTGCGGGAGGAGAGCGGCATCGACCCGGAGTACCGCCAGAAAGGGTTGCTCTACCTGCGGGTGGAGGACGAGGCGCGCGCCCTTGAGTGGGCCCGGGAGCAGAGCAAGCGGCTCGAGCGCGTCGATGCCGACTTCCTCTATGCCCGGGAGCCCCAAGCGGCGCCGGGCTTTCAGGAGGCACTGTGGATGCCGACCCTGGGCAGCCTCCGCAACCCGCGGCTGGTGCGCTCGCTGCGGACGCGGCTGGCGGCGATGCCCCAGGTCACCCTGCGTGAGGAGGTCGAGGTGACGGGGTTCGAGGTGGCCGGCGGTCGGGTGCTGGCGGTGCAGACGACCCGCGGCGACCTGGCCGGCGGCCAGGTGGTGGTGAGCGGCGGGGCCTGGGCGGCGGGGCTGCTCGAAACGCTGGGCGTTGCCCTGCCGGTGCGTCCGGTGAAGGGGCAGATGATCCTGTTCAAGGCGCCGCCGGGGCTGGTACAGCGGGTGGTGCTGATGGATGGCCGCTACGTGATTCCCCGCGCCGACGGTCGCGTGCTGGCCGGTTCCACCCTGGAGGAGTGCGGCTTCGACAAGTCGACCGACGCCGGGGCCCTGGCATCGCTGTGGGCCAGCGCCACGGCGATCATCCCGGCCCTGGCCGACTGCAAGGTGGAGCACCACTGGGCGGGGCTGCGCCCGGGCTCGCCGGACGGGGTGCCCTTCATCGGGGCGGTGCCGGGCCTCGACAACCTGTACGTCAATGCCGGCCACTACCGCAACGGCCTGGTGCTGGCGCCGGCTTCGACGCGGCTGCTGGTGGATCGGCTGCTGGGTCGCGAGCCGATCCTCGATCCGACGCCCTATGCCCTGGAAGGGCGCTGTTAGAAGGCGCTGGCCGACTTTTCAGGCAGAGCCTACTCCCGGTCGTCCGGGGCTTGCTCTTTCTGCTCCTGGAGGTAGCGGTTGAGGTGGGCGCTGGAGCAGAACCACTCGCCCTGGTCGCGCAGGGCGTCGCTCTCGGGGACGTGCACCTTGCACCAGCTGCAGCGCACCATCTGGCCGCCCTCCGGGCGGGCGTCGTCGTGTTCCAACAGCTCCTCGCGGTTGAGCTTCCACTCCCGGTACATGCGGTAGAGCTTGAGGCCGGCGAAGAACAGCACGGCGAAGATGATCAGGCGGATGATCAAGAGGTTCATTCCGTAGGAGACTCCCAGATGGGGGCGGGACGGCTTTGCCAGTCGGCGGCCCTTGCGGGACAATGGGTGTATTCGTCGATTCTCGAGAGATTTCCAAGCCCATGCAAGACCTGACGCTGGTGATGGCTCAGCTGGACCCCCTGGTCGGGGACATTCCCGGCAATACCGATCGCGCCATCGAGGCGGTGCGCGAGGCGCGCATCGAGCATGGTGCCGATATCGTGGTGCTCCCCGAACTCTTCCTGACCGGCTACCCGCCGGAGGACCTGCTGCTGCGCCCCTCCATGGAGACCCGCCTGCGGGCGGCCCGCGCGCGCATGGCGCAGAAGGTGGTGCGCGACGTGCTGGTGATCGTCGGCTACCCGGGGCGCCGCGAGGGGCGCACCTGGAACCTGGCCGGCGCCCTCTACAACGGCGAGTGGCTGGGTGAGTATGCCAAGCAGGCGCTGCCCAACTACCAGGTGTTCGACGAGCAGCGCTACTTCGCCGCCGGCAGCCAGCCGTTGGTGCTCGATCACAAGGGGGCGAAGCTGGGCCTGCTGATCTGCGAGGACTTGTGGGAGGAGGCGCCGGCGCGCCAGGCCCGGCAGGCTGGCGCCCAGGTGCTGGTTAGCCTCAACGCCTCCCCCTTCCACCAGGACAAGCCCGCCGAGCGGCTGCGTCTGCTCGAGGAGCGGGCCGCCGAGGTGGGGCTGCCCATCGTCTACGTCAACATGATCGGCGGCCAGGATGAGCTGGTGTTCGACGGCGGCTCCGCCTGCGTGGATGCCGAAGGAAAGCTGATGCTCCAGGCGCCCCACTGGCAGGTGGGGCTGATGCCGGTGGCGCTGGTCCGGGAGAAGGGGGGGTGGGCGCCCCGCCCCGGCGAGACCGAGCCCGACGTCGAGCCCGAGGAGAACCTCTACTGCGCGCTGGTCACCGGGCTTCGCGACTACGTCAACAAGAGCGGCTTCGAGGGCGTGGTGCTGGGGCTCTCCGGCGGGATCGACTCGGCGCTGTCGCTGGCCATCGCCGTGGATGCCCTGGGTCCCCAGCGGGTGCAGGCGGTGATGATGCCCTACCACTACACCGCGGACATCTCGAAGCAGGACGCCGCCGAGCAGGCCGACCTGCTCGGCGTCCACTATGAGGTGCTGCCCATCGAGCCCATGGTGGAGGCCTTCATGGGGACCCTGGCCGGAGTCTTCGAGGGCTCCGAGCGGGATACCACCGAGGAGAATCTGCAGTCCCGCTGCCGTGGCGTGCTGCTGATGGCGATCTCCAACAAGAAGGGGCTGATGGTGCTCACCACCGGCAACAAGAGCGAGATGGCGGTGGGCTACGCCACCCTCTACGGCGACATGGTGGGCGGCTACAACGCCTTGAAGGATGTCTACAAGACCTGGGTCTACCGCTTGGCTCGCTGGCGCAACACCCAGTCGCCGGCGATCCCCGAGCGGGTCATCGAGCGCCCGCCCAGCGCGGAGCTCGCCCCCGGCCAGCAGGACAGCGACTCGCTGCCCGACTACGACGTGCTCGACGCCATCCTGGTGCGCTATATCGAGGGCGACATGAGCGCCGAGGCGATCATCGAGGCGGGCTTCGACCGCGACGACGTCTACCGGGTGGTGCGGCTGGTGGATCGCTGCGAGTACAAGCGCCGCCAGGCGCCGGTGGGGGTGCGGGTGACCCGCCGCGGCTTCGGTCGCGACCGCCGCTATCCCATCGTCAACGGCTGGCAGCCCGGCGAGTAGGGCCCGCCGCGACCAGGCTGCTCCGGAACGCCACCTTCCCCTCGGGAGGTGGCGTTCTGCCGTGTGGGGCTCAGGGCGGGGCGGGCGCTCGGGGTCAGGCCGAGAGCGACTGGGCGTTCACGTGCCTGGGTTCGAAGGTGCGGCCGCGCAGCTGGTTGTGGCGGGGGTCGTTCTCGATCAGCACTTCCAGCACCTCACGCGCGCGGTCGCGCATCTCCAGGCCCAGGTAGCCCTCGACCATCACCGCCAGGGCGTCGCGGGTCGCCTCGCTCTCCGGGTAGTTCTCGATCACCCAGCGGCCGCGCTCCACGGCGGCCAGGTAGGCCCCGCGGCGCAGGTAGTAGTCGGCCACGTGAAGCTCGTGGCGGGACATCAGGTTGCGCAGGTAGACGATGCGCTGCTGGGCATCCGGCGCGTACTGGCTGTTGGGGTAGAGGCGCACCAGCTCGCTGAAGTCGGTGTAGGCGTCCCGGGAGGCGCCCAGGTCGCGCCGGGAGATATCGATCAGCTTCAGGCGCTCCAGGCTGAAGCGCCCGGCCTGCCAGGAGGCCAGGCCGCGCATGTAAAGCGCATAGTCGGCCTGGGGGTGGCTCGGGTGCAGGCGGATGAAGCGGCTGGCGGCGGCGCGGGTGGCCTCCCAGTCGCCCAGCTCGTAGTGGGCGTAGATCAGCTCCAGCTGCACCTGCTCGGCGTGGCTGCCGAAGGGGAAGCGGGTATCCAGCGCCTCCAGCCGGGTGATGGCCGCGGTGAAGTTGCGGCGCTCCAGGGAGCCGCGCGCCTCTTCATAGAGCTCGCGTTCGGCAACGCCAGCGAACTCGTCCTGTTCTTCTTCGCTATCGCTGGAGCCGCTGCTGGCGCAGCCCACCAGCAGGCTGGAGGCCACCAGCAGGGCCGCAAGTCGGGCGGTAGGGCGGAATACGCGCATCGTGATCCTCGTGGCAAACAACGCGGACTGGCCGTGGTAGAATCGACCGAAACCCGCTCACTATAAAGCACTGCGCGGCAAAACGCAGTCACCGCGCGCTGCTCTGACCCACTCTCCTGCTGACAGGCCGCCCCGCACCCATGCCACAGACCCTGGAAGCCCAGCAACGCGTTCCCGACGCCATGGCCGGCCTGCGCCTCGACCAGGCCGCTGCCGAGCTCTTCGCCGACCACTCCCGCGAGCGCCTCAAGGCCTGGATCAAGGCCGGCGACCTGACCCTGGATGGTCGGCCCGCCAAGCCCAGGGAGAAGGTCTACGGGGGCGAGTGGCTGCGGCTGGTTGCCGAGATCGAGGAGGAGACCCGCTTCGCGCCCGAGGAGATCCCGCTGGACGTGGTCCACGAGGACGACGAAGTGCTGGTGGTCGACAAGCCGGCCGGTCTGGTGGTGCACCCAGCGGCGGGCAACCCCGACGGCACCCTGCTCAATGCGCTGCTGCACCACTGCCCCAGGCTGGCCGGCGTGCCCCGGGCCGGCATCGTGCACCGCCTCGACAAGGACACCACCGGCCTGATGGTGGTGGCCAAGACCCTGTCCGCCCAGGCGGCCTTGGTGGCGCAGCTCCAGGCGCGCACGGTCTCCCGCGAGTACGATGCGGTGTGCGTGGGGGTGATGACCTCCGGCGGCACGGTGGATGCCCCCATCGGTCGCCACCCCAAGGATCGCAAGCGCCAGGCGGTGACGGTCTCCGGCAAGCCGGCGGTGACCCACTACCGGGTGGTGGAGCGCTTCCGCGCCCATACTCATGTTCGCTGCCGGCTGGAGACCGGACGCACCCACCAGATCCGCGTGCACCTGGCCCACCTGCGCTACCCCCTGGTGGGGGACCCCACCTACGGCGGTCGCCTCAAGCTGCCGCCCGGTGCCGCCGAGCCCCTCAAGGAGATCCTGCGCGAATTCCCGCGCCAGGCGCTCCACGCCCGCAAGCTGGCCTTCGTGCATCCCGGCAGCGGCGAGACGGTGACCTTTCGCTCGCCGCTGCCGGATGACATCCTGATGCTGCTGGACTACCTGCGCGATGACCACGAGACCATGCGCTGACCCCTCCTTGCTGAGGACCCGCCGATGAGCGATGCCCCCGACCTGCGGCCGACCCTGATCCTGCCCGACTGGCCGGCGCCCACCTCCGTGGGCGCCTTCGTCACCACCCGCGAGACTGGCCCGAGCCAGGGCGACTTTGCCTGCTTCAACCCGGCGGACCACGTCGGCGACAACCCTGACCACGTGGCCCTGTGTCGGCGCCTGCTGCAGAAGCAGGTCGACGAGGAGCGGCCGCTGCTGTGGCTCAACCAGGTCCACGGCGCCCGGGTGCAGCAGCACTTCGAGGCGACGCCGCCCGAGGCCGATGCCGCGGTGGCGGTCAATCGTGATTACGCCTGCGTGGTGCTCACCGCCGATTGCCTGCCGGTGTTCTTCAGCGACCTTCGCGGCACGCGGGTGGCGGTAGCCCACGCCGGCTGGCGTGGGCTGGCCGGCGGGGTGCTGGAGGCCACGGTGGCCGCGCTGGGCGTGCCGCCGGAGGAGCAGTTGGCCTGGCTGGGGCCTGCGATCTCCAATGCCCAGTTCGAGGTGGGGCCCGAGGTCTACCAGGCCTTCGCCGGCGTGCACCCCGAGGCGGCCGACGCCTTCGACCCGAGCCCCTATCGCCTGGGCCACTACATGGCCGACCTCTACCGCCTGGCGCGCCTGCGCCTGGAGCGGCTCGGCGTCGCCCACATCAGCGGCGGCCACTTCTGCACCGCCTGCGAACCGCGCTTTTACTCCCATCGTCGCGACGATGGCCGCACCGGGCGAATGGCCAGCGTGATCTGGCTGCGCTGACGTGGGTTTGATCCGCGTCAACTTGCCACCTGCTCCCCCTGGCGGCCGACTTGAAAGCCGGCCAGCCTGACTCCATTGAGTGTGTCAAGACGAATTGACCGGGTCGGGCGGGACGTCCGACCGCCTCGCCACCCCGATGGAGGAAGTTCTCATGCGTTTCGACAAGTTCACCGCCAAGCTGCAGAGCGCCGTGGCGGATGCCCAGTCTCTGGCGGTTGGCCGCGGCCACAACCAGCTGGAACCCGGCCACCTGCTGCTGGCGCTGCTGGATGCCCGCGATACCGGCGTCAAGGCGCTGGTCCAGAAGGCCGGCGGCGATGCCGCCCGCCTGCGTGATGGCCTGGTGGGCCATCTTGATGACCTGCCGACGGTTGCCCACTTCGACGGCGAGGTGCAGCCCTCCCGCGAGCTGATCAAACTCTTCAACCTCACCGACCGCGAGGCCCAGAAGCGCGGCGACCAGTACATCGCAAGTGAACTGGTGCTGCTGGCCGCGCTGGAGATGGGCCATGCGGTGAGCAAGCTGCTCAAGCAGGCCGGAGTCACCCGCCAGTCGCTGGAGGGAGCCATCGAGGGCGTGCGTGGCGGCGAGCGGGTCGATGATCCCAACGCCGAGGAGCAGCGCGAGGCGCTGGAGAAGTACACCCTGGACCTCACCGAGCGCGCCGCCAGCGGCAAGCTCGACCCGGTGATCGGCCGCGACGACGAGATCCGCCGCACCATCCAGGTGCTGCAGCGGCGCACCAAGAACAACCCGGTGCTGATCGGCGAGCCCGGCGTGGGCAAGACCGCCATCGTCGAGGGCCTGGCCCAGCGCATCGTCAACGGCGAGGTGCCCGAGGGCCTCAAGGACAAGCGCGTGCTGTCACTCGACATGGGCGCGCTGCTGGCCGGGGCCAAATTCCGCGGCGAGTTCGAGGAGCGTCTCAAGTCGGTGCTCAAGGAGCTGGCCCAGGAGGAGGGCCGGGTGATCCTCTTCATCGACGAGCTGCACACCATGGTGGGTGCCGGCAAGGCCGAGGGCGCCATGGACGCCGGCAACATGCTCAAGCCGGCCCTGGCCCGCGGCGAGCTGCACTGCGTGGGCGCCACCACCCTGGACGAGTACCGCCAGTACATCGAGAAGGACGCCGCACTCGAGCGCCGCTTCCAGAAGGTGCTCGTGGATGAGCCCTCCGAGGAGGACACCGTGGCGATCCTGCGTGGCCTCAAGGAGCGCTACGAGGTGCACCACGGCGTCGATATCACCGACGGCGCCATCATCGCCGCGGTCAAGCTCTCGGCGCGCTACATCACCGACCGCCAGCTGCCCGACAAGGCGATTGACCTGATCGACGAGGCCTCCTCGCGCATCCGCATGGAGCTCGACTCCAAGCCCGAGGAGATGGACCGCCTCGAACGCCGGTTGATCCAGCTGAAGATGGAGCGGGAGCACCTCAGGAAGGAGACCGACGAGGCCTCGAAGAAGCGCCTGGAGAGCCTGCAGGAGCAGATCGACGAGCTCGAGCGCGAATACGCCGACCTCGAGGAGATCTGGAAGGCCGAGAAGGCTAGCATCCAGGGCGCCGGGCAGTTCAAGGAGGAGCTTGAGCGCGCCCGCATCGAACTGGAGCAGGCCAAGCGCCAGGGGGACCTGGGGCGCATGTCCGAGCTGCAGTATGGGGTGATCCCGGAGCTGGAGAAGAAGATCGCCGAAGCCAGCGAAGCCGAGGCCGATACCTCGAAGCACAAGCTGCTGCGTTCGAACGTCACCGAGGAGGAGATCGCCGAGGTGGTCTCCCGCTGGACCGGCATTCCGGTGGCCAAGATGCTCGAGGGCGAGCGCGACAAGCTGCTGCGCATGGAGGAGGCGCTCCACGAGCGGGTGATCGGCCAGGAGGAGGCGGTGACCGCGGTGGCCAACGCCGTGCGCCGTTCCCGCGCGGGCCTCGCCGACCCCAACCGGCCCAACGGCTCCTTCCTATTCCTCGGCCCCACCGGGGTGGGCAAGACCGAGCTCTGCAAGGCGCTGGCCAACTTCCTCTTCGACACCGAGGAGGCGATGGTGCGCATCGACATGTCGGAGTTCATGGAGAAGCACTCCGTGGCGCGGCTGATCGGTGCCCCGCCCGGCTATGTGGGCTACGAGGAGGGCGGCTACCTGACCGAGGCGGTGCGCCGCAAGCCCTACTCGGTGCTGTTGCTTGACGAGGTGGAGAAGGCCCACCCGGATGTCTTCAACATCCTCCTGCAGGTGCTGGAGGATGGTCGCCTCACCGATGGCCAGGGGCGCACCGTGGACTTCCGCAACACGGTGATCGTGATGACCTCCAACATGGGCTCCGACATCATCCAGCGCATGGGCGGCGACGACACCCACTACGAGGAGATGAAGAGTGCCGTGATGGAGGTGGTGGGCAGCCACTTCCGCCCCGAGCTGATCAACCGCATCGACGAGGTGGTGGTCTTCCATGCCCTCGGCCAGGAGCAGATCCAGGCCATCGCCGGCATCCAGATCGACCGCCTGCGGGCGCGCCTGGCCGAGCACGAGCTCTCCCTGGAGGTCAGCGACGAGGCCATGGCCCAGCTCGCCGTGGTGGGCTTCGACCCGGTATTCGGCGCCCGGCCGCTCAAGCGGGCGATCCAGGCGCGGCTCGAGAACCCGCTCGCCCAGGACTTGCTGGCCGGCAAGTTCTCACCGGGCGACGTCATCCGCGTCGAGGCCGAGGAGGGCCGGCTGGTCTTCCGCCGCGACTGAGCCCGCTTGCCATGGCGGGGCTCCCTCCATCGCTGGGCTATGCCGGCCTGGGCGTCGCGCCCGGGTCGGACCCACGCCCCCGCGCCTTCCCGTCTACACTGAATTCAGGTTGCGTCCTGTAACCCCCTTGCCCGCCCGGTGTTCTACCCGGCGGGCTCTTTTATGGTGCGCCAGGCATGGCGCGAAGCGCCGCTCAGGCGCTATCCGGTCAACCGTGGTGGTTGGCGGGGTGACTTGGGGGTGAGAGTCCCCTACGGA
>NZ_QGTM01000016.1 GCF_003182195.1 Halomonas sp. A11-A
CGGGACCAGTGCCGCCAGCTTGGCGATGAAGTCCACCGCATCCCATTCGACATGCGTGGTCCCATTTCGCCACGGCGTCTTGAGCTGATACCGCACCCTACCCTGCGGTGAGATCGACAGCCGCTGCTCGCTGATCGCCGGGCGCGTGATGTAGCGGCACAGCTTTTCGAGCTTGTGGCTTTCGTGTGCTTCCGCGGCCACGCCGGCATGCAGCGAGAAGCCGCCGACCTTGCCGGCATCGCCCTCCAGCGAGCCTGCGTCACCGGGCAATGTTTGCAGCGTGACGACCTTGCGGCCAGCGTCGCGACCGGTGGCGATGCGGTAGGTCATCGAACTCATCCGCAGCCCATCCATGCCGTCGTCGCTACCCGCGCTGTCGGACAGGAACACGGATTCGTCCTCGCCTTCGAGCCAGCCGCGGCGCGACAGGTGCCGGCACACGCGATGCGCGATGGTGTTGGCGACCTGCGTCAGTTGCGCAGAGGTGGGGGCACGGGCGCGGCGCAGGCGCGGCTTGCGCCGCGGGGGCTCGACGTTCGCGTCGTACACGCCGTCGAGCCACAGCATGTGGAAGTGAACATTCAGGTTCAGCGCGCTGCCGAAGCGCTGGATCAGCGTTACCGCGCCGCATTGCGCCGTATCCCGTGGCACGCCGGCCTGATCGGCAAGCCAACCGGCGATCACACGATGCACGATGCCCAGCACCGGGCCGATCGCCTCAGGCTTGCTGGCGAACAGGAAGCGCAGCGGGTACGGAAAACTCAGCACCCATTGCCGCACCGGCCGCGGGCCGAACACCTCGTCCACCAGATGCCGCGCCGACTCGGCCATGCGCCGTGCGCCGCAGCTCGGGCACAGCCCGCGCTTCTTGCAGGAATACGCCACCAGCCTCTCGGCACGACAGTGCTCGCAGACCACGCGCAGGAAGCCGTGCTCGAGCACGCCGCAGCGCAGGTAGGTCTCGAACTCCTCGCGCACATACTCGGGCAGCGGGCGGTCTTCGGCCTCAAGACGCGCGATGAAGTCCGGGTAGTGCGCCTGCACCAGCGAATACAGCAGCGTGCGCTCGGGACGGTGAGGCGCATAGCGAGCCGTGGGCAGATGCGCTGCCGGCGACGTTGCGTGCGCCACGGCATCCTGCAGCTGCGACACGGTCGCGGCGAGGCGCGGCACGAAACACTCCGGTGCAGGGAATGGCTGCTCAGGCTTGCGCCCGCCCCGGCCGGTTCATATCGGCCTTTATGAGCTGCACCTCACACCGCTGGAGCTGATCGACCGCATTGCCGCGCTGGTTCCCCCGCCACGCACCCACCGGCACCGCTATTTTGGCGTGTTGGCACCCAACTCGCCGCTCAGGGCTGCGGTGACGGCGCTGGCGACACCGGCGCAAGCCGCTCCCGTGCTGGGCGCGTCGATCAGCACGGGGGAGTGCGCGCCTGGTGTGGTACCGATGAGCAGCGCGCTGCCATCCCAGAGCGAGCCGGTGCTGCCCAAGCGTGCAGCGCACTACCTGTGGGCGGTGCTGATCGCCCGCATCTACGAGGTGTTCCCCCTCTTGTGTCCGCTGTGTGGCGGGCATATGCGCATCATCGCGTTCATTACGCACAGCGCTGACATCCGGCACATCCTGGACCACATCGGGGCAGATTCAGAGCCACCCCGCATCTCCCCGGCGCGCGGGCCACCGCTGTGGGATGACTGTAGTGATGCGCAGATGGATGACGGGGCGCAAACCGAGCCAGCAGACTGGGACCTAGCGGCGCAACCGGCACCGGACTTTGAGGTCGATCAGCGCATCAGTTGGTGAATGAACAAAGCGGCGATTTTGACTTGCCGCGAACTGGCTCTGCGCCCGGTACACGCCGAGCGCCACAAATCACTCTCCTGAACGCCAAACCCTGGTGGTGAACCTGACACCTGGGCGGGAAAATCGAGTGTCTCAGCCGGCTTGATGGCGCTTCCGCGGTGCGATACTTGGCCTCATGCGGTTAAAACGCCTATCCGTGTCCGGTATATTGGCCCAAGGGGACCACTCGCAGGGGATACTTGATGCGACAGGACGACGACGCTGCACTCGCTTCCGGTACTACATCCGATGGCTGGTTCACCCGGCTCCGGCGTTCGCTGCTGGCGCGCCTTGGCAATACCGGGCTCGTGCTGGGGACGTTGTTCTTCGCCGCCTCGCTCACGCCCAGCCTCACGCCACGGATCACGGTCGCGCAGGCGGTGCTGTCGGGCATGTGCCTGGCCGCCGGCTACGGCCTGGGCGTGCTGCTGCGCTGGCTGTGGGGATACCTGGAGCTGCCGCTCCCCGGGCCGGCGGGACAGCCGCGTCGCCGCCGTATCGCGGTCGTCGCCTGCGCGGTCATCGCCGCGCTCGCGCTTTGGCGCAGCAGCTCAACCAGTTCGTCAACGCCCTGCGCCCGCGGTTGAAGGCGATGGGCCACTGACGAGGCTTTGCGCCGGGGGAGCAACTGGATGAACCGGTATCGCACCACAGGATCACAGGGCAGCGCCGAGCCCGGCTCAGGTGGCCGGGTAATGGCCAACAGGCTCGGCATCACCGACCAGGAGAGCCTGGACGAGGCCGAAGCCGAGCTGCTGCTGAAGCTGTACGAGGAGGTGTTCGGTTCGCTGGCGGAAGATCAGCCGCTTGATACCGCGCTGCTCAAGCACTGGCATCACCGCTGGCTCGGCAGCCTCTACGACTGGGCGGGGGAAGAGCGCCAGGTCAATCTGGAGAAGGATGGCTTCCCCTTCGCTGCCGCGAGACAGCTGCCCTTTCTGCTGCGCGAGCTGGATCAGAAGTGGCTGAACCGGCTGACGCCCTGCAGCGGCATGAGCCGCGAGGAGGCGATAGACGCCATCGCCCAGGTCCATGTCGAGCTGATCCTGGTGCATCCCTTCAGAGAGGGAAACGGCCGCATCGCCCGTCTACTGGCCGATGCCATGGCCTATCAGGCGGGGCTGGGGCTACTGAATTACGATGACTGGAGAGTGAACAAGGAGGCCTATATCCAGGCCATTCATGCTGGGTTCGACGGTGACTATGCGCCGATGATGGAGCGGGTCAGGCAAGCGGCAGGGACTTGAAGCGGGACTTGCCGGAGCGAAGCCGGGCTTCGATGCCGCGGCTGGCCTCGCCGGTCTCCACGGCGGTGGAGGAGGCAACGCTCTTCAGGAGGGCGTCACGGCTCACGGTACGGCGCTGCTTGGGGGGGCGGGATGTGGTCATGCCTGTCTCTCCTTGCTGATATGCTCATTTTACGCGCATACCGCGCCCCCTGCATCAAACACCCTACAGCACCTTGGAGCTACGGCATGGCAGGACCCGAGTACACGGATGTCGAGAAGCCCTTTATCGACCAGTTGGTCGGTCAGGGCTGGGAGTTCCTGGCCGGCTCGGTGGACGATCCCGCCGTGACCCACCGCGAGAGCTTCGCCCAGGTAGTGATGGAGCCCCTGCTGCGCGAGCGGCTGCGCCGGATCAACCTGCGCGACGGCGAGCCCTGGCTCGATGAGGCGCGCCTGGATCAGGCCGTCGCCGCCATCACCCGGCTGCCGGCCAGCAGGGTCCTGGAGGCCAACCAGCAGGCCACTGAGTTACTGCTGGGCGGCCTGCCAGTGGAGGGGCTGGAGGGCTGGGACGGCGGCCGCGGCCAGACCCTGCGCTATATCGACTGGGACGAGCCCGCCAACAACTTCTTCACGGTGGTCAACCAGTTCAAGGTGAAGTGCCCGCCCGGCCACGATGGCGCCAAGGTCCACGTGATCCCGGACCTGGTGTTGTTCGTCAATGGCATCCCGCTGGTGGTGGTGGAGTGCAAGAGCCGCAGCGTGCCGGAGGGGCTCAGCCAGGCGGTGGACCAGCTGCGCCGCTACCACGACCAGCGCTTCCTGGAGGGCGAGGTCGGCGAGCACGAAGGGGCACCTGCGCTGTTCGCCACCAGCCAGTTTCTGGTGGCCAGCAACTTCGACGAGGCCCGAGTCGGGACCATCGGCGCCCGCTTCGCCCACTACCTGAGCTGGAAGACGGTGGCGCCGATGCGCGAGGCGGAGGTGGCCATCGATCTCGGCGTGGCGGACCTCTCTGCCCAGCAGCGCCTGATCGCCGGCATGCTTACCCGGGCCAACCTGCTCGACATCGTGCGCCACTACACCCTGTTCATGAACGTCGGCGGCCAGACCATCAAGCTGGTGTGCCGCTACCAGCAGTTCCGCGGCGTCACCCGGGCCATGGAGCGCCTGAAGAGCGGCAAGACCCGCCGCCAGGATGGTGAGGCCGACCGGCGTGGCGGCATCGTCTGGCACACCCAGGGCAGCGGCAAGAGCCTCTCCATGGTCTTCCTGGTGCGCAAGCTGCGCACCGACCCAACGCTGCGTCGTTTCAAGGTGGTGGTCATCACCGACCGCAAGGACCTGCAGGCCCAGCTCTCCGCCACCGCCGAACTCACCGGCGAGAGCGTCGAGAAGGCCGGCAACACTGCCCAGCTCAAGAAGCTGCTGGGCCGCGACGGCCCCGGCCTGGTGTTCGGCACGATCCAGAAGTACCGCGATCCGGACGCCGAGGGGGAGGAGGGTCAGGGCGACGAGGAGGCTGGCGCCGGTGCCGGGCTCGACACCGGCCGCCGTGATGCCGCCGAGCCAACTCCCTATGCCAACGGCACGCCTAGCAGTCTGTCGGGTTTTCGATAACGTCGTGAGATACTCGCTTCCAGCTGCCACCACCGGAACGTCGCCATGAGCCGCTTCATCCCCGTTGACCGCCAGACCGACTATCTTCTGCCGCCTTCCGTGGACGAGTGGCTGCCCGATGACCACCTGGCGCGCTTCGTCGTGGACGTCGTCGAGCAACTGGACCTCTCCGCGCTGACGCGTCGGTACGCCGGTCGGGGGCACAAGGCCCATCACCCTGCGGTGTTGCTGAGCCTGCTGGTCTACGGCTATGCCACCGGGGTGTATTCCAGCCGCAAGATCGAGCGGGCCACCTATGACTCGGTGGCGTTCCGCTACCTGGCCGCCAACACCCATCCCGACCACGACACCCTGGCCACCTTCCGGCGGCGCTTCCTGCCCGAACTGGAGCAACTGTTCGTCCAGGTGCTATTGCTGGCCCGCGAGATGAAGCTGCTCAAGCTCGGCACCATCGCGCTGGATGGCACCAAGCTCAAGGCCAACGCCAGCAAGCACAAGGCGCTGTCGTATGGCCATGCCAAGAAGCTGGAGACGCAGTTCAAGGCCGAGGTAAAAGCGCTGACCCAGCGGGCCGAGTCCGCGGATCGGGATGACGCCGCCGATGGCATGGATATCCCGGCGGAGATTGCCCGTCGCGAACAGCGTCTGGCGGCGATCGCCGAGGCCAAGGCCAAGATCGAAGCGCGGGCCGAGGAGCGAGACGCCGTCGAACAAGCCGCCTACCAGGAAAAGGTGGCGCGCCGTGAGGCGCAGCGGAAGGCCGGAAAGACGCCTCGTGGGCGGGATCCCGAGCCACCGACGGGCGGCCCCCGCGACAAGGATCAGGTCAACCTCACCGACCCGCAATCACGCATCATGCCGGTCACCGGCAAGGCCTTCGATCAGTGCTACAACGCCCAGGCGGCCGTCGATACCGACACCCTGCTGGTCACCCACGTGCATGTCACCCAGGCGACCAACGACAAGCAGCAGGTCATGCCCTTACTGACGACCTGGCAGGGCTACCCCGAGGCGCTGGGGCGCCCCAGTTGCCTGCTGGCCGACACGGGCTACTTCAGTGCGGCCAATGTCGATGCCTGCCATGCCCATGGCATCGAACCGCTGCTGGCCATGAAGCGCGATGTCCATCATCTCCCCGTGTTCGAGCGCTTCGCGGCGGATCCGCCCGCCCCGGCGAGTGAGGATCCCGTCGAGCAGATGGCGCACCGCCTGAAGACCCGGGCGGGACGCGCCCTGTATGCGCTGCGCAAGCATACGGTGGAACCGGTCTTCGGCATCATCAAGCACGTGATGGGGTTCCGGCAGTTCTCGCTGCGTGGTCTCGACAACGTCAGTGGTGAATGGTGCTTGGCCACCCTGGCCTGGAACATCAAGCGGATGCACCGCCTGGCTGCCGGATGAGGGGAGATCCCTCACCGGGTAGCGCGTCACCGGGGTCAGGAGCGGTGCAAGGCGAGGCAGGGAGGGCCAACAGCGACTCTCCCGCCACATGACCGACTACCCTGCGAAGAAACCAGAGAGGGGACGTTGCTTCTACGCTTCATGCCCTCTAATCCGACAGACTGCTAGGAACTCCCTCAGCCCTACAGCCGACACTCGAGGAGCAAGCTCTCCAGGCTGCTCTGGCTGGTGCTGGTCTGCCCAGCGGTCAAGCTCAGAAACAGCACGGTCATATGCGGCTTCAGACATCGCAACCGACCTCCTTGGCAGCACCACGCAGGCGACCAGCCGCTTGAGCCAGCCGCGCCAGATCCTCACGCGCCAGTACTTTGCCGGCTGCCACCGCCTCGGCGGCGAGCATCACCACCAGCGCCTCTCGGGCCATGGCGGCCAGCACGTCGCGTGGCACCCATCGTTCTCCCTGGCGCTTGGCGGCGCGGAAGGCATCGTTATCGCGCCTGGGGAACAACTCGTGCATGTCTATGCCCACGGCGGCCAGCACTTCGTCGGTTGAGCAGCCGGTAAAGCACTTGAGGAGAATGGTGCCGTCCTCGGTCTCTCGAATGGCTAGGCTGGGCGATCGGTCGTCATGTGCAGGGCAGCACGCGAGCCATCGCCCGGGGCCATTGATCTTCACCTTGTCCAACTTCGCCAGCAGGTTGTGAACATCGGCACCAAGTTTATTTTTATGCTGGGGGGGAGGGTGCAGGTGCCCCCCAAGTGCCTCTTTCATGTGGCAGGACGCAGTCGTTTTGTTGTACATGATCATTCCTCCGTCGCCTCACGGCGGTGGTGGTTTTTGGGCTGGCATTTCGGTCGGATAGATCCGGTTAGCCAGCGACAGGCGGCCGCCAGGGCATGAGCGATTTCATACATGGCCAGTACCCCCGTGGGAGCGGCTGGCCTCGATCCGCTCCATGATCCAGGCATCGACCTCGGCCTCAATCCATGCGACTGAACGCCCTAGAACCTGTACTGGTGGGGGGAATTCACCTTTGGTGAGAAGGCGGTGTAACGTGGTATTTGAGAACCCGCAGCGCTGGAGCACCTCGGAGCGCCGGATGAGGGTGGGGCGGTACGTCTTGGACGGTCTGGCCATGTCTCGGAACCTCTTGGTTTATTGAGATATGACCAAGGCTAGGAGAGCGGCGCCCGGCGGAAAACGGGCGCATGCACAGGAAAAGGGGTTTTCTGTACAGGTGTCTTATTTTTTGCGTGGCCTACCCCTCTTCGAGGCATACTCTGGAGCGGCCGGCCGAATGGCGTCCTTGATCTTCTCTAGCGACTGGGGCCAACGCCTAGAGGACTCGTCACGACTGGCTTCCCTGGCGGCACTTTCTTCTTTAACCAAGGCGTGCACCTTTGCGGCCATTTTGCTGAGTGTTAGTTCTTCGGCGTGGTCCTCTTTCCAGATCTCGGCAGCTCTCTCCCGCATCCATAGGCGACCTTCTTCCCGGTCAGACTCGACTTCTTTTAAACCAGCCTTGCGCAGTTCTTCACGCTTTTCATTCTTTTTTACTTTCTCCTCAGCCTGAATTAGCTTGTGAATCACCTCCCTGCTGGGCAACGTCAGGCGACCATATAGATAACCGATAATTAATAGATGATGATGGTCTTGACATTTTTCTGTGGCCAGATCTTTTATCATCTCATGGGCAAGTCGATTGCACTCCCGAGCGACCGAGACCTGCCCGGAACTCTGGTGCCACCAATCCGGTAGACGGCCGCTTTCTTGAATCACCGTTGCAAGCAGTTTGGCCAGGCTGGTGGTCTCCAAATCTGGATGCAGCGTCTCGAGTTCAAACGCGAATAAGCCGATCCCTTCTTTCGCCAGGATGTCTACTACCGATATTTCGTCATTGGCCATTATGCGGCTCCTCGCATACTCCAGGGAGAGAGGGTTGGCGGGCATGGTGAAGATGGCCATGCTCTCGGGTTATCAGACCTAGCCGGCTGAAGGAGGCGGCCTCTGTCGCGCCTCTTAGGCACGGATCGGCACCACGTTATCGGCACCTTCACGAAGCGCATCCAGATAGTCGGCCCAGCTCTGCAGCATCTCGCGGCGCTGCTCCAGGTGGGTGGTCCGGTTATAGGCGCGGCCGTTGCTATCCTTCACCGCGTGGGCCAGCTGCTGCTCGATGTAGTGCTCGGGGTAGTTCAGCCGCTCGGCCAGGATCGTGCGGGCCATGGCCCTGAAGCCATGTGCTGTCATCTCGCCCTTGAAGCCCATGCGGTCGAGCGCGGCCTTGATCGTGGCATTGCTCATCGGGCGCTTGCTGCTGCGAATGCCGGGGAAGACAAACTCGGTGCGCCCGGTCAACCCGTGCAGGTCGCTTAGAATGGTTACTGCCTGGTGGGGCATGGGGACAATCAGGGGCTGGCCGGTCTTGCTAGCCTCAAAGGTCCAGGTGGCGGCCTCCAGATCGATGTCGGCCCAGCGGGCCTGGCGCAGCTCGCCGGGGCGGGTAAAGACCAGGGGCGCTAGCTTCAGAGCCGCGATGGTGGTGGGCTGGCCGCCATAGCCATCGATCGCGCGCAGGAGCTCGGCAACCTCCTTGGGGTCGGTCAGGGCAGGGTAGTGCTTGGTCTTGCTGGGCCGCAGGGCGCCCCGTAGATCGGGTGTCGGGTCACGTTCGACTCGCCCGGTAGAGATCCCATAGCGGAAGACTTGGCCGCAGAGCGTCTTGACTCGGTGGGCAGTCTCGACGTGGCCGCGCTCCTCGATACGGCGCAGGCAGCCCAGCAGCTCAGGTGGGGTAATCTCGGCGATGGGACGCTTGCCGATGATGGGAAAGGCGTCTCGCTCCAGACGGCGCTTGTTGCGCTGGTAGTGGGCCGGCACCACCTCGTGCTGGTGAACCTTCTCAAGCCACTCGACGGCCACGGCCATGAAAGTGTTGGAGGCGGATTGTTCGCCCTGCTGGCGAGCGATGCGCTTGGCGGTGCTGGGGTCGATGCCCTGGGTAAGCTGGCGCTTGGCAGCGTCCCGCGCATCACGGGCTGCCATCAGGGTGACATCGGGGTAGACGCCGACGGCCAGCCGCTTCTCCTTGCCGGCGTGGCGGTACTTCAGGCGCCAGTACTTGCTGCCGGTAGGGGAGACCTCCAGGTAGAGGCCGCCCCCATCGGTCATCTTGAACGTTTTCTCTCTGGGCTTGGCCATCTTCACGGCGGTGGCAGATAGCTTGTTGGTCTGGCGGCTCATGGGGGCACCTCACGATGGTGACAGCCTCATGCCCCCTTTCAGCAGTGCTGGATGCCCCCATGTCTGGGGCAGGCAATCTGCCAGCCAGGCCCGGCTGGTGCGGGTTCTGGCCGATTTGGGGGCATCAGGTGGTTGGCTTCGACGCTGTGCCCCCAGATATGCCCCCATCTTAGGTGGCATGTCAAGGAATGTTATGAGATGTCCTGAAACAAGAAAGGGGCCCGAAGGCCCCTGTTCATGCGGTTTCTGAAGTGTTCTGGAAGCTCCTGAAACCTTTGTGTGGTGGAGGCGGCGGGAATTGAACCCGCGTCCGCCAGCACGCGCCCATTGGCTCTACATGCTTAGATTCCGTCTTTTGCTTTAACGCCTCTGGCTCCGACGGTCAGGATCCAGCGACGCGATTCCTCGTAGATTTAACGACCGGCATGAGGACGCTACCGATCGCGATCCCATCAGTCTTGGCTCGTATCCCCTCCGTGATGAATGGGCACATCACTTCGGGGCCGGGCTAGAAGCTAGCAGTTTTTACGCTGCCAGCGCGCCCTGAGCGTAGTTGTCGTCGTTTGCGACTATTTAGTCGTGATGTTGGATTTACGAGATACATCACGCTCTCGGCATGCACCGCAGGGGTTGTCACCGGCGTCGAAACCATGTCGCCCCCTTGATCACGCATCCTATCAGGATGTGCGTCACTGTGACAGCCTACGCCTTGTTTTGTTCCCGCATGATGCGACCTTTCTGGCGCTGCCAGTCGCGGTCCTTCTCGGTGGCCCGCTTGTCGTGGAGCTTCTTGCCCGTCACCAGGGCCAGCTCGCACTTCACCCGGTTGCCCTTCCAGTAGAGCTTGAGCGGCACGCAGGTGTGCCCCTTGTCCTGGGTCCGCGAGAAGATCCTGGCGATCTCCTTCCGGTGCAGCAGCAGCTTGCGGGTGCGGACGGGGTCGGCGACCTCGTGGGTGCTGGCGGTGTTGAGCGGCATAATATGGCAGCCCAGCAGCCAGGCCTCGCCGTTCTTGACCAGGATGTAGGTGTCGGTGAGCTGTGCCTTGCCGGCGCGCAGGCTCTTCACCTCCCAGCCGGCCAGCACCAGGCCCGCCTCGAACACCTCGTCGATGTGGTACTCGAAGCGCGCCTTCTTGTTCTGGGCGATGACGTTGCTGCCGGGCCCATTGCTCTTGCCTTTCTTGTTGGCCATGAAACCTCGTGTCTGTCCGTGCCCGTGGCGGCTTTCCCTTCGATATGGGGGGAAGCGTGATACCATTCAAGGCCTGAAGTAACGGCTCATGATACGCCCTGGGCACTGTGAAGTCAGCGGAGAGCTCAATGCCAACGGTCAACCGAACCGCCATGGTGCGACACACCCCCCAGCAGATGTTCGACCTGGTCAACGATTTCGAGCGCTATCCGGAGTTCCTGCCCGGCTGTCGTCGCGCCCGCCTGATCGAGCGGGATGACTCCCACCTGATCGGCGAGATGACCCTGGGTCGCGCGGGCATCGAGCAGAGCATCGCCACGCGCAACGACCTGATCGAACCGGAGCGCATCGAGATGTCGCTGGTCAGCGGCCCCTTCAAGCGCCTGCGCGGGCGCTGGATGTTCATCCCCATGGGCGAGAACGCCTGCAAGGTGTGCCTGGAGATGGAGTTCGAGTTCGCCAACCGCCTGCTGGGCATGGCCTTCGGCAAGCTCTTCCAGCAGGTGGCGGGGCAGCTGGTGGAGGCCTTCACCCGCCGCGCCGATCAGCTCTACGGGCGCTGAGCCATGGCCGAGATCGCGGTGGAGGTGGCCTTCGCCCTGCCCGGGCATCAGGCCGTGGTGGCGCTGAGCGTGCCCCTGGGCACCACCGCCAGCGAGGCGGTGGTGCTGGCCGACCTGCCCGGGCGCTTCCCCGAGCTGCCCGCGGAGGCCTTCGAGCAGCCAGACCTCGGCATCTTCGGCAGGCGGCTGCGCGAGCCGGCGACCCATCGCCTGCGGGCCGGCGATCGCGTGGAGCTCTACCGCCCGCTAACCATCGATCCCAAGCAGGCTCGGCTGGCCCGGGCCGCCAAAAAACGCTGACGCACCGCCGGGAAGGGCCACGGCGGAGTGCCCAGGGGCGTCGCCTGCGGGGTCAGAAGTCTCTGGCCGGCTCGCCGCCCATGGGCACGGTCGCGCCGCCTTCTGACTGCGGCTCCGGGGTGGTCTCCAGCGGCTCGGCGCCTTCTACCTGGGGGCCGGCGCCCTCGCTGGCGCGCAGGTCGATGTCGCGCTCCAGGTTACCCTCGCGCCGGATATCCACCAGGCGGTTGCCGTCGAAGGTCAGGGTCACGCGGCGCCGTTCCACACCGCCGTAGGCCTTGTCGAGATAGAACACATAGTCCCACTGGTTGGCGTCGAAGGGCGCCTCCAGCAGCGGGCGGCCCATGACGTAGACCACGTCGTCGCGGGTCATGCCGGGACGCAGCTGTTCCACCATGTCGGCGGTGACCAGGTTGCCCTGAAGGATGTCCCGCTTGTAGACCCCGAAGTAGCTGCAACCGCTGGCCAGCAGCAGGGCGGCAGAAAGGGTGACGATTCTTGTCAACTTTTGCATTTGCGCCTGTTCTTCACTATCGTGGTTTCGGTCGATCATACCCGACCCTACCCGATACTGCGAAGAGCAACCATGGCCGACCAGAACCATGAACTGCGCAAGGCCGGTCTGAAGGTGACCCTGCCCCGCGTCAAGATCCTGCAGATCCTCGAGAATGCCCAGGGCGAGCACCACATGAGCGCCGAGGACGTCTACAAGACCCTGCTGGAAGCCGGCGAGGACGTCGGCCTGGCCACCGTCTACCGCGTGCTGACCCAGTTCGAGTCCGCGGGCCTCGTGGTGCGCCACAACTTCGATGGCGGCCACGCCGTCTTCGAGATCTCCCAGGACGAGCACCATGATCACATGGTCTGCCTGGAGAACGGCGAGATCATCGAGTTCTTCGACGAGATCATCGAGCGGCGCCAGCAGGAGATTGCCGCGGAGCACGGCTTCGATCTTGTCGATCACGCCCTGGTGCTCTATGTACGCCCCAAGGGCTCCAGCGCGACCCGCCAGGACGCGAATCAGAGGAAGTAGCTCCCCGCAGCCGGTCCCGCGACCGGCGCCACGGCTCAGCGCGGCCCCGATCCTCGATCGGGGCCGCGCGCGTTTGGGGGGCGTCGGCGGGTGGAGTCAGTGGGGTGGGCGCTGGCTGGCGTCGAGCATCTCGCGGGCGTGGGCCAGGGTGCGTTCGGAGAGGTTGACCCCGCCCAGCATGCGCGCCAGCTCGCCCACCCGGCCGGCCTCGTCGAGCAGCGCCATGCGGGTGAGGGTGGTCTCCTGCTCCGCGCGCTTCTCGATGTGCAAGTGCCGGTGGGCCTGGGCCGCCACCTGGGGCAGGTGGGTCACGGTCATCACCTGGCCCTGCTCGCCCAGGCGGCGCAGCAGCTGGCCGACGATCTCGGCGGTGGCGCCGGAGACCCCCACGTCCACCTCGTCGAACACCAGGCTGGGAATGGTGGAGTGGCGGGCAGCGACCACCTGGATCGCCAGGCTGATGCGCGATAGCTCACCCCCGGAGGCCACCTTGGCCAGCGGCCGGGCCGGCTGGCCGGGGTTGGCGCTGATCAGGAAGCGCACCCCCTCCAGGCCCTCGGCGGCGGGAGTATCGCGCTCCAGCACCTCGGCCTCGAAGCGCGCCTTGCCCATGGCCAGGAAGGCGAGCTGCTCCTGGACCGCCGTGCTGAAGCGGGTGGCGGCCTGGCGGCGCGCCTCGCCCACCTGCCGGGCCTGCCCCCGCCACTGCTCGCGCAGGGCGTCCACCTCGGCCTCCAGGGTCTCGAGGTCTTCCTCGCCGCCCTCCAGACGTGCCAGCTCCTCCTGCAGCTGCTGGTGCAGCGCGGTGAGCTCCTCGGGCATCACATGGTGCTTGCGGGCCAGGCGGTGCACCTCGCCGAGGCGCTGCTCGACCCAGGCCAGGCGCTCCGGGTCGAGTTCGGTGCCCTCGGCGAAGCGGTGGAGCTCTCGGGTGGCCTCCTCGACCTGGATGCGGGCGTCGCCCAGCATGGCGAGCGCCTCGGCCAGGCGGCCGCGGTCGCTGCCCGGCAGCGCCGAGAGGTGGTTGATCGCCTGGGTCAGCAGGCTCATGGCGCCGCCCTCGTCGCTGTCGCAGCACGCGGCGGCAAACTGCGCCTCGCGCAGGCGCTCCTCAGCGTGGGCCAGCTCCTCCTGCTCCTCCTCCAGGGCCTTGAGCTCGCCCTCGGCCAGGGCCAGGGCGTCGAGTTCCTCCACCTGGTAGCGCAGCAACTGGCGGCGGGCCGCCAGCTCGTCGCCGTCCTCGGCCAGCCGCCGGAGCCGGCGCCTGGCGGCCTGCCAGGTGCGGAAGGTCTCGGCCATCTCGGCCACCGCCTCGCGGTGGCCGGCGAAGTCGTCGAGCAGGCGCAGGTGGGTCTCCTCGTGCAGCAGCGCCTGGTGGGCGTGCTGGCCGTGTACCTCGATCAGCCGCTCGCCCAGCGCCTTGAGGTCGGCGACGGTGGCGGGCTGGCCGTTGATCCACGCCTTGGAGCGGCCATTGGCGCTCACCACCCGTCGCAGCAGGCAGTCGTCTTCGGGCAGCTCCCGGGCCGCGAGCCAGGCGCGGGCCTCGGGCAGGGCGGCGATATCGAAGCGTGCGCTGAGGTCGGCGCGCTCGGCGCCGTGGCGCACACTGCCGGCATCGGCGCGCTCGCCCAGGCAGAGCCCCAGGGCGCCGAGCAGGATCGACTTGCCGGCGCCGGTCTCGCCGGTGATGGCGGTCATGCCGCCGGCGAGCTCCAGCTCCAGGTGGTCGACGATGGCGAAGTCGCGAATGGCAAGCTCTGTCAGCATGAGGCCTCCCGGGAAGTCTGCGCGCCCTGGTCTCAGGACTACTGGTCATACATCCAATATGTGTGCGTTTATACAGTAGTCCACGATGCCCCACAATGCACGGATCGGCCTCTCCCGCTGTCTCGCCTTGAGATCCGCCCTGGCGTCCCCATATAGCTCGCAGAACCGTTCAACCCCCTCATTCATGTTGCATCGGCGGCCAGGCGCCGCCGCATTCCTGTCAGGAGAGACCCATGGCCAGAGATCCCCAGACCCCGTTGGACGAGGAACTTGCCCGTCGTGAGCAGGAGGCCGAGCCCCAGCCCCAGCCCATCGAAGGCGAGCTGGAGGAGGCCATCGAGGCGGCCGAGGAGACCGAGGTCGCCGCCGAGGCGAGCGACAACCCCGAGGCCGAGGTGCTGGCGGCCAAGGTCGAGGAGCTCGAGCAGAGCCTCGCTGAGGCCAAGGACCAGGCGCTGCGTGCCGCCGCCGAGGCCCAGAACGTGCGCCGCCGCGCCGAGCAGGAGGCCGAGAAGGCGCGCAAGTTCGCCCTGGAGAAGTTCGTCAAGGAGCTGCTGCCGGTGGTCGACAGCCTGGAGAAGGCGCTGGAGGCCATGGCGGACGAGGCCACCGAGGCCCATCGCGAGGGCGTTGCCATGACACTGAAGATGCAGCGCGACGTGCTGGCCAAGTTCGGGGTCGAGGTGGTGGAGCCCGCCGGCGAGCCCTTCGACCCGCAGTACCACGAGGCCATGGCCATGGTGCCCAACCCGGATCTCGAGCCCAACAGCGTGATGGAGGTGGTCCAGAAGGGCTACCTGCTCAACGGCCGCCTGGTGCGCCCGGCCATGGTGGTGGTCAGCCAGGCCGCCGGCTGACGTACCAACAAATCCCGGCCGCGGGGCTTGAAATGCGCCACGCGGCCCCCAGATAGACGGCAACCCCGCGGCGCAGGCCGCAACGACTCCGAATACACCACACGACTTTCGAGGATTTCCTATGGGACGCATCATCGGAATTGACCTGGGTACCACCAACTCCTGTGTCGCCGTGCTCGACGGCGACAGCGCCAAGGTCATCGAGAACGCCGAGGGCGCGCGCACCACGCCCTCCATCATCGCCTACACCGAGGACGGTGAGGTCCTGGTGGGCCAGGCGGCCAAGCGCCAGGCGGTCACCAACCCGCAGAACACCCTCTACGCCATCAAGCGCCTGATCGGTCGTCGCTTCAAGGACGACGTCGTCCAGAAGGACATCAAGATGGTGCCCTACACCATCGTCGAGGCCGACAACGGCGACGCCTGGGTCGAGGTGAAGGGCAAGAAGCTGGCCCCGCCCCAGGTCAGCGCCGAAGTGCTGAAGAAGATGAAGAAGACCGCCGAGGACTACCTGGGCGAGCCGGTCACCGAGGCGGTGATCACCGTGCCGGCCTACTTCAACGACAGCCAGCGCCAGGCCACCAAGGATGCCGGCCGCATCGCCGGCCTCGAGGTCAAGCGCATCATCAACGAGCCCACCGCGGCGGCTCTGGCCTACGGCATGGACAAGTCCCGCGGCGACAAGACCATCGCGGTCTATGACCTGGGCGGCGGCACCTTCGACATCTCCATCATCGAGGTGGCGGACGTCGACGGCGAGACCCAGTTCGAGGTGCTGGCCACCAACGGCGACACCTTCCTGGGTGGCGAAGACTTCGACATGCAACTGATCAACTACCTGGTCGATCAGTTCAAGGCCGACAGCGGCATCGACCTCTCCGGCGACAACCTGGCCATGCAGCGCCTCAAGGAAGCCGCCGAGAAGGCCAAGATCGAGCTCTCCAGCGCCCAGCAGACCGACGTCAACCTGCCCTACATCACCGCCGACCAGACCGGTCCCAAGCACCTCAACGTCAAGGTGACCCGGGCCAAGCTGGAGTCGCTGGTGGAGGATCTGGTGCAGCGCTCCCTCGAGCCGTGCAAGATCGCCCTGAAGGATGCTGGCCTCTCCGCCTCCGAGATCGACGATGTCATCCTGGTCGGCGGTCAGACCCGCATGCCCCTGGTGCAGCAGAAGGTCGCCGAGTTCTTCGGCAAGGAAGCGCGCAAGGACGTCAACCCGGACGAGGCGGTGGCCGTGGGCGCTGCCATCCAGGGTGGCGTGCTGGGCGGTGACGTCAAGGACGTGCTGCTGCTCGACGTCACCCCGCTGACGCTCGGCATCGAGACCCTGGGCGGTGTGATGACCCCGCTGATCGAGAAGAACACCACCATCCCGACCAAGAAGACCCAGACCTTCTCGACCGCGGATGACAATCAGACCGCCGTGACCATCCACGTGCTGCAGGGCGAGCGCAAGCAGGCGAGCGCCAACAAGTCGCTGGGCCGTTTCGACCTGGCCGACATCCCGCCGGCGCCCCGCGGCGTGCCGCAGATCGAGGTCGCCTTCGACCTGGACGCCAACGGCATCCTGAACGTGTCCGCCAAGGACAAGGCCACCGGCAAGGAGCAGTCCATCGTCATCAAGGCCTCCAGCGGCCTCTCCGAGGACGAGATCGAGCAGATGATCCGCGACGCCGAGGCCCACGCCAACGAGGACAAGAAGTTCGAGGAGCTGGTGCAGCTGCGCAACCAGGCCGACGGCATGGTCCACGCCGCGCGCAAGACCGTGCAGGAAGCCGGCGAGCACGCCAGCGACGAGGAGAAGGAAGCCGTCGAGAGCGCTGCCAAGGAGCTCGAGGAGGCGGTCAAGGGTGACGACAAGGACGACATCCAGGCCAAGCTCGACAAGCTGACCGAGGTTTCCGGCAATCTGGCCCAGAAGATGTATGCCGCCCAGGCCGAAGCGGCCCAGCAGGGCGGTGGCGAAGGCCAGGAGGCCGGCGCCAAGCAGGAAGATGACGTGGTCGACGCCGAGTACGAAGAAGTCAACGACGACCAGAAGAAGCAGTAAACCACGCATCTGAACCACGGATGATGCCAGCGCGGGGGCCTGACTCCCGCGTTGGTGTTTCCGCGGTACCGTGACGGAGGCGGACCGATCCATGTCCAAACGTGACTATTACGAGGTGCTGGGCGTAGAGCGCGGTGCCGACACCAAGGAAATCAAGAAGGCCTACCGACGCCTGGCCCAGAAGTACCACCCCGACCGCAACCCGGGCGATGACAGCGCGGCGGAGAAGTTCCGCGAGGTCTCCGAGGCCTACGAGGTGCTCTCCGACAGCGAGAAGCGCGCGGCCTATGACCAGTTCGGCCATGCCGGGGTCGACGGCCAGGCAGGCGGTGGCGGTGGCTTCGGCGGCGCGGGTGCCGGGGGCTTCAGCGATATCTTCGGCGACGTGTTCGGCGACATCTTCGGTGGCGGCGGCGGCCGGCGCAGCCCCCATGCGCCGCAGCGCGGCAGCGACCTGCGCTACAACCTCGAGCTTGACCTCGAGGACGCCGTGGCCGGCACCAATGTGGACATCCGCGTGCCGCGTCACGTGGAGTGCGAGCGCTGCGACGGCTCGGGCGCCGAACCGGGCTCCAGCAAGGAGACCTGCCCCACCTGTGCCGGTCACGGCCAGGTGCGTATGCAGCAGGGCTTCTTCGCCGTGCAGCAGACCTGCCCGACCTGCCACGGCTCCGGCCAGCACATCAAGGTGCCCTGCCACAAGTGCAACGGCGAGGGTCGCGTGCGCGAGACCCGTACCCTGTCGGTCAAGATTCCTGCGGGGGTCGATACCGGCGACCGCATTCGCCTCAGCGGCGAGGGCGAGGCCGGCATGAATGGCGGCCCGCCCGGGGATCTCTACGTTCAGGTGCACATCAAGCCGCACCATATCTTCCAGCGTGACGGCCGCAACCTGCACTGCGAGGTGCCGATCAACTTCGTCGACGCCGCGCTGGGTGGCGAGCTGGAGGTGCCGACCCTGGACGGCCGGGTCAAGCTGAAGATCCCGCCCGAGACCCAGACCGGCAAGCTCTTCCGCCTGCGCGGCAAGGGCGTCAAGCCGGTGCGCGGCGGCGCCCCGGGCGACCTGATCTGCAAGGTGGTGGTCGAGACCCCGGTCAACCTCTCCGAGGAGCAGAAGGAGCTGCTGCGCCGCTTCCAGGAGAGCCTCGGCGAGTCCAACAGCCACTCGCCGAAGAAGAAGAGCTTCTTCGACGGCGTGAAGAAGTTCTTCGAGGACATGAAACCGTAGGCGGCATCACCCCTCGCAGCGACAGACGGGCCCCGGCATCACCAGATGCCGGGGCCCATCGCGTTTCCGGCCGGGGTCCCATGGCCTGCCGTGGCGGCATCCTCGGTTGAAAATGGCCGCTTGGCGCCGGCGGTGCGGTCGGCATAGTCTGGTAGCCCGACATTCTTTCAGGAGGTGGCCGCCATGCCGATTTCACGTGCCGAGATTCCCGCCGAGGACGCCGAGGTCCTGATCGACCAGCTCTGCCAGCGCTGGTCCGGGGAGCACGCGGTGGCAAAGCGCGATGCGGGGGTCGAGGTGACCTTCGCTACCGGCAGCTGCTACCTGGTGGCGGAGCCGGACAAGCTGGTGGTGATCGTGGAGGCGGTCGAGGACGAGGCCCACGACCAGCTGGAGGGATATGTGGACAATGCCCTGGATGCCCTCAAGGGCGTCGAGCTGGATATCGTCTGGGAGGCGTGAGCCCCGTCATCGGCCCCGCTGCCGCCCACCTGGGCATGCTGCTCTGGGCGGTGCTGGTGGGGCTCTCGTTTCCCGCCGTGGGGCTGATGAGCGAGCTGCCGCCGCTCTCGCTCACCGCACTGCGCTTTGCCATCGCCTGTGCCGGGCTCTGGTGGCTGGCCAGGCGTGCGCAGGACTTTATGCCGGCGCCGAGGCTGCTGCCGCTCTATGCGCTAATGGGCCTCTGTCTGGCCGGCTTCTTCGGCGCCATGTTCTGGGCCGCCCACCGCGCCACGGCGCTCTCCATGGCCACGCTGTATGTCACGGTGCCGCTGCTGGCCTTTCTGATGGGGCGGGGGCTGGGGGTTGAGCGCCCCGGCTGGCGGCTGCCGGGGATCCTGGCGCTGGGCGCCCTGGGTGCGCTCGGCTTGGCGCTGGCAGAGGCCTGGCACCAGGGTGGTCGGCTGCGTTTCGGCATCGGCGAGGCGGTGTTCTTTCTGGGCTGCTGCTCCACCGCGCTCTATCCGGTGCTCAGCAAGTGGGGCCTGGCGCGGGGGTGGCTGCCGGGGACGGCATCGGTGCGCACCTTCTGGAGCCTGGGGGCCGGCGGCGTGCTGATCGGCCTGGCCGGGCTCGCCGTGGAGCCGGCAGGAAGGCTGGCGGCCATGACGGCCCTGGATCTCGCCCTGCTGGTCTATCTGGGGCTCTGCTCCAGCGCGCTCACCTTCTGGCTGATGCAGCGGGCCACCGCGGCGCTGACGCCGGGGGCGGTTACCGCCTACGGCTATCTGGTGCCCTTCGTCTCCATGCTGCTGCTGTTCGTGCAGTCGCCGGATCGCATCGGCTGGGTCTGGCTGCCGGGCAGCCTGGCTGTGCTGCTGGCCATGGGGCTGCTGAAGCGCGGTGACGGCAGGGCGGGCGGCTGACGGGGTCTCGCCTCTGGTATACTGCCGCTCATTCCCGAACCACTACCGCTTTCACAGGAGTCCTCATGACCCGTATCGCCATCGTCGGTGTCGCCGGCCGCATGGGCCGCACCCTGGTCAACGCCGTGCTGCAGGCCGACGGCGCCACCCTGGCCGGCGGCATCGTCGAGCCGGGCAGCTCGCTCGCCGGCGCCGACATCGGCGAGCTGGCCGGGGTCGGCAGGCTGGGTGTGGCCGCCGTGGATTCCCTGGAGGCCATCGTCGATGACTTCGACGTGCTGATCGACTTCACCGCCCCCCGGGTGACGCTTGCCAACCTGGCCTTCTGCGCGGCGCACGGCAAGCGCATGGTGATCGGCACCACCGGCCTCTCCGACCAGGAGCTGGACGAACTCGACGCCTACCGCGAGCGGCTGCCCTTCGTCTTCGCCCCCAACATGAGCGTCGGGGTGAACCTCACCCTCAAGCTGCTCGAGACGGCGGCGAAGGCGCTGGGCGACGAGGGCTACGACATCGAGGTGATCGAGGCCCACCACCGCCACAAGGTCGACGCCCCCTCCGGCACCGCGCTGAAGATGGGCGAGGTGGTGGCCGAGAGCCTGGGCCGCACCCTCAAGGAGCACGGCGTCTTCGAGCGGGTGGGGCAGTGCGGGCCGCGCACCGACAAGGAGATCGGCTTCGCCACGGTGCGCGCCGGCGACATCGTCGGTGAGCACACCGTGATGTTCGCCACCGAGGGCGAGCGCATCGAGATCACCCACAAGGCCTCGAGCCGCATGACCTTCGCCAAGGGGGCGGTGCGCGCCGCGCGCTGGGTGGCCGGCCAGGGCAATGGCCGCTACGCTATGCAGGACGTGCTCGGGCTCGACTGAGGAGGTGTTCGACCAAAGGGGTGGCCCAAGGGCGGTCGATCCTGTAAAATCCCGAAAATTTTGGCCGGGCGCCCGGGCGAGAGCCCCTGCATCAGCGCTTGTTGCTTCGGCCCCTAGTTCTGAGCGAATCAGTTCCGAGCGAACGACAACAAGCGGGATGAAACCGGTATCTATCGGGTTTCGTCCCGCTTTTTTGCGGAGTGGCCGCCCATCTTGCGGGGCGGTCATTCGTGGGCAGGCCATCGGTAACCCGGATTTCTGGACAAGTTGTCTCTATATAGCTGTCTGTGAAGCTATTCGTATAAGCATGGGAGGACGTTGCATTGAACAGACCCGCGATACTGGCCCTGGAAGACGGCAGTGTGTTTCATGGCACGGCGATTGGTGCCGATGGACAGACCAGCGGTGAGGTGGTGTTCAATACGGCGATGACCGGCTACCAGGAGATCCTGACCGACCCCTCCTACACCCGTCAGATCGTCACCCTGACTTACCCCCATATCGGCAACACCGGCGTCAACGCTGAGGACGTCGAGTCCGGCGGCATCGCCGCGGCAGGCCTGGTGATCCGCGACCTGCCGCTGCTGGCCAGCAACTTCCGCTGCGAGCAGACCCTTTCCGACTACCTCAAGAGCCAGAACGTGCTGGGCATCGCCGAGATCGATACTCGCCGGCTGACCCGCATCCTGCGCGACAAGGGCGCCCAGAATGGCGCCATCCTGGCCGGCGCCGAGGCCGAGGGCGAGGACGCCGTGGAGCGTGCCCTGGCCGCGGCCCGCGCCTTCCCGGGCCTCAAGGGCATGGACCTGGCCAAGGTGGTCTCCTGCCAGGCGCCCTACGAGTGGAGCGAGGGTGAGTGGACCCTGGGCGAGGGCTATGCCGACACCACCCAGGCCGAGCGCCCCTTCCACGTGGTGGCCTACGACTTCGGCGTGAAGCGCAACATCCTGCGCATGCTGGCCTCCCGCGGCTGCCGTCTCACGGTGGTGCCGGCCCAGACCCCGGCCGCCGAGGTGCTGGCCCTGAACCCGGACGGTATCTTCCTCTCCAACGGCCCCGGCGACCCCGAGCCCTGCGACTACGCCATCACCGCGATCCGCGAGATCCTCAAGAGCGAGCTCCCGCTGTTCGGCATCTGCCTGGGCCACCAGCTGCTGGCCCTGGCCTCTGGCGCGAAAACCGTCAAGATGAGCCACGGCCACCACGGCGCCAACCACCCGGTGCAGGACCTCGACACCGGCAAGGTGATGATCACCAGCCAGAACCACGGTTTCGCCGCCGACGAGGCGAGCCTGCCGGCCAACGTGCGCGCCACCCATCGCTCGCTGTTCGACGGCACCCTGCAGGGGATCGAGCGGACCGACCGCCCGGCCTTCAGCTTCCAAGGCCACCCGGAAGCGAGCCCCGGCCCCCGGGACGTCGCGCCGCTGTTCGACCGTTTCGTCGAGATGATGAAGGCTCGCCAGGCCTGAGCCCTGGGACACAGCCCGAGACACGTCGCCCCTCGTCACCTTTTTCTGCGGGAAGCACCATGCCCAAGCGTACCGACATCCAGAGCATCCTGATCATTGGCGCCGGCCCCATCGTCATCGGCCAGGCGTGCGAATTCGACTACTCCGGCGCCCAGGCCTGCAAGGCGCTGCGCGAGGAGGGCTACCGGGTCATCCTGGTCAACTCCAACCCGGCCACCATCATGACCGACCCGGCCATGGCCGATGCCACCTACATCGAACCGATCACCTGGCAGGCGGTGGAGAAGATCATCGAGGCCGAGCGCCCCGACGCCATCCTGCCCACCATGGGCGGCCAGACCGCGCTCAACTGCGCCCTCGACCTGGACAAGCACGGCGTGCTGGCCAAGTACGGCGTGGAGATGATCGGCGCCAACGCCGACGCCATCAACAAGGCCGAGGACCGCGACCTCTTCGACCAGGCCATGAAGCGCATCGGCCTGGAGTGCCCTAAGGCCAAGGTGGCCCACACCATGGAGGAGGCCTGGGAGATCCAGGGCGAGCTCGGCTTCCCGGTGATCATCCGCCCCTCCTTCACCATGGGCGGCTCCGGTGGCGGCGTGGCCTACAACAAGGAGGAGTTCGAGGAGATCTGCCAGCGCGGCTTCGAGCTCTCCAACAACCATGAGCTGCTGATCGACGAGTCGCTGCTGGGGTGGAAGGAGTACGAGATGGAGGTCGTGCGCGATCGCAACGACAACTGCATCATCGTCTGCTCCATCGAGAACTTCGACCCCATGGGCGTGCACACCGGCGACTCCATCACCGTGGCGCCGGCCCAGACGCTGACCGATAAGGAATACCAGATCATGCGCGACGCATCGCTTGCGGTGCTGCGCGAGATCGGCGTCGAGACCGGCGGCTCCAACGTCCAGTTCGGCGTGGACCCGAAGACCGGGCGCATGGTGGTGATCGAGATGAACCCGCGGGTGTCGCGTTCGTCCGCCCTGGCCTCCAAGGCGACCGGCTTCCCCATCGCCAAGATCGCCGCCAAGCTGGCGGTGGGCTACACCCTGGACGAGCTTTCGAACGACATCACCGGCGGGCGCACCCCGGCCTCCTTCGAGCCGGCCATCGACTACGTGGTCACCAAGATCCCGCGCTTCACCTTCGAGAAATTCCCCCAGGCCAACGACCGCCTGACCACCCAGATGAAGTCGGTGGGCGAGGTGATGGCCATCGGGCGCACCTTCCAGGAGTCGCTGCAGAAGGCGCTGCGCGGCCTGGAGACCGGCAACGACGGCCTCGACCCCATCGTCACTGAGTTCACCGAGGATGCCCTGGCGCATATCAAGGGCGAGCTGCAGGCCGCCGGCGCCGAGCGCATCTTCTACGTGGCCGACGCCATGCGCGCCGGCATGAGCCGCGACGAGATCTTCGCGCTGACCAAGATCGACCCCTGGTTCCTGATCCAGCTCGAGGACCTGGTCGCCACCGAGGCCGAGGTGGCCAGGCGCTCGCTCTCCGAGCTCGACGCCCGGGAGCTCTTCCGCCTCAAGCGCAAGGGCTTCAGTGACGCCCGCCTGGCGAGCCTGCTCGGCGTCTCCGAGAAGGAGTTCCGCCGCACCCGCCAGAAGGCCGGCATCCGCCCGGTCTACAAGCGGGTCGATACCTGCGCCGCCGAGTTCGCCTCCGACACCGCCTACATGTACTCCACCTACGAGGAGGAGTGCGAGGCGGAGGTCACAGGTCGCCAGAAGATCATGGTGCTGGGCGGTGGCCCGAACCGCATCGGCCAGGGCATCGAGTTCGACTACTGCTGCGTCCATGCCGCCTTCGCCATGCGCGACGACGGCTTTGAAACCATCATGGTCAACTGCAACCCGGAGACCGTCTCCACCGACTACGACACCTCCGATCGCCTCTACTTCGAGCCGGTGACCCTGGAGGACGTGCTGGAGATCGCCGACAAGGAGCAGCCGGTCGGCGTGATCGTGCAGTTCGGCGGCCAGACCCCGCTGAAGCTGGCCCGCGAGCTCGAGGCCGCCGGCGTGCCGATCATTGGCACCACCCCGGACGCCATCGACCGTGCCGAGGACCGCGAGCGCTTCCAGCAGATGATCGACAAGCTGGGCCTCAAGCAGCCGCCCAACGCCACCGCGCGCAGCTTCGAGGAGGCCTTCGCCAAGGCCGAGGCCATCGGCTACCCGCTGGTGGTGCGCCCGAGCTACGTGCTGGGCGGCCGCGCCATGGAGATCGTCTACGATGCCTCGGAGCTCGAGAACTACATGACCCACGCGGTCAAGGTCTCCAACGACTCCCCGGTGCTGCTCGACCACTTCCTGAACGCTGCCATCGAGATCGACATCGATGCGGTCAGCGACGGCAAGCAGGTGGTGATCGGCGGCATCATGCAGCACATCGAGCAGGCCGGCGTGCACTCCGGCGACTCCGCCTGCTCGTTGCCGCCCTATTCGCTGCCGGTGGACGTCCAGGACGCCATGCGCGACCAGGTCAAGCAGATGGCCGTGGAGCTGGGTGTCAAGGGTCTGATGAACGTGCAGCTGGCCTGGCAGGACGGCGAGATCTACGTCATCGAGGTCAACCCGCGCGCCTCGCGCACCGTGCCCTTCGTCTCCAAGTGCATCGGCACCTCCCTGGCCCAGATCGCCGCGCGCTGCATGGCCGGCAAGACCCTCGAGGAACAGGGCTTCACCCGCGAGATCGTGCCGCACTTCTTCAGCGTCAAGGAGGCGGTCTTCCCGTTCAACAAGTTCCCGGGCGTCGACCCGATCCTGTCGCCGGAGATGAAGTCCACCGGCGAGGTGATGGGCTCCGGCGACACCTTCGCGGAGGCCTTCTACAAGGCCCAGCTGGGTGCCGGCGAGGCGATTCCGCCCGTCGACGGTGACCGCAAGGCGTTCCTCTCGGTGCGCGAGCCTGACAAAGCGGGCGTTATTGAGGTGGCCCGTTCTCTGGTAACATTGGGCTTCACGTTGTGCGCGACCCGCGGTACCGCCGCTGCCCTAAAGGCCGCCGGTATCGAGGTGGAGGTCGTGAACAAGGTCTTCGAAGGCCGTCCGCATATCGTCGATCTGCTCAAGAACGACGACATCGCCTATATCGTCAACACCACCGAGGGTCGCCAGGCGATCCAGGACTCCTCGGTGATCCGCCGCACCGCGCTTGCCCGCAAGGTTCCCTATGCCACGACGCTGGCAGGGGCCAACGCCGTTTGCATGGCGCTGGAGTACGGCAACGAGATCACAGTGCGGCGGCTTCAGGAACTGCATGCAGGAGCTGCACTATGAACAAGGTCCCGATGACCGTTGCCGGAGAGGCGCGTCTGCGCAAGGAGCTCGAGCAGCTCAAGAGCGAGGCGCGTCCGAGGGTGATCGCCGCCATCGCCGAGGCCCGCGAGCACGGCGATCTCAAGGAGAACGCCGAGTACCATGCCGCTCGCGAGCAGCAGGGCTTCATCGAGGGGCGCATCCAGGAGATCGAGGGCAAGCTCGGCAGCGCCCAGGTGATCGACGTCACCAAGCTGCCCCAGACAGGCAAGGTGATCTTCGGGGTGACCGTGGGGTTGGTCAACCTCGATACCGATGAGGAGGTCACCTACCGGATCGTCGGCGAGGACGAAGCCGACATCAAGCAGGGGCTGATCTCGGTCACCTCGCCCATCGCCCGTGCCCTGATCGGCAAGGAGGAGGGCGACGTGGTGGTGGTCAAGACCCCCGGCGGCACCGTCGAGTACGAGATCGGCAGCGTCGAGCACCTGTAAGCGCCAGGCCTTGAGCGCCAACCAAGCCGCTCGGTGACGGGCGGCGGGTAAGCCAGGCAAGAAGAAGCCCCGCAGACTCGCGTCTGCGGGGCTTCTTTTCTGGGTCGCTTGGCGCTTGGGGGTCAGTGCCGCCCGTGGTGCCCCTCGAAGCGCTGGACGTTGGAGAGCTTCGGGTTGACCCTGGGGTTCTTGCGATAGAGCAGCGCCATCTTGCCGATCTTCTGCACCAGCTCGGCGCCGCTCGCGGCGACCAGCTCCTCGAGAATGATGCCGCGGTCGTCGCGCTCCGGCAGGGCCAGCTTCACCTTGATCAGCTCATGGTCGGAGAGCGCCCGGTCGAGCTCCGCCAGCACTCCTTCGGAAATGCCGTTCTCGGAGACCGTCACCACCGGGTTCAGGTGGTGGCCGATGCTGCGAAATGCTTTCTTTTGTGCCTGTGACAAGCTCATGGTATCTTGCATCTTCTTGGTTGCGCGCAGCCTCCCATAGTACGCGTAAAACCTGGCGCCGAAAATGGCTACGGCGAAATGCCGCGCCGTGCGCGCCCTGAGCCTGGTCCTCTCCGAAGGATCGGCCGGCGTCAGGCCTCCTGGCATGCCGCCTTCTGCATTTCGCTCCTGCGCCTGTCCGTTACCCTCCACTCCTGGTGATGCCGTGGCTCGTTCTCGCACAACATCTCCCGCCTCCGGCCCTGCGCCGGCCGGCAAGAGCGCCGCGAACAAGGGCGCTGCCAGCAAGACCAGCAAGGGCTGGCTGAAGGAGCACTTCGACGACCAGTACGTGCAGCGCTCCTGGCAGGACGGCTATCGCTCCCGGGCCAGCTACAAGCTGCTGGAGCTGGACGACAAGGATCGCCTCTTCAAGCCCGGCATGACGGTGATCGATCTCGGTGCGGCCCCCGGCGGCTGGAGCCAAGTGGCAGCGGAGAAGGTCGGCCCCGAGGGGGTGGTGATCGCCTCCGACATCCTTGAGATGGACGCCCTGGCCGGCGTCGACTTCATCCAGGGCGACTTCACCGAGGAGGCGGTGCTCGAGGCGATCCTCGGGGTGCTGGGCGAGCGCCCGGTGGACCTGGTGATGTCCGACATGGCCCCCAACATGAGCGGCATGGCCGCCATCGACCAGCCCCAGGCGATGTACCTGGTGGAGCTGGCGCTGGACCTGGCCGGCCAGACCCTGCGCCCCGGTGGCACCTTCCTGGCCAAGGTGTTCCAGGGCGAAGGCTTCGACGAATACCTGAAGACCCTGCGCGAGCGCTTCACCCGGGTGGTGACCCGCAAGCCGGGCGCCTCCCGGGCGCGCTCCCGCGAGGTCTACCTGCTGGCGCAGGGCCTTCGCGGCTGATGGCGGGCGATCGCCTTGATAGGTCTTTCCTACCGGGACGATTGCCGGACAGCGGCGCGCAACTGTGTCAGAGTGGTGCCTGAGATGGACCGTCTGCGCCAGCGCGCCGGCGGTGGCCGAACGCAGCTGGCTCCTGTAGTGTCCAATGTGCCAGGCGCATATATGGCCGACAGATTACTGATATTGAGGGTAGTCCCTTGAACGACATGGCGAAGAACCTGATCCTGTGGTTGGTCATCGCGGCGGTGCTGCTGACGGTGTTCAACAACTTCAGCGTCGACAGCTCACCCCAGTCGATGAGCTACTCCCAGTTCGTCCAGCAGGTGCAGAACCAGCAGGTACGCAGCGTGACCATCGATGGCTACCGGATCACCGGCGAGCGCACCGACGGTTCCTCGTTCCAGACCATCCGCCCCGCGGCGGAGGATCCCAAGCTGATCGACGACCTGCTCTCCAACAACGTCACCGTGGTGGGCAAGGAGCCCGAGCAGCAGAGCCTGTGGGCCCGGCTGCTGATCGCCAGCTTCCCGATCCTGCTGATCCTGGCCATCTTCATGTTCTTCATGCGCCAGATGCAGGGCGGTGGCGCCGGCAAGGGCGGGCCGATGAGCTTCGGCAAGTCCAAGGCCAAGCTGCTCTCCCAGGACCAGATCAAGACCACCTTCGCCGACGTCGCCGGCTGCGACGAGGCCAAGGAGGAGGTCGAGGAGCTGGTCGACTTCCTGCGCGACCCCACCAAGTTCCAGCGCCTGGGTGGCACCATTCCCCGCGGCGTGCTGATGGTGGGCCCGCCCGGCACCGGCAAGACGCTGCTCGCCAAGTCCATCGCCGGCGAGGCCAAGGTGCCCTTCTTCTCGATCTCCGGCTCCGACTTCGTGGAGATGTTCGTCGGCGTGGGTGCCTCCCGCGTGCGCGACATGTTCGAGCAGGCCAAGAAGCAGGCCCCCTGCATCATCTTCATCGACGAGATCGACGCCGTGGGCCGTTCCCGCGGGGTCGGCATGGGCGGCGGCAACGACGAGCGCGAGCAGACCCTCAACCAGCTGCTGGTGGAGATGGACGGCTTCGAGGCCAACGAGGGCATCATCGTCATCGCCGCCACCAACCGGCCCGACGTGCTCGACCCGGCGCTGCTGCGTCCGGGCCGCTTCGACCGCCAAGTGGTGGTGGGCCTGCCCGACATCCGCGGCCGCGAGCAGATCCTCAACGTGCACCTGCGCAAGGTGCCACTGGCCGACGACGTCAAGCCGTCTCTGATCGCCCGCGGTACTCCGGGCTTCTCGGGCGCCGACCTGGCCAACCTGGTCAACGAGGCGGCCCTGTTCGCCGCGCGCCGCAACAAGCGCCTGGTGGGCATGGAGGAGCTGGAGCTGGCCAAGGACAAGATCATGATGGGCGCCGAGCGCCGCTCCATGGTCATGACCGAGAAGGAGAAGCTCAACACCGCCTACCACGAGGCGGGTCACGCCATCATCGGTCTGGTGGTGCCGGAGCATGACCCGGTCTACAAGGTGACCATCATCCCCCGCGGCCGCGCCCTGGGCGTGACCATGTTCCTGCCCGAGCAGGATCGCTACAGCCTGTCGCGACAGCAGATCCTCAGCCAGATCTGCTCGCTGTTCGGCGGCCGAATCGCCGAGGAGATGACTCTGGGCCCGAACGGCGTCACCACCGGGGCCTCCAACGACATCAAGCGCGCCACCGAGCTGGCCCACAATATGGTCGCCAAGTGGGGCCTCTCCGAGGAGATGGGCCCGATCATGTACGACGAGGACGAGTCCCACCAGTTCCTCGGCGGCCCGGGCCAGGGCGGTGGCAAGCTGAAGTCCGGCGAGACCATCTCCAAGCTCGACAAGGAGGTGCGCAGGGTGATCGACGAGTGCTACGAGAAGGCGCGTGCCATCCTCGAGGAGAACCGCGACAAGCTCGACGCCATGGCCGAGGCGCTGATGAAGTACGAGACCATCGATGCCGACCAGCTCAAGGACATCATGGAAGGGCGCGATCCGCGTCCGCCCAAGGACTGGGAGGATGGTGACTCCTCCGGCCCTGGGGCCCCGGTGACCGAAGAGCCTGCCGCCGAGGCGGCGCCCGAGGCGCCGGATGAGACCAGCGACGACGACGAGCCCCGCCGTCGTCCCTCCGACCCGCTGGGCGGCCCGGTCGGCTCCTGAAGCCGCAGTGTCCACCCCCCCCTGACAGGCGCCCCCATCGTGGGGCGCCTGTGCGATTATGAGCCCCGATTCCCGCCACCAAGAGCCATGATGACTTCGACCCTTGCCTCCCTTGCCTGCGGCCGCCAGCGGCTGGACCTCAGCTTTCCCCGTGTGATGGGGATCCTCAACGTCACCCCCGACTCCTTCTCCGACGGCGGCCGCCATGTGGCCCTGGATGACGCCCTGCGTCACGCCGAGCGCATGCTGGCCGAGGGGGCGGCGATCATCGACGTGGGCGGCGAGTCCACCCGTCCCGGCGCCGACGAGGTCTCGACCCAGCAGGAGCTCGACCGGGTCGCGCCGGTGGTAGAGGCCCTGGTGCGCGAGCTGGACGCCCTGGTCTCGGTGGATACCAGCTGCCCCGAGGTGATGCGCGAGAGCGCGGCCCTAGGGGCCGGCATGATCAACGACGTGCGTGCCCTGGAGCGCGAGGGTGCGCTGGCCGCGGCGATCGGCACGGGCCTGCCGGTCTGCCTGATGCATCGCCAGGGCGAGCCCCGCGACATGCAGCACTCGCCCCGCTATGATGTGCCCATCGAGGAGGCGGTGGTCGACTACCTCGCCGAGCGGGTCGCCGTCTGCGAGGCGGCCGGCTTGCGCCGCGAGCGCCTGCTGGTCGACCCCGGGTTCGGCTTCGGCAAGACCGTGGAGCACAACCTGCGCCTGCTCAATCGCCTGGAGCGCCTGGCGGCGCTCGAGCTGCCGCTGTTGGTGGGCATGTCCCGCAAGAGCATGATCGGCAAGGTGCTGGAGCGTCCGGTGGAGGAGCGCCTGCCCGGAGGGCTGGCGCTGACGGCCCTGGCGGTAGAGCGTGGCGCCCGCATCCTGCGCGTCCACGATGTGGCCCCCAGCGTGGATGCGGTGAACATGACCTGGGCCGTACTCAAGGAAGGATGCTGATGACACGACGCTATTTCGGCACCGACGGAATCCGCGGGACCGTCGGTGAGCCCCCCATCACGGCGGACTTCATGCTCAAGCTGGGCTGGGCCACCGGCCGCGTGCTGGCCGCGCGCGGCGGCAAGCGCCGCCCGCGGGTGCTGATCGGCAAGGACACCCGGATCTCCGGCTACATGTTCGAGTCGGCCCTGGAGGCGGGGCTCTCCGCCGCGGGGGTCGACGTGTCCCTGCTTGGCCCCATGCCGACGCCCGGCATCGCCTACCTAACCCGCACTTTCCGTGCCGATGCCGGGATCGTCATCTCCGCCTCCCACAACGCCTTCCCCGACAACGGCATCAAGTTCTTCTCCACCGCTGGCGCCAAGCTGGGCGATGAGCTGGAGGAGGAGATCGAGGCAATGCTCGACGAGCCGCTTACCACGGTGGCGGCGGACAAGCTGGGCAAGGCGACCCGTATCGATGATGCCGACGGCCGCTATATCGAGTTCTGCAAGTCCACCATCCCGGACCGGGTCAGCCTGAACGGCCTGAAGGTGGTGCTGGACTGCGCCCACGGCGCGACCTACCACATCGCTCCCAGCGTGTTCCGCGAGCTGGGCGCCGAGGTGAGCCTGATCGGCGCGAGCCCCGACGGGCTCAACATCAACCAGGGGGTCGGCTCGACGCACCCCGCGGCGCTGCGCGCGGCGGTGATCCAGCAGGGCGCCGACCTCGGCGTGGCCTTCGACGGCGACGGCGACCGCGTGCTGCTGGTGGACAGCGACGGCCGCGAGATCGACGGTGACGACATCCTCTACCTGATCGCCCGTGATCGCCACGCCCGCGGCGAGCTGGGCGGCGGCGTGGTGGGCACCCTGATGTCCAACTTCGGCCTGGCGGCGGCCTTCGAGGAGATGGGCGTGCCCTTCGAGCGCGCCAAGGTGGGCGACCGCTACGTGATGGAGCGGCTGGCCGCCAAGGGCTGGCAACTGGGCGGCGAATCTTCGGGCCATATCGTCTGTGGCCACGTGCAGACCACCGGCGACGGCATCGTCTCGGCGCTGCAGGTGCTGGCGATCATGGTGCGCGAGGAGAAGCCGCTGAGCCGCCTGCTGGCCGGCCTGGAGAAGGCGCCCCAGGCGCTGGTGAACGTGCGGCTCACGCCGGGCAGCAAGGCGGCGCTGCTCATGGAGCGGCCGGAGCTCCAGGCGGTGGTGGCCGAGGTGGAGGCCGAGCTGGGCGACGAAGGGCGCGTGCTGCTGCGCCCCTCCGGCACCGAGCCGCTGATTCGCGTGATGGTGGAGGGGCGTCCCCACCTGGATGTGGATGGCCTGGCGCGACGCATCGCCGCCGAGGTCGAGTCGCTACTGGGCTGAGCGGGGCTGGTTGTCTTGACAGGGTCGCTCCTATACCATTTCGCTCCACCTTGAAAGAGGACAGTCGATGCGTACCCCGCTGCTTGCCGGCAACTGGAAGATGAATGGCTCGGCCGATCTGGTCGAGGCGTTCGGTCGTGCCTTTGCCGAGGCCGAGCTGCCGGAGGGGATCGAGGTCGTGATCTTCCCTCCGTTCCCCTACCTGGATGCGGCTCGGCGCGCCTTCGCCGGCACCCCGCTTCGGCTTGGCGCCCAGTCGCTCAATCCGCTGCATTCCGGGGCGCATACCGGCGAGGTCAGCGGACGCATGCTGTGCGAGTTCGGCGTGCGCTATGTCCTGGTCGGGCATTCGGAGCGCCGTCAGCTCTATCGCGAGAGCGATGCGCAGGTCTTCGATCGCCTGCTGGCCGCCCTCAGCGTCGGCCTGACGCCGGTGCTCTGCGTGGGCGAGACCCTCGAGGAGCGCGATGCCGGCCGCACCATGGAGGTGGTGCTGCGCCAGGTGGGGTTCGTGATGTCGCGCCTGGAACCGGAGCAGCGCCCGCGCGTGGTCATCGCCTACGAACCGGTGTGGGCCATCGGCACCGGCCGCACCGCCACGCCGAAGCAGGCCCAGGAGGTCATGGCCGGCATTCGCGACTACCAGGCCAGCTACGACCGGGAGCTGGCCGATGGACTGCGGTTGCTCTACGGGGGGAGCATGAACGCCGGCAATGCCGCCGAGCTGCTCTCCCAGCCCGATATCGACGGCGGCCTGGTGGGCGGTGCCTCGCTCAAGGTCGACGATTTCCTAGCCATCTGTCAGTCAGCAGGTTGATTCCATGCAAGTTGTCATTCTCATTATCCACGTGGCGATCGCCATCGCCCTGGTCGCCCTCGTCCTGCTGCAGCAGGGCAAGGGCGCCGAAGCCGGCGCCGCCTTCGGTGGCGGTGCCTCCCAGACCGTGTTCGGCTCCCGCGGCAGCGGCGGTTTTCTCTCCAAGAGCACCGCGGTACTGGCGGCGGCCTTCTTCGCCACCTCCCTGACCTTGGCCTGGTATGCCACCCAGGCAAGCCAGGCGCCGGAGGCCGGGATTCCCGACCCCCGCCTGATCGAGCAGCAGCGCGGCATTCCGACCCTTGACGACAGTGCCCAAGGTATGGATAATGCAGCGCCAGTGCTGGAGGGAAGCGACGGCTAGATCGCTTCGCGGTTTCCAGCCTCCCCTGATGCCGAAGTGGTGGAATTGGTAGACACGCTATCTTGAGGGGGTAGTGACCTTACGGTCGTGCGGGTTCAAGTCCCGCCTTCGGCACCATCTGATTCACCGCAGCGCCATGGGCGCACAGGCGGTCCTTCAGACAGCAGGATTGGCATAGCGGTGAGCATCCCTTGACGTCAGTCGCGGCGATGCGTAGAATCACCGACCTAGATTGATGCGGGGTGGAGCAGTCTGGTAGCTCGTCGGGCTCATAACCCGAAGGTCGTCGGTTCAAATCCGGCCCCCGCTACCATCTTCCGGCTGACGCCTTTCGAATTGCGGTTCATGCGCTAAAGTTCGAAGAGAAGGGGCGGTCAGATTGCCGGAATGGTATACAGGTTTCTTCTGAAAGCCCCTTCCTGTGAAGGGGCTTTTTGTTAGCAGCATGCAGGGCGTTGCGCGCCCGGCGGCTGTTCCGGGCAACGCCAATCAGCCACCTGACTTTCCTGATGACTCCCGGCCAGGTGCCTGATGCAACGGCTGTAGGAGCGATATTTTCGTGGCAATCAAGGATGCAGTCCTGCACGCAATGATCGAACCCGTGGTCACTGCCATGGGTTTCGAGCTGTGGGGCATCGACTTTCAATCCCAGGGCAGGCACTCCCGTCTGGTGATCTACATCGATCACGAGAATGGCGTCAGTGTGGACGACTGCGCCGACATCAGTCGTCAGGTAAGTGCGGTGTTCGACGTCGAGGACCCGATCCGCGGCGAGTATCGTCTCGAGGTCTCCTCCCCGGGCATGGACCGTCCGCTCTACACCCTCGATCAGTTCACCCGCTATCGCGGCCACGATGTGGCGCTGAAGCTGCGTGTGCCCTTCGAGGGGCGACGCAAGTTCCAGGGCCTGCTGGCCGGTGTCGAGGGGGATGAGGTGCTGCTCCAGATGGACGGCGAAGAGTACTGCTTTCCGATCGAGAGCATCGACCAGGCGCACGTGGTGCCAAGGTTCGAGGACCCGGTCGATGGTCAGCCGTGACCATCAGGCTACTGGTCGGCACGGCGCAATGAGCATGACGCTCGAGGACAGGTTTTCTGGCGAGGCAATGGCATGAGCAAAGAGATTCTGGCGGTCGTTGACGCGATCTCCAACGAGAAGGGAGTTCCCCGCGAGGTGATCTTCGAGGCCGTCGAGGCGGCCCTGGCCAGCGCGTCCCGCAAGCGCTTCGAGGATGAAGAGGCCAGCGTGCGGGTGCATATCGATCGTCGTACCGGTGAGTACGAGACCTTCCGCCGCTGGACGGTGGTGGAAGACGACGACTTCGACGGTCCCGACCACCAGATCAAGCTCTCCTTCGCCGAGCGTCGCGACCCGCCCCTGGCGCTGGGCGATGTGGTCGAGGAGAAGATCGAGAACGCCGACTTCGGCCGCATCGCCGCCCAGACCGCCAAGCAGGTGATCGTGCAGAAGGTGCGCGAGGCCGAGCGGGCCGAGGTGGTGCGCCTCTACGCCGAGCGCGAGGGCGAGCTGGTCTCCGGCATCGTCAAGAAGACCACCCGCGACGGCCTGATCATCGACCTGGGCGAGAACGCCGAGGCGTTCCTGCCGCGCAGCGAGATGATCCCCGGCGAGCGCTATCGCATGAACGAGCGCGTGCGCGCCCTGCTGGTCAAGGTGGATCCCGAGGCGCGCGGCGCCCAGTTGATCCTGTCGCGCACCTGCCCGGAGCTGATCATCGAGCTGTTCCGCATCGAGGTGCCGGAGATCGCCGAGCAGCTCATCGAGATCAAGGGCGCCGCCCGGGATCCGGGCTCCCGGGCCAAGATCGCCGTGAAGACCAACGACCGGCGCATCGATCCGGTAGGCGCCTGCGTGGGCATGCGCGGCTCCCGCGTTCAGGCGGTCTCCTCGGAGCTGCAGAACGAGCGTATCGACATCGTGCTGTGGGACGACAACCCCGCCCAGCTGGTGATCAACGCCATGGCGCCGGCGGATGTCGCCTCCATCCTGGTGGACGAGGATGCCCACGCCATGGACGTGGCGGTGGCTGAGGACAACCTGGCCCAGGCCATCGGCCGCAGCGGCCAGAACGTGCGCCTGGCCTCCGAGCTGACCGGCTGGCGGATTAACGTCATGACCGAGGCGGATGCCGAGGCCAAGCGCGACCAGGAGATCGACAGCCTGGTCGAGCACTTCATCCAGCACCTGGACATCGACGATGACGTCGCGCGCCTGCTGGTGGAGGAGGGCTTCACCTCTCTGGAGGAGATCGCCTACGTGCCGGTCGAGGAGATGCTCGAGATCGAGGAGTTCGACGAGGAGATCGTCGAGGAGCTGCGCGCCCGCGCCAAGGATGAGCTGCTCAACCTGGCCATCGCCTCCGAGGAGGAGCTCGACGGCGCACAGCCGGCCGAGGACCTGCTGGAGATGGACGGCATGGAGCGCCACCTGGCCTTCATCCTGGCCAGCCGCGGGATCGCTACCATGGAAGATCTTGCCGAGCAGTCCGTCGATGATCTGCTGGACATCGAGGGGATGGACGAGGAGCGCGCCGCGGCATTGATCATGACTGCCCGTGCGCCCTGGTTTGAAAACGAATAGCTCGAAGGCGATTGGCGTGACAGGCGCCATGCCCGGTAATCAGAGGCCGGGCGAGAGGATTCGAAGCGAAGAATTGGGGTCACGGGCTCAGGAGGGTCGTAATGTCAGAGATGACCGTTAAGGATTTTGCAGCGAAGGTGGGGCGCGACGTGCCTCGTCTGCTGGAACAGATGAAAGAGGCCGGTCTCGGCCACAAGACTGAAAGCGATGCGGTGTCCGAAGAGGACAAGCGCCAGCTGCTGGACTACCTCACCAAGAGTCACGGTGGGAGCACCAGCGCCGCGGTGCCGAAGAACCGCATCACCCTGACGCGCAGGACGCGTACGCGCATCAACACCGGCGAGCGCGGCAAGACCATCGAGGTGCAGGTGCGCAAGAAGCGTACCTACGTCAAACGGGCCGATGAAGAGGCGACGCCGGAGCCGGTCGAGGAGACCGGGCCGCGCCAGTTGGTCGGTGACATGGCCGACTCCCAGCAGGCCCAGGCCGAGCAGGAGGCCCGCGAGGCCGAAGCCGCCAAGGCCCGCGCCGCCGATGAGGCCGCCCGCGAGGCCGCGGCCAAGCTCGAGGCCGAGAAGGCCGAAGCCGAGCCGCAGATCCCGGTGCCCGAGCTCGAGGAGGCACCGGCCGGTGACGAGCCGCCCGCGCCGCCCAAGGAAGGCCGCACCGATCGCCGTACCGCGCCGCCCAAGAAAGCCGCCGCCAAGAAGGGGCGCCACGAGCGCGACGACGATGATCGCGAGGAGCGTCGCCGCGGTGGCGGCGGCAAGAAGGCCAAGCGCGCCGAGCGCCGCGGTGGTCGTCGTGGTGGCACTCAGGGGGGCGGCAAGCACGGCTTCCAGAAGCCGACCCAGCCGATCGTCCGCGAGGTCTCCATCCCCGAGTCGATCAGCGTCGCCGACCTGGCCGACAAGATGTCGATCAAGGCGAACGAGGTCATCAAGGCCATGTTCACCATGGGCGCGGCGGTGACCATCAACCAGACCATTGATCAGGACACCGCGGCCATCGTGGTCGAGGAGATGGGCCACAAGGCCAAGCTGATCAAGGACGACGCTCTCGAGACCGAAATGCTCGAAGGCATCTCCTACGAGGGCGAGGAGATCACCCGCTCGCCGGTGGTCACCGTGATGGGTCACGTCGACCACGGCAAGACCTCGCTGCTCGACTATATCCGCAAGGCCAAGGTGGCCACCGGTGAAGCCGGCGGCATCACCCAGCACATCGGCGCCTACCACGTCGAGGACGAGCACGGTGGCGTGACCTTCCTGGATACCCCCGGTCACGCGGCGTTCACCGCCATGCGTGCCCGCGGCGCCAAGGCCACCGACGTGGTCATCCTGGTGGTGGCCGCCGACGACGGCGTCATGCCCCAGACCATCGAGGCGATCGAGCACTCCAAGGCGGCCGATGTGCCCATGGTGGTGGCGGTCAACAAGATCGACAAGCCGACGGCTGACCCGGATCGGGTCAAGAACGAGCTTTCACAGCACGGCGTGATCTCCGAGGAGTGGGGCGGCGACACCCAGTTCGTCCACGTCTCGGCCAAGAGCGGTGAAGGTATCGAGGACCTGCTGGAGGCGATCCAGCTGGTCTCTGAGGTGCTCGAGCTCAAGGCCGTGCCGGCAGCGCCCGGCAAGGGCGTGGTGATCGAGTCCCGCCTCGATAAGGGCCGCGGCCCGGTGGCCACCGTGCTGGTCCAGAACGGTACCCTGAAGAAGGGCGACATCGTGCTGGCCGGCCTGCACTACGGCCGCGTGCGCGCGCTGACCAACGAGCTGGGCCAGCAGGTCGATTCGGCCGGTCCCTCGATGCCCGTGGAGATCCAGGGCCTCGACGGCACCCCGGACGCCGGTGATGACTTCATGGTGGTGGCCGACGAGAAGAAGGCCCGCGAGGTCGCCAACTTCCGTCAGGGCAAGTACCGCGAGGTGCGCCTGGCTCGCCAGCAGAAGGCCAAGCTGGAGAACATGTTCAGCCAGATGGGCCAGGACGAGGTCGCCAAGCTCAACATCGTGCTTAAGGCCGACGTCCAGGGCTCCCTGGAAGCGATCAAGGGCGCGCTGGAAGAACTCTCCACCGACGAGGTGCAGGTGGCGGTGGTCTCCTCCGGGGTGGGCGGCATCACCGGCACCGACGCCAACCTGGCGCTGGCCTCCGAGGCTATCGTGGTCGGCTTCAACGTACGTGCCGACGCCGCGGCCCGGGAGATCATCGAGCGTGAAGGCCTGGATCTGCGTTACTACAGCGTCATCTACCAGCTGATCGACGAGGTCAAGCAGGCGATGAGTGGCATGCTGGCGCCGGAGTGGAAGGAAGAGATCGTCGGCGTGGCCGAGGTCCGTGACGTCTTCCGCGCGCCCAAGATCGGCGCCGTGGCCGGCTGCATGGTGGTCGAGGGCAGCGTCTTCCGTAACAAGAAGATCCGCGTGCTGCGCGACAACGTGGTGATCTACGAGGGTGAGCTCGAGTCGCTGCGCCGCTTCAAGGATGACGTCCAGGAAGTGCGCAGCGGCATGGAGTGCGGCATCGGCGTGAAGAACTACAACGATGTCCAGGTCGGCGACAAGATCGAGGTCTTCGACCAGGTCAAGGTCGAGCGGACGCTCTGAGCGCCAGGAGCCTAGCATGCGCGAGTTCAAGCGAACCGACCGGGTGGCCGACCAGCTCCAGAAGGAGCTGGCGGTACTCATCCAGCGCGAGGTCAAGGACCCGCGCCTGGGCATGGTGACGGTCAGCGGCGTCGAGGTCAGTCGTGACCTCGGCTACGCCGACGTCCACGTGACCCTGCTGGGCGAGGACACCCCGGAGCGGATCAAGGAGAACCTCAAGGTTCTCAAGCAGGCCGCGGGTTTCCTGCGGGGCCAGGTCGCGCGGCGCATCAAGCTGCGCCACGTGCCGGAGCTGCGCTTCCACTACGACGAGAGCGTGGTGCGGGGCCAGCGGCTCTCCTCGCTGATCCAGGAGGCGGTCGCCAGCGACCGCTCCCGCAGTGGCGAGGAGGGCGGCGACGAGGGCGCCGAGTCGAGCGGCGAGGGTCAGCCCGGCAGCGACAGCGGGCGCGACTGATGGCGCGTCGGCGTCGCGGCCTACCGGTCAACGGGGTGCTGCTGCTGGACAAGCCCAAGGGCCTCTCCAGCAACCACGCCCTGCAGCGTGCCCGGCGGCTGTTCCAGGCCCAGAAGGCCGGTCATACCGGCACCCTGGACCCCATGGCCACCGGGCTCTTGCCGGTCTGCTTCGGTGAGGCGACCAAGTTTTCCGCCCACCTGCTGGCCGCCGACAAGGTCTACCGTACCCGGGTCGAACTGGGCGCGGTGACCGACACCGGCGACGCCGAGGGCGAGGTGGTCGAACGCTGTGCGGTGCCGCCGCTCACCGCGGCCGATGTGGAGGGCGTGCTCGAGCGCTTCCACGGCGAGATCGAGCAGGTGCCGCCGATGTACTCGGCGCTCAAGCATCAGGGGCGCAAGCTCTATGAGCTGGCCCGCGAGGGCAAGGCGATCGAGCGTGCAGCGCGGCGCGTGACGGTGTATGATGCCCGGCTTCTCGCCTGCGAGGGCGAGGCCTTCGAGCTGGAAGTGAAGGTCAGCAAGGGCACCTATGTGCGCACCCTGGCCGAGGACATCGGTCGGGCCCTGGGCAGCGGCGCGCATATCAGCGCGCTGCGGCGCTTGGCGACCGGCCCCTTCACCGCGCAGGGCATGCTGACCCTCGAGGCCCTGGAGGCGCTGCCTGAGCAGGTTGCCCGGGAGGCGACGCTGCTGCCCGTCGACGTGCTGGTCGCGCACCTGCCGCGACTCGAGCTGGACGTCTCGGCGGCCGCTCGCCTGACCCTGGGTCAGGCGGCGCGTGTCGATGCCTCGGGCATCGCCACCGGCGAGACGGCAAGACTCTACTGCGATGGGGCCTTCCTGGGCCTCGGCGCGGTAACGGCGCCACAGGAGGTGGCGCCGAAACGGCTGCTGAGCACCGCAGCCGATTGAAGGGAGAAACGCCCGAGACTGCAAATATGCGTGGTCTCACACACTCATCATTCAGGCATATTGCTTACTGGAGAGACAGATGGCACTGACAGCCGAGCAGAAGTCCGCAATCGTCAGCGAATTTGGTCGCGGCGAGAACGACACCGGTTCCCCCGAAGTGCAGGTAGCCCTGCTGAGCGCCAACATTGATGGCCTGCAGGACCACTTCAAGACCAACAAGCAGGATCACCACTCCCGTCGTGGCCTGATCCGCATGGTCAACCAGCGCCGCAAGCTGCTTGACTACCTGAAGCGCAAGGACTTCGAGCGCTATCAGGCTCTTATCCAGCGCCTGGGCCTGCGTCGCTAAGAAAAGGGTATTTCGTTAACGAAATCCTCCTTTTCTTCAGCTTTTTCGAAACGGGTAGCTCCCTCAGGGGGCTGCCCGTTTTGCGTCTGGTGGGCGGAAATGTTGCTATCCGGTGGCCGCGGGGCGCGTCAACCCCTAAAATGGCCGCCGAGTCAAAACGACCCCAACACAGAAAAGTAGATAGGAAGGAAGTCGCCGTGAATCCGGTCAAGAAGACATTTCAGTACGGTCGCAGCACCGTCACCCTGGAAACCGGGCGCATCGCCCGCCAGGCCACCGGTGCCGTCATGGTCACCATGGACGACACCGTGGTGCTCTGCACCGTGGTGGCGCGCAAGGACGCCAATCCGAGCCAACCGTTCTTCCCGCTCTCCGTCCACTATCAGGAGAAGACCTACGCGGTCGGCAAGATCCCCGGCGGCTTCTTCAAGCGCGAGGGGCGTCCCACCGAGAAGGAGACCCTCACCTCGCGGCTGATCGATCGCCCGATCCGCCCGCTCTTCCCCAAGGGCTTCATGAACGAGGTGCAGGTCGTCTGCACGGTGCTCTCCACCGACCGCAACCATGACCCGGACATCGCGGCGCTGCTCGGCACCTCCGCGGCCCTGGCCATCTCCGGCGTGCCCTTCAGCGGCCCCATCGGCGCGGCCCGCGTCGGCTTCAACGAGGAGAAGGGCTACTTCCTCAACCCCACCGTCGAGGAGCTGACCACCTCCGAGCTCGACATGGTGGTGGCCGGCACCGAGAAAGCGGTGCTGATGGTGGAGTCCGAGGCCAAGGAGCTGCTCGAGGACGAGATGCTGGGCGCCATGCTCTACGGCCACATGGAGATGCAAGTGGCCATCCAGGCCATCAACGAGCTGGCCGCCGAGGCAGGCAAGCCGAAGTGGGAGTGGCAGGCACCGGCGGAGAACACCGAGCTCAAGGCCGCCCTGGCCTCCGCGTTCGAGGCCAAGGTGGGCGAGGCCTACCGCATCACCGACAAGATGGCGCGCCAGGATGCCCTCTCCGCCCTCAAGGAGCAGGCCGTCGAGCAGCTCGCCGGCGAGGAGGAGGGCAAGTTCGACGCCGACGAGGTCAAGGGCGCCTTCGCCGGCCTCGAGAAGCGGGTGGTGCGCTCCCGGGTGGTCAAGGGCGAGCCGCGCATCGACGGCCGCGACCATAAGACCGTGCGTCCGCTCTCCATCGAGGTGGGCACCTTGCCTAAGACCCACGGCTCGGCGATCTTTACCCGCGGCGAGACCCAGGCCATCGTGGTGGCGACCCTGGGCACCCTGCGCGACTCCCAGCTGATCGAGTCGCTGGAGGGCGAGCGCAAGGACCGCTTCCTGCTGCACTACAACTTCCCCCCCTACAGCGTGGGCGAGGCCGGCTTCATGGGCGGTCCCAAGCGTCGCGAGATCGGCCACGGCCGCCTGGCGCGTCGCGGTGTGCAGGCCATGCTGCCCGACGAGGCGGAGTTCCCCTACACCATCCGCGTGGTTTCCGAGATCACCGAGTCCAACGGCTCCAGCTCCATGGCCTCGGTGTGCGGTGCGTCACTGGCGCTGATGGACGCCGGCGTCCCGATGAAGGCCCCGGTGGCCGGTATCGCCATGGGCCTGGTAAAGGATGACGACGGCTTCGCCGTGCTGACCGACATCCTGGGCGACGAGGATCACCTCGGCGACATGGACTTCAAGGTGGCCGGTTCCTCCGAGGGCGTGACCGCCCTGCAGATGGACATCAAGATCGAGGGCATCAACGAGGAGATCATGGAGCAGGCGCTGCAGCAGGCTCTGGAGGCGCGCCTCAACATCCTCGAGCAGATGAACGCGGTGATCGGCCAGAGCCGCACCGAGGTCTCCGAGAACGCCCCCTCCATGGCGACCATCAAGATCGACCCGGAGAAGATCCGCGACGTCATCGGCAAGGGTGGCTCCACCATCCGCAAGATCTGCGAGGATACCGGCGCCTCCATCGACCTGGACGACGACGGCACCGTGCGCATCTACGCCGAGGACAAGAAGGCGGCCAAGGCGGCCATCGACACCGTGCTGGCGATCACCGCCGAGCCCGAGATCGGCAAGCTCTACCGTGGCAAGGTGGTGCGCATCGCCGACTTCGGCGCCTTCGTCAACATCATGCCGGGCACCGACGGTCTGGTGCACATCTCCCAGATCGTGCCGGAGCGGGTCAACGACGTGCGTGACTTCCTCAACGAGGGCGACGAGGTGGTGGTCAAGGTGCTCGACATCGACAACCGCAACCGGGTGAAGCTCACCATCAAGGAGATCACCCCGGAAGAGAGGGCGGCCTTCGAGGCCGAGGCAGCCGCCGAGCCTGCGCTCTAAGCGCCAGGCGCCGAGCGCCGAGCTGCAAGGTAAAACCGCCGCCAGGGACCTGCCCTGGCGGCGGTTTGCTGTTTGTTACCCGAAAAAACATGCCCCGGGCATCAATCCCGGGGCATGCTGTCTGGCGCTTGGCGCTTGGCGCTTGGCGCTTGGCGCTTGGCGCTTGGCGCTTGGCGCTCTTAGCGCTCGATGGCGAGCGCCACCCCCTGCCCACCGCCGATGCAGAGGGTGGCGAGGCCCTTCTTGGCATCGCGGGCGATCATCTCGTGCAGCAGGGTCACCAGCACGCGGCAGCCGGAGGCGCCGATCGGGTGGCCCAGCGCGATGGCACCGCCGTTGACGTTGACCTTGCTGACGTCCCAGCCGAGCTCCTTGTTGACGGAGAGGGCCTGGGCGGCGAAGGCCTCGTTGGCCTCGATCAGGTCGAGGTCGTCCAGGCTCCAGCCGGCCTTCTCCAAGCAGCGACGGGTGGCCGGGGCCGGGCCGATGCCCATGATGGCCGGGTCGACGCCGGCGTTGGAGTAGGCGGTGATGCGCGCCAGGGGCGTAAGGCCCAGCGCCTTGGCCTTCTCGGCGGAGCAGAGCATCACCGCGGCGGCGCCGTCGTTGATGGAGGAGGCGTTGCCGGCGGTGATGGTGCCGTCCTTCTTGAAGGCGGGACGCATGCCGCTGAGCTTCTCGGCGCTCACCTCGCGGGGGTTCTCATCGGTGTCGAACACCACCGGGTCGCCCTTGCGCTGGGGGATCTCCACCGGGACGATCTGGCCCTTGAAGCGGCCTTCCTTGATGGCGGCGGCGGCCTTCTGCTGGGAGGCGGCGGCGAACTCGTCCATCGCCTCGCGGGTGATGCCGTACTTCTCCGCCAGGTTCTCGGCGGTGATGCCCATGTGGTAGTTGTTGAAGGCGTCCCACAGGCCGTCATGGACCATGGTGTCCACGGCCTTCCAGTCACCCATGCGCTGGCCGTTGCGCGAGTTGGGCAGCACGTGGGGCGAGGCGGACATGTTCTCCTGGCCGCCGGCGATGATCAGCTCGGCGTCGCCGCAGCGGATCGCCTGGGCGGCGAGGTGCAGCGCCTTGAGGCCGGAGCCGCACACCTTGTTGATGGTCATGGCGGGCACGGCATCGGGCAGGCCGGCCTTGATAGCGGCCTGGCGGGCGGGGTTTTGGCCGACACCTGCGGTGAGCACCTGGCCCATCAGCACCTCGTCCACCTGGTCGCCGGACACGCCGGTGGTGGCGAGCAGGTCCTTGATCACCAGGGCGCCCAAGTCGCTGGCGGGAATGCCGGCCAGGGAGCCGCCAAAGGCGCCGATGGCGGTACGACGTGCGGCAACGATCACCACTTCTTGCATGGGAGAGTTCTCCTGAATGGTAGACGACGGGCTTGCGGCCGTGCCGCTCAGCAACGGGGCAGGGCCGGGTCAGTCCAGCATAGGTGACTCTTGTGCGCCGCGGCAATGCTTCCATGGGCGCAGGGGGAGAAAGCGCGTAGCGAGGAGGGGGCACGTCGGTGAATGGTGTCGAGGCGGCCGGCGTAGTCGCCGGCCGCGGCCCGCGGGCGAGATCAGGCCATCTGTACCGGGATGGCGTGGCTGGTATGGCTGACCGTGTTGCCTTCCTGCAGGTAGACCAGCGCCGGCTGGTGGTTCTCGAGCTCCGCCTCGCTGTAGTGGGCGTAGCTGCAGATGATCACGCGATCGCCGGGGCCGGCCAGGTGGGCGGCGGCGCCGTTGATGGAGATCACCCGGGAGCCCTCCTCGGCGCGAATGGCGTAGGTGGTGAAGCGCTGCCCGTTCTCGACGTTGTAGATCTGGATCTGCTCATTCTCGCGGATGCCGGACATGTCGAGGAGCTCGCCGTCGATGGCGCAGGAGCCCTCGTAGTTGAGCACGGCGTGGGTAACGCGGGCCATGTGCAGCTTGGCCTTGAGCATGATGGTGAACATGGACGTGGGGTCCTCCGGGTAGGCTGCCTCAGCGCGGCAGGGTCAGGGTCAGGTTGTCGATCAGGCGCGTGGCGCCGAGCCGGGCGGCTGCCAGCAGCACGGCCTCGCGGGTGGTGGGCGTGACGGGGCCCAGGTCGGCGGCACGCAGCTCGAGGTAGTCCGGCACGAAGCCGGCCTGCTGCAGGCGGGCATACCCGCGCGCCAGGGTCGGCCCGGTCGCCTCGCCGGCCTCCAGGGCCTCGCGCAGCTCGCCCAGGGTCTGGTAGAGCCGTGGGGCCACCGCGCGCTGCTCGGCGCTCAGGTAGCCGTTGCGCGAAGAGAGCGCGAGGCCGTCCTCGGCGCGCACGATGGGCACGCCGACGATCTCGATGGGGAAGTGCAGGTCGGCCACCATGCGGCGGATCACGGCCAGCTGCTGGTAGTCCTTCTCGCCGAAGCAGGCGAAGTCGGGCTGCACCAGGTTGAAGAGCATGCCGACGATGGTGGTGACGCCGTCGAAATGGCCGGGGCGCGAGCCACCGCACAGCCCCTCGGTGACCTCGGGGACCGCGATGCGGGTCTGCGCCTCCAGGGGGCGCGGGTAGACCGTGCTCACCTCCGGGGCGAACAGCAGGTCGCAGCCGGCCGCCTCGAGCCCCGCCTGATCCGCCTCGAGGGTGCGCGGGTAGGCGTCGAGGTCCTCGTTCGGGCCGAACTGCATGGGGTTGACGAAGATCGTGGCGATCACCACGTCGGCACGCTCGCGGGCCGCGGCGACCAGCGCCAGGTGGCCGTCGTGCAGATTGCCCATGGTGGGCACCAGGGCGATGCGCTCTCCGCGACGGCGAACGTCGCCCAGCGCCTCGCGCAGGGCGGGAATCTCTCTGAGGGTGCGCATTGTGGGCTCCGGAGCTAGAAGCAGTGTTCCTCGGCGGGGAAGCGGCGTGCCTTGACGTCCTCGTGGTAGCGCCGGAAGGCGCCCTGGATATCCTCGGCCTCGGCCATGAAGTTCTTGACGAAGCGTGGCTTGCGGCCGGCGGTGACGTCGAGCATGTCGTGCATCACCAGTATCTGGCCGTCGGTGTCGGGACCGGCGCCGATGCCGATCACCGGGACGTCGAGCGCCTCGGTGATGGCGCGACCGAGGCTCGCCGGCACGCACTCCAGCAGGATGACCGAGGCGCCGGCCTCGACCAGGATGCGGGCGTCCTCGAGGATCTGGGTGGCACGCTCGGCCTCGCGGCCCTGCACCTTGTAGCCGCCCAGCTGGTAGACCGTCTGCGGGGTGAGGCCCAGGTGGGCGCATACCGGCACGCCGCGGCGGGTCAGCTCGCGGATGCCCTCGGCCATCCACGCCTCGCCCTCGACCTTGACCAGCTCGGCGCCGGCACGCATCAGCTCGCCGGCATTCTCCAGCAGGCGCTCGGTGCTAGCATTGCCCATGAAGGGCAGGTCGACCATCAGCAGGCTCGCGCCCTTGCCGCGGGCCACGCAGCGGGTGTGGTAGCAGATCTCCTCGAGCGTCACCGGCAGGGTGCTGGCGTGCCCCTGCAGGACCATCCCTAAGGAGTCGCCGACCAGCAGCACCTCGATGCCGGCGTCGCTGGCGGCCCTGGCAAAGGAGGCGTCGTAGGCGGTCAGGCAGCTGAATGACTCACCGGCGCGCTTGAAGGCCTGCAGCGTGCTCAGGGTGACGGTTTTCATGGCGTGCTCTCATCGTTGTGGCAGCAGGGGGCGCAAGGTGAGAGCGTCTCCTGCCGGTAACCGTGCTGAAAGTAACCTGCGATTGTTACCCGAACCGCCAGGGCGTGTCGATAGGTAACACTTCCTCGGCGAGATCAGGTCGGCGGTAGCAGCGGTGCCAGCCCTTCGGCCGTCAGGGCGTCGGCCGCTGCCGCCAGGCGCTCGCCATTCGGCAGCACGAGCTGAGGCGCGAGTTCCAGCAGCGGCATCACCACGAAGGCGCGCTGCCTCAGTTCGGGATGGGGCACGACGAGGCGCGGCAGGGCCAGCACGCTGTCATCAAACAGTAGCAGATCCAAGTCCAGGGTGCGGGGCCCCCAGCGGCGCGTACGGACCCGGCGATGTCGCTGCTCCAGCGCCTGCAGCTGATCGAGCAGCGCCAGCGGTGAGAGACGCGTCTCCAGCAGCGCCACGGCGTTGATGAAGTCGGGCTGGTCCTGAGGGCCGAGCGGCCGGCTGGCATAGAGGCGGGAAGCGGCAAGGCGGCGGGTCAGCGGCAGGCGGTCGAGCTCCGCGAGGGCCTGCGCGACGTGCCGGTGCGGATCGTCCAGGTTGCTGCCCAGGCCGATCCAGGCGCGGTGGGGGCTCATGCGTTGCCGCTGTCGCCGCCGTTTCCGCCGCGCGGGCCGCGACGGCGACGCTTGCGCTTGCGCGGGGCGCCGCTGCCGGCGGGGTTGGCGCCCGCCTTGTCGAGCAGGCGCCGCTGCTCATGCTCGTCCGCCTGCTGGAAGGCGGTCCACCAGTCGCCGAGGCCGGGCTCGATCTCGCCGGCGGCCTCGCGCAGCAGCAGCAGGTCGTAGGCGGCGCGGAAGCGCGGGTGCTCGCGGGTCTGGAAGACGCGGCGGCCACGGCGCAGCGGCAGGCGCTGCTGGAGGTCCCAGATGTCGCGCATGGGCAGACTGAAGCGCTTGGGGATCGAGATGTGTTGCAGCTGGCGCGAGACCACCTGCTGGGAGGCCGCCTGCAGCGCGGGGATCGGCGGCAGGCCCCTGGCCTCCTGCTCGGCCTGGCGCTGCACCACCGGCGCCCAGAGCAGGGCGGCGAACAGGAACGCCGGGGTGACCGGGCGCTCCTCGGCGATGCGCCGGTCGGTGCTGGCGAGTGCGGCCTCCACCAGGGGCTCGGCCCAGGGCAGGACGTCCATGGCCTCCGCGGCCGCCGGGAAGAGCATCTCGAAAAGCCCGTAGTGGCGCAGCAGCCGGAAGGTCGCCACGCCATGCCCGGACATGAAGAGCTTGAGGGTCTCGTCGAACAGCCGGGCCGGCGGAATCTGCAGCAGCAGCGGCGCCAGTTCGTGGATCGGCGCCTCGGTGCTGGGCGCCAGGTGGAAGTCGAGCTTGGCCGCGAAGCGCACCGCCCGCAGCATGCGTACCGGGTCCTCACGGTAGCGGGTGGCGGGATCGCCGATCAGGCGCAGGGTGCGCGCCTCGATGTCGCGCACGCCATTAGCGAAATCGTGGATCGAGAAGTCGGCAATGCTGTAGTAGAGCGCATTGATGGTGAAATCGCGGCGCAGGGCATCCTCCTGGATATTGCCCCAGACGTTGTCGCGCAGCAGCAGCCCCTCGTCGGACTGCTGGGCGATATGGTCGCCGTGATCGTCGCCGGGCTTGCCGCGGAAGGTGGTGACCTCGATCACCTCGCGACCGAAGCGCACGTGCACGATGCGAAAGCGCCGGCCGATGATCCGGGAGTTACGGAACAGCGCCTTGACCTCTTCCGGCGTGGCGTCGGTGGCCACGTCGAAGTCCTTGGGCATGCGGCCGAGCAGGGAGTCGCGGATGCAGCCGCCCACCAGGTAGGCCTGGTAGCCGGCATTGTGGAGCCGGTAGAGCACCTTGAGGGCGGCATCGCTGAAGTGCTGGCGCGATACCGGGTGCTCCTGGCGGGGAATGATGCGCAGCTCGGGCGTGCCGGCGGCGGCGCTGTCGGGGCCGAAGAGTGACTTCAGGCGTTCGCCCGGACTCTGCAGGAAACGGGTAAATCCTTTGAACATGCGTCGATATCGACTCGCGGGGCGGAAAAAGGGTGCGAAAGGGCTTGAGTGTAGCCGACCCCCGGGAGCTTGCATAGCGCAGCCCCGGCCGGAGCAGGGCGCGGGGAGGCTGGCAGGCAGTGAAAGTAGAAGGGGGAGACCGGTTGGCCTCCCCCTCAAGTGGTCTTGCAGCGTCCTGCTGCTGGTTCTTCTTCGTGATGGCACATCGCCTTGAATACGCACCACAGTCACCAAGGAGAAGAACAGGCTAGCTGTGTTGTTGTCCTTGTTGGCGCTCCTGGTGGTAACCGCCTCGTATTCAAAACAATAATCCAACCACGACGGCAGCTGACCTGCCTCCCCCCAGCTTGTTGGTGTTGTTGCCGGGGGTGCATCTTCGACGGCGATTGTTCTTGTTGTTGGCCGTATTGATGCGTCGCGTCCTGAGTTTCCGGTGCCTCGCGGGGCTTGTTGTTGTTGGCAAGCGAGGGGACGGGCACGTTACCTGTTGTTCTTGTTGGCTAATCGTGCCTTGCAGCACTGGCCCGCGGAAATTGTTGTTGGCGGTGCGGGCCTCGTCACTCTGGGCTGCAGCGTTGTTCTTGTTGGGGCAGCCGGTGACTCCGGAACTTGTTTTTCTTGCCAAGGTATATAGCAGGTCGCGTGCCATCTGAATTTTATGCCTTATCTATCAGCGGTCTAGGAGGGTGGTGCCTGCTGGCTTCTGCGGCCGGGGCGGGAAAGTGTTACCCCTTGGGCTCCATCGTGGGGCACCGGCTGTGTGGGACGGTAACAAATGGCGCAGGATGGGGTGTCAGGCCCCCTGCGACGGCGCCCGCGGCCTTGGCCGCGGGCGCCGTATCGTTGGTCGCATAGACGATGGTCGCAGGGTGGCGCCTGAGGTGACAGGGCGCTCAGTCGCTCTTGCGGCGCGGGCTCTTCTTGCGCGGGATGCCGAGGCGCTGGCGCCGCTCCCACAGGGACTTGCGGCTGATGCCGAGCTTCTGGGCCAGCTCCGTCTCGCTCATCTGGTCCTGGTGCTCCAACACGAAGTGCTGGAAATAGTCCTCGAGGGAGAGGTCGTCCTCGCCGCCGCCCTCGTCGTCGGGGCCGGCGGAGGCCTTGGCGGGCTCGTGAGCAAGGGGCTTGCGCGGTGCGGGGGACGCGGCGTTGGGCGGGGAGAGCCCCAGGTCGTCCGGGTGGATCAGGTGGCCCTCGGCGAGGATCACCCCGCGCTCCAGGGCGTTCTCCAGCTCGCGGACGTTGCCGGGCCAGGGGTAGTCGTGGATCTCGCGGCGTGCGGCGCGGGAGAGGCGCAGGCCCTCGCGGTCATGGCGGCGACATGCTTTCTCCAGCAGGGCATCGGCGATCAGCAGCACATCCTCCTCGCGGTCGCGCAGCGGCGGCAGGTCGATCTGCATCACGTTGAGGCGATAGTAGAGGTCGAGTCGAAACTCGCCGGTCTTCGACAGGGCGCGCAGGTCGCGGTGGGTGGCGGCGATCAGGCGCACATCCACGTGGCGGGTCTCCACCGAGCCGATCTTGCGGATCTCGCCCTCCTGTAGCACCCGCAGCAGCCGGGCCTGGGCGTCCAGCGGCAGCTCGCCGATCTCGTCGAGGAAGAGGGTGCCGCCGTCGGCGGCCTCGATCAGGCCGGTGCGCGAGGCGCTGGCGCCGGTGAAGGCGCCCTTCTCATGGCCGAACAGCTCCGACTCGATCAGCGTTTCGGGGATCGCGGCGCAGTTCACGCAGATCAGCGGCGCCTGGGCGCGTTTGCTCTGCTGATGCAGGGCGCGGGCCACCAGCTCCTTGCCGGTGCCGGACTCGCCCTGGATCAGCACGGTGACATCGGCGGGCGCGGTCTTGCGGATGCGTGAGTAGACCAGCTGCATGGCGGGACAGTTGCCGATCATCGGCTGGGCATGGCCGCTGGGCTCGGTGATGTCCGGCGGCTCGGCGCGCCGCGAGGCCTGCAGGTGCAGCACCCGGGCCACCGTCTCGAGCAGCTCGTCGTGGTCGAAGGGCTTGGCCACGTAGTCCACCGCCCCCTGCTTCAGGGCATCCACCGCCGAGCGCATGCTGGCGTAGCTGGTCATGATCAGCACCGGCACCGGGGCGGCGCGATGGATCAGCGCGGTGCCCGGCTCGCCGGGCAGGCGCAGGTCGCTGATCACCAGGTCGAAGCGCTGCGGGTCCAGGGCCGTGGCCTCGTCCACCGAGCCGGCCTCCTCGACCCGGTAGTCGTGGCGCTCCAGCAGGCGGCGCAGGGCGCTGCGGATGATGGCTTCGTCTTCTACGATCAGGATCCGGCTCATCGCGGTGTCTCACCCTCCTGTGGGTTCAGCGGCAGCCAGAGGCTGATGCGGGTGCCGCGTTCGCCCCCCGCCGGTGGGGACTCGATCTCGATCTGGCCGTGATGCTCGGCGACGATGCTGTAGACCAGCGGCAGGCCCAGCCCCGTGCCCTGGCCGGGCGGCTTGGTGGTGGTGAAGGGCTCGAAGAGGTGGTCGCGCATCCGTTCGTCGATGCCGTGGCCCTCGTCGGTGACGGTCAGCCTCAGCCCAGCCCCCTCGGGAGCCGCCTCGATGACGACCCGGTCGCCGGGGCCGCTGGCGTCGCGGGCGTTGCTGAGCAGGTTGACCATCACCTGCAGCAGCCGCTGGGCGTCGCCCTGGATGCAGGGCTCGGCGGGGCAGTGGTTCTCGAAGAGCACATCGTCGTCTGAGCGGGCGAGGTGGATCAAGTGGATGGCCTCGTCGACGACCTCGGCTAGGGAGACCGGGGCAAAGGCCTGTTCGCCCAGGTGGCGCCCCCCGTGGGCGAAGCCGACCAGCGAGGAGACGATCCGCGAGACGCGGTCGGTGAGCTGCTGGATCTGCCCGGCGGTCTCGAGGACCTCGGGGTCCTCGGTATCGTAGCGCAGGTTCTGGGCCAGCGAGGAGATGCCGGTGATGGGGTTGCCGATCTCGTGGGCTATCCCGGCGGCCAACTGGCCGATGGAGGCGAGGCGGGCGGCGTGGACCAGCTCGTCCTCCAGCCACTTCATCTCGCTGTGGTCCTCCACCAGCACTACCATGCCGCCGGGCTCGTTGTCGTCGCCGGCGAGCTCGGCCTTGTGCAGGCTGAGGTAGCGGATGCCGCCCTCGAGGGTGACCGGCTGCTTGTAGAGGTGGCTGTGCGACTCGGCCAGGATGCGGCCGAGCAGTTCCCCCCAGGGGGCCGGCAGGCTGTCGCGGCGGGCGCCGATCACGCTGGCGCCGTCGATGCCGCTGAGGGTGGCCAGGGCGTCGTTCCACATCAGCAGCTCGCCGTCCTCGCCGAAGGCGCAGAGCCCCACCGGCAGGCGGGTCAGGGTGCGGCGGTGGTAGCGGCGCAGGCCGTCGAGCTCCCTGGCCAGGCCGGTGAGCCGCGAACGGTAGGCCTCCAGGCGGCTCTCCACATAGTGGATGTCCTCGGTGGCGCCGGTGCTGCCCTGGCGATAGGGCAGGTAGCGGTCGACGATGTCCTGGGCCACGGAGGGGCCCATCAGGCCGGAGAGGTTGGCCTGTAGGCGGTCGCGCAGCCGGCGCAGGGCGTAGGGGCGACCGTCCAGGGGGGAGAGCCCCAGGTCGTCGAGTGCCCGGTCGACTTCGCGGCGGGCGACCTCATCGCCCAGGGCACGAGCCAGGCAGGCCTTGAACTCCTCGCCGTTGGCGGCGTCCAGCGGCAGGCGCTTGGGGCGGATCACCGCGTCCACCGAGCAGGCCTCGGCCGCCGCCCGCTCCCCCTCGGAGGTGGGGGTGGCCAGGGAGACGAGGATGAAGACCAGGGCGTTGCTGGCCAGGGAGACCAGGGTGATCACGTACCACTCCGGCTCGCTGGCCAGGGCCTCGAGGCCGGGAGGAATGACCACCAGCGCGGGCAGGCCGGTGAGCAGCGGCCCCCACAGGCCGAGCAGCCATACCAGCAGGCCCACCACCAGCCCCGAGACCATGCCCTTGCGGTTGGCGCCGGGCCAGTAGAGCAGGGCCAGCAGCCCCGGCAGGCACTGGGCCATGCCGACGAAGGCGGCCAGCGCCAGAGTGGTGAGGTCGTGATGCACCCCCACGGTGCGGTAGAAGAGCCAGCCGCCCAGCACCACGGCGCCCACCAGGGCGCGGCGCAGCCATAGCAGCCAGCGGTAGAGGTTCAGCTGGGCCTCGGGGGGGTGGGCCACCAGCAGCACGTGGTTGAGGATCATGCCGGCCAGGGCCAGGGCGATCAGCACCATGGTAGCGCTGGTGGCGGCAAGCCCCGCGATGAAGGCCAGCGACTGGATCCACAGCGACTCCGACAGCCCGAAGGCCAGATAGGCGGAGGGCAGGAGATCGCCGGCGCCGAGACGCTGTCCCGCCCACAGGATCAGCGGCACCGGCAGCGCCATCAGCAGCAGGAAGAGCGGCAGCGCCCAGCTGGCCTGGAGCAGGGTGTGGCGGGAGTGGGTCTCGGTAAAGGTGATGTGGAAGATGTGCGGCATCAGCAGGGCCGCGGCGAAGAAGAGCAGCAGCAGGGTGCGCCAGTGGGCGGGGTCGGGCTGTATCACGTCGGCCTGGAAGGCCTGGCCGGGGCCGTCGAGCCAGGTCTGCAGGTCGGCGGGGCCGTCGAAGACCACGAACAGCGAGAAGGCGCCGAGGCCCAGCATGGCGACCAGCTTGACCAGCGAGGAGAGGGCGATCACCGCCAGCAGGCTGTCATGGTGGCCATTCACGCGGCCCTGGCGGGCGCCGAACAGCATGGCGAACAGCGCGATCATGGTGCAGAAGGCCAGCGCCAGCAGCGACGGCGAGGCGGCACCGGTCATCAGGAAGATGGCATCGCCCATGGTCTGCACCTGCAGGGCCAGCAGTGGCAGCACCGCCAGCAGGCTGATCAGGGTGATCAGGGTACCGACCCAGCGCGAGCGGAAGCGGAAGGCGAACAGGTCGGAGAGCGAGGCGAGCTGGTAGGTGCGGGTCATGCGCTGGATCGGCACCAGCAGCACCGGGGCGAGCAGGAAGGCTCCGGCCACCCCCAGGTAGTAGGCCAGGTAGCCATAGCCGGAGGTGGAGGCGAGCTCCAGGCTGCCGTAGATGGCCCAGGCGCTGGCGTAGACCCCGAGCGCCAGGGTGTAGACCAGCGGGTGACGGGTGATGCGCGTGCCGATCAGCCCGCGCTCCACTGCCAGGGCACAGAGGAAGAGCACCAGCAGGAAGCCGGTGCCCAGGGCGAACATCCCGGCCAGGCTAGCGTTCATCGAGCTTCCTCTTTTGCTCCAGCCACAGGGTCAGCGCGATCAGCACCCCCCAGATGAGGAAGGGGCGATACCAGGCCACGCCGGGGCTGGCCCAGCCGCTCATCATCAGCGGCGAGAGCAGGTAGCCACCGAGCACCAGGAACAGCAGGATGCGATAGACGTACATGGGTGCCTCTCAGCCGGACCGGAGCGCATCGCGCGTTCGGTGTGGCTCGGGGCGGATGCGGGAGACCTGCCAGTGGGCGATGGCCCAGGCGAGCTGCTCCACCACGGGCGCCTCGCGGAGCACGGCGGGCGGGGCCTGGTCCAGGGCCACGAGGGCGGCATGCAGCAGGGGGCGCACCGCATCGTCAGCGGTGGGCAGGGCCGGGGCCAGGTTCTGCTTGGAGAGCTTCTGGCCCCCCTCGCCGATGATCAGCGGTAGGTGCAGGTAGCGCGGCGCGGGGTAGTCCAGGGCGTGCTGCAGCTGTCGCTGCCAGGGGGTATTGTCGAGCAGGTCGAAGCCGCGCACCACGTCGCTGATCCCCTGCTCGGCGTCGTCCACCACCACGGCGAGCTGGTAGGCCCAGAGGCCATCCTTGCGCTTGAGCACCACGTCGCCGAGCTCGGTCGGATCGAAGCGCTGCTCGCCGAAGAGGCGGTCCTGCCAGACCACCGGACGTAGGCCCAGGTCGCTGCGCAGCCGCCAGGCCACTGGCCTGCCGGGCTCGCGCACGCCCTCCCGGCACCAGCCGGGGTAGACCGCCTGCTCGCGCCACTGCTTGCGCGAGCAGCTGCAGGGGTAGGCCAGGCCGAGGGTGATCAGGCGGTCGAGGGCGGCCTGGTAGGCGTCGTCACGGTCGTGCTGCCAGAGCACCGGGCCGTCCCAGTGCAGGCCGAAGGCCGTGAGCTGGCGCTGGATCTCGTCGGCGGCACCCGGCGGGCAGCGCGGCGGGTCGATGTCCTCGATGCGCAGCCACCACTCGCCGCCGGCGCGGCGGGCATCCAGGAAGCTGGCCAGGGCGGCCACCAGCGAACCGAAGTGCAGCGGGCCCGACGGGGTCGGGGCGAAGCGGCCGCGGTAATGGCTCATGGGCGGCTCCCGCCATCAGACGCGCGAACGGGCACCCAGGGGTGCCCGTTGCGAGGGTTCATGCAGGCCATCGGCATGCCTGGATCAGCCGCCCAGCTGCTTTTCCTTGAGCTCGGCCAGCGTCTTGCAGTCAACGCACAGGGTGGCCGTGGGGCGAGCCTCGAGGCGGCGGATGCCGATCTCGACGCCGCAGGCCTCGCAGAAGCCGTAGTCATCCTCGTCGATCTTGTCGAGGGTCTCGTTGATCTTCTTGAGCAGCTTGCGCTCGCGATCCCGGGTGCGCAGCTCCAGGCTGAAGCCCTCCTCCTGGGTGGCGCGGTCGGCCGGGTCGGCGTAGTTGTTCGCCTCTTCCTGCAGGTGACGCACGGTGCGGTCCACCTCTTCCATGAGCTCCTGCTTCCAGCCCAGCAGGATCTGTCGGAAGTGCTCCAGCTGCTTCTCGTTCATGTACTCTTCACCCGCCGCCGGCTCGTAGGGGGTGAATTTCTTGGGCGCTTCCGTTTTCTTGTCGGCTACTGGCATGGGACTGCCTCGTTACTTGAGTGACTGCTGATCAATACCCGCCGCGATGCAAGGTATCTCACGCCAAAGGGATGCTTGTTTAGCCCAAATATCGGGGCTTTGCAACCTCGCTCTCCCCGCTGGCTGCGGCCTTGCCACCAAAGTCGCTACACTAGGGACCCTCAGTCATATGACACTCTGACCACGCCGCGGGAGCAAGGCTCCCGGGCGTCGGTCGTCTACCACAGGAGCCCGCCATGGCGTGGAATGCACGCATCGACCAGGTTGCCCCCTTCCGGGTGATGAGCCTGCTGGAAACCGCCCAGGCCCGCGAGGCGGCCGGCCACGACGTCATCCACCTGGAGGTGGGCGAGCCCGACTTTCCCACCCCGGCGCCGGTGGTGGCAGCCGGCCAGGCGGCCCTGGCCGCGGGCCATACCCGCTATACGCCGGCGGCGGGGCTGCCGGCGCTGCGCGAGGCGATCGCCGGCCACTATTCGCACTTCGGTGCCGAGGTGGACCCCCGACGGATCCTGGTGACCCCCGGCGCCTCCGGGGCGCTGCTGCTGGCCAGCCAGCTGCTCGCCGGCCCCGGCGACCGCGTGCTGATGGCCGACCCCAACTACCCCTGCAACCGCCACTTCATGGCCCTGGCCGGCGCCGAGGTGGACGCCGTACCGGTGGGGCCGGCCAGCGGCTGGCAGCTGGATGCTGGCCTTATCGAGGCCCACTGGCGCGACACCACCCGGCTGGCGATGCTGGCCACCCCCTCGAACCCTACCGGCCATATGCTCGACGAGGCGCATCTGGCGGCCGTTGCCGCGACGGTGGCGGCGAGGGGCGGCCACCTGCTGGTGGATGAGATCTACCAGGGGCTCTGCTATGACCTCGCGCCGCTCTCAGTGGCCGCGATCACCGCGGACGCCTTCGTGGTCAATAGCTTCTCCAAGTACTTCGGCATGACCGGCTGGCGCCTGGGCTGGCTGCTGGCACCCGAGGTCGCGGTGGAACCGCTCACCCGGCTGGCCCAGAACGTCTTCCTGGCCGCCCCCACCCCGGCCCAGCACGCCGCCCTGGCAGCCTTCACGCCCGAGTGCCGAGAGCTCCTGGAGGCCCGTCGCCACGAGCTGTCACGTCGACGCGACGCCCTGCTGGCGGCCCTGGCGCCCCTGGGGCTTGCGCCTTCGCTGCCGCCCCAGGGGGCCTTCTACCTGTGGCTCGATATCTCCCGCTACAGCGACGACAGCCAGGCCTTCTGCCGGCGCCTGCTGGAGGAGGAGAACGTGGCGATCACGCCGGGGGTCGACTTCGCCCTCGCAGGCGGCGAGCATCACGTGCGCATCGCCTTCACCACCGGCGTCGCGCGGCTGGAGGAGGCGGTGGCGCGCCTCGCACGCTTCCTGGCCCGGCAGTAGGGGGCGCGCATGGATTACCCCGAGCTGGTGCCGGGCACGCTGCTGCGGCGCTACAAGCGCTTCCTCGCCGACGTGCGCCTCGACGACGGCCGCGAGGTCACCGCCCACTGCCCCAATACCGGCTCCATGCGGGCCGTGAACGTGCCGGGCTGCCGGGTGTGGCTCTCGCCCAGCGACAATCCAGCGCGCAAGCTGGCCTGGACCTGGGAGCTGATCGAGCTGCCCCAGCCTGATGGCACCCTGGCCGCCGCCTCGGTGCAGACCGGGCGGGCCAACCGCATCGTCGAGGAGGCCCTGCGCGAGGGCCGGGTGCCCGGGCTCACCGGCTACGCCGACCTGAAGCGCGAGGCGAAGGTGGTGCTGGAGAAGGGGCTTTCGGCGCGGCTCGACTTCCGCCTGGATGACCCCGCGCGCGGTAGCGCCTTCGTGGAGGTCAAGCAGGTCACCCTGAAGGAAGCCGACGGCCACGGCTACTTCCCCGACGCGGTGAGCGAGCGGGGCCGCAAGCATCTGGAGGTGCTGGCGGCGCTGGCCGAGCGCGGCCAGCGCGCGGTGCTGCTGTTCTGCGTGGCCCACGAGGGCATCGAGGACGTGGCGCCGGCGGCCCACCTGGACCCTGCCTATGCGGCGACCCTGCGCACGGCGGCGGCGCGCGGCGTTGAAGTGCTGGCGCAGCGCTGCGAGGTGGTGCGGCTAGGTGATTCGCCGGTGGCGATTCGCCTCGGGGCGCCGCTGCCGGTGGCTCTCGAGCGACGCTTCACCGGTTGAGCGCCGGCCGGGCAGGCCTTGCCCGGCCGGTGGGGGTTCACCGGTCGATGTAGAAGCGCTGGATGAAGCTGACCTGGGCCGGCTCGGCGTTGCGGTCGTGGAGGACCTCCAGGTCGAAGCGCATCGCCTCGTCGTCGTGGATGCGGAATACCGCTATCTGGGAGGGGGCGTCGCCGCTGCGCAGGGTGCGAAAGCTCAGCGGGGTGCGGGCGTCGCCGCTGGCGAGTCCCCCGACCGTCCCGTTCACCGAGACCGGCAGGGCGCGGGTGGTGCCGTCCTCGCGCTCCTCGAGCACGCTGACGTTGAGCAGCGCCATCACCTGGCTGCGCTGGATATTGTGCTCGCGGGCGACTTCCTCGGGCAGGAAGCTGGTGTTCACCGCGCTGTAGTGGACCTGATAGTTGCCGACCTGCTCGTACTGCTGGGCGGCGGCGGTGCCGGCCAGCAGCATCAGGCCGGCGGCGAGCAGGCCCTTCAGGACGCCTTGCCTCATCGTGAACCCTCTTTGCCGTTGCCGGGTCAGGCGCGTCGGGTGACCCGGAAGATCGCGATTTCGCCGAACAGGTTGGGCCACAGCCGCGAGGTCCAGTGTCCCTCGTGGTCGCCGATGCCCACCGCCCGGTCGACGATGATCAGACCCTTGTCGCGGCAGAGTTGTTCAAAGTCGTTGAAGGTCGAGAGGTGGATGTTGGGGGTGTCGTACCAGGCGTGGGGCAGCGACTTGGAGACCGGCATGTAGCCGCGGATCCCCAAGTGCACGCGATGGCGCCAGTAGGCGAAGTTGGGGAAGGTGATGATCGCCTCGCTGGCCACCCGCAGCATCTCGTCGAGCATGCGGTCGGGGCGGCGCAGCGCCTGCAGGGCCTGGGTCATGATCACCAGGTCGCAGGCGTCGTCATCGAAGTTGGCGAGCCCCTCGTCGAGGTTCTGCTCGATGACGTTGACGCCGCGGGCGATGCAGGCGGTGATGCCGTCCGGGTCGATCTCCAGGCCGTAGCCGGTGACGTTCTTGTCGCGCGCCAGGGCCGCCAGCAGGCTGCCATCGCCGCAGGCCAGGTCGAGGATGCGGGCGTTCGGGGGCACCCAGTCGTGGATCAGCTTGAAGTCGGGGCGGTTCATCATGCGCGCGTCTCCAGGCCGAGGTCGCCGGCCACGCGGTCCATGAAGGCGGCGAACACCGCCTGATAGCGGGGTTCCGGCATCAGGAAGGCGTCGTGGCCGTGGGTCGAGTCGATGTTGGCGTAGCTGACCGGCTTGCCGGCGCGCACCAGGGCGTTGACCAGTTCCCGGGAGCGCGAGGGCGGGAAGCGCCAGTCGGTGGTGAAGCTGACCACCAGGAAGGGGCAGGTGGCGGGGGCCAGCGCCCGGGCCAGGTCGCCGCCGTGGGCCGCGGCCGGGTCGAAGTAGTCCAGCGCCTTGGTCATCAGCAGGTAGGTGTTGGCATCGAAGGAGGTGGAGAAGGTGTCGCCCTGATAGCGCAGGTAGGACTCCACCTGGAACTCCACGTCGAAGCCGAAGTTGAGGTCGTCGGTGCGCAGGTCGCGCCCGAACTTGCTGCCCATGGCGTCCTCGGAGAGGTAGGTGATGTGCCCCACCATGCGGGCCAGCTTGAGGCCGCGGCGCGGCACGGTGCCGTGCTCGGTGTACCAGCCGTCGTGGAAGTCCGGATCCGAGCGGATCGCCTGGCGGGCGACCTCATTGAAGGCGATGTTCTGCGCCGATAGCTTGGGGGTGGCGGCGATCACTGCGGCACTGGCGACCCGCTCCGGGTAGGCCAGCGTCCACTGCAGCGCCTGCATGCCGCCGAGGCTGCCGCCGATCACCGCGGCGAAGCGCTCTATCTCCAGGCGATCGGCCAGCCGCGCCTGGCTGTTCACCCAGTCGCCCACCGTCATCATGGGAAACTCCGGCCCCCACAGCCGGCCGCTCTCGGGGTTCTCGCAGCTGGGGCCGGTGCTGCCGTGGCAGCCCCCCAGGTTGTTGAGCGAGACCACGAAGAAGCGGTTGGTGTCGATGGACTTGCCGGGGCCGATATGGGCGTCCCACCAGCCCGGCTTGCGTTCGTCGTCGCGGTGGTAGCCGGCCGCATGGTGGTGGCCGGAGAGCGCGTGGCAGATCAGCACCGCGTTGGAGCGTTCGGCGTTGAGGGTGCCATAGGTCTCGTAGACGAGGTCATAGGCCGGCAGCGTCCTGCCGCAGGCCAGGGCCAGGGGGTCGTCGAAGTGCGCCGTCTGGGGCGTCACCAGGCCGACCGAGTCACCAGGAAACTCGGGCATCAGTCGTTCCGTGTCCAGTCGTTGCGGTGGGCGCTGAGGGCGGGCCTCAGAGCCCGACCAGGGCGCCGGCCACGCCGGCAGCGCGGGTCAGTGAACCCACCACGATACCATCGATCAGGCTGATGGCGATGAACGCCACGATGGGCGACAGATCGATCATGCCGAGCGGCGGGATCACCTTGCGCAGCGGCGCCATGATCGGCTCCACCAGCTGCATCACCAGCAGCGCCCCGGGATGGCTGGCGTTGGGGGCGACCCAGCTGAGGATGATCATGGCGATCAGCGCGAAGAAGTAGATCTTGAGGATGGCGTTGGCCAGCGCCGCCACCGCGCCGATGGCCACGGCGGCGACCGGCGCCATGCCGAAGCCGGCCATCTGCAGGATCATCACGATGCTCACCGCCTTGATCACGAAGCCGGCGGCCAGGGTGGCCAGGTCGAAGCGCCCCAGCACCGGGCCCAGGAAGCCCTGGAAGGGGCGCACCGCCGGTTGAGTGATCTTCACCACCGACTGGCTGATGGGGTTGTAGTAGTCGGCCTGTGACGCCTGCAGCAGGAAGCGCAGCATCAGCAGGAAGATGTACAGGTTGACCAGGGTGTTGACCAGCAGCAGGCCGGCATTTCCCATGAGGGTTCCTCCATGTCGTGGGCAGGCCGCCGCCCGGCGGCCCCGTGTAACTGATCCTGGAACTAGCGGCCGCCGAGCTCGGTGGCCATCTCACGGGCGCGTGCGGCGCAGGCGTCCATGGCCTCGGCGAGGATGCGGCGCAGCTCGGCCGCCTCGAGGTGCTCGATGGCGCGTTCGGTGGTGCCGCCCGGCGACATCACGTTGCGTTTGAGCTCCGCGGGGGACTTGTCGCTGGCCATGGCCATCTTCGCGGCGCCCAGCGCGGTCTGCATGGCCAGGCGGCGGGCCGTGTCGGCAGGCAGGCCCAGCTTGACGCCGGCCTCTTCCATGGCCTCGAACATCAGGAAGAAGTAGGCCGGGCCACTGCCGGAGACGGCGGTGACGGCGTCGAGCAGGTGCTCCTCCTCGACCCACTCCACCAGGCCCACGGCTTCCATCAGCTCGGTGGCCAGGGCCCGCTGCTCGTCGCTGACGCGGGCGTTGGCACAGAGGCCGGAGGCGCCGGCGCCCACCAGGGCCGGAGTGTTGGGCATGCAGCGGACCAGCGGCAGGTCGCCGCCCAGCCAGGCCTCCAGGGTGGCGGCGTCGAGGCCGGCGGCCACCGAGATGATCAGCGGGCGTTGGCGCTGCACCACGCCGGCCAGCCCCTCGCAGACCTCCTTCATGATCTGTGGCTTCACCGCCAGTACCACCACATCGGCCTGGGCGACCGCGGCGACGTTGTCGGTGTTGGTGTGAATGCCGTAGCGCTCGTGCACCGGGGCCAGGAAGGCGTCGCTCGGGGAGGTGGCGGTGATCGCGGAGGGCGAGAAGCCGCTGTCGATCATGCCGCCGATGATGGCGCTGGCCATGTTGCCGGCGCCGATGAAGGTGACTCTGGTGGGCATGGGGGTGTCCTGTATCGCTCGTCGAATGGAGCCGGTGGGGCATCCGGCGGCTACGTTGTTCGGTTGGTGCTCAGCGGGGCGGTTCGCGCTCCCCGAAGATGGCGGTGCCTACCCGCACCAGGGTGGCGCCCTCCGCCACGGCGGCCTCGAGGTCGTCGGTCATGCCCATGGAGAGGGTATCCAGCGGCGCCCCGGGGAAGCGGCGGCGCAGCGCCTCCAGGGCCTCGCGCAGGCGGGCGAAGGGCGCGCGCTGGGCCTCGGGGGTCTCGGCCGGGGCCGGGATCGCCATCAGGCCACGCAGGTGCAGGCGCGGCATCGCCAGCACGGCCTCGGCCAGCGCCGGCAGCTCGGTGAGGCTCACACCGGACTTGGTGGCCTCGTTGCTGATATTGACCTGCAGGCAGACCTCGAGCGGCGGCATGCCCTCCGGGCGTTGATCGTTCAGGCGCCGGGCGATCTTCTCACGGTCTACGCTGTGTACCCAGGTGAAGTGTTCGGCCACCTCGCGGGTCTTATTCGACTGCAGCGGGCCGATGAAATGCCAGACGATGCCGTCGAGGTCGGCCAGCGCGGCCTGCTTGGCCAGCGCCTCCTGGACATAGTTCTCGCCGAACTCGCGCTGGCCGAGATGCCAGGCCTCGCGGATCAGCGCCGCCGGTTTGGTCTTGCTGACCGCCAGCAGCTGCGCGCCCTCGGCCGGCCGGCCGGCATCCGCTAGGGCCGTGGAGAGACGCCGGCGCACCGCGGCCAGCGATTCGGCGAGGGGGGTGGAGGCAGGAGGGGCCGTCATGAGGCAAGCTCTGTCATACTGAACATTACAAGATGTCACCAGGGCTTCGGGAGCAAGGGAAAACACATGGATATTACCGAACTGCTGGCGTTCTCGGCAAAACAGAAGGCCTCCGACCTGCATCTTTCGGCGGGCCTGCCGCCGATGATCCGGGTCGATGGCGACATTCGCCGCCTGAACGTGCCAGCCATGGAGGACCGCGAGGTCCGCAAGCTGATCTACGACATCATGGCCGACCGCCAGCGCCGTGACTACGAGGAGTTCTTCGAGACCGACTTCTCCTTCGAGGTGCCCGGCGTGTCGCGCTTCCGTGTCAACGTCTTCAATCAGGCGCGTGGCGCGGGCGCGGTGTTCCGTACCATTCCCTCCGAGGTGCTGACCCTGGAGGACCTCGGCCTCGGCACCGTCTTCCGTCAGCTCTCCATGCTGCCCCGCGGCCTGGTGCTGGTGACCGGCCCCACCGGCTCGGGCAAGAGCACCACGCTTGCGGCGATGATCGACTACATCAACGATAACCGCTACGAGCACATCCTCACCATCGAGGACCCGGTGGAGTTCGTTCACCGCAGCAAGCGCTGCCTGATCAACCAGCGTGAGGTGCACCGCGACACCCACGGCTTCGCCCCGGCATTGCGCAGCGCCCTGCGCGAAGACCCCGACGTGATCCTGGTGGGCGAGCTGCGTGACCTGGAGACCATTCGGCTGGCGCTGACCGCGGCGGAGACCGGCCACCTGGTGTTTGGCACCCTGCACACCACCTCGGCGGCCAAGACCATCGACCGTATCATCGACGTCTTCCCCGGTGATGAGAAATCCATGGTGCGCTCGATGCTCTCGGAATCGCTGCAGGCGGTGGTCTCCCAGACTCTGCTCAAGCGGATGGGCGGCGGGCGTGTCGCGGCCCACGAGATCCTGATCGCCACCGCGGCGGTGCGCAATCTGATCCGCGAGGACAAGGTGGCGCAGATCTACTCGGCCATCCAGACCGGCGGCAACCTGGGCATGCAGACCCTCGATGCCGCGCTGGCCAAGCTGGTGGCGGACAACGTGGTGGCGCGCGACGAGGCGCAGGCCAAGGCCAAGGGCGTGCTGGCGAGCTGACCGTGGGCGGCCGCGCGGCAGGGAACAACCGGCAAGAGGAGCAGGGACATGACGGCGAAAGAGTGGCTCTACCAGCTGCTGGATATCATGGTGCAGAAGGAGGCGTCGGATCTGCTGATCTCGGTGAATGCACCGCCGACCCTCAAGATGGCCGGCAAGCTGACTCCCCTGGGCGACCAGGGGCTCTCCGTGGCCCAGGTCGATGAGCTGGTCAGCGCGTCGATCCCGGAGACGGTGATGACGCGCTTTCAGGTGGAGCGCGAGGCCAACTTCGCACTCAGCCTTAGGGGCAAGGGGCGCTTTCGCGTCAGCGCCTTCCAGCAGCGCAACCAGAAGGCGATGGTGATCCGGCGCATCGCCTTCGAGATCCCCCACCTGGAGGAGCTGTCGCTGCCGCCGGTGCTGGGCGAGCTGGCCAACAACAAGCGTGGCCTGGTGTTCGTGGTGGGCGGCACCGGTACCGGCAAGTCGACCACCCTGGCCTCGATGATCCAGCAGCGCAACGAGACCCTGGGCGGTCATATCATCAGCGTCGAGGATCCCATCGAGTACGTGCATCCGCACAAGAAGGCGATCATCAACCAGCGCGAGGTGGGCATCGACACCGACTCCTTCGAGGTGGCGCTGAAGAACACCCTGCTCCAGGCGCCCGACGTGATCCTGATCGGCGAGATCCGCACCCGGGAGACCATGGAGCATGCGCTGACCTTCGCCGAGACCGGCCACCTCTGCCTGGCGACCCTGCACGCCAACAACGCCAACCAGGCGCTTGATCGCATCATCCACTTCTTCCCCCACGAGCGGCACGAGCAGATCTGGCTCGACCTCTCGCTCAACCTGCGCGCCATCGTGGCCCAGCAGCTGCTGCCCACGGTGGATGGCGGTCGCTGCCCGGCCATCGAGATCATGCTCAAGTCACCGCTGATCGGCGATCTAGTGCGCAAGGGCGAGGTCAACGAGATCAAGAACGTGATGGCGCGCTCCCGGGACCTGGGGATGCAGACCTTCGACCAGGCGCTCTACGACCTCTTCCGGGCGGGCAAGATCACCGAGGAGGTGGCGCTGGTGCACGCCGACTCGGCCAACGACCTGCGCATGATGATCAAGTACGCTGACGCCGGCAGCGAAGGGCTGGCCCAGGCTCGCGAGGCGGCGAGCCAGCTCTCGCTCAAGCGCGACGAGGACTTCTGACCCGACGCGTCGGCTGCCCCTGGCGCCGTGGTTCAGGAGGCGTAGACACCGCCCAGCACCCGGGGGCCGGCGGCGCCGGTGACCGAGGGCAGGTTGCCGGGCATGCCGTGCAGCCTTCTCCAGGCCAGCCAGGCGAAGGCGCCGGCCTCCAGCCAGTCGGCCGGCCAGCCCCACGCCGCGCTTTCGGCAAGGCGCGCGCCGGGCAGGTGGCGAGCGAGCCTGGCCAGCAGGTCGCGGTTGTGGGCGCCGCCGCCACAGGGGATCAGCCGCGCGGCATCGGGAGCCTCGAATCGCTCGCGCGCCATGGCCACTGCCAGCGCCACGCTCTGTGCCGTCAGCTCCGCCAGGGTGGCCTGCACGTCCTCGGGGCGCTCCTCCCCCGTCAGGTGCCCCTCCAGCCAATCGAGATGAAACAGCTCGCGCCCGGTGCTGCGCGGCGGCGGCAGGTGGAAGAAGGGCTCCGCCAGCAGCCGACCCAGGAGCGCCGCGTCTACCCGCCCCGAGGCCGCCCAGGCGCCGTCGGCATCGAAGTCGCCGCCGCGATGGCGGGCGTGCCAGGCGTCGAGCAGGGCGTTGGCCGGCCCCGAGTCGAAACCGAGCGGGGCCCTCGGGTCCTCTGCCGGTGGCAGCAGGGTCAGGTTGGCGAAGCCGCCCAGGTTGAGCACCAGGCGCCACTCGCCGGGGGCGCGAAACAGCGCCTCGTGGAAGGCGGGCGCCAGGGGGGCCGCCTGGCCGCCGGCCGCCAGGTCGCGGCGCCGGAAGTCGGCCACCACGCAGCACCCGGTCAACTCGGCCAGCAGGCTGGGGTTGTCGAGCTGCAGGGTGTAGGCGGGCCCGCCGGGGTGCCCCTGCGGGGCGTGCTCGATGGTCTGGCCGTGACTGCCGATGGCCTCCACCGCCTCGCGGGGCGTACCGCTCGCCGCCAGCAGCGTGGCCACGGCCTGAGCCTGGCGCCGGCAGAAGGCGTCCTCCGCCGCCGCCAGGTCGGCAAAATCTGCCCCCGCGGCGTGGCACAGCGCCCACAGTGATTCGCGCAGTACCGCGGGCATCGGCTCGGCGTGGGAGGCCAGCAGGCGGGGGCGGCCGCTGGCTGAGGTATCGTCGATCTCCACCAGGGCGGCGTCGATGCCGTCCAGACTGGTGCCGGACATCAGGCCTATATAGAGGGGCATGGCACTCTCTCGGGTCGTTGGGGCGTCACCGCAAGGCGTCGACTCATGCTACCATCCTGGCCCAATCGATGGCCCCCGCCGGGGTCCGGCAACCGTACACGTGGAGTAGGAGACGATGAGCGACGTGGCTAGCGCACTGGCGCTGCTCAAGCGAGGCACCCAGGAGATCCTGCTGGAAGAGGAGCTGATCAAGAAGCTGGAGTCCGGGCGCAAGCTGCGGATCAAGGCGGGCTTCGATCCCACCGCCCCCGATCTTCATCTGGGGCACAGCGTACTGCTGACCAAGATGCGCCAGTTCCAGGATCTCGGCCACCAGATCATCTTCCTGATCGGCGACTTTACCGGTCGTATCGGCGACCCCACCGGCAAGAACGTCACCCGCAAGCCGCTCACCGAGGAGGAGGTTCGCGCCAACGCCCAGACCTACAAGGAGCAGGTGTTCAAGATCCTCGACCCGGAAAAGACCGAGGTGCGCTTCAACTCCGAGTGGTTCGGCGAGCTCACCGCCGCCAAGATGATCGAGCTGGCGGCCCAGAGCACCGTGGCACGCATGCTCGAGCGCGACGACTTCGATAAGCGCTACAAGGCGGGGCAGCCGATCTCCATCCACGAGTTCCTCTATCCACTGGTGCAGGGCTACGACTCCGTGGCGCTGGAGGCCGACATCGAGATGGGCGGCACCGACCAGAAGTTCAACCTGCTGATGGGGCGCGAGGTGCAGAAGCACTTCGGCATGACGCCTCAGGTGGTGATCACCATGCCGCTGCTGGAGGGGCTGGACGGCGTGCAGAAGATGTCCAAGTCACTGGGGAACTACGTCGGCGTGGATGAGGCGCCGGGCGCCATGTTCAACAAGCTGGTCTCCATGCCGGATAGCCTGATCTGGCGCTACTTCGAGCTGCTCTCGCTCAAGTCCAACGATGAGATCGAGTCGCTCAAGCGTGACGTCGAGGGCGGTGCCAACCCTCGCGACATCAAGATGATCCTGGCCCGCGAGCTGATCGCCCGCTACCACGGCGAGGAGGTGGCGGCCAATGCGCACCGCTCCGCGGGTAACCGGCTGGCTGAGGGCGAGCTGCCGGAGGACCTGCCCGAGGTGGAGGTGGACTTCGCGGGTAGCGAGCAGGCGCCCATCGCGGCGGTGCTCAACCGCTCTGGCCTCGCCAACAACAGCGCCCAGGCCAAGGACATGCTCGGCAACGGCCGGGTCAAGGTGGATGGCGAGGTGGTCGAGCGGGATCATATGCTGGCGACCGACCAGAGCTATGTGATCCAAGCGGGCAAGAAACGCTACGCCCGGGTGACGCTCAAGAGTCGGACATGAACCGGCTGGCCCAGGCCAGTGGACGCTGCGCCCGCCCAAGTGCGGGCGCAGCCGTTTCCGGTCGCTGATCGTCCATCTATCCACAGCCCCTTTCGCCGCGGCGCTGTGGATGGTTTGGACCGACGCGCTGGTCCGTTGGATTCACCGCTCTGCCATTATCCTGAAATTTTTTTACAGAGAGGGCTTGCCCCGGGCCGGAGGAAGCCGTAAAGTACGCATCCGCTGCCGGTGACCAGCAAGGTTGCAGGCGGTAATAGGTGGTAGAAGTGGTTGTTCTGCTTGGGGTTTTTGAGAGATTTCGAAAATCTTCTTGCTTGACACTCACCGCGGATTCGCTAGAATGCGCGCCACTTGTTCTGCAGGGCTCGCTAAGGGCTCTATTCGCAACGCCTCGGCAAGATGAGGCGGGTTGTCAGCGGAGATCGGACGG
>NZ_QGTM01000017.1 GCF_003182195.1 Halomonas sp. A11-A
GCTTGCCGCTGGGCGTGAGGGCCTTTTGGCGGATCAGGTCCTGGTAGAGCAGCCCCAGGTAGCTCATGATTCGCACCGCCATGAAACGGTCGACGTTCGATTGAAACTCTAATAGCAGATAGACGTAGAGCCAGTCGTCGCCCCAGCGGACGCGCCAGATGATGTCGTCTTCCCGGTCACGCAGCTCGTCGGTGACGTAGGAGCCGCTGACTTTCTCCAGGGTGGAGAAGTCGAGCTGGCTGACCCAGGCTTCCTTGACGAAGCCCGTCAGCAAGTCCTTGACCATCTCGGGATGGGAGAAGAGCAGCTTGTAGCTGTGGTCGTGGTGGCTGGCCATGGAGCGTCCTTGCAATCGTCCGCCGGCAGTTTACCACGCCTCACCGCATCGATGCCGGCAAGCCGGCTTTGCTACCGCCACCCTCACGCCGCCCGGCGCTCGAACACCTTCCGCGCCATCCGCATCCCGCGCAGGTGGCGGGCCTGGCGTTCGGCACAGCGGGTGGTGAGGCTTTCTGGCGTGCCCACGGCGCTGCCGAAGCGGCTGAGCAGCGTGGTGGAGGCGGCGATGAAGGCTTCGGGGTCGATATTCAGCCGCTCGAGCAGCTTCGGCACGCGCCCTTCGATGGCCCCGCGCTTGTCGGGGCGCTGGCAGCGCCCGGTGGTCTCGACCAGCTCGAGGTAATCCTCGAAGCCGAAAGGGATGGCGTGGGGTAGCTGCGCCGTGGCATCGAAGGGCATCAGCGGCTGGAGTGGCAGGGTTTCGCACCAGGCCGGGGCTTGGCTCTCCGCTGGCGCCTGCGGGGCATCATCGTGCGGCCCATCATCGGGAGTGGCTGCCCTCCCCTGCTCGGCATCGTCCGGAAGCGCGGCCAGGCGCTCGGCCACCGAGGTATGCGCGGAGCTCTCCGGCGTTTCCGCCATGCCGGCGCGAATCGGGTTGAGATCCACATAGGCCATGGCGCTGAGGATCGCCTGCTCATCCAATAGCGCCTGGCTCTTGAAGCGCCCCTCCCAGAAGCGCCCCGTGCAGCCATCCTCGGCGTTGGCCTGGCGGGCGATCGCCTCGTTGAGCACGCGCATGAACCAGGAAACATCCGTCAGCCGCTCGCGGTAGGTCGCGGCCAGCTCCTTCACCGCCGCCACCTCCGCCGGCAGCTGATCCGCCCCGGCCTGGTAGCGCTGCACCAGCAAGGGGCCGGTGAACAGCGACGTCCAGCGGCGCAGCACCTCATCGTCGCTCCAAGCGGCAGCACGCGCCGCATCCACCCGCACCACCAGGTGGTAGTGATTGCTCATCACCGCATAGGCGGCCACGTCGATGGCGAACACACCGGCCAGCTGGTGCAGGCGATCACTGATCCAGCCGCGGCGATGCTCGTAGCTCTGGCCGCTTACGGCATCGGTACCGCACAAAAAGGCGCGGCGCACGCAGCGGTTGACCAGGTGGTACCAGGGGGTGGTGTCGAGCGACACCAGGGCAGCGCGGGGTCGCGTCATGGCGGGATACCTCGCTGGTGGGTGTGATCATCAGCGTAGCCGCTACTGGGCGGGCGTCAAGAATAAAGTGGGTGTCCCTTTCTTTCCGCGCGCCTCGGGATGGGCGACCAGGTAGGCCAGGGCGTAGAGCAGCAGCACGCCAATCAGCGCGTGAACCCGCAGCGGGGTCGTCACCAGCAGGGCCAGCACCAGCAGGAGGGTCAGGCGGCTCATGCGGTCAGCCGCGGTGGGGGTCAATAGGGTGGTCATCTCGGCAGTCGCCAGGCAGTCGGAAGACAAGCGGGACACCCCGGCCCCGGCAGGGCGGCCCCGGCGCGTGGTCGCGTGCGGCTTGTCTTCTGCCCGGGGCGTTGGCTCCCTTCAGTCGAGGTCAGGGGGATCGATGTGGCTCAGCTGTCAAAGTTGAACACAAACTCGTCGTCGCCTTCCCCGAACAGCTCGTCCAGGTTGTCGGGGGCAGCGTGGCTGGCGGGATTGAGCCGCGCCAGGCGGGCCAGCAGGTGCGTTTGGGGAATCGAGAGGTTGAGCGCGTAGGCGATGGGCAGCGCCTGGGATTTCCGCAGGGCCAGGAACGCTTCGTCGTCGAGCTGGCTGAGCGCCCGCTCGTCGATCATGTGCAGGCCGTCGATGGCGAGGCCCAGCTGGCTTGAGAGCGCCTCGGGCCAGGGGGTGATGACCTTGGCCTTGGCCAGCGCCTTGAGCGCCTTGTGGGTGGCCTGGTGCTTGCGGTGGTGGGTCTTGAGCGCCTCGACGCGGGTGGCCACGGCCTCACGCATCTGGCCGGCATTATCGAAGAAGGGCTCGCCGGCGCCGTGGGGGTCCTCCAGGCCGCTGTCACGGTCGAAGGTCACGATGCCCTTCTCGCCTACCGCGACCACGGCAAACGGCCAGGTGGAGAGCCAAGCGGGCCGGTAGTTGCCCAGCCACTTCCCTTTCTTAATGAACAGGTTATGGCCGGTCTCGAGGCCGCAGACGCCCACCAGACGCCACTCGCGGCCCTCCTTGACCAGAGCAATGGGCATGGTGGCGGCGGCCTTGGCGAGCTCCCCGGCGTGCAGGGGCAGCAGCGCCTGGTGGGTGGCAAAGGCGAGATCGACGGGCGGGTGCCAGGTCTTGCCCTGGCACTCCTTGGGGCTGAGGACGAGGGGTGTGGACATAGAGGCTCCTTGTTAGTGAACAGTGTCGTCGGCTGGAACCGTTGGGGCCTTGAGCTTGCCATCCAAGGTGTCTAGCACCTGCTGCATTTCGGTATAGCGATCGCCACCCACCTGTAGAAGCACGGTGAGGCGATCATTGCCCTCTTGGGTACGGGTATGCAGCATCAAGTTCAGCGTGCCATCGGGCAGCGTGCCGGTTTTTCCACCCAATACGCCTTGCTGCCCTTCCAGCAGCGGCTTGACGGTTGTGGCAATCGTCATATCACGCGGCGTCTTGCCCTGGGTGCGCAGGGTGTAGCGTGCAGCCCCCCAAGCAGACAAAAGCTCTGGGTAGCTCAATGCCGCCTCGCCCATTTTCAGCATGTCGGTAGCGGTAGTCCGCATATCCGTATGGTCTAGGCCCGAGGGGTTGGTGAATCGGGTAGCCGTCATGCCCAGGGCCACGGCTTTATCGTTCAATGCTTGCACGCCGCGTTGAAGCGCCTGCGCGGGTGTGGCTTGCGCGTCGTTGAGCAGACGTACCCCCAAGTGACGACCGACCACGTTGGCCGTGACGTTGGACGACGCCATGAGCATATTGCGCAGGGCATCACGCCAGCTCAGGGTATCGCCGGGCAACAGGTTGTTGCCACTGCCACCAATCAGGTCACCCTCGATCACGTCAATCTGCTCATCGAGCGCTGTCACGGTATCGAGTACGACTATGGCAAGCATGACCTTGGTCAGTGAAGCGGGCTTCATCACGGCATCGCCATTTTTATTCGTTTTGGTTATCCCCCCCCCCTGTTTTATTCCTTTCTGAGCTAACTACGCTCTGGGCAGACACCGGCTGTGTGGGTGCTTCGATCTGCGGGACCACAAAGGCCCAAGGCTCAATATCCGCGCGAGCACAGAAGTGGTGATGCACGCCCTGCAGGTTGTTCTGCCAAGCGCCATAGACATAGGGGGTATCGTTGCGAAGGGTCGGCCAGTTCCGCATAGAGGCATTGGCCTCGAAAATCAGTATTTTGCCTTGGTGCTCGGGCGCCTTGGCCACAGCGAAGTCGACGCCAGTGTAATCGAGCCCCATTTCATTGAGAGCAACCTCCAGGTGGCGCCAGTTATCGCCACCGAAATAGTCGACCGGATCACGAAGGAAATGATCTTCAAAGTCTTGCAACCAAGGGCAAAGGTCGAAAATCTGATTATTGATGTGAACCTTGTATTGGTTGATATCGCCGCGCAGGTGGGCGGGATAGAGCTTGCCACCGATCAGGAAAGCCCGGTATTTGAGGTAGAGCATGTCATCCGGCATGTTTTCGTCGCGGTAGCCGAACTCATGGTACTGCACCACGTAGACGGTCTGCGGTTGCTGGCTCAGCTTTTCATCCAACTCGGCAAAGTCGTGGCTGTCCAAGTCGTCGACCTTGTGCATGAACTTGCCGCCCTGATACCCGGCGAGGCGGATGATGATAGGCAGCTCAAAACCGTGGTCTTTGATGGCCTGCTCGACAATGGCCTTGGCGTTCTGCTGGGTGTTCTCGACCTTGACGCTCTTGGGCAGGATGACGTTGGGGTTGTCCTTGAAGCGGGCGTAGTTGCTTTCCCGACTGGAGGCGAGCACGGCGTTGGGTTCGTTGATCACCGGCAAATTGAGGCGGTCGCAAACCTTCTGTGCCAGGTGCAGGGCGTGCTCGCAGCGCTCGGGATCAGTGATAGAGTTGTAAATCACGTCTGCTGCCGGGAGCATCCGCAGAAGTTCGGGCTGGCTATCGAGGGTATCAACGTGGAAGCGAATCACGGTGATATGGTCGCTATCCAGCAGAGAGGTGAGGTTATTATGTCCCTCCGAGGTTTGGATGCCGAAGGTCTTACGATTAATGCCAAGAGACCCACTAGCTTGGGTAAACAGAGCTAGCACGGTGAGTTTGGTCTCGACCTTGGCTTCGCGAAGGTGAAAGGCCTTACTGCGAACGGCTTTCTGTGCCCAGTAGCGGCTATGCTCTTCGAAGCCGAGAGTACCGTAAAGAGCAGCCAAATAGCGCCGAGGGGCGTCATGGTTGGGGCGCAGCTGTACACAGCGGTGCATGGCGGCCAAGGCCAGACGGGTTTTGCCAACTTCGGACAGACAGCGTGCATAGCGAACGAGGCTGTCATAGTCGTCGGGCTGTTGCAGTAATGCCGTCTGCAGCAACAGCAGAGCGGTGTCATGCTTTTTATGCTTCATCAGCAATTGCGCCTGCAACAGGTTCGCCTCGATGCACAGCGGGTCGGCCTTGAGTGCCGCGGTCAGCTGATTCATGGCGCGGGCATCTTGCCCCTGAGCCATAAGCGTACGCGCGTCTTCCACACGCTGAACGGCATCTTGTTCTGCCGCCAGCCCGGTGCGGAGCGGTCGTGGACGTGGCTGTATCGCCGCCGGTGAATAGCGGTGTGTCTTAGCCATAAGGGAATCATTCTCCAGTGATGAGCCTGATACTAAAAACCCCCAGCCGTAGCTGAGGGTCGGTCAGGCAGAACCAGCGCATGGCTGGCTCTGATTCAGGTCACAAGGCCTTAGGCGATTGTGATGAAGCCCTCGGCGTTGATCACCAGGTCTTCAGCGTTCACGCCCACCAGAGTGATGGTGTCACCTTCGAAACCGCCGGTGGCGCTGCCTGCGAACTCAACCTCTTCAATGAACAGCAGGGTGTTGTTGCCATCCTGCTGGAAGAAGATCTCGAGCTCGCTGGAGCTGCCCTGACGGGTAGCGTTCAGGTCAACATCGCTGGCCAGGTCAGAACGGCTGTATCCAGTGCCGACGTACAGCAGATCTTCGCCGGTCGCACCGAAGCCAGTGATGGTGGCGTCTTCGCCGGAGAACAGGAAGATGTCATCACCAGCGGTACCGAACACAGAACCTTCTGCGGTGATCGGCAGCTCGTAGCCAAGCTCTTCCAGAGCCGCTTCGGCCGCGTCGATATCGTCGTTGAGCTGCGCGAGGGCGTCGACCAGCTGCTGGGCTTCAGCCACGTCACTGATCAGCTCTTCGCGGGTGTCGACGACGTCCTGAGCGGCTTCTTCGATCAGCTTGGCGGCCTCAAGAGCATCCAGGCGGGGGTTGGCTGCTGCTTCGTTTTCGAAGGTAGATTCAGCGCTTTCGACAGCAGTCTTCAGGCCTTCACGCTCAACGATCAGCGCATGGATGGGGGCCGCCTCTTCGTTGCCTACCGCATCAGCCAGTGCAACCTCAGCGGCGCTCAGAGCAGTTTGTGCTTCGGTAACAGCGGTTTGGAGCGGAGTCAGCTCTTCCTCAAGAGCTCCCAGGCGATCAGCTTCGGCCTGAACTGCAGCCGCATCGGCGTAACTGTGCTCAGTGACCAAAGCTTCGAGGTCAGACTGAGCAGTGTTGACAGCAGCAGCCAGAAGCGCGAAGTCGTTCAGTGCAGTCTCACGCGCAGTCAGTTCAGCGCTAATGGCATCCGAAATGGCAACTGAAGCGCTATCGATGTCTGCAGCATCAGCATCAGACGCAGGCAGTTCAGTGGTAACTACGCTCAGTTCGGCGTACAGAGCAGCGTAGGCGGCTTCGAGTGCGGTGCCTGTGCTAGCGTCGAGGCCGTCGTAAGCATCCAGCGCGGCTTCGTAGTCAGCGCGCACGGTGTCTGTGCCGTCGACGGCGAACTCAGCCACGGCGCCTTCGAGAGTCTGAAGCTCGGTAGCAACCTCAGCGGCGTCGGTCAGGGTAGATTCGCTAGCGCCATTGGCGGCAGTAATGGCGTCTGCCAGAGCAGTCTCGGCGTCGGCGTACTCAACCTGCAGCGCAGCGGCAGCATCAAGGGCTGCGGTCAGCGCGGCCGCATCAGCAAACTCAGCGCCGTTACCGTCGGCGAAGAACGCTTCCACGTCAGCTTCAGCAGCGTCGAGGGCAGCCTGCGCATCAACAACGGCCTGCTGCAGCTCATCAATGTCGCCCTCGGCGGCAGCAGCCAGGTCAGCCTGCAGCTGCTCGTCGGAGCCATGCTCACGGATGTGCGCCTGCAGTGCTGCCTGAGCCTCTTCCAGCGCCTCTTTGGCTTCCACAGCGGTTTCGGTCAGATCGAGCTCAGCGACAACAGCCTCGGCGGTAGCAACGGCTTGTTCTGCGCTCTCGACGTTGGCATCGGCGGCTTTCTTGGCCTGAACGGCTTCCAGAATAGCGGCAATACCGTTGACGCCTTCGGCTTCACCTTCCTTGGTCACCTTCAAGGTGCCGTTGTCGTTTTCGATAACGACTACACCATCAAGGGTAACTTCGTAGTTGACAACCGCCACAACTGCATCGCTGTTGCGGCCAGAGAAGGTGGTTACGGCGCCTGCCTGTACAGCAGCGGCATCCGCCTGTGCCTTCTGAGCGTCTTCCAGTCCAGATTGAGCATTTTCCAGAGTAGCAACGGCAGCGGTCAGACCCGGAACCTTATCTACCTCAGCGCGGGCAGCGGCAACGGCGTCTTGAGCATCTTCCAGACGAGCCTGGATTACGCGATCAGAGCCTTCGTTAGTGCGATGAGCCGCAAGAGCGTTTTGGGCAGTGGTCAGATTAGTCGCCACTTCGCCTTCAGTGACTTCATTCTCTTCCAGGAAATCAGCTTTGGCTTTGTTGGCATCAGCAAGGTTAGACAGTGCTTCAGTGAGCCCTGAAGTGTCAACCGGTGCTGCAGGCAGGGAGTCGACAGCAGCCTGAACATCCACGTCTTCGACAACGGTGTCAGCGTCGATGGTCAGCAGGAAGTCGCGAGCGGCATTGGCAGCATCGTTGCCCGCGTAGGCATCGCCAGCGAGATCGGTAAAGAGCTGTGCCACGGCGACCTTGTTCTGCAGCGCTACGGCGTCTTCGTTCTGCGCACCGTCAAAGATGGACAGGGCGATCTGCGCCAGGCTCTTCTCACCGCTCTCGAGGAGCCCCAGGTAGAAGTTCAGGCCTTCTTCCTCGGCATCACGAGCAAACATTTGCTGATACAGGTTGTTGATCAGCTCTTGGTTGGTGAGGTCACCAAAGCGAGCGTCGAATTCCTCGGAGGTGCCAAACGCGTTGACAACAGCAGCCACGCCATTGTTTTCGATCTGCTCGGCCCAGAAAGCCTGACCAGCGGCATCAGCCGGACGGCCGTAGTAGGCCACATACAGAGTCTGCGCCAGTTCCAGATTAGCTTGTGTTGCCATGGGACTATAGTCTCCTTGCTTTTGCAGGTTGCCGGGCTAAAGCCGCGGCATACTTACCTTGAGCGCTCAAGGTCTTGCGTGTTGCCCACTGCATGGAAGACATTTCGGGCGTTCCCTGAATGGTTCCCTTCCATGCGATCCCGGGTCCAGGCTTGCAGAAGGTAATGTATAGGCCAGCGTTGCGACAAGTCAACTTGTGCAACTGAGGAAAATGGTCCTATACCCCCCTCTATTCGCGGCTTTCGCTTACCGAAATGACCGATGTCACTCCTCTGTCGGCGAATGGCAACGAAAATTATCGAACAGCGCTCGCTAATGACGCCTAGCATATTAGGCCCCCCTCGAACGGCTGGCAAGCGACAATCTGCCTGACGGCCACCGGCCAGCTGAAGGCGCGCTCGGTGCGGGCTCGGGCGGCGCGGGTGCGTGCCTCGCGCTCGGCATCCGGCGTGGCCAGCAGGGCGGAGAGCGCCTCGGCCTGCTGCGCCAGCTCGGCCAGCCAGAGCTCCTCGGCGCCGAACCCCAGGCCGCGGTTGCCGAAGGGGGTGGTCAGCACCGGCACGCCGCTGGCGGTGTAGTCGAGCATCTTGAGGTTGCTGCCGGAGCCGCTGGCCATGGGATTGAGCGCCACGTCCACGCTGGCCAGCAGCACCGCGAGCTCCGCCTCGGAGACCCGCCCGAGGGCGCGCACGTTGGCCGGCAGCTCACGCAGCCCCGGGTGCTCGCACAGGCTACCGGCCAGGTAGAAGGCCACCTGGGGTAGCGCCGGCGCCACCTGGCGACAGATAAACTGCGCCGCCTCCAGGTTGGGGCCGTGCCAGCTGCCCAGAAACAGCACTACCGGGCGGTGCTGGCCCAGGCGGCGCTGCCAGCGGCGGCGCGTGGCCATGTCGATATAGGGCAGCCGCGAGAGATCAGCGCAGTTGGGCACCACCCGACCCTTGGCGCCGGCCACCGAGTAGCGCTTGCGAAAGGCGACGAGGTCCTCCTCGGCACAGGCGAGGATCTCCGCGCTCTCCACGCAGGCCAGTCGCTCGGCCTCCTCGACCTTGGCCAGGGCCTCGGCCGCTTCGGGGCGTCCACTGGCCAGGGCATCGGCCAGTATCGCCCGCTTCAAATCGAGCTCCACGTTGTGGGATTCGTACCACCAGGGCACGCTGAGATGCTCGCGCAGGGCGTGTACCAGGTAGGGGTGGGCACACACGCCCAGCGTGGCGCTCTCGGCATACCCCTCGAGGGCCTCGATAAAGGCAGGGTTATGGCGCCAGCCATCGATGGCGGCGATGTCGTCCACCGGGGCACCCAGCGCGGCCTGCAGGGCCTGCTGGTCGCGCCGCTGGGCGCGGCTCAGGGGAATGCGGTGCTCGGTGAGCCCCGGGGCGATCTCATGGCGGGTGGGCTCGCCCTCCTCCGGGGCCAGCACCAGCAGGGTGACGCGCACCCCGAACTCGCGCGCGACGTGGCGGTAGAGATGAAACATCCGACTCTGGCCGCCCCCCATGGGCGGATAGACGGGATAGGTGTTGAGCACCAGCCAGTGCTCGCCGCCGCCCAGGCCGCGCACGGTGGGAAAGCGGGGGTCGTCGCTCGCCTCGCCCTCCGGAGCCAGCAGCTCGCGCACGGTATCGGGCCAGGTCACATGGGCCACCGCGCGGCGTGCGGCCTCGCCCATGGCGCGGGTGCGTGCGCGGTCGGCGGCCAGCTCGCGAATCGCCTCGGCCAGGGCCTCTGGCGTCGGGGCTACGCTCCAGCCCGTCTCGCCCGGGGTGACGAACTCGTTGACGCCGCCGGCATCAGTGCAGGTCAGCACCGGCTTGCCGGCGCCCATGGCCTCCACGGTGATCAGGCCATAATCCTCGTCATAGGGGAGGAACGGCACCGCGAGCGCCTCCCGGTAGTGCGCCATCACCTCGCTGTCGCGCACGAAGCCCAGTAAGCGCACTCGGGGGTCGTCACCGGCCAGCGCCCTGAGCTCGGCCTCCATGGGGCCGGTGCCGGCGATACGCAGCTCGAGGTCGACGTCGGCGGCCAGAAAGCCCCGCAGCAGCAGGTCGAGCCGCTTGGGGCCGTCCAGCCGGCTGACCGTGAAGAGGTAATCGCGCGGCGCCGGCGAGCCCTCCGGCGCCGGCGGGATAGGCGGCAGGTCCGAGGGGTGATGAATCACCTTGACCGGCACGCCGCGGGGAAAATAGTGGGCGCGGCGGGTCACGTTGCGCGAGATGGCGCTATAGCGCGCGATGGCGCCGGGGGCCAGCGCGATGGCATCGAGGTGGTGGATCACCGCGCGGCTCAGGGGCCCGGGGAAGGCAAACAGCCCTTCACGGGCCCGCGCCGGCAGCCAAGGGCCATGCAGCATGGCGTTCAGCGTGGCGAAGAGCTCCGGCAGCTGGGCGCGCTCAGGGGTTGCCGCGAGCAGGCGACGCAGCCGCGCCAGCAGCGGATGATGGCGCAGCAGCCGGATGGCGCGCTGGCCGCGCTCGCCCGGCCAGGCCGCGGGCGAGAAGGGGTCGGCCTCGGCGAGCCGCGGCCAGGGGTAGGTGTCGTAGAGGCCGCGCAGGGTGTGCTGCAGGTAGAGGTGGTGGTCGGGATGCTCGACCATCCAGGCCGGGTACTTGGTGGAGATGACCCGGTCGAAGTGGCCGAGATCGAGCTCGCTGAAGCGCCGATAGCTGGCCACCAGCTCGGCGAAGTTGCGCTCGGGGCTCGGCAACTTGATCAGCTCCAGCTGGTGGTCGCTGAGCTGGTTGAGGTGATGGGTCAGGCCCCACCAGAGCTTTTCGGCGCCGCCCACGGCGAAGGGCACGCCGCTGGGCGCTACCAGGGCAATCTTCATGCCCCGCCCTCCTCGCACAGCAGGCGCGCGACGACCCGCGGCCAGCCGATGCCGGCCCGCTGGTAGGCCTCACGCCCGGCGCGCCCCATTTCGGCGGTGCGCGCGCGATCCTGCCAGGCGCGATCGATGGCGTCGGCGATGGCGCGCGGGTCGGGGTCGACGACCCAGCCGGTCTGGTCGTGCTGCACGAACTCCAGCGGCCCGCCGCTATCCCGGCAGGTGATGACCGGCTTGGCGGCGAGCATCGCCTCCAGGGTGATGTACCCGTAATCCTCGTCGAAGGGCCCGAAGAACACCGCCATGGCATTGGCATACCAGGCCAGCTTCTCGGCCTCGCTGAAGCGGCCCACCAGGCGAACGCGGTGCTCAAGGCCATGACGTTCGATCAGCGCCTGGTAGCGCGCTCGCTGGCCACCATCACCGGCAATGATCACCTTGGCCGGCGTGGCCAGATGACGAGCCGCCTCGATCAGCAGATCCTGACGCTTGAGGCTCTCCAGGCGGCTGGGACAAAAAACGTAGCCCCAGTCGTCGTCGCATCGAAACTGCTCGGCCCCATGGGGCGGATGGTAGAGCGGCTCGGCGATCAGGCCGTTGAACTGCTCGAGGCGCTCTGCCACCCGCCGAGAGTTGGCAAATAGCCGCTGCACTCCGCCCAAGTGGCGATCATCGAAGGCCTGCACGGCGTGTTGAAGGCTCGCCTGCTCGGCGCTCGCCCTCTGTGGCTCCCAGAGCTCATAGCAGGCACGGTGCTGGTGCATGACCCAGACGGTATGCGCGGGGTGGGAGAGCCCCCAGGCGGGAAACTGCAGGCTGATGGCCCGATCGATGGCCAGGCCGTTGGGCGCGGTCATGTCCAGGGTCTCCACGTACTCCATCAGCGCCTGGATATCGGCCTCCGGCTGAAAGCGGAACGGGAGGCGCAGCAGCTCCACCTCATGGCCGTGGTCGCGCAGGGCCCGGGTGAGCCCTTCGATGTGGTAGTCGGCGCCGCCACGCATGAAGGGCACCAGGGTGGCGCTCACCAGGAGCCTCATGACGTGGCCTCCTCGGCGGCGGGGGCCACCTTGACACCCACCACGGCGAAATCCTGCGGCCCGCACAAGTGGCCATTGACACGCTCGGTGAGCGGGTCGTCACCCGGCACCTTGGCGCTCTCGGGGTAAGGGTTGAAGCGGCGCACCTGAACCTCCCCCAGACCATGATACTCGAGCAGGAAGGTCATGGCGGTGGGAGTCAACGGGTTGCGGTGGGTCGGGTCGTGGTAGAAGGTGTGGCTGCCTACCAGCAGGTTCTCTGGGTTGGGGGTCTCGATGATCAGCACGCCTCCCGGGGCCAGAACCCGCTGCGCCTCGTCGACCATGCGGTAGAGGACGTCGAACGGCAGGTGCTCGGCCAGGTGGAAGGCACTGACCAGCGCATGGCTATTGTCGGGCTGGGCGCTCAAGGCAGCGAGCAGGTCCGCATGGGCCACCTCGAAGCCGCGCTCCTGGCAGTGCTCCACCATGGCCACGTTGAGATCAGCGCCGTGGGCCGAGAAGCCTCGCTCGCTCAACAAAGACAGCCATTCGCCGCGCCCGCAGCCCAGGTCCAGAGCACGGGTGCCTGCGCGGCTGGCCATGTCAAGCTGCGGCGCGTAGTTGAGCAGGTGCTCACGGATCTGTGCCTCGCTGCCCCGACAGGCATCCTCGAAGGCGAGGTAATAGGCATCGAACAGCTGCTGCTCTAACGCCTCCCTGTTGGCCGGCACCTTGGGCGGCGGGCCTTCGGTCAACCGTTCCACAGCACGCCGATGGTGCTGCAAGGCACTGAACAAGGCCGCCCGACTGCGATCCAGGGCCGCGATATCCTGGCCGGCCTCCTCCAATGCGAGGTCCATCTCCAGGAGCACGTCGGTCAACTCATCCAGCTGCCTTGCACGCGCTTCCAGCACAGACAGCCGCCCCATCACCATTAGCCTCGGCCGCATGGCCACAGCCAAACCGCGATAGATGATCCGCAGCGGAGGACGTACCAGGCGCCCCACGACGCCGAGACGGTTCCCCAGCCAAACCGGTACCGAGAGCCAGCGCCATCTGGGCACTTTCAGCTGACGCTTCGCAAGGCTGCGCTTGGTTTCATCGGCGCAAAGCAGGTCGGCCAACACATAAAGTCTTCCTGCTTTGGGTAGCACGCCGAGGTAGTGGGCCAGGCCGTCCTCATCTACCTCTCTACCCATTAGCACCCAATAGGCACGGGCGAGAAATCGCTCATCATTCAAAAGCGCGGCAAAAAGGTGCTCCAGGCTCGTATCAAGCTTGTCTATGCCCTGTTCAGCAGGGTCACGTCGGGAGAGTAGCTTCAACAAGCTGTCCCGGTGCGCCCTTGGCGGCGGTGCCTCTGCTGCGGCATCTTCGTGTTGGCGAGCAATCGCTCGCAAGCGAGCCACCAGGATGTCCAGGTCGCCATCAGCATGATTCATGAGCCAACTCCTGTGTCTGCTGGAAAGGTGGGCCGACATTCCATCTCCAGGGGCAAGCGACATACACCGGAAAAGAGGCGTTGCCTGAAACCGGCCACCTCGAACTGCAGGTAGCTGTCGCACCACCAGTAGCAGTCGTCCAAATGATGCTCACGACTGTGCAGGGCCACGGTGACTGTATACTTGCCAGGGGCGATATCGGCACGCAGCCGGAAGTGCACAGTGCAAGGCGTGCCGGGCTCAAGGTGTAGCGGCTGGCCAAGCTGGAAGCTGTTGGTACCGAAGATATCCTGACCGAATCGGTCGCGAATCATTACCCCGAGAGTCAAGTCACCCAGCGGTTGATGTGCGAGCAGGTCCAGCTCGATCATCAGCCACTCCCCACTGGCGACGGTGTGGCTGCCGCTATCTTCCCCTGACATTCGTCCGCCCACGACTTCGGCCTCACCGCTGCCATAAGCTCCCTGATGGCGGGCCAGATGGCGACCCTCTTCTTCTTCAGCCTGACGGGCCATGATGCGGTTGTAGTGGTTGACCGCATCGCCGGCGTCGCCATCGAAGGCTACCTCCCCGCTTTCGATAACCAAGGCACGGTCGCAGAGCATCTTGACGGCATTGAGATCATGGGAGACAAACAGGATAGAACCGCCCCCCTCCTTGAACTCACGAATGCGCTTCATACACTTCTGTTGGAAATAGCCGTCACCGACCGAAAGCGCCTCATCGACCAGAAAACAGCTGGGGTCGGCGTGGATGGCGATGGAGAAGGCCAGGCGCATGGTCATGCCGGAGGAGTAGGTGCGAAGGGGCTCGTCGATGTAGCCACCGAGTTCGGAGAACTCGACGATGGCCTGGCGGCGAGCCTCGATCTCCTCACGGCGCATGCCGAGCATCAAGCCGTTGGCGGTGATGTTCTGCATCCCGGTCAGATCGGCATTGAAGCCGGTTCCCAGCTCGAGCAGCCCGGTGATGCGCCCGTCGATATGAATCTCCCCCGAGTCGGGCACCAGCACCCCGGTCAGCAGCTTGAGCAACGTGGACTTGCCGGCCCCGTTGCGGCCCAGCACACCGAGCACCTCGCCCGGGGCCACCTCGAAGCCGATATCCTTGAGGGCGTGGTAGGTGTCATGGCGAGTCCGCCCGGTGATGGCCTCTCGCAGCCGGTCGCTGGGGCGATGGAAGAGCTTGAAGGACTTGTTGAGGCCCTGGATACGGATCATGCGGGTCTCCTCACAGGCAGTCGCGCAGATCGCGCTCGGTACGGTGCAGGAGCCACAGCGCCAACGCCAGCAGCAGCAGGCTGCCTAACGCGAACAGGCCGAGCGGCAACAGGTCCGGCAGCTGCTGGCGCATGATCAGGCTGCGATAGGCGTCCACCAGCACGAAGAAAGGGTTGAACTGCATGCCGTGTTGCACCCACGCCGGCAGGATTTCAACCACATAGACGATCGGCGTCACCCAGAACCATAGCTGTAACACCACGGTGACGACTTCCTTGATGTCTCTCAAGAAAACGGAAAGCAAGGCTAGGGTCAGCCCCAGGGCATAGGCAAACAGGCTCTGCAGGCCAAACACCACGGGCACCAGCAGCCACCAGGCGCTGATCGGAAAATCGACCAGCAGCAGGAAGCCGATGAAGAAGGTCGTGCCGATCACATAGACCACGCTCTCGGTCAGCAGCACCGAGAGCGGTAGCGCCAGCAGCGAGACGTTGACCTTGGTGACCAGGTGGGACTGATCGCGAAACAGGTTGGTGATGCGCCCCAGGCTGTTGGCAAAGGCGATCCAGGCGAGCATGCCGCAGATCAGGTAGATGCTGTAGGCAAAGCGGTCGATCTCGGCGCCGAAGCCTTCCAGCCGGGCACCCATGATGCTGGAGAAGACCAGCACGAAGACCAGGATATTGACCAGCGGCGAGACGAAGGTCCAGGTGGCACCCAGCACCGAGCCGGTGTGCCGCTCGACCAGATCCTGGCGAGTCATGTGGAGGATCAGCGGCAGGCTTGCCTTGACGGCACGCAGTCGCGGGTAGAGAGAGGCGTACACGGTGCTCCTTTTTCTGGTCAGTCGATCATGGCCTGGCGGAAGGAAGCCAGTAGCCGGTCGGCACTGGCCTGCCAGGTGAAAGCCTCGGCGCGCGCCCTGGCGGCCAGGATACGTTCTTGATGGTCATCGTCGATGAGCGCCCGAAGCCCCTCTAGGATGGCGTCATCGTCGTCGGGTGCCACTTCAAGTGCCGTGCCACCGGCGACCTCATGGGTCGCCGTAACGTTGGCCGTGAGGACTGGCGTCCCCGAGGCCATGGCTTCCGCCACCGGCATGCCGAAGCCCTCGTATAGAGAGACATAGACAAACCCGGCCGCCCGCGCGTAAAGCCCGGGTAGATCGGCGCTGGGCACATAGCCGAGCCGGCGGATCGTGCCGCGAGCCAGCGCGGCCTCGGCGGCGGCAGACAGGCGCTGTTCTCCCCACCCGGACATGCCGGCCAGCAGCAGCGGCGTGCGCTGCTGGACGGCAGCCGGCAGCCGGCCGTAGGCCTCCAGCACACGGGAGAGATTCTTGCGCGGCTCCAGGGTGCCAACGCTGAGCAGATAGCGCTCGGGCAGCCGATAGCGCGCCTCCAGCGCCTCGCGCCCCGCCGGGGGCAGCGGCACAAGAAAGCGCGACGAGACGGCCGGCGGCACGATATCGATGCGCGCCGGGTCCACGCCCTCGAGCTCCACGAGCTCCTGGGCGGTGAACTGCGAGACCACGTTGATGCGCCGAGCCCGCGCCAGGCTCTCACCCAGCTGGCGGGAGAAAAACGCCACGCGCTCAGGGGGATGGTACTGGGGGTAGCGGCGATGGGAGAGGTCATGCACGGTGACCACGCTGCGCCCTCGCCACGGCAGCAGAATATAGTTGGGCTCCCAGTAGAGCGCATCGCGCTCCGCTGCGCCGGCGCGCAGCCGCTGGGTGTAAAGCCAGCGGTAGGCCCGCCGCGTCAGCGGGTTGCGCAGGTAGCGCCTGGCCAGCTGCCACCAGGGGCTCTGCGCCTCGGCCGCGCCCTCTCCTCCCGCCCCGGCAAGCAGGGGGTGGTCGGCGGTCAGCGGCTCACGCACCCGGCCGGTCAAGCCTTCCAGCATCAAGCCATCGCCCTGCTGGCGCGACAGCAGCTCCAGCGTCAACTCTCGGGTGTAGTGCCCGATACCGGTCAGCGGCGACAGCAGCGGCTGCAGGTTGATGATGACATGCATGGGTTTACCTCGAGAGACGGATCGGGAGCCGCTCCAGCTGGGCGCTCAGGCGTTGCCAGAACAGATGAGTGCCAAAGGACTCGGCCTGCTCCCGGCAGGCCAGGGGCGAGAAGCCGCGCTGTTCGAAACGCTCGAGGGCCTGCGTGAGGCTCTCCGGGCGCTGGGCGTCAAAGAACACCCCGGTGGGGTTGTGATCCTCTTCCCCGCGAACCGTCTCAAGCGCCCCCCCCTGCCCGAAGGCGATCACCGGGGTGCCACAGGCCTGGGCTTCCAGGGGCATGATGCCGAAATCCTCGTCGGCGGCGAACACGAAACCCCGGGCCCTCTGCATCAGGCTCTGGAGCCTGTCATGGGGCTGATGCCCCAGCAGGGTGATATTATCCGCGCCCTTGGCCAGCCGCTCCAGGCGCTTACGCTCGGGGCCGTCTCCCACTACCTTGAGCTGCCGGCCAGGGGAGTGCCGGAAGGCCTCGATGATCAGGTCGATCCGCTTGTAGGGCACCAGGCGCGAGGCGGCCAGGTAGTAATCGCTCCGCGGCCCCGGGTGGAAGGCAAAGGCCCCCACGTCCACGGGGGGATGCAACACGGTGGCCTCACGCCGATAGAACTTGGCGATGCGACTCGCCACGTTGTGGGAGTTGGCCACGAAGTGGTCGACCTGGCTGGCGGTGATGTAGTCCCACTGGCGCAAGCGTCCGAGAGTGCGCCTGACGTACCATTCCAGCGGCGCCGGAAAGGCCGCATCGGCCAGGTACCCCTCCTTCATGTCCCAGGCGTAGCGCATCGGGGTGTGGCAATAGCAGAGATGGTACTGTCCCGGCAGCGTCGGAATGCCCTTGGCAACGGCATGGCTCGAGGAGATCACCAGATCGAAGCCGCGCAGGTCCATCTGCTCGATGGCATAGGGCATGAACGGCAGGTAGTGGCGATAGTACCGGCGTGAGAACGGCAGCCGCTGAATCAGGCTGGTATGCACCCGGTGGTCAGCCAACCACCCGCGCTTGTCGTCGGGCAGGTGGTCTACCAGGGTGAACACCTCGGCCTGAGGAAAGGCGGCCAACAGCGCGCGCAGGACCTTCTCCGCTCCGCCGTCCACCACCAGCCAGTCGTGGACGATGGCCACGCGCAGGTCACGGTAGCGGCGACGCAGGGCCGCGAGCTCCGGTGTCACTGGCTCACTCATGAATGGCTCTTTGGAGTGCGCCCATAGTCGTCGTCAAAACGCACGATGTCGTCTTCGCCGAGGTAGCTGCCCGTCTGTACCTCGATCAGCCGAAGAGGAATCACGCCCGGGTTTTCCAGCCGATGCATCGTCCCCAGCGGAATGTAGGTCGATTCGTCCTCGGAAAGCAGGAAGCTGCGCAGCGCCTGGGCTTCGCCCTGGCGCTCACCCTGGGTGACGCGTGCGGTGCCCTCCACGACCACCCAATGCTCGGCGCGGTGATGGTGCATCTGCAGAGAGAGCTTGGCGCCGGGCTTGACCACGATCTCCTTCACCTGAAAGCCATCGGCCAGGACCATGGTGCGGTAGTGGCCCCAGGGGCGATAGACGCACTGATGCGACTGGCACTCGCTGCGACCGCTCGCCTTGAGGGCATTGACGATGGCCTTGGTCTCCTGGGCATGGTCCCGATGGGCGACGAGCACCGCATCATCGGTCTCCACGATTACCAGGTCCTCGACGCCGACCGCCGCGACCAGGCGCGATTCGCTGCGCACCAGGCTATTGCGCGTCTGATGCAGCAGCACGTCGCCCTGGATTGCGTTCCCACCCTCGGATGGGGAGGCCTTGAGAGCGTAGATCGAATCCCAGGCGCCCACGTCACTCCAGCCCGGGTCCATCGGCACCACGGCAGCCTGACGCGTGTGCTCCATCACCGCATAGTCGATTGACTCGCCGCGGCACGCGCGGAAGGCGTCGGGATCGACGCGCAGGAAATCGAGATCGTCCTGACGCCCGGCATACGCCTGCCGACAGGCGTCCAGGATATCCGGCGCGTGCTGGCCCAGTGCCTCGAGCACCTGCGCCCCTCCGAGCAGAAAGATCCCGCTGTTCCAGAGGTACTCGCCGCTAGTCAGGTAGGCCGTTGCGCGCTCGAGGTCCGGTTTCTCGACAAAGGCGGCCACTTCATGGCCGTCACCGAGCGCCTCGCCCCGCCGTATATAGCCATAGCCGGTGTGGGGGCTGGTCGGGGTGATACCGAAGGTCACCAGGCGCCGCTGCGCCACGAGCTGACTGCCTGCCTCGACCGCGCGCACGAAGGCCTCGGGGCGCTCGATAACGTGATCCGCGGGCATGATCAGCAGCTGGCTGTCGGGGCTCAGTTCTTCCGCCGCCAGAGCGGCCAGGGCGAGCGCCGGCGCGGTGTTGCGCCCTACCGGCTCCAGCAGGATTCTCAGCGGCTCTACGCCCACTGACTGGAGCTGTTCTGCGACCAGAAAGCGGTGCTCCTCGTTGCACACCACCATGGGCGCGGCGACATCCGGCATGCCATGCAGGCGAAGCGCCGCCTCCTGGAGCAGGGTAAGGTCGGGGTGATGAAGCTTGAGGAACTGCTTGGGATAGTGCTCCCGGGAGACCGGCCACAGGCGTGAACCGGAGCCGCCGGACAGGATGACGGGCAGGATCATGCTACCTCCTTGACAACGCATTCAGCAGTTCCCTGCAAGCGGCCTGCGAAAACCGCACATGACTCATGGCGCAGCATGATACCACCCCGGCGGCTGGCCGGCAGGTTCAAGGTTGCCGATTGATGAAGCCGCGCGTGAGCGTCATGGCCAGAATCTTGATATCCAGTCCCAGGGACCAGTTGTCGATATAGTAGAGGTCGAATTCGACCCGCTTTCTCATGACATCCACACTGTCGGTGATGCCGCGCAGGCCATTGACCTGCGCCCAGCCTGTCATCCCCGGCTTCACACGGTGGCGCTGCATGTAGCGCTCGATCAGGCCATTGTAGTAGGCGTTATGGTCCATGGCATGGGGCCTGGGCCCCACCAGCGACATGCGCCCCTGCAGCACATTGAACAGCTGGGGGAGCTCATCGAGACTGGTGCGGCGCAGGAATGCCCCCAGCGGTGTGATGCGAGGGTCCCCATGCTGGGCCTGAGGCGTGCCGGATGGAGAGTGGTTGGCCATGGTGCGGAACTTGTAGATCCGAAAGCGCTTGCCATCCAGGCCGTGGCGCTCCTGCTTGAAGAGGACGGGCCCACCCATCTTCCACCTGACCAGCAGCCCCACCACCAGCATGATGGGAAGAAACAGCAGGAACAGCAACAGGCCCAGCGCCCTGTCCTCCAGGGCCTTCAGCAGCCGCCGCGGGCCATTCAGAGGGCTGTAATTGAGATCCAGGGAGTAGAGACCCGCCACCTGAGCCGTGCGATGGTTGAGCAGCCGAACATCGGAGAGGTCCGGAAAATAGCGAACGCTGACCGGCACGCTCACGAAGGCACCGGCAATGCACTGAACCTTGGCACCCTCGACCAGGGGATAGCTGACCCAGATCTCGTCGAAGTCGCGCTGAAAGACGCTACGCTCTGCCATCTCGGTGACCGCCTGAGTGAAGTCGCCTTCTGCCCTCTCCTCCAGACGCCCTACGACGACGTAACCCACCGAGGGCATGCTGGCCAGATGTCGCTCGACCCTGTCCAGGTTATCGGCCGGGCCGAGCAGCAGCACTCGTTTGAGGTTGTGCCCCTTGGAGCGAAGGTAACGCAGAAGTCCGTAGAGAAGCGCGCGCAGCACGCAGCCGGCAGCGAGGATGGTCAGCGCAGAGGTTCCCATCCACAGACGGGAAAAGACCTGGGTGCTCTTGGTGGCCACCAGCAGCAGACTGAGAATGGAGAGCGTCAGCATCCAGGCCAGAGCATACACACCCAGCATGCTGAAGAAGCTGCGCCCGCGCCAGGGTTGGTAGAGGCCAAGCAGTTCGCCACAGGCCGGCAGCATCATGCTGCCGGCCAGAATCAACAGCAGGTAGTCGATGCTGTCGGCGTTGTCGATACCCTGGAACCACGCCAACACCAGCCAGGCAATCAGCAGCGCGATGCCGGCGTCGAAGCAGCGCATTCCACGTCGGAGCCAGTCACTGGAGGAACCATGGACAATCATGCCCGACCTCACCAATCAGGGCGCCGTGATGCTGCTGAGGAGCTGCATGACGTTGCCCAGATCCTGACTGCCAAGGTCACCCACGGCGGACTGCAGGGCAAGGCGATCGATCAGGAAGCGACCCAGGGCATCGACATACTGGATGCGCTGATCATAGAGCGTGGCGCGGGCATCGAGCACATCGACGAGATCGCGCAGGCCGAGCTGCTCGCCCCGCTCGGCGGCCTCGAGAAACAGCTCGCTGGATTCGATGGCACGCGCCAGGGCCTCCAGGCGGCGCACGTTACCATTCAGGGCCCGCAGGCGCTGGCGCACCTCCTGTGCGGCCAGGTTGTGGGCGTTGTCGACGGCTTCCTGACTGGCCCGGGTTCGCAGCTCGCCCTGACGCACGCTGGCGACGGTGTAACCGCCGCGGTAGAGCGGCATGTTGAGCTCCACACTGGCGGTATAGTCCTCACTGGTACGCAGATCGTCGTCGCTCTGGCGGTCGCTGTAACTGAGGTTGAGATTGATCTCGGGAAAATAGCCGCTGCGCCGCACTCGGGTGTCGCTTTCGGCGATATTGCGCTCGGCCAGGGCGCGCAGCACATCGAGATTATTGCCGATGGATTCGATCCAGGGCCGCTCATCCAGCCAGTCGCCGTCGACGTCGGCGGCAGCGAGGTCGCCCAGGATGCCGCCGCTGAAGTCGGGAAGCACGCCGGTGAGGCGCTCGAGCTCGCTCAGGGCGTCGTCCAGCTCGTTCTCGGCCTGGACGGCATCGGCAATGGCCTGATCGAAACGGGACTGCGCCTCGAGGAGGTTGATGCGATCCCCCACTCCCAGGTCGAAGGCACGCTGCGCCTGGCGCACCTGAAGCTCGAGGGACTCCTGCTGGGCCTCCAGGAGCCCCAAGGTTCGTGAGGCCAGGTAGGCGTTGATATAGGCCTCACTGACCTGCAGGGCAAGGTCGCGTTCGGCAATGGCCAGGTCGAGTTCGGCCGCTCCCACCTGGGCGTCGGCACGCCCCATGCCACGCCAGCGCTCCAGGTTGAACAGCGGCTGCTGGAGGTTAAGCCGCCAATGGTGTTCATCGAAGGTACCCGGCCGTTGGGCCGGCTGATCAAGACCGAACCCTTCTGGATCTGTCTGGATATTGGTGGAGTCCTGCCACAGATAGCCACCACTGGCACTGAGCTGGGGGAGCAGCTGCGAGCGCGCCATGGGCACTTCCTGTTCCGTCGCCTCAAGCTCATAGCGCTGCTGAGACAGGCGCGCATCGTGTCGCAAGGCACTCTCGAACAGATGAGGCAACGAAGGCAGCGAAGAGGAGCTCGGTGTGGAGACGGCATCCAGAGCAGCCAGTTCCTCCATGGCCTGCTCTCCAGCTGGCACATCCCCACTCGGCTGAGAGAGCGCCAGACTGCTGGCTCCCCAGAGCCCCAACGCAACGGCCATGCCGAGCGGCCATTTCATCCCTGTGCGCATCAATCCTCCCGAATGGCTCGCGCCAGCATGTCGGTGATCGGGCGGGCAATGTAGCTGGCGAAGGTGCGTTCGCCGGTACGAATCATCACCTCGGCCGGCATACCGGAGAGCAGCTGCATCTGTTCGGTCATGTCCTCCATGCCCTCTTCGGTCACCCGAAGTCGCGTTCGATAGTAGCGCTGGCCGGTCGCCTCATCCTCGAAGCTGTCGGCGCTGACATAGATCACCTCACCGGCGATCACGTTGGTCAGGCGCTGATTGAACGCGGAGAAGCGGATCTCGGCGGCCTGACCACGGAAGATATTGTCGATGTCGCGGCTGGGCACCCGCGCCTCCACCACAAAGCCGTCCGTGGAGGGGACGATATCCATCACGGTGTCGCCGGCGCGGATCACCGCCCCCACGCTGTGCACCTGGCGATCCACCACGTTACCGGACACCGGCGCCACGATGACGGTGCGCTCGACCTGATCGCTAAGCGAGGTGATGCGCTCCTCGGCCTCGGCGATCTGGGACTGCGCCTGGCGCAGCTGCTCGCCCACCTCGGACTGGAACTCCTGCTGGCGCACTTCGCGCTGCAGACGGTTCTCGCTGATCTGTGAGCGCAGGCGGGACATCTCGGCGCGATGCTGGGCCACCTCGCCTTCGAACTGCAGGACCTGGCGCTCCAGCTCGCGAAGTCGCTGGTTATCGCCGAGACCCTCGCGAAACAGCGAGCGAAAATCCTCGGCCTCGCCACGCAGCGAGGCGATACGGCGAGTGTTGACGTCGACCAGCTGTTCGAGCCCCTCGATCTGCTCACGCATCTGAACGATCTGCTCGTCCAGGGACTCCAGTGCTCCGCGCAGCGACTCTCGACGAGCCACAAACAGACTTTGCTGCACCGCTACAACCTGCTGCACGCGAGGGCTGTCGCTTTCCATCAGCTCTCGGGAGAACACCAGCTCATCGGCCTGCTCCTGTTCCGCCAGCAGGCGCACCTCCATCGCACGATTGATCAGGTATTGGGCGCGGGCGATCTCCAGCTGAGAGCGGACCTGGGTGTCACTCAGAACGATCAGAGGCTGCCCCGCTTCCACGTGATCACCATCATCCACCAGAATCTCGCGCACGATGCCCCCTTCCAGGTGCTGAACGCTGCGCTTGAAGGATTCCACGGAGACGTTGCCCGGAGCGACCACGGCCACGGCCAGGGAGGCCGTGACGGCCCAGAACCCGAAGCCACCGAAGGCCACCAGCAGAATCAGCAGGCCGAGGCGCTTGTACCCCTTGTCACTGGTGGGCAGCTGTTCAGCATAGTCGCCTTCCAAGGTCTGGGGCCCCGGGGTGATATCGATCTCGTCTTGCTTCGCCACATCGCGGCCGCTAGATCTGGATTCATCGGCCATTACTTCTGCTCCTCGGGGTTTCCACTGCCGACGGGGCCCTCAGGCCGACCGCCACGCACGGCGGCCAGGCGAGAATTAGTCGACTGACTGACCTGGCGCTGGGGTTTCTTGGCGAATTGGGCAAGCACCTGATCTCGCGGGCCAAACATGCTGACCTGCCCTTCCTTCATGACCAGAAGCTTGTCCATGCTCTTGAGTACGCTGGTACGGTGGCTGATGATGAACAGCGTCACCCCTTCGGCCTTGAGGGTGGCGATGGTCTCGCTCAAGGCGCGCTCGCCGGCGTCATCCAGGTTCGAGTTGGGCTCATCGAGCACGACGAAAACGGGGTTGCCATACAACGCCCGGGCCAGACCGATGCGCTGGCGCTGGCCGCCGGAGAGCGCGCCGCTCGTGGAGGAAATGTAGGTGTCATAGCCGTTGGGCAGCTCGAGGATCATTTCATGAACGCCGGCCTTCTGGGCCGCCTTGACCACCTTTTCCGCATTGACCTCGCCAAAGCGGGCGATGTTCTCACCTATGGTGCCGTCGAAGAGCTCGATGTCCTGGGGCAGGTAACCGATGTAGGGGCCAAGCTCGTCGCGGTTCCACTGAACCACATCGGCGCCGTCGAGGCGAACGCTTCCCACCTGAGCCGGCCAGATGCCCAGTAGCACTCTCGCCAGCGTCGACTTGCCCGCTGCACTGGGACCAATGATGCCAATGTGCTCACCCTTGGCTACCTCGAAGTTGATGCCACGAATCGTGGCCATTCGTACGCCGGGGGGAGCTGCGGCCACCGTCTCGACGGCCAGATTGCCCTTGGGCGCGGGCAGTGACATGCGCCGCTGCTCGGCAGGAATCTGGTTGAGCAGATCGTTGAGGCGGTCATAGGCACCTCGGGCGCCAACGAAGCCCTTCCAGCTGCCGATCATCTGATCGATGGGCGCCAGGGCACGCCCCATGATGATGGAGCCGGCGATCATCATGCCCGGCGTCATGTCACCGCGCAGCACCAGGTAGGCACCCAGACCAAGGATCATCGACTGCGCCAGCATGCGCAGCACCTTGGAGGTGTTGGTCAGGGCACCGGCACGATCGCTGGCTTGAGACTGCTTGGAAAGGAACTGATGATGCTTCTGCGCCCAGCGCCCCATGATCCCGGGCAGCATGCCCATGGCGTGGAGCACCTCGGCGTTGCGCAGGTTCGAGTTGGCCAGGTTCTGCGCCTGTATATGTTCGCTGCTCGCCTCGGCCAACAGGCCCTTGGTGGCCTTTTCGTTGGCAATGGCCAAGCCAAGCAGAATGATCCCTGCAACGGTAGCAAAGATGCCCAGCCACGGGTGGAACAGGAAGAGCACGAAAAGATAGACCGGCACCCAGGGGGCATCGAAGAAGGCAAACAGGCCATTGCCGGTCAGAAACTGGCGTACGCTGGTGAGGTCGTTGAGCGGCTGGGCGCTCTGCTGCCCCTGGGCCACGACGCTGCGACGGAACATGGCGCTGTAGAGGCGCGCATTGATGCTGCTATCGAGCTTGTTGCCAACGCGCACCAGAATCCGCGAGCGCACCAGCTCGAGCCCGCCCATCACCATGAAGAGAAAGATCACCACCAGGGTCAGCATGATGAGCGTATCGACGCTCTGGGTGCTGAGCACCCGATCATAGACCTGGAGCATGTACATGGGGGGAACCAGCATCAGCAGGTTGACAAACATGCTGAAAAAACCGACCGACACAAATGAGCTTCGGCATGCCTTGAGCGCAAGCTGAAGGTCAGAGGCGTCCTGTTGCTTTGCCATGTGGCGAATCACCGTTGAGATGTCAGAAAAAGTTAACCGAGGGGGGGGGCTGTAAACGAGGCCGGTAGAGTAGCAGAAACGCCCCTAGTGCAATAGGGGCGCAGAGTTACCGACTGGCCAGTGGCAGCAATGGCCTTACTGTACCGCGCCGGCGGCGGCGGGCAGGGCGCGGTCGAGCAAGCTTCTCCAGCGGGCGATGATCGGGGCGTCGGAGTGGTTGACCTCGGCGAGCAGGCGGCGCAGCTCCTGGCGGGCCTTGTCATCGGCGGGATCGATAACGGTAAGCCAGAGCTCCAGAGCGCCGATCTGCTGGTGGAGATTGCCGTCCTCGCGGGCCTGCTGCTGGGCGAGCTCGATCAGCGCGATGATCTCCTCCCGCGGGTGGCCGAGGCGGTGGCGCACTCGGGCCAGGTGCACGGCGAGCTCGGGCACGAAGAGCGTGGTCTTCTCCCGGGCGAGTAGCAGCGCCTGGTCCAGGTAGTCCTCGGCGCGGCCGAACTCCCCCAGGGCGACGCAGGCGTCCACATACCACAGCGAGGGGCGGCTGTAGGGGTCGCGGCCGGTGAGCTCGATCAGCTCCTCCTGGGCCTGCTCCACCTGGGCCAGCCCCTCGCAGTCGCCGGCCAGGGCGCGCTGCCAGCCCATCACGCCGCGGGCGGACATCTGCCACAGGTGCAGGTCCTGGCTGCCGGTGAGCTCATAGGCCCGCTCAGCACGGGTAGCGGCGAGATGCACGTGGCCCAGCTGGCGGTAGAGAGAGGCGGCGTACATCAGCGCCATGGCCAGGCTGCCGGGGTGGCCGATCTTCTCGGCCAGGCGAATGGCGGACTCCACCTGGGTCTCGGCGCGGCGGTAGTCGCCGCGCAGGCAGAGCGCCCAGCCCTGGAAGCAGGCGGCGGCCACCTGGGGATGGTCGGAGAAGGGCAGCCACTCGATCATCATCGGCGATTCGAGGGGGTTGATCTCCTCCAGGTGATCATAGGCGCGCTGGATGCGCCCGGCCCAGTACTCGCAGCTGGCCCGGGCGTACTCGGCCAGGCGGCGGTAGCGCGGGTCCTCCATGCGCTCGGCGAGGCCGGCGAGCTTCGAGGCGAGGTGGAAGGCGTCGGCATGGGCATGGCGCTGGCTGCACCCCACCCACAGGCCCCACTTGACCAGGAAGGCCTGCTCCAGGTCGGCGGTCTCGCCCTCTTCTCCGCCCCGCTCCTTGACCTGCCGCAGCAGATCGCGGGCGCGCACGAAGCTCTCGTGGGCGGTGGGCGAGCCGTGGCCCTCCAGGGCGAAGGCGGCCTGGCCGCGCACGGTGAGCAGGCTCACCTCGCGCTCGATCCGGTCCTCCACCTGGCGCAGGCAGACCAGGCCGAGATCGGCCATCTTCAGCGCGGTGCGGTTAGCGCTCACCTTGAGCGCCTCGCGGGCGGCCAGCTCGTAGTAGCGCGCACCCCGGGCGTAGTGGCCGCTGCGCCGCAGGTGGGTGGCGAAGTCCCCCGGGTGGCGGCTAATCCACATCGGGAAGCGCTCCTCGATCAGCTCGACCACCTGGCGGTGAATCGCCGTGCGCACGTCCCGCGGGCAGGAGAGGTAGGCGGCCTCCTGCAGCAGCTGGTGGGTGAACTGGTACTCGCGGCCGTCGTCGTCGCCCTCCACCGGCTCGATGATCTCCAGGCGGCGCATCTGCTCCAGCGCCTGGCCGAGGCGCAGCTTCTCCCAGCCGCTGCACTCGGCCAGAAAGTCGAAGCGGAAGCGCCGGCCCAGCACCGCGGCGACGTGGGCCACCTCGCGGTCGGCGTCGAGCTGGTCGATGCGGCTGCCGAGCAGGCCGAGCAGGCCGTGGGGCAGCTCGTCCAGGTGGACGCTGCGCCCCTCGCGGCGGTCCATGTCGACCCGCCGGCAGATCTCCTGCAGGTAGAGCGGCACGCCGTCGCAGCGCTCGATGATCTGGCCGCGCAGGCGCGGGCTCAGGTGGATGCGGTAGCGCCGGGCGAGCTGGGAGAGCAGCCGCGAGGACTGCATGGCGTCGAGCCGGCCCAGGCTGATCTGCTGGTCCCAGTGCAGCCGCGCCGGCAGCGCCTCGCGGCCGTGGTGGCTGGCCACCAGCATGAAGGCGCAGTTGATCGGCAGGCGCGCCTGCAGGCCGGCCAGCAGCTTGAAGCTGGGCTCGTCGAGCCACTGCAGGTCGTCGATCATCAGCACCAGGGTGCGCTCGGCGGCAAAGGCCGTCACCAGCCGCTGCAGCAGCCCGACCACCAGCTCCACCGCCTCGCCGCTCTGGGTGAGCAGGGCCACCTCGCGGGGCTCCCGGGCGCCCAGGGCCTCCTCCAGCAGCTGCTGGCGGGGCTCGTCGAGCTCGGCCAGGCCCAGGGCCTCGCGCAGCTCGGCCAGGGCCGCGGGGGAGATCGGGCCGTTCAGGCGCCAGCGCAGCAGCTGGCGGGCCACGCCGTAGGGCTCCTGCACCGAGAGCCGGGTGGTGGGCTGCCAGCAGATGGCGGCGTCGCGGCTCTGCTCTAGCTGGCGGAAGCCGACCATCAGTGCCGACTTGCCCATGCCGGAGGGGCCGCGCACCAGCAGGCTCTGGCGCAGGCCGATGCCGGCCCGGGCCAGGGCGTCGCGCAGGGTGCGCAGCGCCGTCTCGCGGCCCACCAGGCTGGGCGGCAGCGCCTCGCGGCCGCCCTCATTCGCGCCGAGAACCAGCGCGCGCAGGCGCACCCGGCCGTCGCTGGCTACCAGCCGCGAGCTCAAGCGCGGCTGCAGGTCCAGCGCCGGCGGCATGTGCTGGCTCGCCTCCTGGGAGATGACCAGCTCGCTGCCCTCGGCGGCGGCCATCAGCTCCAGCGAGCCCTGGGTGACCTGGCCCAGCGGGTCGACCAGGTCGCGTTCCGGCAGGTAGATCACCCGCCCGCTGTTGAGGCCGGCAGCGAGCTCCACCCGGGGCGGTTCGCCCTCGCCGCTCCAGTGGCGGCGGCTCTCCTCGGGGAGCATGCGCCGGCAGTGCTCGAAAAGCGCCACCAGCTCGGCCAGCTGGTGGGCGGGGCCGTGGGTGCCGAAGCAGGCCAGGCCCAGGCCGCCGGTGGCGCCGGGCAGCCAGAAGCCGCCCAAGTGGTGGCACTGCTTCTCCAGCCAGCGCAGCAGCTCGACCTGCAGCATCAGGCAGTCGCGGCTGGCCGGGCGGCTGGAGAGGTCGCCCTTCAGGCGCAGGCGAATGGCCATCACCGAGAGCTGGCGCTGCTCGATCTCCTCCTCGCGCAGCGGCGCGCTGTCCGGCGCCAGGGTGCGGGCGAAGCCGAGCCCGCCGGCGGCGGCCACGTCGGCGTGGGCGTCGGACCAGTAGCGGGCCAGCTGCAGGAAGGCGGGCTCGGGCTGCTGGCCGGAGAGCGCCAGCAGCTGCAGGTAGGCGTTGTACTGCTCGTGGGCGGCGGCCAGTTGGCCCTGCTCAGCGAGCTGGCGCACTAGCTTCTCGTGGAAGGGGCCGTAGCCCGAGAAGCGGTTGACCAGGTCGATGAGCAGGCGGTCGGGCACGCTGTCGTGCTGCTCGAGCACCGATTCGGCAAAGCGGATCACCCGCTGACGCCAGTCATTGCGCACCTGCACCAGCCAGCGCTGGAAGTCGCCGCAGTTGTTGAGCTGCAGCTCCTCGGCAAGATCGCCCTGGTAGTGGTCGAGCAGCGCAGCCAGGGTCGGTAGGTCACGCTCGCCGTCGAGGTGGCGCTGCACCTCGTGAAGGTCGAACTGCCAGCGGGCGGGCAGGCGGAAGGCGATGGTCTGACGCGAGACGGCGAGCACCTCGTCGGCGTGCTCCCCCAGCGACTGGCGCAGGCAGTGCAGCGCGTGGCGCAGGTTGGTGCGCCCAGAGGAGAGCCCCTGGTCGGGCCACAGCAGCTCCGCCAGGGTGGCGCGGCTCACCGGCTGGCTGTGCAGCAGCAGGTAGACCAGCAGCGCCTTGACCTTGTCGTAGCTGAACTGGGTCAGCGCATCCTCGCCGAGGGTAAGCGAGAAGTGGCCGAAGAGGGCGAGCCGATCCGTTTGTGGGGTATCGGTTGCGTCGGGTGCATCTCGCATCATGTCGTCCTGCGTAGCATGGGGCCGCTCTTACGCCGGCACGCCACTGTGAAAACGGAACGCCGTGTCGGGCGTCTGCACCAGCTCGGCTTCGCGATCGGCGAAGAAGGCGATACGGGGCTCGATGGGTGACGCGGCCAGGTGGCGGGCCAGCATCAGGTAGTCCTCGTAGTGGCGCCCTTCCGACTTAACCAGAGTGCGATAGAACTTGGCAAGCTCGGGGTCCAGGTGGGGGATCAGCCGCGCAAAGCGCTCGCAGCTGCGCGCCTCGATGAAGGCGCCGATGATCAGGATGTCCACCAGCCGCTCCGGCTCCTCTGGGCGCACGTGGCGGCGCAGCCCCTCGGCGTAGCGCGAGGCCGAGATATGCCGGTAAGGAATGCCGCGGCTCTCCATCAGATTCACCACCTGCTCGAAGTGGAGCAGCTCCTCCCGGGCCAGCTGGCTCATCTTGGTGAGCAGCAGCGGCTGGTCCACGTAGCGGTAAAGCAGGCTCATGGCCGTGGAGGCCGCCTTCTTCTCGCACTGGGCGTGGTCGATCAGCAAGAGCTCGGGGTTTTCCAGCGCCCAGGCCACCCAGGCATCCGGGGTGCGGCAGCGCAGGAAGTCGAGCAGCTCGGCGGACAGCAGGTCGTCGGCGCTGGCGCGGACGGGCTCGGGCAGGGTCACGGACATGAAGGGCTCTCGGCGGAACGGTCAAGTGCGGAACGCTCATCTAAAGAGAAAAGGCGGCGGGCCTCGGCGGCCTCGTTCAGCTCGGCGGCCAGGCGCGCGTGGAGCTCGGCGGCGGGCAGGCCTTCGCCCTGCCCCGTCGGCGCCAGGCCATAGCGGGCGAGCTCCTGGATCCGCTCGCGGCCGACCCTTAGAAGCTCCACCGCTCGCGACAGCCCCGGCTGATCCGCCCGGAAGCGGATGCGGTGGCGCTTGAGCTGGGCCTCCAGGGCGGCGGCATCCACCAAGCGCAGGTAGCGGCCTGCCACGGCCTCGCGCAGGGCGTCGAGTTCGGCCATGCGGGCGGCGCGCTCGTCGCCGCCCAGGGCGAACCAGTCGCGGATCTCCGCATCGCTGCGCTGGCAGCCCCGGCAGGTGCGATCCCCCAGGGTGGTGGAACAGAGCCCCACGCAGGGCGACACGATGGCGCTCACGCGCTTGCTCTCACGGTCGTGTTCCCAAGGCCTGCCATCCCACCGTCGTCCCTCTCGTTGAATGCAGCGTTGATAGTCGGACGAGATAGTAACGCGAAATGAGTGCTTGAAACAGCCGCCCGCTCCTAGCCCTTGGTGGTGCTTGACTCCCGGGCCAAGCCGGGGGTCGCGACCTCACGCTGATAGCTGGATGCCCACCAGTGGGAATAAGCCTCGGTGGGAGCTGGATAACCAACAGTCGCTACAGCCTCGGTGGTTAACCTGACCTCCAGGGCTTGGAGCTACTGGTGGGAGATGGGCTCCGCCCGGCGAATGGCGCCGCAGGCGCCCGGTGGTGTTGCCCGATGTTGCTGTGGCCTCCGCCTTCGCCCCGCAGAGCGTGGCTCCCACCAGTAGCAATAGCCTCGGTACAAGCAGGAGATCTTTCGTCCAAGCCTCCCCCCTTATGGCACCACCACCACCGGGATGGGGATGCGGGCCAGCACCTCGGGGTCCTCCGCGAAAAGCCGGGTGAGGGTCTGGCGGCTGATCACCAGAGCGCCGCTGCGGGCGCGGGCGAGGAAGCGTTCGAGCTCGGGGGCGGCCATGGGGGCGAGCTCCTCGCGGCCGCGAAACAGCGGGCGGTTGCGCGAGGCCTCGGCCAGGGTCTCACCCCAGGGCAGGGTCGGGGCCTCGCCACGAATGTAGCGCAGCGGGCCGGGCGACGGCGGGTGGCGCTCGTCCCAGATGATCACCGTGCAGGGGGCCTCCAGCACTAGGCGGCGGCTGGTGGAGCCGAGCCGCGAGCTCCAGCCCCAGCGCGACGAGAGCCCCGCCTTGCCGAGCACCAGCACGTCACCGGGGGCTGCCTCGGCCAGGGCCTCACCGACCACCTGGCCGCGGCTTACCAGCAGGCGGTGGCGCAGCTCGCGCCCCGCCACCGCCTGCTCCAGGGCCCGGGTGATGCGCTGCAGCTGGCGGGCCAGGCTCGCCTCCAGCGCCTCGCTCTGCAGCGGGCGGGTGAGGCCGGTGCTGGCGCCCACCTCGCAGGAGAAGGGGAAGGCCGCGCAGTTCAAGAGGTCGAGGTCCTCGATGAAGAGCGCTACCAGCTCGGCGCTGACCTGGTCGGCCAGGGCCACCGCGGCAGCCAGCGCCGCCTGGCTCTGACGGGAGTCATCCAGCAGCGCCACCACGCGCATCGCCTCGCTGCGCTCACTCATCGCCGTCGCCCTCCCCTTTATAGTCGCCGCCGCCCTCCCCTTTATGGTCGCCGTCGCCCTCCTCTCTCTGCCTCTGGTCGCCGGCCTTCTCATCGATCTTTGCCTGGTCCTTTTCGTCAGCCCCGCGGGCCGCCCTGATCGCCTCGGCGAAGGCCTCCAGGCGCGCCTGCACCCGGCCGTTGACGCTCTGCTCGGGGAAGCGACCGCGCTCGTCGGGCTCGCCGGGCGCCTCGCCGGTGAGCAGCGCCAGCGCCTCGTCCACGTGGCGCACGGCGAAGATACGAAAGCTCCCCGCCGCCATGGCCTCGCGCACCTCGGCCTTGAGCATGAGGTGCTCGACGTTGCTGGCCGGCAGGATCACCGCCTGGCCGCTGAGTTTGCCCCGGGCGCGGCAGACGTCGAAGAAGCCCTCGATCTTCTCGTTGACCCCGCCCACCGCCTGCACCTCGCCGTGCTGGTTGATGGAGCCGGTAACGGCAAAGCGCTGGTCGAGCGGTACCCGGGCGATGGCCGAGACCAGCACGCACACCTCCGCCACCGAGGCGCTGTCGCCTTCGATGCCGCCGTAGGACTGCTCGAAGGCGAGGCTCGCCGAGAGCGACAGCGGCGCATCCGGGGCATAGCGCCCGGCCAGGAAGCGCGACAGGATCATCACCGCCTTGGTGTGGATGCGCCCGCCCAGGCGCGCCTCGCGCTCGATATCCACCACCTGGCCGGTGCCGGGGCGCGCCGTTGCAGTAATGCGGGTCGGCTGGCCGAAGGCGAAGTCGCCCAGGGCCAGCACCGAGAGGCCGTTGACCTGCCCCACGGCCTGGCCTTCGGTGGCGATCATCACCGTGCCGCGGTTGATCTGCTCGAGGCTGCGCTCGCGGATGCGCCCGGCGCGGTAGAGCTGCTGGGCCACCGCCTTCTCCACGTGGGCGCGGGTGATCACCGTGGCGTCCTGCATGGCCGCCCAGTGGTCGGCCTCCTGGAGCAGGTCGCTCAGGTCGCGGTGGCGGGCGGTGAGGCGCTGCTGGTCGTCGGCCAGCCGGCTGGCGCGCTCGATGGTGGCCGCCATCCCGCTGCGGTCCAGCGGGCGCAGGGCGGCCTCCCGGGCCAGGGTCGCCACTATATGGGCGTAGAGGGCCAGGTTGGCCTCGCTGCGCGGCAGCTCGTCCTCGAGGTCCACCTGCACCTTGAACAGCTCCAGGAACTCCGGGTCGTGCTCGCACAGCAGGTAGTAGAGCAGCCGCTCGCCCAGCAGCACGATCTTCACGTCCAGCGGGATCGGCTGTGGCTCCAGGCTCACAGTGCTGATCAGGCCGTAGGCCTGCTCCAGGGATTCGGTGCGGATCTGCCCCGAGCGCAGCACCCGCTTGAGGGTCTCCCAGGCGCCGGGCTGGGAGAGCACGCCGCGCACGTCCAGCACCAGGTAGCCGCCGTTGGCGCGGTGCAGGGCCCCGGCGCGGATCAGCGAGAAATCGGTGAGCAGGGTGCCGTTGTGCACGTGGTGCTCGATGCGCCCCACCAGATGCTGGTGGCCCGGCAGGTCCAGGTAGATCACCGGGGCGCCCTCGGTGTCGGCGTTGTCTACCAGCAGGTTGAGGTGGAAGCGGCTGAACACCGCCTCCGGGGGAATATCGGCACCGTCGGCGGTAAAGGAGTCGACGTGCTGGACGATCGCCTCGCGGATGGCGGCGAGGTGGGCGATCACCCCCTCCTCGTCGGCGTAGCGCTCCTCGAGTTCCGCCAGGGGCGCGCCGATGGCGGTCTGCAGCACCTCCTCGTTGAGCTGCTGGACCTGCTCGCGCAGTTCCTTGGCGAGCTTCGGCATGCGGCTGATCGCCTGGGCCAGCTTGCGCTGCAGGATCTCCACCGTGTGCTCGATGCGATCGCGCTCCTCCTTCGGCAGCTTCTCGTACTCCTCCGGCGGCATCATCGTGTCGCCGTCGCCCGCCGGGGCGAAGGTGAAGCCGTTGGGGGTGGAGAGCAGCAGCACCCCCTGCTCGCGGGATTCGCGGCGCACCGCCTCGATGGCGTCGCGCTGGCGCTCGCCCATGGCCTGCTTCAGCTCCTGCAGCCGGTTTTGGTACTCCTCGCTCTCGAACACCGCCGGAATGGCCCCGCGCAGCTCGTCCACCAGCGCCTCGATGTCGCGGCGCAGCTGGCGGCCCAGCCCCGGCGGCAGCTGCAGGTAGCGCGGCACCGAGGGGGCGTCGAAGTTGTAGACGTAGCCCCAGTCCGGCGGCGGCGCCTCGTCCCGGGAACGCTCCTTCAGGAAGTGCCCCACCAGGCTGTGCATGCCGTGGCCCGGCTGGCCGAGCACGAAGAGGTTGAAGCCATCGCTTCTGATCGCGGTGCCGAAGTCCAGCGCCTCCCGCGCGCGGTCGTGGCCGCTCAGCAGGTCCAGCGTGGGAAGCTCGCTGGTCACCTCGAAGGAAAAGGCCTCCTCCGGGCAGCCCCGGTAGACCTCGGAAACCGCTAGCGCCTCGACCATCACTCTCTCCCTGTTCGTTTGCGGCATCTCAGCCCGCCTGCCTTGGTTCGCTTTCTGCACGTACGCTTTCTGACAATTCGCTCGCTTGCTTCAAAGATGGCGCATATAGGGGAGACAGTCGAGGGGTGGGGTAGGCTCAATAGTGGTAGCGGCACTGCACGATCACGATGGCGCTGTCGGCCACCTTGTAGACCAGGCGGTGCTCGCGGTCGATTCGACACGACCAGTAACCCGACCACTGATGCCTGAGGGGCTCGGGATCACCCAGGCCGTCGAAGGGCTGGCGCTGGATATCCTTGATCAGGGTATTGATGCGTTTGAGTGTCTTCTTATCGCGGCCCTGCCAGTAGAGATAGTCCTCCCAGGCAGTTGTCGCCCACTTGACGTCCTCCCCTCCCTCAGCTGCTTAGGCAGCTGCCGCCAACGGCGGAAAGGAAGGGGATTCCTACGGCGCTCAGGCACGGCATTGAGCCATCCCTGAATCGCTTCGGTGGGTTCCTGCTGCTGGCGGCCTTACTGCACCACTCACTTCACAGGCTAGCCGGGCGCAGGCTTCCGCCTCGTCTCATAGCCGCGACACCCAGGCGGCCACGGCATCGCGCAGGCGCTGGTGCACCAAAGAAAACATCTCCTCGGACTAGCGGTAGGGGTCCAGAATCTCCCGGGCCCCGGGCAGCCAGTGACCCAGCAGCAGGGTCTTGCCGAGGGCGGCGGGGGCCAGCTCGGCCACGGCGCGGCGCTGCCCCTCGCTCATCACCAGCACCAGGTCCGCCTCGGCCAGCAGCTCGGCCGTGAGCTGGCGGGCCCGATACCCCGCCATCACGAGCCCCTCGGCTTCGGCCAGGCGGGCGGCGCTGGGCTCCACACCGTGCCCCACCAGGGCACCGAGGCCGGCGGAGCTCACCTCACGCCCCGGCAGGCGGGCGCGAAGCATCGCCGCCGCCACCGGGCTGCGGCAGATATTGCCGGCACACACCACCAGGATGCGCTGGAACATGCCGCCCTCCCTCAGGCGCTCTCCCCCTCGGGGGCGGCAACCGGGCACTCGCTGCCCAGCGTCACCTTCAGGGGATGGCCGGCCTCCCGGGCCCAGGCCAGCAGAGTCTCGCGCAGGGCGCGCTGGGCCTCGGCCTCGCCGTGCACCAGGCGGATATGCCGGGGCGGTTCGCGCATGCGGCGAACGAAATTGAGCAGGTCGCGGCGATCGGCGTGGGCCGAGTAGCCGGAGACCGTCTCCACCCGGGCGCGGATGTCGATGCGCTCGCCATCCAGTTCCACCCAGCCGCCGCGGGGCCCGTAGCGCTGGATATCGCGCCCCGGGGTGCCGGCGCCCTGGTAGCCGGTGAAGAGCACGCAGTGGCGCGGGTCGCCCAGCATCCGCTTGAGGTAGTTGACCACCCGCCCGCCGCTGACCATGCCGCTGGCGGCGATCACCACCGCCGGGCGATGGCTCACGGCGAGATACTCGACGGTGCGCTCGTGCTCCTCATGCGAGCTAACGGTATAAAGGTTCTCGAAGCTGAGCGGGTGGCGCCCCGCCCGCAGCCGGCGGTGGGCCTCGGCGTCCCACCATGGCTTGAGCTCGCGGTAGACCGCGGTGAAGCGCGCCGCCAGGGGCGAATCGACGATGATCTCCAGCGCCTGCCAGCGCGGGCCTTTCGCCTGGTGGATCAGCGTCTCCAGCTCGTAGAGCAGCTCCTGGGTACGGCCGATGCTAAAGGCGGGGATCACCACCGTGCCGCCGTTGGCCAGCGCCCGGTCGATGGCGGCCTTCAGCCGGCCGCGCCGGTGGCGGCGATCCTCGTGCTCGCGGTCGCCGTAGGTGCTCTCCAGCACCAGGGTGTCGCAGCGCCAGGGCGGCTTCGGCGCCGGCAAGAGCGGCGCATGGGGGGCGCCCAGGTCGCCGGAGAAGAGGGTGCGATGGCGCTCACCACTCTCGCGGTAGAGGGTATCCACTTCCGCGTAGGCGGAGCCGAGGATATGCCCGGCGCGCTTGAGCCTGACACGCACCCGGTGGCGGGTATCGTCGACCAGGGTATGCCAGTCGCCGTAGTCCAGCGCCACCAGCCGCCCCTCCACCTCGGCCAGGAAGCGCTCGATCAGCGCCCGGTCGCGGGTGAAGCCGATCTTCAGCGCATCCTCGATGACCAGCGGCAGCAGCCGGCGTGAGGGCAGCGAACAGAGGATCGGCCCCCGCCACCCCGCCGCCAGCAGGTAGGGCAGCCGGCCGATATGGTCGATATGCACATGGGTCACCACCAGCGCCAGCACGTCCTCCACCGGGAAGCGCACCTGGAGCTGCTCGAAGCCGTCGAGCCGGTCCGCGTCCTGGCCCTGGAAGAGCCCGCAGTCGACCAGCAGGGCGCGGTCATCACTGATCTGCAGCCGATGGCAGCTGCCGGTGACGCCGCTGGCACCGCCGTGGTGAAGGATCTGCGGGAATTCGGTCATGGCGCACGGCCTCCCTGCCGAGAGTGGTCGTTTCACTATAGCCGCTGCAGCGTTCGGCAACCCCGCCGGGCGGCTTCGCCGCCATTCGTCGAAGCGTCGAACCGCCGGCAGAGCCGATCTCCCACCAGTGGCCGCAAGCTCCAGGAGTCATCCCGCGGCCACGGAGGCTGCTGTCATGGGTGGTTATGCCACTGCCACCGACGCTGTTGCTACTGATGGTAGCCACGCTTTGCGGGGCGATTCAGGGGGTGCGGAATTTTCAGAAATATTTTTCACAAATACTTGCCTGCGACCTTGGTCGAAGATAAGATATGTGAAAATACTTTCCGAAAACTGAAACCCAGGAGGTTTCCCCATGACCACCGAGCGCATCCCCACCATTTGGGACCAGCCCCTCCCCCGCACCAAGCGCGAGAGCGAGCAGCGCAGCGTCAACACCGAGCGCTTCCTGACCATCTGGAGCCGCCCGCTCGCCAGGCTGCCCAAGGCCGACGCCTGATCGACGTCAGGCGGACCATCAACATCTCAGCGCCGCGGCAATTGCCGCGGCGCTGTTGTACCCTGTTCTTCTCGAACCTTTCGCGGCCCATGACATGCCTGACTCCCAACGCCTACTCAGTCAACGCGACCTTGCCTCAGTGACGGCCTACCTGACAGCCTCCCTGCCCTCGCTGCAGGCGGTCTATCTGTTCGGCAGCCAGGCCACGGGGGAAGCGACGAGGGACAGCGACGTGGACCTGGCTCTCCTGCTGGCCGCACCGCTGCCGCCCGAGCAGCGCTGGCAGCTGAGTGGCGAACTGGCCGACAGGCTCGGCAAGGAGATCGACCTGATCGACCTGCGCCAGGCCTCTACCGTGCTTCAGCATCAGGTCGTGACGACCGGCGAGCGGCTATGGCATCTCGGCAGCGACAGCGACGAGTTCGAGCTCACAGTGCAGAGTGAATACTGGGACCTGGCCATACAGCGCCGGGCATTGATCGCCGACATCAAGGAGCGAGGCAGCGTTCATGGCCGATGACGTCCTGCTCAACAAGGCTGCGAGCATCGAGCGCTGCGTGGCGAGGGCCCGGGAGGAGTATGACAAGCACCCGGCCACCTTCACGGAAAATCAGACGCGCCAGGACGCCGCCATCCTCAACCTGCAGCGCGCCTGCGAGGCCAGCATCGATGCAGGCAACCGCCTGATACGCCTGCACCGTCTGGGCCTGCCCCAGAGCGCAAGGGAAGTGTTCGATATCCTGGCGCGCGAAGGCCTCATCGACGCGTCACTCGCCACGTCCATGAAGCAGATGACAGGCTTTCGCAATGTGGCCGTCCACGATTATCAGGCGGTGCAGATCCCCATCGTGATCGCCATCATCGAGAAACACACCGGCGATCTGCTGGACTACGCCTCCCGCCTGATCGAGTTGGCATAGCCAGCAGCCCAGCCCCTAAGAAATCGGGGACAGACCCTCTTTAATCGATCGACGACACACCGTATCACGCATCACTTACGGCCAGATGGGCGCCATTGCGCGACGCTACATGGAGACCGAGTCGATTCCGAGGCTATCATGACCCGCCGCGCCCGCCTGCTGCTGCCCCGCACCCCGCTGCACCTGATCCAGCGGGGCAACAACCGCAGCGTCTGCTTCGCCGACCACGACGACTGCCTGGCCTACCTGCAACTGCTCGAGGAAGTCAGCCGCGCCTGCAGCGTCGACATCCATGCCTACGTGCTGATGACCAACCATGTGCATCTGCTGGCCACGCCACGGGTGGATCCGCAGGCGATCAGCGCCATGATGAAGCGCATCGGCCAGGTCTATGTGCAGCGCTTCAATCGCCGCTATCAGCGCACCGGCACACTCTTCGAGGGGCGCTTCCGCTCCTGCCTGGTGGGGGAATCTCGCTACCTGCTGGCCTGCCACGCCTACATCGAGCTCAACCCGGTGCGGGCCGGCATGGTGGCGCATCCCGGGGAGTACCGCTGGTCGAGCTATGCCGCCAACGCCCAGGGGCAGGTCGATCCCATCGTCACGCCCCATGGGGCGGTCATGGAACTGGGCGCCGGCGCCGCCGACCGCCACGGAGCCTACCGCGAGCTGTTTCGCCACCACCTGGCGAATGGCCTGGTCGACGAGATCCGCCAGGTCACCCACAGCGGGCTGGTGCTCGGCACGCCCCGCTTCCAGCAGCAGGTCGCCGAGTTGCTGGGCCGCCGCACCGTGCGCGGCACCCCGGGCCGCAAACCCAGGCGCCCGCCTGAGGATGTCGAATAAAAGGAAAAGGGAACCCACAACACCAGCGGCCGGCATCGCTGCCGGCCGCTGGGTGGTTCACTCATAGACATCCTTGCGATGAGACGCCCGGACGACAAGCACCACCAGCCTGTCATCCTGAATCTGGCAGATGATGCGGTAATCTCCCACGCGATAGCGCCAGAACTCCGTCAACTCGCCTCTCAAGGGTTTGCCCAGCTGGCGCGGATGATCCAAAGACACTACCCGCTCTTCAAGATAGGCACGAATGCGCCGGCGTTGTTGTGGATCGATCTTCTTGAAACTCTTGGCTGCCGAGGCCAGATACTCAATCTTCCAGGTCACGCCAGAACTCCTCGGAGGTCATGACGCGATCCCGGCCCTGGCGAAGCTGCTCAAGCGCATGCTCGGCCAGATAGGCGTCCTCGAGCTCGTCGAGATGCTCGGCGATCAGTTTACGCAGGTAAAACGTCTTGGAGCGCCCTGTCGCCCGGGCCAGATGGGCCAGGCGTGCCTCGATGTCAGGATCCAGGCGGAGACTGATAGGCATGGTGCTCGCCTCTTGTGATACATGTGATTAATGTATCGCAGCCTGGCAGGAATCGCCAGCGCTGGCAGGAATCGCCAGCGGCCGGTGGGAAATGGGGTCTGTCCCCGATTAGCCGAAAACACCAGCGGCCGGCATCTCTGCCGACCGCTGGAGGTACTGCTTCAGGCTAGGTGGGAAATGGGGGTCTGTCCCTGACGGATCCCCACGAACTTCGGCTAGTCGCTGCATAAGGCCTGCTTCCTGATCTCCTCACGAAGGGTTGCCTTGAGCATTTCCCATGAGGGCCATGGGGCAGCATTGGCACGGTGACGCCGCAGCCATTCCAAGCCCAGCCGCCACGCGGAGAGCACACTCCGGTGCCGGATACTGTTGCTCTGGTAGCGTTGCTGTTGACCGCTGTTGCGGACATGCAGGCCGGCAGCCATCACGACGACATTGGCCAGCATCGCGATCAGCAGCAGGATCTCGATGCGCTTGCCCTGGCGAGACTGGTGCATACCGAAGCCCAGTCCAAACAAGGGGCTCTTGATGTCACGGAAGCCTTCTTCAATCTGCATGCGCTGCCGGTAGATAGCGACCAGCTTGTCTGCCAACGTTGAGCGCTCCGGCAGGTTGCTGACCAGCACCCAAGGTTCCTTCTGGCGCTGGGCCATCGCCCGACTGCGGGCGTCGCGGGAGACCTGACCCCGCTTATTGCGATGTTTGCGCCCCTTTGGCGGCCGATGATAGAGCACCATGCGGGTGGTCAATGGATTGCTCTCAGCAATTTGCACGGAACCCAGCGCCCGCGGTACCGATGTCGCTTGTGGAAACAGGTCTACCACAGGCTGCCACTCATGCCCTGGCAGCTGGCAGCGAACCGGGCTACGCACCCGGCCGACGTAGTACCAGCCACGCGCCTCAACCGCCTCGAACCAGGGATTACGAAAGCCCGCATCGGTGACCAGGATCGGCGTCGCATTGTCGGGCAGAATCTCGGCCAAGGCTGCGAGCAAGTACGCTTCACAGTGCTGGCAGCCATCCTTGTGGTGGACCTTTTCGAAAATCGGCAGTGAACGTCCGGCAAAGGGAACCGCGGCGCGCAGGAGGAACCGCCGTCCACGGTCATCGATCGGCGACCAGTCCACCAGAATCAGCGGGCGCGTGGTGTGGCCGATCAGTAGGGTGGCCACGAGCCAGTAGAACAGTGGCCGTTCCTGATGTAGGTGATGATTTCCCAGCAACCGATCGACGCGCTTGATGGCATGCTTGGGGGCTGCCGGTCCCGGCAAGGCACGCCCCAAGGCCGTCACACCGAGACGACGCTCGGCCAACAGTGCGCCGACGACGTCAAGCAGCGCTTGCCGGCGTTTGGCGTGGACCACGGTGAGTGATGACGTCAGCAGAGTATGCAAGAATCGAGGGGCCTGCATGGGTCTCCTTCGGCATCGTTGTGTGTTTGGCGACTTACAACATGCCGACCCATGCAGGCCTTTTCAATCATATTATTCTGATTTTCTTAATTATTTCCTGGGGATTCCTCAGGGTCTGTCCCCGATTAGCCTTACCGATTAGCCGCCGATTAGCCGAGCCGGGGGGAGAAAAACAGCGGCCGGCATCTCTGCCGACCGCTGCTTTATGCTGGGGAAATTGGGGTCTGTCCCCGATTACCCCCGATTATTTCCTGGGGATTCCTCAGGGTCTGCCCCCGATTACCTGCGATTACCTGAAAAGGAACTGAAAACACCAGCGGCCGGCATCTCTGCCGACCGCTGGGTGGTTCAGGCTAGGTGAGAAATGGGGGTCTGTCCCCGATTAGTCCTTATGAGGTGAGAAATGAGGGTCTGTCCCCTATTTCTGATTTTCAGCCGCTTTTTTCATTTCCGGTGCAATATCCGGGCTAGGTGGGAAATGGGGGTCTGTCCCCTATTAGTCAGGCTCGTCAGGCTCGTTATCGCCAGGCTCGTTATCGCCAGGCTCGTTATCGCCAGGCTCGTTATCGCCAGGCTCGTTAGCAGTCCAAGTAATGGATTCTGGACCGGCATTCCAAGTTAGAACAGCTTGAGAAGCGCCGTCGCCATTTGTCAAAGACGACTCAGCCTCACTGCATGAGAACCCGACGCCATCACATGCGTCCTTCCCTTCCTGAATGTTAATTGCTACCTCCTGTTTTGCCGCACTCATTTCGGATAAATTAGATGCATGTTCTGCGCGGACTCGATATTGAGTGTATTGCGGAACCGCAATCGCCGCCAAGATCCCCACAATCGCCACCACGATCATCAGCTCGATCAGGGTAAAACCGCCCTGGCCGCGCTTTACGTATTTTTTAAACCCTTGCTTCTTCATGGTCCTGCCCCTTTTGATGCGTCCGCCGTGGCCCGTCTGGCCTATGCCTTCTTCTTGCCGCCCGTGCGGGGTTGTGGTGGTAAGTGTTCTGGCCTCGTTGACCTCCGCTGATCGCCCGGTGAACCGGGCTCCCACCAGAGATAACTAACCATTGGCTTACCGGTTCCAATCGTTTCATCTCTCTACGGGCCTCGCCCTGCCCGGCGCGACCCTATACTTACATTAAGTTACGCTTTGCAACCTTGCAAGGAAAATCGCCTCCGCCGAGGAAATCTCCGTCAGCGGTAGGACAAGCATCCCCCAAAAGGTTGAATCCGCGTGGTACGACGCTGGGCGGCCGGGGGTGAGGGCGGCTAGAATGGCCAGATGAAGCCGCCCCGCCCACGCAAGCCAAGCGAGCGCCCATGAACGACTACCGCACCCCGCCGAGCGCCCCGCTCCCGGGCTCTTCACAGGGCACGGCCCTGGAGAGCACCCGCCTTGATGCCACCGCGGGACTGCGCGGCCTGGCGCGGCGGCTGGTGGCAGACGGGCGCATCAGCGCCGCCGCCGCGGTGCGCGCAGAAGAAGAAGCTCGCGAGGGTGAGCTCTCGCTGCTGGAGCACGTTATCGACACCGGGCTGGTCTCCGCCCGCCAGGCCACCCTCTCGGCGGCCTGGGAGTATGGCCTGCCGATCATGGACCTCGACGCCATCCGCCCCGAGACATTACCCCGCGCCGATGCCTTCCCCGAGAAGATCTTGCGCAAGCTCAAGGTGCTGCCGCTGGTGCAGCGCGGCCACCGGCTCACCGTGGCGGTGCCCTACCCCTCGACGCTTGCCCAGCTCGACGAGCTGCAGTTCGCCACCGGCCTGACCCCGGAGGGGATCCTGGCCCCGGTGGACCAACTCGGCCCGGTACTGGAGAGCTATCTCGCCAATAGCGAGAAGAGCATGCTCGATTCGCTCAAGGGGGTGGACGACGCCATCGGCGAGCTGGGCTTCGCCGGCGAAGAGGATGGCAGCGGCGAGGTGGATATCCAGGCCGATGTGCAGTCGGCCCGGGAAGACGCGCCGATCATCAAGTTCGTCAACAAGATCCTGCTCGACGCCATCCACCGCGGCGCCTCCGACATCCACTTCGAGCCCTATGAGACCAGCTACCGGGTGCGCTTTCGCATCGATGGCATGCTGCACGACGTGGCCCACCCGCCCTTCGCCATGCGCACCCGCATCGCCGCACGCCTCAAGGTGATGTCGCGGCTCGATATCTCGGAGCGCCGCCTGCCCCAGGACGGCGCCATCAAGCTCCGGCTCTCCAAGACCCGCTCCATCGACTTTCGCGTCAACTCGCTGCCCACGGTGTATGGCGAGAAGGTGGTGTTGCGGATCCTCGACCCCGCCTCGGCCCAGCTCGGCATCGAGCAGCTCGGCTTCACGCCGGAGCAGCGCACCATGTACGAGACGGTGCTTAACCAGCCCCAGGGCATGATACTCGTCACCGGGCCCACCGGCAGCGGCAAGACGGTGACCCTCTACACCGGCATCAACCTGCTCAACGAGGTGGAGCGCAATATCTGCACCGCCGAGGACCCGGTGGAGATCAAGGTGCCCGGGGTCAATCAGGTCAACGTGCTGCCCAAGATCGGCCTGGACTTCGCCAGCGCCCTGCGCGCCTTCCTGCGCCAGGACCCCGACGTGGTGATGGTGGGCGAGATCCGCGACCTGGAGACCGCCGAGATCGCGGTGAAGGCCTCCCAGACCGGCCACCTGGTGCTCTCCACGGTGCATACCAACTCCGCCGCCGAGACCCTCACCCGCCTGGCCAACATGGGCCTGGCGCCGTTCAATATCGCAAGCTCGGTGAGCCTGATCATCGCCCAGCGCCTGGCGCGCAAGCTGTGCAAGCACTGCAAGCAGCCGGCGGACATTCCCCGCGAGGCACTGGCCGCCCAGGGCTTCACGGAGGCAGAGATCCACCAGGCCACCTTCTTCGAGCCGGTGGGCTGCAAGCACTGCACCAAGGGCTTCAAGGGCCGGATGGGCATCTACGAGGTGGTGCCGATCAGCCACGCCATGAGCCAGCTGATCATGAAGAACGGCAACTCCATGGAGTTCAGCGACCTGGCCCGCCAGGAGGGCTACCCGGACCTGCGCAGAAGCGGCCTGATGAAGGCGATGCAGGGCGTCACCAGCCTGGCCGAGATCAACCGGGTGACCAAAGACTAGCGAGTCGGCCGCAAGAGCCGACCACCACCACAGGGAAGAAGGGGAAACTACCATGGCCACAGCAAGGAAATTGAGCCCCGCGAAGGAGATCAAGCTCTATCGCTGGAACTGGAGCGGCAAGGGGCCAGGCGGGCGCAAGGTGGGGGGCGAGATCATCGCCACCCAGAAGCTGGAGGTGGAACGCATCCTCCAGGGCCAGAACATCATCGTCAAGAGCATCAAGCGCAAGGGCGGCTTCGGCGGCGGCATGGGCCGCATCAAGCCCCGGGATATCATGCTCTTCGCCCGCCAGATGGCCACCATGATCCGCGCCGGGGTGCCGGTGCTGCAGACCTTCCAGGTGGTGGCAGAGAGCATCAAGAAGCCGGCCATGAGCGCCCTGGTGCAGGAGGTGATGAACGACGTGGCCGCCGGGGCCTCGTTTTCCGATGCCCTAAAGCGCCACCCCAAGCACTTCGACCGCCTGTTCTGCAACCTGGTGGAGGCCGGCGAGCAGTCGGGCTCCCTGGATCGCATGCTGGAGCGGGTCGCTACCTACAAGGAGAAGGTGGAGTCGCTCAAGGGGCGGGTGAAGAAGGCGCTCTGGTACCCCGCGGCGGTGATCACGGTGGGCATCGGGGTCACCGCCCTGCTCTTGATCAAGGTGGTGCCGCAGTTCGAGAGCCTGTTCCATGGCTTCGGCGCGGAGCTGCCCGCCATGACCCGCATGACCATCGCCCTCTCCGAGTTCGCCCAGCAGTACTGGTGGTGGGGGCTGCTGGGCGCGGCCGCCTTGATCTTCCTGATCCGCACCGGCGTGAAGAAGTCGGAGAGTTTCGCCTATCGCATGCATGCCTGGTCGCTGAAGATCCCGGTGATCGGCCAGATCCTCGACAAGTCCGCGGTGGCGCGCTACTCGCGCACCCTCGCCACCACCTTCGGCGCCGGGGTGCCGCTGGTGGAGGCGCTGGACACCGCCGCCGGCGCCACCGGCAACAAGGTCTACGAGCGCGCGGTGGTGCAGGTTCGCGAGGACGTGGCCACCGGCCAGCAGCTCAACTTTGCCATGCGCATGACCGAGCGCTTCCCGCCGCTGGCGGTGCAGATGGTCGGCATCGGCGAGGAGGCGGGCTCGCTGGACGCCATGCTCAACCGGGTGGCGGACTACTACGAGGAGGAGGTCGACAACATGGTCGACACCCTCACCTCCCTGTTGGAGCCCTTCATCATCGTGGTGCTGGGCGTGCTCGTCGGCGGGCTCGTCATCTCGATGTACCTGCCGATCTTCGAACTGGGGTCGGTGATTTGATGGTGCTGGATCTGCCCCCTTCCCTGCTCTACCCCCTCGCTGCCTTCATCGGCCTGTGCCTGGGCAGCTTCCTCAATGTGGTGATCACCCGCCTGCCGGTGATGCTGATGCTGGGCTGGCGGGCCGAGGCCCGCGAGGCGCTGGAGCTCCCGAGTGAGACGCAGCCGGAATTCAACCTGGCCACGCCGCGCTCGATGTGCCCGAGCTGCGAGACCCCCATCGCCTGGCACGACAACCTGCCCGTGGTGGGCTGGCTCAAGCGCCGCGGGCGCTGCGCGAACTGCGACGCGGCCATCAGCCCCCAGTACCCTCTGGTGGAGCTGGCCGGCGGGGCGCTCGCGCTTGCGGTGGTGGCGCTGTTCGGGCCGAGCTGGCAGGGGCTCTTCGTGCTGGGGGCCTGCCTGGCACTGCTCGCCATGGCGGTGATCGACCTGCGTACCCAGCTCCTGCCGGACATCCTCACCCTGCCGCTGCTGTGGGCGGGGCTCGCCTACCAGCTGCTGTTCCAGCCGCTGATGCTGGAAAGCGCGGTGATCGGCGCCATGGCGGGGTATCTCGTGCTGTGGAGCTTCTACTGGGCGTTCAAGCTGATCACCGGCAAGGAGGGCATGGGCTACGGCGACTTCAAGCTGCTGGCGGCGCTGGGCGCCTGGATGGGCTGGCAAGCCCTGCCACTGCTGCTGATCCTCTCTGCGGGGATCGGCGCCATCATCGGCATCCTGGTGCAGCTGGCGGTGCCGCGGCTGCGCGGCGCCCCCATGCCCTTCGGCCCCTACCTGGCGCTGGCCGGCTGGATCGCGCTGCTGGGCGGGGAGCCGCTGATGGCGGCCTATGGAAGGTTCTTCCTGCTCTGACCCCTACATCCCCTTGGGGGCGAAGATGCCGGGGGCGTTGCGCCAGTAGCCCTTGTAGTCCATGCCGAAACCGAAGACGTAGCGGTCGGCGACCTCGAGGCTGCAGTAGTCGGCCTTGAGGCCAGGCACCGCCTTGCGGTCGTGCCGCTTGTCGACCAGCACCGCGGTGGAGATGCTGGCGGCGCCGGCCTCGCGGCAGTAGTCGAGGATGGCGGCGAGGGTGGCGCCCTCGTCGAGGATATCGTCGACGATCACCACGTGGCGGCCGGCCATGGGCACCTCCGGGGAGACTCGCCAGAACAGCTCGCCGCCGCGGGTGCCGCCGCGGTAGCGGGTGGCGTGCAGGTAGTCCACCTCCAGCGGGAAGCCGAGGCGCGGCAACAGGTGGCCGGTGGTGATCAGGCCGCCGTTCATCACGCAGTAGAAGACCGGCAGCTTCTCGCCCAGGTCGCGGGTGATCTCGGCTGCCATGCGGTCCAGGGCGCGCTCCACGGCCTCCTGGGTGATCAGGCAGTCGGCGTTGTCCATCACCTCGCGCATGTCGGCGAGGGACGGGTGAAAATCGGCATCGAGTTTGGGCATTTCGGTGGCTCGTGGTCGAAGGGTATCGGAAGTGGAAACTTGAACTCAGGCCAGGGCCTCGAGGTGGGCGTGGACTCGGCGCCAGCGGGAGAGCGCGGTGAGGCTTGCAAGCGCCGGGCGAGCGCGGGCGTAGCGCAGCCGGGTGAGGCGGCTGGCCCCCGGGCGCTCGCGGCAGGCCTCGATCACCTCCAGCGCCGCGACGCGGTCGTTGCAGACCAGCAGCATGTCGCAGCCGGCATCCAGGGCGGCCAGCGCCCGCTCGGCGGGGCTGCCGGCGCTGGCGGCGCCGGCCATGCTCAGGTCGTCGGAGAAGATCACGCCCTTGAAGCCGAGGCTCTGGCGCAGCATGCCGAGCCAGGCGGGCGAGAAGCCGGCGGGGCGCGGGTCGAAGGCGGAGTAGACCACGTGCGCCGGCATCACGCCGTCGAGGCGGCCGGCGAGACGAGAAAAGGGCACGAGATCGCGCTCGCGCAGGGCCTCGAGCGGGCGCGGGTCCACGGGCAGCTCATGGTGGGAGTCCGCCGCCACGCCGCCGTGGCCGGGGAAGTGCTTGCCCACGGCGACCATGCCGGCCTCGTGGAGGCCATCGACGAAGGCGCCAGCCAGGGCCGCGACGACCTCGGGGTCGGCGGAGAAGCTGCGGTCGCCGATCACCAACGAGGTGCCGTCGTCGACGTCGAGCACCGGGGCGAAGCTGAGGTCCAGCCCGCAGGCGGCCATCTCCATGCCCAGCAGCCAGCCGGCGTCCTGGCAGAGCCGCCGGGTCACCTCGGGACGCTCGTAAAAGCCCGCCCCCAGGCGCGCCATGGCCGGCAGCCGGGTGACCCCCTGGCGCAGCCGCTGCACGCGGCCGCCCTCCTGGTCGATGGCCAGCAGAAGCTCCGGGCGCACCGCGCGGATCGCGCGGGAGAGCTTGCAGACCTGCTCGGCCGATTCGGTATTGCGGGCGAAGAGGATCACCCCGCCCACCTCGGGGCGCGCCAGCAGTCGGCGCTCCTGGGCGGTGAGGGAGGTGCCTTCCAGGTCAAGCATCACCGGACCGAGCTGGGTCATGTTCGCTTCCTTGGCTTGTTGCAAACAGAGATTCTTCGCAGATAGAGCTGAAAGGGGCCAGATTCTAGGGCAAAGCGCGCGGCAGTGACAGATACGCCAACGCCGCCAGCCTCTCGGGGCGGCTCCGGCGAGATGGCCGGCCGCTCAGGCCTGGGCTGCCTGGGCTGCCTGGGGCGCCGGCAGCGGGGCCTGCATGGCGGCCACCACCACCGGACGCAGGCGGCGGATCAGGTCGCGCACGGTGACGTGCTCCCCATAATCCTTCTCGGCGATATCGCGCAGGGCGTCAAGGCCGGAAAGGGTGAAGATCACGGTGCCGAGCACGAAGTGCAGGCGCCAGAAGCGTTCGGCGTCGGGCAGCTCGGGGGTGGCCTGGCGCACCAGCTCGGTGAAGCGGGTGAAGACGCTGCCGTACTCCTCCTGGATGTAGCGGCGCAGATGGCCCTGGGCCTGGCTGTAGGCAAGCCCCAGAAGGCGCATGAAGACCTTGAGGCTGTTGCGCTCGGCGGGCACCTCCAGCACGCTGCGCGCCATGGTCTCGAGCAGCTCCTCGAGAGGGATCACCTCGTCGCCGTAGCGCGCCTGGAGCTCGTCCAGGGCGCGGTGGAAGCGCTCGGTGAAGGGGTCGAGGTAGCGGGAGAACACCGCCTGGATCAGCGACTTCTTGGAGCCGAAGTGGTAGTTCACCGCGGCCAGGTTGACCCTGGCCTTGCTGGTGATGGTGCGCAGCGAGGTCTCGGCAAAGCCGCGTTCGGCGAACAGCACCTCGGCGGTATCGAGGATGCGGGTGACGGTGTCGGTCTGGGCCATCGAAGGAGTCCCGGTAATAAACGGCTGTTTCAAACGTAGCTGCATTGTACGCCAGCCGCGGGATCTGGCTCAATGCTCCCAGGGCAGAGCCGTTTTAAACAGTATGTTCTATCGACTGTCCTATCGACTGTTCTATCGACAGCACCGGACGCGCGCACCATCCGAATTACTGGATGGAACAACATGCTGTATACTTGATCACTGACGCATCCACCCAGTCGCCGCTTTCCGCTTCGGAGGTCGCATGGCACGCCCCCTCACCCAGCGCCAGCAGAACGTCTATGACTTCATCATCAAGACCATCCAGGAGCTCGGCTATCCCCCCACCCGGGCCGAGATCGCCCGGGCCCTGGGCTTCCGCTCGCCCAACGCCGCCGAGGAGCACCTGCGCGCCCTCGAGAAGAAGGGCGCCATCCGCATGATCGCCGGCACCTCCCGGGGCATCCGCCTGCCCGCCCAGGAGCAGGAGCCCGCCACCGAGGGCGATGCCCCGCAGGGACTGCCGATCATCGGCGAGGTGGCCGCGGGCAGCCCGATACTAGCCGCCGAACATATCGACCGCTACTGCCCCCTGCCCCCGGAGTACTTCACGCCCCGGGCGGACTACCTGCTGCGGGTGCGCGGCCTCTCCATGAAGGATGTCGGCATCCTGGAGGGCGACCTGCTCGCCGTGCACCGCACCGAGCGGGTCCGCGACGGCCAGATCGTGGTGGCGCGCCTGGAGGAGGAGGTGACGGTGAAGCGCTTCGCCCGCCGCGGCCACGTGGTCACCCTGAGCGCCGAGAATCCCGAGTTCGCCCCCATCGAGGTGGACCTGCGCCATCAGGCGCTGGAGATCGAGGGCATCGGCGTCGGCGTCATTCGCGGCGGCAGCGGCCAGGCGCTGGGCTAGGCATTTCCCGAGCCCGTGCCGTGAGAAAGATCCTCCACGCCGACTGCGACTGCTTCTTCGCGGCGGTGGAGATGCGCGACAACCCCGCCTTGGCCGAGGTGCCGCTGGCCATCGGCGGCAGCCCCGAACGGCGCGGGGTGATTGCCACCTGCAACTACCCCGCCCGGGCCTTCGGCATCCACTCGGCGATGCCCACCGCCCGGGCGCTGCGCCTCTGCCCCCAGCTCACCCTGCTGCCCGGCAACTTCGACAGGTACCGCGAGGTGTCGCAGCAGATACAGGCGATCTTCCACGAGCTTACCCCCCTGGTGGAGCCCCTCTCCCTGGACGAGGCCTTCCTCGACGTCAGCGCGGTGGAGCGCTTCTCCGGCAGCGCCACCTGGATGGCCCGCTGGCTCAAGCAGGAGTGCCTGGCGCGCACCGGCATCACCCTCTCGGTGGGGGTGGCCCCCAACAAGTTCCTGGCCAAGATCGCCAGCGACTGGGAGAAGCCCGACGGCCTGACGGTGATCACCCCGGAGCGCCTGGAGGCCTTCCTTGCCGCCCTGCCGGTGAAGAAGCTCCACGGAGTGGGCCCCGCCACCGAGGCGCGCCTGGAGGCCATGGGCATCACCACCTGCGCGGCGCTGCGCCAGGTGCCGCTGGAGCGTCTGCTGGAGACCTTCGGCAAGTTCGGCAAGCGGCTCTTCGAGCTCGCGCGGGGCATCGACGAGCGTCCGGTGCGCCTGGAGCGAGAGCGCAAGTCGATCAGCGTGGAGACCACCTTCGCCCGGGACCTGCCCGACCTCACCAGCTGCCGCGAGGCCCTGGCCCCGCTCTGCGAGCGCCTGGAGGAGCGCCTGGCCCGCCACGGCCACCCGCCGCTGGCCGGGCTGATGGTGAAGGTGCGCTTCGACGACTTCGGCCTGACCACCCTGGAGAGCCGCGGCCTGGCCCCCTCCCCCACCAGCTACCAGGGCCTGCTGGAGCAGGCCTGGGAGCGCCGCCGCCGCCCCGTGCGCCTGCTCGGCGTCGGCGCCCGCCTGCAGCCGGAGGCCGAGCGGCGCCAGCTGGTGCTGGCGCTATAGCGCCGAGCGCTACTTCGTATCGATATAGCGATGGTCGTTGAAGGTGGCGACCCAGCTCGGGTGGTAGACCAGCAGGATCGCCATCAGCATGCCGGTGATGAAGGCCTCGGAGGGCATCAACAGCGGCAGGAAGCGGGCGTACTCCATGGCCTGGTAGAGGGCGTGGGCGTCATCGGCACCGAGCATCATCAGCCCCACGGCGACGAGCCCCGCGGCCAGCGTGGAGAGCGCGGCGCCGAAGAAGCCGCAGACAAACAGGAAGACCATCAGGTTGTCGGGCAGGCGGCGGTCTACCAGGCGCCAGATCAGCACCGTGACCAGCGTCGGCATCACGCCGGTGACCAGCAGGTTGACGCCGAGCAGCGGCCAGTCGACGCGCCCGGTGACCACCGCCGCGAGGTTGACGATCAGGATCGTGACCAGCGCCAGCGGGGCCTTGAAGACCAGAGTGAACAGCGCGGTGAACATCAGGTGCAGGGAGAGCCACTCCACCGCCTGGGCGCGCAGCTGCCACATCAGCAGCACCGCCACGCTGGCGGCGAGCCAGCGGTGCTGCAGGGCGGTGTCGGCGAAGAGCGCCCGCCAGGGGCGCTGGGCCAGCGCCAGCCCGTAGAGCGCGAGCGACACCAGCGCGCAGAGCACCAGCAGCCAGGGGGCGAGCACCGCTTGGGAGAAGGACATGGAGCGCCTCTCGTCGACCCGCGTCTCGCCCGATCAGGCGAAGACGATGGTCTTGTTGCCATGGATCAGCACGCGATCCTCTAGGTGCCAGCGCAGCCCGCGGGCCAGCACCGCCTTCTCCACGTCGCGGCCGAAGCGCACCAGGTCGCCAGGGGTGTGGCAGTGGCTGACGCGGTGGATGTCCTGCTCGATGATGGGGCCGGCATCGAGCTCCTCGGTGACGTAGTGGCAGGTGGCGCCGATCAGCTTCACGCCGCGCTCGTAGGCCTGGTGGTAGGGCTTGGCGCCGGCGAAGGAGGGCAGGAAGCTGTGGTGGATATTGATCACCCGGCCGGCGTAGCGTTCACAGATCGACGGCGGCAGGATCTGCATGTAGCGGGCCAGCACCACGCAGTCGGCGCGCACGTCATCCACCAGGCGCACCACCTCGTCGAAGGCGGCCTGCTTCTGATCGGGCTGCACCGGCACGTGGTGGTAGGGAATTTCATGCCACTCCACCAGGCCGCGCATGGTCTCGTGGTTGGAGATCACCGCGGCGATGTCGCAGTCGAGCTCGCCGGCGGTCCAGCGGTAGAGCAGGTCCACCAGGCAGTGGGACTCCTTCGAGACCATCAGCACCACTCGGGAGCGGTTGCGGGTGTCGGTGAGCGCCCAGGTCATGTCGAACTCGGCGGCGATGGGGGCGAAGGCCTCGCGCAGCGCCTCGGGGGGCATGCCGATGGAGTCGGCCAGGATCTCGTAGCGCATGAAGAAGCGCCCGGTCTCGAGATCCGAGTGCTGGCTCGCCTCGGTGATGGAGCCGCCGTGGCCGGCGATGAACCCGGAGACCCGGGAGACGATGCCCACGCGGTCGGGGCAGGAGACCACCAGGCGGTAGTAGTGTGACATGGCGTGCCTCTTGGTTTGGCGTTGGGGGCTTGGCTTTGGGCTTGGGCTGGAATCGGGGTGCGGCATTGTAGCGAAAACAGCAGGTTCCGGCATCCAACCGCCATCGAGGCACATCAAGGGAACACGTGGGGCGACTGATTGCGCATTAAGGGACAACGTCAGAGGCGCAAGAGGGGCGCCGGGGACGGGTCACAAGGGGTCCGTGGACCAGGGATGGTCTAGGTAGCCCCCAGGGAAGGGTTCATGGCGCCCCCGAAGTGACACGTCGCCGGATCAGCCCCGAAGAATCGCCACCCTGACTGGCCCTGCGCGTCGTTGTGGCTGCCCTGGGCCTTCCCGTATAGTGATGTAACACTTTCCGAGCCCGCGCCTGCCGATGCCACAGCCCAGAGTCCAGATTCGCCCCCGCCGCCGCCCTCCCCTGCACTTCCTGCCGCTGGGCGGCTGTGGCGAGATCGGCATGAACCTGAGTCTCTATGGGTTTGGAGAGCGGGGGACGGGAGAGAGGGGCCCCGAGGACGAGTGGATCGCGGTGGACTGCGGCATGATGATCCGCCAGGACCTCCCCGACAGCCCGCTGCAGGTGCCCAACCTCGATACCCTTAGCGCCCTCGGCATCCGCCCCCAGGCGCTGATCATCACCCACGGCCACGAGGACCATATCGGCGCTGCCGCCTGGCTGTGGCCGAAGTGGGGCTGCCCCATCCACGCCACGCCCCTGGCCGCCGGTCTCTTGCGGGCGAAGTTCATCGAGCGGGGCCTGGCCACCGACGCCATCCGGGTGATCGAGCCCGGCGAGGCGCTGGAGACCGGCCCCTTCACCCTACGCTACCTGCCGCTGACCCACTCGATCCCCGAGAGCTGCGCCCTGCTGCTGGCCGCCGGCGAGCACCGCTTGCTGCATACCGGCGACTGGAAGCTCGACCCCGAGCCGCTGATCGGCCGGCCGATGTCGGCGAGCGCCTTCCGCGCCATCGCGCCGGTGGACCTGGTGGTGGGCGACTCCACCAATGCCCCCATACCGGGTCACTCGCGCAGCGAGGGCGAGGTAGCACGGGCACTCGAGCACACCATCGCCCGCTGCGAGGGGCGCGTGGTAGTCTCCTGCTTCGCCAGCAACCTGGCGCGGGTGCTGGCCATCGGCCGCGCCGCCCAGCGCAACGGTCGCCGGGTGAGCCTGATGGGGCGCTCCATGGAGCGCATGGTGGCGGTGGCCCGGGGCCTCGGCTACCTGGACGACTTCCCGCCCCTGGTGCCCGTCTCGGACCTCGGCTACCTGCCCCCCAACGAGGTGCTGGTGATCGCCACCGGCAGCCAGGGCGAGCCCCGGGCGGCGCTCAGCCGCCTGGCCCGCGGCCGCCACCACGCCATGGAGCTCGGCACGGGAGACAGCGTGATCTTCTCGGCCAAGGCGATTCCCGGCAACGAGCTCCTGATCGAGCGGCTCAAGAGCGGCCTCAAGCGGCTGGGGGTGACCCTGCTCGACGAATTCAGCCACCCGGAGCTGCACGCCTCGGGCCACCCCGCCCAGGAGGAGCTGCGCACCTTCTACGGCTGGGTGAAACCGCGCCACCTGCTGCCGGTGCATGGCGAGCCTCGCCATCAGCAGGCCCACCGGGAGCTGGCCGAGACGCTGGGTATCCAGGCCCCGCTGACCCCCCTCAACGGCGATCTGATCCGCCTGGACGCCGAGGGGCTCTCCCTGGTCTCCCGCCACCCCCAGCCCCCCTGCATCGTCAGCCAGAACGCCGTGGCCCCGCTGCCCGGCCTGGCCGGCCCGAACCAGGGCCCGCGCCACGGCAGCCTCTATCTCGCGCTGTCGGTGGCCGCCACCGGCGAGGGGGGCTGGACGCGCATCGGCCGGCTGATGCTGGACGCCAGCCAGGCCAGCCCCATCGACGAGGAGGCCTTCACCGACTGGCTGGACGAGACCCTGGAGACACTGGCGGGGGATACCCTGGCGGAGCTGCGCCTGGCGCTGCAGCCGCGCCTGATGGGCTGGTTCGCGGATCACCTGCGCCGCCTGCCGGAGATTCACCTGCAGATACTGGCCGTGGAGGCGCCCTCCGCCAACGAGCTGGGGTAGTCAACACGCCAGGCACTGAGTTGCCGAAAGGGAAAAAGAAAGCCGCTCATTGAGCGGCTTTCTTTCCTCTGGCTGTCAGGCCCTACTCACGCCTTGGTGGCGTTCTTCGGCGGACGGCCACGCTTGCGACGCGGCGGCTCGAGCACCAGGTCGTCGACGGAGAGGCCCGCCTCGCTGATGGCCTCGAGGATCTCGGAGCGCTTGCGCTCCTTCTGGAGTTCCTCCTCCTGGCGCCGGCGCTCCTCATCCTTCTTCTGCTCGATCACCTCGACGATCACCTCGGAGAGCTTGTGCAGCTGCTCCATGCTGAGCTGACGAGCGGCGGCGCGAGCGACGTTCTTGTTGCGAGCGATGCGCTCCAGGGATTCACTGGACATGGGTCCCCTCCTGAACCGGAATAAAACGAGACGGGTTGTGCGTGTATGTTGTGCGTGTGTGTAGAGGAAAAGTATATGCATGATGGGTGAATTGGCAAGGAAAGCCACACGCCCACATCGAGAAAAGCGGGCAATAAATGCCCGCCCTGGTCGGCCAGAGGCCGGCGAAAAAAGGCCGCAAAGGCGGCCAGGCAGGAGGCGTCAGCCGCCGGTCATGTTCATGAAGCGCACCACCTGGACGTCGCCGTCGGTGGTGAAGTGGTGGCGCTCGGGCTTGAGGGGCATGGCCGCCACGATGGCCCGCTTGAGGGCGTCGATATTGCCGGGGTGGGCGCGCAGCACACGGCGCAGGTCCACCGAGTGCTCATTGCCGAGACAGAGCAGCAGCCGCCCCTCCACGGTGACCCGAACGCGGTTGCAGGTGGCGCAGAAATTGTGGCTGTGGGGGGAGATGAAGCCCACCCGGGTATCGCTGTCGGCCATACGGAAATAGCGCGAGGGGCCGAGGCTGCTCTCGGTGGTGGGGGTCAGCGGGTAGCGGGTCTCGATCAGCGCCTGGACCTCGTCGCTGGAGCAGTAGGTCTCGTCGCGGCGATGGTCGGAGACATCGCCCAGGGGCATCTCCTCGATAAAGCTGATATCGAGCCCTTCATCGCGGGCGAAGGCGACCAGGTCGATCACCTCGTCGTCGTTGCGCCCCTTGAGGATCACCGCATTGAGCTTGATGCGCGAGAAGCCGGCCTCTCGCGCGGCGCGAATACCCTCGATAACCCGGGCGAGGTCGCCGGTGCGGGTCAGGGCCCGGAAGCGCTCGGGGTCCAGGGAGTCCAGGCTGATATTGAGCCGGGTCAGGCCCGCCTCGCGCAGCCGCCCGGCGAGCTTCGGCAGGCTCGCGCCATTGGTGGTCATGGCGAAGTCCCTGAGCCCCGGCAGCGTGCCGATCTGCGCGACCAGCTGGTCGATGTCGCGCCGCACCAGGGGCTCGCCGCCGGTGAGGCGCACCTTCTCCACCCCGAGCTCCACGAAGGCCCGGGCCACCAGGGCGAGCTCCTCCAGGGTCAGCACCTGGGCGCGAGGCAGGAAGGTCATCTCCTCGCTCATGCAGTAGACGCAGCGAAAATCGCAGCGGTCGGTGACCGAGAGGCGCACGTAGCGTACGCGCCTGCCGAAGTCGTCGATCAGTGCCTGGGGCAGCGTTGTCATTGTCGTCCCTCGTGCGTGTCGCGCGAATCAGGTCGTCCAGCGGCCGGCATCCTCGTGGTCGGAGTGACGCTCCGAGACCCAGTAGTCGCCGTCGCTGGCGTGCTCCTTCTTCCAGAAGGGGGCGCGGGTCTTGAGGTAGTCCATGATGAAATCACAGGCCTCGAAGGCCGCCCGTCGATGGGCGCTGGCCACCGCCACCAACACGATAGGGTCTCCGGGGGCCAGGCGTCCAATCCGGTGGATCACCCGCACCCCGCCCAGCGGCCAGCGGCCCCGCGCCTCGTCGACGATGGCCGCGAGGGCCGCCTCGGTCATGCCGGGGTAGTGCTCGAGGGTCAGGGCGGTGACCTGCGGGCGTTCATTGAAGTCGCGCACCAGGCCGGTGAAGCAGACCACCGCTCCGATATCGGTGCGCCCGGCAAGCAGCGCGTGCTGTTCGGCCCCCGCATCGAAGGGAGCCTCCTGCACACGAATCATCTGGGCTGGGTTCATCGTTCAGCCTCCGGTGACGGGGGGGAAGAAGGCCACCTCGTCCTCATCGGTGAGGGGGGTATCGTCGCCGGCCATCACTTGGTTAACCGCGCAGAGCACCCGCCCCTCATTGAGGCCTGCAAAGCGCGCATCCAGCGATGTGAGGGCCGCCTTGAGGCCGGCGACATCGGCCCGCGGCAGGTCGGTGAGCGGCACGGCAATCTCGCCCACGCCGAGACGCTCGCGCAGCTCCGCCAGGCACTTGACGCGGATGCAGGGGGCGGCGATATCGCAGCGGCTGCCCAGCGCCACCTGGCCGCTGTGCCCCTCACCGGTGACGATGGGGCCCTCGGCGCCGGTGACCACGGCGCCCTCTCCCGCCCCCTCGCCCAGGGCCTGCCCACGGCGATAGTCGCCGGACTTGCCGCCGGTCTTGGTGTCGAGGCGGATGGCATCGATCTCCATGCCCTTGTCCACCGCCTTGCACATGTCGTAGAGGGTCAGGCAGGCCACCGAGACGGCGGTGAGGGCCTCCATCTCTACCCCGGTGCGGCCGTTGAGCCGGCAGGTGGCGGAGACCTCCACGCAGCTCTCGGCCTCGTTGAGGGTGAAGTCGATGGCCACCTTCGACAGCGCCAGGGCATGGCAGAGCGGGATCAGCTCGTGGGTGCGCTTGGCGGCCTGGATGCCGGCGATGCGCGCGGTGGCCAGCACGTCGCCCTTGGGCAGGCCGCCCTCGGCGAGCAGCGCCAGGGTCTCGGGCAGCATGCGGATACGGCCGGAGGCGGTGGCCTCCCGGCGGCTCTCCGGCTTGTCGGCGACGTCGACCATATGGGCCTCGCCGCGGGCGTTGAGATGGGTCAGTGACATGGTCGATGCCTCACGGAAAACGGAACAGGGGTTGGATGGTCACCGCCTCGCCGGCGGCCACGGCGGCGCGCTCGGCGGCGATCTCGATCAAGCAGTTGGCCTGGACCATGGAGGAGAGGATGCCGGAGCCCTGGGCGCCGGTGACGGCGACCCGCAGCCGCCCGTCGGCGTCGCAGCGGTAGACGCCGCGCATCAGGTCGACGCGCCCGACGCGACTGGCGAGTGCCTGGTCGGCCAGGGCGGTGAGTCGCTCGGGCGCCGCGGCCGCGCTGCCCTGCCGCTGACCCTGCAGCTGACCTTGCAACCTGGCCAGCAGCGGAGCGGCGAACTCGCGGAAGGTGACCATGGCCGCCACCGGGTTGCCGGGCAGGCCCAGGAAGGGCACGCCCCGGGGACCGAGGCGCCCGCAGGCCAGGGGACGGCCGGGGCGGATGGCGATCTTCCAGAAGCCGAGCTCGCCCTGCTCGACCAGCGCCGCCCGGGTGTGGTCGGCGTCGCCCACCGAGACTCCGCCGCTGGTGATCACCAGGTCCGCCTCATCGGCGGCCCGGGCAAGGGCCTGGGCGATGGCGTCGCGGGCGTCGGGCAGGATGCCGAGGTCGAGCACCTCGGCGCCGTGCTCGGCGGCCAGCGCCATCAGGCTGAAGCGGTTGGCGTCAAAGATGCCCGCCGCGGGCAGCGGCTGGCCGGGGGCGGTGACCTCGTCGCCGGTGGAGAAGAGCGCCACCCGCGGGCGGCGATGCACCGCCACCTCGGCGAGCCCCAGCGAGGCCAGCAGGCCGAGCTCAGCGGCGGCCAGGCGGGTGCCGGCGGCCAGCGCCAGGGCGCCGCGGGCGATATCCTCGCCGGCGCGGCGCACGTTCTGGCCGCGCCGGACCCGCTCGGGGCGATCGACGATGGCCCAGCGGGTGCCATCGGCGCCCTGCTCGTCCGCCAGCTGCTCGCGCATGATCACGGTGTCGGCGCCGGGGGGCAGCGGCGCGCCGGTGGTGATGCCGGCGCACTCGCCGGGGGCCAGGGGTCCAGCGGGCGTCTGGCCGGCGTGGAGCTCGACGACCCGGCGAAAGCGTGTCACGGGGGCGCAATCCTCGCCGGGCGCGGCGGGCCAGGCCAGGGCGATGCCGTCCATGGCGGAGTTGGTGTTCTGGGGCACCGCAATGGGCGAGATGGCGTCCTCGGCCAGCACCCGGCCGTGGGCCTGCGCCAGGGGGACGAGCTCGGCGGGCAGCGGCCCCGCCACCAGGGCGAGCACCGCCGCCCGGGCCTCCTCAACGGCCAGCATCCGCTCGCCCAGTTCGAAGCAGGAGAGGGTCATGGCGCGGTGACTCCTAGGGCCTGGGCACGGGGCCGGCGCTCCGCGGGCCAGCGCACCGGCCAGGCGGCGATCCACTCGGCCAGGGCGGCGAGGTCATTGAGATCCAGTGCCTCGACACCTTCCGGCAGCGCCAGGGGCGCATCCGAGGCCACCGCCCTCACCCAGGGGTCCTCGGCCACTCGCAGGGGCTTGCCCAGGGCCGGGCGATGCAGTTCGAGCTTGGGCAGCGGCCAGGCCTTGAAGCCCTCCACCAGCACCAGGTCCGGCGCCTGGGTGGCCACCAGCGCCACCAGCCGGGCCAGGTCGGGCTCCTGCTGGCCGGGGGTCTCCATCATCAGCGCCAGGCGCTCCCGGGAGGCCACCAGCATGGGGGCGGCACCGGCCTGGCGCAGGCGGTGACTGTCCTTGCCGGGCTGGTCGACGTCGAAGGTGTGGTGGGCGTGCTTGATCACCGCGACGCGCAGGCCGCGCTCGGCCAGGCGCGGCAGCAGGGCCTCGAGCAGGGTGGTCTTGCCGGTGCCGCTCCACGCCGCGATGCCGAGCAGCGGCAGCGAGGCGTCCAGCGGCAGCGGCGCAGCGCTCGGTATCGGGTTGGGGTCGTGGGTCGCGCTCATGGGTCGGGGCTCGCGAGGCTGGCTTCCAGGTACTGTCGCTCGTCGTCGGTGTTGAGGTTGGCGAAGGCCGCCGGGCAGTCGGAGAAGTCGACGCGACACCAGGCGTGGCGAGCGTACCAGCGGTCGATCTTGCGCTCGCCGCCGGCCAGCGCCGCGGCGAGGTCATCGGCCAGTGCCGTGCGGATCAGCGCCACCACCGGGTGCAGGCGCTCACCGTCGCAGGCCACGGCGATATCGGCATCGCCCAGGCCCGCCACCAGGCGCGCCACCAGCTCCTCGGGCAGCGCGGGGGTGTCGCAGGGCACCACCACCAGCCAGGGGGTCGCGGCGGCGCGCAGCCCGCTGTAGATGCCCATCAATGGGCCCTGGAAGCCGCCCTCGGCGTCCTCGATGACGCGATCCCCCAGGGCAGCGTACTCCGCCTGGCTGCGGTTGGCGTTGATCAGCACCTCGGCGACCCGGCCGGCCAGGCGCTCGCGCACATGGGCCACCAGGGGGCGGCCGTGGAAGGCCACCAGCCCCTTGTCCACGCCGCCCATGCGGCGCCCCTGGCCGCCCGCCAGGATCAGCCCGGTGAGTTCGTTTGGCGTCATCTTGGCCCCTCCTGTGATCTACCCCCCATGATGCCTGAGCCGGCCACAGGGTGCCACGCTGCACCGCCGTGTAACCCCTTGTCGTGACTCGGGTCAAGCGGTCGAACGACCAAGGGGTCAGACGGTCAAGGGGAGGCGGCGGGCCCGGCCTCCCGGGTCGCGCGGCGCCTTGGGCTCGCCAGGATGCGCCGCAGCACCCGCCAGGCGGCCAATCCAGCCAGCAGGTTGCCTGCCGCGGCGCCGGCGGCAAGCCCCGGCAGGCCGCCGAGGTGGGCGCCCAGCCACAGGCAGGGCAGGTAGAAGAGGAACAGCCGGGCGGCGGACATCAGCATGGCACGCAGCGGCCAGCCCAGGGCGTTGCCGGCCGAGACCACGATCATGCACACCCCAAGCGCCGCGTAGCTGGGCAGCAGGAAGCGGATCAGGGTGGCGAGGTCGTCGCGCACCTCGGGGTTGCCGGAGAGCGCCAGCGCCACCCAGGGGGCGGCCAGGGCCATGAGCAGGCCAAGCCCCAGTTGCCACACCACGATCACCCTGAGCGCCAGGCGCAGCAGGCGGTGCACCTGGCCCCAGTCGCCGGCGCCGTAGCAGCGCCCGAGCCAGGGCGGCAGCGACATGGTCATGGCCAGCACCACCATTAGCGAGAGGGTCTCCAGGCGGCTGGCCAGGCCCCAGGCCGCCACCGAGGCCTCACCGAGCCCCGCCACTGCCGTGATGGCCAGCATGGCGGCCAGCGGCGGCATCAGCTGGCTGAGCATGGCGGGGCCGGCGATGGCGGCGAAGGGGCGCGCCGACTCGCGCATCTCCTGGCCCAGCCCCTCGCAGCACAGCCAGTCGGTATGACGAAGGTGCCGCCCCAGCACCACAAGGCCCACGCCGAAGGCGGCCACCGTGGCCCAGGCCGCTCCGGGCAGCCCCAGCCCCTCCCAGGGGCCGATGCCGAAGATCAGCAGCGGGTCCAGCACCAGGTTGACCAGGCTGGTGACCACCATCAGGGTGCCCGGCAGGCGGGTATTGCCGTGGGCGCGGAACAGGCTGTAGCCGAAGTAGAGCCCCGCCCCCAGCCAGGCAGACAGCAGCTGCGGCGCCCAGTAGCCGCGGATCAGCTCGCGGGTGGCCGCATCGGCACCCAGCAGGCCGAACACCGGCGCCTGGACCGCCCACAGCAGCAGCGCCAGCAGCGCGATGGTGGCGGTGCCGATCAGCAGCACCAGGCTGCCCAGCCGGCGGGCGCGGGCCTCCTGGCCGGCGCCCAGAGCCCTGGAGATCAGCGCCGCGATGGCGATGCCGAGTCCCACCTGGATGCCGATGATCAGGAAGGAGAGCGGAAAGGTGAAGGACTGGGCGGCCAGCGGCGCGGTGCCCAGGCGGGCGATGAAGGCGCTGTCCACCAGCTGGAAGCCGAGCAGCGCCAGCACGCCGATGGTCATGGGCCAGGTCTGCCGCCAGAGGGTCACGCCCAGGGCGTCGGAGGAGCGGGATTGCGTCACGGGAAATCCTGAGCCGGGAGGAGACGCCGTATTCTACGCAAAAGGGAGGGGACTCTCAGCTCGAGAGGTCGGCGCTGCCAGGCACCATCCCAGCCAGCAGGCGTTCGATGTCCGCCGCGGCCATGGGCCGGAAGAAGTAGTAACCCTGCACCAGATCGCAGCGCATCTCCCGGACCAGCTCGAGCTGTTCGCGGTTCTCCACCCCTTCGGCCACCACCTCGAGCCCGAGCCGGTGGCCGATGAAGACCGTGGCTTCCATGATCGCCCGATCCTCGGGCTGGTTAGGCGCATCACGCACGAAGGTGCGATCGATCTTCAGGGCGGTGACGGGGAAACGCTTGAGGTAGCTCAGCGACGAGTAGCCGGTGCCGAAGTCGTCGATGGCGATGCGAAAACCGCGATGGTGGAGACGGCGCAGCCCCGCCAGGGTGGCGTCGTCGGCCTCGATCAGGACATTCTCGGTGAGCTCGATGCCGATGTCCCGGGGCCCCAGGCCGTAGCGCTCCACGCAGGCCTCGAAGTGCGCGAAGACACCGGGTCGCTTGATCTGTCGGCCCGAGAAGTTGATGTCGATGCGCTCCAGGCCGAGGCCGGCCTCGCGCCAGCGGGACCGCTGGCGACACGCCTCTTCCAGCACCCAGTCGCCGATGCGGTGAATCAGCTCCGAGCGCTCGGCCAGGGGAATGAATTCGGCCGGCGAGACGGCCGGCCCCTCCGTCGGTATCCAGCGCAGCAGGGCCTCGAGGTTCTCGACCTGGCCGCTTGAGGCCGACACCTGGGGCTGGTAGTAAAGAACGAATTCCCCCGCCTCCAGCGCACGCTCCAGGCGGTCGGAGAGACGATGCTGGTGGAGCAGCTCGTCGTGAAGCTGCTGGTTGAAGTAGACCACCTGCCCCTGACCGGCGAGCTTGGCGCGGTTCTTGGCGACATCGGCGTTGCGGATCAGTTCGCCGGCCGTCTCACCGTTGCCGGGGAAGATGGCGACCCCGAGGCAGGCGCTCAGCTTGCAGCGGCGCTCCTCGAGGAGGAAGGGCGCCCGCATGACCTCCTCCACCTTGCGCACCAGGCGGGGAATGTCGTCCGGATCACGGATGCCCGGGAAGGCAATCACGAACTCGTCGCTGGAGACCCGAGACAAGATATCGGTGCCGCGACGCTCCCGGTTCAGGCGATTGGCCAGCTCCACCAGTAGCTGGTCCCCCTGGCCGTATCCCAGCGCATCGTTGATCTCCACGAAGTGGTCGAGGTCGAGGTAGACCAGCACCAGGGAGCGCTCCTGACGACGACACTCCGCCAGCGACTGGTCCAGCTGTTCCTCGAAACCATGGCGGTTGAGCAGGTGGGTCAGGCGATCGAAGCGGGTCGCGAAGTCCAGTTCCCTGTGAGCACGCTTCTGGTCGGAGAGGTCGACGTCCACGCAGAACATCAGCGGGTCGGCGGTGTGCTCATTGAGCATCACATGGTGTGAGAAGACCGGCACCAGCTCACCGCTCCTGTGCTGCAGTTCCAGCTCATCGGCGGGGATCTCCTGGCCCTCCTCCACCCAGGCGCTATGGGCCTGGATGACCCCCTCACGCATCCAGGGGGGGATGATCAGCTCCTCCAGCAGACGCCCCTGGGCCTCCTCGGCGGTGAAGCCATACAGGCGGGCGCTGGCGTCATTCCAGTAGATCACCCGACGATCCCGGTCATACCCCTGAACCGCCACCTTCGGCAGGCTCTCCAGCAGGGCGCGAAAGCGCTGCTCGCTCTCCAGATACTGCCGGCGCACCACCTCGGCTTCGCCGCCGGCCACAGCAGCGGATCGACTCCTCTCGGGAAGCCGATCCAGCAGCTGCGTCAGCCTGTGCCTCAGCCAGCGCAGGAAGCGGCGATCTCGTCCAATCATTCGTCTCTCGCCAATGGGGGATCATCATGGGCGCTGCACGCGCCTCTTGCGGGGTCTTCGACCTTCATCCTACACCGCTTTGTCGTTTATCTCCTACGAACCTCCCTCCTCCGAGCGACTTGACGCCTCAAGCAAATTCATGACCTAAACCTGTAGCTTCAATGCAAAACAATGAAACAAGAAGCCATCATTTGTTTGCATAGCGTTGCGCAGTCTCACCGTTGAGCGGCCATAGGGCCGGCAACACCGGGCAATTCCGCCCACCCCAAGGAGAACGACCGATGAAACTCGATACCCTCAAGCATGGCTACGACCTGACCTCCATGCCCGCCAATTCGTTGAGCGACTACTGGAACCCCGGTGTCACACGGGATCTGGAGGCGCGCGACTGGAGCCTCACCGACATTCGCCAGCGAGTCGACCTGGTGGCTTGGCAGGCCTTCCTGGCGGATCTGCCCCGCGACCCCTACGTCAACCGGCGCTGGAAGCGCATGTCCTGGCTGTGCCTCGATGACCAGGGAAGCATGGAGCTCATGGGGGAGTGTCCGATGGCGCAGGGCGGCGCCTTCAACGACGCCGAGAGCATGGCCGACCGGCTGCGTTACTACGAGCCGCTGACCGGCGAGTTCCTGTCTCGGCCCGACGTCAGGGCCTTCGTCCGTGCCTGGGCCCACCTGTGGGGGATCGGGCCCCGCGAGCCGATCCTGATGCAGATCACCGGGGTGCGCGGCGAGGGGCAGGTCGACCCGCTGCAGGGGCAGGGAATACATGCCGATGGCTGCAAGGCGCTGAGCATCCTGGTGATGAACCGCGAAAACGTCACCGGCGCAGAGAATCATCTCTATGCCGACAAGGCCGGCACCCGACCGCTGACCGATATCACCCTGGCCCCGGGTGACATCCTGCACCTGCGCGACGATCGCCTCTTCCACAGCGTGGACGGCATCCGTCAGCTGGACCCCAGCGCGCCCTTCGAGCGCTTCATCATCATCATCAACAGCCGGTTCGTCGACGACTTCCAGAACCGCATCCTGCGCCGTCACTTCCCCGACGCCGTGCTCAACGAGACGCGCTGAACCAAAGGTCCGGATCGATCGGGCCACTCCCCGTAAACGTCGACCCCCCGGGCACTGGCCCGGGGGGTCGCTTTGCTGGGTCGCGAGGGAGCCTGGCCTGGCCGCCGAGTCGCCTTACTGGCGCACGCCCTCGAAGGTGACGTAAAGCTCAAGCTCATGCATCACTTCCGGGAAGGCGCTCATGTCGATGCCGAAGTCGCCCAGAGTCAGCATGGTGCTGCCCTCGAAGCCGGCGCGGTAGCTGCCCCAGGGGTCCTCGCCCTCGCCCACCAGGGTCACCGGCATCTCGATCTCGCGGGTCTCGCCCTTGAGGGTGAGCTCGCCGGTCAGGATGCCTTCGTTGTCGCCGCTCGGCTCGAAGCCGGTGGAGACGAAGGTGGCGGTCGGGTAGGTGCCGGCGCTGAGGAAGTCGTCGGAGAGGAAGTGACGGTCACGCTCGGCATGGTTAGTGTTCAGGCTGGTCACGTCCACTTCCATCTCGACGCTGGAGGCCTCGAGATTGTCCGCGTCGTAGTAGAACTGGCCGGTGAATGACTCGAAGTTGCCGAGGATGTAGGAGAAGCCGAGATGGTTGATCTTGAACTGGACGAAGGCGTGTTGGCCTTCGGTATCCACCACGTAGTCGGCGGCCTGGGCCTGGCTTACGCCCACCAGGGCAACGGCACCGAGGGCGGTGGCGAGGGCGGTCTTCTTGAACATGGTCACTCTCCTTGTCGATTGACGATGTGTCTTGCGGGGGTTGAGCGCGGCTCAGGGGCGACGGGATCGCGCCGGATTGAGCATGCGGGTCAAGGTATCCTGGCGATCCAGGAAATGATGCTTGAGAGCGGCCAGCACGTGGCCCGCGGCCAGTACCATCAGTGCCACGGCGGCATACCAGTGGATCTCGCCGGCGATGCTCTCCTGGTTGGGCAGGCGGCTGATCAGCGCCGGCACCTCGAACCAGTCGAACACGCTGATGCCGCGGCCCCTCGCCGTGGAGATCAGGTAGCCACTGACCAGCACCACCAGCAGCAGCACGTAGAGCAGCACGTGGCCCAGATGAGCGGCCAGACGCTCGAGCCGGCTGCCGTGGGCCGCCGGCGTGGGGTTCACGAAGCGCCAGGCGAGGCGCAGCAGGGTGGCGAACAGCAGCAGCATCCCGATGGAGCGATGCCACCAGGGGGCGAGGTTGTACCAGGCATCGAAATACCCGAGCCCGGTCATCCACCATCCCAGCGCGAAGAGGCCCACGATGGTCACGGCGCTGAGCCAGTGCAGGATGATGCTGACGATGCCCCAGCCGGTACGGGTATTGCGCCACATGGCGTGGTGTCCTCGTGCCTAGTCGAAAGTTTTATCAGCTTACCGCAGTGCACCATCAACATCCGCTGAAAAAAGCCGAACCAACCATTCGAAAGAACCTTGACGTCCTCCCCTCCCTCAGCTGCTTAGGCAGCTGCCGCCAACGGCGGAAAGGAAGGGGATTCCTACGGCGCTCAGGCACGGCATTGAGCCA
>NZ_QGTM01000018.1 GCF_003182195.1 Halomonas sp. A11-A
GGCGGCAGATGAAGTACGCATGGCTACCGTTGAGTGCCTATCTCTCATTTGACCACCTCAGCAAGGAGGTCTGTCGCCTACTCGACGGCTACGGGTCTGAGCGCACGATAAATTTTGAATAGCCACTTATCCGGGTCTTCCATGCCTCTCCCCTCGTCACTCACTAGTTATTATTGATTGTCAGGGTAGCTAATATTCCAGCATCCCAAGTGATTGTTACAAAAAGATACGAAGCGGGCCCGCCTGTGGGGGCGGCCTTCTTCGTCTGTAGCGCCGCTGGTCTCAGCACTCGATGGCGTTGACGGCAAGCCCCCCCTTCGAGGTCTCCTTGTACTTCGCCTGCATGTCGGCGCCGGTGTCGCGCATGGTGCGGATCACCTTGTCCAGGGAGATGAAGTGCTCACCGTCGCCGCGCAGCGCCATCTGGGCGGCGTTGATCGCCTTCACCGAGGCGATGGCGTTGCGCTCGATGCAGGGCACCTGAACGACCCCCCCCACCGGGTCACAGGTCAGCCCCAGGTTGTGCTCCAGGCCGATCTCGGCGGCGTTCTCCACCTGGGCCACGCTGCCCCCCATCACCTCGGTGAGGCCGGCGGCGGCCATAGCGCAGGCGGAACCCACCTCGCCCTGGCAGCCCACCTCGGCGCCGGAGATCGAGGCGTTCTTCTTGCACAGGATCCCCACCGCCCCGGCGGTGAGCAGAAAGTTCACCACGTCGCGCTCGGAGGCCCCCTTCTGGAACTGCATGTAGTAGTGCAGCACCGCGGGGATGATGCCCGCCGCGCCGTTGGTGGGGGCGGTGACCATGCGCCCGCCGGCGGCGTTCTCCTCGTTGACCGCCAGGGCGTAGAGGTTGACCCAGTCCATGGCCGACATGGTCGAGGCGATCAGCGAGTGGTCGTCCTCGCTGGCCAGCATACGCTGGTAGAGGGCCTTGGCGCGGCGCTTGACGTTCAGCCCCCCCGGCAGCACGCCCTCGGCCTCCATGCCCTTCCGGACGCAGGCCTGCATGGCGGCCCAGATCGCAAGCAGGCCGTCGCGGATCTCCTCCTCGCTACGCCACGCCTTCTCGTTCTCCAGCATCAGCTCGCTGATGCGCAGGCCGCTCTCCCGGCACATGCGCATCAGGTCGTCGCCGGTCTGGAAGTCGTAGGGCAGCGCGGTGGTGTCGCTGTCGAGCTCGCCTCGCTCGGCCTGGGCCTCGTCGATGACGAAGCCGCCGCCCACCGAGTAGTAGGTGTTCTGGTAGAGCTCGCCGGCGTGGCCGTGGGCGATCAGGCGCATGGCGTTGGGGTGATGCGGCAGGCTCTCCTCGAGCAGTTGCATGTCGCGGGCCCACAGGAAGGGCACGCTGTGGCGGCCATCCAGCAGCAGTGCCTCGGACTCCTGCAGCTCCTCGATGCAGGGCGCGATGATGGCGGGGTCGATGCGATCCGGCCGCTCGCCCATCAGCCCCATGATCACCGCGCGATCGGTGCCGTGGCCGATCCCGGTGGCGGAGAGCGAGCCGAAGAGCTGCACCTCGAGGCGCGCCACCCGCGTCAGCAGCTCCCGCGCCTTCAGCTCGTCGAGGAAGTCACAGGCGGCCCGCATGGGCCCCACGGTGTGCGAGCTCGACGGCCCGACGCCGACCTTGAACAGGTCGAAGACGCTGATAGACATGTTGCACCACCCTGGGCTACCTGCCGCCCTGTTGTTGTTGACTGAACGCTTAAGTGAACGGTTGATGGAAGGGCTGATCGAGCCGTCGAGGGTCGCCCCACCCTGACAGCATAGGCAGCCTCTCTAGCCGCGGTAGTACCCCGGTGCGACGAAGGGCGTCTTGCTGACCACCATCGGTAGACGCTTGCCGCGCACCTCGGCGAAGACCGTGGTGCCGACCTCGGCCAGCGCCACCGGCACATAGCCCAGGGCCACCGGCTTGCCCACGCTGGGGCCGAAGCCGCCGGAGGTGACGATGCCGATCAGGTTGCCCTCGGCGTCGTAGAGCTCGGTGCCCTCGCGCACCGGGGCGCGCCCTTCGCCGAGCAGGCCGACCCGCTTGCGGCTGTGGTCCTTGGCCTCCACCTGGTGGAGGATCGTCTCGGCGCCGGGGAAGCCGCCGGGGCGCTCGCCGCCATGGCGACGCGGCTTGCCGATGGCCCAGATCAGGCCGGCCTCGACGGGCGTGGTGGTGGTGTCGATATCGTGGCCGTAGAGGCAGAGCCCCGCCTCCAGGCGCAGGGAATCGCGGGCGCCCAGGCCGATCGCCTCCACCTCAGGCTCCGCCAGCAGGCGGCGGGCCAGCGCCTCGCTCTGCTCGGCGGCGACCGAGATCTCGAAGCCATCCTCGCCGGTGTAGCCGCTGCGGCTGACCCAGACCGGGATGCCCGCGATCTCGAAGCGACCGTGCTGCATGAAGATCATCTCGCAGGCCGCCGGGCAGAGCCGCTGCATGACCGTGGCGGCCTGCGGCCCCTGCAGGGCGATCAGCCCCCGGTCCAGCACCTCGATCTCGTGACCCTCGGGCAGGTGCGCGCGTAGGTGGGCGATGTCCTGCGCCTTGCAGGCGGCGTTGACCACCAGGTAGAGGTGATCGCCGGCGTTGACCACCATCAGGTCGTCGAGGATCCCGCCCGCCTCGTTGGTGAACAGCGCATAGCGCTGCATCCCCTCGGGCAGCCCGAGAAGGTCCGCCGGCACCAGGGTCTCCAGCGCCTCGGCCGGCGCGGGGCCGCGCAGCAGCAGCTGGCCCATGTGGGAGACGTCGAACAGGCCACAGGCGGCACGGGTATGCTCGTGCTCTTTCTTCACGCCCAGCGGGTACTGCACCGGCATCTCGTAGCCGGCGAAGGGCACCATCCTGGCGCCCAGTTCCACATGGAGGTCATGGAGGGGGGTACGGTTCAGCTGGCTCATCGCGGCGGCCTCTTACAAGCGATAATGGCATTCGACCCGGCCCCATGGCTGAGTGCCGGACCGACTCGGTTTCGAATGGGTCAAGAGTAGACCATGTTTCCTATTGGAAACAATGGGCGCAAGGAGAGAATCGCGTTCGTAGCGCCATGGCCACACTCGCCAGGCTTACGGAACATTTGCCGGCCGGCGGGAGAACGGGTTTCCCATGGGAAACATGGGGCGACCGACATACCGCCGCGGGTTAGCCGCCGTCTGTCCCCTTGACGAGGGGCGCCATGCCCAGGCGCTCCACGCCGGGCAGTTTGAGGGCCGGACGACGCAGGTCGAGGCCCAGGGCCAGCCCCAGCAGGTTCAGCTCCACCCCCTCGTCGAGGCCCAGTGCCGGCCCGTCGCCACCTCCTCGCTGGCCAGCATCCACAGCGGCCCCGCCAGCAGCAGTGAAAGCATCAGCACCAGCCCGACCAGCAGACGCCACAGCACCCCCATCGCACCCCTCCCCTTGAATACGCCCACGGTTACCCGCATCTTCAGTGCGAATCCACTCTGACCCGGGAACCCCCACCATGCCCATCGTCGACCCGCGCACCGGCGAGCCCCTCGCCGCCGACACACCCTCCGGCACCAGCGATCCTGCCCCCGCCGGCGATGCCCCCGAGGTAATCGTCGACGCCGACGCCGGCAATATCCAGCAGCTGCTGGAGCTCTCTATGCAGGTGCCGGTACTGCTCGACTGCTGGGCCCCCTGGTGCGAGCCCTGCAAGAACCTGATGCCGATACTGGAGAAGCTGGCCCGCGAATACCGCGGCGCCTTCATCCTGGCCAAGCTCAACATCGACGAGAACCAGGAGATCGCCGCCCAGCTCGGCGTGCGCTCGGTGCCCGACGTCAAGCTGATCAGCCAGGGCGGCCTGGTCGACCACTTCCAGGGCGCGCTGCCCGAGAAGCAGGTCCGCGAGTGGCTGGGCCGCTACTTCCCGGCCCCCGAGGACGCCCCAGCCAGCCCCGAGGAGCAGGCCGCCGAGGCCCTGGCCGCCGGCGATGCCGCCACCGCCCGCGCCCTCTACGAGGAGCTGGTGCAGCAGAACCCCCAGCACTACCCCTTCCAGGTGGAGCTGGCCCGGGCCCTGGTGGCCGAGGGGCGCGCCGCCGACGCCCGCGCACTGCTCGACAACCTGCCCCCGGAGGAGCGCGACGCCGCCCCGGCCCGGGGTGTGCGCGCCAGCATCGAGTTCAGCGAGGAGGCCCCCGACGCCGAGGCGCTGGCCGCCCTGGGCGAGCGCGACGACAGCGAGGCCCAGTACCTGCTCGCCCTGCGCCGGGTGGCCGACGGCGACTACGAGGCGGGCCTCGATGCCCTGCTGGCGCTGATGAAGGCCGACCGCGCCTGGGGCGATGACGCCGCCCGCAAGACCCTGCTGCGGGTCTTCGACGCCCTGGGGGCCGACCACCCGCTGACGGTCACCTACCGCCGCAAGCTGTTCGCCCTGCTCTACTGAGTCATCCGCCCAGCACCCCGTCCAGGCGTGCCAGGGCGGCCTCGAGCTGGGTCGCCGTGGTGCCGAAGTTGAGCCGCGCGAACCCCGGCATGCCGAAGTCGGCGCCGTCCGAGAGCGCCACCCCGGCGCGCTCGAGCAGCGCCTGCTGGGGCGACTCGCTGCCGGCCAGGGCCGGTGCCTGGCGCAGGTCGAGCCAGGCCAGGTAGGTGGACTCGGGCGCGCTCATCGTGACCCCCGGCCAGCGGGCCACCCGCTCGACGAGCGCCTGCCGGTGGCCCCGCAGCACCTCGAGCAGCGCCTGGCGCCAGGGCTCGCCCTGACCGTAGGCGGCCTCCGCGGCCACCAGCCCCAGCACGTTTCCGTCCGGCACGAGCCCCTTGATCGCCGCGGCGAAGCGCCGGCGCAGGACGGCATCGGGGATCACCGCGCAGGCGGTGGTCAGGCCCGCCAGGTTGAAGGTCTTGGAGGGGGCCCAGAGGGTCAGGGTGCGCGCGGCCAGCTCGGGGAAGGCCGCCGCCAGCGGCACGTGCCGGGCGCCCTCGTCCAGCAGCAGATCGCAGTGCAGCTCGTCGGAGACCACGTACAGGTCGTGGCGCATCACCAGCTCGGCCAGGCCGGCGAGCTCGTCGCGGGCCCAGACCCGCCCGGTGGGGTTGTGGGGATGGCACCAGAGCAGCAACCGGGTACGCGGGGTGATTGCCGCCGCGAGCGCCGCGAGGTCTAGCCGCCAGGGCTCGCCCGGGGCCACGGGTTCGGCCATCGCCGCCTGCTGGGGCAGGCGCCCCGTGCGCTCGGCCACCTGCAGGAAGGGCGGATAGATGGGCGTCACGGTCAGCACCCCGTCGCCCGGCTCGGTCAGCGCCAGGCTGGCCAGGTGAAGCGCCGGCACCACCCCGGGCAGCCACAGCTGCCAGTCGGGCTCGATGGACCAGCCATAGTGGCGCTCGCTCCAGGCGCAGAGAGTCTCGCGCAGGGAGGCCGGCACCAGGCCATAGCCGAACACCCCGTGGTCCACCCGGGCGCGCAGCGCCTCGAGCACCGCCGGGGGCGAGACGAAGTCCATATCGGCGACCCACAGCGGCAGCACCTCGTCGTCGTAACGGTGCCACTTCTGGGACGGCCAGTCGGACGAACGCTCGCCTGACGGGTGCCGCCGCTCCACGGGCGTGGCAAAATCGAAGTCCATGTCTCACTCCTTACACTTCAGGGCCCTGCAATGATCAGGACGATGCCATGACCAGCACGATGCCCCAGGACGGCTTCTATGCCAAGGTACGCCGCGGCCTGCCTGCACTGATCGACCAGTGGCGCACCCTGGGCCAGGGCGACACCGACCGCCTGGCGCTGATCCTCGCCGAGACCGCACGGGTCGCCAGGCTGGGCCAGCCGGAGGCCACGCCGGACGGGGCCACCCTGGTGGCCTGGACCAAGCCGGAGGCGGGTGACGAGATCCCGCTGTGGGCGGCGCGTACCGCCACCTTCCTGCTGATGCAGATGCCTGCCCGACCGCTGCCCGGGAGCAACGACGAGGCCTGCGCCTGGGCCTACTGCTGGCTGCGCAACCGGGACTTCACCGACCACGAGAGCGCCGAGGCCGCCCTGCCGGACCACCTGCGCGAGCCCCTGGCCACCGCCATCAAGGCCGCCTGGCACGACCGCCAGGGCCTGAGGCTCATCTAGCCGACCGGCCCCTTCATAACGACAAGGAAACCCCATGGACGTCCCCCTGAGCTGGCAGCTTGCCAAGCTTCTGGTCTCGATCGGCATGGTGCTGGGCCTCGGCGCCATCGCCGTGCGCGTCAGCCCCCGGGTAGCCGGCCTGCTGGCCGGCTACCCCCTGGGCACCGCCATCGCGCTCTTCTTCATCGGCCTGGAGCTCTCCACGGGCTTCGCCGCCGAGAGCGCGGTGCATACCCTGGCCGGCTTCACCGCCACCCTGGCACTCGGCGGCGGCTACCTGCTGGCCGGCCGCCGCCCGGGCCTGCCCGGCGTGCTGACCGGCACTGCGGCGGGCCTGGCCGCCTTCCTGGCGGTGAGCCTGCTGCTCACCCGGGTGGAGTTCGACCGCCTCACCGGCACCCTCACCACCCTGGCGGCCATCGCGCTGTTCACCTGGCTCTACCGGCGGGTGCCGGACAGTCCCGCGCGCCCCGCCGGACGCTTCTCCTGGGCGGCGCTGGGGGTGCGCGCCCTGCTCGCCGCCGCGATCATCTTCGTGATTACCGGCCTCGCCCACGTCCTGCCGGCGGCCTGGGCAGGCGTCATGGCGGCCTTCCCGGTGACCATGTTCCCCTTCCTGGTGATCCTGCACCTGACCCACGGGCCCGGCCCGGTGGCCACGGTGATCAAGCACTACCCGGCGGGGCTCGGCTCGCTGCTCAGCTATACCCTCTGCGTCTCCCTGGCCTACCCGGCACTGGGGCTTGGCCTGGGCACCCTGGCCGGCTTCACCGTGGCCACCCTCTGGCTGCTAGGCTGGACCCGGCTGCAGGCGTGGCAGCAGGGCAGGCGCACCGCCCGAGCTTGACCGAGCGCTTGCTTGGGGCAAAGCTGTCCTGCCCGGATCACGACAGCTGAATCACTACAAAAAGGAGCGCCGCCATGTTCACCCGCACCGTCGAGCCCGCCTTCTACGACACCGATGCCCTGGGCCATATCAACAACACCCGGCTGCCGGCCTGGTTCGAGCTGGCCCGCAACGACCTCTTCCGCCTCTTCACCCCGGACCTCGACCCGCGCCAGTGGCGCCTGATCATGGCCCGCATGGAGGTGGAGTACCTCGCCGAGCTCCAGTACGGCAGCGAGATCGAGATCCGCACCTACGTCTCGCGGCTCGGCAACAGCTCCTTCACGGTGACCCAGGAGGCCCACCAGGAGGGGCAGATGACCAACATTGGCCGCACCGTGATGGTCCACTTCGACCACCAGAGCAAGAAGGCCGTGCCCATCGAGGGGACGCTGCGCGCGGCGCTGGAAGCCCACGTGCGGGAGGAGCCGGTGGCCACATGACCCCTGCCGTCAAGCAGCTCGAGCGGGCCGGCGTGGCCTTTACCCTGGCAGAGTACGCGCACGACCCGCGCACCCCCGCCTACGGCGAGGAGGCGGCGCGGGCGCTGGGGCTCTCCCCCGACGAGGTGTTCAAGACCCTGCTCGTGAAACTCGACGACGGCCGCCTGGCGGTAGCCATCGTGCCGGTTGCGGGCCAGCTCGACCTCAAGGCGCTGGCTCGCGCCGCCGGCGCCCGCCGGGCCGCCATGGCCGAGCCTGAGGCGGCCCAGCGTGCCACCGGCTACGTGGTCGGCGGCATCAGCCCGCTGGGGCAGAAGCGCCGCCTGGCCACCTTCCTGGACGAAAGCGCCGCGGCGCTGCCGGCGATCCACGTCAGCGGCGGCCGGCGCGGGCTGGAGATCCGCCTGGCCCCCGCCGACCTGGTGCGCCTCACCGGCGCCAGGCTGGCCCCGCTCGCCAGAGGCTGACGCGGCGAGCCAAACGGCGTGTCATGCTGTCCCAATCACATGGCCGGCTCGGCCGACACCCGCCCCCCCGACAGGAGGTGATCATGGCCATCCGCTACGACCTCTGGCTGGACCCCGACAACGTCGCCCGGCACCGCGCCGTTGAGGCGGACCTGCTCCGCTACTTCGTCGAGCGCTTCGCCGACTATCCCCACATCCGCTTGTTCGGCGCCGATCCCTACGATTATGATGCCCCGTTCAATCGGCTCTACCACGTGCTGATGGCCCGGGCCGCAGACTACTGCGAGCGGGAGTGGCGCTATACGCCCACCCCCGAGCAGCTCAACCGCGCCTTCTTCCTGGCCGTCGGCCAGTCCAACAAGTTTCTACGGGACCCCGACGATGGTGATCCGCACCGATCAGACTCCTGACGAGCGCCAGCTGGCGATCATCACCGCGCAGCTGGGCCGCGCCCCGCGCGGCATCGAGGCCGTGGCGGCCACCGACAGCGAGGGCACCCCGCTGGTACTGCGCATGGCGCCGATCGTCGACGGCAAGCCCTTTCCGACCCTCTACTGGCTCTGCTCCGAGCGGCTCAAGGTGGAGATCTCGCGCATCGAGGCCGTCGGCGTGATCAAGCAGCTGGAGACGCGCCTGCAGGAGGAGCCCGAGTTCCTCGCCGCCTACCACGCAAGCCATCGCGACTACGTGGCGGCCCGCTGGCGCCACATGAGCGAGGCACAAAAGGCTGACGTCATCCGGCTGGGCTACGATGGCGTGCTCACCGAGCGCGGCATCGGCGGCATCGCCAACTGGGACCAGATACGCTGCCTGCACACCCAGTACGCCCACCACCTGTGCGGTGACAACGTCATCGGCCAGTGGATGGACGCCGAGTACGGTGTGGCCGACTGCCTGCCCGGCGGATCCCGACCCCATTCCCCCTGACCCTCAACGCCTCACTCTCGACACCCCACAAGGAGCCCCCGATGTACCTCGATACCCATGTCGTTGCCAGCCTCGCCCTGATCGCCAGCATGTTCGTGATCACCGGCGTCGGCCTCAAGCTGCTGCGCCAGGCCATGAAGCGTGACGCCGAGGGCACGCGCTGAGCCGCCGGCAAGCGACATCCCGCGAAGGGCGCCACCTCGGCGCCCTTCGTCGTTTCCGTGGGAGGGAAAGGGCTTGCGGCGTCAGGCCCTCGGCGCCAGCATATGGCCCTGTGACGAGGTGACAGCGCCCCGGCCAACAAGCGGCCAGCGCGCCTCTGCCAAGGAGAAGAGCATGCCAAGATTCTGTGTCTACCTGGGGTCAAGGGACGGTCACGACCCCCAGTTCCTCGAGACCGCCCGCGAGCTGGGCCGCGAGCTGGCCCGGCGCGGCCATGTGCTGGTCTACGGCGGCGCCCGCATCGGCCTGATGGGCGCCCTGGCGGATGCCGCCATGGCCGAGGGAGGCGAGGTGATCGGCGTGATGCCCGATCACCTGGTGGAGCGTGAGCAGGCCCACCACGGCCTTACCGAGCTGATCCGGGTGCGCAACATGCACGAGCGCAAGGCCAGCATGGCCGCCCACGCCGATGCCTTCATCGTGCTGCCGGGCGGCATCGGCACCCTGGAGGAGTTCTTCGAGGCCTGGACCTGGCACTACCTGGGGCTCCACGACAAGCCCATCGGCGTGCTCGACAGCGCCGGCTTCTACACGCCGCTGCTGGCCTTCCTCGACAGCACCGTGGAGCACGGTTTCCTCAACGCCCGTACCCGGGCCGAGCTGTTCGACGCCGCCGAGCCGGGCGAGCTGCTGGATATCCTCGAGGCGCGGCTTGCCGAGCCGGCCTGACACCGCGGGTCCGTGCGTCAGGCGGCGCCGGTCAGCTCGCGGGTGCGCTGGTAGGTAAGCTGCAGCAGGCGGGCGTCCTCGCCGGCGCGATGCCGGCGGATGCCCAGCTCCTCGATCAGCGCTTCCTTGGTCTGCTTCCAGAGCGCCAGCTGCCCCTCGCTGAGCAGCTTGCGCAGCGCCTCCAGCCGGAAGGCCGGCAGCATGCCGGCATGGTGGAAGAGCAGCGACAGCCAGGTGTTGTCATAGCCCCAGCTGTCGCTGTAGGCGATGCCAAGCCCGCCGAGCTCGTCGTTGAGCCAGCGCGCCACCTGACGGACCGGGTATCCCTCGCGCTGCAGACGCGCGCGGCTGATGCCGTGCAGGAGCTCCGCCTTGGGGTCCCAGTGGGTCCACTCCGGCAGGGGAAGGATCAGGAAGGCACAGCGGCTGCCATCGGGGCGAGCCAGGCCGACCTCGATAGGGTAGCTGCCGCGCCCGAACCCGGACGCCTCGATATCGAGCAGTGTCGGTAGCGTCACGGGAGCGCGGGTCCTCGAGGCCGAAGCTTGGGATGGAGAGGCCGGGGCGCGGTCACGCCCCGGCCGGGCGTCGGTCTAGTGTCGCGTCTCGGCTTCGCCGCTGTCCAGCGCCTCGGCGAGACCGGCGGCCTGGTCGGCCCGCTGCTGCCACTCGGCGGCGCGCTCGCGATCCACCGGCAGGCCAAGCTGGCCCTCGCCATAGGCGCGGGCCAGGCGGGCCGCGGCCAGGGGGTGGCCGGACTCGCCGGCGCGGGCATACCAGGTCACCGCACGATCATCGCGACGCGGGTAGAGAACGCAGCCGTGCTCGTAGATCTGGGCGGCCTGGTACTGGGCGCGAATGTCGCCGGCCTGGGCCGCCTCCATCACGTAGCGGGCCCCACGGGCCTTGTCCTGGGGCGTCAGGCCACGATGGAAGAGCATATGCCCATAGACGGAGAGCGCCGCCGGATGGCCGGCATCGGCGCAGCGCTGGAAGAGGTGCATGGTCAGCCGCTGAGTACGCGGAGAGCGGGGCAGCCAGCGGGTATGGAACAGCTGCTCCGCCAGGCGGTATTCGAGCCGGGTGAACAGTGATGATGCCTGTGTCATGGCCAGTAACCGGGTCCTGTTGACGCAACGTGGAGACACCCGGCACCACCCTGTGCACGGCGTCTGTCATCTGCGAAAGCAAAACGCCCCGGAATCCAGGGGCGCGCAAGCGGCGGCCAGCATACGCCCGCCCCGCCCGGGACTCAACCCCGGGGGGATTTGCCGCCCCCGCCGGGCTCCCCTACCATGCCTTTACTCCACGCATTTACCCCATGCCCCAACCCTTCGCAGCCCCTGGCAATTGAGGATAGAGAGAATGCAGACGCGACCGCTGGGCACCACCGGCATCGAAGTCAGCCGCCTGTGCCTTGGCACCATGACCTTCGGCGAGCAGAACAGCGAGGCCGAGGCCCATGAGCAGCTCGACCGCGCCGTGGCCTTCGGCGTCAACTTCATCGACACCGCCGAGATGTACCCGGTGCCGCCGAAGGCAGAGACCCAGGGCCGCACCGAGGCCTATATCGGCAGCTGGCTGAAGCAGCGCGGCAGCCGCGACGACGTGATCATCGCCACCAAGGCCACCGGCCCCGGCCTCGATCACATCCGCGGCGGCCCGCGGCTGACCCGCGACCAGCTGCACCAGGCCATCGACGCGAGCCTCGCGCGCCTGCAGACCGACTACGTCGACCTCTACCAGTTGCACTGGCCCGACCGGAAGACCAACTACTTCGGCCGCCTCGGCTACGAGCATGATGAGGAGGAGGAGGCCACACCCCTCGAGGAGACCCTCGGCGCCCTCAAGGAGCTGGTGGATGCCGGCAAGGTGCGCGCCATCGGGCTCTCCAACGAGACCCCCTGGGGGGTGATGCGTGCCCTCCACCTGGCCGAGACCCTGGGCCTGCCGCGGGTCGCCTCGGTGCAGAATCCCTACAACCTGCTCAACCGCACCTTCGAGGTGGGCCTGGCCGAGATCGCCCACCGCGAGCAGGTGGGCCTGCTGGCCTACTCGCCGCTGGCCTTCGGGGTGCTCTCCGGCAAGTACCTGGACGGCGCCCGCCCCGAGGGGGCGCGGCTGACACTCTTCGAGCGCTTCCAGCGCTACACCAACCCCCAGGCCGAGGCGGCCACCGCCGAGTATGTGCGGATCGCCCAGGACGCCGGCCTGGACCCGGCCCAGATGGCGCTGGCCTTCGTCAACTCGCGCTCCTTCCTGACCAGCAACATCATCGGCGCCACCACCATGGAGCAGCTCGAGCGCAATCTCGAGAGCGACTTCCTCAAGCTCGACAGCGAGGTGCTCGAGGCCATCGAGGCGGTGCACCGGCGCCAGCCCAACCCGGCGCCCTGAAGCCGGGCCGGCGGGCGCCGCGCTCGAGGGCTATCACCGCGATAGCCCAACCGCCGCGGCGCCCTTGGTATACTCGGAGCACTTCCACCGGATCAGGAGCGCCCCCATGCTGAGCGTGATCTCGCCCGCCAAGACGCTGGACTTCGAGACCCCGGCCACCACCGCCATGCACACCCAGCCGGACTACCTCGACCGCAGTCGCGAGCTGATCGAGATCCTGAGCGACTACTCCCCCCAGCGGCTCTCCGAGCTGATGGGCATCAGCGACAAGCTGGCCGCCCTCAACGCCGCTCGCTTCGCCGATTGGCGCCCCCCCTTCACCCCGGAGAACGCCAAGCCGGCCGCCCAGGCCTTCCAGGGCGACGTCTACCTGGGGCTCGCGGCGGACACCTTCAGCGACGACGACAACGCCTTCGCCCAGGCGCACCTGCGCATCCTCTCCGGGCTCTACGGCCTGCTGCGCCCCCTGGATCTTATCCAGCCCTACCGCCTGGAGATGGGCACCCGGCTGGCGAACCCGGCGGGCAAGGATCTCTACGCCTTCTGGAAGGGCACCCTCACCGAGGCCCTCGACCGGGCCGTGGCCGAGAGCGGCAGCCCGGTGCTGGTCAACCTGGCCTCCAACGAGTACTTCAAGGCCATCGACGCCAGGGCTCTCAAGGCGCGGGTGATCACCCCGGTCTTCAAGGACGAGAAGAACGGCAAGCTGAAGATCATCAGCTTCTACGCCAAGAAGGCGCGCGGCCTGATGGCGGCCTGGATGATCCGCGAGCGGCTGGACGACCCGGAGGGGCTCAAGGGCTTCAACGTCGCCGGCTACGCCTACAACGCGGCCATGAGCGAGGGCGACACCCTGGTCTTCACCCGCCCCGAGGGCGCCGCCTGACGCTGCCTGCTAGGCAAACACCAGCGGCCGCGCTGAGCGGCCCTTGAGGAAGCGGCGATGGGCCTGCTTGAAGCGCTCGTCGTCGCAGCGATGCAGCCACTCGTAGGCCACCATGTCGGCGCTGACCGGCACCGCCCCCGCCTGCATCATGCGCTCCCGGGCCAGGCGCGCCTCCGCGGCGCGGCGGCTGGCGCAGGCCTCGGTGAGCCAGTAGACCTCATGGCCCGCGGCCAGCAGGCCCAGCCCCGTCTGCATCACGCAGATATGCGCCTCGGTGCCGCACAGCACCACCTGGCGTCGCCCGCTCTCGGCCAGGGCGGCGCTGAACTCGGGGTTGGCGCAGGCGTCGAAGGTGAGCTTCTGCCACAGCCGGTGGCCAGGCAGCGCCTCCAGCAGCCGCGGCTCGCTGCCGCCGAGCCCTTCCGGGTACTGCTCGGTCACCCACACCGGCACCTCGAGGCTCTCGGCCAGGCCGCCCAGCCAGGCCGCCTCGGTGACCGCCTGGTCGCCGTGCTCGATCAGCGGCAACAGCCCGGCCTGCAGGTCAACGATCAACAGCAGGCTCTCCTCTCGTGACAGATGCATGCTGGGGTCTCCTTGTGCTTGTTGTCGGTTTTTATGGTGCCCCCCAGCATAGCCGGTAGAATGAATCGACTCGACCTTCCCACCCCCTACCCAGACCAAGATCGGAGGCACCCCTGATGCGACATCTGCTTGTCATGCTGGTCGTCGGACTCTTCACCCTCGGCCCGGCCCTGGACTACGCCGAGGCCCGCCGCCTGGGCGGCGGCGGCAACGTCGGCAGCTTCTCCCGCTCCGCGGACCGCCCCGCCGCCGCGCCCAACCAGGCCGCTCCCGCCCGCCAGGGCCAGCAGGGCGCCGCCGCCGGCTCGCGCATGCCCGGCATGCTGGGCGGCCTGCTCGCCGGTGGCCTGCTCGCCGCGCTCTTCTTCGGCGGCGCCTTCGATGAGCTGCGCATGATGGATATCCTGCTGATCGCCGGCCTGGCCTTCGCCGCAATCTGGTTCCTGCGCCGCCGTGCCGCCATGGCCGGCGCGGGTGCCGGCAGCGCGGCGCCCCAGGCACGCACCGAGCACACCGCCTCCCCCGGCGACCAGGCCTTCCAGGCCAGCGCGCCGGCAGGCGGCGGCGCCGCCTTCGCCGGCGAGCCCGAGTGGTTCGACCGCGAACGCTTCCTGGGTGGCGCCAAGGAGCACTTCATGACCCTGCAGCGCGCCTGGGACAACAATGACTTCTCCGGCATCCAGGAGTACGTGACTCCGGAGCTCTACAACCTGCTGCGCGCCGAACGCGACCGGCATCCGGCCAACAACCGCACCGAGGTGGTACGCCTGTTCGCCGAGCTGGGCATGGTGCAGGAGGTTGGCCAGCAGGCCGAGGCGACCGTGATCTTCCACGGCATCCTCGACGAGAACGGCGAGCACAACGAGTTCAACGAGACCTGGCACCTGGTGCGCGACCTGCGCGACGGCGCCCCCTGGTACGTGCAGGGCATCGAGCAGAACGGCTGAGCCACGCCGAATAGCCTGACGCTCTTCCATGACGCGCAAAGGCCGGACGATCTCGTCCGGCCTTTCTGCGTCAGGACCCCGAATCGCTCGTCAGTTTCCCTCGGCGGTATCCTGGATCGCCTCGCCCATCTCCTCGGCGCTATCCTGGATCGCCTCGCCCATCTCCTCGACGCTCTCGCCGGCATCCTCCATGGCCTCGTCGAGCTCCTGGCCGGCCTCCTCGGCGGGGCCGGGCTCATCCTGGCAGCCCACCAGGCCCGCCGCCAGCATGCCCACCAGCAGTGCCAGACCAAGCTTCTTGAGCATCTCGTGTGTCATGGGGTGTCTCCTCCTGAGTCATTTCCTTGAACGGCAGTCGCCAGGGCGACCACCCTCTCACCCTAGCCAACTCCCGGCGACGTCACCACTACGCGATGCAACGCCGCGTAACCGGCGGCAACATACCGATCATGAAGGAAAAAAAGGGGCGCACCCCAAGGAGGTGCGCCCACGACCACTCATATGACTCAAACAGCCGTTTCATCCTGACATGCCCGTCGCACAATTTCAAACAAATGTTTCACTGCCGCCCTCGCCTTTGCTCACGGAGGCCCCATGACGCCGCCGTGAGGCGGGTGATATGATCCATGGCCAGATACCTACACCGACTCGAAGACATCAACAGCACAACGAGGAACCCGGCTTGTCACATTTACCGGTGATCGTCGGTATGGGCGGCGTGAACCCTGCCGGCAGAGCCTCGGGCCACCAGGCGTTTCGTCGCACCGTGCTCGACGCCCTGCCCGACGACGACCAGGCCAGCACCCTGCTGGGCCTGGCGGCCATGATGCGCCTGGCCAGCGCCGATGAAAATGGCCGCTGGCAGGACGCCGATGGGCGCTCCCTGGACCCCGCCGAGATCGTCGCTCAGACCCGACAGCAGGTGCTCGACCATACCTTGATCCGTCGCATCGAGGACCCCCGCTTCAACGAGGCGGGCCTGCCCGCCAATCGCCGGGCCAGCCTCGAACTGGATACCCCCCTGGTGTTCCGCATTCGCCGCCGCCAGCTGCCGGAGGATCTGCCGCCCACCTGGCAGGTTCGCGAGATCGACCGCCACAGCCTGGAGGTCACGGTGCCCGCCGGCAGCATGGAGGTGATGCTGCCGGAGAATCGCCCGGCCCAGGTGCGCGCCGCCGGCCAGCTGCCCACCGGCTTCGAACCCAGCCGGCTCTACCGCAGCGTCCACCACCCCCGCGGGCTCTCCATGGCGATCTTCGCCGCCAGCGACTGCCTGGGCGATAGCGGCCTGGCCTGGGACAACCTGCGCGACCGCCTCGATCCCGACGAGGTGGCCGTCTACGCCGGCAACTCCATCGGTCAGCTCGATGACGAGGGCTGGGGTGGCCTGCTCAAGAGTTTCGTCTCCGGCAATCGCGCCACCTCCAAGCAGATGCCGCTGGGCTATGGCCAGATGCCTGCCGACTTCCTCAACGCCTATGTGCTGGGCAGCGTCGGAGGCACCGGGGCGGCACTGGGCGCCTGCGCCAGCTTCCTCTACAACTTGCGCCTGGGCGTGGATGACATCCAGACCGGCCGCCGCCGAGTGGTGATGGTCGGCACTGCCGATGCGCCGGTGACCCCGGAGATCATCGAGGGCTTCCGCGCCATGGGGGCGCTGGCCGACGATGAGAGCCTCAAGGCGCTGGACGCCCTGACGCTGCTGACCGACGCCGACTACCAGCGTGCCTGCCGACCCTTCGCCCGCAACTGCGGCTTCACCATCGCCGAGTCCAGCCAGTTCGTGATGCTGATGGACGACAGCCTGGCGATGGAAGTGGGCGCCGAGATCCTCGGCAGCGTGCCCGGCGTCTTCGTCAACGCCGACGGCTGGAAGCGCTCCATCTCCGCTCCCGGCATCGGCAACTACATCACCCTGGGCAAGGCCGCCTCCCTGGTGCGCGAGATCCTCGGCGAAAAGGCGCTCCGGCAGCGCACCTTCCTCCACGCCCACGGCACCAGCACCCCCAAGAACCGGGTGACGGAGTCCCATGTCTTCGACTTGGTAGCCAGGGCCTATGGCATCCATGACTGGCCGGTGGTGGCGGTCAAGGCCTACGTGGGACACTCCCAGGGCAGCGCCGCCGGCGACCAGATCAGCAGCGCCCTGGGCAGCTTCGCCCATGGCCTGCTGCCCGGCATCAGCACCCTGGAGGCCGTGGCCGACGACGTCCACGCCGAGCGCCTGCGTCTCTCCCGCGAGGCCATGCCCTTCGCGGCGGATGCCGCCTTCATCAACGCCAAGGGCTTCGGCGGCAATAACGCCACCGGCGTGGTGCTCTCCCCGGCGGTGACCGAGCGCCTGTTGACCGCCCGCCACGGCGAGGCCGCGGTCGCCGCCTGGCAGGATCGCCGCGGGGCTACCCGCGAGGCCGCTGCCGACTACCGCCGCCGCGCCGACCTGGGGCAGTTCACGGCCCACTACCGCTTCGGCGAAGGGGTGCTGGAGGGTCCCGAGCTCACCATGAGCGACGCCGAGCTCGAGATTCCCGGCTATGCACGCCCCGTCTCCCTGGCGGTGGGCAACCCCTACGGACGACTCCCGGACGCCGACCGATGAACATTGCCGTCTATCCCGGTACCTTCGACCCCATCACCAACGGCCACTTCGACCTGATCGAACGCGCCTCGCGGCTCTTCGACAAGGTCGTGGTCGCCATCGCCTCGAGCCCCGGCAAGGGCCCGGCCCTCGACATCGATTCGCGGATCGCCCTGGCCCGTGAGGTGGTCGCCGAGCTGGACAACGTCGAGGTGGTCGGCTTCTCAGGACTGATGACCGAATTCATGCAGCAGCAGCAGGCCCGGATCCTGCTGCGCGGCCTGCGCGCGGTCTCGGATTTCGAGTACGAACTGCAGCTGGCCAACATGAACCGCGCCCAGATGCCGGAGCTGGAAACCGTCTTCCTGACCCCCGCGGTAGAGAACTCCTACATCTCCTCTACCCTGATCCGCGAGATCGCCAAGCTGGGCGGCGACGTATCTCAGCACGTGCACCCCAGGGTCGCCGCGGCGCTGAAGAGCCATTACAATACCTGACCAACAGCATCGGGCTTTCCCTTCCGCCGCGCCTCTGCGCGGGCGGAACAAATCCCGTGCCGCCCGAACAGAACTTCCGTGAGGTATCCCCATGGCCCTGATGATCACCGACGAGTGCATCAACTGCGACGTCTGCGAGCCCGAATGCCCCAACGGCGCCATCTCGGCGGGGGAAGAGATCTACGTCATCGATCCCAATCTCTGCACCGAGTGCGTCGGCCACTATGACGAGCCCCAGTGTCAGCAGGTCTGCCCGGTGGACTGCATCCCGCTGGATCCGGCACACGAGGAGAGCCGCGACGAGCTGATGGCCAAGTACCGCCTCATCACCGCGGCCTGAGCAGCGCGCCTCGTCTCGCTGCCCTCCTCGCAATGCAGAACGCCCCGCTATCGAGCGGGGCGTTCTGCGTTTCGTGCCTGCCGGCCGGAGTGCCCTACATCTCGTCGGCGCGCCGGCTCACCGTGCACCCCAGGCAGCGGCGGAAGGTCGCCTCGGCCGGGGTCTTGATCAGCGTCTCGGCGGCGGTGTCCACCCCGCCCCCCAGGGCGGTGAAGGGCAGCGAGACCAGAAACACCGCGGTGCCGGCCACGGTGGCCACCGCCAGCAGCGGCCGGGCGATCAGCGCATCGGCCACCATGGCGCCGCCGCTGGGACGGGCCTCCATGCGCTGCTGCTGGGCCACCGCCGGCGAGCTGCCCAGCATCGCCACCAGCGCCAGTACGAAGAAGAAAACGGTCCGCTTACCCATCAGTGTCACTCCCCTGCTCCCTGCCGTCTCGGCGGCGTCTGTCATGCTGGCCGGCACCAAGTTGCCATCATGCCGAGCATGGCGCTCATCATCATTAGCTTCTAGAATGCCTGAGGTTACATCCTTTCACAGGATCTTACATCAGGGTAGACGGCTTTGCCCGCTTGCCCAACCCCGCAGGCCCCGCCTGCCCCAGCATGCAATGGAGCGCATGATGAAGCGTCTGATCGCCACTGCCGTCCTGACCACCCTGGTCGCCGCCCCCGCCTTCGCCCAGAGCTACCCCGGTGTGCCCGACGAGGGCTTCTACCTGGGTACCGCCATCGGCCAGGCCAAGCTCAAGAACGATACTCTCGACTGGTATAGCGATATTGGTGCCAACACCGACGACAAGGACACGGCGTTCAAGCTGTTTGCCGGCTACCAGTTCAACCCCAACTTCGCCGTGGAAGCCAGCTATGTGGACTTCGGGGACTTCACTGCGACTGGCATCATTAACGGCGAGCCGGCAAGGGCCAAAGCCAGTGCCGATGGGTTTGGTTTTGCCCTGGTAGGCCGCCTGCCTATCGATGCGGGCTTCAGCGTCTTCGGCAAGCTGGGCCTGATAGCATGGGATGGAAGCTATGATGAAGAATACACAACCGGACTGGGCAATCGTGTCAGCTACTCTCTGAGCGCGGACGATATCGATCCCTTCTACGGTATCGGCGCCGAGTATGTGGTCAATCAGGTGATGATGCGTCTCGAGTTCGAGCGCTACGACCTGAGCGACAGCGGCGAGGACTTCGAGATCGACCTGATCTCCGCCAGCATCGGCTACCGCTTCTAAGCGAAAGCCCAGCCACCCCGCCACAGCCGCCCCGCCCTCGTGCGGGGCGGTTGCGTTATATGCCGCCGCCGGCCATGCTGCGCGGCTTTCCACCCTCGGGAGCCCATCGTGAGCCGCTCGGAACCTTCGCCACTCGCGTCCGCGCGCCGGCGCATCCTGACGCTGGCCTGGCCGATTATCCTCTCCAATATCACCGTGCCGCTGCTAGGGCTGGTGGATACCGCCGTGGTCGGCCACCTGCCGGACTCCCGCTACCTGGCCGCGGTGACCCTCGGCGCCACCCTGTTCAGCTTCCTCTACTGGGGCTTCGGCTTCCTGCGCATGGGCACCACCGGGCTCACCTCCCAGGCGGTGGGCCGCGAGAACGACAGCGACGTACGCAACCTCCTCGGGCAGTCGCTGCTGCTGGCGGCGGGCATCGGCGCGGCGCTGATCCTCTTCTCGCGCCCGCTGATCGCGCTCGGCCTGTGGCTGCTGGGCGGCAGCGAGGTGGCCACGGCGCTGGCCGCCGAGTATGCCGAGATCCGCATCCTCTCGGCGCCAGCAGTGCTGGCCAACTACGCCATCCTCGGCTGGTTCCTGGGCCAGCAGAACTCGCGGGTGACCCTGGCGATCCTGGTGCTGACCAACGGCGTCAACATCGTCCTCGACCTGCTCTTTGTCGTCGGCCTGGGCATGACCAGCGACGGCGTGGCCTGGGCCACGGTGATCGCCGACTACTCCGCCTTCGCCTTCGGCCTGTGGCTGGTCTCGCGCCAGCTCAGGTGGCTCTCGGGGCGCTTCCTGCGCAGCCGGCTGCTGGCGCTGGCCGCCTACGGCGAGCTCTTCTCGGTCAACGCCAACCTCTTCGTGCGCACCCTGGGGCTGCTCTTCGCCATGGCCTTCTTCACCTCGCGGGGGGCCGCCCAGGGCGACACCGTGCTTGCCGCCAACGCCGTGCTGCTGCAGTTCATCATGCTGACCAGCTACGCCCTGGACGGTTTCGCCCATGCCGCCGAGGCCATCGCCGGGCGCGCCGTGGGTCGCCGCCGCTGGGACGAGTTCGGCCAGGCGGTGAAGAGTGCCGCCTGGCTCTCGCTGGTCACCGCCGGGGCCGCGGCCCTGGCCTTCGCCCTGGGCGGCCAGTGGCTGATCGCCCTGCTTACCGGCCTGCCCGAGGTGCGCACCACCGCGGCCAGCTACCTGCCCTGGATGGTGCTGATGCCGCTGATCGCGGTGTGGAGCTACCTGCTCGACGGGGTCTTCATCGGCGCCACGGCGATCCGCGAGATGCGCAACAGCATCTTCGCCGGGCTCGCCGTCTACCTGCCCGCTTGGTGGCTCGCCCAGGCAGTGCTGCCGGAGACCCTCACCAACCATGGGCTGTGGCTGGCCTTCACGCTGTTCACCCTGGTGCGCTCGGCGACCCTGATCGCCTACTATCGGCGACGGCGCCGCACCGACTGGTGTGTCAAGCCTGCTGGACCGTTGGCGGCGAAATAACGCAAGATACTGACGCTGCGCTAGTTTCTATACTGAACTACCCATAACACTCACAACAGTAAGGGAACGCCATGCTCAAGGCTCTCTCGAGACCAGCGGTGAAGCTGGTCGATCGCTATCTGCCCGACCCCTATATCTTCGTGCTGCTGCTGACCATCATCGCCGCAGTGGCCGCCATCGCCGTGGAACGCCAGACGCCGCTGGCGGTGATGCGCATGTGGGGCGACGGTTTCTGGAACCTGCTGACCTTCTCCATGCAGATGCTGCTGGTGCTGGTCACCGGCTTCATGCTGGCAAGCTCCCCCCCGGTGAAGAAGCTGCTGCAGCGCCTGGCGGCCCTGGCCAAGGGCCCCGGCGGGGCCATCCTGCTGGTCACCTATGTGTCGCTGGCGGCCAGCTGGATCAACTGGGGCTTCGGCCTGGTGGTGGGCGCGCTGTTCGCCAAGGAGCTCGCGCGCCTGGTCAGGGTGGACTACCGCCTGCTGGTAGCCAGCGCCTACTCCGGCTTCGTGGTGTGGCACGGCGGCCTGGCCGGCTCCATTCCGCTGACCATCGCCACCGAGGGCCACTTCACCGCCGACCAGATTGGTGTGATCGGTACCGGCTCCACCATCTTCGCCTTCTTCAACCTGGCCATCGTGGTCTGCCTCTTCATCGTCATCCCGCTGGTCAACCGCCTGATGCTCCCCGACGACAAGGAGAGCGTCTACGTCGATCCCAAGCTGCTGGAGGAAGAGGCTCCCGAGGCCCAGGCACGCGTCCGTCGCCCTGCCGATCGCCTCGAGAACAGCGTGACCCTGGCCTGGCTGGTGGGCATCCCCGGCCTGATCTACCTGCTCGACCACTTCTTCCTGCGCGGCGGTGGCCTCAACCTGAACATCGTCAACTTCCTGTTCCTGTTCCTGGCCATCGTGCTGCACCGCACCCCGCGCAGCCTGCTGATCAGCCTCAACGAGGCGATCAAGGGCGGTGCCGGCATCGTCATCCAGTTCCCCTTCTACGCCGGCATCATGGCGATCATGGTGCAGTCGGGCCTGGCCGCCAGCATGTCCGAGGCGCTGGTCTCCTTTGCCACCGAGACCTCGCTGCCCTTCTGGACCTTCATCAGCGCCGGCATCGTCAACCTCTTCGTGCCCTCCGGCGGCGGCCAGTGGGCCGTGCAGGCGCCGGTGATGCTGCCGGCCGCCGAGGCGCTGGGCGTGGACGTGGCCCGGGTCTCCATGGCGGTGGCCTGGGGTGATGCCTGGACCAACCTGCTGCAGCCCTTCTGGGCGCTGCCGGTGCTCGCCATCGCCGGCCTGAAGGCCAAGGACATCATGGGCTTCTGCCTGATCCAGCTGTTTATCACCGGGGCGGTCATCTCGATCGGCCTGACCTGGTTCTGACCCTCCAGCGCCCCTGGCCCCGCTGCCGGGGGCGCCCTCTCAAGCCCTCCTGGGCGTCACGCTGCATTTGGAAGTCGAGGGTCACTGGCCCTGGCAGCCGCCCCACCCGGCCCAGCGGCGCCGTAACCATCTGGCCTACGGCCACGACGAGGAGCAGGGCAACCGCCCTGGAGACTGATATGGAACACACCGACCTGCCCGGCCAGCACGAGCTCTCGATGACCGTGCTGATGACCCCCGACATGGCCAACTTCAGCGGCAAGGTCCACGGCGGCGCCATCCTCAAGAAGCTCGACGAGGTGGCCTACGCCTGCGCCAGCCGCTACTCCGGCCACTACGTGGTGACCCTCTCGGTGGACCAGGTGCTGTTCAAGCAGCCGATCCACGTGGGAGAGCTGGTCACCTTCCTGGCCAGCGTCAACCACGTGGGGCGCTCCTCCATGGAGATCGGCATCAAGGTGGTGGCGGAGGATATCCGCCGGAAGCTGATTCGCCATACCAACAGCTGCTACCTGACCATGGTGGCCGTGGACGACGAGGGGAAACCCGCGCGGGTGCCGCCGCTGAAGCTTGAAACGAAGCTGCAGCGGCTGCGCTTCGAGAAGGCGGCGCTGCGCAAGAAGCTGCGCAAGCAGGCCGAACGGGAGGAGCGCCGCACCCAGGCCGAGCACGGCATCGCGGAGGGTTAGCCGCAGCCGATCTCGGTGATGACGTCGTCGTCATCCAGCCGGACATTGAGCCGGTCGGGGCGGTAGTCGAGGGTGACGGCGTCGCCGGGGCGGATCACCCGCATGGCGGCCGCCCCACTCTCGGCGTGGATGGCCTCGCCCAGCGCCTCGCTGTAGGCGCGCCCCACGCGATCCTGCACCTGGGCCGCGCCGCACTCGCCGCGGCTCTCCACCCGGGGCGGCGGCGGTGCCGACTCATGGGCCGGCGGGGCGGTCATTCCGGCACAGCCGGCCAGCAGCAGGCCCGCGATGGCGGGGGTGAGCAGCTTGAAGGGCATGATTGTCTCCTCTTCCTTGATGAAAAGAGCCGGAGCGAGTCGACTCGCTCCGGCCTGTGGCGGGACCTTTCAAATCAAACACTCACTGGGTGGAGCGCTGGATCGCCTCGCCGCCCGCTTCGATATCCTCGCCGGCACCGCGAATGGTGTTGCAGCCGGAGAGCAGCGAGAGGGAGAAGAGCGACAGCAGCACGATGGCCAGGGTGCGTTGCATCGGTTTGCCTCCTTGCTCGTGGATCTGGGATACCCACATCCAATCTAGCACTGCCGGCGGCGATCTGCCCTGCTATCCCAGCAGCAGCCGCAGGATGATGGCCACGATCACCCCGATGGTCAGCCACTTGACCCACAGCGCCCCCCGGGGGCTCATGTTGACCCTCACCCCCAGCCAGGCGCCCAGCATGCTGCCCGCCGCCAGCACCAGGCCGTAGCCCCAGCGCACCTGGTCGTTGAAGACGAAGACCAGCAGCGCCGGCAGGGTGTAGAGCAGCACGATCAGCACCTTGAAGGCGTTCACCTGGCCCAGGTCGATCTTCAGCATGCGGTAGAGCACCACGATGAAGAGGATCCCCACCCCGACCTGGATGAAGCCGCCGTAGAGCCCGATGACAAACATCGCCAGATAGATCGCCGGCGTCAGGCGCTCCGCGGTAAGCGGCCGGGTATCGAGCCGGGGCTGGGGCAGCAGCATCAGCACCGCCGACCCCGCCATGACGCTGATCAGGATCGCCTCGAAGAGCCCATCGCTGACCTGCAGCGACAGCCAGGCGCCGAGCAGCGAGCCCACCACCGCCGGCGCCGCAAGACGCAGCGAGAGCCCCACATGGCGGGCACCGGCGCGGAAAAAGCTGGCCACCGCGGCGACGCTCTGCAGCACGATGGAGACCCGGTTGGTGCCGTTGGCCGCCTGGGGGGAGAGGCCCAGAAACATCAGCAGCGGCAGGGTCAGCATCGAGCCGCCCGCCGAGAGCACATTGATGAAGCCGGCCACCACGCCGATGGCGAGCAGGGCCAGCACTTCGAGCAGGGTCATCGCGTCTCCTTGTCATGACGCCCGGGCAGAAGCGCCAGCATAGCCGGCGCCGCGGCAGAACTCGAGCCGAAGGAGATATGGCATGATGGAGGGCCACGACCCCGCATGAGGAAAGGACATGGAAGAGGTCAGGCTCGATGCGCGCCTGGCGGAAGACAGCTACCCGGTGACCGAGCTGCCGCTGTGCCAGCTGCGCCTGATGGATGACGCCCGCTACCCCTGGCTGATGCTGATCCCGCGGCGGCGCGGGGCAAGCGAGGTATTCGACCTGAACGAGGCCGACCAGCAGCAGCTGTGGCGTGAGGCCAGCCGGGTCGGCCAGGCCTTCAAGGAGCTGCTGGGTGCCGACAAGCTCAACGTGGCGAGCCTTGGCAATGTGGTGCCCCAGCTCCATGTTCACCTGGTGCTGCGTCACCAGGACGACGAAGCCTGGCCCGGTCCGGTATGGGGCCAGGGAGAGCCCCGCCGCCACGATCTCGACTCCCTGGCCGCCATGCGTGACCGGGTGCTGGCCATGGTGGAGGGGCTCGACCTCGACTAGCCGCCCAGGGGGTGGCGAGGAGGCGCTCCCTCGCTGGAAGGACTTGCCGCCGGGGCGCCGCGCGACGCGGGGTCCCCCAGCAGGGGCACCCCGGACGGCTGGCTTGCGCCGGTCACGCTGAGCGACACCCCCAGCGCCAGGATGGCAATACCGCCGGCAAGCGACGCCCAGTGCAGCAGCCGTCCGGCCCGTGCCGCCCGCTCCTGGCGGGCCAGGCGGCGCTCCGCCCAACCCCTGGCATAGACGCTGGCCAGCGCCAGCGCCGAGACGGTCAGCGCCGTGCCCAGCGACATCACCATCACCGCCGCCACCCCGACCGCAAAGTGGCCGAGCAGGGTCGCCGCCCCCAGCAGCAGTACCGCCCCGCTGCAGGGCCGGATGCCGATGGCCACCACCGTGGCCAGGGCGGTACGCCAGTCGCCGGCCTGCTGTGGATCCACATGGTGGTGGCCGCCGCAGCAGTCATGGCCCTGATGATGATGATCGTGGTGATGATCGTGGCGATGCCCACCCCCCTGAGAGTGACCATGAGCAGCGCTGGCGTGGGCGTGACCCACCGGCCCCGGCCGGCGCCGCAGCTGCCGGATCGCCCGCAGGCAGAGCCAGACCCCCAGCAGCGCCACCATCACGAAGCTGGCCTGCTCCACCCACACCACGCTGCCCATGGCCTGACGGGTCAGCCAGCCCAGGCCGTGCACCAGCACCACCACCAGGGCGATGGCCACCAGCCCCTGCAGCAGCGAGGCGGCAAAGGAGAGCCCCAGCGCCCGCCGCCGGGCCCCGCCCTGGGTGACCAGGTAGGTGGCGAGCACCGCCTTGCCGTGGCCCGGCCCCGCGGCGTGGAAGACCCCGTAGCCGAAGCTGATGCCGAGCAGCCCCCACCAGGCGGCGGACGACGGGGTACCCGAGAACTCGCTGATGGCCAGGGTCAGGGAACGATGGAAATCGCGCTGCCAGGCCACCAGCTGAAGGCTCAGCCCCTGCAGGGCCTCCTGGAGCACCAGCTGCCAGGCCAGCAGGGCAAGCAGCAGGGCCCCCGCCAGCCACAGCAGTCGCCTGAGCACTACCGGCATGTCACCTCCCCCGTCTCGGCGAAGTGGCGCCCGAGCCCTGGCTCGGCCTCGTCATCCACGTCCAGCATGGCGGCACGCATGACCAGCTCCGGGTCGGGGCTGGCCTGACGGATCCGGGTCTCGCAGGCGAGCTCACCGCCCACCAGCAGGGCATCTTCCGCCGGCACGCGCTCCTCCTCCTCGTGCACCATCTCGATGTAGTAGGTGGGGTCGAACACCTGGTAGCGCAGCGTCTGGCCGGCCAGCGGCTGCGGCTCGGCCAGGGGCAGCAGGAAGATGAACTCGATCCGGCCGCCGCGCTCCAGCACGGTGTAGTCGTTGACCGCATCGAACGCCTGCTTCTGGTCGCCCAAGTAGAGCTCGGTGTAGTAGCCATAGGGCACCAGATTGTCGCGGATCTCGCTGCCGAGCTGGTCCAGGGCGGCCTCGAGACCGCCTTCGCCGCCAGTCTGGCCCAGCTCCTCCAGCACCACCAGGCTGTAGAAGGGGTCCATGCGCCATGACTGATGCAGGCCGGTGAGCCGGCCCTCGTCGTCCACCACCAGGCGCATGCGCAGGTCGATCCAGCCGTGGGGGTGGGCGTGGGCCAGGCCGCTCATGGCAAGGCACAGCAGCGTCGCAGCGGCGAGGCCAAGGGGTCGTCGCAGATGATCGAACATGGTGTCTCTCGGGTTTATTTACAGCGTTGTCTCTTCAATCGCGAATCGGGCGTGATCAGCGCCACATGCCCAGCTGCTCCTGCATCTCCACCAGCAGGCGGTCCAGGGTCTGCGGCGGCAGCGGGCGGCCGCCGCGGCTGGCCGTGAGGCTCACCCGGCTCCGCTCGCCCTCTCCCGAGACCTCCACCAGCACCCGGTAGCCGGGCCAGCGGGAGAAGACCGCCTCCAGACGGCCCAGCTCGGCGTCAGCGTGTCGCACCACATAGCCGTTGGCCATCAGCACCTGGGCGGAGGCCCGCAGGGTCGCCTCCGGGGCATAGGCGAAGTCCAGCTCCCGAGGCGGCTCCCGGGCCGGCGAGTTGGCACAGCCCGCCAGCAGCAGAGCCAGCAGCGCCACGGCAAGCCAGCGACTCATGGCCGACCTCCCGCCTCGATGGCGTCGCGCAGCCGCTGGCAGAACTCCGTCGTGCTGGCGCTGCGCGCCTCGGCCAGCTCGCCGCGCCAGTCGATCACCTGGATATCGCGGCTCACCCGCACCTCGCCATCGCCGGCCAGCAGCGAGACCCGCTCCAGCTGGGTCGCGTCCCGGGTCAGGCTGCCCACGCCGCCGAAGCCGATCATCACGCCGCTGCTCACCCCGCCGCGGCCACCGCCGATGCCGATGCCGCCGAACATGCCGCGGGAATCCCAACGGTCGTAGCGATCACCGTAGCCCGGCAGGATACGCGTGCGCTCGGCGCTCACCAGCCCCAGGGCCAGGTCGGTGTGGCGAATCAGGAAGCCGTCGGCCTCCAGGGCCTCCACGGCGGCACGCACCAGCGGCTGGACCGCCCCATCGCCGATGGTCCAGCGGCACTCCGCTGCGGGGCGAGGCTCCGCCACTGGCAGCGTGGAGGGAAGGGTCTGGCACCCGGCCAGCAGCAGCGCCGCCAGGCCGATGACCGGCGCCCTTGCCCGCACCTTCTTCCATACCTGGGGCCGCAGCATGGTCTCTCTCCCGTGAATGCACCGGCGTGCAGTGTACGCAGCCGGCCCTCGGCTGGGAACGCCACCGCTTCAGCTCGTCGCCTCCCGGCGGTAAGCTGAGGGCCACCCCCTGCCGCGAGCCTCCCATGAAGATTCTCATCTGCCCGGATAGTTTCAAGGACGCCCTGCCCGCCGCCGCCGCGGCCCGCGCCATCGCCTGCGGCATCCGCCGCCTAGGGGAGGCGATCGAACCGATCGAGTGCCCCCTGGCGGACGGTGGCGAGGGCAGCCTGGAGGCGCTGCTGGCCGCCACCGGCGCCGAGCGGCGCACCGCTACCGTGCAGGACGCCCTGGGGCGCCCCGCCCGCGCCCACTGGGGCTGGCTGGCCGAGCGCCGCACCGCCTTCGTGGAGCTGGCCGAGGCCAGCGGCATCCAGGCGCTGGCCCCGGCCGAGCGCACCGCCCTGTACAGCACCACTCACGGCGTGGGCGAGCTGATCCGCGCGGCCCTGGACGCCGGCGCCGAGCGGCTGCTGCTCACCCTGGGGGGCAGCGCCACCAACGACGGTGGCGCCGGCATGCTGGTGGCGCTGGGCGCCCGACTGCGGGATCGTGACGGTCGCGACCTGCCGCCCGGCGGTGCCGCCCTGGCCGAGCTGGCCGAGCTCGACCTCGCCGGGCTTGACCCGCGGCTGGCCGGCCTCCAGGTGGAAGCCGCGGTGGACGTCGACAACCCGCTGCTGGGGAAGCGCGGCGCCAGCGCGGTGTTCGGCCCCCAGAAGGGGGCCACGCCGGAGGACGTGACCCGGCTGGACGCCGCCCTGGCCCGCTTCGCCGACGTGACCGCCGCGGCCCTGGGCGAGGAGTACCGTGAGCTGCCCGGTGCCGGCGCCGCCGGCGGCATGGGCTTCGCCGCCCGGGCCTTCCTGGGCGCCGAGCTGCGCCCGGGCATCGAGCTGGTGATGGCCCAGGCCGGCTTCGAGGCGCTGCTGGCCGAGGCCGATCTGGTGATCACCGGCGAGGGGCAGCTGGACGGCCAGAGCCTGGCCGGCAAGACCCCGGTGGGCGTGGCCCGTGCGGCACGGGCGAAGGAGGTGCCGGTGGTGGTGCTGGCCGGGCGACTGGCACCGGGCTGGCAGGCCGCCCTCGAGGAGGGGGTCACCGCCGCCTTCGCCCTGGCCGACGGCCCCATGGGACTGGACGAGGCGCTGGAGCGCTGTGCCGAGCTGCTGGCGGACCGCGCCGAGTCCGTGGTGCGACTGCTCGCCGCATCCAGGAAGTGACCCGGGCCACTTGAATCTCGGCCGGCGCGCCGGCATGTCATGTACAGCGGCTATGGTGGCCATCACCATCATTGGCTCTCCGGCCACCGAGCCGGCGGGTTAGACTGTTCCCATCACGATCAAGGAGGCATCCGCATGAGCCACACCAACACCATCGGCCTGCACGAGAGCAGCGCCAGCCAGCTGGCCGAGAAGCTCAACGAGCTGCTGGCCAACTACCAGATCTTCTACATGAACGTGCGTGGCTACCACTGGAACGTGAAGGGGCCCCAGTTCTTCCAGCTCCACGAGAAGTTCGAGGAGCTCTACACCGACCTGCTGACCAAGGTGGACGAGGTCGCCGAACGCATCCTGACCCTGGGCCACCAGCCGGTACACGCCTACAGTGACTACGTGACCATGTCGCGCATCGCCGAGGACAAGAACGTCACCGACGGCGAGGCCTGCGTGCGCGGCACCCTGCAGGGTTTCCAGACCCTGATCGAGCTGCAGCGCGAGCTGCTCTCGCTGGCCGCCGATGCCGACGACGAAGGCACCGCCGCCCAGGTCGGCGACTATATCCGCGAGCAGGAGAAGACCGTCTGGATGCTCAACGCCTACCTCGGCTGAGCCGCCGCACCAGCCGGCGGAATCCGGCGCCACACGACACCGCCTTCGGGCGGTGTCGTCGTTTGCGGTCACCCCCGCTGCGAATATGAAGAGATTGGGCAACCCCCGCCGGGCAGGCGGCCGCCCATGAACACGGCGATATACTGCCTCCATGGACGCAGGAACGAGGGCGCCCTCGCCCCCCATGGAGGAGAGACCATGAACCGACTACTGCTGGCCACCCTGATGGCCGCCCTGGCACTCGCCATGAGCCTGCCTGCCATGGCCGACCGCCACCGTCACGGCGGCTACCAGCCCCAGGTGCACCACCACTACCACCACCATGACCGTCGCGCCGACCGCGGCCGGCACCACGCCCAGAAGCGCTACAAGGCCCCCAAGCGTGCCAAACATCGCCACCGCACCCCGAGCCGCGTCGTGGAGCACCACTACTACTCCTCGCCGCCCCGCTATCGCGAGCCCCGCCGGGACCATCGGTACTACCATCGCGGCAGCACCGACATCCCGCTGATAACCGTGGGCGGCTACCCGGCGGTGCGCATCCAGGTCAATCACTGACCCTCGCGGGCCAGGTCCTCGACCAGGGCTCGCAGCAGGTCCCAGAACTCCGCCACCGAGGCGATCTCCACCCGCTCGTCGGGGGAGTGGGCGCCGCGGATCAGCGGGCCGAAGGAGATCATCTCGAGCGCCGGATACTTGCCGCCGAGGATGCCGCACTCCAGCCCCGCATGGATCACCTTGACCGCCGGGTCGCTGCCCAGTCGCTCACGATGCAGGCGCCGGAAGCGGACCAGCAGGTCGCTGTCCGGTTGGGGCGTCCAGCCCGGGTAGGCGTTCTCTACCCGCACCCGGGCGCCAATCAGCTCGAACAGCGCCTTGAAGCGGTCGGCCAGGTCGGCGGTGGCGCTGTCGCGTAGCGAGCGCACCAGGGCGCAGAGATGGAAGCGCCCGGCCTCGAGGCTGACCACGCCCAGGTTGTTGGAGGTCTCCACCACGCCCGGCACCTCGCTGCTCATGCGCTCCACCCCGCAGGGGGCGGCGTGCAGCGCCGCCACCAGCAGGTGGCTGGCCTGGGCGGTGAGCGCCTCGCCAGCGCCAGGCTCCGCCGGCTCGAGGGCCAGCGCCAGGCCATCGTCGACCCCGGCAAGCTCCGCGCGCAGCTCCGCCTCCAGCGCCGCCACCCGTGCCAGTGCCGCCTCGCGCTGGTCGGCAGGCAGGACCAGAGTGGCGAAGGCCTCCCTCGGCAAGGCGTTGCGCAGCGTGCCGCCGTGATAGTCCACCAGGCGCACCCCGTAGCCCTCCAGAGCGCGCAGCACCCGCACCAGCAGCCGGTTGGCGTTGCCCAGCCCCTTGTGGATGTCCATGCCCGAGTGGCCGCCCCTGAGGCCGGTGAGCGAGAGGCGCATCGCCGCCTCGTCCTCGCCGATGGAGGCCGTCGGCAGCTGCGCCTCCACCACCACGTCGGCCCCGCCGGCGCAGCCGATATAGACCTCGCCGCGATCCTCGGAGTCCAGGTTGAGCAGCAGCTGCCCCTCGAGCCACCCCTCGGCCAGGTTCAGGGCCCCGCCCATGGAGGTCTCCTCCTCCAGGGTGAAGAGCGCCTCCAGCGGGCCGTGGGCGAGGGTGTCATCCTCGAGGATGGCCAGCGCCGCGGCAACCCCCAGGCCGTTGTCGGCGCCCAGGGTGGTGTCGGTGGCGCGCAGCCAGCCGTCGTCACCGATACGGGTCTGGATCGGGTCGCGGGTGAAGTCGTGGGAGGAGCCGGCATTGGCCTGGGGCACCATGTCCAGGTGGGCCTGGAGGATCACCCCCGGCGCACCCTCGCAGCCCGGCGTGGCCGGCTTGCGCAGGCGCAGGTTGCCGAAGGCGTCGCGGTCGTGGGCGAGCCCCTGTTCGTCGGCCCACGCCTCGAGGAGGGCGACCAACGCCGCCTCGTGCCCGGAGGGGCGCGGCGTGTTGCACAGGGTGCGGAAGTGGCGCCACAGCGGCTGCGGCTCGAGCCTTTCGAGATGTTCGTTCATGAGATGTCTGCTCTGCGATAACCGGCCTACCTTACTCAGCCGTTGGTGGCAGGGAAAGTGGCCTCAAGCAGCGCCCCCGCGGCCTGGCGCAGCCGGGCGGTGACCTCGCGGCGCCCGGTGACGCCGAGCAGGGCAGCCAGCCGTTCGCTGCTCGCCCCCTGGAAACCCCAGGCCACCAGCAGGCAGAGCGAGGCGTCGCCCGCCGGTACGCCCCGTGCCAGGGCGTGGCGCACCAGCGCCTGCAGTGCCGGGCGGGCCAGGGCCGGCTCGCGCTGGGCGAAGGCCACATCCTCCACGTCACGGCGGTCGGCGGCGTCCAATGCCGGCCCCTCCGCCAGCAGGGCGGCGGCGATCTCGGGGGCAAGCCCGCGCAGCTCGAAGGCCAGCAGTCCCGGCAGGGCGCGCCGGAAGCGTGCGGCGAGCCCTTCCACCAGCGCCTCGCCCCGCTCGTTCAGTGGGCGCGCCACCATTACCGCATGCTCCCCGGTGGCGGTCTCCCGGGTCAGCCCCAGGCGCAGGGTGACGAAGCCGAGCGAGCGCCAGAAGGCGAGCAGCCCAGGCTCGGCACCGAAGCTTGCGCCCAGCAGATCGACGCCGTCGCGGCGGGCCTGCTCGGCCTCCGCCTCGATCAGCCGCCGGCCCAGCCCGGCGCGTCGCTGAGGCTGGGCCACGGCGATGCGCACCACGCGACGCAGCCGGGCGGTGAGCGCCTCGCGGCTGCCGGCGTGGGCGGCCAGCGACTGGGCCATCAGGTGTCCGCGGGGGCGGCGCTCGCCGCGAGCCACTCGTTCGGCCAGCTCGGCATCGAAGCCCCCCTCGTCGCCGGTGAGCACCACGCCCATCGGGGAGCGGTCGACCATCAGCGCGCCGATGCCGACGCCGGGGCCGTCCAGCAGGCGGCGCAGGTCGGCCGGCGTGGTGCGGTAGTGGGCCTGCACCAACAGGCCGAACAGGGCCCGCAGCCGGGACTCGTCCTCGGCCAGCTCGGCGGGCAGCACCCGCTGCCAGACGACGTCGCCATCAGACGGGGCCCCCGTCGGCTCGGCGTCCAGCAGCAGCAGGCGGTTGACCAGCCCCTCCAGGGGATCATCCGCCGCCCATCGAATCGGCTCGCCCAGGTGCAGGCTCTGCCAGTTGGGTGCCTCGCGCGCCAGCCGCGGCAGGAAACGCACCGCGAAGCCACGCCCGGAGCCCTCGTAGCCGTGCACCGTGGTGGCGAAGGAGATGCGCGGGAAGGCACCCAGCCACTCGCCGAGCAGGGCGGCGGGTATCGCCGCGGCCTCGTCCACCAGCAGCCGAGCCCCGGCCCCGCCGGCCGCCCCCGCCTGGGCCAGTCGCGTCAGCTCGTCCGGTGCCACGAAGCGCACCCGCCGATCGCCCAGCCGGAAGTCGAGGCCCTGGCGCTCGCCTGCCGGGCAGAGCGTAGCGAGGCGCTCGAAGAGGCTCTCCACCGCCGCCGGCCGCGGCGCGGTGACCAGGATCTCCGCTTCGCCGGCGGCCAGCAGTCGCGCACAGGCGATGCCCAGCGCCGCGCTCTTACCACGCCCGCGATCAGCGGTGATCACCAGCGGGCGCCGCCGACGCTGGCGCACCAGGCGCGCCACCGCCTCGGCCTGGTCGTCGGTCAGGCAGTCGGGATCCGCGCTTTGGTTGCTCTGCCCGGGAGCCGAGGTTTGCGGGGCCGGCTCGGCAAGAGGCGGCAGCAGCGGCGCCTCCTCTACCCGCCAGCGGATCGCCTCGGTAGCTGCCGCCAGCAGGCGAGCCAGCCGGCCCAGGTAGCGGGCAGTAAGCCGCTCCAGCAGAAACGGGTGCTCGGCCAGGCGGGCGTAGTCGGCATCGGGGCGCGCGCCCCAGTCGGCGGGCGTCATCAGTACCAGCAGGCCCCCGGCGCGCAGGGTGCCGGCCAGGGCACCGAAGGCGTCGGGATCGAAGCCCGCCCCCGCGGACACCGCATCCACCACCAGCAAGTCCTGCTCGCCGCCTAGGCGGCTCCGGGCCCGCCCGGGCGCCAGGCAGGCATCTCCGGCCAGCCCCGGAGGGGGCTCGGCGGCCACCCACAGCGGCGCTTGCCAGGGGCCGGCCCTCCATAGCGCCAGCGCCGCCTCACGACAGGCCGGCGCCTCGCCGGTCAGCCATACCAGGCCGCGCCAGCGCCGCCGCGCCAGGTCGGCGGCCCGCTCCACTATCGCCTTGACGCTATGCTGCCTTAGCGCCTCTGGCGCCTCCCTCTGCCCCGATAGAGGCTGGCTTCCCGAGGCCTGCGGCATGGTTTTCCTCCCGATGGCAGCTACTACCTTGGTCGCAATGCTCATTGCATTCAACGCTGCCGGCTCCGAAAAGGCCAACAGGGAATTCATTTAACACTCTAATAATACTAGAAAAATCTGACACGCCGCCTCTACCAGCTACCACCCAGGCACCTCGCGCCCTGTCGCCAGCAGGCTATCGATTATGAGAGCGGCAGTGTGCTAGCTTGGCATGGCTGCCGAGTCTGCCCGTCCGGTCAACCGCGGACCGCAGGCGCCGCCGCCCCACCATCGTCACACAATAAGGGCCGGCTCCGGCACTCGATACGTCTTCTCGACCAACACCAATAACCCGCACAGGGAGCATCCCATGAAGAAGATGACCAAGTTCGCCCTCACCGGCCTGGCCGCCGGCGTAGCACTGGCCGCCCTCTCCACCACCGCCCAGGCCCAGGAACGCTGGACCATGACCAGCACCTGGCCCGACAACCTCGACCTGATCCAGATCGACCGCCACTGGGCCGAACTCGTCAACAAGCTGGCCGGCGACGAGCTGCAGATCGAGTTCCGCGCCGGTGGCACCCTGATGCCCGGCACCGAGGTCTTCGACGCCACCGAGACCGGCAGCATCGAGGCCGCCGGCGACTGGCCCGGCTACTGGGCTGGCCGCAACCCGGCCTTCTCGCCCCTGGCCACTACCACCATGCTGTTCAATGGCGTGGATTATCTCAACTGGATCCAGCAGTGGGGCGGCTGGGACCTCTATCAAGAGATCTACGGCCAGTACAACATGGTCTATCTGCCCTACGGCATCACCAACAACGAATCCGGTTTCATGGGCCGCACGCCCATCGAGAGCCTGGCCGATCTCGAAGGCAAGCGCCTGCGCCTCTCGGGCCGAGACCAGGGCCGTGTACTCGAGCAACTGGGCGGCTCCCAGGTCAACCTGGCTGGCGGTGAAATCTACCAGGCCATCGAGCGCGGTGTAGTTGACGCCGGTGAGTTCTCAACCCCGGGCGTGGATTACAAGGCCGGCTTCGCCGAAGTGGTCGAGCACTGGTCGGTACCCGGCTGGCACCAATCCGCTAGCGTGTTTGGCGTGATGATTAACAAAGACGCCTGGGACGCCCTCTCCGAAGAGACCCAGGAGAAACTGAAAATTGCCGCCGACGCCACCATGGCCTGGTCGCTGGCCTGGTCCGAGCGCGGCTCTACCGAAGGCACCGAGAACTTCATCGAGGCAGGCGTGCAGATCAACCCGCTCTCCGATGAAGAACTTGCCCGCATCCAGGACATCACTAACGAGGTGATCGTGCGCGGTGCCTGTGAGCACCCGGACCACGCCAAGGTTTACCACTCCATGATCAGCTACCTGGAGCACTACGCCACCTGGCGTGACATCTCCGTCCCGTTCAACATGAGCCGCACCATGGATAACCTGCCGTCTCTGGAAGAGATCGAAGCCTGCCTGTAAGGCGTGCCGAAGCCGCCCCGGCCCTGCCCGGGGCGGCCTGCGTTCCGACGTCGGAGACTGTTCCCATGAATGCGATTGCCAAGGCGATCGATACGCTCAACGAGGCGCTCGGGCGACTCATCGCGCCGCTGATCGCCGTGATCACGCTGATCGTCCTCTATGACATCGGCCTGCGCTACTTTGCCGGACGCCCCAGCGACTGGGCCTTCGACATCACCAAGATGCTGTTCGGTGCCCATTTCATGCTGATGGCCGCCTACGGCCTGCGCCATCACGCCCACGTCGAGGTCGACGTGCTCAAGCGCCTGCTCTCGCGCCGGAAGCAGGCCATCGTCGAACTGCTCGGCTACCTGATCTTCTTCGTGCCCTTCATCTACATGATGCTGAGCCTGGGCTGGAGCTTCTTCATGCGCTCCTACAGCCGCGGCGAGACCACCTACGGGGTGGTGTCGATCCCGGTCTACCCGATCAAGGGCGTCATCGTGGTGGCCGCCGTGCTGATCCTGCTCCAGGCCATCGCCATCGTCATTCGCGCCATCCAGCAGCTGCGCGAGGAGAAAGCCGCATGAACCTGAGTCCCGAACTGCTCACCCTGGTGATGTTCGGCGGGCTGCTGATCGGCCTGTTCATGGGCCATCCGCTGGCCTTCGTGCTGGGCGGCGTGGCGGTCATCGGCGCCTACCTGGGCCCCGGCGAGCGCGTGCTTGGCACCATCATCAACAACATCTACGGCAACGCCATGGACAACTACGTCCTGGTGGCCATTCCCCTGTTCGTGCTGATGGCGCGCTTCCTCAACGATTCCGGCGTCACCGAGAAGATGTTCGAGGCGATGCGCCTGCTGATGGCCAACCTGCGCGGCGGCCTGGCGCTCACCGTGGTGGTCGTCTCGGTGCTGCTGGCCGCCACCACCGGCATCGTCGGCGCTTCCATCGCGGTGATGGGCATGATCGCCCTCGCCCCGATGCTCAAGTACGGCTACAACAAGGAGCTCAGCACCGGGGTGATCATGGCCAGCGGCTGCCTGGGCATCCTGATCCCGCCGAGCATCATGCTGATCCTGATGGCCAGCTACTCGCCGGTCTCGGTGGGCGCGCTGTTCGCCGGCGCCCTGGTGCCGGGCGTGATGCTGGGCGCGATGTATGCCCTCTACGTGCTGGTGATCTGCTTCGTCAAGCCGAGCTACGGCCCGCCGGTGCCCGCCGCGGAGCGCGCCGAGGTCTCCACCGGCCAGCTGCTGGTCATGCTGGCCAAGTACGTGCTGCCGCCCATGTCGCTGATCCTCGGCGTGCTGGGCGCGCTGTTCACCGGCGTGGCCACCGCCACCGAGGCCTCGGCCATCGGCGTGGGCATCGCCTTCCTGCTGTTCCTGATCTTCGGTGATCGCAAGCTCTCGACCTGCTTCAAGACCCTGATTGATGCCGGCAAGACCACCACCATGGTGATGCTGGTACTGGTCGGCGCCACCGCCTTCACCGGGGTCTTCTCCCGCGGTGGCGGCATGACGGTGATCAACGACCTGGTCATGGCCATGCCTGGCGGCACCGTGGGCGCGCTGATCTTCATGTTCTTCCTGGTGTTTGTGCTGGGCATGTTCCTCGACTGGACCGGCATCGTGCTGCTGAGCTTCCCGATCATGCTGCCGATCGTCGCCGACATGGGCATCGACGTGCTGTGGTTCGTGGTGATGGTGGCGGTGGTGCTGCAGACCTCCTTCCTCACCCCGCCGTTCGGCTATGCGCTCTTCTACATGAAGGGGGTGGCGCCCAAGGGGGTGGAGATCATCGATCTCTACAAGGCGGTGCTGCCCTTCGTGGCGCTGATCCTGCTGGCCTGCGTGCTGATGGCCTTCTTCCCGGTGCTGATCACCGGCCTGCCCGCGATGCTGCTGGGCTGAGCCCCGCCCTCCCCGCCACACAGCGCCCGCCATACCCTGCATGGCGGGCGCTTCGGTTTTCAAGACTCGTGCTGCCTACAGCCGTCCATCACGAGGGCAGGAATTGACGCACATCATGAGAAGCCTTTTGCGTATCATTATCATTTGCAGCAGACAATAATTTTGCTATCGTGCCAATAGACCGAGACTGGCCGAGGATCATCAGCCGCCGCAGAGCGGATTTATCCTGACCGTCAACCCAAGGATCATCCAGATATGCAGAAGTCGCTGTTCGCCTCCGCCACCCTCGTGGCCACCCTGCTTGCCACTCCCCTGGCCTCCGCCGCCAGCCTGACGCTCTACTCCGGTCGCGGCGAGTCCATGGTCGAGCCGATCATCAGTCAGTTCGAGAAGAACACCGGCATCAGCGTCAACGTCCGCTACGGCGACACCGCTCAGTTGGCGGTGCTGGTCCAGGAGGAGGGCAGCCGCTCTCCGGCAGACCTCTACTGGGGCCAGGACGCCGGCGCCATGGGCGAGCTTAGTAAGGCCGGCCTGCTGGCCGAACTGCCCGCCGACATCTACGAAGGTCTGCCGACCATCTACACCAGCAAGAGCGGCAACTGGGTCGCCGCCAGCGGTCGCGCCCGCGTGGTCGCCTACTCCCCGGAGCGCACCAGCGAGGATGAGCTGCCCGAGAGCGTCTTCGACCTCGTCGACGAGCGCTACGAAGGCCGCGTCGGCTGGGCGCCCACCAATGGCTCCTTCCAGTCCTTCGTCACCGCCATGCGCGTGGAGCACGGCGACGAGCGCACCCTGGCCTGGCTCGAGGGGATGAAGGCAAACGGCGCCGTCACCTTCAGCAACAACACCACCCAGGTGCAGGGCATCGCCGACGGCGAGATCGACTTTGGCCTGGTGAACAGCTACTACCTGCCGCGCTTCCTGGCCTCCGACGCCGACTTCCCGGTAAAGCAGACCTTCTTCGCCGACGGCGACATCGGCAATCTGGTGAACGTGGCCGGCATCGCGGTGCTCGAGAGCAGCAGCAACCAGGAGGCCGCCGTGGAGTTCGTGCGCTTCCTGCTCTCTCCGGCCGCCCAGCAGTACTTTACCGGCAACGTCTACGAGTACCCGGTCACCCGCGACGTGATCCAGAACCCGGTGCTCGAGGACTTCGAGCGCCTGCTGGAGGTCTCCCCTCAGATCGACCTTGACGACCTGAGCGATCTCGAGGGTACCCTCCGGCTGCTGCGTGACGCCGGGCTGCTGTAACCCGGCCAGCGACCTGCCGCCCCGTGGCGGCAGGTCTTCACCGACGAGGTACGATGAATCCGACACGCTACACCGCCACGCCGCACCGTACCCGGGGCCTGCCCCGGCTGCTGCCTCGCGGCGTTCCGCTGCATATCCTGCTACCCTCGCTGATCGCGGCGGGGATGATGCTGGTGCCCCTGGCCTACCTGGGGCTGCGCGCGTTCGAAGCCGATAGCGCCACCCTCGTCGACCTGGTATTCCGCCCCCGCAACCTGCAACTGCTGATCAACACCCTGTCCCTGGCCGCCGGCGTAGTGGCGTTGACCACCCTGATGGCCTTCCCATTGGCCTGGCTGGTCACCCGCACCGATATCCGCTTCAAAAAGACCCTGACGATTCTCGGCGTGATTCCCCTGGCAGTGCCTGGCTACGTGATGGCCTATGCGCTGATCGGGCTCGGCGGCAACTACGGAGTGTTGGCCCAGCTCACCGGGCTCCAGCTGCCGCGCCTGCAGGGCTACTGGGGCGCCACCCTGGCGCTGTCGCTCTATACCTTTCCCTACCTGTTCCTGAACCTGCGCGCCGCCCTGGCGGGTCTCGATGGCAACCTCGAGGAGAGCGCACGCAGCCTGGGCTACACCCAAGGCGAGATCTTTCGTCGGGTGACCCTGCCCCACCTGATGCCGGCGCTGATGGCCGGCTGGCTGGTGATCACCCTCTATGTGCTGGGCGACTTCGGCGCCGTGGCGCTGATGCGCTACGAGGCCTTCAGCTACGCCATCTACACCCAGTACTCCGGCGCCTTCGACCGCGTCTATGCTGCCTGGCTGGCGCTGATGCTGCTGGCGTTGGCCGCCTGCTTCGTGATGCTCGACAGCCTGGTGGTGAAGCGCAAGCTGGCGCGCATCGGCACCGGGGTGGCCCGCCCGATGACGCCCCAGCGGCTCGGCCGGGCGCGCTTCCTGGCCTGGCCCTATCTGGTGGCGCTGTTCACCGCCTCCATCGGCCTGCCGGTGATGATCCTGGCCTATTGGCTGCTGCTGGCGCCGCCAGATCTCTCCTTCTTCGCCCGCGTGCCGGGCACCCTGCTGCGCTCCGCCGGCGCGGCCCTGCCGGCCGCCCTCCTGGCCGCGGCCTTCGCCCTGCCCATCGCCTTTCTGACAGTGCGCTACCGCTCACCCTTCGCGACCCTGATCGAGCGCTCGGCCTATATCGGCTACGCCATTCCGCCGCTGGCGCTGGCGCTGGCCATGGTGTTCTTCTCGCTGCGCACCGCGCCCTTCCTCTACCAGACCCTGGCGATGCTGATCATCACCTGGGCGATGGCATCGCTGGCGCTGGCCCTGGGCCCAATCCGCAGCGCCCTGCTGCAGACACGGCCGAGCATGGAAGAGGCTGCCCAATCCCTGGGCCACGGCCCCATCAGCACCTTCATCCACGTGATCTTCCCGCGCCTGCGCCGCGGCATCCTGGCCGGCGTGGCGCTGGTCTTCGTGCTGTGCATGAAGGAGCTGCCGATCACCTTCCTGCTGGCCCCCACCGGCTACACGACCCTGGCGGTCACCGTCTTCACTCGCACCTCGGAAGGCATGCTGGCCGAAGCGGCTCCCTTCGCCGCCGCCATCGTGGTGTTCTCCAGCCTGTCCGTGGGCCTGCTGCTCACCAAGGAGGGCAAATGATGTCCAACCTCGACCTCAAGGCCGCTCCGCAGGGCGTGCCGACCCGGCTGCCCGAGCCGCTGCTCTCGGTAGGCGGGCTGCACAAGCGCTATCGCCGCCAGGACCCGCTGGCGGTGGAGGACGTGAGCTTCTCCCTGGACAACGGCGAGATCCTCGCCCTGCTCGGCCCCAGCGGCTGCGGCAAGACCACCACGCTGCGTATGATCGCCGGCTTCGAGCACCCCGATGCCGGTGAGATCCTGCTGCGCGGCGAGGACGTCACCCGCCTGCCGCCCCAGCAGCGCCGCATCGGCATCGTCTTCCAGGACTACGCCCTCTTCCCGCACATGAGCCTGGGCGAAAACGTCGCCTTCGCCATGCGCCATGTGCCTAAGGCCAAGCGGGCCGCCAAGTCCCGGGAGTGGCTCGACCTGGTGGGACTGGCGGATCTCGCCGCGCGCATGCCCGACCAACTCTCCGGCGGCCAGCAGCAGCGCGTGGCCCTGGCCCGCACGCTCGCCGCCGAGCCCGAGCTGGTGCTGCTCGACGAGCCCTTCTCCAACCTGGACGCCGCCCTGCGCGAATCGACCCGCAAGGAGGTGCGCCGGCTGTTCAAGGCCGCCGGCACCTCGGTGATCCTGGTCACCCACGACCAGGCCGAGGCGCTCTCCTTCGCCGATCAGGTGGGGGTAATGCACTATGGCCAGCTGATCCAGAAGGACCGCCCGGAGCGGATCTATCAGGCGCCGGCCACCGCCTTCGTGGCGGAGTTCCTCGGCCATACCAACCTGCTGGAGGGCGAGGCCGACGGCGAGATCGCCCGCACCACCCTCGGCCCGGTGGCCATCGACAGCCACCGGCGCGGCCCGGTGCGCCTCTCGCTGCGCCCGGAGCACCTGGCCCTCTCCGCCGCCCCGGACGGCCAGGGCGCCACCATCGTCGAGCGGGAGTTCCGCGGCCACGACTGCTTCTATCTGCTGGAGCAGCACGGCCAGCACTTCTGCGCCATCACCCCCAGCCATACCCTGTGGAAGGTGGGCGAGCAGGTCAGCCTGGAGCCCCAGCGCACCGCCACCGTGCTCAGGGACTGAGTGCCGGCCTCGAGGCTACTGGTGGGAGCTGGGCTTTGCCCGGCGAATGGAGGCCGAAGGACTCCTGGCGGAAGACACTAGCACTGGCAACACCACCGGGGCGCCTGCGGCGCCATTCGTCGAAGCGTCGAACCGCCCGCAAAGCGTGGCTCCCACCAGAGTAGAAAAGCGCCGCAGGACTGCCCCTAGTGGGCTTCGTCCCAGTTGGCACCTGACTGTGCCTCGACGATCAGCGGCACGCTGAGCTCGGCGGCGGCCTGCATGCGCCCCTTCACCTGCTCGATGAAGGCCTCCACCTGCCCTTCCGCCACCTCGAACACCAGCTCGTCGTGGACCTGCATCACCATCCAGGCATCCATCTCTCCCGCCTGCAGCCAGGCATCGACGTTGATCATCGCCCGCTTGATGATGTCCGCCGCGGTGCCCTGCATGGGTGCGTTGATCGCCGTGCGCTCGGCCCCCTGGCGGCGAGCGCGGTTCTGGGAGTGGATCTCCGGCAGGTAGAGGCGCCGGCCGAACACCGTCTCGACGAAGCCATCCTCCGCCGCCTGGGCGCGGATCCGCTCCATGTAGCGGGCCACGCCGGGGTAGCGGTCGAAGTAGCGCTCGATCCAGGTCTGGGCCTGGTTGCGCTCGATATGCAGCTGGCGGCCCAGGCCCCAGGCGCTCATGCCGTAGATCAGGCCGAAGTTGATCGCCTTAGCACTGCGCCGCTGGTCGTCCGAGACCTTCTCCAGGGGCACGCCGAACACCTCCGCCGCGGTGGCGGCATGGATGTCGCGCCCCTCGGCGAAGGCGTCGAGCAGCCCCCTGTCCTCGGAGAGGTGCGCCATGATGCGCAGCTCGATCTGGGAGTAGTCGGCGGCGACGATGCGGTAGCCGGGCCGGGCGATAAAGGCCTGGCGGATCTTGCGTCCCTCCTCGGTGCGAATCGGGATGTTCTGCAGATTGGGGTCGCTGGAGGAGAGCCGGCCAGTGGCGGTGACCGCCTGGTGGTAGCTGGTGTGCAGCCTGCCGGTTCCCTTGTTGACCAGCCGCGGCAGCTTGTCGGTGTAGGTGGACTTGAGCTTGGCCAGTCCCCGGTGCTCCATGATCACCTTGGGCAGCGGGTAGTCCAGCGCCAGCTCCTCCAGCACCGCTTCCGCGGTGGAGGGCGCCCCCTTGGGGGTCTTCTTGATCACCGGAATCTTCTGCTCCTCGAAGAGGATCTGGCCGAGCTGCTTGGGCGAGCCCAGGTTGAACTCGCGCCCGGCCAGTTCGTAGGCTCGGGCCTCCAGCTCGCGGATGCGCCCCTCGAGCTCGCGGCTCTGAGCATCGAGGCGCTGCGGGTCCAGCGCCACGCCGGTGCGCTCCATACGCGACAGCACCGGCACCAGCGGCAGCTCGATCTCTTCCAGCACCTCCGCCAGGCGCCCGGTGGCCGCAAGGCGCGGGCGCAGCTCGCCGTGCAGGCGCAGGGTGATGTCGACGTCCTCGCAAACGTAGGGGGCCGCCTGCTCCAGGGCGATCTGATTGAAGGTGAGCTGTTTGGCCCCCTTGCCGGCGATCTCCTCGAAGGAGACGGTCTTCTCGCCGAGGTACTTCAGCGCCAGGGAGTCCATGTCATGGCGGGTCGCGGTGGAGTCGAGCACGTAGGACTCCAGCATGGTGTCCTCCAGGGGCCCCGCCACCTTGATGCCGTGGCTCGCCAGCACCGAGATGTCGTACTTGAGGTTCTGGCCAATCTTGGTCTTGCCGGCATCCTCCAGCAGCGGCCTGAGGGCAGCGAGCACGGCGTCGCGGTCGAGCTGCGCGGGAGCGTCCAGGTAGTCGTGGGCGAGCGGGATATAGGCCGCCTCCCCGGGCACAAGCGAGAGCCCCACGCCGACGATCTGCGCCTCCATGTAGTTGAGGCTGGTGGTCTCCAGGTCGAAGCAGAAGGCCTCGGCCTCCTGCAGACGCGAGAGCCAGGCGTCGAAGTCGGCCTGCTCCAGGATCACCTGGTCCTCCCGGGCAGCGCTGCCGGGGGCAGCGTCGGCGTCGGCAGGGGTCGGCGTGCCGCCGCCGGCATCATCGACGCCGCTGTCGCTGCCCTCCAGCAGCTCGGCGAGCCACGCCTTGAACTCGTACTCACGGTAGAGCTCGAGAAGCGCCTCGCGATCCGGGCGGGCGATATCGAGATCGTCGAGGCCGACAGGCAGCTCGCAGTCGGTCTTGATGGTGGCCAATTGGTACGAGAGGAAGGCCTGGTCGCGGTGCTCCTCGAGCTTCTTCGGCAACGTCTTGGCGCCGCGGAACGTGAGCGTCCTGACCTTCTCGAGATCGGCATAGATGGTCTCGAGGCCAGCGCCCATGCCCTGCAGCAGGCCCAGCGCGGTCTTCTCGCCCACGCCGGGCACGCCGGGAATGTTGTCGACCTTGTCGCCCATCAGCGCCAGGAAGTCGATGATCAGCTCGGGGGGCAGGCCGAACTTCGCCTTCACCCCTTCCACATCCAGGGTCTCGTCCTTCATGGTGTTGACCAGGGTGATATGGGCATTGACCAACTGGGCCATGTCCTTGTCGCCGGTGGAGATCACCGCGTCGCGGCCGGCCTCGGTGGCCTGGCGGGCCAGGGTGCCGATGACATCGTCGGCCTCCACGCCCTCGATGCACAAAAGCGGCAGCCCCAGCGCCTTGACGCACCGATGCAGCGGCGCCACCTGGGAGCGCAGGTCGTCGGGCATCGGCGGGCGATGGGACTTGTACTCGGCGAACAGCTCGTCCCGGAAGGTCTTGCCCGGCGCGTCGAAGACCACCGCCATGGGGCTGTCCGGATAGTCCTTGATCAGCCGCTTGAGCATGTTGAGTACGCCCTTGATGGCGCCGGTGGGCTGGCCCCTGGAGGTGGTCAGCGGCGGCAGGGCGTGGAAGGCGCGGTAGAGATAGGAGGAACCGTCGACGAGTACGATGGGGGTATCGGCCATGGAGGCATCCCTTCAAGCTGGGCGGAAAGTGATCCTGATCACCCATGATACGCATTGCGGCGCCGTTTTTCCGCGGGTAGTGGGCAGGGTGCGCCGGACGCCTTACACTGCGGGTATCTCCCCTCGCTACTGCCCCAGGCAGCCCGGAGGCCACCATGCTCGTGACACGCCCTCTCATCGCCCTGCTGCTGGGGCTTTCGCTGATCGCCACCGGCCCCGCCCTGGCCCAGTCCTCCGCCGACCTTGAGCCGGACATCACCATCCGCCAGGAGGAGGATCGTACCATCCGCGAGTACCGCATCAACGGTGAGCTCTACGCCATCGAGATCCGGCCTTCCCGCGGCCCCTCCTACTACCTGGTGGACCACGACGGCGACGGCAACTTCGAGCGCCAGGAGGGCGACCGCATCGCCGTCCCCCAGTGGATCCTGCGGACCTTCTGACCCGCCAGCCAGAGCGGCCCGAGCCGCTCGATCGCCATCAATTGCCTCTCCCCGAATCCGCACGCGTGCATCGGACTGCCAAGTCGCTACAATAGGCGGCTTGGCATTCCCGGGTGAGAGACACATGGCCGTATTCACACCGCTTACCGAGACCCAGGTCGCGGACTTTCTGGCACGCTTCGATGCCGGCTCGCTGGTCTCCCTGGAAGGCGTCCCCGCCGGCACCGAGAACAGCACCTTCTTCGTCACCACCGACCGGAGGGCGCTGGTGCTGACCCTATTCGAGCAGGGCGAATTCGGAGAGCTGCCGTTCTTCGTCGACCTGCTCGACTACCTGGACGAACACCGTCTGCCGGTGCCGGGACCGCTCCACGACCGCGAGGGCGTGGCACTGCACCGCCTCGCCGGCAAGCCGGCGCTGCTCTTCCCGCGCCTGCCCGGCCGGCATCCCAAGGCGCCCAACCTGGCGCAGTGTGCGGCCCTGGGCGATGCCCTGGGCCATCTGCACAGGGTGTCGCAGCATTTCCCCGGCCACCGCCCCAACCCGCGGGATCTCCACTGGCTGCTGCCCATGCACCACAAGGTGCTGGTCTACCTCTCGCCGGAGGATCAGGCCCTGATGAAGGATGAGGTGGAGATCTACCAGGAGGCCTTCGGCAACGGCCCCGAGCTGCCCCAGGGGGCCCTGCACGGCGACCTCTTCCGCGACAACACCCTCTACGAGGGTAACCGCCTGGGCGGCATCATCGACTTCTACAACGGCTGCACCGGCGACCTGCTGTTCGACCTGGCCATCGTCATCAACGACTGGGCCACCGAGGTCGACGGCCGCCTCAACGTCGAGCGCCATGACGCCATTCTCGGCGCCTATCAGGCGCGCCGCCCGCTCACCGCGGCCGAGCGCGAGGCGTGGCCGATGATGCTGCGCATGACCGCACTGCGCTACTGGCTCTCTCGGCTGCTGGTGGTCTACGTGGATCCGCCGGCCCATGACCTCACCCCCCACGATCCCGAACAGTTCCGCACCATCCTCAAGGCGCGCCTGGCGCATGGCGCCCTTCCTCTCCCGGAGGTGAATGCATGAGTCTCTCCATGGCCAGTGCCGGCAGCCCGGCGAAGCGCGCGCGGCGCGTCTGGAACATCGACCAGTGGGGCAGCGGCTACTATGACGTGGACGACTCCGGGCACGCCCTGGTACGCCCCCTGGGCAGCGAGATCGAGGGCCCGGCCCTGCCGCTGGACGACCTGGTGGCCGAACTCAAGGCCGCCGGCCTGCGCCTGCCGGTGCTGGTGCGCTTCATCGATATCCTCCACGACCGCGTCGAGCAGCTGTGTGCCGCCTTCGACACCGCCATGGCCGAGGAGGAGTTCGGCGGCGGCTATACCGCCGTCTACCCGATCAAGGTCAACCAGCAGCGCCGCGTGGTGGAGGAGATCCTCGCCACCCCCGAGCGCGGTCGCGACCGGGTGGGCCTCGAGGCCGGCAGCAAGCCCGAGCTGCTCGCCGTGCTGGCGCTCTCCGGCGACGGCCCCTCGCTGATCGTCTGCAACGGCTACAAGGACCGCGAGTACATTCGCCTGGCGCTGATGGGCGAGAAGCTCGGCCACCGCGTCTACCTGGTGGTGGAGAAGCTCTCCGAGCTGCCGCTGATCCTCGAGGAGGCCGCCGAGCTCGGGGTCAAGCCACGCATCGGCCTGCGCGCGCGCCTGGCCACCGTGGGCCGCGGACGCTGGCAGAACACCGGCGGCGAGAAATCCAAATTCGGCCTCACCGCCAGCCAGATCCTGGCCGTGGTGGGGCAGCTGCGCGAGGCCGACGCCCTGGCCAGCCTGCAGCTGGTGCACTTCCACCTAGGCTCCCAGATCGCCAATATCCGCGACATCCAGGGCGGGCTGCGCGAGTGCGCCCGCTTCTACCAGAGTCTGGTGGAGCTGGGCGCCCCGGTGGATACCGTGGACGTGGGCGGGGGCCTCGGCGTTGACTACGAGGGCACCCGCTCGCGCAGCTTCTGCTCCGCCAACTACTCGATGCTCGAGTACGCCCGCAACGTGGTCTACGCCTTCCGCCAGGCCTGTCAGGAGCAGGGGCTGCCCGAGCCGCACCTGATCAGCGAATCCGGCCGCGCCCTGACCGCCCACCATGCGGTGCTGATCACCAACGTGATCGGCGAGGAGCGGGTCAGCGAGCTGGCCCCCGAACGCCGCGTCGAGGGAGACCCCCAGGTCGACGAGCTGTGGCGAGTGCATGACCTGCTGCACGCCCACATCGAGCCACGCGGCCTGGTGGAAGCCTGGCACGACCTGGTCCAGGCCATGGGCGAGCTGCACGAGCGCTTCGTGATCGGCATGACCGACATCAACGCCCGCGCCGAGGGCGAGGCGGTCTACTTCGCCGCCTGCGCGCGGCTGCGCGCCCGTCTCGACACCCGCAACCGCGCCCACCGCGAGATCGCCGACGAGCTGGCCGAGAAGCTCGCCGACAAGCTGTTCGTCAACTTCTCGCTGTTCCAGTCGGTGCCCGACGTCTGGGGCATCCAGCAGATCTTCCCGGTGCTACCGCTGACCGGCCTCGACCAGGAGCCGGTGCGCCGCGGGGTGATCCAGGACATCACCTGCGACTCCGACGGTCGCATCGACGGCTACGTGGATGGCCAGGGCGTGGAAACTACCCTGCCGCTGCCCGAGTGGCAGGAGGGCGAGGAGCAGCTGCTGGGCTTCTTCCTGGTGGGCGCCTATCAGGAGATCCTCGGCGACCTGCACAACCTGTTCGGCGACACCGACTCGGTGGATGCGACCCTGGCCGAGGACGGCAGCTGGACCCTGAGCCATATCCAGCAGGGCGACCGGGTCGCCGACGTGCTGAGCTACGTCAACTTCGATGCCGAAGTGCTGCGCCGCCACCTGGCCGACCAGCTCGCGGCCAGCGGCCTCGAGGAGGCCGAGCAGCAGCGCTTCCTCGACGACCTCTCCGAGGGCCTGGCGGGCTATACCTACCTCGAATAGCGCGCCCTTCTGCACTGCCAGACGACGACGCCCCGCGGCCAGGCCGCGGGGCGTCTTCCTTATTGCACGACTGCCTTGCGCTATCGGGCGAGGCTAACTCACTCGACCACCCGGGTGGTGAACTCCAGGCCGCCGGTCAGGGTGAAATGCAGCTCGGCACCGCGGGGCAGCAGGCCCACCCCCACCGGGGTGCCGGTGAGCACCACATCGCCCGGCAGCAGGGTGAAGTGGCGGCTCATCTCCGCCACCAGGGTGGCGACCGGGAATAGCATGTCGGCCCCCTCCCCGCGCTGGCGCAGCTCACCGTCGATCTCGAGGGTGAAGGTCAGCGCACTCCAGTTGGGCACCTGAGAGAGCGGCAGGAAGGTGGAGAGCGGGCAGGCCCCATCGAAGGCCTTGGAGACCTCCCAGGGATGCCCCTTCTCCTTGAGGCGGGTCTGCAGGTCGCGCAGGGTCAGGTCCAGCCCAAGGCCGATCCCGACGATGGCGCGCTCGGCCTCATCGGCGGTGGCGTGGGAGAGCTCCTCGCCGACCAGCAGCGCCAGCTCGGTCTCGTAGTGCACCTCGCCCCGGGAGAAGGGCGCCTCGATGGGCTCTTCCAGCGGCACGGCACAGGTCGCCGGCTTGATGAACAGCAGCGGCTCGCTGGGCACCGGATTGTCGAGCTCCCGGGCATGATCGGCGTAGTTGCGGCCGACGCAGACGATCTTGCCGAGCGCGTGGGGAAACTCCTGGCCATCGGTGAAACGTGGAACAAAGCGCATGGCGGGTCTTCTCCTTCTCATTATGCGTGCCGCATCTCGGCGACAAGCCACACAGTCTACCGCACCAGGCGCCGCGTACCACTACCGCGGCCCCATGGCATGCCGCCACCACCGGCTCGACATCGCTGTACCCGGGGCCCCAGCATGCCCCGCCACCTTTCCACACTGCAAAGGCCGTCAGATCGTCGCCCACTTCGATGGTGGTGATGTCACTGTCGACGCCGGCATCCTCCTGCTGCGTCAGCTCGATCGTGAGATGGGCTTGACCCGCGGCCGGCGCGGCTGCAGCGCCGAGTGGCTCTATGACAATCGCTACTGTGCCCGGGACGAGATGGAGAACCTCTACCTGAGGCTGGCTGGCAAACTGGTGCCTGGGTAGCGCCGCGGCGTGCTGTCCCCGGCACAGAAAACAGATGGGGGTAGGGGAAAGTGCACCCTAAGCGCAGGAAATTGATCAATATATAGCCAACTTCCAGCTCTGGGTGGCATCATCGCCACCCAACCTGGCATCTAGGTGCTGCTGACCAACCCGATGCAACATCCGAGCTAGGCCTACCGGCGATGAGGGGGCGAGCCGGGCTACACCACCGTCCTCGGGGCCTGCCGCCTTGAGGTAGAATGCCTGCATCAGACACCGAGGAGACTTCGATGAGTGCCATCCGCCTGACCCAGTACAGCCACGGCGCCGGCTGTGGCTGCAAGATCGCCCCCGACGTGCTCGACGGCATCCTGGCCAAGGCCGGTCCGGGCGCCACCCATTCGCAGCTGATCGTCGGCAACCAGGGGCGCGAGGATGCCGCCGTCTATGACCTGGGCGATGGCCGCGGCATGATCGCCACCACCGATTTCTTCATGCCCATCGTCGATGACCCCTTCGACTTCGGCCGTATCGCTGCCACCAACGCCATCAGCGATGTCTTCGCCATGGGGGGCACCCCGGTGCTGGCCCTGGGCATCCTCGGCTGGCCGCTGGACAAGCTGCCCGCCGAGGTGGCGGGCGACGTGCTCGCCGGTGCCCAGGCCGTATGCCGGGAGCTGGGCCTGGCCCTGGCCGGCGGCCACTCCATCGATGCCCCGGAGCCGATCTTCGGCCTCGCGGTCAACGGCCTGGTGGAGCTCGAGCACCTCAAGCTCAACAAGGGGGCGAAGCCCGGCGACCTGCTGTTCCTGACCAAGCCGCTGGGGGTGGGCATGCTCACCACCGCCGAGAAGAAGGGGCTGCTGGAGGCCGGCCACCAGGGGCTGGCCCGGAAGACCATGCTCAGGTCCAACCGCATCGGCGTGGCCCTGGCGAAGGTGAAGGGGGTCAACGCCATGACCGACGTCACCGGCTTCGGCCTGGCCGGCCACTTGGCCGAGGTGTGCGCGGCCAGCGGCGTGGCGGCGCGGGTCGACTTCCGCCGATTGCCGCGACTCGCCGAGGCGGAGGCCTACCGCCGCCAGGGCGCGGTGCCCGGCGGCACCCTGCGCAACCGCCAGGCCCTGGGAGAGAGCCTGCCGGAGATGGACGAGGCGCACTGGCAGTGGCTGTGCGACCCCCAGACCTCCGGCGGCCTGCTGCTTTCGGTGGACCCCGCCTGGGAGGACGACGTGGAGCGCATCGGCCGCGAGCACGGCATCGTGCTCACCCCCTTCGGCGAGGTGGTCAGGGCCGAAGGCCCCGCGCTGATCGAGGTAAAGGGGTGAGCGAACTGCCGCTGGTCGAACCGGATCTCGCTCTGCTGAGCGAGGGGCGTGTGCTGATCGACGTGCGTGCCCCGGTGGAGTTCGCCCAGGGCGCGCTGCCCGGGGCCATCAACCTCCCGCTGATGGATGACGAGGAGCGCCGCCTGGTCGGCATCGAGTACAAGCAGCGTGGCCAGCAGGCGGCCATCGAGCTCGGCCAGCGGCTGGTCAGCGGCGGCATCAAGGCGGCCCGCGTCAGGGCCTGGATACAGGCCCTGGAGGCTCACCCCGACGCCATCGTCTACTGCTTCCGCGGTGGGCTTCGCTCGCAGATCGCCCAGCAGTGGATCAGCGAGGCGGGCATCACCCGCCCACGCATCCGCGGCGGCTGGAAGGCGATGCGCCAGGCGCTCTGTGCGCGCATCGATGCCGCCGCCGAGCGGCCGCTGCTGGTGGTGGGCGGGCTGACCGGCTGTGCCAAGACCGCGCTGATCCAGGCCCTCGACAACGGCCTGGATCTGGAGGGCTGCGCCCGTCACAAGGGCTCGGCCTTCGGGCGCCACCCGCTGCCGGCCCCCAGCCAGATCGACTTCGAGCACGCCATGGGCCGGCGCCTGCTGGCCCTGCCCGGCCCCGTCGTGGTGGAGGACGAGTCGCGTCATATCGGCACCGCCAACCTGCCGCTCACCTTCTGGCGGGCCATGGAGCAGGCGCCACGCCTGCGCGTGGAGATGCCGCTGGACTGGCGCCTGGCGCAGATCCACAAGGACTACATCGACGACCTCTGGGAGGTCTACCGGCAGCAGTGCGGCGAGTGGCTGGGCTGGGCGCTGATGCGCAAGCAGCTGTCGGGTTCGCTGGCCAGGCTGCGCAAGCGGCTGGGGCGCGCCCGGCTCGATCGGCTGCAGCGGCTCCAGCAGCTGGCCTTCCGCGAGCACGCGCGAGGTAATCGCCAGGCCCACGAGGCCTGGCTGGCCCCGCTGCTCACCGAGTACTACGACCCCATGTACCGCTACCAGCTGGAGAAGCACCCCGAGCAGCGCTTCCTCCATGTGGGTGACTGGGAGAGCTGCCTGGCCGCGGCCCGGGAGTGGAGCGCCGCCCAGGCCGCTCCCTAGGCGATTTGCAGGCGCTCAGGCCGCCCGCGGGCGCAGCCACTGGCTGAGCAGGCGGTCGAGCAGCGGGGCCAGCCGCACGAAGCGCTGGGGGTCGGCGAGCATCGCCTCCGCGGGCTGGGCGTGGGGGCTCCGGGTGGTGCCGTCGGGGAGCGGGCTCCGTTCGAGCAGCGCCGCCACGCTCTCCGGCGTCACTTCCAGGTGGCAGAGCAGGCCCACCACCCGGCCGGCGTCCCAGCTGAAGCCCTGCAGCGGGCTCGCCTCGCTGCCGCCCAGCGCCACGGCGTCCTCTGGCAGCGCGAACACCTCGCGGTGCCACATGAAGGCGTCGAACTGCTCGGGCAGGTCCAGCGGGCTCTCCGGCGCCAGGGTGACCCGGTGCCAGCCGGTCTCGGCAAAGGTGCCGCGGGCCGCCACGGCGCCCAGCGCCTCGGCGATCAGGCGCGCGCCGTAGCCGATGCCGAGCAGCGGCTTGTGGCTGTCCAGGGCGCGCTCGATCAGCCGACGCTCGCCCTTGAGCCAGGGCTGGCTGCCCTTGTCCAGCGGGCCGACGGGGCCGTCGAGCACCACCAGGGCATCGCAGTCGGCGAGGCGCGGCGGCGTCTCGCCGGCGTCCAGATGGAACACCGTATGGCTGTGGCCCATGCTGGAGAGCCAGTCGGCCAGGCGCGCCGGCCCCTGGTGGGGGCTGTGCTGGAGCAGGTGAAGGTGCATGGGAACCTCGCCATCGATGCGTAACGACCTGACAGGGGGCGCAAGGGTACATGAAGCCGGCGTTGCGTGAACAGATACTGACGGTGCTGGCGGCCATCCCGGCCGGGCGGGTGACCACCTATGGGCGCATCGCCGCGATGACCGAGGGGGCGACGCCCCGGCTGGTGGCCCGCGCCCTGCGCGAGCTGCCCGAGGATCACGGCCTGCCCTGGTACCGGGTGATCACCGCCTCGCGCAAGCTGGCCGACCATCCCGGTGCGGCGGAGCAGCGCGAGCGGCTCGCCGCGGAGGGCGTGGTGCTGGATGGCCGGGGCCGTGCCCCGGCCGAGCGCCTCTGGCCATGAGACATTGAGATGTTAAGGAGAGTCCATGAGCGGTTTCTTTCAGCGCCTGCAGGAGCTCGAACCCCGCTCCCAGCAGGCCTTCATGGCGGCGCTGTGCGAGCGCCTGCTGCCCAACTACGGGTTCTACTGCCAGGCGCTCGACGCCCAGGGCGTCGGTCACGGCAACCCCCAGGCGCTGCGGGCCATCCTCGACCTGGTGTGGGAGCGGCTCTCGGTGAAGGGCGCGAAGATCGATTTCGCCCTGCAGGCGGAGAAGCTGGCCGAGCAGGCGCCCCCGCCGGACGACGACAGCTTCGGCGCGCGCCGCGCCTCCGAGGCGGTCGCGGCCCTCTCGGCGCTGCTGGATACCCTGCAGGGTGAGGCCCCCGAGGCGGTGCTGGAGGTGAGCCGCGCGTCCCGGGGAGGTGTCAGGGCCTTTATCGAGCTGACCGAGGGCGAGGAGGACGGCGAGCGGCTGGCCGCCCTGGTGCGCGACCACCCGCTGATGGCCGACGAGAATGACTTCCAGGACGCGGTGCTCGAGGCCGTCGAGGGCCCGCTGGGGCGCGACGAGCTGAAGGCGCTGCGCCGCCTGGGGCGCAACGAGGGGGTCAGCAACCTGGGGCTTTCCGCCGAGTAGCGTTGCTTAGAAACGCCAGCCGGCGGTCACCATCAGGCCGGCGGCGCCGAAGAGGATCAGGTCCGTCTCCAGACGCTTCCAGCTGACGCCCAGGGTGGGCAGGATGGCCGGGGCGATCTCGTAGCGGTTGAAGGGGATCTTGTCGCGATACTCGCCGCGGTAGCCGTGCAAGGCCCCGGCGGAGAGCTTGGCGCGAATGCGAGTATCGCCGGACTCCCACATCGGCAGCTCGCGGCCCACGTAGAGGTAGTGGGAGTCCTGGTTGAAGGAGTTCTTGAAGCGCGCGAAGCCGGCGAACCAGAGCTCGGGGTTGTGGAGTTCCACCCCGATCAGCCGCTGGTTGTTGGTGTGCTCCGGGTCAGGGCTGAAGTGGTCGGTATAGAGGCTGGTCTGCACCAGCACGCTGTCGAGCTCCATCACCGGCGGCCAGTCGATTCGCTCGCGCCAGCCCTCTGCCGGCTCCTCCGCCAGGGCGGGGAGGGCCGGCAGCAGGAGACCGAGCAGCAGGGCGGCCAGGGCGTTGCGTAGCGGCATCCGGTCGTCTCCCGAGGCGCTCAGAGGCGCATCTCGATGCCGCGCTCGGCCATATAGCGCTTGGCCTCGGGGATGGTGTACTCGCCGAAGTGGAAGATGCTGGCGGCCAGCACCGCATCGGCGCCGCCTTCCAGCACGCCCTCCACCAGGTGGTCGAGGTTGCCGACCCCGCCGGAGGCGATCACCGGCACGCTCACCGCGTCGGCGATGGCGCGGGTCACCCCCAGGTCGAAGCCGACCTTGGTGCCGTCGCGGTCCATGCTGGTGAGCAGCAGCTCGCCGGCACCGTACTCCACCATCTTCTTCGCCCACTCAACGGCGTCAAGCCCGGTGGGGCGGCGCCCGCCGTGGGTGAAGATCTCCCAGCGCGGCGCCTCGCCCTCGGCGGAGACCCGCTTGGCGTCGATGGCCACCACGATGCACTGGCTGCCGAAGCGCTCGGCGGCCTCGCGCACGAACTCGGGGTTGGTCACCGCGGCGGTGTTGATGGAGACCTTATCGGCGCCGGCGTTGAGCATGGTGCGGATGTCATCGCAGGTGCGGATGCCGCCGCCCACGGTGAGGGGGATGAACACCTCGCCGGCGATGCGCTCGACCATCTCCACCGTGGTGCCGCGATCCTCGTGGCTCGCCGTGATGTCGAGGCAGGTGATCTCGTCGGCGCCCTGCTGGTTGTAGCGCTGGGCGATCTCCACCGGGTCGCCGGCGTCGCGGATACCGATGAAGTTGACGCCCTTGACCACGCGGCCGGCGTCGACGTCGAGGCAGGGGATGATGCGCTTGGCGAGTCCCATGGTCAGCTCCCCCCCTGGCCGGTGAGCTGGTCGCACAGCCGCTGCCCTTCGGCGACATCCAGGCTGCCTTCGTAGATGGCGCGACCGGTAATGGCGCCGAGGATGCCCGGCTCGCCGGCGGCCACCAGGGCGCGCAGGTCGTCGAGGTTGGTCACCCCGCCGGAGGCGATCACCGGCAGGCCGCCGTCCCGGGCAAGCGCCGCGGTAGCCTCCACGTTGACGCCGTTCATCATGCCGTCCCGGGCGATATCGGTGTAGACGATGCTGGAGACGCCGTCGTCGGCGAAGCGCTTGGCGAGATCCACCGCCTTCACCTGGGAGACCTCGGCCCAGCCGTCGGTGGCCACGAAGCCGTCGCGGGCGTCCAGGCCGACGATCACGTGGCCCGGGAAGGCGCGGCACATCTCGCCGACGAAGTCCGGCTCCTTGACCGCCTTGGTGCCGATGATCACGTAGCTGACGCCGGCGGCCAGGTAGTGCTCGATGGTCTCGGCGGAGCGGATGCCGCCGCCGATCTGGATCGGAAGCTCGGGCCAGCGCCGGGCGATGGCGGTCACGGCTTCACCGTTGACCGGCTTGCCCTCGAAGGCGCCGTTGAGGTCCACCAGGTGGAGACGGCGGGCGCCGGCCTTCACCCAGCGCTCGGCCATGGCCACCGGGTCGTCGCCGTAGGTGGTGGCGTCGTCCATGCGGCCCTGCTTCAGGCGCACGCACTGGCCGTCCTTGAGATCGATGGCGGGAATCACCAGCATGTCCAGCTCCTCTTGGGTGCCTCTGCGGGCCCCGGTTGAAAGTCGTGGGGCGGCGCGGCCGCCCGGTGCGGCGCCAGCGCCTGGGTCTGTGCGAACCTCAGGGGCCCGGGCGACCCGGGCGCGGCTCAGGGCGCCCAGGTGACAAAATTCTCGAGCAGCTTGAGGCCGGCCCGGGAGCTCTTCTCCGGGTGGAACTGCACGGCGAAGGTGGCGTCGCGGCCGATGGCCACGTGGGCTTGGATGCGGCCGTAGTCGGTGGTGCCGAAGACCGTGGCCTCGTCGGCGGCTTCCACGTAGTAGCTGTGCACGAAGTAGAAGTGCTCGTCCTGGTCGATGCCGGCCCACAGCGGGTGTTCGCGCTGCTGGTGCACCAGGTTCCAGCCCATGTGGGGGACCTTGAGGCGCTGACCGCGGTCGTCGTGCATGTCGCCGGGGAAGCGTTTCACCTCACCGCCGAGAAAGCCCAGGCAGCCGATGCCGCCGTTCTCCTCGCTGTGGTCCAGCAGCATCTGCTGGCCCACGCAGATGCCCAGCAGCGGCTTCTCCTGGCTGGCCAGCAGCTCTTCCACCAGGCCGCGCAGCTCGGTCTTCTCCAGCTCGCCCATGCAGTCGCGAATCGCGCCCTGGCCGGGCAGCACCAGGCGGGTGGCGCCCAGGATGCGGCGGGGGTCGCGGGTGACCACCACATTCTCGTGGGTGACGTGCTCCAGTGCCTTGGCGACGGAATGCAGGTTGCCCATTCCGTAGTCGATGACGGCAATGGTCATGGGGCGCTCCTCGTGTGGTCGTGCGGCGGCCTCACAGGCAGCCCTTGGTAGATGGCATCTGGCCGGCCATGCGCTCGTCGGGCTCCAGCGCCATGCGCAGCGCGCGGCCGAAGGCCTTGAAGATGGTCTCTGCCTGATGGTGGGCATTGAAGCCCTTCAGGTTGTCGATGTGCAGGGTCACCATGCCGTGGTTGACGAAGCCCTGGAAGAACTCCCAGAAGAGCTGGGTATCCAGGCGGCCGATGGTGGCACGGGTGAACTCCACGTCCATGAAGAGCCCAGGGCGGCCGGAGAAGTCCACCACCACCCGCGAGAGCGCCTCGTCCAGCGGCACGTAGGCGTGGCCGTAGCGGCGGATGCCACGCTTGTCGCCCACGGCCTTGGCGAAGGCCTGGCCCAGGGTGATGCCCAGGTCCTCGACGGTGTGGTGGTCGTCGATGTGAAGATCGCCTTCGGCCTTGATCTCGAGATCGATCTGGCCGTGGCGTGCCACCTGGTCGAGCATGTGGTCGAGGAAGGGCACGCCGGTCTCGCAGGCCAGCTTGCCGGTGCCGTCCAGGTTGACGGTCACGGTGATCCGGGTTTCCTGGGTGTCACGGCTGACCGTGGCGATACGCTCGGACATCGAAGCCTCTCCAGCGCCTGGGCGCATGTCGAATGGGGCCACCGGCGTGCAGTGACCCGAAAGAACGAGTGGACGGCGGGCCTCGCCCGCGGCCGGAAAGCTGCCATTATAGAGAATCGGCGACCCCATCCGCTACAATGCACCCCACTGCGCGGCGGCGACCCTCGCCGCCCCGGCCCAGGGAGACCCATCAATGCCGGTGACACTCCATCCCGTCGACCGCGCCGCCTGGGAAGCGGATGCCCAGGCGCAGCTCGACCTCGCCCGTATCTACGCCGATGCGCCGTCCGAGCGGCTGCCCGCGCCGGTGGACGCCTTCATCCACGATCACCTGGCCGATGGCCATCGCTTCCTCTGCGCCCGCTTCAACGATCGCCTGATCGGTGCGGTGGCCCAGCGCGACGATGGCGAGGCCTGGTGGCTGTCGCACTTCTGCATCCGCAAGCCGACCCGCCGGCGCGGCGTCGGCACCCGGCTGCTGACCCTGGTGGGCCAGGCGGCCCAGGCCGAGGAGAGGGCCCTGCGCGCCGAGCTGGGGCAGCTTCGGCTGGGCGATCAGGTGCTGCTGGTGCGGCTGGGCTTCCGGCTCGAACAGCACGAGAGCTTCCATGAGCTGCTGATGCCCGAGAGGAGCCAGTGATGCGTCGCCTTCTGAGTACCCTGCTGGCCGCGATCGGGATTCTCGCCGTCCTGGCCGTGGCCGCGGTGGTCTATGTGACCACCTTCTTCGACCCCGAGGACCTCAAGCCGCGGCTGATTGAGGTGGTGCGCGAGCAGAGCGGCCTGGAGCTGGCCCTGGAGGGCCCCCTGACCTGGTCCTTTTATCCGCGACTCGGCGTCGGCGTCGAGAAGGCCGAGGCCTGGCTGCCCGAACAGACGGTGAGCGAGGAGACCTCCTTCGTAGCCTTCCGGCGGGCCGAGGTGAGCCTGGCCTTCACCCCCCTGCTGCGCGGCGAGATCGCCATCGACGGCATGACCCTGGATGGCATGCGCCTCAACCTCGAGCGGGACGAGGCGGGGCGCGGCAACTGGGAGGCGCTGATGGAGCGCCTCGCCGAGCGCAGCGAGGCCGCCGAAGAGGTGCTGGCGCCGGCAGGCGCCTCCGCCGGCCCGGTGCCGGATGGTCAGGGCGGCCTGGCCGTGGCGCTCAACATCGCCAACGTGCAGGTGCGTGACGGCGAGGTGAGCTATCGCGACCTGGGCGCCGGGCATGAGCTGCGCCTGGAATCGCTCGGCATCACCGGCAGCAACGTCAACCCGCGCAGCGCCTTCCCGATCCGCACCAGTTTCCGCCTGGTCGGCCACGACGACCTGGACCCGGAGGCCCAGGAGAACACTCCCAGGCTGACCAGCGACGTCTCTCTCGAGGGCCGCGTGACCCTGGGGCTGGCGGAGCGACGCTACCGGTTGGAGAACCTCTCGCTGACGACCACCAGCCGCCTGGCCGCGGTGGAGGGCGAGCAGAAGCTGGTCCTGAAAGGCAGCGAGCTGCGCCTCGACGCCGTCGAGCGCCGCCTGCATCTGGAGGAGGGCAGCCTGGACGCCACGCTCAGCCATCCGTCGCTTGGCGATTCGCCGCTGCCGCTTTCCCTGGCGTTCGCGCTGGAGGCGGACCTCCTCGAGGAGACCGCCCGGCTGCGTGACCTGGTGCTGAGCGGCGAGCACGGCCTCAGCCTGAGCGGCCATCTCAATGTCGACCACCTGCTGGAGGCGCCGGCCTACGAGGGCCAGCTGCGCCTCGCCGCGTTCTCCCTGCGCCCCTGGCTCGAGCGCTTCGATCGCCTGCCTGCCACCACGGATCCCGAGGCCCTTACCGATGTGGCCCTGACCAGCTCCCTGGAGGGGGACCTGGACCGGGTGGCGCTGACCGGCCTGACCCTGCTGCTGGACGGCAGCACCTTCATCGGCCGCCTCGACGCCGGCCTCGGCGGCGAGCGCCTGGAGGCCGAGCTGCAGGGGGACAGCCTCGACCTGGATGCCTACCTGCCGCCCGGCCAGGGCGAGGCCGAGGCGAGCGCCGGCCTGGCGCTCCCCGGCGTGGCACGGGCCTTCGCCCAGGGCGAGCCGCAACCGTTGCCCCTGGCATGGCTGCACCCCCTGTCGCTGGATGCCAAGCTGCGCCTGAACCACCTGCGGCTGGCCGGGCTGGATGCCACCGATGTCACCCTGGCGCTGGCGGGCAGCGACGGGCGCCACCGCCTGGAAACGCTGGAGGCCACCTTCTACGAGGGCAGCCTCGCCGCCCAGGGAGAGCTGGACCTCACCCGCGAGCCCGCCGCCTGGCGGCTGGCCCCCCGCCTGGAACGGGTGCGCGTCGATGCCCTGCTGGAGGCGCTGGGCGAGGGTGAGGAGAAGGCGCCGCTGCGCGGTCGCGCCTTCGTCGAGGGCGAATTGACGACCCGTGGCAACGCCTGGCCCGAAATGCGCCGTGGCCTCGGCGGGCGCCTGGTCACGCGGCTCGACGACGGCGCCATCCTCGAGGTCAACGTCTCCCGCGAGCTGTGCACCGCAGTGGCGACCCTGGAGGGCGAGCAGCCCCAGCGCGACTGGCCCCCCGATACCCGCTTCGACCGCGCCGAGGCGACCCTGGTGTTCCGCGAGGGGGTGATGGAGAGCGACGACCTCACCATTACCCTACCGGGCATCGACATGGGCGGCGAGGGCTGGCTCGACCTGACCAGCCGGCGCTTCGAGCTGCGTAGCGCGGCCCGGGTGGTGGATACCGCCGATGCCGCCTGCCGGGTCAATCCCCGCCTCGAGCGCCTGCCCTTCCCGGTACGCTGCGAGGGCAGTCTCTCGGGGGATAGCGCCGAGTGGTGCCGCTTCGACCGCGAGGCCTTCCAGTCCGCCATCGGCGAGGCGCTGCGCGACGAACTGGGTCGTCGGGTCGGTGAGGAGGCAGAGCGACGCCTGGAGAGCACCCTGGAGCGCCTCGACGAGCGGCTCGGCGAGGGCAGCGGCCGGGAACTTCGCGATGCCCTGCGCGGTCTCTTGAATTGAGCAACGTCAGTCCCTGCGCCGACATCCGTGTCGGCGCTTTTTTGTGGAGTCGCGATGAGTGAGATGCCCTCACCCGTCCTGTCCGCCGCAGAGTTCCAGCGGCGACTGCTGGCCTGGTTCGACGCCCATGGCCGCCACGACCTGCCCTGGCAGCGTGACCGCACCCCCTACCGGGTGTGGGTCTCCGAGATCATGCTGCAGCAGACCCAGGTGACCACGGTGATCCCCTACTTCGAGCGTTTTATGGCGCGGTTTCCCGACGTCGCCGCCCTGGCAGGAGCGGAGCAGGACGAGGTGCTGCACCTGTGGACCGGGCTCGGCTACTACGCCCGCGGGCGCAACCTGCACAAGGCGGCGCAGATGATCGTTGACGAACACGGCGGCGAGCTGCCGGAGGCGGTGGAGGCGCTCGCGGCGCTGCCCGGCATCGGCCGCTCCACCGCCGGGGCCATCGTCGCTCAGAGCCGCGGGGAGCGCGCGGTGATCCTCGACGGCAACGTCAAGCGCAGCCTCACCCGGCTGCATGCCGAGCGGGGCTGGCCCGGACGCCCGGCAGTGGAGCGCCGGCTGTGGGCCCTGGCGGAGCACTACACCCCCCACGAGCGGCTGGCTGACTACACCCAGGCGATGATGGACCTGGGGGCCACCCTGTGCCGGCGCGGCACGCCGGAATGCGGGCGCTGCCCCTTCGCCGACGTGTGCCTGGCCCATGCCCGGGGCGAGGAGCGCCGCTTCCCGGAATCGAAGCCCCGGAAGGCGCTGCCTACCCGTGCCACCCAGATGCTGCTGCTGCGCGACGGCGCGGGGCGCGTGCTGCTGGAGCAACGCCCCTCCAGCGGCCTGTGGGGCGGGCTCTGGAGCCTGCCGCAGTTCGATGATGCCCCGGCCCTCGAGGCCTGGCTGGACGCCCATGCCCCGGGCAGCGAACTCGCACCCGCCTGGGACCCCTTCGTCCATGTCTTCAGCCACTTCCGGCTGGAGATTACCCCGCGCCCGGCGCGGATCCCGCGCCTCGACTCGATCGGCGAGAGCCGCCGCTGGTACGATCCCGCACGACCCGACGCCCTGGGCCTGGCGGCCCCGGTGAAGCGACTGCTGGCAAACCTGGCCCCCTTCACCCTCGAGGCGCCGCCGAGCCCCAAAGAGAGCACTTCCAAGGAGAGTCCATGAGCCAGACCGTATTCTGTCGCAAGTACCAGCAGGAGCTCGAGGCCCTGCCGTTCCCGCCGCTGCCCGGCAAGAAGGGGCAGGAGATCCAGGCCAGCGTCTCGAAGCAGGCCTGGGAGGAGTGGCAGGCACTGCAGACCCGGCTGATCAACGAGAAGCACCTCAACATGCTCGACCCGGCCTCCCGGGAGTACCTGATGGAGCAGATGGAGCGCTTCCTGGACAACCGCGAGACCGACCAGGCCGAGGGCTATGTCCCGCCCTCATCCTGATGAAACGAAAGCTAGCATCTCCCCACTTTTCCACAGGTGGTACTGTCACTGCCTGAATAGCGCTGAAAATTTCAGTGCTATCAACGAGGTCGGGGCTTTCCCGTCGGTATCATGTTGTTACCCCTAACACCATGAACCACAAGGAAAACCCCGATGCTTCAAGATGCCAAATACCGCGCCAAATGGAAAGCTCGCCTGATTATCCCGGCGCAGCGAGCTTGCCTGGGCCGCGGAGCAACTGCAGCTCCAGCGGATCACGCCCTACATCACCGATGACATGGTGCTGGCCATTGACACGCGCAACGTCAGAAGCGACACCACCGGCTGATATTCCCGTTCTATAGCCTGCAGCGGGGCTGGCAACGGCTGTTTGCTCAAGGCCGAAGTGTTTTCTACCCCTCTGGAGAAGAGCGCCAGGCACCGAGGCACGAATACCAGACTTGTTCACCTCCTCGGGAGGACTATGCCGATGACACGCCGGAAAATGGGGAGACCCTAGACGGCGGCGGCTTGCACGGCTGCCCCGGGCAGGTCACCATGAGCCGAGCCCCCTACTCTTGCCAACAAGCGAGTGACCATGAGCAAGTTCTGGAGTCCCAGGGTGCGCGAGCTGACGCCCTATATCCCCGGTGAGCAGCCACGCGAGCGCCTGATCAAGCTGAATACCAACGAGAACCCCTATCCGCCGGCCCCAGGCGTAGGCGCCGTGCTTCGCGACTACCCTACCGACCACCTGCGCCTTTATCCGGACCCTGAGTCCCGCGCCCTGCGCGAGGCGCTGGCCCGGGAGTTCGGCGTCGAGGTCGATCAGGTCTTCGTGGGCAACGGCTCCGACGAGGTGCTGGCGCTGGCCTTCCAGGCCTTCTTCTGCCAGCCGCAGCCGCTGGAGATGCCGGAGACCACCTACAGCTTCTATCCGGTCTACTGCCGGCTGTATGGCGTGGAGCGACGCGCCCTGCCGCTGACCGCCGACCACGAGGTGGACCTCGCCGCCTTCTCCAGCGACAGCGGCGGGGCCATCTTCGCCAACCCCAACGCCCCCACCGGTCATGGCCACGGCCGTGAAGCGATCGCCGAACTGATCGGGCGAGTCACCGACAGCGTGGTGCTGGTGGACGAGGCCTACGTGGATTTCGGGGGCGAGAGCGCCATCCCCCTGGTCGCAGAGCACCCGAACCTGCTGGTCACCGGCACCTTTTCCAAGTCGCGCAGCCTGGCGGGCCTGCGCCTGGGCTATGCGGTGGGCTCCCGGGAGCTGATCGAGGGACTCACCCGGGTCAAGGACTCCTTCAACTCCTACCCCATCGACAGCCTGGCCAGCGCCGTGGCCATCGCCGCCCTGGAGGACCACGAGCACTTCGAGGCGTGCCGAGAGAAGGTGATCACCACCCGGGAGCGCACCCGAACCCGCATGGAGAGGCTCGGTTTCACGGTCTTGCCCTCCCAGGCCAACTTCGTGCTGGTGACCCACCCGGCGCATGATGCCGCCCAGCTGTTCGCCGGCCTGCGCGAACGTGGCATCCTGGTTCGCCACTTCAACACCGAGGCGCTGCGTGACTACCTGCGCATCACCATCGGCACCGAAGATGAGATGGAGAGTCTGGTGGAGACCCTCGAGACCCTCTGCGGTTAATCGCCTCTGTCCAAACGCGAAAAGCCCCGACCATCTTACGATGATCGGGGCTTTTCTCTATCAGTGCCTGACGATGCTCCGGCCGGCGCTCCGGGGGCCGGGCTCGGCCTCCCGATACTCGCCTCCCCCTGAGTCTCGCCCTTCGGTAAGCGCTCCACCAACCCCACCTGTTGCAGCCTGAGTTAGACCGGTAGAGTGTCTTTCCAGCGCCAAGGGAGCAGTGGGTCGAGGTCGTCATCCTCGCCGAGAGTTGGCAGGGTCTCGAATACGAACTGCAGGTACGCGTAGGGTGAGAGGCCGTTGGCCTTGGCCGTCTCGATCAGGCTGTAGATGGCCGCGCTGGCCTGGGCACCGCTCGGTGTGTGGCTGAACAGCCAGTTCTTGCGGCCGACGACGAAGGGGCGAATGGCGTTCTCGGCCGGGTTGTTGTCCAGCGGGATCAACCCGTCATCGAGGAAGCGGGTCAGGCGCTGCCACTGGCCCTCCAGGTAGTACAGCGCTCGGCCCAGCGCGCTCTTCGGCAGCACCTGCGTCAGCGACTTGTCGAGCCAGGTGCGCAGCTGGGTGATCAGTGGGCGGCTCTTCTGATCACGCAATGCCTGACGCGCCTCGGGCTCCAGCACCTTGGCCTGCTTTTCCACGGCGTAGAGTTTGCGGATCTGGTTGAGCGCCCAGTCGGCCTTGCCGGTCTTGCCCTTGGGCTGGACCTTCTGGGCCTCGACGAACTTGCGGCGCGCATGCGCCCAGCAGCCGGCATGGGTGATGCCGTTCTTTCGCACCACCTCGCCGTAGCCTTCGTAGCCATCGGTGACCAGCCGACCGGCATAGTTGCCCAGCAGGCGCACGGGCACCCGACCGGCTCGGCTGGCGTCATAGTCGAACAGCACCACCTGTTGGCCCGGTGGCCCCCCGCGTTGCAGCCACATATAGGACGTTGAGCTCGCCGGCCGGTCGGCCTCGGCGTTGACCTGCAGCGTGGTCTCGTCCATGTGAATCAGCGGGGCCTGCAGTAGGTGCTGTCGCAGGGCCTCGACCAACGGCATCAGCCGATCGCCGGCTTGCACCATCCAGCGGGCCAGGGTGTTGCGCGGGATCTCGATGCCGTGCCGGGCAAAGATCTGGCTCTGCCGATAGAGCGGCAAGGCATCCTGGTACTTGGCGGTGGCCACGTAGGCGAGCAGGGTCGGGCTGGCATTGCTCTTGGGCAGCAGCTTGGCCGGTGCCGGGGCGATCTGCACGCCCTCTTCGCAGTCTGGGCAGCCGTACTTGATGCGCACATGGCGGATCACCTCGATCCGCGCCGGCACGACGTGCAGCTCCTCACTGATCTCTTTGCCGATCTCCTTGAGCTCGGTGCCGTCGTGGTGGCAATGACGGGCATCCTCGGGGAGCTCATGGATCACTTCGACGCGGGGCAGTTCGGGGGGTAACGCCACGCGGCCGCCGCGAGTGCGGCGCTTGGCCGGCTGGCGAGATTCAGCAGCGACTTCTTCAGCGTTCCACTCATCGGCAGTCTCGACGGCCTCTTCCTCATCGACCGCCACCTCGGCCTCGTTGATGAGCAGATCACCCTGTTCGACGCGGTACTTCTCGGTAGAGGGACCGAACCGGCCTTCAATGGCCAGCTTGAGTTGCTCAAAAAGGGACTGCTTGGCGGCTTCCCACTGAGCCTCCTTCTTCTCCATCAGACGATGAAGACGCGCAATCTCCTCCTGCTGAGCGCGCACTTGGCGCTGCAGTTGGGAGATGCTGACGGAAGGTGTCGAGGCCGGTGAGATCATGCCACCATTTTACCAAGCGGCGCCGCTGAAAGCAGCAGAAAATCAGCCAACCGACTGAAAATCCAAGGCCTTATGGGGGCGCATGGCACTGAGGTCATAGCCATCCAGAAGCCAGTTCAGCTCCTGGCCCGAGAGCGTGACGGTGTCGCCCTCCAGGCGGTCCGGCCACTTGAAACGCTCCCGCTCCAGGCGCTTGTACCAGACCACGAAGCCGTTACGTTCCCAGAACAGCAGCTTCACCTTGTCGCGCTGGCGGTTGCCGAAGACGAACACCGCCTCCTCGAAGGGGTTGAGCTCCATGGCCTCCTGAACCAGCAGGGCCAGTCCATCGATCTGCTTGCGCATGTCGACTGGCTCGCGGCACAGGTAGACCCGCAGCCGGGTATCCGGCCGGATCATCGGGCCACCTCCACAGCGACGAAGCGCAGCGGCCGATGGCGAGGTGGCACGGGCACACCCTGCACCATCAGACGCTTCTCCCACGCCAGCAGTGACGCCAGATCCAGCCCTTGCTCCTCGGCGTACACGCTCAACGCCATCTGCCGAGAGGAGGCATGGAATAGATGGCCCAGCCAGAAAGCCTGTGTCGAGGTCAGGTCGGTCATGGTGTCCTCCTTGGAATCGGGTGACACCAGTCTGACGGGCGCTACTCAGCGGCAGAAGATGGGGTTTGTGGACCGCTTACGCCCTTCGGGCCCGCTGACGCGGTTTCCGCCTGTTCCCGATAGGCGGGATCCAGGGGGGAGATCCCCAGAACGACGAAACCCCAGCCATTGGCTGGGGTTTCTGAAAAGGTGCCTGACGATGACCTACTCTCACATGGGGAGACCCCACACTACCATCGGCGCTGAGCGGTTTCACTGCTGAGTTCGGCATGGGTTCAGGTGGT
>NZ_QGTM01000019.1 GCF_003182195.1 Halomonas sp. A11-A
TCATCACGTAGCATTAGCCGAGGCATAGATCACCGAAAAATGCTGATATTCTAAATCAGCCCGATCTCCATCAGCAATTGTTAACGCACCCTAGGTCACTGGCGTTGGCTTAGCCATTCATAAAGCCCCAGCAACCGCCAGCGCCTGGACTAGTCGGCAGCAGAGGGGTCAGGCCCCGTGGTAGCCATCCTCTTCGGGGTTCTCGTGGGCGCCGGTGGGCAGCTCGGCGGCCCAGGCCATGGCGGCGGCGTGGTCGCGCAGGGGAAAGGTGCGGATCTCCACCGCCTTGAAGAGACGCTCCTCGAGATGGGCAATATGCTCGATCCACGCCTGGTCGGTGACCACGGCAGCGCGGTGGTAGCGCTCGAGGTCGCCGAGCTGGGTCAGGCCGTAGCCGACGTCCTTGAGCAGGGCGGTCAGGGTCAGGAAGCGCAGGTTGTCGATCTCGACCACCAGGCTGATCACCGGATGGTCGCGTTTGGCGACCTCGATGGCATCGATGGCGCGCTGCAGCTCGGGGCCTGTCACCACGCCCCCCACCTTTATCGCCACGACGTGCTCGGCCGAGTGAGGGATCAGATCCAGCATGGGCACTCTCCTTGGGTCCGTGGAGCCACAACGGCTCGTTCGCCTTCAGCATAGCGTGCCTCTCTTCCCGCCGATGCTTCAACGCGAGGAAGGCATCATGGGATCGTCACAATGGCACGCCAGCATGGGTGAAATGCTCAGGAGAGTCCCACCGCATGCCTCGAAAAGCGCGCAAGCCGCTCAGCGAAGCGGAGATCGATCAGCTGATGTTGCTGGCTCGCGGCAACGCCATGGCCCGTCAGCTCCGTGCCGAGCGTGCCGCGGCGCCCACGTCGCGCCACCTGGCCTGCCACCGAGGGGGCGACGCCACCCTGAAGATACTGATGATCTCGGACGTCTACTTCCCTCGGGTCAACGGTGTCTCCACCTCCGTCGCCAGCTTTCGGGATGCCCTGGAGCGCCTGGGCCATGCGGTGGTGGTGCTCTGTCCGGACTATCCGGTCGGCCAGTTGGAGGAGCCGGGCGTGCTGCGGATCGCGTCCCGCGGCGTGCCGGGAGATCCCGAGGATCGCATGATGCGCCTCGGGGAGCTGCTCGCCCTGGGGCCGGAGCTGGAAGAGGCGGGGTTCGACCTCATTCACGTGCAGACGCCCTTCGTGGCTCATGTGGCAGGCATTCGGCTGGGGCGGCGCCTGGGCATTCCGGTGGTGGCTACCTACCACACCCTCTTCGAGGAGTACCTGCACCACTACGTGCGCTGGCTGCCGCAGCGCTGGCTGCGCTTTCTCGCCCGGCGCCTGGCGGTTCACCAGTGCCATCAGCTCGATGCCCTGGTGACACCGTCCCACGCCATGCGCGAGGCGCTTCTCCGCTACGGCGTCACCGCGCCGATGACGGTCATTCCCACCGGCCTGGCCCTGGAGTCCTTCGCTCAACCGGCGGAGGCATGCGACTTTCGCAGCCGCTACGACCTGCCCGCCAACGCTCGCCTGCTGCTCTACGTGGGTCGTACGGCCTTCGAGAAGAACATCGGCTTTCTGATCGAGATGCTGCCCCGGGTGCTGGCAAGGCACCCGGAGGCTCGCCTGGTCATTACCGGCGAAGGCCCGGCACGGGAGGCCCTGGCCCGCCAGGCCCGGGAGGCCGGACTGGCCGATGCCGTGATCTTCCTCGGCTACCTGGGCCGCGACGGCCCCCTGCAGGCGGCTTACCGCGCCGCGGACCTGTTTGTCTTCGCCTCGCGCACCGAGACCCAGGGGCTGGTGCTGCTGGAGGCCATGGCCCTGGGCACGCCGGTGGTCTCGACCGCGGTGATGGGCACCCGGGAGGTGCTCGTCGAGGGCGAAGGCTGCCTGATCGCCGAGGAGAGCCACCCCGACTTCGCCGCCAAGGTGAATCGGGTGCTGGCCGACGACACCCTGCGCCGCCGACTGGCCGAGCGGGGCCGCGTCCATGCGGCGGGCTGGCACGAGGATGCTAAGGCGGCAGAACTCGTCATGCTCTACCGGAGGCAGAGCCTTTCTGTACCGGAATAGCGGGGCAAGGCGGCTCCCTACCAGGCCCCACTGCCCCTGGCCTCAGCGAGCGCGGGCGGCTACCACTTCGATTTCGACCAGCCATTCGGGGTTGGCCAAGTCGGCCACCCCCACCACGGAGCGAGTCGGCAAGTTAGGCTGCTCATCCGTGCCGAAATACTGGGTGTAGCCATCCATGAACCCCGAAAAATCGATGCGGCCCGTCTCCTCGGTCGGCACCAGGAAGACTGTCATCTTGACCACGTCACCGAGGTCAAGTCCCCGGCTCTCCACGGTGGCCTTGATACGCTCCAGCACGGAAACGGTCTGGGCCTCGGTATCGCCGAACTCGCCATCCTCACCGGCCCGCGGCACAGTCCCACTGAAGTAGGTCAACTCGACATTTTCCAGGGTAACCGCCTGCAGGATGGGAAAGTCAGAATCGGGAATTGGGTGACGCTCGATATTGCTGTCGTGAGCCATGCTACTCAGCGCAGTCATCATCAGGGCAGCGCCCGCAAGGTAACGAATTTTCATGTCAGTCCTCTCGTGCCATTCTGGCGGTAGATGCCACCTTGACGGCGGCAATGTCATCGGCCGTCAGCCGGGTGGGTGTCGCGTTGAAGTGCTCGCGTATGTAGGTAACGATGGCAGCCAGGGCATCTGGAGATAGCTCGTCGCCAAAGGCCGGCATGCCGGCCCGACCATAGACCACGATTCGCAGTACCTCAGCGGCATCTCCTGCCACAAGGCCGTTACCAGCCAAGGCGGGAAAAGCACCGGGAATTCCCTGGCCGTTGGCCATGTGGCAAGCCGAACAGTTCTGCTGATAGCCGGCTTCCCCGGAGATATCGGCCAGGGCGGTGGCGGCAGTACCGGCCGCCATGAGTCCGGCGGTGAGCAGCACCGCTCTCAGTGCTGCCCGCGGGCAGATGCCAAGAGATTCACGAATCATGCGGCCTCCATCGCCAACTCGTGGAGCTTCTCGATCTGCAGCCAGGAAGATTCGATGGCGCCCGCCATCCAGCCCGTCATGTAGCTGAGATGCTCGCCGGCCAGCAGCACGCGCCCCTGGGGCTGATTGAGGAGCGGATAGCTTTCCTCCCGCGCCTCGCTGGACCAGCTGGCCCAGCCGCCCAGGTTTTCCGGCACTAGATGCCAGGCCGTGCTGAAGGCGGTCTCGAAGTCCCGGCGATAGCCGGCATGGATCCTCTCACCCACGCTCAGGGCCTTCTCGATACGCTGTGCCTTATCGAGGGCGCTGAACTGGGCGGCATTGGAGCCGAAGTTGTAGACACCCTGAAGTATGCCCTTCTGCCCCTGCCATCCGGTGGAGGGGTAGCTAATGTTGCCGGTCTCGCTGTTATGGGTGAAGGAGTGGCCGCCGAAGACATGGTCCTCGACTTCCCAGAAGCGGCTTCTCATCTGCAGTGCCAACTTGCAGGTCGGTGTGTAGCTGACAGCCTCCATGGCCCCCTTGAACTCGGGCGTAAAGTCATTCTCGATGCCACGCAGCACCGACAGCGGAATAGTACAGAGGCAGTAGTCGGCCTCCACCTGGTGGCTTTCACCGGTCGTCCGGCTGCGGTAGTCGACCAGAACCCGCTCCTCGTTCTGCTGCAGGCGGGTGACCTGGGCCCCATAGGTGATGACCTCCCCCAGCACCTTCTCGAAGGCTTTGGGAATCCTGTCCATCCCTCCAATGGGCTGGAACATGGTCTTCTGCTGGGTGAAGCCACTGACGGAGCTTACGATGCCATGAAGATCGGACTGCAGGAGTGCCGACAGGCCATGAGGGAGGGAGGCCTCACCGGGGTTGAGCCCTGCGCCGGGCTCCCGAAGGTAGCCCCTTCCCCCCGTGCCAAGATAGTCCAGGCTGCTGCGCTCCAACTGCCCCTCCCCCACGAGAAACTCGAGAAACTTCTCGCGTTCCTCCTGGGTCAGGGGCAGTTCCAGGGCATCCTGGTCGACGTGCTTGGCCAGGATTTCCGCCGCATGCCCGCGCATGTCGGCAATGATCTCCTTCTGCCGCACGGCCTTCCCGCTCAGCGGCCCGGCCGCCTCCCGATAGACGAACGCCGCCTCGTTGTGGTTGACGAAGATTTCCAGGGGAATCCCGAACTCTCGGGTGTAGTGCAGGGTGGAGCGATGGTGGTAGGGGATGCGCCAAGGGCCATGGTTGAAATATTCGCCCTCGTCGAAGTCACAGACCTCATCTTCCTGGCCCAGCTGCGGCAACACAAACCCGGAACGCGCAGTCTGCACCCGTCCCCCAGCATGACTTCTCGCCTCGAGAACCTGACACCGATACCCCTTCTTGCCCAGCTCATAGGCCGCGACCAGTCCGGCCAGCCCTGCGCCGAGAATGATCACGCTTTTACCATTGCCCTCTCCTCTCAAGGTGGGCGGCACATCCTGGGCAGAGGCGATACCAATGCCGAATGCCGAAAGACCCGACATCATCATGCCAGCGCCTCCGACTGCACCTAGCGCCTGCAGGAAGTGGCGCCGCGTCAATGGTAGCGAGGAACCCGAATCGTGCACATCCATGAATGTCTCTCCCGTGGTTGACGGGAGAGACACTGCATTCACCATGCCTAATTCAGACTATTCCCAGATAAACCAGAGAGTTGGCCCCACCAGCTACCCATGGCCTCGAGGCCTCAGCGGCAGCCGGCATCGGATCACGCCCGCCTACGGTGCAGCGCAGGCCGACTCATCCCGGCCCAGGCGCCCGGTCGGTGCAACGCTGATCGACTACCAGGGCAGCGGCTCGCCGTTGCTGTGCCAGAAGGTGCCGGTGGTCGCGAGGCTCAGGGCCGCGATGCGCTCGGCGATGCCGGCGGCGGCCTCCTCGGGGGTGATCAGGCCCCCGAAGTTGACCATGCGGGTCTGCACGTAGCCCGGGTGGAGCTGGGCGACGGCGATGCCGCGGGGCTTGAGGTCCATGGCCAGGGACTTGCCGAAGGCGTTGAGTGCCGCCTTGGAAGCGCGGTAGCCGTAGCGACCGCCGGAGTCGTTGTCGGCGATGGAACCCATGCGGCTGGTGATGTTGGCCACCTTGCTGCCCTCCCCCAGGCAGCCGAGCAGCGCCTCGGTGACGCGCAGGGGCGCATAGGCGTTGACCTCCATCTGGGCGCGGATGGCGTCGAAGTCGAGCTCGCCCAGACGCTCGTCCTTGAGCAGGCCGGCGTTGTTGATCAGCAGGTCGAGGCGCCGACCCTCCAGTTCCACGGCGAGCCGGGCGACGTCCTCGGCGCGGGTCACGTCGATACCCTCGATGACCCGGGCGGCCACCTGCTTGAGCTCGGCGGTGTCATCGCCGCTGCCGCGGCAGACGCCGATCACCTCCCAGCCCGCAGCGTGGTAGTGGCGGGCCAGGGCGAGGCCTACGCCGCGGTTGGCGCCGGTGATCAGTACGGTGGAAGCCATGCGATCTCCTGTTCGGGAAGGTACCTGCCAAGACAGTGCCCCAGGGGGGAGGCGACATCAACCCGACAGCGTTGCGTGAAAGTGGACCCTTTCGGTACTATTTTGCATTGCAGCGGCTCCGCCGGGGCCGCTGCCCTAGCCCATCGACCACGCCGCCCGAGGCCTGGCACCATGTCGAGCACCGAACACAGCCCTGCCCTTCATAAGGCTCAGGAAGCCCGCCGCGTCACCCTGCTGGCCATCTGGGTCGATGCCATCGTCGGCCTGGTCAAGCTGATCACCGGCATCATCGTCGGCTCTGCGGCCCTGGTGGCCGATGGCATCCACTCCTTCTCCGACCTGGTCACCGACGGCTTCGTGCTGGCGGCCACCCACTATGGCAGCCAGGACCCGGACCATGACCACCCCTACGGCCATGGGCGCATCGAGACCCTGGCCACCCTCTTCCTGGGCAGCGTACTGATCTTCGTGGCCGGCGCCATCGCCTGGTCGAGCATCGAGCGGCTGGTGGCCGGCGCCGAGATCCCGCCGCCGGGCCTCTGGGCGATGCTCATCGCGCTGCTGGCGCTGCTGGCCAAGGAGGCGCTCTTCCGCCTCACCATGCGGGTGGCGCGCCGGCTGCGCTCGAAGCTGCTGGAGGCCAACGCCTGGCACTCGCGCTCCGACGTGCTCTCCACCGGCGTGGTGCTGGTGGGCCTGGTGGGCACCCAACTGGGCCACGGCTGGCTCGACACCATCGCCGCCGTGATCGTCGGCCTGCTGGTGGGCAAGGTGGGCTGGGACCTGCTGTGGGAGTCGGGCCGCGAACTGGTGGACACCGCCCTGCCGGTTCCCCAGCAGGAGGCGATGCGCGAGGTGGCGCTCTCGGTGCCCGGGGTGGCGGGGGTCCACGACCTGCGCACCCGCCAGTCGGCCGGGCACACCATGCTCGACCTCCACGTGGTGGTCCCGCCGCGCATCAGCGTCTCCGAGGGCCACGAGATCGGCAACGAGGTGAGCCGACGCCTGCGCCAGGCGTTTCCGGCGCTCACCGACCTGACCTTCCACATCGACCCCGAGGACGACGCCGGCGAGGGCGACCCCAGCCGCCTGCCGGGCCTGCCGCTGCGCCCTGCAGTGGAGGCGGCGCTGACCGAGCGCTGGGCCGGGCTTCCCGAGTGGCCCTGGATCCTCGACCTGGAGCTGCACTACCTGGAGGGAGCGGTGACCGTGGTGGCCTGCCTCGACGAGCACTCGCCGCTGGAGAGTGCCGCGACGGCCCGGCGGCTGGCGCGCGCCGCCGACGACCTCGAGTGGTTCGCCCAGGTGGAGATCCGCCGCCTGGCCGCCCTCCCCTCGCCGACCCGCTGAGCCCAGACCCCATGGGTGACATCGCCGCCCCGGGCGGCGACAATGGCCGCCCCTTTCTCCACGACCCTGGCGGCGACCTGACCGGCATGAGCGACCCCTTGCGGATACTCCATCGCGACGAGCACCTGGTGGCCGTGCACAAGCCCTCGGGGCTGCTGGTGCACCGCACCGCCCTGGCTCGCGGCGAGCGCGAGTTCCTGCTGCAGCGGCTGCGCGACCAGCTCGGCCAGCGGGTCTACCCGGTACATCGGCTCGACCGCCCCACCTCCGGGGTGATGGTGCTGGCGCTCTCTCCAGGCGTCGCCACCCGGCTCACCGAGGCCTTCACCGAGCGCCGGGTGGCCAAGCGCTACCTGGCGGTAGTGCGTGGCATCGGCCCCGAGGCCGAGCGGCTCGAATACCCGCTGCGCGAGGAGGACGGCAGCCGTCCCAAGGCCGAGATGCCCGCCCTGGAGGCGGTGACCGATATCCGCCGCCTGGACAGCGTGGAGCTGCCGGTGCAGGTGGACCGCTACCCGAGCAGCCGCTATTCGCTGATGGAGGCGCGCCCGCTGACCGGGCGCCGTCACCAGATCCGCCGCCACCTGTCGCAGCGGGGCTATCCGATCATCGGCGACGCCAAGCACGGCAAGGGCAACCACAACCGCTTCTTCGCCGAGCACCTCGACGCCCCGCGCCTGCTGCTGGCCGCCACCGAGCTTTCCTTCGTGCACCCGGTCACCGGGCAGCCGCTGCGCCTGACCTGCGCCCTGGATGCCACCATGAGCGCGCTCTTCCGGCGCTTCGGCTGGGCCGGCCACCTGTCGGTGGACGCCGTGGACGCTACCCGCACGCCCCTCCAACCCGCCGCCATCGACTGACCGACACCTGCCATGACCGACCTGCCCTTCTCCTCCCCCGCCGTCGTTCCCCAGGAGAGCGTCGATACCGACGACCACGCCCTGCGCTTCGGCGGCATCCGCCGGCTCTACGGCACCCGCGCCGTCGAGCGCTTCCGCACCGCGCATGTGGTGGTGGTGGGCGTCGGCGGCGTGGGCAGCTGGACGGTGGAGGCGCTGGCGCGCTCGGGCATCGGCAAGCTGACCCTGATCGACCTGGACGACGTCTGCGTCTCCAACGTCAACCGCCAGCTCCACGCCCTGGACGGCACCATCGGCCGCCCCAAGGTGGAGGTGCTGGCCGAGCGCTGTCGGGCCATCCAGCCGGGCATCGAGGTGGTGGAAGATATCGCCTTCGCGACCCCTACCAACCTGGCCGAGCGGATCCCCGAGGACGCCGACCACCTGGTGGACGCCATCGACAGCGTGGTGGCCAAGGCGGCGCTGATCAGCTGGTGCAAGCGGCGCAAGCTGCCGATCACCGTGACCGGGGCCGCCGGGGGCCAGACCGACCCCACCCGCATCCGGGTGGCGGATCTTGCCCGCACCGAGCACGACCCGCTGCTCGCCAAGGTGCGCGCGCGGCTGCGGCGCGACTTCGGCTTCTCACGCAACCCCAAGCGGCGCTTCTCGGTGGAGTGCGTCTACTCTGACGAACAGCTGGTCTACCCGGGCAGCGACGGCGAGGTCTGCTTCGCCAAGCCCGCCAGCGGCGAGTCGACGCGGCTCGACTGCGCCTCGGGCTTCGGCGCCGCCACCTTTGTCACCGGCAGCTTCGGCTTCGTGGCCGCCTCCCGGGTGCTGGCACGGCTGGCCAAGAAGGCCGCGGCCGAGACGACGCCCTGAGCGGGGCCCCGCGCCCTGACACCCCAACCCCCGACACCTGCCTTCGGAGCCCGCCATGACCCACTCCCTTCCCGTCCCCGGCATCTACGCGCACTACAAGGGCAACCGCTACGAGGTGCTGGGCGTGGCCCACCACAGCGAGACCGAGGAGCCCCTGGTGGTCTACCGTGCCCTCTACGGCGAATACGGCCTCTGGGTAAGGCCCCTTGCGATGTTCACCGAACTGGTCGAGGTCCAGGGCGAGCCGGTCCCTCGCTTCGAACTCGAAAAGGCGTTCTGAGGCACGCTATCGGCCAAGGGAAGGCCGCTTAGCGCTGCCCGCGGTGGGCCCAGGCCGTCATGCGCTTCTCGAGCAGCGCGAAGAGCTCGTACATCACCATGGCCATGGCGCTGATCACGATCAGTCCGGCGAACACCAGCGACATGCGCATCTGGGAGCCGGCGCTCATCATCAGGTAGCCGATGCCCTGGTTGGAGGCCACCGTCTCCGACACCACGGTGCCCACGAAGGCGAGCGTGATGGCGATCTTCAGCGAGGCGAAGAAGTAGGGCAGCGAGCGCGGCAGCCCCACCTTGAGCAGCACGTCCAGGCGCCGCGCCCCCAGCACCCGCAGCACGTCCTCCATCTCCGGCTCCAGGGTGGCGAGCCCGGTGGCCACATTGACCACGATGGGGAAGAAGCAGATCAGGAAGGCGGTGAGGATCGCCGGCACCGAGCCGATGCCGAACCACACCACCAGGATCGGCACGAAGGCCACCTTGGGAATGGCGTTGAAGCCCACCAGCAGTGGGTAGCAGGCGTGGTAGAGGAAGCGCGAGGAGCCGATGATAAAGCCCAGCAGCAGGCCCACCGCCACCCCCAGGCCGAAGCCCGCCATGGTAGTCCAGAAGGTCTGCCAGGAGTGCACCCCGATGGGGCCGGCGAAGGTGACCAGGGCCTGAGCGGTGGCCGAGGCGCTGGGGAAGATGAAGGGCGGCACGTTGAAGAGCCTGACCGTGGCTTCCCAGATCAGGATCAGCGCCAGCACGGCGATCCAGGGGGCCAGGCGTTCGAGCAGCCGATTGTGCTTGGACATGGGGACTCCTCAGCTGCCGCGGATCGTGCCGATCCGCGCGCGCAGTTCCTGCACCAGGCCGGTGAAGGCGGGTTCGAAGGTCATTTCCAGCGACCGCGGGCGCGGGAAGTCGATCTGGCGCCGCTCCAGGATGCGCCCGGGACGGCGGCTCATGACGTAGACGGTGTCGGCCAGGAAGGCCGCCTCGCGCAGGTCGTGGGTGACCAGCACCACCGTGAAGCGCTGCGCCTCCCAGAGGTCGCGCAGCACGCACCAGAGCTCCTCCCGGGTGAAAGCGTCCAGGGCCCCGAAGGGCTCGTCGAGCATCAGCAGCCGCGGTCGATGGATCAGGGCGCGGCAGATGGAGGCGCGCTGCTGCATCCCGCCGGAGAGCTGCCAGGGGTACTGCTCCTCGTAACCCTCGAGCCCCACGGTGCGCAAAAGCTCCCGGGCCCAGCCCTCGAACTCGGCCCGGCGCTTGCGGAACTGGGCGCGGTAGGGCTTCACGATCTCCAGGGGCAGCAGCACGTTGTCCAGGGTGGTGCGCCAGGGCAGCAGGTTGGCGCTCTGGAAGGCCATGCCGCAGATCTTCAGCGGCCCGCCCACCGGCTGGCCATCGACCCGCACGCTCCCCGCGGTGGGGGCGTGCAGGCCGGTGCAGAGCTTCATGAAGGTGGACTTGCCGCAGCCCGAGGGGCCCACGAAGGCGACGAACTCCCCCTCCTCGATGGTCAGCGATACCTCCTCGATGGCGTTACCCGTCTCGTCATAGGCCAGGCTGACCTGGTCGAAGGCCACGAAGGGGGCCGCCCCGGCGCGCGTAGCGCCCTCCGGGGTCAGGGTGGCGGGTGCCGTCATGCTCAGTCTCCCTGCGCCGGGAAGATCATCCGCGCCTCCTCCGCGGGGAGGTAGCGGGAGGTGAAGACCCGCTCCGTCGCCGGCACCTCGGGCAGGTCGTAGGCGTCGGCCACCAACTGGATAGCGTTGGCCAGACGCGCCTCGTCCACCGCGCCGGCCCCGTGGGCGCGGGCATCCGGGGTGTCGATCACGCTCTCGATGGCGAGCTTGAGGCGGCGCGTCTCCAGCTCCACGTCGATCAGACCGTCCCGGGCCAGCACGTAGTCGATGGCCCCCTCGGGGTCGGCCAGGGTCTCGGCCAGGGCCCGGTTGAAGGCGCGCAGGAAGCCCTCCACCGCCTCAGGGTTGGCCTCGGCGAAGGCCTCGCTTGCAATGATGGCGTTGCCGTAGAGCGGCACCCCATACTCCGGGAAGGGCAGGATGGTCAGCTCCTCCTCGCCCATGCCGCGCCCTTCAAGGTTGAGCAGGCTGGTGAAGTAGAAGCCGGTGATGGCGTCCACGTCGCCGCGCACCAGCAGGGTCTCGCGCAGGGTCGGGTCGACGTTCTGCCACTCGACGCCGTCGGCGTCGAGGTCATTGGCGGCGGCGAAGATTCCCCAGGCGCGGTAGCCGGTGTCGAAGGCGGGCGCGGCCAGCGACTTGCCGACCAGGTCGGCGGGGGACTCGATGCCGCGATCCTTGCGGGCGAAGACCGCCGCCGGGGAGCCGTCATAGACCACGTAGACCCCCTGAATGCCGGGGCCGTCGGGGTTCTCGGCCAGGAACTCCACCAGGGCGTTGAGATCGCCGAAGCCCATCTCGTAGGCCCCGGAGGCGACCCGGTTGATGGCGCCGGCGGAACCGCTGCCGGAGTCGACCTGGACGTCGAGCCCCTCCTCGGCGAAGTAGCCGCGCTCCACGGCCATCAGGAAGGGGGCCGAGGGGCCCTCGAAGCGCCAGTCGAGCTGGAAGCGGATGCGGGTCTCGTCGGCCAGGGTGGCACTGGAGAGGGTGGCGCCGGCCAGCAGCAGGCCCATCATGCCGAGCGGCAGCCCGGCCCTGGAGAGGAGGTGACGACTCATGAAGTTGCCCTCGCGCGGATCGTGTTGTGGTCCACCGACCTGAAGGGTGGTGGCATTGTTCTTCTTTGCTTTGCAGGAAGCCTGCCAGATTGGCGGCCTGACCTGTCGGTCAAGGCAGGCGCGCCATGGCAGGGCATCCCCGCCGCCGGCATAAGCACCGCGATGGCGCACCGCCCCGCGCCGCGGCGGGGGCTATGCACCAGCGTAGAACATCGCGTCGCTCAGGAGGGGGGCTGCCCCAAAACGCCACCGGCGCCACGAGGGCGCCGGTGAGGGGAAGCAGACAGAAGGAGGGAAGGCGAGTTACTCCTCGCCGGCCATCTGCATCTGCTTGAGCATGTAGTTCTCGATGCCGACCTTGTCGATCAGGCCGAGCTCGGTCTCGATATGGTCGATGTGATCTTCCTCGTCGGCGAGGATGTCACGGAAGAGGTCGCGGCTGACGTAGTCCTTGACCTGCTCGCAGTAGGTGATCGCCTCGATGTAGTCGGCGCGCCCCTCGTGCTCGATCTTGAGGTCGCACTCCAGCATCTCACGGACGTTCTGGCCGATATTGAGCTTGCCGAGGTCCTGCAGGTTGGGGATACCCTCGAGGAAGAGGATGCGCTCGATCAGCTTGTCGGCGTGCTGCATCTCCTCGATGGACTCGTCGTACTCCCACTTGGCCAGCTTCTGCAGGCCCCAATCCTTGTACATCTTGGCATGCAGGAAGTACTGGTTGATCGCCACCAGCTCGTTGCCCAGCGCCTTGTTGAGATGCTCGATGACCTTGCTGTCGCCTTTCATGGATTCACCTTGTGGCTGTCGTCAGGGAAATGTGACTGCAGCTTGGCATGCCAGGGGCGACATTGCCAGGCGCTGCTTGCCAGTCTAGCGAATTCTGGCGAAAAACCAATGAAATCAAGAGGATGATAACGAAAGCGAGAATGATCTCGATTCCGTCAGACGGCGTAGGCAAGGTCCTCGGCACCCACCATCAGCTCGGCCTTCACCGCCTCGCGGGTGATGACCTTGCCCTGGCAGGCGCACTTGCCGCACTGGGTGCCGCAGCCCGTCTCGCGCTGGACGTCGCGCCAGCTGCGGGCGCCGTCCTCGACGGTCTGGCGGATCTGGTGGTCGGAGACCCCCTTGCAGAGACATACGTACATCGACATCACCTCGCTGACGACTGCTGAGGTAAATGTAAATGATTCGCATAGCCCCCTGCAAGCGGGAATCGACAAATGTCTGATCCGGATCAACCCCGCGCGGCTCGCCCCCTACTTCGCCGGCTTGGGCAGTGCCACCACCCGGGTGCCAGAGGCGATATCGGACCAGCTGCGCCGCTCGGCATCGAACAGGATCCACAGGTAGCCGAGGCCGAAGGCGGCGATCGAGAGGCAGGCCACCACGAAGCGCACCGCCGCCTGGGCCAGGGTGATGGAGCGGCCGTCAGGGGTCTGCACCCGCAGCCGCCAGGCCTGCATGCCGAGCGTCACGCCGCCGCGGGTCCAGAAGAAGGCAAAGAAGGCAAAGGCCGAGAGCAGCAGCAGCAGCTGCAGCGACAGCACCCAGAACGGCCCGTCCCCCACCTGCTCGGCGGAGATCCCCAGCAGCTGGCGTCCGATCGTCAGGTGCAGGCCGGCCACCAGGATCCAGATGGCGGCCACCAGGAAGCTGTCATAGACCATGGCGCCCAGCCGGCGGGCGAACCCCGCCGGCCAGACGTCATCGAGGTTGCCGAAACGTCGTTGCATGGAAGTTCCTTGCTCAGGCGGTTCGCCGCAGCAGGTAGAGTCCCACCGCGGCACAGATCAGGGTCGGCGCCAGCACGGCCCAGGCGGGCGAGAAGCCGAACACCATGGAGGCCGGCGCCAGCAGGTCCTGCAGGTACTTGAAGACCAGGCCGGTGACCACCCCGTAGAAGACTCGGGTACCCGCCGCCACGGTGCGCAGCGGGCCGAACACGAAGGAGGCGGCCACCAGCACCAGGGAGCCCATGGTCAAGGGCATCAGCATCTTCTGCCAGAAGTGCAGCAGCGGCTGGGTGGCCGCCTGCCCCTGGGCCTGCAGGTAGCGGGCATAGGCCCAGAGCTCGCTGGGCGCCTGGCTGTTGATGGGGCGCAGCAGGCGGTTGAGCTGCTCCGGCGTCAGGCGGGTCTCCCAGGGCAGGGTCTCGTGCTGCTCCGCCTCGGTGTACTCGTCATGGAAGCGGGTGACCTCCACGCCCTCGAGCCGCCAGCTGCCGTCGCGCCAGGCGGCGCGCTCGGCGCTGGCGGCCTCCACCAGCCGCTGCCCCTCGAAGCGGTAGCGGGTCAGGTCGAGCACGGTGTCGTCGGCGCGGATGGCACCGAAGCGGTAGAAGCTGTCGCCCTCGCGCTGCCAGCCGCCCCGCTCGGTCACCACGGCGCCGGCCCCCTGGATCTGCTCCAGTCGCCAGGCATTGGCGAACTGCTCGGTGCGCGGCGCCACGTACTCGGCCACCAGCAGCACCGCCACGATCACCACGATGATCGGCTTCATCGCCCCCCAGAGGATCCGCGTCAGCGAGCGCCCCGCGGCGCGAATCACGGTGAGCTCGTTGCTCGAGGCCATGCTGCCCAGGCCAATCAGCGCGCCGATCAGCACCCCCACCGGGGCATACTGGTAGAAGCGCCAGGGCAGGCGCATCACCAGGTAGAGCAGCACCTGGAAGGCGCCATAGTCGCCCTCTACGTCGTCCAGGTCGTTGATGTAGGTGATCACCAGGTCCAGGCCCAGCAGCACCACCTGCACCACGATGATGGCCCCCAGCACGTTGCGCGCCAGGTAGCGGTCGAAGCGATCGGCAATCATCCGCTCATCCCCTTGCGTTGGGCGCGCATCATCATCACCAGGCCCAGGGCCAGAAAGGCGCCGTGGATCGGCCACATGCCCACCACGGCCGGCAGGGCGCCGCGGCCGATGGCATCCAGCGCCGCCAGCAGCAGGCTCAGGTAGGCCACGTGCAGGAAGATCGCCGGCAACAGCTTGGCGAAGCGACCCTGGCGCGGATTGACCCGGGAGAGCGGCATCGCCAGCAGGGTCAGGATGAAGACCATCAGCGGCAGCCCCAGGCGCCACTGCAGTTGGGCCTGGGCGCGGGTCGAATCGTCGCCGAACAGCGCCGCGGTGGTGGCGTACTCGGGCGAATCGAGCTCCCGCATGTCGTCGGCCTGGGAGAGGCGCACCGCATAGGTGTCGAACTCGAGCCGTTCCGCCTCGAAGCGCCCAGGATCGACGCTGTAGCGTTCGCCATCGGCCAGCACCAGAAAGCGGCTGCCGGTCTCCCTATCGAGGGTCTGGTAGCCGCCCTCGGCACGGGTCACCGCCGTCTCCGGGGTGCCGTCCCGGCGCCGCTGGCGCTCGCTGATGAAGACGCTACGCATCTCGCTGCCGTCATCGCTGAGCCCCTCCATGTAGGCGGTGCGGCCGCTGCCGAACTCCTGGAAGCGCCCCGGCGCCAGGGCCGAGAAATCGATGCGGCTGGGCTGCTCCTCGAGCATCACGGCGTTGTGCAGGGCGCCGGCCGGGGTCAGCCACAGGCTGCACAGTCCTACCAGGATGGCGACCAGGGTGGCCGGCACCAGGCTCACCTTGAGCAGCTTGTTGGGGCTGGTGCCGCAGGCCACCAGCACGGTGATCTCGCTGTTGAGGTAGAGCTGGCCGTAGGCGAGCAGGATGCCGAGGAAGAAGGCCAGCGGCAGGATCAGCTCGAGGAACCCCGGCAGGTGGAACAGCATCAGGGTGCCGAGGATGCTGGCCGGGATGTCCCCCTCGGCGGCGTCGGCGAAGTAGCGGATGAAGCGACTGCCCATGATCACCAGCAGCAGCACGCCGGCGACGGCGGCCATGGTCAGCAGGATTTCGCGGGTCAGATAACGGAAGATGATCATGCGGCGTCTGCCATGCAATGGGGCCATGCCTTGGGTACACTGGTGCGACACGGCGACGTGCCGGCATTATCCAGAATCCCCCTGCACTTGTAACCCTAACGCCTGCAACCAATACGCTTGTCTGTGGAGACGCCATGGAATTTCCTGTCAAGACGGGTAACCCCGCCAAGGTCGAGACCGCCTGCCTCGTGATCCCGGTGTACCAGGGGGGCGAGCTCTTGCCCGCCGCCGCCCGCCTGGACGACGCCAGCGAGAAGCTGATCGGCCAGCTCATCGAGCGCGGCGACTTCGACGCCAAGCTGGGCCGTGTGCAGCTGATTCCCTTCGCCCCGGGCCTCTCCGCCGAGCGCCTGCTGCTCGTGGGCCTGGGCAAGCGCGAAAAGTGCCAGGAGGCCGCCTTCCAGAAGGCCCTGGAGGCCGCCTTCACGGCGCTGGCCGAGCTGCCGGTGGACGACTGTGCGGTGGCCTTCACCGACGTGCCCCTGGCGGAGCGCGGCACCGACTGGAAGGCGCGCATGGTGGCCGAGGCGACCCATCGCGCCCTCTATCGCTTCGACGAGTTCAAGTCGGAGAAGGCGCCCGCCTCGCGCCTCGCCCAGGTGACCCTGCTGGTCAGCGAGGATGGCGAGGCCGGCGCCGCCCGCGAGGGCGCGCGCATCGGCGATGCCGTGGGCCAGGGCATGAGCTTCACCCGCACCCTGGGCAACCTGCCGGGCAACATCTGCACCCCGAGCTACCTGGCCGAGCAGGCCGAGGCGCTGGGCAAGGCCTCCGGCGGTGCGCTAGCCGTGGAGATCCTCGACGAGGAGGCCCTGGAGGCGCTGGGCGCCCACAGCCTGCTCTCGGTGGGCCGCGGCAGCGAGCAGCCCTCGCGGCTGATCGTGATGACGTACCAGGGCGCCGAGAATCCCGAGGAGGCCCCCCACGTGCTGGTGGGCAAGGGAATCACCTTCGACACCGGCGGCATCTCGCTCAAGCCCGGCGAGGCCATGGACGAGATGAAGTTCGACATGTGCGGCGCGGCCAGCGTGTTCGGCACCGTCAAGGCCGTGCTCAGCATTCGCCCGAAGGTCAACCTGGTGGCCATCGTCGCCGCCGCCGAGAACATGCCCGACGGCCGCGCCACCAAGCCCGGCGACATCATCAAAACGCTGAAGGGCCTCTCCGTGGAGGTGCTCAACACCGACGCCGAAGGCCGCCTGGTGCTGTGCGACGCCCTCACCTACGCCGAGCGCTTCGAACCGGCCAGCGTGGTGGATATCGCCACCCTCACCGGCGCCTGCATCATCGCCCTCGGCCACCACGCCACCGGGCTGCTGTCCAACGACGACGACCTGGCCCTCGACCTGCTCGACGCCGGCGAGGCGGCCTGGGACCGCGCCTGGCACCTGCCGCTGTGGGACGAGTACCAGGAGCAGCTCGACTCCAACTTCGCCGACCTGGCTAATATCGGCGGCCGCCCGGCGGGCACCATCACCGCCGCCTGCTTCCTCTCGCGCTTCGCCGACAAGTTCCCCTGGGCGCACCTGGACATCGCCGGCACCGCCTGGACCTCGGGCAAGCAGAAGGGGGCCAGCGGCCGTCCGGTAGGCCTGCTGACCCAGTACCTGCTGGATCGCGAGAGCGACGCCATCGTGGAAACCTGAGTGGAAACCGAGGCGGAATAGCGGCGCGGGCTTGCGTTTTTTCCGCGTCGCCTTTCTCATGTGGGACTGACGATAAATCCACGACCCGGGCCGGCCCTTGCCGGCCCGAGCTTCCAGTATCACCCCGGGGCTGGCACGCCCCGGGCGTAGCGGAGACCCCTTGCCGTGTCGACTGCCAGCTTCGAACTGCTTCCCAACGCCACCCCCACCGCCGACACCATCCGGGCAGGGATCCTCGAGAACCCCGGCTTCGGTGGCTACTTCACCGACCACATGGCCCACATCCGCTGGACCCTGGATGCCGGCTGGCACGGCCGCGAGGTGCGTCCCTACGGCCCCCTGACCCTGGATCCCGCCGCCGCCGTGCTGCACTACGGTCAGGAGATCTTCGAGGGCATCAAGGCCTACCGCCACGCCGACGGCTCGGTATGGACCTTCCGCCCGGAGAAGAACGCCGAGCGCTTCCGCCGCAGCGCCCGCCGCCTGGCCCTGCCGGAGCTCTCCGACGAGGACTTCATCGGCTCGCTCAAGGCGCTGCTGGCCCAGGACCACGGCTGGGTGCCGACGCCGAACAGCGAGGCCGACGAGTGCAGCCTCTACCTGCGCCCCTTCATGATCGCCAGCGAAAGCTTCCTCGGCGTGCGCCCGGCCCATGAGGTGGACTACTACGTGATCGCCTCGCCGGCCGCCGCCTACTTCAAGGGCGGCGTCGAGCCGGTCTCCATCTGGCTCTCCAGCCACTACAAGCGCGCCGCCCCCGGCGGCACCGGCTTCGCCAAGTGCGGCGGCAACTACGCCGCCTCCCTGGCTGCCCAGAAGGAGGCCAGCGCCCACGGCTGCAGCCAGGTGGCCTTCCTGGATGCCGTCGAGAACAAGTGGATCGAGGAGCTGGGCGGCATGAACCTGTTCTTCGTCTTCAAGGACGGCCGCATCGCCACCCCGCGCCTGACCGACACCATCCTCGAGGGCGTGACCCGCGACTCGGTGCTGACCCTGGCCCGCGACGAGGGCCTCACCCCCGAGGAGCGCCCGATCAGCATCGACGAGTGGCGCGAGGCCGCCGCCTCCGGCGAGCTGACCGAGGTGTTCGCCTGCGGCACCGCGGCGGTCATCACCCCGGTGGGCGAGCTGGTCACCGAGGAGGGCGCCATCTGCCTGAAGGAGGAGAGCGGCAACCCCATCGCCAAGCGCCTGCGCAGCAAGCTGCTCGACCTGCAGTATGGCCGCGCCGAGGATACCCACGGCTGGCTGACGCGGCTGGTGTAATCGCTTCGCCGGCAAACCGGGCTCCCACAAAGGCCGATGAGTGGCGCCATTGGCAACTGTGGGAGCCCAGCTCTGCTGGGCGAAGGTGCCGCAGGCACCCCGGCGGCGCTGCTGGAGTCGGCTCTTGCTACCCGGGAGCCCTGCGGTCTCCATTCGCCGGGCGTAGCCCAGCTCCCACAGAGCCCCAGGCGACATGCCCTCCCGCAGGAGCGCAGTCCAGTTTGGACAGAGTCTCATGACCCAGATCGATTTCTACGTCCTCCCCGATACCACCCTGGAGGCGCGTCTCGACTTCGCCTGCCGGCTGGCCGAGACCATCCAGCGCAAGGGCTATCGGCTGCACCTGCACGCCGAGGACGAGGCCATGGCCCGGGCGCTCGACGACCGGCTCTGGACCTTCCGCCCCGACGCCTACGTGCCCCACGCCCTGCTGGACACGCAGGCGGCGGCCGAGCTGGATGAACGGGTGCCGGTGACCATCGGCTGGGCCACCCCGCCCTCCCCCGACCTGGCCGTCCAGGCGCTGCTCAACCTCGCCCCGGACATTCCGGAGTGGTTCTCCCGCTTCGAACGGGTCGCCGAGATCATCAACCAGCACCAGGAGGTGCTCACCGCCAAGCGCGAGTGCTGGCAGACCTACAAGAAGCGCGGCTACCCCGTGAAGGCCCACCAGCTGCGCGGCCAGTCCGGCTGACGCCGCGTGCCTCCCCGGGCTATAATCAGCCCCATTTTCATCGCCCTCTCCTGCCGTCCGACCCCCGGGTCGGCGGTGCTCATTTCTGGACCCGGAACGCCCATGGACAAGACCTACCAACCCGAGCAGATCGAATCCCGCTGGTACGAGCGCTGGGAGGCCGATGGCCGCTTCGCCCCCTCCGGTGAGGGCGAGCCCTACTCCATCATGATCCCGCCGCCCAACGTCACCGGCAGCCTGCACATGGGCCACGCCTTCCAGGACACCATCATGGACACCCTGATCCGCTGGCGGCGGATGCAGGGCCGCAACACCCTGTGGCAGGTGGGCACCGACCATGCCGGCATCGCCACCCAGATGCTGGTGGAGCGCAAGATCGCCGCCGAGGAGGGCAAGAGCCGCCACGATCTCGGCCGCGACGCCTTCATCGACAAGGTGTGGGAGTGGAAGCACGAGTCCGGCGGCCATATCACCCGCCAGCTGCGCCGCATGGGGGCCAGCGTCGACTGGTCCCGCGAGCGCTTCACCATGGACGACGGCTTCTACAAGGCGGTCCAGGAGGTCTTCGTGCGCCTCCATAAGGAGGGGCTGATCTACCGCGGCAAGCGTCTGGTCAACTGGGACCCCACCCTGCACACCGCCATCTCGGATCTCGAGGTGGAGAACCGCGACCAGCAGGGCCAGTTCTGGCACTTCCGCTATCCGCTCGCCGACGGCGTTACCACCGACGCGGGCCTCGACCACCTGGTGGTCGCCACCACCCGTCCGGAGACCCTGCTGGGCGATACCGGCGTGGCGGTGAACCCCGAGGATCCTCGCTACGCCTCCCTGGTGGGCAAGTTCGTTACGCTTCCGCTGGTCGGCCGTCGCATCCCCATCGTTGCCGACGAGCACGCCGACATGGAGAAGGGCTCCGGCTGCGTGAAGATCACCCCGGCCCACGACTTCAACGACTACGAGGTGGGCAAGCGCCAGGGGCTGCCGCTGATCAATGTCTTTACCCAGGACGCCGCCATCCTGTCCGAGGCCGAGGCCTTCGACATTCAGGGCCGGCCGCTGCCCGATATCGACACGAGCCTGCCCGAAACCTACGCCGGGCTGGACCGTTTCGAGGCGCGCAAGCGGATCGTCGCCGACATGGAGGCCGCGGGGCTCCTCGAGCAGATCGAGACCGTCAGCAACACCCTCCCCTACGGCGACCGCTCCGGTGACGTCATCGAGCCGCTGCTCACGGACCAGTGGTTCGTCGCCGTGGAGAGCCTCGCCAAGCCCGCCATCGAGGCCGTCGAGAAGGGCGATATCCAGTTCGTGCCGAAGAACTACGAGAACATGTACTTCGCCTGGATGCGCGACCTGCAGGACTGGTGCATCTCCCGCCAGCTGTGGTGGGGCCACCGCATTCCTGCCTGGTACGACGCGGACGGCAACGTCTTCGTGGCTCGCAACGAGGTGGAGGCCACCCGCGACTACCTGGTCGAGCTGGCAGGCTTCATCGAGCACGAGCAGGGCGACTTCGACACCGCCATGCGCCTGCGCGGCTTCAACCAGCTGCTGGGTGGCACCACCGAACTGACCCCCGACGCCCTCAAGACCATGGAGAAGCTGGGCGTGCCGCGCCTGACCCAGGACGAGGACGTGCTCGACACCTGGTTCAGCTCGGGCCTCTGGACCTTCGGCACCCTGGGCTGGCCGGAGCGCACCCCGGAGCTCAAGACTTTCCATCCCTCGAGCGTGCTGGTCACCGGCTTCGACATCATCTTCTTCTGGGTCGCCCGGATGATCATGCTGACCCTGAAGTTCACCGGCGAGGTGCCCTTCAAGCAGGTCTACGTCCACGGCCTGGTGCGCGACGGCCAGGGCCAGAAGATGTCCAAGTCCAAGGGCAACGTGCTCGACCCCATCGACCTGATCGACGGCATCGCGCTGGATACGCTGGTGGAGAAGCGTACCGGCAACATGATGCAGCCCCAGAAGGCCAGGGCGATCGAGAAGGCCACCCGCGGCGAGTTCCCCGAGGGGATCGAGCCCCACGGCACCGATGCGCTGCGTTTCACCTTCCTCTCCCAGGCCACCACCGGGCGCGACATCAAGTTCGACATGGGGCGCCTGGACGGCTACCGCAACTTCTGCAACAAGCTGTGGAACGCCTCGCGCTACGTGCTGATGAACGCCGAGGGTGAGGATTGCGGGGCGGCCGGTGGCGACGTCGAGCTGTCGCTGGCCGACCGCTGGATCCTTTCGCGGCTGCAGCAGACCGCGGCCCAGGTGACGAAGGCGATGGAGGAGTTCCGCTTCGACCACGCGTCGCAGGCGCTCTACGAGTTCGTCTGGAACGAGTACTGCGACTGGTATCTGGAGCTCTCCAAGCCGGTGCTGTGGGACGAGGACGCAAGCCGGGAAGCCAAGCGCGGCACCCGCCGCACCCTGGTGCGGGTGCTGGAGGCGATCCTGCGCCTGGCCCACCCGATGATGCCCTACATCTCCGAGGAGATCTGGCAGCGCGTGGCGCCGCTGGCCGGCACCCGCCAGGGCGAGGGCGACTCCATCATGGCCCAGCCCTGGCCCACCGCCGATGACGCGCTGCTCGACGACCAGGCGACCCGCGACATCGAGTGGCTGAAGGGCGTGATCGTGGCGGTGCGCAACATCCGCGCCGAGATGAACATCGCCCCGGGCAAGCCGCTGGAGGTGCTGCTCACCAAGGGCGGCGCCGCCGACCGCGAGCGCCTCGAGGCCAACCGCCGCTTCCTGGCCAAGCTGGCCAAGCTCGAGAGCGTCACCTGGCTCGACGACCCGGCCGCGGCACCGCTCTCGGCCACCCAGCTGGTGGGCGAGATGGAGGTGCTGGTGCCCATGGCCGACCTGATCGACAAGGACGCGGAGCTCGCGCGCCTGGCCCGCGAGATCGAGAAGCAGGAGAAGCTGATCGGCGGCATCGAGAAGAAACTCTCCAACGAGGGCTTCGTGGCCAAGGCCCCGGAAGCGGTGGTGGAGAAGGAGCGCGCCAAGCTAGCCGAGTTCCAGTCCGCTCACCGCCTGCTGGTGGAGCAACGCGACAAGATCGCCGCGCTCTGAATCGGCTGCGTCACCTCACGCAAGCGGCCCGCCATCGGCGGGCCGCTTGCGTAGGGTCAGCGGCGGCACCTAGGGCCACCCCTGACCCATCGGTGTGACGCCCCTGTTAAGGAACACTGTTCTACCAAAACCTCATCGCCTAGAATGGGCCGGGACACTTACCGACTCGCGACGCTGCCATGCCTCAGACCCACCCCTCCCTCGCCATCGGGCGCCTGCTGCTGTTCAACCTGCTGGGTGCGCTGCTGATCTTCTCCTGGCTCTCGCCGGACCTGCTGTTCTGGACGGAGATCGACGACGCCGTCTTCTTTACCACCAACGGCTGGCTTACCGAGGAGAACGACGCCTGGGTGTGGCTGGTAGCGGCCACCAACGCGCGACTCTTCGACGTGGTAAGCCTGCTGATCCTGCTGGTGATCTACCTGTGGGCCATCTCCCGGGATCCGCTGCGCGAGCAGCGCATGCTGCGCTGGGGCGGTATCGGCGTCACCATGCTGCTGGTGGCGGTGTTCATGGCCCAGGGCGTACGCATGGTGATCGACTACTCTCACCCCAGCCCCACCCTGGTCTACCAGGAGGTCAACCTGATCACCGAGATGGTCGACTTCTCCACCAAGGACAGCTCGGGCTCGAGCTTTCCCGGCGACCACGGGGTCAACCTCTTCCTCTTCGCCGCCTTCATGTGGCGCTTCGCCGGGCTGAAGGTGATGCTGGTGAGCCTGGTGGCCGCGGTTATTCTCAGCGCACCCCGCATCCTGAGCGGAGCCCACTGGTTCAGCGACGTCTACTTTGGCGCCATCGCCATCAACCTGATCATTGCCCCCTGGTTCCTGCTCACCCCGGTGGGGCCGGCCATGGCCCGCGGCATCACCGCGGGCATGGCCAGGATTCAGGCGCTGCTGCCGGTGAGATAACAGCCTTCCGCGAAGAAAGCGCGTAGTCGCGTCACGAGCGAAGATAGGCTGGCCGCCGCCGGAACGGAGCAACCGGAGTTGACTAGCTGCTCAATGAGGATTGTGAGTACCGCCGGCGGCCAGGATATCGAGCGCAGTAGCGAATCCGCGCTTTCATCAGTTGGCCTTGCGCCAGCCGCCCAACACTCGCTGATCGGGGCCGAAGAAGACCAGCCGGTCATGGTCGATCAGGTAGCGGTAGGCGGTCTCCAGCATCCCCTTCACCCGCGCCGCGTCCTCGCCCTGAGGGCAGGCGCGCCGGGTCGTGGCCAGCTGCGAGAACTCGATGCGCTGGTTCTCGCCGAGATTGGCGCGTCCCATCAGCTGGTTGCAGCCGTCGCTGCCGGTGACACTCCCGTCCGCCGCGATGCGAAACCAGGCGGGCTCGGGCAGGGAGAGCCGCTCGTCGGTGCCGACCAGCAGCAGGTTCCAGCGCTGTTCCACCACCGGCCCCGAGAGGCCCACCTCGCGCTCCGGCGGCGCATCGGGGCGGCTGCCACAGGCCGCCAGCAGGACAGCGGCGGCCATCACCAGGCCCAGGCGGGCCACAACTGTCATCTTCATGGGTCGTCGTTCTTCCTTGTCGCGTGGCCGGCCGCCTACCAGCTGCCGGTGTTGTCCATGGAGGCCCAGGGCTCCCGGGCGGGGAGCGGGTCACCCTTCTGCAGCAGCTCCACCGAGATGCCGTCGGGGCTTCGCACGAAGGCCATGTGGCCGTCCCGGGGCGGGCGGTTGATGGTCACGCCATTCGCCTGGAGCTTCTCGCACAGGGCATAGATGTCGTCGACCCGATAGGCCAGGTGGCCGAAGTTGCGCTCGCCGGTGTACTCCTCGGGGTCCCAGTTGTAGGTAAGCTCGAGCTCCGGGGCCTTGAGCTCGGCGGAGCGCGCCTCGTCCTCGGGGGCGGCCAGGAAGACCAGGGTGAAGCGCCCCTTGTCGTTCTCCTTGCGGCGCACCTCCTTGAGGCCCAGCAGGTCGCAGTAGAAGCGCAGCGAGGCATCGAGGTCGCTGACGCGCACCATGGTGTGCAGGTACTGCATAGCCAACTCCTTGTCATTGATAACGAAACCACCCAGCAACACGGGGCTTTACTGGCGACAAGCCTTTCCGGAGGCGCTGTGAATACGTCCCTATACGCTACCGACGCCATCCATGGCGTAGGACCTCCTCCAAGACTTGCCCCCAGCGCCCCTGATTGGTGTCGCTGACGGTGTTCTGGCTCAGTGAGTGTACTCGTTGAAGATCTCCGGCGTACGGTCGTCACGGTGCCAGCCCAGCACCCGGTAGTCGTCATAGCGGCCGGTCTCCATGCCCGGCGAGCCGTGGGGCATCCCCGGCACCGCCAGGCCCGCCACGTCGGGGCGCTCCTCCAGCAGGCGGTGGATGTCCGCCGCCGGCACGTGGCCCTCGATCACGTAGCCATCGACCATGGCGGTATGGCAGGAGGCGAGCTCAGGCGTGAGGCCCTGTTCGATCTTGATGGCGCGCATCTCGCGGGTCTTGTGGCGCTCCACCGTGAAGCCCTCGGCCTCCAGATGGTCGGCCCAGGCGCCGCAGCAGCCACAGTTGGGGTCCTGGTACATCTCGACCACAGGGCGCTCGGCCCAGGCGGGGGCGGCCAGCAGTGCCAGCAGGGCACCGGCGGCCAGGGGGCGAAGGGTTCTCTTCATCGCAGGATCTCCGCGGTGTAGGGTGATGGGACGATTGTCGGCATCGACGAGGCCCTTGCCAAGGGCCTGGATCAAGTCAGCGCGCCACGGGGAGCCCCAGCATGAGCCACTACTGTGACCTGGCCCCGGGCCATCCGTTTCACGGCCCCTACCATGACCACGAATATGGCTTCCCGGTGGCCGACGACGAGGCCCTGTTCGAGCGCCTGGCCCTGGAGATCAACCAGGCGGGGCTCTCCTGGCTCACCGTACTGAAGAAGCGCACCGCCTTCCGGGCGGCCTTCGAGGGCTTCTCCATCGACCGGGTGGCCGCCTATGGCGAGGCCGAGCAGGCCCGGCTGCTGGCCGACGCCGGCATCATCCGCAACCGCCTGAAGGTCGAGGCCGTGATCCACAACGCTCGGGTGCTCCAGGCCCTTCGCGAAGCGCACGGCAGCCTCGCCGCCTGGCTCGACCACCACCACCCGCTCTCCCATGCGGAGTGGGTCCGGCTCTTCAAGCGCACCTTCCGCTTCACCGGGCCGGAGATCACCGGGGAGTTCCTGATGAGCACCGGCTACCTCCCCGGCGCCCACCGCGACGACTGCCCGGTGCAGGCACGCATCCTCGCCGGCGGGCCCCGCTGGGCGGAGGCGTAAGGGAACCCGGCCCCCGCCCGTGGCATCATAGCCGGGCACCCTCAGCGAGGAACGCCTCCCGATGGACTCGATTACCCAGGCTGCCCTGGGCGCCGCCGTGGGCGGTGCCGTGCTCGGCCGCCGACTGGGCCGCAAGGCGGTGCTGATCGGCGCCGTGCTCGGCACCCTCCCCGATCTCGACGTGATGATCGACTACGGCGATGCGGTGGCCAATGTCACCGAGCACCGCGGCTTCTCCCACTCGCTCTTCGTGCTCACCGGGCTCGGCACCCTGCTGGCCCTGCTCACCTCGCGTCTGAAATCCGCCAGGGACATTCCCCTCGGGCACTGGTGGCTCTTCTACGTGCTCTGCCTGACCACCCACCCGCTGCTCGACGCCCTGACCACCTACGGTACCCAACTGTGGTGGCCACTGGACGTGCCGCCCGCGGCCTACCCCATCGTCTTCATCATCGACCCGCTCTACACCCTGCCGCTGCTGGTGGGCATCGGCGTGGCGCTGGCCACCGGCAACGGGCGGCGCGGCCCCGCCTGGGGGCTGGCGCTCTCGTCCGCCTACCTGGTGTTCGCCTTCGGCGCCAAGCAGCTGGTGGAGCATCGCCTGGAGCCGGTGCTGGCCGAACGGGGGCTTGCCGAGGCCCCACGCCTGGTCCAGCCCACCCCCTTCAACACCCTGCTGTGGCGCGTCACGGTGGTGGACGGTGACGATCATCATGAGCTGCTCATGGGGGTACTCGACGGCGACACCCCGCCCCAGGTGGAGACCTACCGGCGCGGGGCCGAGCTGGAGGAAGCGGCCCTGGCCAGCGAGCGGGGCGCACGGCTCGACTGGTTCGCCGGCCCCTTCCTGCGCTACGAGACCCGAGTGCTCGACGGGCAAGAGACCCTGGTGGCCACCGACCTGCGCCTGGGCTTTCCCGGCTTCCACCCCTTCGCCTTCACCCTGGCCATCCGGGAGGGCGGCGACTGGCAGCCGGTGGCGGTATCGGAGCAGCTCGAGCCGACCTCCCGGGGGAATCGCGAGGCGCTCTCCCGGCTGGCGGGACGCGCCCTCTCCCCGCGGTCCGCGCTCTGCACCAGCGAGTTCGTCGCCGCCGGCTGGGTCCGCGAGGGATCCGAGCGCTGCTGACCCTCGACACCCTCGAACGCAGCGGGGCGACCAACTGGCCGCCCCGCTGCGTTTCGGTGCTTGCGCTCTCAGGCGCCGAGCCCGGAGGGTGCCGCCTTACAGACGCTCCACCAGGCCGTCGATGGCCTGACGGGCCTCCTTGAGCGCCGCATCACGCTTGCCCTCGCCCATGTTGAGCCCTTCGGCGAAGACGCTATCCACCTCCTTGATGCCGATCATGCCGAGCATCAGCTTGAGGTGCGGGGTCTGGGTATCCATCTCGGTGCCGGCGTACTGGCCACCGCGGGCCGCCAGGATCACCGCACGCTTGCCCTCCACCAGGCCCTGGGGACCGTTCTCGGTGTAGCGGAAGGTCACTCCGGCGCGCATCACGCGGTCGAACCAGGCCTTGAGCTGGCTCGGGATGCCGAAGTTGTACATCGGTACCGCCAGTACCACCACGTCATGGGCCTTGAGCTCCTCGATCAGCGAGTCGGAGCGGGCAGCCAGCTCGCGCTGCTCGGCGCTGCGCTCCTCCTCGGCGACCTGCCAGCTGCCGAGCTCGGCCAGGTTGAGGTGGGGCAGCTCGCTGGCCACCAGGTCGCGATGGGTCACCTCGACGCCGTCGCGGCTCTTAGCCTGGGCGATGAAGTGCTCGGCCAGGGCCTTGGACTGGCCGTTCTCGCCGAGGATGGAAGCGGTAATCACGAGGGTACGAGTGGTCATGGCGACCTCCTGGAAGTGGTCATCTGAATGATGGCCACCATGATAGGTGGTTTTTTTGCCATAAAAAGCGCAAAAATCTGCGCCCCACGTTCGATAAAAACGAAAGCACGACTAAGCGAGCCTGAAGCCCATTGGCGCGTCGCGAGCGAACACGGGTCGCGTGCGGCCGGAGCGCAGTTTCCGGAGTTGACTGTGTGCTCAATGAGGATAACGAGCACCGCCCGCGCGCGAGCTGTGGAGCGCAGCAGCGCCCATGGTGCTTCAGGGAGCGATGCCCTGGCCGCAGCCCCTGTACTGCTCCCCGTCCACGGTCAGGGTGACCCGCGCCGGGAAGGGCTCGCCGCTCATGTCGTCCAGGCAGGCGCCGGCCTCGATGCGCAGCTCGAAGGGGGTATCGCCGCGGCCGCTCTGCAGGATCACCCGCCCCGCGCCGTTGTCCAGGGTGGTCACCCGATAGGGCAGCGTCTGCTCCCGGGTACCGTAATCCAGGCTCAGGGTCGCCTCGGGCCGGTCGTGGGCCAGGTGCACCATCCAGCCCGGCTCGTTGCCGCGCCCCTGGAACATCACCCCGGGCCGCTGCTGCCGGGTCAGGGCCTGGCGCTGCACGTAGGCCTGGCACTCGAGCCGCCCCCGGGGCGTCTCCACCACCGCCTCGGAGCCCTTGTTCCAGAAGCTGACGTCGCCCTGCTCGTAGCGGGCGCCGCTGGCCACCACGGCGGGCGCAAGCCGCCAGGCGCCGTGAGCCGACCACAGCCGCAGCTCGCTTTCCGCCCCCTCCGGGACGGCGGTGACCAGGGCCTGGTCGGGGGTGCAGCGCCAGGCGGTGAAGCTCTCGGCGCCACCGGGGAAGAGCACCGAGGGCAGCAGCGGGGCGTGATGACCGGAGGTGATCGGCGCCGGCGCCGGGGCGGTGGCACAGCCCCCCAACAGCAGGGCCGCCCCGAGGGCGGCGGGAACGAGCAGGCGGGACATGGCATCTCCTTGCGAGGGTTACGATTCCTTGACCCGCCGAGCATAGCAGCCGCCGGGGCCGGCGGCCGCTCCCGCCGGCTCAACGCTGGAGGCGCCTAGCCGAAGCGCCGGCGCAGCTGGCGCGCCGCCTCCACCATGTTGGCCAGGGCCGGCTCCACCTCCTCCCAGCGGCGGGTCTTGAGGCCGCAGTCGGGGTTGACCCACAGACGCTCCAGCGGGATGCGCTCGGCGGCCTTCTCCATCAGCGCCACCATCCACGCCACGTCCGGCACATTGGGCGAGTGGATGTCGTAGACGCCGGGGCCGATCTCGTTGGGATAGGCGAAGTCCTGGAAGGCGTCGAGCAGCACCATGTTCGAGCGTGAGGTCTCGATGGTAATGACGTCGGCATCCAGAGCGGCAATCGACTCGATGATGTCGTTGAACTCCGAATAGCACATGTGGGTGTGGATCTGGGTCTCGTCGCGCACCCCGGCCGCAGTCAGCCGGAAGCCATCCACCGCCCAGGCCAGATAGCCCGGCCACTCGCTCCGGCGCAGCGGCAGCCCCTCGCGCAGCGCCGGCTCGTCGATCTGGATGGCGCGGATGCCGGCCGCCTCCAGGTCCCGGACCTCGTCGCGCAGGGCCAGGGCGATCTGGCGGCAGGTGGTCTCGCGGGGCTGGTCGTCGCGCACGAAGGCCCACTGCAGCATGGTGACGGGGCCGGTCAGCATCCCCTTCATGGGCCGGTCGGTGAGCGACTGGGCGTACCGGCTCCAGCGCACCGTCATCGGGCCCGGGCGGCTGACGTCACCCACGATCACCGGTGGCTTCACGCAGCGCGAACCGTAGCTCTGCACCCAGCCGAAGCGGGTGAAGGCGTAGCCATCGAGCTGCTCGCCGAAGTACTCCACCATGTCGTTGCGTTCCGGCTCGCCGTGCACCGGCATGTCGAGGCCGAGCGCCTCCTGACGCGCCACGGCGTAGGCGATCTCCTCCTCCATGCGCGCCTCGTAGGCCTCCCGGGCGAGCTCACCGGCCCTGAAGGCGCGGCGCGCGGCGCGGATGGCGTCGGTCTGCGGGAAGGAGCCGATGGTGGTGGTGGGGAAGAGCGGCAGCTCCAGCGCCCGGCGCTGGGCGAGGGCGCGCTGCGGATAGGGGCTCGCGCGCTCGAGGTCTGCCGGCTCGATACCCGCCAGGCGGTCGGCCACCTCGGGGCGGTGGATGCGCGGCGAGTCGCGCCTGGCCTGCAGGGCGAGGGTGGCGGCCTCCAGTCGCTCGCGGTCGGCCTCGGTGGCGCGGCCATCGAGCAGGCGCGCCAGGGTCACCGTCTCGTCGAGCTTCTGGCGGGCAAAGGCCAGCCAGCTTCTGAGCTCGGGGTCGAGCTCGGTCTCGCGCGCAAGGTCCACCGGCACATGCAGCAGCGAGCAGGAGGGGGCGATCCACAGCCGCCTGCCGAGGCGGATGCGCGCCTGGGCCAGACGTTCGCGCAGCAGCGCCAGGTCGGCGCGCCAGACGTTGCGCCCATCGATGGCGCCCACCGAGAGCACCTTGTAGGCGGGCAGCCGGTCGAGCACCGCCGCCAGCTGCTCGGGGGCACGCACCGCATCGATATGCAGCCCCGCCACCGGCAGGCCGAGAGCGAGGCCGAGGTTATCGCCGAGGCCACCGAAGTAGCTCGCCAGCAGCAGCTTCACCGGGCCCCGGCCGAGCACGCTGTAGGCGGCCTCATAGGCCTGCTGCCACTCACGGGGCAGGTCCTGCACCAGCGCCGGCTCCTCGAGCTGCACCCACTCCACCCCCTGATCGGCGAGGCGCACCAGCAGCTCGCCATAGACCGGCAGCAGGGACTCGAGCAGGCTCAGGCGGTCGAGCCCCTCGTCGCGGGCCTTGCCCAGCCACAGCCAGGTCAGGGGGCCGAGCAGGGTCACCTTCACCGCATGGCCCAGCGCCTGGGCCTCGGCCACCTGCTCGAAGAGGCGGGAGCTGGCCAGCCGGAAGGACTGGCCGGCGTGGAGCTCGGGCACCAGGTAGTGATAGTTGGTATCGAAGTACTTGGTCATCTCGCAGGCGGCGGCGGGCTCGCCGCTGGGCGCCCGGCCGCGGGCCATGCGGAAGGCGGTGTCCAGCGACACCTCGCCGGCCGCCAGCTCGGCCTCGGCGCCGAAGCGTGCCGGCACCGCCCCCAGGGTCACGGAGAGGTCCAGGACCTGGTCGTAGAAGGCGAAGTCACCCACCGTGACCAGGTCGAGCCCCGCCTCGCGCTGCTCGGCCCAGTGCCGGGCGCGCAGCTCGCGCCCTGCCCGCTCCAGCCCCTCGCGATCGAGCTCGCCCTGCCAGTAGGCCTCCACCGCACGCTTGAGTTCGCGATCGGCGCCGATGCGCGGATAACCGATAACATGAGAGATACTCATTGAAAAAACCTCCATGGATGAATAATCCAGCAGAGTCTGGCTGGCCACGCAGGGTGAATCAAACTAAACTTCCTAATCTTGAAAATGAAAATGGCTCACTCGGCATGCTCGAACTGCGACACCTCCGCACCCTGGTCGCACTGCGCGACGCCGGCTCCCTCGTCGAGGCGGCCGAGCGGGTCCACCTGACCCAGTCCGCCCTCTCCCACCAGATCAAGGACCTCGAGGAGCGGCTCGACAATCCGCTGTTCGTGCGCAAGACCCGGCCGGTGGAGTTCACCCGCGCCGGCCAGCGGCTGCTGACCCTGGCCGAACAGGTGCTGCCGCTGGTGCGCATGGCCGAGCGCGACCTGGCGCGGCTGGCCGGCAACGAACAGGGCCGGCTGCACATGGCCATCGAGTGCCACAGCTGTTTCCAGTGGCTGATGCCCACCGTCGACCACTTCCGCGACCACTGGCCCGAGGTGGAGATCGACATCCCCGGCGGCCACCACTTCGACCCGCTGCCGGCCCTGGCCCGCGAGCAGCTCGACCTCGTGATCACCGCCGACCCCCAGCCGCTGGCCGGCATCCACTACGAGCCGCTGTTCCGCTACGAGGGGCTCTTGGCGGTGGCCCGCCAGCATCGCCTGGCCGGCAAGGCGTTCGTCAGCCCCCGGGAGCTGGCCGAGGAGACCCTGATCACCTATCCGGTGGAGCACGCGCGGCTGGATGTCTTCACCCAGTTCCTGGACCCGGCCGGGGTGCGCCCGAAGGAGCTGCGCACCGCCGAGCTGACCATCATGATGATGCAGCTGGTGGCCAGCGGCCGCGGGGTCTGCGCGCTGCCCAACTGGGCCCTGACCGAGTACCTGGAGCGCGACTACGTGAAGGCCGTGGCGCTGGGGGAGAAGGGCGTGTGGAGCACCCTGTTCGCGGCGATCCGCGAGGAGACCCGCCAGGCGCCCTGGATGGAGGACTTCCTGCGCACCGCCCGGGAGACCTCCTTCGCGGTGCTGGAGGGGATCAAGCCCGCCTAGCGGGCGCCGGCGGCTAGGGTCGCTGGGGCAGCAGCAGGGTGAAGCGGGCCCCGCCCAGGGCGGGGCTGGCGTCCACCCCCACGCTGCCGCCGTGCCAGGTCATCACCTTCTGCACGATGGAGAGCCCCAGCCCATAGCCGCCGGAGCTGCGGGTGCGGCTGTCGTCGAGCCGCGCGAAGGGCTTGAAGATCGCCTGGCGCTCGCCGACCGGCACCCCGGGGCCATCATCCTCCACGTCGATGCGCACCAGGCGGGGCTCCGCCTGCACCTGGATCACCACCCGACTGCGCGCATGGCGGCAGGCGTTGGCCACCAGGTTCTGCAGCGCCCGCTGCAGGTAGCGCGCCTCGGCCAGGGCCTCCACCTCGGGTCCCTCGGCGAGCACGATGGCCAGGTGGCCGTGCAGCGGGCTCAGCGCGTCGATCACCCGCTCCGCCATGGCCCGGCAGTCCACCAGGGTCGCCTCCATCTCGCGGCCGTTGACCGCGTCGCTGCCCAGGCGCGCATAGGTGAGGATCTCGTCGACCAGGCCATCGAGCTCCTCGATGTCGCCATCGATCCCCTGCAGCTGACGCCGGATCGCCGCGTCGTCGGTCATGTCCTCGACCATCTGCACCGCGAAGCGGATGCGGGCCACCGGCGTGCGCAGCTCATGGGAGACCGCGCGGATCATCTCCTGCTGGGCGCGCAGCAGCGCCTGGACCTGGGCCACCATGCCGTTGAAGGCCATCCCCAGCCGGCCCAGGAAATCGCTGCTTTCGACTTTGACCCGGGTATCCAGATGGCCACCGGCGATGCGCGTGGCAGCGAGCTCGAGTCGTGCCATGCGCGCTTCGACGCCGCGCACGATCAGGTAGATGATGCCCGCCAGCACGCCGAGCATCAGTACCAGCAGCAGCAGCGACAGCGATAGCGGCATCGGTGCGAAGGCATGTATCGGCCCGACCTGCAGCCACTGTATCGACTGCAGCGACGTCTCGCTGTCAAGCTGCAAGAACAGCGTCAGGCCCCAGGCCTCGGGGGTCAGGTGCAGGATTACCTCACCGGCGCCCAGTTGTGTCAGCTGTGCGCTGTCGAGGCGACGCGGCGGTGCATCGTTGAGGCTGATCGGGAGTGCTTCGCTGGACAGTTCGGTGACCCGCTGATGGCGCTGCAAGGGATCGGCCAGCCACTCGCCGAGCAGGCTCGTCAAGCCACGCAGCTGGGCCTCGCTGATCCCATTGAGCCGCGCCTCGAGGACGCTTTCCTGGTTGGGTAGACGCTTGAAAAGATGCCAGTCCGTTTCACCGCGGGTCTCGATCAGTACCCTGCCAGCATCGAGCCGGGCACGCTGGAAATAACCGAGATCACGGCTCTCGGCGTCATCGTGCAGGTGGAATTCGACGTCGAGTTCGGTGCCGCGCCGTGCCAGCCACTGGCTGCGCTGATCGTCGGACTCGGCGCTCAGTTGCTGGACCAGCAGTCGCATCGGCACCTCGGCGAGCTGCTCGCGATGGTGCTCGCGGCGCACCTGGTCGACCATGGCCACGCCCAGCAGGGCCAGGCCGAAGGTCAGCAGCAGGGCGAGCGCCAGCAGCACATAGACGCGCAGGAAGGTGCTGTCGGCCAGGACCCGCCGCATGGCTCAGCTCTCCTTGACGAAGAGATAGCCCTTGCTGCGCACCGTCTTGATGCGATGCGGCTGGTTGGGGTCGTCACCGACCTTGGGCCGGATGCGCGAGACCCGTACGTCGATGGAGCGGTCCTGCCCGTCGTACTTGATGCCGCGCAGCTGGGCGAAGATCTCCTCCCGGGTCAGCACCCGACCAGCGTTGCTGGCCAGCAGCCACAGCAGGTCGAACTCGGCACTGGTGAGATCGATGCGCTCGCCGTCCAGCCAGGCCTCGCGGGTGGCGCTGTCGATCTCCAGGTTGCCGAAGGTGAGCCGCGGCTCCGTCGCGGCCTCGGCGCTCTCGGCCCGGCGCAGCAGGGCGCGCATGCGCGCCAGCAGGACCCGGGGCTGAACGGGCTTCGGTACGTAGTCGTCGGCGCCCATCTCCAGGCCCAGCACCTGGTCCATGTCGTCGGTGCGCGCGGTCAGCATCAGGATCGGGCCCGGGTAGTCACCGCGCACGCGCCGGCAGATCGACAGGCCGTCCTCGCCGGGCAGCATCAGATCGAGTATCACCAGGTCCGGCTGCAGCGCCAGGATCCGCTCCACGCCGCGAGCGCCGTCGGCCTCCAGGGTGACGCGGAAGCCATTGGCCTGCAGGTAGTCGCGGGTCAGGTCGGCCAGGCGCTCATCATCCTCGATGATCAGCACATGATCCTGCTCCCGGGGGTCCAAGCTCTCGTCCATCCTCAAGTTCCATCCTGACTGGCAGGTGATCGGGGCAGCGGCGCCCAGGGGCATACCGCCATTGGCTAAAGGATACCCGAAATCCCCGGATACGCCTGCCTGTCGCCACTCGACGACGGCATAGCGCCCGGCGGGGGCCCACGGCTCCCCAGGAAGATCACAAGCCGTCCACAGGGTTATCCACTTGAAGCCTGCCGAAACACACACTATCTTGTGCCTCCATACGAGGCATAACACTACATCCTGTGAAAAGACCCTCTCCGCCGCGGTTCCTTCACAGACGCCCCCGAGCGTTTTTCATCACCGCCTCTCGTTCACCTGACAGGGACTCCATCGACATGTCATCCACGACCTCTCCGGACGCGCCGTCCGTCACCGTCACCGCCCCGCAGACCCTGCGCGTCATCAAGCGCACCGGCGACGTGGTGCCCTTCGATGCCGGCAAGATCGCCGTGGCCATGCGCAAGGCGTTCCTGGCCGTGGAGGGCGACAACGCCGACGCCTCCTCCCGGGTACGCGATCTCGTGCGTGACGCCAGCGAGGCCATCGCCCAGGCCTTCCTGCGCCGCATGCCCGACGGCGGCACCGTGCATATCGAGGACATCCAGGACCAGGTCGAGCTGGCGCTGATGCGCGCCGGCGAGCAGAAGGTGGCGCGCGCCTACGTGCTCTACCGGGAGGCCCACGCCCGGGCCCGCGCCGCCGCCGGCGGCGATATCCAGAAGCCTCACCCCACTCTCAACGTGACCCTGCTCGACGGCACCACCCGCCCGCTGGACCTGGGCCGGGTCGAGACCCTGGTGCAGGATGCCTGCGCGGGCCTCGACAGCGTCGAGCCCGGTCGCATCGTCGAGGACTCCCTGAAGAACCTCTACGACGGCGTCAGCGTCGATGGCGTCTCTCAGGCGCTGATGATGACCGCCCGCACCCTGGTGGAGAAGGAGCCCAACTACACCTACGTCACCGCCCGCCTGCTGCAGGACAACCTGCGCCGCGAGGCGCTCGCCTTCCTCGGCGTGGCGGATGAGGCCACCTATCAGGAGATGGCCGAGCTCTACCGGCCGGCCTTCAAGGCCTACATCGAGCGCGGCATCGGCTTCGAGCAGCTCGATGAGCGGCTCGCCGAGTTCGACCTCGAGCGCCTCGGCAACGCGCTGGATCACACGCGCGACATGGCCTTCACCTATCTCGGCCTGCAGACCCTCTACGACCGCTACTTCATTCACAAGGACGACGTACGCTACGAACTGCCCCAGGTGATGTTCATGCGCGTGGCGATGGGCCTGGCGCTCAACGAGGACGATCGCGAAGCGCGCGCCATCGAGTTCTACGAACTGCTCTCCAGCTTCGACTACATGGCCTCGACGCCGACCCTGTTCAACGCCGGCACGGTGAGAAGCCAGCTCTCCAGCTGCTACCTCACCACCGTGCCCGACGAGCTCGACGGCATCTACAGCGCCATCCGCGACAACGCCCTGCTCTCCAAGTGGGCCGGCGGGCTCGGCAACGACTGGACCCCGGTGCGCGCCCTGGGCTCCTGGATCAAGGGGACCAACGGCAAGAGCCAGGGCGTGGTGCCCTTCCTCAAGGTGGTCAACGACACCGCGGTGGCGGTCAACCAGGGCGGCAAGCGCAAGGGCGCGGTCTGCGCCTACCTGGAGACCTGGCACCTGGACATCGAGGAGTTCCTGGAGCTGCGCAAGAACACCGGCGACGACCGCCGCCGCACCCACGACATGAACACCGCCAACTGGGTGCCGGACCTGTTCATGAAGCGGGTCTTCGACGACAAGGAGTGGACGCTCTTCTCGCCTTCCACCTGCCCGGATCTCCACGATCTCTATGGCGCCGCCTTCGAGACGCGCTACGAGGAGTACGAGGCGATGACCCGCACCGGCGAGCTCAAGCTCTTCAAGCGGGTGCGCGCCAAGGACCTGTGGCGCCGGATGCTCTCGATGCTGTTCGAGACCGGCCACCCCTGGATCACCTTCAAGGATCCCTGCAACCTGAGAAGCCCCCAGCAGCACGCCGGCGTGGTGCACTCCTCCAACCTGTGCACCGAGATCACGCTGAACACCAGCGTGGACGAGATCGCCGTGTGCAACCTGGGCTCGGTGAACCTGGCCCAGCACGTGGTCGACGGCGAGCTCGACGACGCCAAGCTGCGCAAGACCGTGAGGACCGCGGTGCGCATGCTCGATAACGTCATCGACATCAACTATTACGCGGTGCCCCAGGCGCGCAACTCCAACCTCAAGCACCGCCCGGTGGGGCTCGGCATCATGGGCTTCCAGGACGCCCTCTATGCCCTGGACATCGCCTACGCCAGCCAGGCTGCCGTCGCCTTCGCCGACCGCTCCATGGAGCTGGTGAGCTACCACGCCATCGAGGCCTCCTCGGATCTCGCCGCCGAGCGCGGCCGCTACGAGAGCTTCGAGGGCTCGCTGTGGAGCCAGGGCGTGCTGCCCATCGACTCCATCCAGAAGCTCAAGACCGAACGCGGCGAGAAGTACATCGAGCTCGACGAGAGCGCCACCCAGGCGTGGGGCGTCCTGCGCGACAAGATCGCCCAGCAGGGCATGCGCAACTCCAACGTGATGGCCATCGCCCCCACCGCGACCATCTCCAACATCTGCGGTGTGACCCAGTCGATCGAGCCGACCTACCAGAACCTCTACGTGAAATCGAACCTCTCCGGCGAGTTCACCGTGGTCAACGCCTACATGGTCAACGATCTCAAGGCGCGCGGGCTGTGGGACGAGGTGATGATCAACGACCTCAAGTACTACGACGGCTCGGCCCAGCCCATCGAGCGCATCCCGGCGGACCTCAAGGCCAAGTACGCCACCGCCTTCGAGGTGGAGCCGAAATGGCTGGTGGAGGCCGCGGCACGCCGCCAGAAGTGGATCGACCAGGCGCAGTCGCTGAACCTCTACATCAAGGGGGTCTCCGGCAAGAAGCTCGACGTGACCTACCGCATGGCCTGGTTCCGCGGCCTCAAGACCACCTACTACCTGCGCGCCTTGGGCGCCACCGCGGTGGAGAAGTCCACGGTGGAGCGCGGCAACCTCAACGCGGTGAGCAATGCCGCACCGGGCCAGCCACCGGCCGCCGACCCGGCACCGAAGGCTACCGAGCCCCGCGGCGTGGAGGACTTCCTGACCGGCAAGGCGGGCGCCGGCTCGCGTGCCCCCAGCGCCGCCGAGATCGATGAACTGGGCTGCGAGGCCTGCCAATAAGCGCCTAGCGCCTAGCGAGAGGGAAGGCCCCGCCTCCCTCTCGTCAACCCCGAATTCATCCGGAGTGTCACCGGGAGAGAGACAGATGCTGAACTGGGACGAGTTCCACGAAGACGAAAATGCCGTTGCCGAGGCGCCGAAGGCCGAACCCACCCCGGCCCCTGCCGCCAAGCCGCAGCCGGCGCCCGCCAAGCCCGAGAGCGTTGCCGAGAGCCGCGGCAACTATCAGGTGGCCGATGGCGACCGTCTGGCGCGCGCCCGCCAGTCCCTGGAGGCACTCGACGTGGCCGCCGGCCTCGAGGAACTCGAGATGGGCGCGGCACGCATCGAGGTCGACGACAAGCAGATGATCAACGCTCGCGCCGATCTCAATCAGCTGGTGCCCTTCAAGTACGAGTGGGCCTGGCAGAAGTACCTGGATGGCAGCGCCAACCACTGGATGCCCCAGGAAGTGAACATGAACGCCGACATCGCCCTGTGGAAGAGCCAGGACGGCCTGACCGCGGACGAGCGGCGCATCGTCGAGCGCAGCCTGGGCTACTTCTCCACCGCCGATTCGCTGGTGGCCAACAACCTGGTGCTGGCGCTCTACCGGCTGATCACCAACCCCGAGTGCCGCCAGTACCTGCTGCGCCAGGCATTCGAGGAGGCGATCCACACCCACGCCTACCAGTACTGCGTGGAGTCGCTGAGCATGGACGAGGGCGAGGTCTTCAACATGTACCGCGAGGTGCCCTCGGTGGCCGCCAAGTCCGCCTGGAGCCTCAAGCACACCCAGTCCCTGGCCCGCCCGGACTTCCAGACCGGCACCCCGGAGACCGACCAGGAGCTGTTGCGCAACCTGGTGGCCTTCTACTGCGTCACCGAAGGCATCTTCTTCTATTGCGGCTTCAGCCAGATCCTCTCCATGGGTCGGCGCAACAAGATGACCGGCGTCGCCGAGCAGTTCCAGTACATCCTGCGCGACGAGTCCATGCACCTTAACTTCGGCGTGGACATGATCAACCAGATCAAGATCGAGAACCCGCACCTCTGGACCCCCGAGTTCCAGGACGAGGTGACCCAGATGATCCTCGAGGGCACCGAGCTCGAGATCGCCTACGCCCGGGACACCATGCCCCGCGGCGTGCTGGGCATGAACGCGGCGATCATGGAGGAGTACCTGCACTTCATCTGCAACCGTCGCCTGGCCCAGATCGGCCTCAAGGAGCAGTTCCCCGGCGCCCAGAACCCCTTCCCGTGGATGAGCGAGATCATCGACCTGCGCAAGGAGAAGAACTTCTTCGAGACCCGGGTCACCGAGTACCAGGTGGGCGGCGCACTGAGCTGGGATTGAACCCCGGCTTGGACACGCCATGCCTGGCGCACCACTACGAAAGGGCCGCCCGAGGGCGGCCCGCTGCTCTTGCATCGCCATGGTGAGGCATGGCGGCTACCCCTTTGGCCCCAGCAGGAACCAGATGATCAGCCCGAGCAGCGGGAAGAACAGCAGGATCAGGATCCACAGCAGCTTGGCCACGGGCCCGGCCGAGCTCTTGGCCACCTTGACGACGGCCCAGATCACGATGATCAGCCAGATCAGGCCCAGCAGGCCGGTCACTTCGATTCCCATTCGACGTCTCCTTGTCCATTCGGCGAATTGCCCCTTTCATGGGTAGCACAGCGCACCACCGGGAGACAAAGGAAGCCGGGTAGCGAAATGTGACGGGGCGTTCGCGCGCTCAGTCCGGCAGCAGGTGGCCCACCTTCACGTAGATCAGCGCGCCCTCCTCGCCCGTGAAGGGCGTGTGCTGGCTGCGATGGGGGCTGCGCAGCCAGCTGCCGGCGGGATAGGCCCCGTGCTCGTCGTGGAAGACGCCCTCCAGCACCAGGATCTCCTCGCCGCCCCAGTGGGCGTGGGGCTGGAAGCGGGTGTTGGGCGCCCAGCGCACCAGCGCCACGTGCTCGCCCTCGAAGTCATGCAGGGGCATCACGGAAAGCCCCTCCACCAGCCCCGGGCGCCACTCGGCCGAGCGGGTATCGATCACCTTCTGCTCGGTATCCTCGGGCGAGAACTGGTGCAGCTTGACGAAGATCGTCGCGCCCTGCTCCCCCACCCGGGGGGCATGGGCGGTGCCGATGGGGTTGCGCAGGTAGCTGCCCGCCGGGTAGCGGCCGTGCTCGTCGGCGAACTCGCCCTCCAGCACCAGGATCTCCTCGCCGCCGCCATGCTCATGGGACGGGAAGGTGCTGTTGGGCGCATAGCGCACCAGGGAGGTGGCCCGAGCCACCTCCTCGCCGATGCGATCGAGCATCATCCGCTCGACCCCCGCCATGGGCGAGTCGACCCAGCGGTAGGCCTCGGGGGTGACCACCACCCGCTGGTCGAAGTCGGCATTGAGTCGCATGGCACTCTCCTCAGTGTTGGCTTGCAGGGCCGGACGAGGGCCCCGCCGTGTGGGTCGGACCGCCGGCATCGCCCAGCGTTCCCGGCAGCTGCCACCACACCGGCAGCCGAGCGCGCACCTCGGGCCGGGCGAAGCGGTCGTCCATCAGCACCACGGTACCGCGGTCCTCGGGGCCGCGGATCACCCGGCCGGCGGCCTGCACCACCTTGATCAGCCCCGGCACCCGGTAGGCGTAGTCGTCGCCGCGGCCGAAGCGGGCCTGAAGCCGCGCCTTCAGGGCCTCGTTGAAGTCGTCGAAGGGGGGCAAGCCGAGGGTGGCGACGAAGGCGCCGATCAGCCGTTCCCCCGGCAGATCGATCCCCTCGGAAAAGGCGCCGCCCAGCACCGCGAAGCCGATGCCCTGCCCCTCCGGCGTGAAGCGGGCCAGGAAGGCGTCGCGCTCGGGCTCCCCATCCCGCGCACCTGGGTCCAGATGGGAATCGTCGGATGCGCCTCGGCGAAGGCCACACGCGCCTGCTCCAGGTAGGCGAAGCTGCTGAAGAAGGCCAGGTAGTTGCCGGGGCGGCGGTGGTACTGGCCGGCCAGCTCGGCGACGATGGGCGACAGCGAGGCCTCGCGATCCCGCAGCCGGGTGGAGATATCGGCGCGGATGCGCACCTCGAGCTGCCCGGCGGCGAAGGGCGAGGCCACCGACTGCCAGACCGTCTGTGCCGGTAGCCCCAGCAGATCGCGATGGTAGCCGGGCGGGGCCAGGGTCGCCGAGAAGAGCACCGCGGCGTGAGCCGCCGCAAAGCGCGGGGCGAGGAAGTCCGCCGGCACCAGATTGCGCAGCCCCAGCAGGGCCCTGCCGCGGCCGTGGCGGGCCAGGTCGCAGAGCGAGTGGTCGCCGAAGGCCTCCGCCAGGCGGGTGAAGGCCAGCGCCTCGAAGAGCAGCTCCTGGAGCTCGACGCTGCCCCCCTCGGGGTGCTCGCCCAGGTAGTCGGTGATGGCGCTGGCCGCCCCCTGCAGGGCGCCCACCATGGCCTCGGGCACGCCCTCCAACACCCGATAGGCCGGCCGCCCCGGCTCGCCGGCCTCGGCCAGCCCCGCCTCCTTCACCACGCCCTGCCACTGGCGGGCCAGGTGCGCCAGCGGCCGGGAGAGCGCCGGCGGCGCGCTGCGGCGCAGGCGGGCGAGCCGGCGCTGGTCGAGCTCGGCGCTGTACATGCCCCGGGCCCGCTCCACCAGGTTATGGGCCTCGTCCACCAGCAGACCCACCCGCCAGCGGTTGGCCGTCGCCAGGCCGTGGAGCAGTGCGTTGGCGTCGAACCAGTGGTTGACGTCCCCCACCACCACATCGCACCAGCGCGCCAGCTCCTGGCCCAGGTAGTAGGGGCAGACGCCTTGCTCGCGGGCCACCTCGCGCAGCGCCTCGCGATCCAGCCAGCCGCGCTCGACCGCTGCCTGGCGCGCCGCCGGCAGGCGATCGTAGAAGCCCGCCGCCAGCGGGCAGGCCTCGCCGTGGCAGGCTCGGCCGGGGTACTCGCAGGCCTTCTCCCGGGCGGTAAGCTCCAGCACCCGCAGCGGCAGTCGCTCGGGCCCCGCTTCCGAGGGTCCGCCGCCCGGCTCCGCTGTGGTTCCCGCCTCACCCTTCGCCTCCAGCTGGCGAAGCGCCGACAGCGCCAGGGCGCGCCCCGGGGTCTTCATGGTCAGAAACAGCACTCGGTCGAGGTCGTGGCGGGGCATCGCCTTGAGCAGGGGAAAGAGGGTGCCAAGGGTCTTGCCGATGCCGGTGGGGGCCTGGGCCAGCAGGCAGCGGCCGGTGGCCGCGGCCTTGTAGGCGCCCTCGGCCAGCGCCCGCTGCCCGGGGCGGAAGTCGGCATGGGGAAAGGCGAGCCCCTGCAGGGCGGCATCCCGCCGCGCGCGATGCGCCGCCTCCTGCTCGGCCCAGACGCGATAGCGCCGGCACAGCGCGGCGAGAAAGGCGGTAAGCTCGGCGGCCTCAAAGCGCTGCTCGAGGCGGGTCTCCCGACCGCTGCCCACCTCCAGGTAGACCAGCGCCAGGGTGATCTCGGCCAGGCCCCGCTCGACGCAGAGCAGGGCGCCGTAGGCCTTCGCCTGGGCCCAGTGCAGGGCGCGCTGGTTGGCCGCCATGCGCGAGAGGTCGCCGCGATGGGTCTTCACCTCCTCCAGGCAGCGGGCGGCCGGGTCATAGCCGTCGGCGCGCCCGCGCACCTCGAGCCCCTCGACCACGCCGGCGAGTGCCACCTCGCGCTGGTAGCCTTCGCCGCGGCGGCGGGCGATCTCGGCGTGGCCGGCGATGCCCTCCTCGGCGCTGGGCGCCGGGGTGAAGCGGTGGTCGAGGTCCCCCTCCCGGGCGGTGAAGTCGCACAGGGTGCGCACCGCCACCCGCAGGCGTCGCGCCTCACTTATGCAAGGTCCGCTCATGCGGGGTCCGCCCAGCGCACGTGGCAGACCGCGACGGGGATGCCGTGCTCCCGGAAGAAGGCGAGCCAGCGGCGCTGGTTGTCCTGCAGGCGGTCGCCGGGGCCCTTCACCTCGATCAGCCGGTAGCGGGGCTCCCCGGCGGGCGCCTCGGGGAAGAACTGGATCAGGTCCGGCAGGCCGGCGCGATTGGCCTTGAGGTCCCCCAGCAGCCGTTCGAAGCAGGCGCGCAGGTGCTCGGCGGGCAGGCAGTCGAGCGAGAGCGACAGCAGCGCCTCGTCCAGCGCCACCCAGTGCACGAAGGGGTTGGCGAGCCCCTGCTTCTCCCGCCAGGTGGCGAGGATCGCCGGGCGGTGGAGGCCGTCGTCGAGGCGCGCCAGGCAGGCGTTGAAGCGGTCGCGGCGGCGGGCCACGAACCCCTCCCGGTAGAGGTCCGCCGGGCCGCTGTGGAAGGGGTGAAAGAAGGCGCCGGGCAGGGGCGCGAAGAGCGCCTCCCAGCAGAGCAGGCCGAAGAGCCCGGTGAGCAGGGTGTTCTCCACGTAGGCCACCGGGGCGTCATCACGGGCCAGGTGCTCGCCCACCGCACGCTCGACGCTGGAAGCGCGCGGCAGACAGCACTCGAAGCGCTCGGGATCAGGCGCTGCCTCCCGGGGCAGCGGTGTGAGTCCCAGTCGGCGCCGCAGCCGGGGGAGCAGCCGCGCCAGGGCCTGGGCCTCCGCCTCCCCCGGTGACCCGCCGGCGAGGGCCTCGGCCAGGGCTTCCGACAGGGCATGGGCCTCGGCGTGCTCGCCCCGGCGCTCCAGCAGGCGCAGGTGGCGGATGCGCGCCTCGGCGCTGCCGGTCTCCGCCGGCCAACCCGCCTGGCGGTAGAGCCCAAGGGCCCGCTCGCCCTCTCCGTCACGCTCCGCCTGGCGCCCCAGGGCGAGCGCCAGGCGCCGTCGCCGCGCCGACAGCCAGGGGTTGTCCGCCGGCACCGGAGGCAGTTCGGCAGCCAGCATCGACGCGGGCTCGCCGGCGTCGAGCCGCTCGCGCAGCCGGTGCAGGGCCAGGTAGGCATCCACCTCCTCGCGCTGCCGGAAGGCGCGGGAGTCGGCGCTGAAGGGCACCCGCTCGAAGCGCTGCACCCCGAGCTCGGCGAGCACGAAGTCGGACCAGTCCTGGCGCAGGTTGCCGAAGAACATCAGCCGCAGCCGGTCGCAGGTGGCCATCACGGTGAGGTGCACCACCCGATCCGGCGCCGCCGGCCACCACTCTGCGAGCGGGCGCGCCTCGAGGCGCCGCGGGGCCAGTGCGTCGAAGAGCGCCCCCTTGCCCAGGGAGACCGGCAGGCCCGCGGCGCGAACCTCCTCGGCCAGAGCCACGCGCAGCTCGGGAAGGCGCAGCTGGGCAAAGAGGGTCTCCAGGGAGAGGGCGGGGGCCGCCTCGACCAGGCCGACGGCCACCAGGGGCGCCAGGGCCGCCTCGCCAGGGTCGCTCGCGGCACCCTTTTCGCTGTCGGCCCTCTCTTTGCTGTCGGCACCGGTCTCGGCACTGATCTCCGGATAGACGAGCTTCGAGGTGCGAAAGTACTCGCCACGGCGCATCACCATACGCACCAGCAGCGCCCGGGAGGCCCGGGGCAGCGCGGCGAAGTCGGCCAGGAACGCCTGCTCCTCGGCGCCGAGCAGGTCGCCATGGCGCTCGGCGACCCACGCCAGCACGAACTGGAAGTTCACCAGGTAGTAGAAGGGGTCCGCGAGGGAGGCGGCGGGCGAGTTACTGGTCATCCATCCATGATATCAGCCGCCACTGCCCGGCTCACAGCCCCTCCACCAGCGCGGCCACCACCTCGGCGGCAGGCACCTCACGGCAGCGGCTGGCGTTCTGGCCCGCCCAGAGCGGTGAAAAATCGCCGCTGCCGGAGGCCTCGGCGGCGGCACGCAGCGGGGCGATGGCGGCGGTGGCCAGGGGGAAGGCGGGGGCGGCGCTGCCCATCGGCCCCAGCTCGCGCATCAGGCGGGTGACGATGCCCCGGGCCGGACGGCCGCTGTAGAGGTTGGTCAGCGCCGTGTGGCGGGCCGCCTGGCTCATCAGCGCCCGGCGGTGGATCGCCGAGATGGTCGACTCGGGGCAGCACAGGAAGGCGGTGCCCACCTGCACCGCCTCGGCCCCCAGCGCCCGGGCCGCCGCCACGCCACGGGCATCGGCGATGCCGCCGGCGGCGATCAGCGGCAGGTCGACGGCCTCGCGCACCTGGGGCAGCAGCGCGAAGGTGCCCACCTGGGTGGTGATCGCCTCGGCCAGGAACATGCCGCGGTGGCCGCCCGCCTCCAGCCCCTGGACGATGATGGCATCGGCGCCGTGGGCCGCGAGCCACTCGGCCTCCGCCACCGTGGTGGCCGAGGCGAGCACCCTGGCGCCCCACGCCTTGACCCGCTCGAGCAGCGCGGCCTCGGGCAGGCCGAAATGGAAGCTCACCACCTCGGGGCGGAAGGGCGCGATGGCCTCGCAGGCCTCGTGGTCAAAGGGGCGCCGCCCCGGCCCAGCCGGCACCGCGCCGATGTCGAGACCGAACTCGGCGTAGTAGGGGGCAAGCGCCTCGTGCCAGCGAGTCTGGGCGGCGGCGTCCGGCGCGGGCGGCGCATGGCAGAAGAAGTTGACGTTGGCGGGGGCCGAGGTGGCGGCGCGAAAGGCGGCAAGCTCCTCGGCCATGGCCGAGGGCGCGAGCATGGCGCAGGGCAGCGCGCCGAGGCCGCCGGCTCGGGCCACGGCGATGGCCAACTCGCTGCCCTGGGCGCCGGCCATGGGGGCCTGGAGGATCGGCAGCGTGATGCCGAGGGTCTGGGTCAGGCTCATCGGGGCTCTCCTGGCTCGTGTGGAACGTCGGGTGTCACGTCGGGTGAATCATCGCCCTTGCCATCGCGGCGCCAGGGCCGACGGGGCCCCAGGGTGTCGGCCACGAAGGCGCCGCGCTCGCCCAGGGGCCGGGGCTCGCCGACAGTGGTGTCGCGGCGGGTCTGGCGCTCCATTTCACCGTTGATCTCGGCGCCCAGCAAGACGACGAAGGCCGATAGCCAGAACCACAGCATCAGCACCACCACGGCACCGAGGGAGCCGTAGAGCTGGCTCAGGGTGGCCATGCGCCCCACGTAGAGCGAGAGGCCGGCAGAGCCCAGGATCCACAGCAGGGTGGCGGTGACGCTGCCCACGCTGACCCACTGCCAGCGCGGCGAGCGGCGGTAGGGGGCGAAGCGGTAGAGCACCGCGATCACCGCCATCATTACCAGCAGCAGCACCGACCAGCGCGCCAGGCCGGCCAGCAGGGCCGGGGCACCCGTCAGGCCGAGCTGGCCGCTGGCCAGGGGAAAGAGCGCCACCACCACGAGGCTCACCAGGGTCAGGGCGATCAGCCCCAGGGTCAGGGCGGCCACCACCAGCTGGCGGCCCAGCGGACCGCGCCGCTCCTCCTCGCCGTAGACCAGGTTGAGGGCGATGATCAGCCCGCGCACTCCCTTGGAGGCCGCGAACAGGGCCACCGCCAGGCTGCCGAGGGCGGTCAGGCTGAGGCCGGTGGGGGTGTTGTCGCCGATCTCGCGGGCCTGCTCCTCGATCAGCCCCGCCGCTTCTGGCGGCACAAAGCGTGCCAGCTCGGCGATCTGGCGTGCCATGTCCTGGGGGTCGAGCACCAGGGCCCAGAGGGAGATCACCGCCGCGATGGCGGGAAACACCGAGAGCAGGGCATAGAAGGCGATGCCGGCGGCCAGCAGGCCGACGCGGTCGTCGGCCAGCTGCTCCTTGACGCGCCAGAGGATGTCGAGCCAGCCGGGACCGGGAATCTGTGCGGGCCTGGCGGCGCGCCGGCCGCGACGCGATAGGGTCATGACGTCCTCAGTTGGAACCGGCGGGGTGGAGGACCATGCGGGCGTCGCGGATCTCGATGTCGAAGCGGTTGAGGAAGCTCATGCCGAGCAGCGCCACCTCGCCTTCCATGCCGGGGCTGATGGAGCCGCGCACCTCGCGGGCCGCGAAGCCGCCGAGGCTCACCTCGTCGAGGGTGGTGAGCTCGCCGCGCACCCGGCCGTTGGCGGTATTGAACCAGGCGCTGCCGGTCGCCTCCAGGCCCAGCCGCTCGGCCAGCGCCGAGGAGACGGCCACGTAGGTGGCCCCGGTATCGAGCAGGAACTCCACCGGCTCGCCGTTGATGCGCCCGGTGGCCAGGAAGTGGCCGGCGCGGTTGCGCTCCAGCACCACCGAGCTCTCGCCATTCACGGCGTTGACCAGGTGGGCGTTGGGGTTGCGCTGGCTCTCCAGGAAGCCGTGGAACCACCAGGTCCCGGCCCCGATGAAGAGCATCCAGAACAGCAGCATCATGCCGAGCCCGGTGCGCCGAACCGCCCTGTTGTCATCGCTCATGGCACGCCTCCCGGGGCGTTGGTGGCCTGTGACACTCCCGCGTTGACACCTCACTCCTCCCTGACTGTACTGAATGCCGTCCGGCCGGACACCCGCTCAATCACAAGGATAACGCCCCATGCAGGACAGCACTCAGCTTTCGACTCCCCCGAGCGCCCATCATTCCCACTCTTCCTGTCACCACTCCTCTCACCACCCCTCTCCCGTTCCCCTTCAGGCCCTTGCCGCCGGCCTCTGCCTGGGGGCGGCGCTGCTGATGGCGGGCGCGGCCTACGCCTGGGATGGCGTTGTCGAGAAGCAGGTCTTCGAGATGGAGGAATACACCACCCGCGGCGGCGAGACCATCGCGGACCTGGCGGTGGGCTGGGAGGCCTACGGCACCCTCAACGAGGCCCGGGACAACGCCATCCTGATCACCCACTTCTTCTCGGGCACCAGCCACGCCGCCGGCCGCTACGAGGAGGAGGGCCCCGCCGGCTACTGGGACAGCATCATCGGTCCCGGCAAGCCGCTGGATACCGACGAGTACTACATCATCGCCTCGGACACCCTGGTCAACCTCAACGCCCATGACCCGAACGTGACCACCACCGGCCCGGCCTCGCCCCACCCCGAGACCGGCGAGCCCTGGGGCCTGGACTTCCCGGTGGTGACCATCGGCGACTTCGTCGATGTCCAGAAGGCGCTGCTGGAGAGCCAGGGCATCGAGCGGCTGCACGCCTTCCTGGCGGAGTGATGGCAGGGTCATGCAGCGCGACCCCGGCGCCCTGGCGGCTCAACCCGCCAGGGCCCGCACCAGCAGGTAGCTGCCCATGGCCAGCAGGCCGCTGAGGAAGGCGCGCCGGAAGGTCGCCTCCGAGAGGCGCCCGCGCAGCCACTGCCCCAGCCGCATGCCCACCAGCGCCGGCACCACCGCCGCCAGGGAGAGCAGGCCCAGCTCGATGCTGAGCAGGCGCTGGCCGCCCAGGGCGAGACCCAGCGCCAGGGTGGTGGCCACGAAGAGCACGCCCATGGTCTGGATCAGCATCTCCCGCGGCAGGCCCAGGGACTGCAGGTAGGCCACGCCCGGAAAGACCGAGGAGCCGGTCATGCCGGTCAGGAGGCCGGTCAGGGCCCCGTTGACCGGCGCGGCATGACGCCCGCCGCCGACCAGCCTCGCCAGGCCCAGGTTGAACAGCCCGGCGAGCGCGTAGAAGACGATCAGCCCCCCCAGGAGCCCCGAGAGCCAGCGCACCTCGACCCGCGCCAGAATGCTCACCCCCAGCCACACCGTCACCACCGAGGCCAGCAGGAAGGGCCAAAGTTGCCTGACGATGCGCCCCAGGTAACCGCCCACCAGCGCCTGCCAGACATTGGTGATCAGGGTGGGCGCCAGCAGCAGCGCCATGGCGGGCTGCAGCCCCAGGGTGGCGACCAGCAGCGCCAGCGACACCGTGGGCATGCCCATGCCGATGACGCCCTTGACGCCACCGGCCACCAGGAAGGTGGCAGCGACGAGCAGCAGGGTGAGCGGCTCTCCCATCACTCGCGCTCCTCAACGACCATTGCGCGCCTCCCACTCCGCCGCCGCCCGCTGGCCGCGGGCCTGGTCGACGCCCAGGCAGATCAGGATGGCGACGATGAAGAGCGCGGCGCAAAGCAGGATCGAGGCCTGCAGGCCCACTACCGTCTGCAGCAGGCCGAGAGCCACGATGCCGAAGACCCCGGCCAGCTTGTTGGCCAGGCCCCAGAAGCCGAAGAACTCGGCGGCCTTGCGGGTGGGCGAGAAGAGCCCCACCAGGGCGCGGCTGGCCGACTGGCTGGAACCCAGCGAGAGCCCGGCCAGGCAGCCGACGAAGAGAAACAGGTGCTGGGCCTCCCAATCGAGGGCGAAGCGCACATTGAGGAAGGCGGTGACCTCCGGGGTCGCCCAGATGGCCAGGATCGCCGCCACCCAGAGCCCCAGGGTGAAGAGGTAGGTGACCTTGGTGCCGATGCGATCCTGGAGGAAACCGAAGCCCAGGGCGCCTGCCGCCGCGGTGATCTGCACGATGATGAACATCAGGTTGCGGATCGACGCGTCCCAGCCGATCACCTGGGCGCCGTAGATGAAGGCGAAGGCAATGATGATGTAGACCCCTGCCATGGAGAAGAGCAGCGACACCAGGAAGGTAGCCAGGTCGCGGAAGCGCCTCAATTCGTGCAGGGTAGTGGAGACACGCTCGATGGCGATCTCCCGGTAGGGCTTCCCCGCCGGCTGTGGCGTGCCGCGCTCCTTCACCCATAGGAAGGTGGGGATGGCGCTGACCAGGAAGAAGCCCGCGGCGAAGGGCCCCACCCAGCGGATGCGCTCGAAGTTCTCCGCCGTGGCCTCGCCCAGCACCATCAGGGTGAAGCCCGCGGCGAAGAGCCCGCCCACGTAGCCCAACGCCCAGCCGAAGCCGGAGATCTTGCCGAGATCCTCCGGCGGCCCTAGGTCGGGCAGGAAGGCGGCGATGAAGGACTCCCCCATGGAGTAGGCGTAGTTGGAGACCACGATCAGCAGCAACCCCAGCACCACGTAGCCCGGCGCCACGAAGTAGAGCATAGCGGTGGTGGCTACGGTGGCCAGGTAGCTGGCGAACAGGAAGCGCTTCTTGGAGGCCTGGTAGTCCATCACCGCCCCGCACAGGGGGCCGGTGACCACCACCAGCAGGTAGCTCACCGCCAGCGCCAGGCTCCACAGGAAGTTGGCCAGCCGGTAGCCATCGCCGCGGTCGCCGACGATCACCGTGGTGAAGAGCTCGCCGAACACCACGGTGATGATCAGCAGGGTATAGGCCTGGTTGGCGAAGTCGAACATCGCCCAGCCGAGGATCTCCTTGCGCGAGGCGCGGGTCCGCGGCGGTGTGACGCTGGTCAGGGGTGACATGGGGCTGTCCTTGCGGGTCGAGACGGCAAGCCTAGCAGCATGGGCCAGAGGCGTACCATCTCGAACCGCCGAGGCGCATGGCGCCGGCCAGCAGGATAAGAAGCAGCAGGCCCCGCATGTCCTACCGGGTCACCAGGGTCAGGAGCAGGGCCGTGGCGCCCACCACCAGCGCCACGATCACGGCGATATCCACCAGACGGTCGAGCCAGCGATCAAATCCGGCCCCGCCGGTCAGGCCTGGGCCACGCCGCGGCTGGCGGCGCCGAGTAGCCCCGCGGCGGGGGCCGCGGGCAGTGGGCATCATCGACATGGTCGAAATCCGTTTTCACCATTTCCCTGAGCTTACGGCCTGGGCCGCCGCCAGGCCAGTGGCGACGGCCCAGGTCGATGGCGCTACGCCAGCCTTCGCGAGCGGCTAGATGCCTTCGCGACGGTTGATGCGGCGGTTGACCACGTTGGGGGCCCGACGCAGACGCTCCTCCTCCCCGAGCTGCTCGGCCTCGAAGGCGTCTGCCCCCACCGGGGTCTCGCCGTGGCGGCGGTAGAGCTGGGTCAGCATCGCGCGGCGGTCGGCGCGCAGCTCGCGCACCAGCACGATCACCATGCCGTAGAGGATCAAGGTGAAGGGCAGCGCCGCGAGTACCGAGGCCGACTGCAGGCCGGTCAGGCCGCCGGCGGCAATCAGCGTCAGGCAGATGGCGGCGATCAGCACGCCCCAGATCACCCGCTTGTAGAGGGGCGGGTTGATGGAACCGTTGTCGGTCATCTGGGCCACGATGTAGGAGGCGGAGTCCGCCGAGGTGACCAGGAAGGTGAAGATCAGCATCATGGCCACCACCGAGAGCAGGCCGCTGAAGGGCATCAGGGCGAACATCTCGAACAGCGCCACGGTGATGTTGGCCTGGGTGGCTGCGGCCAGCCCCACGTCGCCGGAGAGCTCCATGTTGAGCGCCGCGCCGCCGAACACGCCGATCCACAGGCAGGCCAGCAGCGGCGGTACGATCAGCACGCCGAACACGTACTGCTTGATGGTGCGGCCGCGGGAGACCCGTGCCACGAAGGTGCCCACGAAGGGCGACCAGGCGATGACCCAGGCCCAGTAGAAGATGGTCCAGCTGGCCGCCCAGGTGTTGTCCGAGTAGGGCGAGATGCGCAGGCTCATGCCGATGAAGTTCTGCAGGTAGTCGCCGATCCCCAGGGTGATGGTCTCGAGGATCGCCACCGTGGGGCCGGTCACCAGCACGTAGAGCATCAGGCCGATACAGAGCAGCATGTTGAGGTTGGAGAGGCGCTTGATCCCCTTGTCCAGGCCCGACCAGGTGGAGGCCATGTAGGCCAGGAACATCACGAAGAGGATCAGGAACTGCCAGAGCACCGACTCCGGCAGGCCGAAGACGACATTGAGCCCGCCGTTCATCTGCAGCACGCCGAGCCCCAGGGAGGTCGCCACCCCCATCACCGTGGCCACCACGGCGAAGATATCCAGCGCCGGCGCGTAGCGACGCGCACCGGGATACTTGGCGGTCACCGAGGAGAGCACCGAGGAGACGAGGCCGGCCTGCCCCTTGCGGAACTGGAAGTAGGCGATGATCAGCCCTACCACCGAGAAGGCCGCCCACTGGTGGATGCCCCAGTTGAAATAGGCGTACTGGATGGCGTAGCGGGCCGAGTCGGTGGTCTCGGCCGGCACGTCGCCGTAGGGCGGGTCGATGTAGTGGAACATCGGCTCGGCCATGCCGTAGAAGACCAGACCCACGCCGAAGCCGGCGGCCAGCAGCATGCTGACCCAGGAAAAGAAGCTGTAGCTCGGGGTGCTGTCCTGGGGGCCGAGGCGGATCTTGCCATACTTGCTGAAGGCCAGGCCCAGCAGGAAGATCACGAAGCCGAACACGGAAAAGAGGTAGAACCAGCCGAACAGCTGGGTGACGCCAGCCAGGGCGGCACTGGCCGCATTGCCGAAGCCCTCGGGGAAGGCGGCCCCGACCGCAACGAGCGCCAGGATGATGAGTGCAGAGACGGTGAAGACCGTCTTTCCTCCATGGTCTGCCATCAGAGAGTCCTTTTTGTGAAGGAGTTGTACAAGAAATACTCTACCAGCCTGGCCCAGCATTACCATGGCGACCCTCGTGGCCACCAGTGCCCTTCGGCCAGGCCGGCGGCGCGGCACCTTCGACCAGGAGGATTGCACGGCGATCCGCCGGCCCCCATGGTAGGCTTCATCAGCAGGCTAACATTCTGGAGGAACCATGCCCCGTCTCGCCGACACGCCTCTCTCCGTTCTCGACCTGGCCCCGATCCGCGAGGGGGGCAGCGCGGCGGACAGCTTCCGGGAGAGCGTCGCCCTGGCGCAGCTGGCCGAGCGGCTGGGCTACACCCGCTTCTGGCTCGCCGAGCACCACAGCATCGAGGGCATCGCCAGCGCCGCCACCGCCGTGCTGATCGGCCACGTGGCGGGCGCCACCCGGCGCATCCGGGTGGGCAGCGGCGGCATCATGCTGCCCAACCACCCGCCCCTGGTGATCGCCGAGCAGTTCGGCACCCTGGAGACCCTCTACCCCGGGCGCATCGACCTGGGCCTGGGTCGCGCACCGGGCTCCGACGGCGCCACCATGGCCGCCATGCGCCGGGATCCCTATGCCGGCGTCGAGGACTTCCCCCAGCGGCTCGAGGAGCTGCAGGGCTTCCTAGATGACGAGCGGCCCGGCCAGCGGGTGCGTGCGGTGCCCGGCCAGGGCACCAAGGTGCCGATCTGGCTGCTCGGCTCCAGCGACTACAGCGCCCGCCTGGCCGGACGCCTGGGGCTGCCCTTCGCCTTCGCCGCCCAGTTCGCCCCGGGCTACCTGTTCGAGGCCCTGCGCTGCTACCGGGAGGCCTTCCGGCCCTCGCCGCAGCTGGCGGCCCCCTATGCCCTGGTGGGGCTGCCGGTGATCGCCGCCGAAAACGATGCCCTGGCCCACTACCTGGCCACCAGCGCCCAGCAGAAGTTCCTCAACCTAATCCGCGGCCGGCGCACCTTCTCCCAGCCGCCGGTGGAAGAGCTCGACTGGACGCCGCTGGAGCGCGCCCAGGTGGAGCAGTTCCTGAGCGCCGCCATCATCGGCGGCCCCGAGACGGTGCGCGACGGGCTGGAGGCCTTCCTGGCGGCCACCGGCGCCGACGAGCTGATGATCACTACCGACGTCTACAGCGCCGAGGATCGCCTGACCAGCTACCGCCTGGTGGCCGAGGCCCGGGGACGGTGAGTGGGCGCCGTCTTGGCGCATTCGTCCCGAGCCGCGGCACCAGGAGGGCGCAACCCGTGACGAGCACCGAGCCGCCGGGCCCATGACTGCACCACTTTCACTCAACAAGCGATGACTCATGCACCAATTTGGCGCCCTCCGGCGGCACCTCGGTGTACTCGATCACCCCGTACCAGCCCAGGCCGGCATAGGTCTCGTAACCCGGGGTTCTGGCAAAGGCCACCAGGCGCGCCTTCTCCTGGCCATACCCCCGCTCGCGGCCCTCGGTGGCCAACGGGTAGCGCTCGCTGAGAGCGGCCTGGCCCCGGGAGTCGGCGAGGATGCGCGCCTCGGCGTCGAGCAGCATCACCCGGCTGCGCGCCCGTTCCTCCTCGCTAAGCCCCACCCCCTGCACCACCGCCTCAGCCTGGGGCGCCCAATCGAAGAAGATCCCCAGGGTGCCCAGCACCTCGCCGTCGTGGCGGCCCCCGCGGCGAATGGCGGTGGCATAGGTGGCCACGGGGGCATCGTCCAGCGCCGGCTCCCGGGCGATATCGGCGACGCTGTAGTCGTCGCCGTTGGTGGTGGCGAGGGCCTGGCGGAACCAGGCCTGGCCGGCGACGTCATGGCCCACGACTCCCGGGTAGCGGTCCGGGCGGCCGTTGGCGATCACCCGGCCCTGGCGGTCGGTGATCCACAAATCCAGGTAGACGGTATAGGAGCGCAGGATGGTGGCCAGGCGCGCGCTGGCATGGGCCCGGCGGTCCGCCGTCGGCGTCTCCACGGCGTCCACCACGGCACTGTCGGTGGCCCACCAGCGCACGTCGCAGGAGCGCTCGAAGAGGTTGCGGTCGATGATCTCCACCGCATTCAGCGCCAGGTCGGTGAAGCGCTGGCCACGCAGCTCGGTGAGCATCTCGGTGCCCGCCTCCTCGAGGCGCCGGGCCTGGGCCTCCACCTCGCCGCGGAAGCCTCGGGCGATGCCGCTGATGCTGCCGGAGACCCGCCCCATCTCCTCGGCCACCACCCCGAAGGCGGCCCCCGCCGCTCCGGCTCGGGCCGCCTCGATACGGGCATTGAGGGCGAGGATCTCGGTCTCGCGCATGATCGACTCGATGGCACCGACCTTGTCGCGGGTGGTCTCGGCGATGGCGTAGGCGAGTTCGAGGATACGGTTATCTTGCATGGCGGGCGTCCTTCTGCTGGGATGCGGGGACGAGGCCGGTACGGCGCTCATCCTAAATGAAGCAAGAAGCGGGCCAGACGAACGAAACCGCCGCCCCGGGTTCCAAGGGGGCAGTCACCGATAGGAGTTGTCATGAGCGATCCCCATGATCCGCGCCACAACCCGGCCTGGCAGGCCGCCCGCCAGTGGCAGGCCCGCGCTCGCCAGGCGCGCCCCCAAGGCCTGCTGGGCAGCCTGAAGATGCTGCTGGCCTGGCTGCTGTTCGGCGCCATGATGATCGTCGCCATGGTGCTGGGGCTCTTCTTTCTGCTGCTCGGCTGGGCGCTGATGCCGCTGCTGCGTTACCGGCTGAAGAAGCGCATGGAGAAGATGCGCGCCGACCAGGCCGAGGACATCGGCAGCGGTTTCCACTACCGGGAGACCCGCTACCGCGAGACCCGCGGCGCCGACGGCAGCTACCGCGAGCAGCAGGTGCTGGAAGGGGACTATGTGGTGAAGGGTGACGAGGCCAGGGGCGATGACCCGGCCCAGCGCGAGCCCCGCCGCGACTGACGCCCGGCCTCAGCCGGGCTGGCGCATCACCGCCTCCAGGGCGGCGCGATAGCCCTGGCTGCCGAGCCCCGCGATCACCCCGTCGGCGCGCAGCGAGACGTAGGAGTGGTGGCGAAAGCTCTCGCGCTGGTGGACGTTGGAGAGGTGCACCTCGATCACCCTCCCCTCGAAGGCGTTGAGGGCATCGAGGATCGCCACCGAGGTATGGGTGTAGGCCGCCGGATTGATGATGATGGCGGCGGTGCCATCCAGGCGTGCCGCCTGGATCCAGTCGATCAGCTCTCCCTCGTGATTGCTCTGCCGGCAGCTGACCTCCCAGCCCTCCAGCGCCGCCCGCTCATAGAGCCCGCTGTTGATCTCCTCGAGGGTCTCGTGGCCGTAGATCTCCGGCTGGCGGGTGCCCAGCAGGTTGAGGTTGGGGCCGTGCAGTACCAGTATCTTGCGCTGACTCATCCGTCAGTCTCCCACGCCGTGAAATCCGAGTGTCCAGGAAGGCCGCCAGGGCGCCACTCCTCGATCGGCTGATTGTGTGTCGCGGCCCCACGGGTTACAAGGCAGAGGGTGCCAACGTCTGCGCGGCCGACCTGAACATCGAGGGCTGCGAGGAAGCCGCCAAGCAGATGATCGCGCAGGGCAAGGAGAACGGCCCCTACAAGATCCTCAATGTAGGCTCCATCCTCTCCCGCCAGGCCTTCGATGACGTGGTGCCCTTTCTCGCCTGCCTCAACCTCCTGTTCAGTGTGATACCCCAAGTGTGTCTCAAGAGTGCGACACAGTATGTCGCTTCGCTGGTCGAGCATGGGCTCCAGCCGAGCCAGGAGGGGGAGACATGAGACAGGACAGAAGCCTCGGAACGAGCAGAGGAGCCACGGTGGCAATGGCCGCCGAACAGGTAGCGGCATGGCAGAGGGATCGCCTGGCATGGGCAGAACACCACCCCGTCACGGCCGCACTCGCGGAACCGCTGGAGGTCGTGCCGGTGGACGAACCGTGGCTTGCCACGGCCACTACCGATGGCCGCTGTCTCGTCTTCAATCCGGCCTGGAGTGCTGAACTTAGCGAGCTTCAGCGACGCCAGGTTCAAGAGCACCTGGTCTGGCACGCAGCAGCCGGTGACTATCGGCCGCGCAATGTGAGGGATCCACGCCGCTGGCACCTTGCATGCGACCACGCCATCAATACTCAGCTGATGCAGCTGGGCGCAGAGTTGCCGATGGATGCCGTGCTTTTCCCCTTTGCCATCACCTGGCGGCGACGTGAGGTCTATGGATGGCTGGATGAGCATCCCTTCCTGGAGCTGGAGCAGAGTGCTGATCAGCTGGCCTGGCAGGCCAGGGCCACGTTGCCGGTCACTGACCTGACGGATCTGGAGGAGGACTGGCGGCAACACGTCCGAGCCACAGTCCGGCATTATCTGGGTACCGCTTGGCTTCCTGACTCTGTCGCCGGCTGGCTGCTCGGTCGTAGGTGATTTGCTTCCCCACTTCCCTTAGGCTGACAAAATCTCAGAGCTCAGCGACACGACACGGAGCGTCCATGTCCGAAATACGCGACACCCTGTTCCGCTACCTGGCCATGCTACAGCTGATTCCGAGGAGCCCCGGGCGGATCAGCACGCCGGTGCTGCTGGAGAAGCTCCAGGAGCGAGGGTTCCAGATAGATGCCCGCTCGCTGCAGCGCGACCTGCGAGACCGTTTGTCGCTGCACTTCCCGCTAGTGTGTGATGACAACCAAAAGCCCTACCGCTGGTATTTCGATCGGGATTTCCACTGCAACCTGCCGGCATTGGACATCCCCAGCGCTCTCACCCTTGTGCTGGCTGAGGAGCATCTGAAGGGCCTGCTGCCGCCGGTGGTGGTCGACCAGTTGGCCCCGCAGTTTCGCGACTCCCGCCAATTGCTTGATGACCTGGAGCAGAACGGCCTGAGTCAGTGGGCCCGGCGGGTTCGTGCCATCCCCAACGGCAAGGCTCTGATTCCAGCACCACTCAGTGCGGCGACATGGCAAACGGTTACCGAAGCCCTGCTGAGCAAGCGCGCCATCGATGTTACCTACCTGTCGCGCAGTGCCGAGGAGAAAAAGCAGTTCACCCTGCACCCGCAGGGACTGGTCAGCCGCCACAGCGTGACCTACCTGCTGGCCACGGTGCACGACTACACGGATGTTCGCCAGTTCGCCTTGCACCGCATCGAGGAGGCACGCCTCAGCGAGGCCGCCTGGCATGACGCCGAAGACTTTGACCTGGACGACTACATTGCGGGCGGCGCCTTCGGCTATCTGCAGAGCAAGGCACCCGTGACGCTGGTGGCCAATATCGCGCCCCAGATGGCCTGGCTGCTTAGCGAGACACCGCTGTCCGAGAAACAACAGCTTACGCCGCTACCCGACAGCGATTGGCAACGCCTGGAGGCCGAGGTACCCGACGATCAGCAGACCCTGTGGTGGCTGATGGGCATGGGCGCCAATGTGGACGTGCTTGAGCCTGAAGCCTGGCGTAGCGAGATTTATGCGTCTGCTAAAGTCATCGTGGAACGTATAACAACCACCCAAACCCCGCCTCATTCACGAGGGTGCTGATTGAGCGGTCTGGAGGCATTGACTGGTGGCATCGCTTATCAGGATCGGCTTCTTCAGCGCGAATGGCCGGTGAGTAATGCCAGAACGCCAACATTTTCCCGCTTTCTTATAGCTATTTAGAATCAATTGCAGCCTGACGCCGATGATGATCCGATCCGAGCTTAGATGACCTGTCAGGCGGTCCGAAGGATGGGGTCCACTTCACGCTTCAAGTCGCCGGCAGCCGTCTTGCCCTCCCCTTCCTGCGGGCGCCCATGGCGGGCGCCCGTTCATCATGCCGCTTGACCACCCCTCCGCCCGGTAGTGTCATGGCCCCTGGCGCCGTGGGCACCGCCGTGCGTTTCGTGATCCGTGCCAGCTAATCCATGCCAGCCCATCCAAGCCAGCCAGAGGCCTCCATGCGAAAGATCCTGCTCGTCGACAACGGCTCCCTGCGGGCCCAGGCCACCCTCAACCTGCGCCGCCTGGCCCGGGCCCTCGGCGAGGCCACCGGCCAGGAGGTCGAGGCCGCCTCCCTGCTGCACTCCTACAAGATCCCGGCCGAGGAGCTCGGCGGAAAGAAGGCGGTGTCGCTGGGGCCGCGGGCCGAGCAGCTGGCGGAAGAGGGCGTGACCGAGCTGGTGATCCTGCCCTTCTTCTTCGGGCCCAGCCAGGCGCTGACCCGCTATCTGCCGGAGCGCCTGGCCGAGGTGCAGGCGCGCCATCCGCGGCTCGCCGTGAAGGTGGCGCTGCCGCTGGTAGAGAGCCAGGCCCCGCTGGACCTGCGCCTGGCGCGGCTGCTGGCCGACAACGTGCGCGAGCAGATGAACGGCACGTCGCGGCCCAGGGTGGTGCTGGTCGACCACGGCAGTCCGATTCCCGAGGTCACGGCGGTGCGCAACTACCTGGCCGGCCAGCTCAGCGTGCTGCTGAGCGAGGAGGCCGAGTGCGTCACCTTCGCCTCCATGGAGCGGCGTGACGGCGACGCCTACCGCTTCAACGAGCCGCTACTGGAGGACCTGCTGGCCGCCGAGGCCATGGCCGGCAGCGAGGTGATACTCGCCATGCTGTTTCTCTCCCCGGGGCGCCACGCCGGCGAGGGCGGCGACATCGCGGAGATCTGCGAACAGGCCATGGCGCACTCCCCGGGGCTGCGCGTCACCCCCACCCGGCTGGCGGGGGAGCATGACGGCATCCTGGAGATCCTCGCCACCCGCCTGGCGCAGGGCCTGGCCGGCACCCCGCTGCTGCTGTCGCTGCCGGCCGGTGGCTGAAGCGGCGCCACTGCGGCCGCTAATACCGGCAAGCCCGCCTCTCGCCTCAGCGGTTTGCCATGACCCGCGCCAGCTCCTGGCGAGACGCTGGCGCTTCGCTGACCCCTGGGGCCGGAGCGACATCACCGCCGATGGGTGGCACTCAGCCCCTTCCAGTCCTCGAGGTCGAGCTCGGGGTTGCCGGCGCGGAAGCGTGCGTAGAGCTCGATGCCGCGTGGGTCCTCGAGGATCTCCACCTGCACGCCCTTCTCCTGCAGCAGGGCCTCGGTGCCCGAGGCGTTGGTGACATCGCCCACCACTACCCGCGAGACGCCGCGCATGTAGAGCAGCGTGGCGCAGACCTGGCAGGGGCTCAGCGAGGTGAAGAGCGTCGTCCGGCCGAAGTCGAGGCGGCCGGCATCGCGCATCGCCGAGGTCTCGCCGTGGTTGTAGGGGTGGTTCTCCTGCACCAGGGTGTTGTGCCCCTTGCCGACGATGCGCCGGGTGGTGTTGTCGACGATCACCGCCCCGATAGGGCAGCCGCCCTCGTCATGGCTCTTCCGGGCCAGCAGCACCGCGATACGCATCAGGTCGGCATCGGAGAGCCGCCGGGCGAAGTCGTCATCCATCAGCACCGGCAGGCTGGCGGTCGGCATATGGGCGATGGCGGCCAGCGCCGCCTCGGTCACCTCCGCACCGGCATTCAACAGCGTTTCCATGCTCCCTCCTCACCGAAAGTCGAGTGGCGCAGGCCACCATCAGCCTGTAGGTTAATGCCCGCTGGAGACCGCTTCATCCGCCCCTCTTTTCTCCATCCTGGCGGCACTCCTTCCCCTCCTCGTAGTCTCGTTACCTTCCTCGAGCCCTCAGGCTCTCCGTGTAGTCATACTACAACCCCCTGTGCGGCTAATGGCGCGTTGTGGGAGTGGTGGCCCTGACCCATAGTGGAGTCATGAATCAGGACAGAGGGTCGCTACCCCGATTCACCGCCCTGATTCCGGCTACAACCTGAGCGCCAAGTAATCTCTGATCCAGGCGCCAGAAGCAAAGGTCTTGGAAAGCTTGCAGACCTGTCGCGGTTGCAGCATGGGGCACTTACCCGGCCCGGCATGAGTAGCCAAGGCACCAGAACGCCATCGGAGATGGCAACCCCAAGACGGGATTTCCCCCGGGGTAATGATGACCTTGATGAGGATTGAAAAATGAACTGCATCCAACTTAGCCAGCAAGCCGATCTTATCGCCAACACCTTCAGCAAGCTCGATCTTGCCAAGCTGGTGGTCGCCCTCAAGGGCAGTGGTGAGTCCCTGCAGAACGCGGTTGAGGTTATCGACACGGTCGATGCCCGCCAGGGTTACACCCTCGAACAGGCCTGGGACGAAGTTCGTACCGGCGAAAACCGCCCCTTGGCTGTCAACGACGACTGATTACCGCCTGCCAGCCGCTTGTATAACGCCCCCCTCCCCGCCGGGAGGGGGTTTTCTTTGGGCGCTATTCGGGCTCATGACCGGGGCGTCATCACTTCATCTCGAAGCCACGCTCGACCAGGAAATCGCGCATATGGGGGCGCAGCTTGGTGTCAAACAGCGGGGTGAGGTTCTGCGACCAGTTGCTCTGCTTGTTGCCGCCCTTCCGCGACTGGTAGTAGGCGCGCATGGTCTCGTCGAAGGCCGCCACCAGCTCGCGGTCGTCGCTATAAGTGTCCTCCTTGAGGATCGCCTCCACCGGCAGACGCGGCTTGATGTCCGGCTGGTGAGCCGGGTAGCCGAGGCACATGCCGAACACCGGGTAGACATGGTCGGGCAGGCCGAGCAGGTCGCTGATCTCCTGGGGGTTGTTGCGCACCCCGCCGATATAGCAGATGCCGAGCCCCTCGGATTCCGCGGCGATGGCCACGTTCTGGGCCATCAGGGCGGTGTCCACGCTGGCCACCAGCAGTTGCTCGGTCATGCCGCGGATCACCCGGGCGCCGGTGCGTTCGGCGGCGTCGGTGGGCCGCTTCATGTCGGCGCAGAAGACCAGGAAGGCGCCGCAACTGGCCACGTAGGACTGGCCGCCGGCCAGCTCGGCGATCAGCTCACGGTTCTTCGGGTTTTTCACGTGAATGACCGTATAGGCCTGCACGTGGCTGGAAGTGGCCGCCCTCTGACCGGCACGGATCAGCTCCTCCAGCAGCGCCCGGGAGACCGGCTGGTCGGTGAACTTGCGAATGGAACGATGGGACTTCAGCAGTTCGATGGTGGGGTTCATGGGGCCTCGCTCGCTAGTCGGCTAAGGATGTTGCCCAGCATAACCCAGCTGGCGCGAGGTGGCGCAACCGGGGCCAGTGCGCCGACACTCGCTCGAGCTGACGCAGCAGCAGGATGCCGCCGTCGGCAGTGACATCACCGCCATCGAAACGGGCGACGATCTGACGGCCTTTGCAGCGTGGAAAGGAGGCTGACGGCATGGTACATTTTGTCATGGCGGCTGATGCGGTTGATTCTGGTGTAGGAGCTTGAATTACAACCGATTTTCAGCCGCCTTTTTCATGCCCAGTGCAATATCCGGGCTAGGGTTTGCCTGAAAAGTCGGCGAGCGAAGGACAGACAAGGCAAACATCAGCGAAAAGACGGAGTTTACGGGGTGTAAATGAGTACTTTGAGCTGATTTTTAACGCTGTATGGTCGAGCGCGGTCAGTTTTCGGACAGCGCCTAGAGTGTGGCGCCAGAACCGTCGGGTCACAGGACGACGGCGAAAGAGAGGCATGGAGGTAGGCGAATGAGACCCGAGGACCTGAAGACGCTGGTCACCCTGCGCATGCCCTACGGCAAGTACGCGGGCCGGGTGATCGCCGACCTACCGGGCCCCTACCTGGCCTGGTTCGCCCGGGAGGGCTTCCCGCCCGGCCGGCTCGGCGCCCTGCTGGCGCTGATGCACGAGATCGACCACAACGGGCTGGGCGAGCTGCTCGAGCCGCTGCGCCCGCCGCGCTGACCCGCCCTCCTCGCGATTGCCAACACCTGCAGGAGCCCCATGCTGCGCATCTCCAACTCCGTGGAACTGGCCGACTGGGAGATCGAGCTCAACGCGATCCGCGCCCAGGGTGCCGGCGGCCAGAACGTCAACAAGGTGGCCTCCGCCATCCACCTGCGCTTCGACATCCGCCGCTCCAGCCTGCCGCCCTTCTACAAGGAGCGGCTGCTGGCACTCACCGACCAGCGCATCACCCAGGAGGGGGTGGTGGTGATCAAGGCCCAGCGTTTCCGCACCCAGGAGCATAACCGCGAGGATGCCCTCGAGCGCCTGCGCGAGCTGATCCGCGAGGCGGTGAAGCAGCGCCGGGTGCGCAAGCCCACCAAGCCGACCCGCGCCGCCAAGCGCAAGCGGGTCGACGCCAAGACTCGCAAGGGCAGGACCAAGGCGCTGCGCGGGAAGGTGAGCGAGTGAGCGCGCGCGAAGCAGGGCTCCCGACACGCCCCGAGTCCCCGTGCATCAAGGTCTGTCGGCCGGTGGGCGAGCTCTGCCTGGGCTGCCACCGCACCCTGGACGAGATCGCCCGCTGGTCGAGAATGGATGCGGCCCAGCGCGAGGCCGTCTGGCAGCGGCTGGATGCCCAGGCCCGGCGGGCCGCCGACGCACAGGAGGCCGAACGGCGGGCCGTGGCCCAGCGCGGCTGAGGGGGAGCAGGGATGACGGCAGCTGCCGCCGAGGGCGCACGCCGAACCACCTACAGCTACTTTGCGGCCTTCGTGGCCATCGGCATGAGCGGCGGCCTGCTGGGGCCGTCGCTGACCGGCCCGCTACTGGAGTGGTCCGGCACCGGCGCCTTCGCCCCGCTGCTGATCGGCCTGGTGTGTCTGCAGGCCGCCGGGCTGGTGCTGCTGCACCATCGGATTCGGCATTGCGCGGCCGGTGTCCCGCAAGGTGAGCCACCCGGTTGAACCAGACGGCTCGGGGCGCCGGGAGCCAAGCGGCTGCGGGTGGCCTGAGAGCAGGGGCGACGGCGGCCACCGGAGGCTGCTAATCTAGTCCAGCCCCGCCCGCTCTGCAGGGGCAACGACAGTCATCAAGGGAGAGTGTGTCGATGAGTGAGCAGGTCTCTCGGATCATCGTCCCGGTGGACGGTTCACCCACGGCCGCCGCGGCGGCCCGCCATGCCAGCCTGCTGGCCCGGCTGCTGGACGCCCCGCTGCAGCTGCTGCATGTGATGCCCCTCAACCCGGCAGAGCTGTGCGATATTCCCGCCAACCGCCAGGCCGAGGCCGACCATGACCGGACGGTGCGCCTCGAGATCGCCGAGGAGGCCTTCGCCAAGGCCCGTGCGGCCATCGAGCCCGACCTGACACCGGCCCCGGAGGAGGTAGTGCTGGAGGACAGCACCTTCATCCGCCACCCGGACCGGGCCATCGTGGCCCATGCGCGCAGCCAGCCCGACTGCCTGCTGGTGCTGGGGGCGCGCCACCTGAGCGAGGTGGGTAAGTTCGTGCAAGGCAGCGTCAGCAACGAGGTGGTGCACCGCGCCCGCTGCCCGGTAACCATCGTCCACGACGATGCCAGCATGCAGGAGGCCTCGGGCATCGGTCGGGTGCTGCTGCCGGTGGATGGCTCGCGCCATGCCAACCAGGCGGCGGGGCTGGCCGGCGACCTGGCACGCAGCGCTGGGGTGCCGGTGGAGCTGGTGTTCTGCCAGCCCGGTGGCCAGTTCGGGGGGCACGAGGAGGGCGAGGAGAGCCAGGCCGGGCGAGTCTTTCGCCTGGCGCGGGAGGCGCTGGGGGAGATCCCCGCGGGCATCGAAGAGGTGCTGCTCCACGAGGAGCGCTTCGCCGAGGCGATCGTCTCCCGGGCACGCCACCACCTGGCGGAGCGGCCGATGATCGTGATGGGCCGGCGCGGGCTGGGCAAGTGGCGCGAGTCGCTGCTCGGCAGCGTCAGCCACCGGGTCATCGACCTGGCGCCCTGCCCGGTCACCGTGGTGGTCTGACCCCGCCTATTGCCCGGCAGCGCTCGCGGGTGCGTCAGGCCTCGTAGGCGGCCTTGAGGCGATAGAACTCGGTGACGATCTCGTCCATGGAGGTCGGGTCGTAGTCGCACAGGCCGCTGACCACCAGCTTCTT
>NZ_QGTM01000020.1 GCF_003182195.1 Halomonas sp. A11-A
TTGTGGTGAATATCAGCTTACTCGGATTTACCGCCGTTTCTCTATCCTGTCTCTTCCTAATCTTACTTCGCTTTCACGCCAGTCTGCGAAGAACCAAACTTCAGGCTGGAGGAGCCGCTGTTGATGGTCAGGATGTGACGCATTTCAGGCTCCCGGCTCGGGCAGCCCCTGGCGCCGCTGGTGGTCGGCCACCAGCAGGGCCAGGGCGCAGGAGGCCATGCGGGTGATGGCCTCGTCGGCGCGGCTGGTGAGGATGATCGGGACCCGGGCGCCCAGCACCAGGCCGGCACCGGTGGCATCGGCCAGGTAGGTCAGCTGCTTCATCAGCATGTTGGCGGACTCCAGGTCCGGGGCCACCAGGATGTCGGCGCGCCCGGCCACCGGGGAGTCGATGCCCTTGGTGCGCGCGGCGCTCTCCGAGATGGCGTTGTCGAAGGCCAGTGGGCCGTCCAGGGTGCCGCCGCAGATCTGGCCGCGGTCGGCCATCTTGCACAGGGCGGCGGCGTCCAGGGTGGAGGGGATCCGGGGGTTGACCGTCTCCACCGCGGAGAGGATGGCCACCCTGGGGTCCTGGTTGCCCAGGGCGTGGGCCAGCTCGATGGCGTTGCAGATGATGTCGCGCTTCTGGTCGAGGCTCGGCGAGATATTGATGGCAGCGTCGGTGATGAACAGCGGGCGCGGGTAGGTCGGCACGTCGAAGGCCATCACGTGGCTGATGCAGCGCTCGGTGCGCAGGCCGCTGTCGCGCTTGAGCACCTCGTGCATCAGCTCGTCGGTGTGCAGGGCCCCCTTCATCAGGGCCTCGGCGCGCCCTTCTCGCACCAGGGCCACGGCGCGCTCCGCGGCGGCGTGGCTGTGGGGCACGTCGATCAGCTCGAACTCGCTGATATCGAGCCGGGCGGCATCCGCCGCGGCGCGGATCTTCGCCGCCGGGCCCACCAGCAGGGGAGTGATCAGGCCCTGGTGGGCGGCGGCCACGGCACCGATCAGCGAGACATCGTCCACCGGGTGCACCACCGCCACGGGGATGGCGGAGGGGTGGTCGGCGGCGGAGAGGATCTCGTGCAGGCGGCCGCGTTCAGCCAGGCGCACCGTGGGCAGCACGGCACGGGGCCGGCGGATCTTCTCCGTGGGGGCGAGCACGCGAGCCTCGCCCTCGATCACCACCTTGCCCCGCTGGTTCTCGCAGCGACAGTCGAGGGTCAGCTGCGAGCGGGCATCGTCCTTGGCGCTGACGCGCACGCTGACCTTGAGCACGTCGCCGAGGGCGACCGGTGCCCGGAAGTTCAGCGTCTGGCCCAGGTAGAGGGTGCCGGGACCGGGCAGCTGGGTGCCCAGCACCGTGGAGATCAGCGCGCCGCCCCACATGCCGTGGGCGATGACCTCCTGGAAGCGCGAGCTGCGCGCGAAGTCGTCGTCCACATGGGATGGGTTGATGTCGCCGGACATGATGGCGAACAGCTTGATGTCATCCAGGGTCAGGCGTTTCTCGAGGTGCGCCTCGTCGCCTACCTGGATCTCGTCGAAGGTGCGGTTCTCGATGTAGCGGTCGTCGTGGGGGGCATCCATGGGGCGGCTCCGGGGGTGGTTACTGCGATGCAGCAAATTCAGCCCCCATCATAGCCTGTCCCGGCCGCCCTTGCGTTGACCCGCGGGACGTTGCGATTCCCCCGGCGACTGTGCCGGGGCTGTGGGTATGCCAGCGTGCCCTACAGGGTCACCACCAGCGTCTCCTCGGACTCGCAGGGCTTGCCGTGGCGCACGGCGAGGCGCCGCTCGGTGAGGTTCATCACCACCCCGAACAGCGTCTCCATGCGCTCCTCCGGGGGCTGGGCGGGGTTGAAGTGGCGGCAGATCGAGAGCGGCTCGCCGTCGTGGTCGGCGAGGATCTCGAACAGGGCGCGCTCGTCCATGGGGGCGCTCGGCGCCGGCTCCCGGCGCAGCAGGGCATCCAGGCGCGCCAGGCGCGGGCGCGAGTCGGCCCGGGGGAAATCCTCCACCTGGGCGGTGGCGTCCGGGGCGTAGAGGTGGTTGGTGTGGGTGACCACGCCGCCCTCTGCCGGCAGCCGGCCGGGCTCGCCGGGGTGCACCTCGAGCCCCACCGCCCCGCCCTCGGCGCTGGCCACCAGGAAGTGGGCCGGGGAGCAGACCCGGTTGCGGCTGGCCACCGCCAGGGCGCTTTCCAGGTCGGGGCTCTCGAGGATCTTGCGCAGCGCCACGTGGATCGGCAGCCCCTCGCCGCAGGTCTGCGAACGGATGGCGTTGAGGCAGACGCCGATGCCGTGGGCGTTGAGCCCGATCTTGGCCACCATGCCCGCCTCGCCGACGCTCACCAGCGGGGCACTGTTCTCGCCCTGGATCTTCAGCACCACCACGTTGTGCAGCTGGTCGGTGCGCCAGTCCCAGTTCTGTGCCAGCCACTGGGTGCCGGCGCGCTGCAGGGCGAAGGCGGAGCAGCCGCCGCTGGCGCGGGTCAGCGAGATCTCGCTGCGGCAGTTGAGGGTGAGGATGTCGATGGGCTCGACCCCGGCGCCCTCGGCGATGGCGTCCATCTCCTCGAGGATCTCGGGAAAGCCGCGCTCGATCATGCGCCCGAAGCGCGCCGCCTCGACCCGGGCCCGCACCCAGCGGATGCCCACGAAGTCGTGGAAGAGCCGGTCGTAGACCTCCAGGCTGCGCTGGATCAGCCGGGCGTGGGTGCGGCCGTGGGCCAGACCGATCTCGCGGCGGCTGCCGCCGAGCTCGGTGACGGTGAGCAGCTGCTGCAGCATGGTCAGAGCGCCTCCTCCAGCAGGTCGAGGAAGGCGGCCCAGGATCTCTCGTCGGCGCGCTCCCGGTAGGCGTCGCTGCCGAACACCGTGAAGGCGTGGGGGGCGCCGGCCAGCAGGGTCAGGGCAAGGGCCGGGGCAGTCAGGGAGTCGCGAGTGGTCATGGGGGTGTCCTTGTCGGCTTGTTCTCGGTAATCGGCTTGGTTGCAGTGCTCAGTATAGGCGCCGTGGGGTCGAGCGTTGGCGGGCCGCGCTTGAGTTTTTCCCTTTGCCCTTCCAGATTTAGGGAGTGTGTGATCCCAGCAACCGAGCGAGACGAACAACATGAAGAAGTGCTCAGTGCAGAAGAGTCTGGTAGCGATGGCGGTAGCGGCTTCCGCCCTGGCCATGGGGGCGGCCCAGGCCGAGGTGAAGGTGGGCTTCCTGGGGGGCTTCACCGGGCCGATCGAGACCCTGACGCCGCCGGTCTATGACGCGGCCCAGCTGGCCGTGCAGCACGTCAACGAGCAGGGCGGCATCCTGGGTGGCCAGACGCTGGCGATGCCCAGCGCCGATACCACCTGTGCCGATGCCTCGGCGGCCTCCAACGCGGCGGACCGCATGGTCAACACCGAGAACGTCACCGCCATCGTCGGCGCGCTGTGCACCGGGGCGACCATCGCCGCCGCCAACAATGCCGCCATCCCCGGCGGGGTGGTGATGGTGTCGCCGGCCTCCACCGCCCCGGCGGTGAGCGAGCTGGAGGACAACGACCTGGTGTTCCGCACCGTGCCCTCGGACGCCTTCCAGGGCGAGGCGCTGGCCCGGATGCTGCTGGCCAAGGGCATCGACGAGGTGGTGGTCACCTATGTGAACAACGACTACGGCCGCGGCCTGGCCGACGCCTTCGTGGCCACCTACGAGGCCGAGGGCGGCGCGGTGGCCGAGAACCTGGCCCACGAGGATAACCGCGCCGACTACCGCTCCGAGCTGGGCTCCCTCTCCGCCACCGGGGTGAGCGACCTGGTGGTGCTGGCCTATGGCGACACCTCCGGCCAGACGGTGGTGCGCCAGGCCTGGGAGAGCGGCATGTTCACCCGCTTCATCGGCGCCGACGGCATGGTGATCTCGGGGCTGCTCGACGGCGTGGGGGCCGACGTGCTGGAGGGCAACTTCATCGCCACCCGCCCGGGCAACCCGGATACCCCCGGCACCGCGCTGTTCGTGGAGCTGGCCGAGGCCGCGGGGATCTCCCACGAGGCGGTCTTTGCCGGCCAGGGCTACGACGCCGCCTTCCTGCTGGCGCTGGCCATCGAGCAGAACGGCAGCGCCGAGCGCGAGGGGCTCTCCGCGGCGCTGCGCAGCGTCGCAAGCGCCCCGGGCGAGGTCATCCTGCCCGGCGAGTGGGAGAAGGCGGTGGAGCTGATCGCCGCGGGCACCGAGATCAACTACGAGGGCGCCTCCGGCAGCCACGAGTTCGATGAGAACGGCGACGTGCCGGGCATCGTCGAGGAGATGTCGGTGGAGGGCGGCCGCTTCGTCAGCCAGGGCTTCCTGGGCGACTGACCCCGCAGCTGGCCGTCAGCGCAGAGGCCCCGGCGGGAAACCGCCGGGGCCTCTCTCGTCAGGCGGTGTTCGATGAAGCCTAGCCGTGGTGCCTGACCTTCTCGGGCAGCAGCCCCTGGGGAGCGAAGCGCAGCACCAGGGTGATCAGCAGGCCGATCACGAAGACCCGGGCTTGCAGGGCGCGGCTGTCGAGGTTGCCCGGGGCGTCCCAGCCGAAGGCGCCCTCGCCGACGCTGAGCGCCAGCTGCATGACGTTGAGGGCCAGGGGCTCGGACATCACCCAGATGATGTAGACCGCCACGGCGCCGAAGAGGGTGCCGAGGTTGTTGCCCGGTCCGCCCAGGATCACCATCACCAGCACCAGGAAGGTGTGGTTCAGCGGCAGGTAGCCCTGAGGGTCGAAGATGCCGTTGAAGCTGCCCAGGGCGGCGCCACCGACGCCCATCAGGATGCAGCCCAGCACGAAGATCTCCAGGCGGCGGCGGTTGATGTCCTTGCCCATGGCCGAGGCGGCCACCTCGTTGTCGCGGATGGCGCGGATCATGCGCCCCCAGGGGGCCTGGTAGGCGCGGGTGAGCAGGAAGAAGATCACCGCGATCATCGCCGCCGTGACCGAGAGGTAGAGCGCCCGGGCCAGGGTGAAGCCCACCTCGGCGGGGCCCGGCACCGGCCACGGCAGCGGCGAGACGGTGGCGGTGCCGCGGGTCAGCCAGTCGGCGTTCTTGAGCACCGCCTTGATGATCTCGGCGATGCCCAGGGTGGCGATGGCCAGGTAGTCGCTGCGCAGCCCCAGACACACCTTGCCGATGAAGTAGCCCACGATGCCGGCCAGCGCCCCGCCGACGATCCAGCCCAGCCAGGGCGGCAGGCCCAGCCCGCCGATATAGCCGAACTGCGACTCGATCTGGTCGGTGACCACCCCCAGGCGGCTGGCGACCAGCAGGTAGAGCACCAGCGCGAGCAGGACCGTGATGGCGGTGCGCAGGCGTCGAGGGAGGCCCAGGTGGTGCAGGCGGCTGGCCCCGACTACCACCAGCAGGCCGCCGAGGCCCACCAGCAGCACCATGCCCAGCTGGCCGGGCAGCTCGCTCTCCCAGAAGTCGGCATTGACGGGCATGCTGAAGGCCATGGCGGAGTAGCCGCCCAGGGCCACGAAGCCCATGACGCCGGCGTTGAACTGGCCGGCATAGCCCCACTGGATGGTCAGCCCCAGGGCCAGGATGGCGTAGCAGGAGGCCTCCACCAGCATGCGGGTGCTGTAGGCGGCACCCATGGCCAGGTAGACGGCGAGGATGGCCGCCAGCAGGGCGACGAAGAGCACCAGTTCACGCAGTGGAAAGCGCGACGGGGCGGCCACCAGGTCCTCGCGGTGCTTGTCTTGTGGGCTCATCAGATCACCTTCCCCTTGAACAGACCCGTGGGGCGCCACACCAGGATGGCGACGAGGATGAAGAAGGGCACCACGATCTTGTACTCGGTGCCGACGAAGGCCATGCTGCGCGGCAGCTCCAGCCACTCCGGGAAGTGGTGGGCGATGGGCCGCAGCAGCACCGCCCAGTTGAACACCGCCAGGGTCTCGGCGAAGCCCACCACGAAGCCGCCGGCGATGGCGCCCCAGGGGTGGCCCACGCCGCCGACGATGGCCGCGGCGAAGATCGGCAGCAGCAGGAAGAAGCTGAGGTCGGGCTTGAAGGTCACGTCCAGCGCCAGCAGGGTGCCGGCGATGGCGGCGAGCCCCCCGGCGATCACCCAGGTCACCGCCACGATGGCGTTGGTGTTGATGCCCGAGGCCCGGGCCAGGTCGGGGTTGTCGGACATGGCGCGCATCGCCTTGCCCAGCCGCGAGCGGCCGAGGAAGAGATGCAGCCCCACCACGCAGGCGATGGTCAGCACGAAGAGGATGATCTGCGGCTCGGTGATCACGATCGGCGCCCGCACGCCCTCGAAGGGCAGGGCGAGGCGGTAGATCTCCTTGCGCTCGCCGGCCATGTAGAGGCTCTGGCCGCTGGTGCCGGCGAACAGGCGGATCAGCCCCTGCAGCATCAGGGTCACCCCGAGCGAGCCGATCACCATGACGATGGGCTTGACGCCATGGGTGCGCAGCGGCTTGTAGAAGGCCTTGTCGATGCCCAGGGCGAGCAGGGCGGTGAGCAGGATGGCCGGTGGCAGCATGACCACGGGGGTCGGCAGCCCCACGCTGCCACCCACGCCGGGAAAGGCGGCGGTGAGCAGAAGCACCATGAAGGCGCCGAAGGTCATCATGTCGGCGTGGGCGAAGTGCGCGAAGCGCATGATGCTGAAGATCAGCGTCACGCCGATGGCGCCGATGGCGTAGATCGAGCCGGTGACGCTGCCGGCGATCACCACGTTGTTGATGAAGAAGACGAGTTCGTTCACGACGGTTGTTCTCCTGTCCCTGGCTCAGCCGCCCAGGAAGCTCCTGGCCACGTCCGGGTCCGCCAGCAGGGCGGCACCGGTATCGGTGAAGCGGTTCTGGCCGGCGGCCAGCACGAAGCCCTTGTCGGCGATGGCCAGCGCCTGCTTGGCGTTCTGCTCCACCATCAGGATGCCGACGCCGGCGGCGTTGATCTGCTTCACCTGGCTGAAGATCTCGCTCATGTAGAGGGGCGAGAGACCCGCGGTGGGCTCGTCGAGCAGCAGCAGGCTGGGCTCGGCCATCAGCGCCCGGCCCATGGCCACCATCTGGCGCTGGCCGCCGGAGAGCTCGCCGGCGGGCTGGTGGCGCTTATCAAAGAGCGGCGGGAAGAAGTCGTAGATCTGCTTGAGCATGCGCTTGACGTTCTGGGGCTTGAGGAAGGCGCCCATCTCCAGGTTCTCCTTCACCGTGAGGCTCGGGAAGACGTTCTTCTCCTGGGGGACGAAGCCCATGCCCTGCTGCACCAGCTTGTTGGGGGGCAGGTTGTGGATCGGCTCGCCGCGCAGCAGGATCTCGCCCTGGGTCACGGTCAGCAGGCCGAACACGGCCTTGAGCATGGTGGATTTGCCGGCGCCGTTGGGGCCGACGATGACGCCGATCTCGTCCGCCTCGATGGCCATGCTGACGCCATTGAGGATATTCATGCCGCCGTAGCCGCCGTAGACGTCGCGGGCATCAAGCAGTGGCATCTTGGGAAGCTCCGAAATAGGCCTCGATGACCTCGGGGTTGTTCTGGATCTCCTCGATGCTGCCCTGCACCATCACGCTGCCCTGGGCCAGCACGATCACCGGGTTGCAGAGCCGGGCGATCATGTCCATGTCGTGTTCGATGACCAGGAAGGTGTAGCCCAGCTCGCGGTTGAGGCGCTCGATATTGGCGACCAGGTCGCCCAGCAGGGTGCGGTTGACCCCGGCGGCGATCTCGTCGAGCAGCACCACCCGGGCGTCGGTCATCATGGTGCGGCCCAGCTCGAGGAGCTTCTTCTGGCCGCCGGAGAGGTTGCCGGCCAGCTCGTTGCGCACGTGGTGCAGGCCGATGAAGTCGATCACCTCTAGGGCGCGGCGGCGCACCTCCTCCTCCTGGACGCGCACCATCCCCGGCTTGAGCCAGGCCTTGAACAGGCTCTCGCCGGCCTGGTGGGGCGGCACCATCATCAGGTTCTCCAGGGCGGTGAGCTGGGAGAACTCGTGGGCGATCTGGAAGGTGCGCAAGAGCCCCTTGTGGAAGAGCTCGTTGGCGGGGCGGTTGGTGATCTCCTCGCCATCGAGCAGCACCTGGCCGCTGTCCAGGGGCAGGGCGCCGGCGATGATGTTGAACAGCGTCGACTTGCCGGCCCCGTTGGGGCCGATCAGCCCCGTGATGGAGCCCTTCGCCACCGAGAGCGAGCAGTCGTTGATGACCCGGAGGCCACCGAACGCCTTGTTGACGTGGCGGACGTCGATGATCGCGCTCATGCCCTGTCTCGTGGTTGTTGGTGTTGTGGCAGGCTGACACAGTCAGTGTTCGAGGCCTACTTTGCGTCAGGGCGGGGCGCTTGACCAGAGGGCCAGCGTTAAACGGGCGTTGGCGTCTGGGGTTCAACTCGCCGGGTCCGGGCCGCAGGCGGGCCCGGACCTCGTTCGCGGGGCTAGTCGTCCGGCGCCTGGGCGGCGTCGTCGGGCTGGGGCTCGAAGGCGCGTCTGTCGTCGGGCAGGCGCACGGTGTCGCCCAGTGCGAGTTTGCCGTGGCTCTTCTTGCGCTCGCCGGTGGCCGGGTCGATCAGCGCCACCACCTCGCCGATGCTGGTGGCCTCCACATGGGCCTTGACGCGGACCCGTACCACCAGGCCGTCGAGGCGCGCCGAGAGGATATCGCCGGGGCCCGGCTCGGCCTGGTGGTTGGGGTCCTTGGCATAGTGGGCCTGGACGCTGGCGGCACCCGGGTCGTCCCAGTCGACGTGCTTGTACATGGAGGGCTCCTCCTGTCGGGGTGGCTGTCCCTCAAGGGTAGCCGGCGTGCCAGCGAGGGCCAGAAACGACACAGCCCGCCGAGGGGCGGGCTGCGTGGGGTGCGAGGCGGCTTACTTCTTGCTGGCGCGCTTGCGCTCGTTTTCCTTGAGGAACTTCTTGCGCAGGCGGATATGGTTGGGGGTCACCTCCACCAGCTCGTCGTCGTCGAGGAACTCGATGGCCTGCTCCAGCGAGAACTTCACCGGGGGGGTCAGCACGATGTTCTCGTCGTTGCCCGAGGCGCGCATGTTATCGAGCTTCTTGCCCTTGGTGGGGTTGACCACCAGGTCGTTGGCGCGGCTGTGGATGCCCACCAGCATGCCCTCGTAGACCTCGGTGCCGTGGTCGATGATCAGCTTGCCGCGATCCTGCAGGGCGTAGAGCGCGTAGGCCAGCGCCTTGCCGTCGACCATGGAGACCATCACGCCGTTGCGACGCTCGATGGCGGCGTCGGGCTTGAGCGGGCCGTAGTGGTCGAAGCGGCTGGTGAGGATGCCGGTGCCGGAGGTCAGGGTCATGAACTGGCCGCGGAAGCCGATCAGGCCGCGGGCGGGGATCATGAAGTCCAGGCGTACCCGGCCCTTGCCGTCGGGGTTCATGTTGGTGAGCTCGCCCTTGCGGTAGCCGAGCTCCTCCATGATGGCGCCCTGGTGCTGCTCCTCGCAGTCGATGATCACCTCTTCGTAGGGCTCCTGCTTGACGCCGTCGATCTCGCGGATGATCACCTCGGGGCGGCCCACGGCCAGCTCGAAGCCTTCGCGACGCATGGTCTCGATCAGCACCGAGAGGTGCAGCTCGCCGCGGCCGGAGACCTTGAACTTCTCGGGGGTCTCGCCTTGCTCGACGCGCAGCGCCACGTTGTGGATCAGCTCCTGCTCGAGGCGATCCTTGATGTTGCGGCTGGTGACGAACTTGCCGTCGCGGCCGGCCATCGGTGAGTCGTTGACCTGGAAGGTCATGGAGACGGTGGGCTGGTCGACGGAGAGCGGCGGCAGCGCCTCGACGGCGGCCGGGTCGCACAGGGTGTCGGAGATGGAGAGCGGGTCGATGCCGGTGATGCAGACGATATCGCCGGCGGTGGCCACGTCGGTCTGCACGCGCTCCAGGCCCATGTGGGTCATCACCTGGCCGACCTTGCCCTTGCGGGTGGCGCCGTCGGTGCCGATCACGGTGATCTGCTGGTTGGGCTTCACCGAGCCGCGCTTGATGCGCCCGAGGCCGATGACGCCCACGTAGCTGTTGTAGTCCAGCGCGGAGATCTGCATCTGGAAGGGACCATCCAGCTCGACCTTGGGCGGCTCGACGATGTCGACGATGGCCTGGAACATGGGTGTCATGTCCTCGGCCATCTGGTCCGGCTCGAGGCCGGCGATGCCGTTGAGCGCCGAGCAGTAGATGATCGGGAAGTCGAGCTGCTCGTCGGTGGCGCCGAGGTTGTCGAACAGGTCGAAGATCTGGTCGATGACCCAGTCGGGGCGGGCGCCGGGGCGGTCGATCTTGTTGACCACCACGATGGGCCTGAGGCCTTGGGCGAAGGCCTTCTGGGTGACGAAGCGGGTCTGCGGCATGGGGCCGTCGACCGAGTCCACCAGCAGCAGTACCGAGTCCACCATGGACATGACGCGCTCGACCTCGCCGCCGAAGTCGGCGTGTCCGGGGGTGTCCACGATGTTGATGCGGTAGTCCTGGCCATCCGGAGACTGCCAGCGGATCGCCGTGTTCTTGGCCAGGATGGTGATGCCGCGTTCCTTCTCCTGGTCATTGGAGTCCATGACGCGCTCTTGCCCCTCGGCCTTGCGGTCCAGGGTGCCGGACTGGCTGAGGAGCTTATCGACCAGGGTCGTCTTGCCGTGGTCGACGTGGGCGATGATGGCGATGTTCCGGAGATTGGCGATCTCGGAAGGCGTTGCGGTGTTCATAGGTTGCTGCTCATCTATGCGGTCGCACCTATGTACACGGTCGTGTCAGTGCCCTAGGCGCGGGGGTAGGAAAGTCGGGGCCGGCATTGTACAGGGTCCCCCGGCCGGCGAATAGCGGATTCGCGCTTTCGATGGGCTGTCAACGCGAGACCGGCGCCTTGGGGGGTCGTCGTCGGGTGTCACCATTTGGTCGGTGTCAGGCGTCGGTGGGCCTGGTCCGGGCACCGCAGGCGCGCAGGCGTTCCAGCAGCTCGTCCAGGGCGTCATCGTCCAGCGCGGGGTCGCAGCCACCGATGCGCTCGAACCAGGCGCGGGATAGGCACAGGCCCTCGCCTCGCGGCAGGCGACTGCGTCTGAGCCAGGCCAGCAGGCCCCGCAGCGGGCCGCGCTGCAGGGTGGGGAGCAGGGCGACATCGACCCGGCCCGCGGCCACCTCGGCGGCCAGTCGGGAGAGCGCCTCGGAACTGGTGGCGTTGCCGGTGCCGGGAAAGATCAGCACCGGGCCGTGACTGTGGGCGATGGCGTCGTTGAGGCGCTGCCCCAGGGGGGCGGGAATGACGCTGAGCAGGCGTGTACCGTAGCGGTGCGCCATGCGTGGCAGTCGGGCATCGCCGGTATCGTCGATGATGGCCAGCGAGAAGGTCTCGGTACGCGCTAGCGGCGCTACGACCGAGAGCTGCCTGGGCAGGCGGGAGCCAGCGCTGCGGGCGTCGATTAGAATGCAGCCGGTGACGTCAGCCATGCGAACTCTGCTCCAGTAGGCCGCACCCTTGGGTCGTGGGCCGGCTGCCAGGAGTTCGCTGCCGGTGCCTCGGGGTGTAATGAAGTGTAGCTGTTAGTGACTCGAGGTATCAAAGGGGGTCGGTGGGAAATATCTGGGCGCTCCAGGATGGTGTTGTCCTCTCTGGAAGGGCTGAGGGGCCTAGAGTGCTCTTCGGTAGTGCATTGGCGAAGTATTTCGCTCTCTTATGGTGCAAAGAATGAATCTGGTCGATGCCGCCAAGGGCCGCCCGAGGGGCTTGATTCAGGCTGGTGCGCCGTGGCATTTCGTTTTCATTTTTCAAATCAGTATGTTGCTCTTGTTTTGCCGCATTGGGGTGCAGGGTTGGCATGAGGCGTGCATTGTATTGGGCAGCGCCGGAGAGAATGCCGGCTGCCGTGGGCAGGGTGCCCGCGGCGTGCTACAAACGACGCTGGATACGCTAGCCAGACACAACTTTAGCCATACGTTCACGACTGGAGGACACCATGGCCGAGAAGACCCTCGCCCTGATCGAAGAGCACGACGTCAAGTGGGTGGACCTGCGTTTCACCGATACCCGTGGCAAGGAGCAGCACGTTACCATCCCGGCCCGCGATGTGGACGAGGAGTTTTTCGAGAACGGCCAGATGTTCGATGGCTCTTCCATCTCCGGCTGGAAGGGCATCAACGAGTCCGACATGATCCTGCGTCCGGAAGATGGCACCGCCTTCCTCGATCCGTTCACCGAGGACGCCACTCTGGTGCTGCGCTGCGATATCATCGAGCCGGCCACCATGCAGGGCTACGAGCGTGACCCGCGCTCCATCGCCAAGCGCGCCGAGGCCTACCTGCAGTCCACCGGCCTGGGCGACACCGCTTTCTTCGGCCCCGAACCCGAGTTCTTCATCTTCGACGAGGTGCACTGGAAGTCCGATATCGAGGGCTCCATGTACAAGATCACCTCCGAAGAGGGCGCCTGGGCCACCGACCGCTCCATCGAGGGCGGCAACCTGGGTCACCGTCCGCGGGTCAAGGGCGGCTACTTCCCGGTGCCCCCGGTGGACAGCTTCCACGATATCCGTGGTGCCATGTGCAACACCCTGGAGGCGATCGGCCAGAGCGTCGAGGTGCATCACCACGAGGTGTCCAACGCCGGCCAGAACGAGATCGGCGTCAAGTTCAACACCCTGGTCAAGAAGGCCGACGAAGTTCAGGAACTGAAGTACGTGATCCACAACGTGGCTCACGCCTACGGCAAGACCGCCACCTTCATGCCCAAGCCGCTGGTCGGCGACAACGGCAGCGGCATGCACGTGCACCAGTCGTTCTGGAAGGATGGCCAGAACCAGTTCGCCGGCGACGAGTACGCGGGTCTCTCCGAGATGGCGCTCTACTACATCGGCGGCATCATCAAGCACGCCCGCGCCCTGAACGCCTTCACCAACGCTTCGACCAACTCCTACAAGCGTCTGGTGCCGGGCTTCGAAGCGCCGGTCATGCTGGCCTACAGCGCCCGTAACCGCTCCGCTTCCATCCGCATTCCGTACACCGCGAGCCCGAAGGGCAAGCGCATCGAGGCCCGCTTCCCGGACCCGACCGCCAACCCCTACCTGGCCTTCTCCGCCATGCTGATGGCCGGTATCGACGGCATCAAGAACAAGATCCACCCCGGCGACGCCATGGACAAGAACCTCTATGACCTGCCGCCGGAAGAGGGCAAGAAGGTGCCGACCGTGGCCCACAGCCTCGACCAGGCCCTGGAGGCCCTGGACAAGGATCGCGCCTTCCTGACCGAGGGTGGCGTCTTCACCGACGACATGATCGATGCCTACATCGAGCTGAAGATGGAGGACGTGGAGCGCATTCGCATGACCACCCATCCGGTCGAATTCGACATGTACTACAGCTGCTGATGACGGCAGCGGCCAGGCGCGACGCGACCTGGTCCGGCATCGACGCCCCGGCGTTGATCGAAAAGGGGTTCCGCCATGGCGGAACCCCTTTATCTTGTTCACTATCCAAGCAGGGGTAAGGCAACACCATCCACAGACCGCCAGGAAGGCGGCACGCAGGGGGTATCCATGAACAAGGCCATGATGGCGGCGGTGGGGCTGTTGTTCAGCCTGGCGGCCCAGGCCCAGACGATCTATCGCACCACCGACGCCCAGGGCAATGTGGTCTTTACCGACAACCCGGAGCGGGGCGGTGAGCAGGTGGAGCTGGCGCCGCTGACCGTGGTGCCCTCCAGCGGCGAGGTACGCCGCGGCGAGGCGGTACCACAGCTCGAGGCCAGCGGTGCTGCCGCGGCGACGGGCTCGCCCGGCCAGCCCTTCATGCCCTACGACAGCTTCCGCATCGTCTCCCCCAGCCATGAGCAGGTCTTCCCGGTGGGGGCGGCGGGCAACGTGCCGGTGGAGTTGGGCATCCAGCCCGAGCTGCGCGAAGATCATCGCGTGCGCCTGCTGGTGGACGGCCAGGTGAGTCAGACGGCGATGCACACCACCGCCTTCATGGTGGCCAACATGAACCCCGGCGAGCATGTGCTGCAGGCGGAGCTGCTCGATGGCAGCGGCGCCGTTCGCCACCGCAGCTCGCCGGTGACCATCTATGTGCACCGGGCCAGCGTCAACCGTCCTGCCGATTAGCTGCCCCCTCGCTGGGCGCCCTGGCCTTGGTGCCCGGATGGCAGCCCGAGGCCCTGTCGCCCCCCACACGGCGACCGCTGGCCGCCCCATGATGGTGGGCCGATCCACGCGCCCGTGAAGCCGCCGCCCCCGCCTGCCGAGGCGCCGTCGCCGCTGCGCCGCGGTGCGGAATCGCTGCGACGGCTGCCCGACGATGACCCGCCGCTGCGCCGTCATGAGGAGCGCGGCACCTCCCGCTGAGCCCCTGCGGGGCATTCGGCGCACCGCCAGCGTCCGTCGCGCCGTGCAGTCTTTTCTTTTTTGCACTACTTTGGTGCGTCTGGGCGGCGGCCCAGTGCTGCGGAGCCGCCTAGCGGCGGGCCTTGCGAGTCTGGCGCACTTCTTGCAGTCGCTAGGCATCTACCCTGGATCCGATATGGCCCCTTCGATGTATCAACGCTTGATGGAGCATCTCACCACCGCTGTGGTCCTGCTGGACGGCGAGCTGAGGCTGCAATGGATGAACCCTGCCGCCGAGGCGTTGCTGGCGAACAGCCTCAGCCGGGTGCAGGGTGTGGCGCTGTGCGCCCTGATGGAGAGCGGTGATGGGCTCGGCGCGGTACTGGGCAAGGCCCGGGACGAGTTTCACCCCTTCACCCAGCGCGAGGCGCGCCTGACCCTGCTGGGCGGCGAGGCGCTGACGGTGGATTACACGGTCACGCCGCTCTCCCGGAGGGAGCTGCTGCTGGAGATCGAGCCCCGCGACCGGCTGATGCGTATCTCCCGGGAAGAGGCGCTGCTGACTCGCCAGGAGACCATCAAGGTGCTGACTCGCGGCCTGGCTCACGAGGTGAAGAACCCCCTGGGCGGCATCCGCGGGGCGGCCCAACTGCTGGAACGCGACCTCGACGACCCAGACCTGAAGGAGTTCACCCGGATCATCGTCGAGGAGGTGGATCGGCTGCGCGACCTGGTGGACTCCATGCTGGGCCCCAACCGGGTGGCCCGCCACGAGCCGCTCAATATCCACAAGGTGCTGGAGCGGGTGCGCTCGCTGCTGGTCGTCGAGCACCCCCAGGTGCGGATCGAGCGCGACTACGACCCCAGCCTGCCGGACCTGGCCGGCGACGAGGCCCAGATGATCCAGGCGGTGCTCAACGTGGCCCGCAATGCCGTAGAGGCGATGACCGAGTCGGGGGCGCCGGAGCCGCGGCTGGTGCTGCGCACCCGGGCGCGCCGCCAGTTCACCCTGGGTGCCGAGCGCCACCGTCTGGTGTGCGAGGTGGCGATCATCGACAACGGTCCCGGCGTTCCCGAGGCGCTGCGCGAGACGCTCTTCTATCCCATGGTCTCCGGCCGCGCCGAGGGCAGCGGCCTGGGGCTCTCCATCGCCCAGGCGATCCTGCACCAGCACCAGGGCCTGATCGAATGTGATTCCGAGCCAGGCCAGACCGAATTCCGACTGCTGATTCCCCTGGAGAAGCGCCATGACTGACGCCGCTCGCGTGGTGGTCGTCGATGACGACCGCGCCATCCGCTGGGTGCTCGAACGTGCCCTCGCCCAACCCGACCTCGACGTGGAGTGCATCGAGCGCGCTGACACCGCCCTGCAGCGCCTGCTCGACAACCCGCCCGACGTGCTGGTCACCGACATTCGCATGCCCGGTATCGATGGCCTGGACCTGATGGCCCGGGTGCGCGAGGCCCATCCGGACCTGCCGGTGATCGTGATGACCGCCCATTCCGACCTGGACAGCGCGGTGGCCTCCTATCAGGGCGGGGCCTTCGAGTACCTGCCCAAGCCCTTCGACGTCGACGAGGCGCTGGCCTTGGTGCGGCGTGCCGTGGCCCATGCCCGGGAGCGCCAGCGCCCGGTCAGCGTGCCCGAGGGGCTGGATGCCGAGATCATCGGCGAGGCGCCGGCCATGCAGGAGGTGTTCCGCGCCATCGGCCGGCTGTCACATTCGCACATCACCGTGCTGATCAACGGCGAGTCCGGGACCGGCAAGGAGCGGGTGGCCCGGGCCCTGCACCAGCACAGCCCGCGGGCCGGCAAGCCCTTTATCGCCCTGAACATGGCGGCGATCCCCAAGGACCTGATCGAGTCCGAGCTGTTCGGCCACGAGAAGGGCGCCTTCACCGGCGCGGCCGCCCAGCGCCAGGGCCGCTTCGAGCAGGCCGACGGCGGCTCCCTCTTCCTGGACGAGATCGGCGACATGCCCGCCGAGACCCAGACCCGCCTGCTGCGGGTGCTGGCCGACGGCGAGTTCTACCGAGTCGGCGGCCACACGCCGGTGAAGGTGGACGTGCGCATCATCGCCGCCACCCACCAGAACCTCGAGAGCCTGGTGGAGGATGGGCGCTTCCGCGAGGACCTCTTCCACCGCCTCAACGTGATCCGCGTGCACCTGCCGAAGTTGGCCGAGCGCCGCGAGGATATCCCGCGGCTGGCCCGCCACTTCCTGGCCGAGGCCGCCAAGGAGCTCTCCACAGACATCAAGGTGCTGACGCCCGAGGCCGAGAGCCACCTGACCCGTCTGCCCTGGCCGGGCAACGTGCGCCAGCTGGAGAACACCTGCCGCTGGCTGACGGTGATGGCCTCCGGGCGCGAGATCCTGGTGGAGGACCTGCCCCCGGAGCTGCGCCACGAGGACGGCAGCAGCGTCCCCAGCGGCGACTGGCGCACCGCCTTCCGGGACTGGGCCGACCGGGCCCTGGCGGCGGGACATACCCACTTGCTGGAAGAGGCGGTGCCAGACTTCGAAAAGATCCTGATCGAGACCGCCCTCAAGCATACCGGGGGACGCAAGGGCGAGGCCGCCGAGCTGCTGGGCTGGGGGCGCAACACCCTGACCCGTAAATTAAAGGTATTGCTGCCGGCGCTGGCGGATGATTGAGTCACGTTGGGAGGAGGCCGTGCCGCTTTCCAGGGTCACCGAAAAGATCCTGATCGAGACCGCCCTCAAGCATACCGGGGGACGCAAGGGCGAAGCCGCCGAGCTGCTGGGCTGGGGGCGCAATACCCTGACCCGCAAGCTCAAGACACTGTTGCCGGCGCTGGCCGACGACTGAGCGGCGGCGCCCGGATGGCGTAGGTCGGGATAAACGAGCCCAGGCGAGAGCATCCGACGCCGGGGCCGGGGATAAACTGGCTCGCTCGCACCGGAACGACCTCCCGCCGGGGCTTAGCCGAGCAGCCGGCGGGTGAGCAGCCGCTGCATATCACGCCGTTCGTGGGCGATCAGATAGACGATGATGCGCTCGTCATGGCGTCGGTAGAGGATGCGTACCGGCGGCTCGATGACTTGCCGATACTCCCGGATACCCAGCGCCAGCAGTTCGCGGGGAGGGCTGCCGCGCTCGGGGAACTCCCCCAGGGAGGTGATACGCCGTTCAATAGCGGTCAGCAGCCGTTCGGCGGCTTGAGGCGAGTCCTCGGCGATAAAGTCGTAGAGCTCGCGAAGGTCCTCGAAGGCCGAGGTCGTGAGCTCGACGCGACAGGTCACTGGTCGTCGTCTCCGCGGCGCAGCCGGTGGAAGCACTCGGCGGCATCCAGCGTCTTGCCCTGTTCGACTTCCTGGCTGCCTAGCGCCAGGATCTTCAGCAGTGCCAGGGTTTCCTGGGTCTGTTCATAGCTCCGGATATCCTGCACCACCATCCTGGCCTCGCCGTTCTGGGTGATCACCATGGGTTCGCGCAGCTCGTTAAGCGTCCGAGAAATTTCGGCGGCATTTGCCTTCAAGTAACTGATCGGCTTGATGTTATCGGAATACTTCATCGGAAGAGCCTGCTGCGCGAATGGTGTGGACTGAATTTAGTCCCTATTCAGTTGCCCGGCAAGCGGCGCCGAGTCGCTCTTGCAGCCAGTCGAAGTCGATGCGCTCCTGCTCGAGCCGGATCCGCTCGCCCCAGGCGTCGTCGCGCAGCGCGAGGAACAGCGCGAGCTCGGCGTCGGTGAGTCGGCTGGGGGTATGTCCGAGGCGCTTGTCGGCGGGCTCCTCGCCCCATAGCGAGCGGTGCGCCAGCAGGGTCTGGCGATCCATTAGCAGCGAGCGGGCCTCGGGCAGCGTGGCGCGTACCCGGTCGAGGATACCGAAGCCGTGGGTGTCGATATCGCCCCAGTAATGCACCTCGACCTCCCGGAGCCAGGGGGTGCGCACCAGGTGCTCCAGACCGTAGCCCAGCCCGAAGACCACCAACGAGCGGGGCACCTCGGGAAAGGCCAGGCCGTTGGTCTGGTTCTCGGTGATAAAGACGCGCTCCACCGCCGGCCGAAAGCGGGCGAACTGCTCGGCAGGGAGGCTCAAGTCGCTCAGCCCCTGCACCTGGAGGGCCGGGTCGAGCAGGCGCAGACGAACCAGCGGCGAGGGGCTGCGCAGCCCGAAGCGCTGGTTGAAGCCGCTCACCCCGCTGGCCTCGGCGTCGATGGCCGAGGCCGGCAGGACCTCGTCGAGCAGCGTCGCGAGCAGGCCGCGCCGGGCCTCGATGAACTTGGTGTCGACGCCGGGGATCGCCAGCTGGCGCGGATAGCAGCCGGGCCGCGGGTGGCGCTGGAAGTGCTCGAGCACGGCGAGCAGCCGTGGCCAGCTTGCCTCGTGCTCCAGTACCTTGAGGGGCCGTCGGCGCAGCCAGTGGGCCAGCCGCGGCTGGCGGGCGAGGATCTCCGCGGCCAGTGCATCGAAGCGCTCGGCATCACGCCGCCGGCCTAGCAGCCGTAGGGCGTCCTCGGCGTCGGGAACGCTCAGTGCGGCGGGTAGCTCGTTGCTGCCCTGCACCCGGTTGCCCTGGCGGCGGAACTCGATGACGTAGCCATGACCCAGGGCATCGCGGCTGCCGTTACGCAGCCGCCGGACCCAGGCGGCCACCTCGGCGAAGCGTTCGGTGATGTCCCGGGCCGTGGGGCGGCGCAGGCGCAGTGCCAGCGGAAACAGCGGCTCGCCGCCGTCGGCCGGCAGGCGAGCGGCGAGGAGGGCGCCGCTGTCCCAGTGGCGCTGCAACTGGCGGCGGATCTCCTCCGGTGTGGTCCAGGTCATATCACAACACCTCGATCCGTTCCCGGGCGGCTTTCTCCTTGCGGTACTCCTCGATGGTCAGGTTGCGCAGCAGCGACTGGCGCCCCGCTTCGTTGTGCACGAAGCCGACGCTGGCCACATAGGGCTCGATGATATGGATCTTCTGCAGCGGGGTGACGATCAGCAGCTGCAGGTTGAGTCGGGCGAACAGCTCGAGGCCGTAGCGGGCGGATTCGTCGGAGCCGCGGCCGAAGGCCTCGTCGATGACCACGAAGCGGAAGGAGCGCGAGTGGCTCTCGCCCCACTCCAGGCCGAACTGGTAGGCCAGGCTGGCGGCCAGCACGGTATAGGCGAGCTTCTCCTTCTGGCCGCCCGACTTGCCGCCGGCGTCCGAGTAGTGCTCGTGCTCGCCGTCGTCCTCGCGCCAGCGCTCCGAGGCCGAGAACAGGAAGTGGTGGCGCACGTCGGTGACCTTGCGGGTCCAGCGCCGGTCCAGTTCGCTGCTGCCCTCGCGGCCACGGAAGCGCTCGATGATCGCCTTGACCTGTAGGAACTTGGCCTCGGAATACTGCTCGTCGTCGCTGCCGCTGATACTGCTCTCGGTGCAGGCGCGCAGCTGCTGGCGGAAGTCGCGGACCTCGGCATCCGGGCTGGGCTCGGCGACCAGGCGGATATAGCGCCCCGGGTTGTAGTCGATGTCGTGCAGGGAGGCGTTGATGGTGGCGACGCGCTCCCGGATCTCCTCGCGCTGGCGGTTGAGGAAGGCCTGGAAGCCGGCGATCTCGTTGATGGTGTTCTCGTTGAGCAGCCGCTTGAAGCGTGCCTCGAAGCGTGGCAGGTCGTCGGCCCGCAGCGCCGCCAGCAGGGCGCGATAGTCGTCGCCGGCGGCCAGGCTGGCGTCCACCTCCTCGGTGTCCTGGGGCCAGGCGGTGCGGATGTGCTGCATGGCCTTGACGATCGCCTCGCTCAGCCTGTCGAGCTGCTTCTGGCGGGCATCGATGGCCGCCTGCAACCAGTCGCGCATCTCCCGCTCGCGGTTGTCGCAGGACTCGACGCTGAGCTGGTGCTCACCGAGGGCCTGGGGGCGCTGGGCGTCGAGGCGCGGGAAGCTGGCCTGGCGCTGTTCGGCGTCGAGGCTCTCGACCAGGGAACGGGCCGCCGCGAGCTGGGTATCGGCCGCCTCGCGCCGCGCCTCAAGGCTGCCCTGATCGTTCTGGGCCTGGCCCCAGGCCGCCTCGGTGGCGGCGCTGGCGGCCTCCAGTTCCTGTAGCTGGGCCTGCAGCGTCCTGAGCCGGTCGGAACTCTCCTCGAGATTGCGGCGCTCCAGCTCGCGACGGGCCAGCCGTGCCGCCGGGGTGCGCCAGTCGAGGGACGCGAAGTCCTCGAAGCCCTGCAGGCGGCTGAGGTCGCCGCGGCGCTGGCCGAGCCGGCGCTGCTCGGCCTGGACCTCGGCCACCCGGACCGCGCTGGCCTGGATGCGCTGCCGCAGGGCGTCGGCTTCCGTCTCCAGGGCAGCGATCTTGGCTTCGTTGCTCCAGCCCAGCACGTAGCGGGTACGGTCGTCGAGGCGGTGGCGGTCGTCCTTCTCGTGGCGCTCGCCGCCGGTCTTGAGCTGGCCGTTGCGGGTCAGGGCGCGCTGCTCGCGGCGGAACTGGCTCAGTTCGCTACAGCAGGCATAGTCGAAGCGCTTGCCCAGCTCCTGCTCCAGCCAGGCGTAGTGGTCGCTGTCGGGGCGAATGGCCAGCTTGCGTACCAGCGACTCGGGATGCAGGGAAGGGGCGGCGACCTGGGTGTCGCGCACCCGGTAGTAGACCAGCCGGCCGCGTAGCTGGGTGCGTTCGACCCAGTCGGCGACCTCGGCGTAGTGGGCGTCGGGCACCAGCAGCGAGAGGGCGAAATTGTGCAGCACCCGTTCGGCGGCGCCTTCCCAGTCGCGGGCGTCCTCGCGCACCTGCAGCAGCTCGCCGACGAAGGGCAGGGTGCCCTCCTCCAGGCCGGTGGCCTCACAGAGCCGCTCGCGCAGCGCGAGCATGCGCGCGGGCAGGTTGGAGCGGCGTTCGCGCAGCGAGGCCAGCTCGGCGTCGAGGGCGTCGTGTTGGTTCTTCAGGCCGCGCAGCGTCAGCTCGTGGTCGGTACGCTGTTCGGTCAGGGCGTTCTCGTCGTCGTCCAGGCTGGCCAGGGCCCGGTCGATGGCCGCGGCATTGGCCCGGAAGCTCTCGGTATCCTCGGCGGCCTCGAGACCCACCGCCTCGGCGAGCTCCCGGTAGCGGTCGGCGCGCCGCCGACACTGGTCGCGAGCCTCGCCGAGTTCCTCGATTTCGCGGGCCAACTGGGCCAGGCGGTCGCCGCCGCTGTCGGCGATGGCCTGGCGCAGGTCGTCACGCTGGCTGGCCTCTCGGCGACGCTGTTCGGTCAGCTCGTCGAGCCGGGTGGCCAGCCGCGCCAGGTCCGCGTCCAGGCGCTCCAGGCGGCGTTCCAGCAGGGTGGCCTTGTGGCTCGCGAAGTAACTCTTCAGCGCCTCGCGATCGGCGACCTGCTCGGCCTGCCGGACCGCCAGTTCGGCGTGGCGGTCGAGGTTGTCCACCAGCGGGGTCAGCGCCTCGATCTTGCGGCGTGCCTCGAGCACGGCGGCGTGGGCGCGGTCGAGGTCGTCGAAATGGCGGATCAGGCCGGTGATGCGCTCCTCCATGGGCAGCGCCTCGAGCATATGGGTGCGCACGAAGTCGGTCAGGTTGCCCACCGATTTCATCGACACCGTCTGGTTGAACAGCTCCATGGCCTGGTCGTTGCTGGCGCCCAGGCCGAAGCGCCGGCGGAAGGCGGCCCCATAGGGCGGGAAGTGGTCGTGCAGCTCCACATGGGGGCTGTCGCGCAGGCGTTTCTTGAGGAGCTTGAGGTCGCTGCCGAAGTCGTCGAAGTCGCCGGCGATGGCCAGTTCGCGGTCGGCCACCACGTAGAAACGCTCCGGCTGGCCCTGGGTATCGGTGATCCAGAACACCTGGGCCAGGGTCACGTGGGTGTCGAAGCCCTCGTTGTAGAAGTGGCCGAGGATCACCGAGTAGCTGTTGTGGTCGCGCAGGCCGACGGCCTTGGCGCTGAGCCCCGCCTCGCCGCGTTCGCTCTTGTAGTGGCCCAGCACGTAGGAGCGCAGGCTGCGCTCCTTGGCCTCGGCGCCGGCCGCCTTGTTGTAGGTGATGCGCTGGGCGGGCACCAGTAAAGTGGTGATGGCGTCGACCAGGGTGGACTTGCCGGAGCCGATGTCGCCGGTCAACAGGGCGTTGTCGCCGCCGGCTTCCAGGCGCCATACGCGCTGGTGGAAGGTCCCCCAGTTGTAGACCTCCAGGCGCTGCAGGCGAAAGCCGGCGCGTCCCGGCGGCGCCCCGAAGTCGAGTTCACCGAGCTGCATGTCAGCGGGCCTCCTCGGCATGTTCACGGTAGTCGGCCAGGCGCTGTTCGAACTCGGCGAGCCACTGGGCATCGACGAAGGACTTGAGCAGGCGGCGCACCTCGAAGCGCGGCGGTTCGCCCTTGAGGCGACGCAGGAAGCCCAGTTCCACCACCTTGTTGATATGGCCGTCGAGGCGGTCGTGCAGGCGCGCCTCGTTGCTGGTGTCGGCCAGGAACAGCGCGAGCATCTCCTGGAGCTGTTCGCGGGAGAGGATCAGGCGCGGCTCGTCGCCGCCGGCATCCTGCTCGGCGAGCTTCTTGCGCAGCAACGCCAGCAGCAGGCTGACCGGGTAGCTCAGCGGCTGGCGGCGCACCAGGCGGGGCAGCGGGTTCTCGTCGTCGTCCGCTCGTTGGCACAGGTAGGCGTGGCCTTCGGCCTCGTCGAGCATCAGTGACAGCCCCAGTGGGGCAAGGTGATCGCGCAGTCGCGCCTGGTGGTCGAGCAGGTCCTGCCACTGGCCGGGGTCGCGGTCCTGATAGAGGACGCCCTTCATCAGGGCGATCAGGACCAGGGAGAAGCGCCGTTCGCCGGAGAGGGGCGCGGCATCGGGTGTCGTGTCGCTCATGGGCTGGGTACCGGTTGACGGGTGAAGATGACGTGCGGCAGCCGGGCCCGCCGCCAGCGCCCCTGGTCGTCCTGCCAGGCGAGTTCCTGGGGGTGATCCTCGTCGAGCAGCCCCTGGTGTCCCTCGGTGGCGATGGCCAGCCAGGCCACCAGTTCGGCGAGCCCCTGGCGGAGTGGCTCCTCGGCCAGCAACTCATCGAGGGTGACCTGGTCACGGGTCTGCAGCGCGCGCCGCACCCGGGCGCGCAGGCGCTCCTTGTCCACATGGTGCTGGTCGAACAGCGCCTCGGCGCCGACCTCCCGGTCGTCGCCGCTGGCCAGGCGCTCGGCGCTGATGCGTGGCTTGATGGGGGGACGGAACAGCGGGCGCTCCATGGGCAGCTCGAGGCGTGGCGCCGGCTCGTCGAGGGTCATCACCTCCTCCTGGGGGGCGTTCTCGCGCAGGGCCAGGGCGTGGCGTTCGATGTTGTGCAGGATGCCCATGATGCGGCGGTTCTCCAGCCAGCCCTGGTCGTCCAGGTAGCGCCGCAACTGCTCGGAGAGCCGGGCGACGGTGCGCTGGGCCACTTCGCCGGCCGACAGCCAGTCGTAGTGGATGCGTGTCAGGCGCGGGTCGGGGGCCAGCTCGGCGACCGGCTCCAGGCTCAGGATGCGCTCCAGCAGCGTGGTGAGTTCTTCCTGGCGAGCCGGCGACATCAGGAACTCCCAGAAGGCATGGAAACTGCGTCCCTGGTCGGAGTCGCGGATGGCATCGTGGTCGCCGAAGACCTCTTCGAGCAGCTCGCCCTTGCTGCCCTCCCAGGTGGCGATGCGCTCACGCACCTCGCGGTCGAGGTGGCGAAAGTTCTGTTCGACCTGGCGGAAGTCAGCGAGCAGGGCCCGGGCGGTGTCGGTCATCTGCAGGAAGCGCTCGCGCAGGGCCGTCGTCGCCATCAGGTCGAGGCGTCCGGCGCGAATCTCGGCGATCTCGCCGTCGATGGCCTCGCGGCGCCGCTCCAGGTCGCGGATGCGGACCTCGGGGTCGGTCTCGCTCCCCTGGTCGATCTCGTGCAGCAGGTCGAAGACCTGCTTGAGGCGCGATTCCGCGCCGATGAACTGACGCTGCTCGAGGCCCGACAGCCAGTGCATGGCCTGCTCGGCGGCCGGGGTGAGGTCGAAGTGCGGTTCGTCGCCCGCGGCAGGATAGTACTTGCGCAGCCAGCGGTGCCGGTCGTCGGCCCATTCGTTGAGATAGGCCAGGGCCTCGCGCGGAAAAGCCGCTTCGCCGAGCTCCTGACGCAGGTGGTGGAGCCAGTCGTCCAGTTGTGCCGCCAATGGCTGCTCGGCGATGCTGCGCTGGTTCGGCACGATAAAGGTGCGCTGCAGGAAGCCGATGATCATCGGGGCGTTCTCGGCACGCAGCAGGCTCCACGCCGGATGGGAATGGCGTAGCCGCTGCAGGTAGTCGAATTCCAGGGAGCGTATCATCGGCACAGGATAGCGTGGCATGAGTCGTGGCCAAAGCCGACGATAGCAAGGCGGCGGCCGACAGTGCCAGAATGGGACTCTCAAGGAGAGATCGCCATGACGCAGATGCACTGGGAGCGGCTGCTCGATCCGAGCCGGCTGCACGATACCCGGGGTGGGCGCGGTAGCGCCGAACCGGGCCGTACCCCCTTCCACAAGGACCATGACCGCATCGTCTTCGCCGGCTCCTTCCGGCGCCTGGGGCGCAAGACCCAGGTGCACCCCCTCACCGACAACGACCATATCCACACCCGCCTGACCCACTCCCTGGAGGTGGGCTGCGTGGGGCGCTCGCTGGGGATGATCGTCGGCGAGCGGCTCAGCGGCCGCCTGCCCGGCTGGATCACCCCGGCGGACCTCGGCGTGATCGTCCAGGCCGCCTGCCTGGGCCACGACATCGGCAATCCGCCCTTCGGGCATGCCGGCGAGTACGCCATCCGCGACTGGTTCAAGCGCGCCGAGGCCGACGGCAGCGGCCTGCTCGAGGGGCTCTCGCCGCTGGAGCGCGAGGACCTGCTCACCTACGAGGGCAACGCCCAGGGGTTCCGGGTGATCACCCAGATCGAGTACAACCAGTTCCGCGGCGGCATGCGCCTGACCACGGCGACGCTGGGCACCCTGCTCAAGTACCCCTGGACGGTGGAGCACGGCGGTGCCATGGGCAAGTTCGGCTGCTACCAGAGCGAGCGCCACCTGCTGGTGGAGGTGGCCGAGCGGCTGGGCCTGCTGCCCCAGGGGGCGGGGCGCTGGTGTCGCCATCCGCTGGCCTGGTTGGTGGAGGCCGCCGACGACATCTGCTATGCGCTGCTCGACCTGGAGGATGGCCTGGAGATGGGCATCCTGCGCTTCGACGAGGTCGCCGAGATCCTGATCCAGATCGCCGGTGACGCCCCCGACGACTACGCCGCCATGCAGCGCCTCGGGGTCTCCCAGCGCCGGCGCATCGCCGCCCTGCGCGGGGCGGCCATGGAGCGCGCGGTGAACGACGTGGGGGCGGTCTTCGTGCAGCACGAGGCGGAGCTGCTCGCCGGGCGGCTGCGCCAGGACCTGCTGGAGCTTTGTCACCCGGACCTGGGCTGGGGCGTGGCCTCGGCCAAGCAGCTGGCCCGGGAGCGCATTTTCCAGAACGAGCGCAAGGCCAAGCTGGAGATCGGTGCCTACACGACCCTGGGTATCCTGCTCGAGGCCTTCATCGGTGCGGCCCATGAGCTGCACCATACCGGCCACTCCACCTTCAAGCACCAGCGGGTGCTGGCGCTGATCGGCGAGAATACCCCGCGCCCCTCCTGGTCGCTCTACGACAGCTATCGGCGCATGCTCGATTTCATCGGCGGCATGACCGATCACTATGCGGTGGACCTGGCCCAGGAGATGGGCGGCCGGCTCAGGGGCGATTGAGCCCCGGGGCGGCTCAGCCCCGCTCGGGCAGGCGCTCGAGGCGAGTGGTGCGCTCCAGCAGCACGCCGATCACCGCGTCGTGGGTCTCGGTATCGAAGTCGCCGGGGCAGAGCTCGCCGAGCTGGTCGGCGAGGTGCTCGCCGCTGACCACCAGCAGGTCCTCGGGGCCCTGGCGGGCGTCCACCTCCCAGCCGGGCAGGGTCAGCACGCCCATCACCGGCACCGGGCGGCCGGTGAGCTCCGAGAGCCAGTGGCCGAGCCACAGGGTCAGCTCCCGGGTCTTCTCCAGCGGGGCATGCTCGCTCCAGCCGGGGAAGCGCAGGCGCTGCGGCTCCACCGTGACCAGGTTGATCTCCTTGCCGGAGGGAGTGAAGGGGCGGGTGCGGGCCAGGGTCTCCACCACGAAGACGCCGCAGGGCGTGACCACCACGTGGTCGATGCGGGTGCCGTTGCCCGGCACGTCGTGGAACACATAGTAGGGGTGGGTCTCGGGGCGGACCAGCCGCTCGAGCTCCTGGCCTACCGCCAGCTCGCAGGCCAGGCCCAGCTTGAGGCGCCGGATGCGCTGGAAGTCGCGCATCAGCAGGAAGCAAAAGAGCAGCACCAGCAGGGTGCTGAGCACGCCGTAGAGGGACCATTCGATCCAGTCCTGCTCGCTGGCGAAGAGCATGCGGCCCATGCCGTAGACCAGCGGCGCCAGGGTGGCGATGGGGCCCAGGGCGCCGTTGAGGAAGAGCCCGGCGAAGGCGCGGTCCAGGCGGTCGCGCAGGGCCTGGCCGGGCTCGCGCAGCGGGTGGGCGTCGAAGGGGGAGCGTACCCGGGCGTCGTGAAGGTTGCGCAGCGCCACCACGATCACCGCCAGCGCGGCAAGGGGGAACAGGAAGATCAGGGGAAGCAGGTATTCCAGCCAGGCCATCGGGGTTCCTTGCCCATCAGTCGGGGAGAGGCGGAGTGTCGGGCCCATTCTAGACAACCTCTGCCCTTCGGGGCCATGCTCTTTCGGCACTCGGCATCAACGACACCCCGGGGAGAGCGCGGTATGACGACAGCCATCCAGGGCATGACGCTGGGCAGCGAGGCCCAGCGGGCACTCGGCGACAACCTCGGCCGCACCCGCGCCGATGACCTCTACGCCCTCAAGCTGGAGGCGCCGGTGGAGGCGTCCCTGGCGGCGCTGTGCGGCCTCTGCGGGGTCCGTACCTGACGCCGCTCAGCCGCCGGCCAGCTTGACGGTATAGCCGCGCGCCTGCAGCTCCGTCTTGAGGCGCTCGCGATGGTCGCCCTGGATCTCGATCACTCCCTCCTTCACGGCGCCACCGGTGCCGCACACCTTCTTGAGCTGCTTGGCCAGGGCCTTGAGCTCCGCCTCGGGCAGCGGCACGCCGGCGATGGTGGTGACCCCCTTGCCCTTGCGGCCGCTGGTCTCGCGACGGACGCGTACGATGCCGTCGAGTTCGGCCAGGCGGGCCTGCTCGGCGAGTTCGGCGCAGCGGCACTCGGCCACCGGCTGGCGGCAGTCGGGACAGAGCTCGCCATGTTCGGTGGAGTAGACGAGGCCGCGCAGCTGGTCCTTAAGTGAGGGCATGACAAGGCTCCCTGGCGGGTGGGTGGCGGTGGCTGGACAGGTGCACGGCGATGATAGCGCCCGCAGGCGCTGCCTGCATGTGGGACGCGCGGTAGGGCCGGCTCAGCGGCTGGCGCTTCGGCGCGAGGCGGCGGCCTCCATGGTGAGCTTGGCCACCACGGTGGGCAGCTGGAACATGCTGGTGATCATGATGGCGCCCTCCGGGGTCTCTTCCACATCCGGGTAGCGGTTGAGATGAACCACGATCATGCCCGCCTCCAGGGCGGCGCGCACGCCTACCACCGAGTCCTCGATGGCCAGGCACTGCGCCGGGGCAACGCCCATCTGGCTGGCCGCGTGGCGGTAGAGGCCGGGGTCGGGCTTCCAGCAGTTGGCCTCGTAGGCACTGAACAGCCGTTCGCCGAACAGCTCGGCGAGACCGGTGGCCTGCAAGGAGGTACGGATCTTGTTGATCGGGCCGTTGGAGACCACGCCCATGGGGTAGGCGTGGAGGGCGGCCAGGGCCTCGGGGGCGCCATCGATGGGGGTGAGCTCGGTAGCCAGCCGCTGGTTGAGGTTGGCTCGCATGGTGGCCTCCAGGGGCTCCAGCGCCTCGGGGTCGACGCTGCCGTGGCGGCATTCCAGGGCGGCGACGATGCGGCGGAAGCGGGCCCCGCGGTATTGGCCGATGTAGTCGTTGGGCTGGAAGGGCAGGCCCACGGCGTTGAGGGCGGTGGCCATCTCGTCGGCGAGTAACGGTTCGCTGTCGACCAGGGTGCCGTCGCAATCGAAGAGCAGACAGAGGGGGCCGGCCATCACCTAACCTCGCGGAGCGTACAGGGCGTGATCACCCTTATATTAAAGCCCAGTTTCACGACTTTGTGAACAGTGTTTCCGTTGGCGGCCTCCGGGCCCTGCCGAAAGGTGTCGCCCGGCTGTGTCGGCGGGCCCCATGTGCCAGATTTCACCATGCCCGCCGCGTGTCGTGGCATCCATCCGGCACGCCGAGATTTTTTACAATCTATTGATATTGAATAATTTTTTAGAAAGTTGGCGGGGTGTTGGCCTGGCCGGCGGCAGCGTCGTTGGTGGGTACGTAAACGACAAGGGGCGGCCCCTGGGCCGCCCCTGCTGTCGCTTGCCTGGAGGGCAGGCGTCGGCGCCTTACTTGACCTTGGGCGCGAGCTCGCCGCTCTCGTAGCGCCCGACCATGGCCTCGAGGCTGATCGGCTTGATCTTCGAGGCGTGGCCGGCGGTGCCGAAGGCCTCGTAGCGACTGATGCAGACGTCGCGCATGGCGGAGACGGTCTCCTTGAGGAACTTGCGCGGGTCGAACTCGCTGGGGTGCTCGGCCAGGAAGCGACGCACCGCGCCGGTGGAGGCCAGGCGCAGGTCGGTGTCGATGTTGACCTTGCGCACGCCGTGCCGGATGCCCTCGACGATCTCCTCGACCGGCACGCCGTAGGTCTCGGGGATCTCGCCGCCGAAGCGGTTGATCACCTCGAGCCACTCCTGGGGCACCGAGGAGGAGCCGTGCATCACCAGGTGGGTGTCTGGGATGCGGGCGTGGATCTCCTTGATGCGCTGGATGGAGAGGGTGTCACCGGTGGGCGGCTTGGTGAACTTGTAGGCACCGTGGCTGGTGCCGATGGCGATGGCCAGGGCGTCCACGCCGGTGGCCTTGACGAAGTCGGCGGCCTCCTCCGGGTCGGTGAGCAGCTGCTCCATCTCCAGCTTGCCCTCGGCGCCGATGCCGTCTTCCTCGCCGGCCATGCCGGTTTCCAGGGAGCCCAGGCAGCCCAGCTCGCCCTCCACGGAGACGCCACAGGCGTGGGCCATCTCCACGGTGCGACGGGTGACGTCGACGTTGTAGTCATAGTCCATCGGGGTCTTGCCGTCCTCGCCCAGCGAGCCGTCCATCATCACCGAGGAGAAGCCGAGCTGGATGGAGCGCTGGCACACCGCGGGGCTGGTGCCGTGGTCCTGGTGCATGCACACCGGGATATGCGGGAACTCCTCCACCGCGGCCAGGATCAGGTGGCGCAGGAAGGGGGCGCCGGCGTACTTGCGGGCACCGGCGGAGGCCTGGACGATCACCGGCGAGTCGGTGCGGTCGGCCGCTTCCATGATGGCGCGCATCTGCTCGAGGTTGTTGACGTTGAAGGCCGGAACGCCGTAGCCGTACTCGGCGGCGTGGTCCAGCATCTGGCGCATGCTGATCAGTGCCATGGGGTCACCTTTTGCGTGGTCGCGGCGCCTGGCGGCGCCGCGAGTCGGTCGTGGGGGAGATGGGGTAATGAGTGCCTGGAGTCTATCAGGCCCGCTCGGCGGCTGCCTCGAGGGCGGCCACCGCCGGCAGGGTCTTGCCCTCCACGTACTCGAGGAAGGCGCCGCCGCCGGTGGAGATGTAGGAGACCCGCTCGGCGATGCCGTACTTGTCGATGGCGGCCAGGGTGTCGCCGCCGCCGGCGATGGAGAAGGCCGGGCTCTCGGCGATGGCCTTCGCGATCACCTCGGTGCCGCGGCCGAACTGATCAATCTCGAACACGCCCACCGGGCCGTTCCACAGGATGGTGCCGGCGTCCTTGAGCATGGCGGCCAGGCGTGCGGCGGTCTCGGGGCCGATGTCGAGGATCATCTCGTCATCCGCGACCTGGTCTACCGGCTTGACGGTGGCGGTGGCGGACTCGGAGAACTCGGTGGCCACCACCACGTCGGTGGGCAGCGGAATCTCGACCTTCGCCATCAGGGCCTTCGCCTGGTCGATCAGGTCGGCCTCGTGCAGCGACTTGCCGACGTTGTGGCCCGCCGCGGCGATGAAGGTGTTGGCGATGCCGCCGCCGACGATCAGCTGGTCGCACTTCTCGGAGAGGGCGTTGAGCACGTCGAGCTTGGTGGAAACCTTGGAGCCGCCGACGATGGCGATCATGGGGCGCGCTGGGGTGGCCAGCGCCTTCTCCAGGGCGTCGAGCTCGGCGGCCAGCAGCGGGCCCGCGCAGGCCAGCGGGGCGAAGCGCGCCACCCCGTGGGTGGAGGCCTGGGCGCGGTGGGCGGTGCCGAAGGCGTCCATCACGAAGATGTCGCACAGGGCGGCATACTGCTGGGCGAGGGTCTCGTCGTCCTTCTTCTCGCCGCTGTTGAAGCGCACGTTCTCGAGCAGCACCACCTCGCCGTCGGCCAGGTCCAGGGCGGCGCCTAGATAGTCGCTGATCAGGGTGACCGGGTGGCCCAGCAGCTCGCCTAGGTGCTCGGCCACCGGTGCCAGGGAGAACTCCTCGGCGGGCTCGCCCTCGGTGGGGCGGCCCAGGTGGCTCATCAGCATCACCTTGGCGCCGGCATCCCGGGCGGCCTGGATGGTGGGCAGGGCGGCGCGCAGGCGGGCATCGCTGGTCACCTTGCCGTGCTTGATGGGCACGTTGAGGTCCTCGCGGATCAGCACGCGCTTTCCGCTGAGGTCGAGGTCGGTCATCTTGCGCACGTTCATCGGGGCGTGGTCCTCATCTGGAAGCCGGAAGGGGTCAGGGGGTCTCGAGGGGCATCGCGGCCAGGCGCCGGCCGACGTCGAGCATGCGGTTGGCGAAGCCCCACTCGTTGTCGAACCAGCACAGCAGCTTGATCAGGCGGCCGCCGGCCACCCGGGTCTGGGTGGCGTCCACGATACCGGAGCGCGGATCGTGGTTGAAGTCGATCGAGGCCACCGGCTCCTCAGTGTAGCCGAGCAGCCCGGCCAGGCGCCCGCGGCTGGCCTCGGCGAGCAGGGCGTTGACCTCGGCGGCGCTGGTGTCGCGGTTCACCGTGATGGCGAGATCCATGGCGGAGACGTTGATGGTCGGCACTCGCACATGGAGGCACTCGAAGCGCCCGGCCAGGTGGGGCATCAGGCGGTTGATGCCCAGCGCCAGGCCGGTATCCACCGGCACGATGGAGTGCATCGCCGAGCGGGTCAGGCGCAGGTCGGTCTGGTGGTAGGCGTCGATCACCGGCTGGTCGTTCATCGCCGAATGGATGGTGGTGGTGACGCCATGGGCGATGCCCAGCGCCTCGTCCAGCACGGTGAGCACCGGCACCAGGCAGTTGGTGGTGCAGGAGGCCGCGGAGACGATGCGCTGCCCGGGGGCGAGCTCATGGTCGTTGATGCCGGTGACGATGGTGGCATCCACGTCGCTCTCCGCCGGCTGCGAGAAGAGCAGGCGGCCGGCGCCGGCGGCCAGGTGGCGTTCGGCAGTGGCGCGGTCCTTGAAGCTGCCAGAGCACTCCAGCACCAGGTCGATGCCGAGCTCCCGCCAGGGCAGGCGGCCGGGGTCGGGCTCGCTGAGCACCCGGATCGCGCGCCCATCGATGACCAGCCCCGCGTCACCCTGCGCCACTGCCGCGGGGAAGCGGCCGTGAGTGGTGTCGTAGCGGGTCAGGTAGGTGATGGTGGCGAGGTCGGAGAGCTCGTTGATGGCGACGATCTCCAGCGCCGGCTCGCTCCCCTGCTCGGCTCTCTGTTGCTCAATCAGAGCGCGCAGCACGCACTGGCCGATGCGGCCGTAACCGTTGATGGCGATGCGGTGGGCCATGGCGGTGGCAGGGGCTCCTGGTCGCGAGGGTGGCGAAGGAAATCAAGGCCGCGATTCTAGCGCACTTCAGCCGACGAGTCCCGGCAGGCGCCAGGCCAGCGGCAGCAGCAGGGCGGTGAGGATGCCGGTGAGGCTCATGCCCAGGGAGGCGAAGGCGCCGGCGGTGGGTCCGATCTCGAAGGCGCGCACCGTGCCCAGCGCATGGCCGTTGATGCCGAGCGCCAGGCCGAGGAGCCGCTCGTCGCGGATGCCCAGCCAGCGCGAGAGCAGCTCCACCCCGGCGATGGCCACCACGCCGGTGAGCAGCAGGCCGCCCATCATCAGCGCCACCGAGCCGCCGAGCTGTTCGGTGATCCCGATGGCGATAGGCGCGGTGACCGACTTCGGCGCCAGCGAGGCGAGCACCTCCGGCGAGGCCCCCAGCAGCCAGGCGATGGTCACCGCATAGAGCGCGGCCATGCCGGCGGCCACCGGCAGGCAGACCAGCAGCGGGAGCCAAAGGTCGCGAATATGGCCCATCTGCTGATAAAGAGGCAGCCCCAACGCCACGGTGGCCGGGCCCAGCAGCAGCATCAGCCAGCCGGCGCCTTCCCGGTAGTCGGCGTAGTCGATGCCGGCCAGCGCCAGCACGCCGGCCAGCAGCAGGGCGGCCACCAGGATCGGCGGGCACCAGCGTGGCGCGCCGATCAGGCGGAACAGCCGGTCGCCGGCGAAGTAGGCGGCCAGGGTCAGGGCGATGGCCAGCAGCGGGGTGGCCAGCAGGTGGTCGAGGAGCTCACTCATGGTCGAGGCCCTCCCTGCCCATCAGCCGGCGCATCAGCCACAGGGTGGTGAAGACGCTGAGCAGGGTGCCCCCCACCAGGGCGCCGAGGATCGCCGCCCACTGCCCGCCGAGGGTGTCGAGGATGAAGAAGACGCCGACGACGCCGGGCATGATCAGCATGGCCAGCACGCCGATCAGAGGTCGGGCGGCGGCGGCGATATCGGCATTGATCGTGCCGCGCAGCATCAGCCAGGCGGTGAGCAGCAGCATGCCGGCCACCCCGGCGGAGATCGGCAGACCGGCGAGGGTGACCAGCACATCGCCAAGCAGCAGAAAGCCCAGCAGCCAGAGAAAACCGCGCAGAACGGCCATCGATGATCCTCGAGTGTGGCAACGGCAGAGGCTGAGCATGTTAGCACGCTAGCAGTGTGTCGGCCGCTATCCGCCGTTGCGCCGGCGGCATGGGGCTGATCTCCGGGCGCAAGGCCTTCCAGAAGCCCATGGACGAGGGCGTGGCCCTGTTGCGCGCCATCCAGGACGTCTACCTGGATCCGACCGTCACCGTCGCCTGAGCGCCGCTTCGACCCCACGGGCATGAAAAAGGGCACGGCCTCTCGGCCGTGCCCTTAAGGTTGCGTACCTTGCGACGCTCAGCCCTCGAGCAGCTCGTTCGCCTGCTTGACCACGTTCTCGACGGTGAAGCCGAAGTGCTTGAAGAGATCGCCGGCCGGGGCGGATTCGCCGTAGGTGCTCATGCCGATGATGCGCCCCTCCAGGCCCACGTACTTGTGCCAGTAGTCGCGGTGGCCCGCCTCGATGGCGAGGCGCTTGGTCACCGCCCTGGGCAGCACGCTCTCGCGGTACTCGGCCTCCTGGCCGTTGAAGCGGTAGGTGGAGGGCATGGAGACCACGCGCACGGCACGGCCCTGGGCCGCAAGCTCCGCGGCGGCGTCCATGGCCAGGCCGACCTCAGAGCCGGTGGCGATCAGGATCAGCTCCGGGGTGCCCTCGCACTCCTTGAGGATGTAGCCGCCGCGCTGGATGTTGGCCAGTTGCTGCTTGGTGCGCGCCTGGTGGGGCAGGTTCTGGCGCGACAGCACCAGGGCGGTGGGGCCGGAGTTGCGCTTGAGGGCGGCATCCCAGGCCGCGGCGGTTTCGGCGGCGTCGCAGGGGCGCCAGGTCGAGAGGTTCGGCGTGGAGCGCAGGTTGGTCAACTGCTCGATGGGCTGGTGGGTCGGGCCGTCCTCGCCGAGGCCGATGGAGTCGTGAGTGAAGACGTAGATGGCGCGCTTGCCCATCAGTGCGGCCATGCGCACGGCGTTGCGCATGTACTCCATGAAGATCAGGAAGGTGGCGCCGTAGGGGATGAAGCCGCCGTGCAGCACGATGCCGTTCATGATGGCGCCCATGCCGAACTCGCGCACCCCGTAGTGCAGGTAGTTGCCGTCTGGGGTCTCCGGGGTGATCGCCTTCGCACCGTCCCAGAAGGTCAGGTTGGAGGGGGCCAGGTCGGCGCTGCCGCCGAGCAGCTCGGGCAGTTGCGGGCCGAGCTCATTGAGGCAGTTGAAGGAGGCCTTGCGGCTGGCGATGGTCTCGCCCTTCTGCTGGGCCTGCTCGATCAGCGCCTCGCTCTTGAGCTCGGCGGGCAGCTTGCACTGCATGCGGCGCAGGAACTCCCGGGCCAGCTCAGGATGCTCGGCGCGGTAGCGCTCGAAGCGCGCCTGCCACTCGCTCTGGGCGGCGCGGCCCGACTCGCGAGCGTCCCACCCCTGGTAGATCGACTCGGGGATATGGAAGGGGGCGTGGGGCCAGTTGAGCTGCTTGCGGGCCAGGGCCACTTCCTCCTCGCCCAGCGGGGCGCCGTGGCACTCCTCCTTGCCCTGCTTGTTGGGGGAGCCGAAGCCGATGATGGTCTTGCAGATGATCAGGCTCGGCCTGTCGTCGTGGCTCTTCGCCAGCTCGATGGCGGCCTTGATCTCCTCGGGCTTGTGGCCGTCGACGTTGGGCACCACGTGCCAGCCGTAGGCCTCGAAGCGCTTGGCGGTGTCGTCGGTGAACCAGCCCTCGACCTCGCCGTCGATGGAGATGCCGTTGTCGTCATAGAAGGCGATCAGCTTGCCGAGCTTCTGGGTGCCGGCCAGGGAGCAGGCCTCGTGGGAGATCCCCTCCATCAGGCAGCCGTCGCCGAGGAAGCACCAGGTGGTATGGTCGACGATGGTGTGGCCCGGGCGGTTGAACTGGGCGGCCAGGGTCTTCTCGGCGATGGCCATGCCCACGGCGTTGGCCAGGCCCTGGCCCAGGGGGCCGGTGGTGGTCTCGACGCCTGGCGCGTAGCCGAACTCCGGGTGGCCGGCGGTCTTGGCGTGGAGCTGGCGGAAGCTCTGCAGCTCCTCGAGGCTCAGTTCGTAGCCGGTCAGGTGCAGCAGCGAGTAGAGCAGCATGGAGCCGTGGCCGTTGGAGAGCACGAAGCGATCACGATCGGCCCACTTGGGGTCTTCCGGGTTGTGCTTGAGGTAGTCGTTCCACAGCACCTCGGCGATGTCGGCCATGCCCATGGGCGCGCCGGGGTGGCCGGACTTGGCCTTCTGGACGGCATCCATGGAGAGAGCGCGAATGGCGTTGGCCAGTTCGAATCGTGACGGCATTGGAGAGCTCCTCGCCTGCGGCAGAATAAGGGAAGTGGCCACCGCCGGCGGACAGCGGGGCATGCAGTCTGGCTGGGTGAGTCGCCGCGGGACACGTGCGGCGCGATGGAATTCGGTGCCATATTGTCGCCGACTTGACGCCCGGCATCAAATCGTGGATGCCCCGGCAGGCCCCAGCGTGTAGACTCTTGCCCCCTAAAGACTGCTTCACACTCGGTCGAGGACGCCATGAGCGAATACTCCCTGTTTACCTCCGAATCCGTCTCCGAGGGTCATCCCGACAAGATCGCGGACCAGATCTCCGACGCGGTGCTCGACGCCATCATCGCTCGTGACAAGCAGGCCCGGGTGGCCTGCGAGACGCTGGTCAAGACCGGCGTGGCCATCGTCGCCGGCGAGATCAGCACCTCGGCCTGGGTCGACCTCGAGGCGATCGTGCGCGAGGTGATCACTGGCATCGGCTACACCTCCTCGGGCGTGGGGTTCGACGGCGAGACCTGCGGCGTGCTCAACCTGATCGGCAAGCAGAGCCTGGAGATCGCCCAGGGGGTCGACCGCAGCAAGCCCGAGGACCAGGGCGCCGGCGACCAGGGGCTGATGTTCGGCTACGCCACCAACGAGACCGACTCCTTCATGCCGGCGCCGATCCACTATGCCCATCGCCTGGTGGAGCGCCAGGCCGAGCTGCGCAAGCACGGCCTGCTGCCCTGGCTGCGCCCCGACGCCAAGAGCCAGGTCACCTTCCGCTATGACGACCAGGGCAAGCCCTGCGCCGTGGACGCCGTGGTGCTCTCCACCCAGCACGATCCGGGCATCGACCAGGACGAGCTGCGCAAGATGGTCAAGCGCGAGATCATCGAGCAGGTGATCCCCGCCGAGTGGCTCTCCGAGCACACCCGCTACCACATCAACCCCACCGGCAAGTTCGTGATCGGCGGCCCCGTGGGCGACTGCGGCCTGACCGGGCGCAAGATCATCGTCGACACCTATGGCGGCATGGCGCGCCACGGCGGCGGTGCCTTCTCCGGCAAGGACCCCTCCAAGGTGGACCGCAGCGCCGCCTATGCCGGCCGCTACGTGGCCAAGAACATCGTCGCCGCGGGCCTGGCCGACAAGTGCGAGATCCAGGTCTCCTACGCCATCGGCGTGGCCGAGCCCACCTCCGTCTCGGTCAACACCTTCGGCACCGGCAAGGTGGATGACGAGCGGATCATCGCGCTGGTGCGCGAGCACTTCGACCTGCGCCCTTATGCCATCACCCGCATGCTCGACCTGCTGTATCCCATGTACCAGCTCACCGCGGCCTACGGCCACTTCGGGCGCGAGCCCTTCGAGACCTCCTACCGTTGGACCGACACCCAGGGCCAGGAGCACATCGAGACCTTCACCGCCTTCCCCTGGGAGAAGATCGACCGCGCCAGCGCCCTGCGCCAGGCCGCCGGCCTCTGAGTCAGGCGGCGCGCTTCGATCCTCTCTGACGCCCGGCCTGAGGGCCCCTACAAGCCCGACAGCTACCGTTATTGATCACACCGCCGCCAGGCGCATCATCAGCGTCAGGTAGGGCGGGATCAGCAGCGGCGCGGCCAGGGTAGTGATCAGCACGGCCAGTGCCCCCTTGGCCGGGGCGATGCCGAGCTCCATGGCCACCACCACCACATTGGCGGCCATGGGCACCACCCCCAGCAGCAGGATCGCCAGCGCGAGCTCCGGCGACAGTGGTACGAGTGCCTGCAGCCCCAGCACCGCGGCCAGCGCCAGCAGCGGCCAGGCCACGCAGCGTACCGCCACGCAGGCGCCGATAAAGCGCGGATCAATCTCGCGTATGGTCACGCGACCGAGGGTCATGCCGATGATCATCATGCCGAGCAGGGTGTAGGCGGCCGGGAAGACCGCCAGCCCCTCCATGGCCGCCGTCGGCACCGCAAGGCCCAGGCCGCTGACCAGCAGGGCCGCCAGGAAGGCGTAGACCAGCGGCAGCCGCAGGATCTTGGCGAGGCTCTCGCCTACCGAGAACTGGCCGCGGGCGGAGAGGTAGAAGCCCACGGTGAACTCGTAGAGGGTGATGCCCAGCACGCAGAAGAGGTAGAGGGTCACCCCCTCGGGGGGCAGCAGCACCATGGCCACCGGCAGGCCGAAGTAGCCGGTGTTGCCGGTGCCGGCCGAGAAGGCCAGCAGGGCGCTCTCCTGGGGGGCGAAGGCGCGGCGCGTCAGGCGGTGCACGACCACCGCCAGCAGGCTGGCGGTGGCGAAGGCGGCCAGGGTCAGCAGCAGGTAACCGGGCGTGGGGCCGCCCAGCACCAGGCCGCGGAAGAAGGTCAGCGGCGCCACCAGGTAGATGAGCAGGGTCGCGATGGGGCGCGGGTCCACGGCGAGCCGGCGGGCGGCCAGCCAGCCCAGCAGGATGTAGGCCAGCAGGGTCCAGAGCGGGCCCATCAGCGTGGTGGGGTCGAGGGCGGTCATCGGGTCTCCCTGTCGGTCGTCGGCTCCCTGTCAGAGCGCATCATGCCTGCCGGCGGCGGCGCTGTCAGCGCCCCAACATGAATGAAATTGATACAGGCACACCGGAACTTTCATTGGTCGCCGGCGCCGGCCCTCGTCAGAATGGTGGCCAACCACGACCGACGACACAGAGGTGCCACCATGAGCGCGCAGGAACATCCGCTGGGTATCAGCTTCGAGTTCTTTCCCCCCAACACCGAGGCGGGGCGCGAGAAGCTGGTTGGCGTGCGCGATGCCCTGGCCGCCCGCGGGCCGCGCTTCTTCTCGGTCACCTACGGCGCCGGTGGTTCCACCCAGGACCGTACCCTGACGACCGTCCGCCAGGTGCGCGAGAGCGGCATCTCCACCGCGCCGCACCTCTCCTGCATCGGCAGCGAGAAGCAGCAGCTGCGCGAGCTTTTGGCCCGCTACCGCGTGGAGGGCATCGACAGTCTGGTGGCCCTGCGCGGCGACCTGCCCTCGGGCATGGGGGGCATCGGCGAGCTGCGCTATGCCAACGAGCTGGTGGAGTTCATCCGCGAGGAGACCGGGGACCACTTCGAGATCGCCGTGGCCGCCTACCCGGAGTCTCACCCCCAGGCGCCGAGCTTCGAGCGGGACCTGGAGAACTTCGCCCGCAAGATGCAGGCCGGCGCGAACCTCGCCATCACCCAGTACTTCTTCAACGCCGACGCCTACTTCCACTTCGTCGAGCGGGCCCGCGCGCTGGGGGTCGAAGCCCCCATCGTGCCGGGCATCATGCCGATCACCAACTACGCCAAGCTGGCGCGCTTCTCCGACGCCTGCGGCGCCGAGATCCCGCGCTGGATCCGCAAGCAGCTCGAGGCCTACGGCGACGACAGCGCCTCCATCGCGGCCTTCGGCGAGGAGGTGATCTCGCGCCTCTGCCAGCGCCTGCTCGACGGCGGCGCCCCGGGCCTGCACTTCTACACGCTGAACCAGGCCGAGCCGAGCCTGAAGATCCTCGACAATATCGTCGGCTGAGCCTCGGCTCGTCGGCTGCCAACGCAACGGGGCCCCGCCATGGCGGGGCCCCGTTGCGTTTCCGGCAGGGTTGGCGGAAGGCCGCCCCGCAGGGCGGCAGCAGGGTCAGCCGCTTTCGGCCGCCTGCGGTGCGCCACTGCCGTGCAGCTTGCGCTGCATCATGAACAGCGCGGCGCCGATGGCGAGGCCGGCCACATCCGTGTAGATGCCGCCATAGATCATGAACATGGCGCCCACGAACATCACCAGGCGCTGCCACAGCTTCACCGGCCCGAAGAACCACGCCTGCACCACGCCCGCCAGCAGCACGATGCCCAGGGTGGCGGTGATGCCGACCCGCAGGATCTGCGGCCAGGTGCCTTCCATCAGCATCGCCGGGCTGTAGAAGAACATGAAGGGCACGATGAAGGCGGCCAGGCCGATCTTGAAGGAGGCCACCGAGGTGCCCATGGCGTTGTCGCCGGAGATGCCTGCCGCGGCGTAGGAGGCCAGCGCCACCGGCGGGGTGATCGCCGAGACCACCGCGAAGTAGAACACGAAGAAGTGCGCCACCAGCGGCTGGATGCCGATGTTGATCAGGCCCGGGGCGACCACCGAGGCGGCCACCGCATAGGCCGCCGTGGTCGGCATGCCCATGCCCAGCAGGATCGAGATCAGCATGGCGAAGATCAGCGCCAGCAGCTGGCTGACTCCCGCCAGGCCCAGCAGCAGCGAGGAGAAGCGTGCACCGACGCCGGTCAGCGAGATCACCCCGACGATGATGCCCGCACAGGCGCACACAGCGATGATCTGAATCGACATGGTGCCAGCCAGCCGTAGCGCCTTGAGGATCTCGCGGATGCCCATCTTGTTGGGGGAGATCCAGCTCACCACGGCGGCCGAGGCGGTGGCCAGGGTGCCTGCGCGGATCACCGAGTAGCCCATGAATAGCGCGGCGATCAGGATGATGATCGGTGTGAAGAGATAGATCTGCTTGACCAGCTTCGAGAAGAGCGGAATCTCATCCTTGCGCATGCCACGCATGCCCTTGCGGGCCGCCTCGAAGTCCACCATGCAGTAGACCGAGAGAAAGTAGAGGATGGCGGGGATCAGCGCCGCCACGGCGATCTCGGTGTAGGGGATGCCGGTGATCTCCGCCATGATGAAGGCCCCCGCGCCCATGATTGGCGGCATGATCTGCCCGCCAGTGGAGGCGGCCGCCTCGATGGCCCCGGCGCTGCGGCCCGGATAGCCCACCTTCTTCATCAGCGGAATGGTCAGCGAGCCGGTGGAGACCACGTTGCCGGCGCTGGTGCCGTTGATCATGCCCATCAGGCCGGAGGCGAAGATAGAGACCTTGGCGGGGCCGCCCCGGGCGCGGCCGGCGGCGGCGAAGGCGAAGTTGACGAAGTAGTCACCCACCTTCGAGGCCTGCAGGAAGGCAGCGAAGATGATGAATAGGATGATGTAGGTCGATGACACCGCGGTGGTTGGCCCGAGGATGCCGATGTCGGTGTAGAGCTGGCTGAAGAAGCGGTTGAATGAGAGCCCCGGGTAGCCCAAAAAGCCCGGCAGGTAGGGGCCGACCCACACATAGAGCAGAAAGAGGGCGGAGATCACCACCAGCGCCATGCCAGCCACGCGGCGGGTCAGCTCGAGGATCAGCAGTGAGCCGGCCAGGGCCGCATAGGAGATGCCGATGGGGGCGAAGGAGGTGCCGGTGGAGGCGCGCAGCGGCGTGTTGAAGATCAGGATCAGGTAGCCTGCACCGCTTATGGCGCAGAGCATCAGCACCAGGTCCGGGGGCGAGAGCTTCTCGCGCACCTGGCGATAGCCCCAGGAGAGCAGGATGGCGGCACTGGTGGCGAAGAGCAGCGGATAGCCGTAGTGCCAGGCCTCGATGGCCGGATCGATGCGCATAGCGCCGCCCGCGATCAGCTGATTCATGCGCCACACCTGGAACAGCGCATAGCCGGCGGGTAATAGCAGCGCGAAGCTCACCCAGCCCAGCCAGGCTGGCGACTGCCTGACGCTACCCTCGCCGGCGAAGCGGGTGCCGGTGTAGAGGGCGAAGCCGAGGATCAGCGCACCGGCGATGTGTACGATGCGAAACGACCAGGTCTCCATCGGGTAGAGGTTGAGGGAGACCAGGTGGAAGGTGGCGTAGAGGATGGCCAAAGCGCCGAACAGCAGCCACTGCCAGCCGACGTAGAGGCGCCGGTTGGACTCGACGATTTCCTCGTCGATGCCCTCGGCGATCGTCTCGGGGGCGTGATCGGCAGGATCCTCGGTGCCCTGGCGTGGGTCGGGGGTGTGGTTCATGGGACGTTTACCCTTGGATGGGGACGGCTTGGGGACGACAAGCCCCGCGCCGGCATTGCCGGGGCGGGGCGGGATGTGCCAGTGGGCGGGCTTAGTGGATCAGCGACTCGTCGATCTCGTAGCCGTTCTCCTGGTACCAGCGCGCCGCACCCGGATGGAAGGGCAGCACGGTGTTGTGCACGATGTTCTCCGGGATGGAGGTCTCGGCGGAGCGGTGCACGTTACGCATCTTGTCGTTGTTCTCCATGGTCACCTTGGTGACTTCGTAGATGAAGTCCTCCGGCAGGTCGCAGCGGGAGATGGCGAAGTTCCACATGGAGACGGCGCGGGCATCCTCCTCCAGGGTCTGGTAGGTGCTGGCGGGAATCCAGAACTCGGAGACCGGGAAGTTCTCCAGCACGATGGCCTGCTCCTCCTCGGTGAACTCAATGATGTTCACGTTGGTCTGCACCTCGAGCTGACTGACCGCCGGGATCGGGATGCCCGCGGCGAAGGCGATCACGTCGAGCAGGCCGTCCTGGAGCTGGCCGCCCAGGTCGGACCAGCCGCCGTTGCGGCGCTCGAAGTCGACGCCCAGGGTCTCGAGGATGGCCGGGAAGTAGGTGTCGGAGGTAGAGGCCGAGGGGCCGAAGCCGATGCGGGCGCCGTCCGGGATGTCGGAGATGCTGGTGATACCGGTGCTGGACAGCGCGGTGATGGAGAACGGGGTCTCGTACATCGGGAAGAGCGCGCAGACGTTGTCCATGGGCACGCCGGGGGCCAGCGGGCTCTCGCCCTTCACCGCGTCGGCGGCGGGGCCCAGGGTGGTCAGGCCGAAGGAGATGTCGCCGGTATGCACCAGTGCCAGGTTCTGGGTCGGGCCGCCGGTCACCTCGCCGCCGCCGGAGATGCCGAGCTCGTCAGCGATCAGGTTGGCCCAGCCGGAGCCGTAGACGTAGAAGGTACCGCCCTGGCTGGCGGTGCCCACGGTGAAGTTGGAGGGCCAGTCGCTGCGGTCGGCCTGGGCGGCCGTGGCGGCGACCAGCAGAGAGCCGGCGACGGTGCCGGCGAGAAGCTTGGTGGAGAGGTGACGCATGGCGTGACTCCGTTGCATGTTGTCGTTGGCAAGCCCGGCCCCGGGGTTCGGAGGGGTGCCTACAGTCTGGCAGCTCCTCCGGGGCCCGACGGCGCCGGGCGGGGTGTTCATTCAACGTTCTTCATGGCAAGCGACGGGCCACCGTCTGGAAAATATTTTTATTTCAATTGTTTGAGATCTCGGTCTTCGACCATGGTCGAAGTGTCGCGGAGGCACCCAGGCTGGAAAGCCGCACGCTAGGCAGGATGGTTGTGTGCGGAAATCCGCACAGCGGGTTCAGGTGGGGGCCAGGGCCTCCATCAGGCGCGTGGCCTGGTGCAGGTCGTTCATCAGCGTGGAGGCCAGCCAGGGGTCGAGGCGGTGCTGGCGCAGACGCTCGGCCAGGGCCTGCTGCCAGTGCTGGCGCACCTCCTCTATGGGCGAGGTGACATCCGCCGAGTCGGGGGCGGCGGCCAGGCGGTTGAGCCCCTGGGCCAGGGCCATGCGGATATCGTCATGGGCCTCGCGCAGGGGGCTGGCCGCAGCGGCATGGCGCATCAGGCTGCGCTGCAGCACCTCGCCGAAGCGCACCGCCTCCACCATACGTAGGGTGCGGGCATAGAGGCTCTCGAGCCTGGCCTGCTGCTCCTCGGTGAGCGGCATGTCGAGCCGCGCGTAGAAGTCGAGGATCTCCGCCATCAGCGGCTTGATCTGCTCATGGTAGCGGGCGTTGACCATCGGCCAGGCGGTGGTGTCGATCCGCGCCTTGACCACCTCCCGGGAGGGCGGATGGCCGATCACCTCGGCGCTGGGCATCAGGATCGCCGAGCAGAGCAGGTGGTAGGCGCGGCGATTGAGCCGCTGGCACTCCTGCTCCATGGCGGCCAGCGCCGTGTCGGCGTGCTCCAGGGCGTTGGTGTTCAGGTAGCGGGCCTGGGCGGGGGGGATCCGCGAGGGCTCGGGGAAGCATCGCTCCAGGCATGCGGCGAGCCGCGGGATCAGCGGCAGCATCAGCACGATGCCGAGCAGGTTGAAGAGGGTGTGGAAGAGCGCCAGCTTTAGCGGCCAGGCATCCGCGGCCAGGCCGATCAGCTCGCCGAGCTCGTCCACCAGCCAGGCCAGCGGCACCAGCAGTGCCAGGGCCACGGCGGCGGTGGCCAGGTTGAACACCACATGGGCCCCGGCCAGCCGTCGCACCGCGGCACCGGCGCCCAGCGCCCCCAGCACCGCGGTGACGGTGGTGCCGACGTTGGCGCCGATGGCAATGGCCAGGGCCGGCAGATAGGGCAGCTGCCCTCCCGCCAGGGCGGCCAGGGTGATCAGCAGGGTGGCGTGGCTCGACTGCATCACTACCGTGGCCACCACCCCGAACAGCACGAAGAGTGGCCAGTGCCAGGCGCTGTCGCCGGCCAGGCCGTCCAGGGAGAGGCCATCCTGCCACGCCTCGAAGCCCAGCTTCATGAAGTCGATGCCCAGAAACAGCAGGCCGATGCCCAGTAGCACCCCGGCCGCCGCGGCGCGGCCATCCTTGAGCACCCGGGAGCCGAGCAGCCCGAGGGCCAGGAAGGGCATGGCGAACTGAGCGAGGTCGACGCGCAGGCCGAAGCCGGCGATCAGCCAGGCCCCGGTGGTGGTGCCGAGGTTGGCCCCGAACAGCAGGGCGATGGCGCCGGGCAGGGCGACGAGGCCCGCACCGACGAAGGAGAGCGAGAGCAGGGTGACCAGGGAGCTGGACTGCACCAGCGCCGTGGCGGCGGCCCCCACCCCGATGGCGCGGAGCGGGTGACGGGTGGCGGTATGCAGCCAGCGGTCCAGAGTGCCGCCGGAGAGGCGCTTGACGGCGTCGCCCAAGTGGGTCATGCCCCACAGGAAGAGGCCCAGGCCGGCGGCCAGGGTGGCGAGATCCAACCGGGCCAGCAGCAGCGCCGCGGCCGCGGCCAGCCCCAGCAGCTCGAGATGATGGCGCCGCGATAGCAGCGCCTGTGCCACTCCCTGGCGGGTCAACTCAGTGGCCCTTGGGGTCGAGGATCTTCACCGGCTGGAAGTCCTGACGGCGCTGCTCCTCGCGGGCCTGGTTGACGCGGGTGGCCAGCTCCGGAGCGGCCTCGTCCTCGATGGGCAGCTGCTCGAAGAAGTCGCAGCTGACGCACTCCCGGTAGCGGATGCCGTGCTGCTCCCAGCTGCGGATGCGGTCCAGCTCGGCACAGCGCGGGCAGATCGCGCCGGCGATAAAGCGTTTCTGGGCGGCCATGAGGGCTCCTGTCGGGCCCCGGCGGCGGGCCGGGGCAGGGTGAACGAATCAGGCGGCACGGATGCCGCTGTGGCGCAGCAACGGCTCGATGCTGGGCTCGCGGCCGCGGAAGGCGCGGAACAGCTCCGCGGCATCCCGGGCGCCGCCCTGCTCGAGGATCTCGGTGCGAAAGCGCCGGCCGGTCTCTGGGTCGAAGATACCCGCTTCCTCGAAGGCGCTCCAGGCGTCGGCGGAGAGCACCTCGGCCCACTTGTAGCTGTAGTAGCCCGCCGCATAGCCGCCGGCGAAGATATGGCTGAAGCCGTTCTGGAAGCGGTTGAATTCGGCCCGCGGCACCACCGAGACCGCGTCGCGCACCGCGTCGAGCAGCGCCTGGATCTCCGCCGCCGAGGGCGCGGCCAGCTCGTGGTGCAGGCGCAGGTCGAAGATCGAGAACTCCAGCTGGCGCACCATGTTCATGGCGGACTGGAAGTTCTTGGCCGCCTGCAGCTTCGCCAGCAGCTCGGCGGGCAGCGGCTCGCCGCTCTCGACGTGGCCGGCGATCAGGTCGAGGCTCTCGCGCTCCCAGCAGTAGTTCTCCATGAATTGGCTGGGCAGCTCCACGGCATCCCAGGCCACCCCGTTGATGCCGGAGATGTCGGCGATGGTCTGCCGGGTCAGCATATGGTGCAGGCCGTGGCCGAACTCGTGGAACAGGGTGGTCACCTCGTCATGGGTGAGCAGCGCCGGCCTGTCGCCCACCGGGCGGGTGAAGTTGCAGGTGAGGTAGGCCACCGGCAGCTGCAGGGTCTCGCCCTCCAGGCGACGCACCCGGCACTCGTCCATCCAGGCGCCGCCGCGCTTGCCTTCGCGGGCGTAGAGGTCCAGATAGAAGCCGGCAATGGGCTCGCCCTGCTCGAGGATGCGGAAGAAGCGCACGTCGGGGTGGTAGCGCGGCGCCTGATCGTCCTCGGCGAAGGTGACGCCGAACAGGCGCTCCACCACCTGGAAGAGACCCTCCACTACCCGGGGGGCGGGGAAGTAGGGGCGCAGCTGCTCCTGGGAGACGGCGTGGCGCGCCTCGCGCAGCTTCTCGCTGGCGAAGCCCACGTCCCAGGGGGCGAGCTCGCCCATGCCCAGTTCGTCCCGGGCATAGGCCTCGAGCTCGGCGAACTCCTCCTTTGCCTGGGGCACGGCGCGGCGCGCCAGGTCCTCGAGGAACTCGAGCACCTGGGCCGGGGATTCGGCCATCTTGGTGGCCAACGAATAGTCGGCGTAGGTGGCGAAGCCCAGCAGCTCGGCGAGCTCCCGGCGCAGCGCCAGGATCTCCTCCATCACCGGGGCGTTGTCGTACTGGCCGGCCAGGGGCCCCTGGTCGGAGGCGCGGGTGACGAAGGCGGTATAGACCTCGCGGCGCAGCTCGCGATCCTCGGCGTAGGTCATCACCGGGAAGAAGCTCGGGAAGTCCAGGGTGATCCGGTAGCCGGCCTGGCCCTTGGCCTCGGCGTTGGCGCGCAGGGTGGCCAGCGTGCTCTCCGGCAGGCCGGCCAGGCGGGTCTCGTCGGCGAGGTCGAGGTGCCAGGCCTGGGTGGCGTCGAGCAGCTGGTTGGAGAAGGTGTTGCCGAGCTCGGAGAGGCGCGCCTTGATCTCGCCGTAGCGGCGCTTCTTCTCCGCCGGGAGGTCGACACCGGCGAGGCGGAAGTCGCGCAGGGTGTTCTCCACGGTGCGGCGCTGGGCGTCATCCAGCCCGGCCCAGGCGGGGCCCTCCTTCAGGGCCTGCCAGGCGCGGAACAGTCCCTCGTGCTGCCCGAGCCAGGTGCTGTACTCGGAGAGCTTGCCCAGGCAGGCCTGGTAGGCCTCGCGCAGCTCGGGGCTGTTCATGGTGCTGTTGAGGTGGGAGACCGGCGACCAGGCCCGGGAGAGGCGGTCGTTGAGGGACTCCAGCGGTACGGCCAGGCTCTCCCAGCTGGGGGGCTCGTCCCCGGCGCGGGCCACCAGCGCCTCGATGGCGGTGCGGTTCTCGGCCAGTAGCTCCTCGATGGCTGGCACCACGTGCTCGGGACGGATCTCATCGAAGGGGGGAAGCTCATGGGGGGCGAGCAGCGGGTTGCGGGACATGCGCACCTCGGGGGTCGGAAAAGTGTAATGACGCCTAGATGCGGGCACCGGGCCCGGGTTTCAATGCGGGTGTTTGGCCGGCAGGGGCGGGCCTGCTAGGCTTGCCGCCTTTCACGATGGCCCGGCAGGAGGGCAGACCATGAACGAGACCCTGGAGCGCTGGAGCACGCGGCGCGCCTTTATCCTAGCGGTGACCGGTGCCGCCGTGGGGCTGGGCAACATCTGGCGGTTTCCCTACATCACCGGCGAGAACGGCGGCGCCGCCTTCCTGCTGCTCTATATCGGCTTCGTGCTGCTGCTCGGCCTGCCGGCGATGATGGCAGAGATCATGGTCGGCCGCGCGGGCCGGCGCAGCCCGGTGCAGTCACTGGGCCATCTGGCCGCCCAGGCCGGGGCCAGCCGCCACTGGCGGCTGCTGGGGCTGTTCGGCGCCTTCACGGTGTTCTGCATCCTCTCCTTCTACTCGGTCGTCTCCGGCTGGTCCATCGAGTTTCTGGTCACCGCCATCAACGGAGGCTTCGTCGGCGCCGCCCCCGCCGAGATCGGCGCCGGCTTCGATGCCTTTCTGGCCGACCCCGCCAGGATGACCTTCAACCACACCCTGTTCCTGGCCATGACCATGCTGGTGGTGGCCGCCGGCGTGGCCAAGGGGCTGGAGCGCCTCAACAACCTGCTGATGCCGCTGCTCTACCTGCTGCTGCTGCTGCTGGCCGGCTATGCCGCCACCACCGAGGGCTTCGGCCCCGCCCTGGCCTGGCTCTTCATGCCGGATCTCTCGGCGGTGACCCCGCTGGTGGTGATGCACGCCATGGGGCATGCCTTCTTCACCCTGGCGGTGGGGGCCTGCGCGCTGATGGCCTATGGCGCCTACATGCCGGACCAGCAGAGCCTGCCGCGGGCCGCCGGCGCCGTGGCGGTGCTGGACGTCTCGGTGGCGCTGCTGGCCGGCATCGCCATCTTCTCGGTGGTCTTCGCCCAGGGCATGGACCCGGGCGAGGGGCCGGGGCTGATGTTCGTCACCCTGCCCATCGCCTTCGCCGAGCTGCCCTGGGGGGCGCTGTGGCTGAGCATCTTCTTCCTGCTGCTGCTGCTGGCCACCTGGACCTCGTCGATCAACCTGGCCGAGCCCATGGTGGTGACCCTCCAGGGCATCGGCCTCAAGCGCGGCCATGCGGCGGCCCTGGTGGGGCTCGCCGTCTGGCTGGTGGGCCTGCTCACGGTGCTCTCCTTCTCGACCCTGGCGGAGTGGCGCCCGCTGTTCGGCATGAACGCCTTCGAACTGGTCAGCACCATTCCGCCGGAGATCTTCCTGCCCCTCGGGGGCCTGTTGATCGCTATCTTCGCTGCCTGGGTGATGCCCGAGGCGGCGGCCCGCCGGGCGCTGGGCGTGGGGCCCGGGGGCTTTACCCTGTGGCGTGGCCTGGTGCGCTGGGTCTCCATTCCGCTGACGCTGGTAGTATTGATGGCCGGCCTGGCCTGAACCGACACGAGGATTTCACGATGCGCGAGACGACGGCGATCCGAGCCTGGAAGGGCACCACCCCCACCCTGGGCGAGCGGGTCTATGTGGACCCCGCCAGCCTGGTGCTGGGCGACGTGACCCTGGGCGACGACAGCTCGGTGTGGCCCATGGCGGTGGTGCGCGGCGACATGCACCGCATCCGCATCGGCGCGCGTACCAGCGTGCAGGACGGCAGCGTGCTGCACATCACCCACGCCAGCGACTTCAACCCCGGCGGGTTCCCGCTGACCATCGGCGACGATGTCACCATCGGCCACAAGGCGATCCTCCACGGGGCCACCCTGGGCAGCCGCATCCTGGTGGGCATGGGCGCCATCGTCATGGACGGCGCCGTGGTGGAGGATGAGGTGATCATCGCCGCCGGGGCCGTGGTGACCCCGGGCAAGCGCCTGGAGAGCGGCTACGTCTACGCCGGCAACCCGGCCAAGGCGCTGCGCCCGCTCAAGGAGAAGGAGCGTGCCTTCTTCCCCTATACCGCCGGCAACTATGTTCGGCTCAAGGACGAGTACCTGGCGGCGATGGGCGCTTAGCGGGCCTAACCCGGCCCGAGGGGCGGTTACGACGCCGAAATACCTTCCTAACCCATTGTTTCGCCATGCCGTGACGCGCGATAATCTGGTGATTTATCCAGTGCATATTTCTCCAGTACATCGAGGGCTCGCCCCGGCATGGCCGATTTCCGCACCCATCTTGGCGTGGCCGCCGCCGGCGGTGCCGTGCTCGCCCATGGCGGCTGGCAGGCGGGCCTGTGGACGGCCTGGGAGGCCCTGCCGATGCTGGCGCTGGTGACCTTCGGCGGCATCCTGCCCGATATCGACGCCGACCGTTCCAGGGCGATCCGGCTGATCTTCAACCTGCTGGCGGTGCCCGGGGTGGTGGCCGGCGCCCTGCTGCTGCAGGGGCGGCTCGACGCCGGTGGCCTGCTGCTGGCGTGCGGGGCGATCTATCTCGGCGTGCGTTACCTGGCCGGGGCCCTCTTCTCGCGCTTCACGGTCCATCGTGGCCTGTGGCACTCGCTGCTGGCGGCCGCCCTGTGCGGCCTGATCAGCGTGGTGGTGAGCCAGCGGATCTTCGCCCAGCCCGATACCCTGGCCTGGGCCCACGGGCTGGCGGTGGCGCTGGGCTTCGTCATCCACCTGCTGCTCGACGAGCTCTACAGCGTCGACCTCACCGGGGCGCGCATCAAGCGCTCCTTCGGCACCGCCCTCAAGCCCTTCGACTGGCGCTCCCCGGGCAACTCCCTGGTGATGCTGCTGGCGGCGGTCAACCTGCTGCCCTGGCTACCCCCGCTGGCGCCGCTGTGGGCGCTGCTGGCTCAGGGTGCAGCGCTCTGGCGGTAGTCCTCGGCCTTGAGGCCGTACTTTCTGAGCTTGTCGTAGAGGGTCTTGCGGGGCAGGCCCAGATGCTCGGCCACCTCGGTGACCCGCCCGCGCTGGCGCGCCAGGGCCTGGTCGATCAGACTCTTCTCGAACAGCTCCACCTGCTGGGGCAGGGGCAGCTCGCCGGCGTCGCTCTCGGCGCCCTCGAGCAGCGCCTGCAGGCGGTAGTCGAAGGCGGCGCCGAGCAGCACGTAGCGCTCGGCGAGATTGCGCAGTTCGCGTACGTTGCCTGGCCAATCGTGGGCCAGCAGGGCGCTGATGCCGGCGGCATCCAGGGGCGGCGCTTCCAGGCCGCTGCGGTTGGCGGCCACCACCGCGAAGTGCTGGAAGAGCAGCGGGATGTCCTCGCGGCGCTCGCGCAGCGGCGGGATCGGCAGGGTCACCACGTTGAGCCGGTAGTAGAGGTCCTCGCGAAACTCGCCGGCCTCGGCGGCAGCCTTGAGGTCCACCTTGGTGGCGGCGATCACCCGGATGTCCAGGGGGACCGGGACGTTGGAGCCGAGCCGCTCCACGCTGCGCTCCTGCAGCACCCGCAGCAGCTTGACCTGCAGGGTGAGCGGCATCGACTCGATCTCGTCCAGGAAGACGGTGCCACCGTCGGCGTGCTCGAACTTGCCGATACGCCGCTCCACGGCCCCGGTGAAGGCCCCCTTCTCGTGGCCGAACAGCTCCGATTCGATGGTGCTCTCCGGCACGGCGCCGCAGTTGATCGCCACGAAGGGGCGGCTGGCGCGGCGGCTGCGCTCGTGGATGGCGCGGGCCACCAGGTCCTTGCCGGCACCGGTCTCGCCGAACAGCAGCACATCGGCCTCCACCTGGCTGATGCGCTGCACCATGGAGGCGAGCCGCTGGATGGCCGGGGTGCGCCCCACCAGCCGCGGGCCGAGGGCCGACTGCTGGGCCTCCAGCTCGGCCTTGAGCTCGCGATTCTCCAGGCTCAGGCGGCGCTTCTCCACGCCGCGGCGCACCACCTCCACCAGCCGCTCGGCGGCGAAGGGCTTCTCGAGGAAGTCCCAGGCCCCCTCGCGCATCGCCTCCACCGCGGTGGAGATGTCGCCGTGGCCGGTGATCAGGATCACCGGCAGGTCCGGGTCGCGCAGCCGGACCTCGCGCAGCAGCGCCATGCCGTCCATGCCGGGCATGCGGATGTCGCTGACCACCACGCCGGGAAAGTCCGGGCTCAGCTGCGCCAGTGCGGCCTCGGCGCTGGCATGGGGCTCGGGGGCATAGCCGGCCAGCTCCAGGGTCTGGCCGGCGGTGATCCGCAGATGGGGTTCGTCATCGATGATCATCACCGGGATGGCGGCCGGGTCATACATGGGGCAGGGTCTCCTGATCGGGCTGGACGTTCGCGGTACGCCGGCCTTCGTCACGGGGCAGCCGAATGGTGAAGAGGGCGCCGCCCTTGGGGCGGTTGGCGGCACTCAGGCGCCCGCCCAGGTCGTCGACGATCCGTGAGGAGATCGACAGGCCTAGCCCGAGCCCCTTGCCGGATGACTTGGTGGTGAAGAAGGGTTCGAAGATGCGGGTCAGGTTCTCCTCGGCGATCCCCGGCCCGTTGTCGGCCACCCCCAGCACCACCTGGTCGCCTCTCACCTCGACGCTCAGCTCGAGGCGCGGGGAAGGGGTGTCGGCCATGGCCTGCAGGGCGTTGCCGATCAGGTTGACCAGCACCTGCTCGAGGCGCACCAGGTCGGCGCGCACCCAGACCTCCTGGTCGGGCCAGCGGCGGATCACCTCCACGTCGCTGTCGCGCAGCCGGGTCTGGAACAGGCGCAGGGCGTAGTCGAAGCAGGCGACGGGGGAGACGGCGGTGAGCGTCTCGCCGCTCTTGCGCGAGAACTGACGCAGCTGGGCGCTGATCTCCGACATCCGCGCGGTCAGCTCGACGATCTGCTCGAGGTTGAGATCGACGCTCTCCAGGCGCTGGCGGGCCAGAAAGGTGCGGGCGTTCTCGGCATAGGCGCGGATCGCGGCCAGGGGCTGGTTGAGTTCGTGATTGATGCCGGCGGCCAGCTGGCCGAGCACGGCGAGCTTGGCGGCCTGGATCAGCTCGTCGCGGGTCTGGCGCAGGCTCTCCTCGGCGCGCCGGCGCTCGTCGATCTCGGCGGAGAGCCGGCGGTTGGTCTCCAGCAGGTCCCAGGTGCGGCGCTCGACGTTGCGTTCCAGCTCGTCCCGGGCGCGGGCCAGGGTCTGACGCTCGCGCTCGGCGAACTGCTCGCGTTCGCGGCGCAGGCGCAGGCGCTGCCAGCCGATGCCGCCGCCCAGCAGCACGATACCGTAGAGGCCGCCGGCCAGCAGCGCCGAGACCCACTGTGCCTGGATCACCGGGCTCACCGACTTGAGGATATGCATCTCCCAGCCGAGCTCCTCGAGGGGGCGGGAGACGGCCAGATAGCGGGGGCCGGACAGGGGCCCCTCGCGGAAGCTCACCAGGCGCGTGCGCTCGCCTCGGCGCTCGAGCAGCTCGACCCCGGAGTGGGTCAGCGGCTCATCCGCGTAGCGGCGAGTGGCCAGCAGCGCCTGGCGCTCCTCCTCGGAGAGCGGGTGCAGGGAGGTCATGCGCAGCTCTTCGCGGCTGGCCATGAAGATGATCTCGTCCTCATCGGTGACCAGTAGCTCGGCGTCCTGGTCGGCCCAGCTCTCCTCGACCTCATCCAGCAGCACCTTGATCACCATTACGCCGTCGGGGCTCGAGTCGGGCTGAGTGTCGTCCAGCCAAACCGGCGCGGAGAAGTAGTACCCGCGCTCCAGCGACTGCACGCCGAGGCCGTAGAAGCGCCCCTGGCCGCCGGCGATGGCGTCGGTGTAGTAGCTGCGAAAGGCGTAGTTCTGGCCGATGAAGGTGTTGGGCAGGTGCCAGTTGCTGGCGGCCAGGGTGTCGGCGTGGCGGTCGAGCAGGTAGACGTCCGAGACGTCGGCGGTGGCTCGGAAGCGGTCCAGCAGCAGGTTGAGGGGCATGGCGTCCTGGCTGTGGGGGGAGGCCAGGAAGCGCTGTACCGCTTCGCGGGTGGCGAGCAGCTGCGGCAGGTAGTTGTGGCGGGAGAGGTGGCCGATCAGGCCCGCCGCCGAGAGGCGCAGCTCGTTCTCGGCGTCCTGCTCGAGGGTTTGCAGCGCCTGGTCCCGGGCCACCTGGGCCGCCTGCCACATCACCAGGCCCAGCCCCAGGGGGGCGGCCAGCAGCAGCAGGGTTCGCCAGCTGGGCGCTACCCTCACGAGGCGGTTTCCCGGCGCGGTGCCGGCATTGCCTGGGCGCGCCGCAGGGCGCGCTGGGCGCGGGTCTCGGCGCGGGCCAGCTCCAGCAGCCCCTCCTCCACGTAGACCAGGTGCTCGTGGGCCCGGTCCCGGGCGTCCTCGGCGCGCCCCTCGAGGATGGCGTCCAGCAGGGCGCGGTGCTGGGTCATCAGCTGGCCGCGAGCCTCTTCCTTCTCGAACAGGTGGGCCAGGTTGTCGACGATGCTCCTCTCCAGCAGGTGGAAGATACCGCGAATGGTGTGCAGCAGCAGGACGTTGTGGGCGGCCTCGGCGATGGCCAGGTGGAAGGCGGCGTCGGCCTTGGCCTCCCGGGCCGGGTCCTTGCCCTGGAAGCAGGCGTCCAGCTCCTCGAAGCGCTTGATCAGCAGCGCCCGATCGGTGGGGGTGGAGCGCAGCGCCGCGTAGTAGGCGGAGATGCCCTCCATGGCGTCGCGAAACTCGAGCAGGTCGAGATGGAACTCGCCGTGGCGAGAGAGCATCTCCAGAATGGGGTCGCTGTAGCCGCTGGTGAGCGACGCGGAGACGAAGGTGCCGCCGCCCTGGCGGCTGATCAGCAGCCCGCGAGCGGAGAGCTTCTGGATCGCCTCGCGCAGCGAGGGGCGGGAGACGCCGAACTGCTCGGCCAGCTCCCGCTCCGGGGGCAGGCGCTGCCCGGGCTTGAGACTGCCCTCGAGGATCATCGCCTCGATCCGCTCGGTGAGCACATCGGCAAGGCGGGGTTGGCGTACGGGTTGATAGGCCATGGGGGGAACTCCGGATCGATGGTGCCGGTGTCAGGGTACGACATTGAATTGGTAATACCAATCTCTCCGCCTTGGCGCCGTACGGGAGGGCGTCATTTTCCTTCCGGCTTTCAGTAGGTTGCCGAGGGGGGAAATGTCCCACTACCAAAGTATAGCGCCGCGAGGCAGGAAAAAGGCCCGCCCAGGTTTGACACTGTCTGGGTACCCCTCCTAAGGTGCGCCCATTCGTCTGCTGTAAATTGGTTTGACCAATTCATTCAGCGCCGCCGTCCTGTATGACGAGGATTCTGCCGATGACGCCAGTCAAGTGCTACCCGCCGAGGCCGGAGAAGGTCTACTTCTTCGGTACCTGCCTGATCGACCTCTTCTATCCTGAAGCCGGCCTGGACGGGATTCGCCTGCTGGAACGGGAGGGCATCGAGGTGCTCTTTCCCCAGGACCAGACCTGCTGCGGCCAGCCGGCCTACACCTCCGGCTACCAGGAGGAGGCGCGGGCGGTGGCGGCGGCACAGCTTGGTCTCTTCCCCGAGCCCTGGCCGATCATCGTACCCTCCGGCTCCTGCGGCGGCATGATGCGCACCCACTACCCACAGCTCTTCGCCGGCACCCCTCACGAGGCAAAGGCCAACGAGGTGGCCGGACGCATCTTTGAACTGACCGAGTTCCTGGTGCATGTCTGCCACCTGAAGCTGGAGGATCGCGGTGCGCCCGAGAAGGTGGCCATGCACACCTCCTGCAGCGCACGCCGCGAGATGGGCCTGGCCGAGACCGGCCCGGCGCTGCTGGCCCAGCTCGGCCAGGTGGAGCTGGTCGAGCAGGCGCGTGCCGCCGAGTGCTGCGGCTTCGGCGGCACCTTCGCCGTGCGCCACCCGGAGGTCTCCGCCGCCATGGTGGAGGACAAGACCCTGGCCATCGAGGCGACCGGGGCCGAGCGTTTCGTCACTTCCGACTGCGGCTGTTTGATGAACATCGGCGGGCGCTTCGCGCACCAGAAGAAGGCCGTGAAGGGCGAGCACATCGCCAGCTACCTGTGGCGGAGAACCTCATGAGCGTGCAGACATTCACTCCCCGGGAGTTTCACCGCCAGGCCCATGACGCCCTGGGCAACCCGCAGATTCGCGGCAACTTCCGCCGCGCCATGGATGGCCTGATGGCCAAGCGGCGCGACGCCTTCGCGGACTGGGACCTCGAGGCCCTGCGCGAGCTGGGTGCCAACATCCGCCTGCGGGCGCTGGCCAGGCTGCCCGACCTGCTGGAGCAGCTGGAGGCCAACTGCCAGGCCAACGGCATCCGGGTGCACTGGGCCGAGAATGGCGAGGAGGCGTGCCGCATCATCCGCGAGATCTGCGAGTCCCACGGTGCCAGGTCGGTGATCAAGGGCAAGTCCATGGTCTCCGAGGAGATGCACCTCAACGCCCACCTCGAGGCGGCGGGTATCGAGGCGCTGGAGTCGGACCTCGGCGAGTACCTGGTGCAGCTCAACGAGCAGACCCCCTCCCATATCATCATGCCGGCGATCCATCTCAACACCGATGAGATCTCCGAGATCATGCACGAGAAGACCGGCACCGAGCGCACCCGGGACGTCGACTACATGACCGCGGCGGCACGCCAGCAGCTGCGCGAGCGCTTCATGGGCGCCGACGTGGGCATCTCCGGGGTCAATTTCGCGGTGGCCGAGACCGGCACCCTGTGCCTGGTGGAGAACGAGGGCAACGGGCGCATGACCACCACGGTGCCGCCGGTACATATCGCCGTGACCGGCATCGAGAAGGTGGTCGAGCACCTGCGCGATGTGCCGCCTCTCTATGCGCTGCTGACCCGCTCCGCCACCGGCCAGCACGTCACCACCTACTTCAACATGATCAGCTCGCCGCGGAAGGCGGGCGAGCACGACGGCCCGAAGGAAGTGCACCTGGTGCTGGTGGACAGCGGCCGTTCCCGTATCTATCAGGATGACGAGCTGCTCGACACCCTGCGCTGCATCCGCTGCGGCGCCTGCATGAACCACTGCCCGGTCTACACCCGGGTGGGCGGCCACGCCTATGGCACCACCTACCCGGGCCCCATCGGCAGCATCCTCTCCCCGCACATGATGGGGCTGGAGGAGACGAAGGACCTGCCCACGGCGTCGACCCTGTGTGGCGCCTGTGGCGAGGTCTGCCCGGTGAAGATCCCGATCCCCGACCTGCTCGTGCGTCTGCGCCGCGAGGCGGTGGGTGAGGGGCGCGGCAACGTGCCCGGCGCCGGTATCAAGCGCACCCGCAAGGAGGTCGCCGCCTGGAAGGGCTTCCAGTGGCTGGCCACCCATCCCGGCGCCTGGCGCAGCGGTACCGCCCTGGCTGGCAAGCTCAAGGTGCTGATGCCCTCGAAGCTGGGCGCCTGGAGCGACTACCGTGTCGCCCCGGTGCCCGCCAGCAGCTCCCTGCATGCGCTGATGAAGCGGCGCCAGGCCAGCGGGTCCTCGACCGACCCGTCCCGCGTCGAGTCAACCCACGAGGAGAAGCGCCGATGAGTGCCCGCGATGCCATTCTCAAGCGCCTGCGCGAGCGCACCGACGGCCCCCTGAGCGCCCCCGAGAGCGACTTCTCCGTGGTCACCCAGCGCGGCTGGAGCCTCGATGAACGCCTGGACCGCTTCGAGCGGTGCATCACCTCGGTCCACGGCGAGGTGGTCCATACCGATCGCGCGAGCTGGACCGAGGCCCTGGCCAGAGTGCTGGCCGACAAGGGGATTCGGCGTCTGGCGCTGGGGCGCGAGCACCTGGTGGCCGTCGAGGCTCGCCAGGCGCTGGCTGATGCCGAGGTCGAACTGGTCGACGTCGACCGCGATATCGAGGGCTGGCAGCGGGAGCAGTTCGAGCGCGTCGATGCCGGCCTGACCTCGACCCGCGGCGCCATCGCCGAGACCGGTAGCCTGTGGCTCTGGCCGACTCCCGACGAGCCGCGCCTGATCAGCCTGGTGCCGCCGATCCATGTCGCGGTGCTGGATGCCGACACCGTCGAGGACACCTTCTTCGACGTGGTGGAGCGCCATGGCTGGGCCAGCGGCATGCCCACCAATGCGCTGCTGATCTCCGGGCCCAGCAAGACCGCCGATATCGAGCAGACCCTGGCCTATGGGGTCCACGGCCCCCGCGAGCTGGTGGTGATCGTGCGCCATGATCAGGCTTCGGCCCGGGATGGGTCATGAGTACTGGTCTGGCCGAGCGCATTCAGGCGCTCAAGGCGGCGCTGGCCGAGACCCTTCCCGCCGAGCGGCTGATCGATGACCCCCTGCGCACCCTGGCCTACGGCACCGACGCCAGCTTCTATCGCTTGATACCCAAGCTGGTGGTGCGCCCCGAGAGCGAGGCCGAGCTGCAGCGGGTGCTGGCCGAGTGCCGCATCCGTGGCGTGCCGGTGACCTTCCGGGCTGCTGGCACCTCGCTCTCCGGCCAGGCCGTGACCGACTCGGTGCTGATCCAGCTAGGCCGCGGCTGGCGCGGCCACGAGATCCTCGACGCCGGGCGGGCGATCCGCCTGCAGCCCGGGGTGATTGGCGCCCGGGCCAACCAGCTGCTGGCGCCCTACGGGCGTAAGATCGGCCCCGACCCGGCCTCGATCAACAGCTGCATGATCGGCGGCATCGCCGCCAACAACGCCTCGGGCATGTGCTGCGGCACCGCCCAGAACAGCTATCGCACGGTGCGCGACCTGCGCGTGATCCTGGCCGACGGCACCCTGCTGGATACCGCCGAGCCGGCCAGTCGCGAGGCCTTCCGCCGCTCCCACGCCGGGCTGGTCAAGGGCCTCGAGCGCCTCTCGGCCGAGACCCGCGCCAACGAGACCCTCGCCGAGAGGATTCGCCACAAGTACCGGCTGAAGAACACCACCGGCTATGCCCTCAACAGCCTGGTCGACTTCGAGGATGGCATCGAGATCCTCAAGCACCTGATGATCGGCTCCGAGGGCACCCTGGGCTTTATCAGCTCCATCACCTACGACAGCGTGGTAGACGAGCCCTGCAAGGCAGCGGCGCTGGCCTTCTTTCCCGACATGGCGACCACCTGTCGCGCCACCATCGCGCTCAAGTCCTCGCCGGTCTCCGCGGTGGAGTTGATGGACCGTGCCGCCCTGCGCTCGGTGCAGGACAAGCCCGGCATGCCGGAGTCCCTGCGCACCCTCCCCGACGGGGCCGCGGCGTTGCTGATCGACGTGCGCGGCCACGACGAGGCGGACCTCGAGTTGCGCATGGCAGAGGTGCAGGCGAGCCTGGAGGGCATCCGTGCCCTGGAGCCGGTCACCTTCACTCGCGCGCCGGCCACCTACGAACTCTACTGGAAGATCCGCAAGGGGCTCTTCCCGGCGGTGGGCGCGGTGCGCGATACCGGCACCACGGTGGTCATCGAGGACGTGGCCTTCCCCATCGAGCGCCTCGATGAGGGCGTGCTGGCGCTGACCGATGTCTTCCATCGGCATGGCTACCCGGAGACGATCCTCTTCGGCCACGCTCTGGAGGGCAACCTGCACTTCGTCTTCCCCCAGGGGTTCGAGAAGCCCGGCGAGGTCGATCGCTATCAGGGGCTGATGGACGAGGTCGCCCAGCTGGTGGGCGTCGAGTACGGCGGCTCGCTCAAGGCCGAGCACGGGACCGGGCGCAACATGGCCCCCTATGTGGAGCTGGAGTGGGGTCCCGAGGCCTATGCCCTGATGTGGGAGATCAAGGCGCTGTTCGACCCCGAGAACCTGCTCAATCCCGAGGTGATTCTCAGCCGTAACCCCACCCTGCATCTGGAGAACCTCAAGCCGCTACCGGCCGCTCACGAGATCGTCGACAAGTGCATCGAGTGCGGCTTTTGCGAACACGTCTGTCCGTCGAAGGATCTCACCCTGACGCCGCGCCAGCGCATCGTGATTGCCCGCGAGATGGCCCGCCTCGAGGCGCTGGGCGAGACGGCCAGCGGCGAGGAGGCCGGGCGCCTGGCCGCGCTGCGCGCCGATTACGGCTACGCGGGCGACGAGACCTGTGCCGCCGATGGCCTCTGTGCCATCCAGTGCCCGGTGGGCATCAATACCGGCGACCTGGTGCGCGAGCTGCGCCATGAGCGGCTGGCGAGCCGTGCCGGCCTCGCCAAACGGGTGGGGCGGCACTTCTCCGGTGCGACCCGCCTGGCGCGGGGCGTCTTGAACGTCGCCGGGGCGACAAGCCGCGTGCTCGGCGATGAACTGATGGAGAAGGCCAGCGGCGGGGCGCGCCGCCTGAGCGGCGGGCGCCTGCCCCAGTGGACGCCGGCGCTGCCCCAGGCCGCGCCGGTGCGCGTGCTGAAGCAGCCACCGTCCGGCCAGGGCCGCGACAAGGTCGTCTATCTGCCCAGCTGTGCAACCCGGGTGTTCGGCGCCAGCCGCCAGGATGACGAGGAGACGCGTTCGGTGATGGAGATCACCCTGGCGCTGCTCGAGCGGGCCAGCTTCGAGGTGATCATTCCCGAGATGGTCAGTCACCTCTGCTGTGGTATGGCCTTCAACTCCAAGGGGCAGTTCGAGGAGGCGACCCACAAGGCGCGGGAGCTCAATCGCGAACTGCTGGTGGCGAGCCAGAACGGCCGCTATCCGATCCTGATGGACACCAGCCCCTGCGTGCTGCACCTGCAGGGGCGCCTGGACAAGCGGCTGGTGGTCAGCGAGCCGGTGGCTTTTGCCCATGATCACCTGCTGGATCGCCTCTCCCTGGTCCCGCTGGACGAGAGGGTCGCGGTCCATGTGACCTGCTCGAGCACGCACATGGGCCACGGCGAGAAGATGGTGGCCCTGGCCCGCGCCTGCGCCCGGGAGGTGGTGGTGCCCACCGAGATCACCTGCTGTGGCTTCGCCGGCGACAAGGGCTTCACCACGCCGGAGCTGAACGCCTCGGCGCTGGCGGGGCTCGCCGACCAGGTAAAGGGGTGCAGTGCCGGCTACTCCAACTCGCGAACCTGCGAGATCGGGCTGGCGCGACATGGCGCCATTCCCTATCGCTCCATCCTCTCCCTGCTGGATCGGGCGAGCCGAGCGGGCGCCTGACACTTTTTTATCAAAAGGGCTTGCCCCGGGCCGGAGGAAGCCGTAAAGTACGCATCCGCTGCCGGTGACCAGCAAGGTTGCAGGCGGTAATAGGTGGTAGAAGTGGTTGTTCTGCTTGGGGTTTTTGAGAGTTTCGAAAATCTTCTCGCTTGACACTCACCGCGGATTCGCTAGAATGCGCGCCACTTGTTCTGCAGGGCTCGCTAAGGGCTCTATTCGCAACGCCTCGGCAAGATGAGGCGTGTTGTCAGCGGAGATCGGACGG
>NZ_QGTM01000021.1 GCF_003182195.1 Halomonas sp. A11-A
CGGCATCGTGCAGAGCCTGCTGACCACCTGCCGGCTGCAGGGCGTCGACCCCTACACCTATCTGGTCGATGTCCTCCAGCGCGTGGCGCTTCATCCCGCCTCACGGGTCGACGAGCTGACACCGCGTCGCTGGAAGACCCAGTTCGCCGACACGCCGCTGCGCTCCGACATCGAACGCTGAATCGACACTCTCCTGCGCATCGGGCAAGGTAGCGCCTTTCCCGATGCACGAGACCCGGTTTCCCATGCGTATCGACGACATGAGCCTCGACCAGCTCCTGGCGCTCAACGACCTTATCTGCCGCCGTATCGATGAACTCCAGGCCCGTCAGGAGATGGCGGTGTTGAGCCGCCTGACCCTGGGGCAGGCCGTCTCTTTTGAGAGTCGCGAGGGTCAGGTGTTCGGTCGCGTCATCAAGATCAACCGCAAGACCGTCCTCGTGCAGTCGGAAGATCACCGGCAGTGGAAGGTCGCGGTGGCCCTGATCCAGCCACTACGCGACGTATAAGGCAAGCGGAAACCGGCACGCCTTGGAATGACCGGTTACGCTCAGAGTATCGCTGTCGCCCTCCCACTCGCTTAGCAGGTCGCGGAGATCCAGCGCCCCATCCTCGCCAAGTCGGTAGGTGGTGAGCGCCTCACCCTCGTCGTCCATGGCAGCCTCACCCATCATCAGGACACCCTCCAGTGAAGTAAGCTCACTGTCCGCGTCCGCGTCAACGTCGCTGCCGACCATCGCCCCCCCGGGTTCGAGTGCGACGGGCCTGACTGCAAAGGCGCTGCCCTCTCCGCTCTGTCCGGGGCCGCTGCTGCCACCGAGAAAGGCAATGTAGCTGAAGTCGCTATCGTGCTCGATGACAACAACACCCTGATCGGACGCCAGCGCATCCAGGCTGCCCTCGAAGATTCTTACACCGTCGGGGTTATAGAGATGGTAGGAGGCGCCAATGATTGGCCCAGTAACCTCGAAGGAGACAGTATCGACTGGCTCGAAGAGCTGGAACAGCAGCGCCTCGCCTGGCTCGATGGCGGCAGGGTCATCGCTTGCCGCTCGGTGGTCCACGGCGTAGAACCCGTCATCAGTACGATAAACATCCGCACTCTGATGGTTGGTCTCCTTGAGGGCGTTGGCATTGGCCATGGTGCCCGCATTGGAGGCCCCGACGGTATGCGCATGGGCGATATAGGTAATTGGCGCGGGATCTTCCGGCTCGACCGGGTCTTCCGGCTCGACCGGGTCTTCCGGCTCGGCGGGATCTTCCGGCTCGACCGGGTCTGCCGGCTCGGCGGGATCTTCCGGCTCGACCGGGTCTTCCGGCTCGGTGGGATCTGCCGGCTCGACCGGGTCTTCCGGCTCGGCGGGATCTTCCGGCTCGGTCGGATCGTCTGGCTCGGTGGGGTCTTCCGGCTCAGCCGGGGGCTCAGGGGCCACGGGCACGGCAGTGGCCGCCTCGGCGGGCGAAGCAGGCGCTACCGGAGCAGTATCTCGGGCTTCCGGCAGCTCGCGTCCACCGGCCTGGTCGAATTCGTAGCTCAAGGGGTCGACGTTCTCGACGATCCGGGGCAGCCGCACGAAGTCATGGCCACCCTGCTCGCCTCCAGCGCCCGGCCCAGCGGCAGCGGGGTCAAGAACCGCCAGCAGATCGACCTCAGGCTCTTCCAGGGCGGCGAGCAGCGCCTCTAGCTCCCTATCGTCGCGGGGGCTGTCGCTCGCGGCGCCAGCCGCCGTCTCGAGCACCTCGGGGGCCATCTCGACCACTCGACCGCCACCTATTTCAAGAGTAGCCGGCGAGTCAATCACATCCAGAACGGCGCGGCTGTTGGTACCGGTGACGAGAAACTCCCCGGGCTGCAGGGCATCACCGATGCTCAGCTCACGAAGCTGGCCATCGGGTGTGCGAGCCCAGGCCTGTCCATTCAGGGCGATGAGAGTCGCAGTGCTCATGGCAGTCACTCCTGCAGGGGGCAGCTACGAGAAGAGTCAGGCTGCCTGTATCAAAAGTGTGGTACCGCGGCAGGAAAACGCCCATGTCACCACGGGCGAAACGACCTCAGGCCTGACCTGTATCAAGCAGGGCACCGCTGACCCGCGATAGGCGGCGCAGTAACTGCATGCGGTCTCGCACGCCGAGCTTGTGGAACACCGCTCCGAGATGCGCCTTGACGGTGCGCTCGGTGATGCCGAGTTCGCGGGCCACCTCCTTGTTGCTCTGCCCCTCGAGCACGGCCAGCGTGACCGCTCGCTCGCGCTCAGTCAGCACCTCGAGCTCCTCCAGCTGAGTCTGCGCCAGTCCACCCAGGGCCTGAAACGCCCCACCTACGACTCGCGCCATCAGCTCCGGGGGGACCCAGACGCCCTGATTGGCCACTACCACTTCCAGCTGTCGAAGCAGCGCCGGAGGCGAAAGCACATGGGCGTAACCTCGCGCCCCAGCCTCCAGGGCCTGCATTGCTTCCCGCGCCTCCGGCCGGTAGCTAAGCACGGCGACACGCGCTCCCGCCTTGGCCAGTTCATTCACCAGCGCTGGCCATGCCGCCTGCGAGCAAACCACCCAGGCTAGATCGCCCTCTGCGACATGCGCGCTCGCTTCCCCGGGCCCAATGTACCGGGCGGTGGCGAAGGCCTCGCGCCAGCGGGGGATCTCGTCGCGTCCCTGACTGATGAAGTAGATCGCCATCTATCGCTCTCCCAAGGAATCGCTCCAGGCCCGCAGCACGGGTTTGAGCATGAACTGCATCACGGTGCGCTTGCCGGTCATGATGTCCACCTGGGCGGTCATGCCGGGAATCACGGCGAGCTGCTGGTTGACCTCTTCGCCGTCCAGGGCGCGCACGCGCACCAGATAGAAGGTGTTGTCGTTGTCATCGGTGATGGTGTCGGCGCTGATGTGGTCGAGCTCCGCCTGCAGGCCGCCGTAGATGGCGAAGTCGTAGGCGGTGAGCTTGATGGTGGCCGGCTGCCCGGGGCGCAGGAAGGCGATGTCCTGAGGAGCGATGCGCGCCTCGACCAGCAGCTGGTCGTCGCTGGGCACGATCTCCACTACCTCCTGCCCCTGCTGGGCCACCCCGCCGATGGTGTTGATATTGAGCCGCTGCACCACGCCGTCCACCGGCGAGCGCACCTCGGCCAGGCGCACGCGGTCCTGCAGGCCGGCACTGGACTCGTCCAGGGCGGAGAGATCGCCCATCACCTGGGCCAGGTCGTTGCGCCAGTCGCTGCGCCGTTCGATGCCGAGCTCGCGCAGCTGGGTGCGCGCCTCCTCCACGGCCGACTCCAGACGCGAGACCGAGGCAGCGGCCTGGTTTCGCTCGCCGGTGGCGCGGGAGACCTCGCGCTGCAGGCGCAGGATATCCACCTCGGAGACCGCCCCGGACTGCAGCAGCGGCCGGGTCAGGTTGAGCTCCTGGCTGGCCATGTTGGCCTCGCGCTGGGCGGTATCCCGCCGGGCCTGGGCTTCGCGCAGCTCCTCTTCCCGCTGGCGAATGCGGTCGCGCAGGATGTTCTCCTGCTCGCGCAGCTCCTCGCGGCGGCTCTCGTAGACCTCCCGTTCCTGGGCGACGATACCCGGCGCCTCGGCGCGCAACTCTTCCGAGGGGTCGAAGGGCGTGTCGGTGATCAGCGCCCGCAGGCGCTCGGCCCGCGCCTGGAGCGACAGCGCCTGAGCGCGGTTCTCCCGGAAGGTGGCGACGAAGCGGGTGGGGTCGATGCGCATCAGCACCTGACCCGCCTCCACCAGCTGCCCCTCGCGCACCAGGATCTCCTGCACCACACCACCGTCGAAGGTCTGCACCCGTTGCAGCTGGCTGGAGGGAATCACCCGACCGGCGCCGCGGGTCACCTCGTCGATGGCGGCAAACCAGGACCACACCAGCAGTGCCACCACGGTGAGAAGCACCACATAGAGGAAGGCACGAGCGCGGATGGGGTCCTGCTGCATGCGCGCCCAGTCGGCGTCGCTGGCCCAGTCACGGTTGAGGTGCGCCGCGGTGACGCGCCGGGCGAAGAGGCGATCCATGAAGGGGCGGAAGACCTTGCCGCCGCTCTCGGAGAATCGCCCGATCGCCTCGAAGCCGCGCTGTTCGGCACTGCGCATGTCCTTGCTCTTGCCGGCCATCAGCGCGCCCTCCCGATCTGGCCCTTGCGCAGGGCCTCCACCACCTTGTCTCGCGGCCCGTCGGCGACCACCTTGCCGCCGTCGATCACGATGATGCGATCCACCAGCGAGAGCAGCGAGGTACGGTGGGTCACGACGATCATCGTCTTGGCCCGGGCGAACTGCTTGAGGTTGGCCTTGAAGGTCTCTTCGCTGGCGTGGTCCATGGAGCTGGTCGGCTCGTCGAGCAGCAGGATCTGCGGGTCGTTGACCAGGGCCCGTGCGATGGCCACCGCCTGACGCTGGCCGCCGGAGAGCGCCTGACCGCGCTCGCCCACCTGCAGGTCCACCCCCTGGGGGTGGGCGTTGACCAGGCTCTCCAGGCCGCTGAGCCGGATCGCCCGCAGCAGCGCCTCGTCGTCGACACCCTCGCTGCCGCCGCCGGCGACGATGTTCTCGCGCAGGGTGCCGTAGAAGAGGCTGACATCCTGGGGCACATAGCCGATCTGGCGACGCAGCTGAATGGGATCGATCTGGCGCAGGTCGACGCCATCGACCAGCACCGCCCCGGCGCTGGGCTGGTAGAGACCGAGGATCAGCTTGTTGAGCGTGGTCTTGCCGCAGCCGACACGGCCCAGCAGCGCCACTTTCTCGCCGGCGTCGATCTTCAGCGTCACGTCGCGCAGCGCCTCGCGCTCCTCCTCGGGGTAGCGCAGGGTGACCTTGTCGAAGGCAATCTCCCCGCGCAGCGCCGGACGGCTGACGAAGGCCTTGCCCTCGGGGCGCTCCACCGGTCGCTCCATCACCCCGTTGAGGGACTGCAGCGCGGTGGAGGACTGGTGGTACTGGGCCAGCAGGGCCGCGGCCTGGCTCACCGGCGCCATGGCCCGCGTGGAGAGCAGGTAGGCGGCGATCAGCCCACCCTGGGTGAGGTTGCCATCGATGATCAGGTAGACCCCGATGATGATCACGCAGACCGCCACCGAGTGCTGGGCCCACAGCGCCACGCTGGAGACCGAGGAGCTCACCAGGCGCAGCTGGGCGGAGGTGCGGGAGAGGAACGCCGAGGCCTTCTCCCAGACGCCCTGGATGCGGCTCTCGGCGCGCAGCGCCTTGACCGTCTCGAGCTGGGAGACCGATTCCACCAGGGTGGCGTTGCGCTGGGCGCTGACCCGCCAGGTGGTCTCGGAGAGCTCGTGCAGCTTGCCCTGGGCCGCCAGGGCATAGAGCAGCACGAAGGCGATGCCCACCAGCACCGGGATCACCAGCGGCGGGCCGATCAGGGCGATGATGGCGGCGAACATCAGCACGAAGGGCAGGTCGACCAGGGCCACCACCGTGGCCGAGCCGATGAAGCCCCGCACCGACTCATAGGACTGCAGGGTGGCCGCGAAGGAGCCGGTGGAAGCGGGCCTCGCCTCCATGCGCAGCCCCAGCACCCGGGCCATGATCGAGGAGGAGAGCTTGACGTCGGCCCGGCTCGCCGCCAGGTCGACGAAGGCGTTGCGCATCAGCCGCAGCGCCAGATCGAAACAGAGCACGATGAAGATACCCACCGCCAGCACCCAGAGCGTCTCGGTGGCGTGGTTGGGCACCACCCGGTCATAGACATTGAGCACGAACAGCGGCATCGCCACCGCAAAGAGGTTGATCATCACCGAGCCGGCGATGACGTCGCGGTAGAGCTTGCGGTTCTCGCGAACCACGCCCCAGAACCAGTGGCGGCTGCGCTGCTTGTTCACCTCGGGGCCGCGGGCATCGAAGTGGAAGCGCGGCCGCACGTAGATCGCCTGGCCGGAGTAGCTGGTCTGCAGGCCGTCGAGGCTCACCTCGCTGATCGCATCACCCAGCTCCGGGAAGATCACCCGGGCGCGGCGTGCCTTGATGTCCAGTGCCACCAGCACGCAGGCGCGGCCCGGCTCCAGCAGCAGCACTGCCGGGAAGAGCGCCGGGTTGAGCTGCACCAGGCGGCTCTTGACCAAGCGCGCCGTCATGCCCGCCCGGGCCGCGGCACGCGGGAAGACTCCCGGCGTCAGCCTGCCCTCCTCCAGCGGCAGCCCAGCGGTCAGGGTTTCGGCGGTGGTGGTCTGGTCATGCAGGGTGGCGACGCTCTGCAGGCACTCCAGCAGCTCATCGTGAACCGCCGAGCGGGAGCCCGGCGCCTCCGGGGGGTCCAGGGATTCTCTCTGGCTCACGAACACCTCATCAGGGGAGAGGCCCTGCCAGCGAGGCTGGCAGGGCCGAAGGAGAGAGGACAAGCGGGGTCAGTGGTGACACCCCGCATCAGATCACGATCATCCCTTTACCGTATAGCTGTCACCGTACCCCATCGCGGCGAGCCGCTGCTGAAGTGCACGCGCCTCGGCGGGAGCGACCGGGCCCAGCTGCACGCGGTGCAGGCTGCCCGAGCTGTCCAGCTGCATCGGCAGGTTCAGCTCGGTGGAGAGCCGCTCGCCAAGCCCCAGGGCACTGTGCTGGTCACGCAGGGCGGCGACCTGGAGGAAGGTGCCGGAAGGGGCCACCTCGGCGACCTGTTCGAGCTCTGCCCGGATCACACCGGCCTCGGTGTAGAGGGTGACCGGGGACGGTTCGGCCCAGGCCCGCGAGACGGCATCGCTGCCAGCGGCCAGCGCCTGCGGCTGAGCCTCGACCGGCGCGAAGCCGAGATCCAGGTTCTCGCCCACCCGCTCCAGGGTCACCTCCACGCGGCGGTTCTGGCGACGTCCCTCCACGGTATCGTTGGTGGCCACCGGCTGGCGGGAGCCGTAGCCGCGGGTCTGCACCAGGCCGCGCTCCACGCCCTGGCTCACCAGATAGCCGGCCACGCTGTCGGCGCGCCGCTGGGAGAGCGGATCGTTGATGGCATCGTTACCGGTGCTGTCGGCGTGGCCGGCGATAAACACGCGCTCCAGATTGCTCATGCCGCGAATCTGCTGCGCCAACTGGCCGAGCTCCCCGCGGGACTCGGCGGAGAGCTCGGCGCTGTTGATGGCAAACAGCGCATCGGCGGAAAGGGTCACGTCCGGTGCCCGCGTCGGAGCCGGCGCGCTGATCCCGCCGGTGAAGTCCTGCAGGGTGAAGCCCATGGGCCCCTCGACCGGACAGACCACGTCGGGGTTGAGCGCCACGCCATCGCTGCCCATCTCGGCCAGGGTCGGCATGTCGTCGCGCACCACGCCCAGGGTGGGCATCAGCTGCCCCATGGCGGCCAGGGTGCGGGCGTCGGCCAGGGCCACGTCGTACTGGGCGTTGACGAAGGCGCGGCTGGCCTCGAAGAACTCGTTCTCGCTGTCCAGCACGTCGAGCAGGGTGCGCTGGCCGATATCGAACTGCTGCTGGTAGGCGCCGCGCACCCGATCGATGGACTGGCGGTGCTGGTTCAGGTACTGCATCTGCTCCCGCAGGCGGCGGGTGTCGTTGTAGGCGATCTGGGTGGTCTGGCGGATGTTGTGACACACCACCTCGCGCTGGTTGATCGACTGCTCGACGCGGTCGCTGGCGGCGCGGAACGAGGCCAGGTCGCTGCCGCCGCGGTAGAGGTTCATGCTGGCCACCAGCTCGATGCTGTGGCGGTCACGACGGCCCAGCGGATCGAAGCTGCCGTCGTTGCTGTCGTAGGTGCCTGCACGGCCGCGCAGGTCCAGGCGCGGCTGGAAGCCGGCCCGGGTGCCGGCCTGCTGGGCGCGACTCGCCTCGATGTTCTCGATGGCGGCGTGGAACTCGGGGTTGCCCTGGAAGGCCAGGTTCACCGCCTCGGCCACGCTGGGCGGCAGGCGGTTATCCAGCTGCGGCGCCGGCGCCAGGTTCTCGGCGGGGAGCCGGCCGACGATGCGCTGGTAGCGGGCGGTGACGTCGTGGAGGTTGGAGGCCTCGGTCATCAGGTTGGATTCGGCCAGGGCCAGGCGGCCGCTGATCTGCTCCAGGTCGACGCCGCGCCCGGCGCCGGACTGCACCCGCTCTTCGATCTGGTTGAAGACGCGCAGGTGGTCGGCATAGTTGTCCTGGGCCAGGCGCACCAGCTCGCGGTAGCGGCTCACGTCCAGGTAGGCGCGGGAGGCTTCCAGGGCGACGTTCTCGCTGGCCCCGAGCAGTTCGTAGTAGCGCACCAGCTTGGCCCGATCGAGCCGCTCCACTTCGCTGCGGGTAGCGAAGCCGTCCCAGATCATCTGGCTCAGGGTCAGCTCGGCGAAGGTGGTCTCATAGCTGCCACGACCATCATCCTGGCGGTCTTCACGGCCGATACCGGCGGCGGCATCGATGCTCGGCAGGTAGTTGCCGCGGGCCACGCCCACGTCGTTGCCCGCGGCGCGCAGGCCGTTCCAGGCCGCGTGCACCTCAGGGTTGGTGGCGAGCGCCTGGCGCACCACCTCGGTCAAGTCGGTGGAGCCGGGCTGAGCGAGCCCCGGCGGCAGGCTCTGGGCCACGGCGGCGGCCAGCGGCAGCAGCGTCAGGGCGGAGCCGACGACGGCGGCGCCGGCGAGACGACGCCGGTCGTGAAGGTAACGGGTAACTACGGTGGCGCGTGTCATGATGGTTCCCTTTTGCATGATCCCCGGGCGCTGACGACGGTCGATACCCGGCTGGAGTGTGTTGTTTCTTGTTCGGGTCGCATTCCCGGCGCAGCTCCTGCTCGCCGGAATGGCGCATCCTTTCCCGTGCTCCTAGCTCCTGAGCCAGCGGGATTACCAGAAAGGTAGTCGCCAGCCAGAGGAGAGGCTCAGCACTTTAGACTGATGCCCGCCCTGTTTGTTACCCAGTGTAATCTTATGTGGCCACTTGTCCACTCACTTCGCTTCGGCGAGCCGACGAAATCGCACTTTCTTGACGTAAGCCAGGGATTACACTGTAGCGTCCCGTCCCGTCGATGCCCCGCCCAGGGTCAGCGCCCGCCTCTCTCCCGAAGCGATCAAACGTGATATCGTCACGCCACTGCGGCACGGCAACGCTACCCAAGGAGAAGGCCATGTCCTCATCGGAAATCCAGAAGACCCGGGTCATCAACGAACTGCGTGGTTTCATCAAGAAGCTGCTGCAGGATCCGAAGATCCTCGACCAGTCCCTCGAGATCGCCCGGCGCCACCTGCCCGAGGGCGGCGGCAGCGCGGTGATGGCGCGTATCGCCAACGAGATCTCGGAGACCACCAGCGTTCACATCCCCGAGGATCCGGCCGAGCACTCCGAGGCCGACCGACTCTTCCTGGAACTGCTCAAGGAAGTGGTGGATGAGGAGCAGGCGCTCTACTGAACGCCGCTCGCGGCCGCCTCTGCCCACCCCCTCCCCGCCTTTCCGGCATCTCTCAAGCACGCCCTGGACGCTCGGCCCTGCCGGGCGTCATCGTTGCGGGCCCCTGCCCGCCGAGTCTGGTAAACTGTAAGGCACTGTTTCTACAAAAGCTTTACAGAATTTTCACGATGTACTATCTGCTCAAGCTGTTCCCCGAGATCACCATCAAGTCACGCTCCGTGCGGCGCCACATGATCCGCTGCCTCGCTTCCAACGTACGCAATACCCTGCGCCCGCTTGACCCGCGGGTGAAGGTCCAGGAGCGCTGGGACATCCTGCAGGTGGCGGTGCCCGAGGATCTCTCCCCTGGGCATCGGGAGGAGATGCAGGCACGGCTGACCCGCATTCCCGGTATCCACGAGGTACAGGCGGTCGAGGAGGTCGGCTTCACCGGCCTCGAGGACATCGCCAGGCAGGTGGTTCCGCTATGGCAGCAAGCCATCGCCGGGCGGCGCTTCCGGGTCACCGCCAAGCGCCGCGGCGAGCACGACTTCACCTCTGCCGACATGGAGCGCCACCTGGGCACCCAGCTGCTTGCCGCGGCCCCCACAGCGCGGGTCGATCTGCGCCACGCCGAGGTCGAGGTGCCGGTGCAGGTGGTGGACGCTCGCCTGCGCCTGATCCGCCAGCGCTGGCCGGGGCTCGGCGGCTATCCGCTGGGCATGCAGGGCCAGGCCATGGCGCTGATTTCCGGCGGCTACGACTCGCCGGTGGCCGCCTGGCGCATGATTCGCCGCGGCATCAAGACCCACTTCCTCTTCTTCAACCTGGGCGGCCCCGAGCACGAGCGCGGCGTTCGCGAGGTCACCCACCACCTCTGGCAGCGCTACAGCCTGTCGCATCGGGTCAACTTCATCTCGGTGCCCTTCGAGCCGGTGGTGGCCGAGATCCTCAAGACGGTGCCCGATAGCCTCATGGGGGTGGTGCTCAAGCGCATGATGGTGCGCGCCGCCTCGCGCATCGCCCAGCGCGCCCGGGTGCCGGCCCTGGTCACCGGCGACGCCATCGCCCAGGTCTCCAGCCAGACCCTGACCAACCTGGCGCTGATCGACGAGGCAAGCTCCCTGCCGGTGCTGCGCCCGCTGCTCACCGAGGACAAGCAGGCGATCATCGACCAGGCCCGTCGGATCGATACCGCACGCTTCGCCGAGGCGATGCCGGAGTACTGCGGCGTCATCTCCCGCCGTCCCAATACCCGGGCGCGCCGCGACCAGATCGCCGAGGCCGAGGCGGGCTTCGACTTCGGCGTGCTGGATGCCGCCATCGAGGCCGCCACGCTCACCCGCTCCGACGAGCTCGCCGCCCCGCCGGCCGCCACCGACGCCGGCCCGGCCGAGCCGCTGACGCTCAGCGCCAAGGAAGCCCTCGATACGGACGAGGCCATCAGCGTGATCGATATCCGCGCCCCCCACGAACGTGACGAGGCCCCCCTTGCACTGCCCGAGGTACCGCGCCTGGAGATCCCCTTCTACGAGCTGCAGCAGCGAGCCGAGGCCCTGCCGGACGATCGCCGCTACCTCCTCTACTGCGACCAGGGGGTGATGAGCCGCCTGCAGGCCCTGCACCTCCATGATCGCGGCCTCACCCACTTCGGCGTCTATCGAAACACCGCATCCAGATAGTTACATTCCGCTACTCAAACGCCAGAATCGTTCTACGCTCATGGAAGGAAGTACGCATTCGTACCGGGCCATGGCGGAGGTAGCGTATGGGCAGGCTGGACTCCCAGGAGCCGCTTCTCGATCCCGGCTGGCCGCGGCCACCGGGCGCCGGTCTGTCGGCCGAGCCCCCACCCAGGAAGCGGCGGCACCTCGGCCTGTGGCTGCTGCTGTTCCTCGCGCTGGTGGCCAGTGCGCTGGCGACCCTGCTGGTGGCCGAGGCGCGCACCTCGCGCTTCCAGTCCCAGGAGCTCTCCCGCTACGCCGCCACCCTGACCTGGACTGTCGCCCCGGGACGCAGCGAGCGTCTGCTCGCCCCTACCCACGGCCCCTTCGACGAGCGGCTCGGCTACACCCGGCTGCCCGCCTTCCAGTCGCGGCTGGTGGAGCGTGGCTTCCTGGTGGAGCGCCAGGCGCGCTTCTCCCCGGCGCTGATGGAGTATGTCAACCACGGGCTCTTCCCCCCCTATGACGAGAAGACCCGTACCGGTCTGACCCTGGAGAGCTGCACCGGCGAGAGGCTCTACGCCTACCGCCACCCCGGGCGCCACTTTCCCCACTTCGACGCCGTGCCGCCGCTGGTGCTGGAGATGCTGCTGTTCATCGAGAACCGCCAGCTGCTCGACGCCAGCGCCCCCAACGCCAACCCCGCGGTGGACTGGCCACGCTTCGCCCGCGCCGCCCTATCCCAGGCGAGCCGGGCCCTGGATGTCTCGGACCAGTCCGCCGGCGGCAGCACCCTGGCCACCCAGATCGAGAAGTATCGTCACTCCCCCGGCGGGCGCACCGACACCCCCATGGAAAAGCTGCGCCAGATGGCCTCGGCCAGCGTACGCGGGTATCGCCACGGCCCCGAGACCCTCACCGCCCGCCAGGATATCGCCCTGGACTACCTCAACAGCGTGCCGCTGGCCGCCGCCCCCGGCCACGGCGAGGTGCATGGCCTCGCCGACGGCCTGTGGGTCTGGTTCGGCGCCGACCCCGACGAGATCAACCGCCTGCTGGTGCCGGACTTCAACGGCCCCGATGCCCTGGCGCGCCGGGGGCTGGCAACGCGCCAGGTGCTCGCGCTGATGATCGCCCAGCGCCGCCCCTCCTGGTACCTGCGGGGCGGCCGAGAGGCCCTGGAACGGCTGACCGACAGCCACCTGAGGCTGCTCGCCAGCGAGGGCGTGCTGCCCGTCGAGCTGAGCGAGGCGGCCCTTGCCCAGCGCCTGGTGTTCCGGGACTTCCAGGCGGCCCCGGTGGCCCATCGGGTGCCCCGCGACAAGGGGCTGCAGGTGGCACGCACCCGCCTGGCGGGGATGCTGGGCGTCTCGCTCCACGAGCTGGACCGCCTGGATCTGACCGCACGCACCACCCTGCACCCCGACCTGCAGGTCGAGATCACCGACTACCTGTATCGGATCGCCGACCCGGCCTTCGCCGGCGAGATCGGCCTCTTCGGCGAGCGCCTGCTCGCCCCGGAGAAGACCGCCGAGGTGCGCTACAGCTTCACCCTCTTCGAGCGCAGCGAGGAGGGGTTCCGGGTGCGGGTGCAGACCGACAACAGCGGCCAGCCCTTCGATATCAACGAGGGGAGCAAGCTGGAGCTTGGCTCCACCGCCAAGCTCAGGGTGCTGGCCACCTACCTGGAGGTGATCGCCGAGCTGCACGCCCGCCACGCCGGTCTGCCCGCCGACACCCTGCGCCAGATCCCGGTGGACCGCCAGGACCACCTGAGCCGCTGGGTGATCGAGCGGCTGATCGCCACCCCGGAGGTGCCGCTCGACGAGCTGCTCACCCAGGCCATGCAGCGCCGCTACTCGGCGAGCCCCCACGAGGCCTTCTTCACCGGGGGCGGGCGCCACACTTTCAGCAACTTCCGGCGCGAGGACAACGGCCGCAACCCCACCCTCGAGGAGGCCATGCGGGAGTCCCTCAACCTGCCCTTCATTCGCGTGATGCGCGACCTCGTGAACTACAGCATCCATCGGGACGCCGACCGGCGACAGCTCCTCGAGGATGACGGCGACCCCCGCCGCCTGGACTACCTGGCGAGCTTCGCCGATCGCGAGGGCCGGGTGTTCCTGCAACGCTTCTGGCGCAAGTACCAGGCGTTGCCGCCCGAGGAGCGCCTGGAGGCCTTCCTCGGAGGGCTCCGCCCCGGCGCGCGGCGGCTGGCGGCGGTCTACCGCTATCTCTACCCGGAGGCGGACCCCATCGGCTTTACCGCCTTCGTCGCCGAGCGGCTGGGCGGCCGCGACGCCAGCTTCCGGCCCAGCGTGCTGTTCGAGGGCAGCGACCCCAGCGCCCTCACCCTCTCCGACCAGGGCTATATCGCCGGCGTGCATCCGCTGGAGCTGTGGCTGGTGGGCTTCCTGCAGGACCAGCCCGACGCCGGCTATGCCGACGCCGAGGCCGCCAGCCGCGAGGCGCGCCAGGAGGTCTACGGCTGGCTGCTGCGCACCCGCCACCGTAGCGCCCGCGACACCCGCATCCGCACCATGCTGGAGGTCGAGGCCTTCCTCGACATCCACCAGCGCTGGGCGCGGCTCGGCTACCCCTTCGACCACCTGGTGCCGTCGCTGGCCACCGCGGTGGGCAGCTCGGGGGATCGCCCCGCGGCCCTGGCCGAGCTGATGGGCATCATCCTCAACGACGGGGTGCGGCTGCCCACCCTACGCATCGACGACCTGCACCTGGCCGAGGGCACCCCCTACGAGACCCGCTTCCTGCCTGACCACGGCCGCGCCCGCCAGGTCATGGCGCCGGAGGTGGCCGCGGTGCTGCGCCACACCCTCTCCCAGGTGGTGGAGGGCGGCACCGCCCGCCGCCTGCAGGGCAGCTTCCGGCTGGACGACGACACCCCGCTGACCCTCGGCGGCAAGACCGGCACCGGCAACAACCGCTTCCAGACCGTCACCCGCTCCGGCCAGGTGGTGCACTCCGAAGCGCGCAACCGCACCGCCACCTTCGTCTTCTACCTGGGCGACGACCACTTCGGCACCCTCACCGCCTACGTGGCCGGCAGCGAGTCGGACCGCTTCCGCTTCACCTCGGCCCTGCCGGTTCAGGTGCTCAAGGGCATGGAGCCGATCCTGCGCCACTACCTGGCCGCGGGCACGCATACCCAGTGCCAGCCGCCCCGCGACCACGACATGCTGATGGCCGACGATACTAGGCAGGATAACGACGCCTCGTGAGACCGCCCCCGGGTGCAGCCACGCCCCAAGACCGCTACAATCGACGGCCTGATTTTCATGGGAATCCAGAGCCGACATGTCGACGACCGCCAAGCGCCAGATCCTGGTTACCAGCGCCCTGCCATACGCCAACGGCGCCATCCACCTCGGCCACCTGCTCGAGTACATCCAGACCGATATCTGGGTGCGCTTCCAGAAGAGCCGCGGCCACGAGTGCCACTATGTCTGCGCCGACGACGCCCACGGCACCGCCATCATGCTGCGCGCCGAGCAGGAGGGAATCACCCCCGAGGCACTGATCGATCGCGTCAGCCAGGAGCACCAGGCGGACTTCGCCACCTTCGGCGTGGCCTTCGACAACTACCACTCGACCCACTCCGACGAGAACCGCTACTTCAGCGAGCTGATCTACACCCGCCTGCGCGACAAGGGCCATATCGCCACCCGCGACATCGAGCAGATGTATGATCCGGTCAAGGGGCTGTTCCTGGCCGACCGCTTCATCAAAGGCACCTGCCCCAAGTGCAAGGCGGACGACCAGTACGGCGACAACTGCGAGGCGTGCGGCGCCACCTATACCCCGGCGGAGCTGATCGACCCGGTGTCGGCCATCTCCGGCGCCACCCCTGAGGTGAGAAGCTCCACCCACTACTTCTTCAAGCTGCCGGACTTCGCCGACTTCCTGCATGAGTGGATCAACGACGGCCACGTCCAGCCCCAGATCCGCAACAAGCTGGTGGAGTGGTTCGAGGCCGGCTTCAACGAGTGGGACATCTCCCGCGACGCTCCCTACTTCGGCTTCGAGATTCCCGACGCCCCGGGCAAGTATTTCTACGTCTGGCTGGACGCCCCCATCGGCTACCTGGCCAGCTTCAAGAACCTCTGCGACCGCAAGGGCCTGGACTTCGACGCCTTCTGGCACAGGGACAGCCAGGCCGAGGTCTACCACTTCATCGGCAAGGACATCGTCTACTTCCACGCCCTGTTCTGGCCGGCCATGCTCCACGGCGCCGACTTCCGCACCCCCACCGCAGTCAACTGCCACGGCTTCGTGACGGTGAACGGTGCCAAGATGTCCAAGTCACGCGGCACCTTCATCAAGGCCGCCACCTACGCGGACTTCCTGAACCCGGAGTACCTGCGCTACTACTTCGCCGCCAAGCTCACTTCCCGGGTGGACGACCTGGACCTCAACCTCGAGGACTTCGCCGCCCGGGTCAACAGCGACCTGGTCGGCAAGGTAGTCAACATCGCCAGCCGCTGCGCCGGCTTCGTCAAGAAGCTCGGCGGCGGCAGGCTCTCGTCCCACTGCGCCGAGCCGGAGATGGTGGCGCGTTTCATCGCCGCCGGCGATGAGATCGCCGAGTTCTTCGAGGCCCGCGAGTTCGGCCGCGCCATGCGTCGGGTGATGGAGCTGGCCGATGAGGCCAACACCTACATCGCCGACGCCGAGCCCTGGGTGCTGGCCAAGCAGGAGGGCCGCGAGCAGGAGGTCCTCGACATCTGCTCGGTGGGCCTCAACCTGTTCCGCCAGCTGATGATCTACCTGGCACCGGTGGTGCCGGCCATGGCCGAGGACGCCCGCGCGTTCCTCAAGCTCGACAGCCTCGACTGGCACAGCCGCCATTCGGTGCTGCTGGATCACGAGATCGCCAAGTTCAAGCCGCTGATGACCCGCGTGGAGCGGGAGAAGATCGACGCCATGATGGCGGCGTCAAAGGAGGACCTGGTGGAAGAACAGAAGCTCAAGGAGACCCCGAAGGGCCCCCTGGCCGAGACACCCATCGCCCCGGAGATCGGCTTCGAGGACTTCGCCAAGGTGGACCTGCGCATCGCGCGGATCGCCAAGGCGGAGTACGTCGAGGGCGCCGATAAGCTGCTCAAGCTGACCCTGGACCTGGGCGGCGAGACCCGCACGGTGTTCTCCGGCATCCGCAGCGCCTATGCCCCCGAGGCCCTGGAGGGCCGGCTCACCGTGATGGTGGCCAACCTCGCCCCGCGCAAGATGCGCTTCGGCCTCTCCGAGGGGATGGTGCTGGCCTCGGCCAACGACGAGGGCATCTACCTGCTCTCGCCGGACACCGGTGCCGAGCCCGGCCAGCGGGTGACCTGAGGCGGTGAGCCAGCGCGAGCGGATCGCGGCCATCGACGCCCTGCTGCCGCAGACCCAGTGCGGCAAGTGCGGCTTCGATGGCTGCCTCCCCTACGCCGAGGCGATCGCCGCGGGCGAGCCCATCAACCGCTGCCCGCCTGGCGGCGAGGCAACGCTTGTACGCCTGGCGGCGCTCACCGGCCTGCCGGTAGAGCCCCTGACGGAGCCCGCCCAACTGCCGCTGGCCGCGGTGATCCGCGAGGACGAGTGCATCGGCTGCACCAAGTGCATCCAGGCCTGCCCGGTGGACGCCATCCTCGGCGCGGCCAAGCGCATGCATACGGTGATCGTTGATGAGTGCACCGGATGCGAGCTCTGCGTGGCGCCCTGCCCGGTGGACTGCATCGATCTCGTCCCCCACCCTGCCTGGCAGGCTGCAAAGAGCGAAGCGCAGCGCGACACCTACCTGGCCCGACGTGCCGAGCTCGGGCGCAACCGCCACCGCGCCCGCCAGGCGCGCCTGGCCCGGGAGGCCAAGGAAAAGCGCCTGGAGCGCCAGAAGCGGCTGATGCAGCAGCGCCGCCCCGGCGGCTCGGGCCCTGCCACCGCAGGCCCAGCGGTGAAGCGACAGCGCCAGATGGCCCTCAAGGCCGCCGAGCAGGCCGTCAAGCGCGTGCAGCAGCAGCTGGAGAGCGCCCGGCGCCGCGGCGACGCCAACGCCGAGGCCACCGCCCGCGCCCAGCTCCCCGAGGCCGAGCGGCTGCTGGCCGAGGCCAGAAGCGCGCTTGAGCAGGCTGACACGGCCGATTAAGCGGAATCACACCGCTGGGCGAAGGCGAAGTCTAAATCGCTTCAACCTACTGGTCCCAGAAGGAGCAGGTCACGGTGATGGCGTGTTAGTCACCAAGGCCGGAGACTACTGGTGGGAGCTGGGCTCCGCCCGGCGAATGGCGCCGCAGGCGCCCAGCGGTGTCGCCATCCGTCTATTCGCCCCGCAGAGCGTGGCTCCCACCAGAAGCAACAGCCTCGGTGGCAGCAGGCAACTGATGGGAGCTGGGCCCCACCAAGCGAATGGCAGTGTTGCCACCGCCCCAAGCTACTAGTAAGAGATCGGCTCTGCCGAGCGAACGGCTGTGCCGCCACCGCTCCAAGCTACAGGTAGGAGACCGGCTCCGCCGAGCGAATGGCTGTATTGCCACCGCTTCAGACTACTGGTGGGAGCTGGGCTCCGCCCGGCGAATGGCGCCGCAGGCGCCCGGATAACTTACACAGCCCGAAGGCCGAGCTTCCGAAAAACGAAAAAGACGCCATGAACGCCCAGAAACGCTTTGAAATCTTCGCGCGGCTGCGCGAGCACAACCCCGAGCCCACCACCGAGCTCCACTGGACGACCCCCTTCGAGCTCCTCGCGGCGGTGCTGCTCTCGGCCCAGGCCACCGACGTCGGCGTCAACAAGGCCACGGCCCGGCTCTTCCCCATCGCCAACACCCCCCAGGCGATCATCGAGCTCGGCCTCGAGGGGCTCAAGGATCACATCAAGACCATCGGCCTGTTCAACACCAAGGCCGAGAACCTGATGAAGACCTGCCACCTGCTGCTCGACAAGCACGGCGGCGAGGTCCCCGAGACCCGCGCCGCCCTGGAGGCGCTGCCCGGAGTGGGCCGCAAGACCGCCAACGTCATCCTCAACACCGCCTTCGGCCAGCCCACCATCGCGGTGGACACCCATATCTTCCGGGTCTCCAATCGCACCGGTATTGCCAAGGGCAAGGACGTGGTCGAGGTCGAGAAGAAGCTGCTGCGCCATGTTCCGAAGGAGTTTCGCCAGGACGCCCACCACTGGCTGATCCTCCACGGCCGCTACACCTGCGTGGCGCGCAAGCCGCGCTGCGGCAGCTGCGTCATCGAGGACCTTTGCGAATTCAAGGAGAAGACAGAGCTGTAGGGCGCATGCTGGGGGCATGCGCCGAACGGCGGGTTGGCAGCCGCCGGCGGCTGGGCGAGGATAGGCCCATAACGACAAGAGCCCTTTCGGAGCCCCATGCCCATCCCACTCCACGACCGCCCCATCGCCGAGCGCATCGCGGCGCTGCTGGCCCTCTCCCGCCAGCACGCCGACACCTACTGCAGCCCCTCGGCCAGCCTGGCCCGGGAGCGCTACCTGGCCCGTCACCCCACCCGCCTGCTGGTGCTGAAGTGCATGGACGGGCGCATTCATATTCCCCACGCCACCCGTACGCCGCTGGGCATCATCACCCCCTTTCGCAACCTCGGTGGCATCTTCGACCTGGGCTGGCCCTACCTGGGGGAGCTGGTGACCGAGGCGGTGGCCGAGGGGATCCGCGCGGGCCACGGGTCGCTCCTGATGATCACCTACCACTTCTCCCGGGGGGAGCGGCTGCGCGGCTGCGCCGGCTTCGGCTGCGATGCCGGCGCCGCCCTGGCCCATGCCCGCGAGATCCGCGCCCAGGCCGAGCGGCTGTTCGGCACCGACCACCAGCACGTCTACCCGCTGGTATGCGGCTTCGAGACCGACTCAGACGCCCTGATCCTGCACGGCGAGGGAGAACAGACCCTGGATATCGGGACGTTCGAGGCCGACGACGGCGAGAACCTCGACCACCGGGTGGCTACGCTCTGCCCGGACATGCCGGCCGATATCCTCCGCGATCTGCTGCCGCTGCTCGAGGGCAACCTGGCCCATACGGCGAGCCTGCGCGGTGTGGCTCGCCAGCTCGATATCGAGCATCGCGAATGGGTGATCTGCGTAGGGCGCGGCTTCGACTTCCTGCACCTTCCCAACACCGCGCTGATCATCGGCCCCTACGGCCCGAGCCTGGCCGAGCCCATCGGCACCGCGGCCGACATCATCGATGCCAACATGGCCGCTGGGCGCATTCCCGATGACGGCCTCATGCTGCTCGCCTCCACCCCCTACCGGGCGGTGGGGGTGGATCGCGCCAGGGCCGAGCTCAAGTCGCACTTCCTGGCCGATTTCGCGAGCCGCGTGATCCAGGAGCGTCACCCCTGGCTCGCCGAGCGCATGCACCGCCACACCGCCGTGGTGCACTGGCCCACGCGGCGCCTCGACCTGCTCGAGACCGGCATCGGGAGGCCACGCTGATGGACGTGCTCAAGTACCTGGCGCTGCCGCCGCTGATCAACGTCCTGCTGGTGCTGGCAGGCCTGCTTCTGGGGGCCCGGCGCCTAGCCGGTGGGCTGCTGGTCGCACTCGGCCTCGTAAGCCTGCTGCTGCTCGCCACCCCCTGGGTCAGCCACGCCCTGCGCCAGGGACTCGAGCCCGCGCCGCTGGAGGGTCCCGGCACTTTGCGCGGCGCCCAGGCTATCGTCATCCTGGGGGGCGGGCGCGACTACGTAGCCCCTGAGTTCGGCTGGGGCGATGCCCCCTCCAACCCCACCTGGCGGCGGCTCGCCTATGGCGCCCACCTGCACCGGGGCAGCGGCCTGCCGATCCTGGTCAGTGGCGGGCGGGTCCATGACGAGCACAGCGCCGAGGCGAGTCTGATGGCCGCGGCGCTGCGCGAGGTGTTCGAGGTGCCGGTGCGATGGCTGGAGGGCGAGAGCCGGAACACCGCGGAGAACGCACGCTTCAGCGCCGCCATGCTGGCGGGCGCCGACATCGAGCGGGTGGCGCTGGTCTCCCAGGCCTGGCACCTGCCGCGGGCCATCGCCGAGTTCGAACGCGCGGGGCTTGCGGTGATCGCCGCGCCGACCGAGTTCGCCAGCGCGCCGCCGCCAGGGCTGCACGGCTGGATCCCGCGCGCCTACCACCTCAACGAAAGCACCCGCGCCCTGCACGAGTGGCTAGGGCGCGGTGTGCTGTGGGTGCGCGAGGCTCTGCTGGAGCGCCACCGCGGCGGCGCCTGACGCAGGGCTAGAAGCCCTCACCCTCCAGCCGGTCGGCCAGTTCCTCGAGGATCGCGATGCCCTGGACGTCGGTGGGCAGCCAGGGAAGCCGCGGGCGCGGCAGGTGGCCAAGCTCCTGATCGATGCGGGCCAGGTAGGTCGCCTCCTGCTCCCGGCGGGCGCGCAGGAACTCCCCGTCGGCATCCTCGGGAATCACCCGGTTGACCAGGGTGCCGGCCACCGGCACATGGGCCTCCTCGAGGGTCGCCACGGCCCGCGCCGTCTCGAGGATCGGCAGCCGCTCCGAGGTCAGCACGAACAAGAAGCCGGTCTCCTCGGCGTTCTCGATGCGCCGCCGCGCCCGGTGGAAGAGCCGCCGACGCTCGATCAGCGTCTTCGCTACGTCGCGGGTCTTGTCGTCCAGGTCGGCGAGCGGGTCCTCCTGGGGATCGTCGAAGGGGGTGGCCACGTCGCGGCCGCGCTTGGGGGTCAGGTGCGAGAGGACCTTGCCCAGCTCCTCCGACTTGCGATTGTGAGCCAGCAGGCCGTCGGTCCAGGCGGCCATGGCCTCGGGCAGGGTCAGCAGGCGCAGGGTGTGGCCGGTGGGCGCGGTGTCGAAGATGATCAGGTCCCAGTCGGCCTCGTCATCGGTGATCAGCCGCGACAACCGCTCCAGCAGCGCCGCCTCCTGGGTGCCTGGCGACTGCCGGGTCAGGCGCATCTGCCGCTCCAGCTCCTTCATCATCTCCGGGGCGGCGTAACGGCGCATCTGCTCGGTGACCCGCGCCAGGTGGGCCTCCACCTCGGCATCGGGGTCGATCTCCATGGCGTCGAGGTTGGGTAACAGCCGGCGCGGCACGTCGCCAAGCTCGCGGTCGAAGACGTCGCCAAGGCTGTGGGCCGGGTCGGTGGAGACCACCAGCACCTTCCTGCCCCGTCGCGCCGCCAGCACCGCCAGGGCCGCGGCCACCGTGGTCTTGCCGACCCCGCCCTTGCCGCCCACCCACAGCAGGCGTTTGTTCAGCAGTTCTTTCATCAGGGCCTCAGCAACACTTGAAATGATCCAGCGGCGAGCGCTCCATGCCCATACGCCGGTGCCAGTCGTGGAAGCGCTCCAGCAGCAGCGGCTGCAGCTCCAGGGTGTAATAGGCCGCCGGGTTGGGCACCCCCATCATCTCGGAGAACACCAGCAGCATGAAGAGGTCATCCTCGTCTCGACGGGCGCGGGCGATGGCGCCCCGGTAGCGGGAGGAGTAGACCTCCTCCGCGAAGAAACGGGCCTGGCTAAGCCAGGCCCGAATCCGTTCGAGACGAGGATCATGATCGCGGTCATGATCATCGTTCATGGGTCACTCCTTCATCACTTCTGCTCGGCGGCCATCTCCGCGCGGGAGCGCTTGAGCGCCGAGGCGCACTCCATGGCCACCATGATCGCGGCGATCAGCACCACGACATCCAGCACCAGCAGGAACATGTTGCCCTGCTGATAGAAGGTGCGCAGCTGGATCAGGAGCGCGGCAATGGTCATCACCAGCAGGAAGCAGAGCGGCGCCAGGGTGTACCACATCGGGCGACGCAGACGCACCAGCATCACGGTAATCACCAGCAGGGTCAGGCCCGCCAGCAGCTGGTTGGTGGTGCCGAACAGCGGCCAGATGATCAGGCCACCGGAGCCATCCGCGCCGCCGGCGCCGAAGGCCAGCAGCAGGCAGCTGCCCACGGCCAGGAAGGTGGCGATGGCCGGCTTCTTCATCCACTGCTGATTATAGATCTCGCCCCACTCCTGGAAGATGTAGCGCTGCAGGCGCAGGCCGGTATCCATGGTGGTGCCGGCGAACAGCGCCGCCATCACGGTGAGCAGGGTCGCCGCGGTAGCCTCGGGCAGGCCGATGCCGTTATGGATGATGAAGGCACCGCCCTCGACGAAGGCATTCACGCCGCCCTGGCCGAAGGCGCTGTACATCGCCTGCCAGTCGCCGAAGGTGGCGAAGCCGGCGGTGGCGGCCAGGATGGCGGCCAGGGCCAGCATGCCCTCGCCCACGGCGCCGAAGTAGCCGACGAAGCGGGCATCGGTCTCGCGGTTGAGCTGCTTGGAGGTGGTACCGGAGGAGACCAGGCCGTGGAAGCCGGAGATGGCGCCACAGGCGATGGTCACGAAGAGCAGCGGCAACAGCGAGGGCGTGCCGGCCGGTACGTTGGTGTTGAACGCCGGGGCCACCAGGGTCGGGTTCATCAGCACGATGGCGCCGTAGAGGATGATCAGGCCGATGAAGAGCTGCAGGCCGTTGATGTAGTCGCGGGGCTGGAGCAGCACCCACACTGGCAGCAGCGAGGCGATGGCCGCATAGGCGAACAGGATCAGGATCCACACCGCGTTGCCGGAGAGGCCGGCCACCTCGGCGGGCATCTGGATCGGCACCGAGGGGCCGATGCCGATCAGCGCATAGAGCGCCACCACGCCGATGATGGAGACCATCGGCAGGCTCAGCATGCGACGGTAGATCAGCTGGCCGATGATCAGCGCCACCAGGATGGCGCCCCACACCGGGACCACGGCGCTGGAGAAGTTCATCATCAGGCCCGCGATCACCACGGCGAACACCGCGTTGACCATCAGCAGCACCAGGAAGATGACGATCATGAAGATGCTGCGGGCGCGCTTGCCCACCACGTCGCCGGTCAGGGCGCCGACGGACTTGGCCTTGTTGCGTACGCTGGCCCAGATGGCGCCGAAGTCATGCACCCCGGCGAAGAAGATGGTGCCGAACACCACCCACAGGAAGGCCGGCAGCCAGCCCCAGATCACGGCGATGGCGGGCCCCACAATGGGCGCGGCCCCGGCCACCGAGGTGAAGTGGTGGCCCCACAGCACGAAGCGGTTGGTTGGCACGAAGTCGACGCCGTCCTCGTACTCGTGGGCGGGCGTCTTGAAGTCGGGGTCCAGTCGATAGATCTTCTCGGCAATGAACTTCGAGTACAGGAAGTACCCGGCAGCCATCGCGGCAAGACCCAGGACCAGAAGAACGATAGCACTCATGCGACTCTCCTAGCGGGAACGGTTGGGAAACCTGATGGAATCTAATGAGACTACGGATGCCTCCATAGGATATGACATCTCGCGATCCAATGGTCTTACCTTGCCCATGGCAAGTCCATGAGCGGGCATGAATTAACCGCCAACTTGCGCCTAAAGTCGTAGGAATGGCGCCCACTCGCTCTTCTCGCTCAAACTCCATAGACTGTATGGACCCACAGCATCGGCTGACGACAGCAGGGAGAGCATGACGGGATGATCATAGGCGTGACCGGCGGCATCGCCTCGGGCAAGTCCACCGTGGCCAGGGCCTTCGAGGCCCTGGGCGTGCCCTGGGTGGACGCCGACGACGTGGCCCGCGAAGTGGTCGAGCCCGGCGAGCCCGCCCTTGCGGAGATCCACGAGCGCTTCGGCCGGCGGGTGCTCAACGACGACGGCACCCTGAATCGCCGCGCGCTCAGGGAGATCGTCTTCGCCGACCCGGCGGAGCGCCGCTGGCTGGAGTCCGTCACCCATCCGCGCATCCGCGCGCGGCTGGTCGAGCACCTGGCGCGCCTCGAGGCCTCAGGCGCCCCCTACGTGCTGCTGGTCTCGCCGCTGCTGTTCGAATCCGGCCAGAGCGAGATGGCCGATCGCTGCCTGGTGATCGACGTCCCCGAGGCGCTGCAGATCGAGCGCACCGCCGCCCGGGACGACGTCGACGAGGCCCAGGCCCGCGCCATCGTCGCCGCCCAGATGCCCCGCGCCGAACGCCTGGCCCGGGCCGACGATGTGCTGGACAATGGCGGCAGCGAAGAGGAGATGCGCCGCCGGGTCGCCGAGCTGGATCGGCGGTATCGGGAGCTGACGAGCGAGCGATCCAAGACCTGTTAAAAGACTTTTAAAAGGTCTACAATGCTGGCAGTTGAAGCATAAGGAGTGATTCACATGCCCCATACCATCCTGGCTAACACCACCGCCAGCATCTCCGAACTCAAGAAGAATCCGATGGCTACCGTCGCTGCGGGCGAGGGCTTCCCGGTTGCCGTGCTCAACCGGAATGAACCCGCTTTCTACTGCATCCCGGCCGCTGCCTATGAGGAGCTGCTTGAGAAACTCGAGGATGCTGAGCTTAACCGGATAGCCGATGAGCGCAGCCAGCAACCTGAAATTGCGGTGAGTCTGGATGACCTATGAGTTACGCTTCCGCAAGGAGGCGCTAAAAGAGTGGCGAAAGCTGGACGGAAGTGTTCGCGCTCAGTTCAAGAAGAAGCTGACCGCCATACTGGATTCACCCTCAATTCCGGCGGCCCGTCTGCATGGCAACCGCGACAGATACAAGATCAAGCTTCGTAGTGCTGGTTACCGCCTCGTCTACGAGGTAAGAAACAATGAACTGGTTGTCGTCGTGATTGCCATCGGCAAACGCGAGCGTAATGACGTCTACATGAAAGCCGATAAACGACACTGACCCACAGGAGCCCCATGAGCAACACCCAACGCCCCCTGGAAGTCGCCTGCCCCCAGTGCCGCAAGAAGGTCGTGTGGAGCGAGAAGAACGCCTACCGTCCCTTCTGCAGCGAGCGCTGCCGCCTGCTGGATCTCGGCGCCTGGGCGGATGGCAGCCACCGCATTGCAGGCGAGCCCGCCATGGACGAGACCGAGATCGACGAGATGATCCTGCGCGCCGAGCGTGGACTGCAGGAGCGGGAGGGTTGAAATGAGAACCACCTATGACGAAGCAGACGATATCCTGGTGCTCCACCTGGCCGACAAGCCGATCGTGAAGGAGGCCTCCCAGGACTGGAACACCCATATCAGCTACGCCGAGGATGGCTCCATTGTAGAAGTCGTGATTCTGGAGGCATCCAAACAGGGTGCCTGGCCTCTGCTGAAGAGCGCTGCAGCGTGATTTCGCGTTGAGCACCATGCCACGCCCCGCGTACCGCCTGCTGGCCGAACTGGAGGCTGCCTTCGACGCCCTGCTCGAGGCTGCCGAGGCGGTGTCGGCCGCCTATCGCTACCGCCCCGGCGCCTGCTGGATCTTTGGCGAGCCGGAAACGGTAAGCGCCGAACGCGCTGAGACCTGGCTGCGCCACGCCCTGCTGGATGTCTGGTACCAGGATGGCCAGGACGGCCGCGCCACCCGCACCCATATCGGGCTGGTGGCCGCCGATGAGCCCCTGATGGACGCGGTGGCACGCACCAACATCGCCAAGGCCGACTTCGCCGCCCTGCTCGCCCGCATCAAGGAGTGCGAACCCGAGCTGATTCCCGAGGCGAAGGCGGTGCTGCCCTTCCGCCACCCGGAGCTGCACGATCACCTGCGCGGCCAGGGCCTCGCCAGAGTGCACCTCAAGCAGTGCTGGCGAGCGATCCCCGTGGCCGAGGCGCCCCTCGCCCGGGTGCGGCTCGCCTGGTACGCGAGCGGGCGCTCCATCAAGCGCCTGACGGTGCAGGAGGCGGAGCAGAAGCTGACGAAGCTCGATACGGAGGCCGCCCACGTGCGCATCCAGCTGCGCAAGCTCGCCGGCATCCCAAGCGCAGAGCCGCTGGCCCAGGTACAGCGCCAGGCCCCGCTGATGCGCGCCAACCTCTTCTACCGGGAGCCCCTCGACGACGGCCGCAGCCGCCGCGCCATGAACGTCGCCCTGCCGCTCTTCGTGCCCAGCCCCGACGGCCGCCTGCCGGACCACAACCTCCCCCCGCTCGCGCCCCCCGAGCAGCGCACCCGCGCCAGAAGGCGCGACGAGAAGCTCGAGGACGAGCCCTTCCTACCCAGCCTGCGGGTCTATCGCTACCGATAGGAGACCGGCTCTGCCGAGCGAATGGCTGGATAGCCACCGCTTCAAGTTACTGGTGGGAGCTGGGCTCCGCCCGGCGAATGGCGCCGCAGGCGCCCAGCGGTGTCGCCATCCGTCTACTTGCACCGCAGAGCGTGGTTCTTTAACTAAACTCACCCATCAATCAAAATACATTTAGTTAAAGAGCGCCAAGCCCTAGCCAGCGACCAAAGAAGCCACACATCCAAGCCACAGGTAGGAGACCGCCTCTGCCGAGCGAATGGCTGTATTGCCAGCGCTTCAAGTTACTGGTGGGAGCTGGGCTCCGCCCGGCGAATGGCGCCGCAGGCGCCCAGCGGTGCCGCCATCCGCCTATTCGCCCCGCAGAGCGTGGCTCCCACCAGAAGCAACGGCCTCGGTGGCTTGAGAGTCAGGATGGCCCGGCTCCTCGGAAGGGTCCTGCAGCCGCGGCATCGCAGCCACGCGCAGATCGATGTAGCGCAAAAGGCCAAGCTGCACGCCCAGGATGGCGAAGCACCACATAAGCCCCTTGATCATGGCGGATTCCTCTGTGAGGCCGGCGGCCTCGTCAAGGTCATGATAGGTCTATCGCGGCGGAAAAAGTAGATAGCAGCCTAATAGAATTTCTCCATCAGGCCTGAGGAAGCTATAGCCTCTCCTCCACCCGCTCGAGGATCTGCCGGCTTACCCGCCCCACCAGGGGTCTCGCCGCCTTGTTGACGGCCTTCTCCACCAGCTTGTTGCGCAGCACATAGGTGAGGGTCAGCGCCACCTCGGTGCCCTCCTTCACCGGGGTGAGGCGGTAGCAGCCCTGGTTCTCCACGCCGTCCAGCGACTCCCAGGAGAGCACCTCCGGTGCACGAGACTCGGTCACCGCCACGTCGAAGTGCCAGTCGCGGCCCACCGCCCGCACGTGCCAGCGGTAGCGGTCCTTCCCCAGCGGTTCGATGGCGTGGATCAGGTCGGAGTAGTCGGCAAAGTCCTCTACCCGCTCCAGCAGGGCGAAGACCCGCTCCGGCGGTGCCTTGAGGATCGCGCTATGTTCGATGGTGGCCATGGGGTCAATTACCATTTGAGAGGGTCATTGCCATCTTTCCTTCAGATCATCCTCAGAGTAGAGGTCGGGCTCGGCCTCGGTATCACGCATGGCCTGATCGATGCTCATGGCATGGAACTGCTGTTCAGACCAATCGAGCTGTTCCGCCTCTCCGGGATCGGTCTGGCCGTAGCGCTGCTCCAGGAAGGTAACGAAATCCATCACCTCCTGCTGGCGAACTTCCGGCAGACGGCTCACCTTAGCAATGAGTTCTTCAAGCTGCATAGTCACTTACCTCCCAGTGCTTGCCACCCCAAGAGCATTGCGCCCAGCATAGCAAATCGGGCATGCAAGCGCCTCTGGCGCCATGTCACAGCCCACACCGCTCGGCACCGCCCTCCATTCGCCATGGCAGCTCATGCCAGGACAGGCCCCTCCTGTGGCCCCAGGTCCCGTGACACGGTAAAATCCGCGCTTTCCGCGTTTCCAAGCAAAGGTCAATTGCATGTCCACACCCAAGGTCGGTTTCGTCTCGCTCGGCTGCCCCAAGGCGCTGGTGGATTCCGAACGGATCCTCACCCAGCTGCGCACCGAGGGCTACGAGATCACTCCGAGCTACGACGACGCCGACGTGGTGGTGGTCAACACCTGCGGCTTCATTGACAGCGCCAAGGCGGAATCGCTCGATGCCATCGGCGAGGCGATCGCCGAGAACGGCCGTGTGATCGTCACCGGCTGCATGGGCGTGGAGGAAGGCGCCATCCGCGACGTTCACCCCAGCGTGCTCGCCGTCACCGGCCCCCAGCAGTACGAGCAGGTGGTCAGCGCCGTCCACGAGGTGGTGCCGCCCCGCCAGGACCACGACCCGCGCATCGACCTGGTGCCGCCCCAGGGCGTCAAGCTAACCCCGCGCCACTACGCCTACCTGAAGATCTCCGAGGGCTGCAACCACAGCTGCAGCTTCTGCATTATCCCCTCCATGCGCGGCAAGCTGGTCAGCCGCCCGGTGGGCGAGGTGCTCAGCGAGGCCGAGGGGCTGAAGCGCGCCGGCGTCAAGGAGCTCCTGGTGATCTCCCAGGACACCAGCGCCTACGGGGTCGACCTCAAGTACCGCACCGGCTTCTGGAACGGCCGCCCGGTGAAGACCCGCATGACCGAGCTGTGCGAGGCGCTCAGCGAGCTCGGCATCTGGGTACGCCTGCACTACGTCTACCCCTACCCCCACGTGGACGAGCTGATCCCATTGATGGCCGAGGGCAAGCTCTTGCCCTACCTGGATATCCCCTTCCAGCACGCGAGCCCCAAGGTGCTCAAGGCGATGAAGCGCCCGGCCTTCGAGGACAGGACCCTCGAGCGCATCAAGCGCTGGCGGGAGATCTGCCCGGAGCTCACCATCCGCTCTACCTTTATCGTCGGCTTCCCCGGCGAGACCGAGGAGGACTTCCAGTACCTGCTCGACTGGCTCACCGAGGCCCAGTTAGACCGCGTCGGCTGCTTCCAGTACTCCCCGGTAGACGGCGCCCCGGCCAACGACATGGAACTCGAGCCGGTGCCGGACGACGTCAAGCAGGAGCGCTGGGAGCGCTTCATGGCCCACCAGCAGCAGATCTCCGCCGCCCGGCTGCAGGCCAAGATCGGCCGCGAGATCGAGGTGCTGGTGGACGAGATCACCGACGAAGGCCCCATCGGCCGCAGCCACGCCGACGCCCCGGAGATCGACGGCATGGTGTTCCTCGAGACCGATCTTGAACTCAGCCCCGGCCAGATCATTCGGGCCCGGGTGACCCATGCCGACGAGTATGACCTCTGGGCCGAGGTGGTTAACGCCTGAGCGTAGAGGATTCATGTCCTTCGATCACGAACTCGACAGGAGAGACAAGGTACCGATGGTTGACGCCGATCTTCCCGAGATTCCTGCAGAGCTCGAAATCAGCATCGACGCCTTCCTGGAGGCGTCATTACGGCACATCCTCCAGTACGAGAGTGCCGACGCCTACTTCGCAGCGCTAGACGAAATCACCCGACGCAGCGGCGTTACCGAATGGTTCGACCCGCAGATGCCCTTCTGGCCGATCGCGCACACCCTCTGGGACAACGCGCCGTTGCCCTCGCGGGGCTTCCGGCCGGACCCGCTTCCCGAGCCGAAACGCAACGACCCTTGCCCCTGCGGCTCGGGCAAGAAGTTCAAGCGCTGCTGCCAACCGCTGCGGCAGGAACTCCCCCTGGGCCTCGACGACGAGCTGCCGGTGCTGCGGATCGCCGCGTCACTCTTCACCGCCAAGCAGCGCAAGGAAGCCGCCAGCAAGGCACCGCCCAGGCTGCGGCTGGTGCTTGCCGAGTTGGAACTGGATGACAACCACCCCGGCAAGGCGCGCACCCAGCTGTTGAAACTGCTCAAGCAGGGCGTCCTGGAGGCCGACCTTCAGGCCCAGGCCGTCCATCTGCTGGGCGACGCCTATAACGCCCTCGGCCATCAATCGGCCGGCGAAAAAGCCATGAGCGATCTGCTCCCCAGCCTTAAGCCGCCGGCCGCCGCCGAGGCGCTCCACTGGCTGACGGGGCAGGCGCTGCTGGATGGCCGCCCCGCCGACGCCATGGCGTTGCTCCACCAGGCCGAGACGCTGGACCCGGACAACCTGTCCAACGGCCTCTTCAAGGTGGTCTGCCTGCGCGATATCGGCGCCGATGCCGAGGCCCAGCGTACCGCCCAGGAGTGGCTGCCGGTTGCCCGGGAGCTGGGACTCGAGGATGCCATCGCCTTCTTCGAGGAGCAGACCAGCCTGGCCACCCTGCCGGACGACATCCCGGATGACGAGGATGAGCCCGAAGCGTTCGCCGACGACGCCCCGGAAGACGACCGCCTGATGGCCCTGTTCGGCGCGCCGGATGAGCTACTGAGGCCGATTGCCGGCCTGCTGAAGAGCGCACTCCGCCAGCCGCTCTACCCGGTCACATTCGAGCCGGGCCCGCCCGGCCCCGACGGCGATGGAGCCCAGTGGGTGCTGATGCTGCCACCCGAGGTCGAGCAGGCCCAGGCGGCTCTCTACCAGACTGGCAATCCACAGAACCCGCTGGACCCCGAGCTGATTCGCCAGCAACCGGCGCTGCTGCAGAGCCCCGACTTCCTACAGCAGCTCGATGCCTTTGCCGGCGCTGCCTTCAGCACCGCTCACGAGCAGTTCAACAAGGCGCTGCAGCGGCAGCAGGAGCGAGTGATTGCCCATATCCTGGACGCCCTGCCCGAGGGCGGCCAACTGCCCTGGGCATGGCTGGAACATCGCCCCCTGCTCAGGCTGATGATGCAGCACGCCCTCGACCAGGAGGACCAGGGCGCCGCCATTCGCGGCCTCTCGCAGCTGCTGGCCCTCTGCCCGAATGACAACCTTGGCGCGCGCGCCCCACTGGTCAACGCCCTGCTGCGCGATGGGCAGGATGAAGCGGCGCTGGCCATCTGTGAGCAGTTCCCAGACGACGCACTGGCCGAGACCCGCTATGGCCGAGTGCTGGCCCTGGTGCGACTCAACCGCCTGCATGACGCCGAAAAGGCCCTCTCCCAGGCCTATCGGGCGCTACCCAAGGTGCTCAACTACCTGATCGCCAGCAAACGCAAGCCGCCGAAGCTCGACCCCCAGCGCATGACCATCGGTGGCCCCGATCAGGCGTGGTATTACCGCCAGGAGATGCGCGACCTCTTCCAGGCCACCCCGGGTGCCCTTGGCTGGATGGACAGCATCAAGAAGCGGCTCAGGTAACTCTGCTATCCTTGACGACGCGTGCCCCTACCGGAGGTTGCCTTGACCCTCACTCGCAAGAAGCTGCCCATTGGCATCCAGACCTTCGCCGATATCATCGAGGGCGGCTACTACTACGTCGACAAGACACCCCACATCCATCGCCTGGTGGAAGAAGGCAAGTACTACTTTCTGTCGCGGCCGCGGCGCTTCGGCAAGAGCCTGCTGGTGGACACCCTGCGCTGCCTCTTCGAGGGCCGCGAAGCCCTGTTTAACGGTCTGTACATCCACGACAAGTGGGACTGGCGAGTTCAACACCCTGTCATCCGCCTGAGCTTTGCCGATGGCGTCATCGGCAGCCGTGAGGCCCTGGACCAGCACATCAACGAGCTGCTGCAGGCCGAAGCCACACGCCATGCCGTCGCCTTCGACAACATCTCCATTGCCGGCAGGTTTCGCGAGCTGATCCACAAGGCCCACCAACAGCATGGCCAGCGCGTCGTGATCCTGGTGGATGAGTACGACAAGCCGATCCTCGACAACCTGCTCACGCCCGAGCGCGCCCGCGAGCTGCGCGAGGGGCTCAAGAACCTCTACAGCGTGCTCAAGGATGCCGACCCGCACCTGGCCTTCGTGCTGCTCACCGGCGTCTCCAAGTTCAGTAAGGTCAGCCTCTTTTCCGGGCTAAACAACCTCAATGACATCACCCTGGATGCGCCCTTAGCCACGATCTGCGGCTACACCGACGAAGACATCGACAGCGTCTTCGCCCCAGAGCTTCAGGCGCTCGATCGCAACGAAATACGAGCCTGGTACAACGGCTACCGGTGGGGTGGACATGAGGCCCCCTCCGTCTACAATCCCTTCGATGTCCTGTTACTATTTCAGAAGCGCCTTTTCGGCGCCTACTGGTTCGAGAGCGCCACGCCGACCTTCCTGGTCGAGGTGCTCAAGCAGCGCGGTGTCTTTACCCCAGCGCTAACGGCCTGGCATAGCCGACCGGCACTGCTGAGCAGGTTCGACGTCGATGATATCGCCACCGAGGCGCTGCTGTTCCAGACCGGCTACCTGACCATCAAGGCCATACGCGAGGAAATCCCAAACCGCCCGATCTATGCACTGGGGTTTCCCAACCAGGAGGTAGAGGCCAGCCTGAACGAAGCGCTGTTGCCGGCACTGGGCATCAACAACGACAGCCTCGACGAGTTGATGGTAAGGCTGCCTCGCCTGCTGAAAACCGCCGACCTGCCCGGCCTGGAAGCCCACCTCAAGGCGCTCTTCGCCGGCCTGCCCCACGACTGGTACCGAAACAACCCGATTGCGAAGTATGAGGGTCACTATGCCAGCGTCTTCTACAGTCACTTCGCCGCCCTGGGCCTGCGCGTCACCGTGGAAGACGCCAGCCACCATGGCCGCGTCGATATGACCGTCGACTTCGCCGGCCACCTCTACCTGTTCGAGTTCAAGGTGGTGGAGCAGCTCCCCGAAGGCCGCGCATTACAGCAGATCAAGGACAAGGGCTACGCCGACAAGTACCGCGGCCAAGGCAAGGTGATACATCTGATCGGTGTGGAATTTTCACGCGACAAGCGCCAGATCGTGGGTTTCGAGGTAGAAACCGACGCAGCGTGATTAGTCACCACCATGGGCACTACTGATGGTAGCCACGCTCCGCGGGCGGTTCGGCGTCTCGACGAATGGCAGTGTTGCTGGCTCAGCAAAGGCGCTTCCACTCCAAGGCGTCAAGCTCACGCTCAACGGCTCTCCAGTCCAGCCGATTCACATCCTGCGGGTCGCCCGGTAGAGACAACAGGTTGATCGATGCAGGGTGGCGGCTATGCCAATCGTCTCGATCATCGGGATCGTAGGGGAACAGCACGAAAGACGGCACACCCAGCCCATCGGCCATGTGCACGGTGGCGGTGATTCCGGATATCAAGCCATCCGAGTGGGCAATGAGGGCAATGTTGTCATGAATGGCGCGTGTCTCGGGCAGGCAGACCACTCGGCCACCCTCGAACCGTGAGCATAGACCCTCCACCTCGGCCTGCTTGCCAGGCGCCGACATCACGCACACCTCATGCTCGGGTAAACGCTCCAGTACAAGCCCTATCAGCCGCTCTGAAGTCTCGGGGGTCAGGCTTCTCGCCCTGCCCTTGCTGTAGGCGTTGAAGGTAACCATGGGGGGGCGACCCTCGCGCCACTGCTCAATACGAGCTTCGGCCTCATCGCTGCGCGGAACCACATACTCGGTGCTCACCTCGGTAATACCGCATTTCTCGAGCATCACCAGGTACTTGTCTACCATATGCCGTCCGCGGGTGGCCTCACCAAGCTTCAGGTCCACCAGCCCCACGCTGTCATCCAAGCTGGCAATATGCCTAGTCCTGAGCTGGCTGAGCAGGAAAATGTCGCGATGCTTGATCAGGTGGCTGAAGAACACCACCAGATCCACCTCGCCGATCTTCTCGGCAAGAGTCCGCATGGCGTCCTTGCCCGGCTTGCGCACCGTTTCATGAACCACATCTACGGCGAAGGTATCGCGAAACAGGGGCGCCATCTCCGGCGTTGACACCACCTCCACCGAGATCTCCGGGTCGAATGCCTTCAGCGCCCTGGGAACGAAGGAGAACACCACTGAATCGCCCCACTTCGCGTCCCAGCGGATGAATACCACCCTCTTCAGATGATCGACATGATCCACCAATGGCTTGGGCCGATCATGGCGGCGGCGACTGATGGCAATACGGAGGCTGTCACGGCCGGCACGCAGGCGGTTGATCCACTTCCTCATCTTTCAGCTTTACCCTCATAATCACAGGATTGAAAATTGCCATCATTATCCGATAAAATATCGATCATCGCAAAGCCAAAATCCAAAACCACAGAGTGAAAAATGACTAAACTTCCGCCTATTTATATAATATCCCTACCGAATTCAAAGAGACGCGAGAACATTCATGCCGAATTTAAAAAAATGGATGTGAAGTTTCAATTCTGGGATGGGATAAGTGGAAAAGACTTGAGCGATGAAGAGCTATCTGAAATTGACACTGATTACACCCAAAAGGAGTGGGGACATGGGCTAGGCAAGGGAGAGATAGGATGTGCCCTTAGCCATATCCGCATGTATGAACACATGATTGAAAAAGGGATTGGAAGCGCCATTATATTAGAAGACGACGCCAAGCCACTTGAAAACTTCAAGGAAGTGCTCACAGCACTGATGAAAAAAATTCCGAAGCGATCAGAGATAGTTTACCTATATCATGGAAAAGCCAAGTCATGGCCCATCAAAAGAACTCTAGCAAATGGCTATAAATTAGCGAGATATCGTCATCCAAGCAAAAGATCCAAACGAACAATCATTGGCGCAGTAGGATATTGGCTATCATTGGATGGTGCAAAAAAGCTTGTTGAAAATGCTTACCCAATAAGACAGCCTGCAGATTATTTGACTGGATACATACAGCGCAGCAAAATAAATGCGTACGGCATTGAACCAAATATTTTAATGGAGAGCGGCTTGCCATCTGAAATTGATTCATTAGAAAAACGAAACTATGGTGGGCACACTAGCTGAGGAGCTAGCTCCATCATGAGCACCGTCAATCATCTATTCGGACGACTTCAGTTTTGTGCTGCTGCTCATGCCACTTCCCTTCCTTCTTGTCGATGTACTGGAAGTGGCGATTGGTGAAACTTCCCTGGTTGCAGGCGTGACGATACGAAACCGTATCCACCTCATCCAGGGAAAGCACCTCATTAAAGACACCTGGGCCGGTCAACTGGAAGACGCCAGGATAGCGACGTTCGGCAATATTTTCATTGATCCGTTCAGCAACCAGTTGGAGACGGGAATTACCGGGCATGCTGGCAATAAAGTAGTTGCTCAGCTCCCCCTTCCTCGTCGTCACGAAAAGCTCTTCACCTCCCCGCTTCAGAATGCTTGCGAGAGGCCATACCGCATGGGCATCGATGTCCATGTAGACACCTCCATACTTAAGAAGGACGAGCACCCTCCATACATCGGCCTGAGCGGCACCAATCTGTAGTTTCAAATAGTTCTGGTAGATATCATCAGGGTAGTTCGCCTTGATGAACTCTCCGCGCGCCTCGGTGATCATGAAGCGATATTCGAAGGTCGGCGCCATCAGACGATTAAACAGATAGTTAAGGTATACCGGAAACGTTACCTTATTGGTAAAGTTGGTCTGCCAGATAACGTGCGGAATGCCACCATTTGGCTGCCGTGTTTTCAGCCAAGGCGCGGCGTGCTCGGGCAAGCTGAAGCGCTTGCGAGGAAACAAAAAATGAAATCCGTAGCTTGTCACCTTTATGGTATTGGCAACCAGCTTTATGAATCGCCCAGTCATCAGCACAACGACATTCTTGACCCTAACCGACGCTTCCGACATTCCTCTACCCCTCTTTCGCATGAATCACAACCTCAACTCGCCGATTCATCGCCCGGCCATCTTCGTTAGCATTATCCGCCAACGGGCGAGTATCCGCGAGTCCCACCGCCTGCAGGCGCTTAGGCTCCACGCCTGCCGCTTCCAAGGCATGCACGATGGCGATTGCCCGAGCACTGGAGAGAGCCCAGTTCGAGGAGAATTCGGGCGTGCTGATAGGTCGATCATCCGAGTGGCCCTCCACGGAGACACGGCCCGCATAGCGCTGTATGGTCTCGAGCAGGTCAGTCACCAAGGCCATCCCCTCCTCCGTCAGCTCGGCCTCGGCAGACGCGAACAGCAAATGGTCCTCGACCCTCAATCGAATGCCCTCCTGCACTCTCGACACCACCACGCCCTGGAGATCAAGCAGTTCGAACGCCTCATAGGATGACGTCGGTGACTGCGCTTGCGTTTCGCCCGCCGCCAGTGGCGGAGCATTGCCCGGACGATCATCCTCAAGCGCTCGAAGGTAGCCACTCACCGGTAGAGCAGTATCAATGCCCGATGGCAATGCAAGACCTGGCAAGGGCTCAAACACCGGCAAGGACGCTGAGACCGACGGGTCCGTCCCGAGTTGCCTGGGCGGCCAGGCAGAAATAGGTCCTGAATCACGTTGCGCGTGAAGCGGAACCGGCCCGACTCGCTGAGGCAGACCCGACACGCCCAGGGCTGCGCTGATCGCGGCTGGCAGCAACGCGCTGGTGGACCGGCGCGGGTCATGCTCGACACCAGCTCGCACGAGCTCGCTCGGTAGCGGCACCCCCAGCGCCAGCGGCGGCATGAAGGAATCCATGTCCGCCATATCTGTCGACTCGGAGCGCAGGGGTAGCGAAGTCAGACCTGAGGCCACAAGAATCAGCACCATCAACGCTACCAGAAGCGTCATGACATCCATGTAACTGATCATCCAGCCGCCCTGCCCTTCATCGTCGAAAACAGGGTCGAGGAGGTCATCATGGCGGTTTGAGCCGCGGTGCGCCTCAATCACGGGATTCGCCGGCTCGGTGGGCATCGAAGGAATCGACCGCCCCCGACCGTAACCACCAGCGGCCCGGCCATCCTCGCCCACTGCCTAATGAGAGCTTCTGCTTAGGCTCTGGATCCTGCAGCTCATCCTGGTGCTGGACCACGAAGGAGTTGAGCGTTGCCTCGATAAACGCGGGCGCGCGTCTGCGAGAAAGCAGTGCCACCCCCTCCATGATCATGTTCATGGTGATCAGGCGCTCCTCGGTGCGCCGTTCAAGCTTGACGGCAATGGGCTTGAACACGAGGTTGGCCAGCACGATCCCGTAAAAGGTTGAGAGCAACGCCACCGCCATGCGCTCACCCACCAGGGCCAAGTTGTCCATGTCAATGACGGCAAGCATGCTGATCAGGCCAACCACGGTACCCACCATGCCGAAAGCGGGGGCATAGAGTGCCATGGTGCGAAACATCTGCGCCTCAGCGCGCTCACGGGCCTTCATGCGCACGGTTCGCCAGCGCATCAGGTCCAGCACCTCGTGCTCTGGGGTGTTGTCGATGACCAGCTCGACCCCAGTGCGCAGAAAGGGGTTGCGAACCTCATTGAGAGCAGTCTCCACCTTCCTGGGGTCACCGGTAAACCAGAGCCGGGCGAGATGAACCAGCGCCTCGATATCGCGGTCATCTCGCCGCCCGCCATCACGAAACACTCGCACCACAAGGCTCGCTACCCGCAGCAGCTCCTTGACGGGATAGCTGATCAGCACGGCGCCCAAGGTTCCAAGCAGTACAATAGCTAATCCCGGCACGTTCAGCAGGGCCACGGGATCATCGGCACTCAGGAGCATCAGGCTTGCAAGCAGCAGGACGGTCACCAGCACGCCAAGCCAGCCAGTCGGGGTCATGTGAATACTCCACGTTGTTGCCGGAGGCCATAGACTAGCGCAGAGACAGCAAGCGCAATGTTGCGATATACGCGCGCAAAGGGCGGCAACTCGGTAACCGGCCGGGCATCACCGCTTGTCAGTGATCAGCCGGTGTGCTGCCAGTTGTGGGGCAGGAGTTCGTGGAGCTGGCTGGCCTTCTGGGTCGGCAGCCGTTCCAGCACGTCCTTCAGGTAGGCCTAGGGCTTATGGCCATTCAGCTTGGCGCACTGGATCAGGCTCATGATGTTGGCGGCGCGCTGGCCACTGCGCAGCGACCCGGCAAACAGCCAGTTACTGCGACCCAACGCCCAGGGGCGAATCAGGTTCTCCGCCCGGTTGTTGTCGATCGGCAACCCGCCGTCGTCGAGGCAACACGGCCGGCCAGAGTAACTGTCGCTCTATACCGGGCTTTGTGGCTGACTGTGGCGAGGAAGGCCAGATGATCGGCGAGGCCTGGCGGGCGGTGGGCTATGGCTGCGACGCCTGTCGCCAGGGGGTGATGCAGGCGCGGCGTCGGGCCAGTGTGCTGGAGATGAGGTGTACGGGGTGTGGGGTGGCTGACGCGGGCTAATCGGCCGTGAGGGGTCACAGCGCCTCGGGGCGGCTTCGTGATACGGCGAGACAGGGAGGTCATTCAAGGATCCACGCCATCTGCCGATCTATACGGTATCAACGTCACCGGCCATCAAAGGGAGCTTGAGATGCCGATCGTATCGATCATCGCCTGGCTGCTCAGCGTGCCTGTCATGGTCTTGGCATTATTACTGACCAGGGAGCTCGCCCATGAGGTCTTCACCCAACAACCGCCTCAACGCCATGATGGAGGCGCTGCTGGCCGCCCATGACGACGCTCAACGGTTGTCGCGGTCCTCGCTGCATCGCATGCCGGAGTTCTTCATGGCCATGCGGGTGGCCGACTACTTCGCTGTCCATTTCGACAATTTCGGCTATCGCTTGGAGGCGCAGGTCAAGCGCACTTTAGAGGCCTCGGACATGCAGGTCGACGACATCGCCGAGCTGCTTCGGGAACCCGACCTGCGCCCTGACGGGCGTTTCGACCTGGTACTGCACACGGACAAGCGGGGACGCACGGCGCATATCCTGGAGTTCAAGCGGGGTGATGCCATGCGCGGGCTGATCAGCGATATCCGCCGGCTGGCCAAGGTCAGCCGCCATGCCGGACGACATAGCCTCAAGACCAACTACTTGGTGCTGACCCGCCGCTGCCCCTCGAACCGGGATACCACCGGCCGTTTGATCGAACGCATCGGCAACAGGTTGCACGCTGAGGGGCTGGACGATCTCGATGTGAACCTGATCGCCTCCGAACCACAGCACCCGTTCCTCAATCATGACCACCTGCCGATGGCCAATCGCGCGTTCCAGATCGTGATTCTCGAGATCCAGGGGTAACGGGTTTCGGTCACACGCCCTCAGGGCTGGGCGGCCGCACGCCAGTAAGCCATTGACTGCTCCGACACCACGCCCTGGGTCGTGCCGATCTCGATCATCGCCTGCTGGAAGGCCGCCGCGAGCTCGGGCTGGTGGCAGAGATACAGGCTGCGGATGATCCGCGAGATCCGCAGGTGGTTGTGGCCACCGCGCTTGAGCCAGATGTGCTCGCGCATGTTGAGCGCGGGCAGCGCCTCAATCGTCAGCCCCCGGCGAGAGAGCCCGAAGAACTTGAGCATCACGTCCAGCGAACGGCGTTGATTGGCCCGCAGCGCCTCGTCATTGGCGAAGGCGGCGCGGTCGGCGTCGCTCAGCAGCGGCGCGTAGCCGTTGAAGCGCCCCGCCTCGGGAATCGGGAACAGCCACTGGATATAATCGTGGGTGTGTTCCAGCCAGAACGGCTCCAAGGCCCAGAGGTCGTGAATCGTTCGCCCCTGGTGGTCACGGGCCTCGCCGCGATAGAAGGCGATCAGGGGCGTGCTGGACTCGCTCATCGCATCACGCGGCCGGGGTATTGTGGGGACGTGCCGTCAAGTCCACGCCCAGGGCGCGCATCACGGCGAGCATGGTTTTCAGGGTCGGGTTGCCTTGCTCGCTGAAGGAGCGATACAGCTGCTCGCGGGAGAGCCCGGTCTCGCGTGCCAGCTCTGTCATCCCCTTGGCGCGGGCCACCACGCCCATGGCTTTGGCAATGTAAGCCGTATCACCCGTCTCAAGGGCATCGGCGAGAAAGACCGCAATGGCTTCCTCGCTCTCGAGTGCCGCTGCCGGATCGTAATCGTAAACCTTATCGCTCATGACGCCTCCCACTCGGCTGCCAGACGCTGTGCCGTCTCGATATCATCTTGCTGGGTGCTTTTGTCGCCACCGCACAGGAGGATGATGATCTCGTCACCACGCTGCTTGTAGTAGACACGGTAGCCAGGACCGTGATGGATACGCAGCTCGCTGACCCCCTGCCCCACGGGCTTCACATCGCCCGGTAAGCCATTGGCCAGCCGGAAAACACGCGCCGCAATCAGCGCCTTGGCACGCTGATCCCGGAGCTTGCGCTCCCACTTGCGATAGGTGTCGGTCTGTTTGATATCGAGCATCGGCCAATTGTAGTTCTTAAACTACAAAAGCGCAAGACAATGCCGCGTGCCACCGCTCAGTGGTCCCCGGCAGGCGGGTGAGCCGCCAAGTAGGCCGCCTTCAGCTCCGCCAGGAAGCGCTGGGCGGTCGGCCAGGCGATCCTGGCACTCCAGTCGTCGGCATTGCCCTTCCAGAGGCGGCCATCGGCCCTCGCTTCCCAGCACAGCAGCCAGTCGCCGACCCGGATATCATCGCCTTCGAGGAAGGTCTTGGCGTGGGCTTCGCCATCGCTTGCGGCCTCGTTATAGTCCAATTCGCCCGTGCAATGGTAGAGCTTGGCGTGGAGGGCTTCGAGGAAGTAGACCCGCGGACGGCCGCAGCGCTCCGCCTCGGCCAGCAGGCCCGCCAGCGCCCAGGGGTTGGAGCCCAGGGTCGGCGACACGAGGATCTCGTCCAGGCTGTGCAGGGGCAGGTAGTCACGCCAGCCCGCGCCCAGGTAGGCCACGGCGACGCGTCGTGGTTGGACCTTGTCCAGCGCCGATTGCAGCTCGGCGGGGGATGACAGGTACATCAGGGGCGTCTCCTTGAGTGATGGCGAATCCATGACCGAGTCCGCATCCAGCAGTTATGGCCGCTGCGCCCCAGACAGCGCCTCCTGGCGCAGCCGGTCGGCATAGACGTAGAGCTCGTTGATCTCGCGCTGCATGATCGCCAGATCCTCCCACTCCTCCTCGGAGAAGGTGCGCAGCATAAGGTGACCGATACGCTCGGACTCGGCATGGAATCGCTCAGCGGCGGCCAGGTACTCGTTCTCCACTGCCGTGATAAAGCTCCCGCATTCCCGGTTCATGCCCCCGTGAGAGGTGTCGACACAGACCCAGCCCATGTCCCAGGTGCGGTAGACGGTGTCGTAGTGCGCCTCGGGGGAGAACGGCTCGGCGTGGGCCGCCTGAGCCAGCCAGAGGGTGAGGCCAAGCGGTAGCGCCAGGTAACGCGTCATATCCTTTCCTTGGTCAACGGTCAAAATCAAAGCTCGGCTCATCGCCACCTTCGCCGAACAGGTGCTCATTCAGAGAATCGGCACCCACGGCACCCGGCCGCAGCCGGTGAGCAGCAGCACGATACTCAGGGCAATCCATCTCCATTTCATTTCAACCTCTCCATACTCACCATCCGCATGGCGTTCCCCCTCCCCTGCTCAACATCCCCCATCCTGGTGCGCAGAGGAACGGTGCACGACCAGGGGCCAGCTTGCCGAGTCCGCGCCTTGAGGCCGCTCGGCCACCTCACCCTTCCCGCCAGCGCCGTTTCAGCTCCCCATGCAGCTGCTCCCGGTAGCCCTCATCGAGCAGGCCGCGGTGACTGATCGAGCGCACCATGGCCCGCCATCCGGCCCGCCTCCCCCTCGGCAAGGGGCGCACATGAGTATCCACCCAAATAAGCGCCCCAGATGGCCGACATAAAAAGTTGTTCATGTGCAGGTCGCGATGCACGTAGCCGGCTCTGGCCAGGCGCATCAGATCGTCGCACAGCCGCGACAGGAAGGCCGGACGGTCGGCCTCCGCCAAGCGGCTGAAGTAGTGAGCGCCGGTCACGGCGTCCTCGACGTGGTCCATCAGCAGCAGCGAGCCAAGGGGATTTCGCGGGTTCAGGGAGACGCCCCAGGCGACGCACTCGGGGGTGGTCAGCCCAGCCGCCTGCACGATCCGCTTGCTGCGGATCTCCTTACGCGCTTCGAACTGGAAAAACAGCCGCTTGTCCAGGTAGTCGCGAAACAGCCAGCGGAAGAAGCGCCCAGAGCGAGCGTGCTTGTCGCCCTTGAGCTTGGCCAGAGCGCCCGTGTCGAGATCGAAAAAGAATTCGCTGCTGGCCACGCTCTCCAGGCGGCGGGCCCGAGCGTCCTTGACCAGCCGGTAGGGACGCGCGGCATGGTGGCGCTGGAACAGCAGATAGCGGCGCGGGGTGCCGTCGAGATCGACCTTGACCCACCTCACCGGGGCACCTCCTGAGTGGAGGTGTGAGTCTGAGGATCGGCATGGGCGCTGGCGTGGGGAGGGGCGTGGGCCTCGGCAGGGGCCAGGGTGGCCTCGACCCGGCTGCGCCGGTAAAGCAGGAACAGGGTCAGCAGCAGGTAGGCATAGTAGGTGCCGATCATCTCGTGCTGTAGCGCCACCTCGGTCAGGCAGAACAGCACGAAGCCGGTGCTGACCACAAAGCCCGCCAAGGCCAGGGCGTTATCGCGGTGTCTGAGATAGGCGAGCGCGAAGTACCCGGCGGGCAGCACCAGGTAGCCCAGCAGGGCCAGCATGCCGATCAGCCCACCGGTGGCCAAGGTCTCGAAGTACTGGCTGTGGGCGTGGCCACGGGAGACGCCGTTGACCCACTCGGTGAGTCGCCCGGCCTCGACCAACTGGGCATTGAGCAGCTCTCTCTCGGCATAGGTGAGGCCGATCAGCGGGCGGGCCTGGAAGGCCTCGCCGGCGGCGATCCACAGCTGTAGCCGCCCACCGCTGGACTCGGATCCGGCCAGATTACCGGCGGCGATGTGGCTGAACTCCTGCCAGGTGTAGAGCAGACGCTCCTGGACCAGGGGCACGACCAGGACGCTGACCGTGACCAGCACCAGGGCCACGCCTAGGGCCAGCAGGGCGCGTCGCCCGCCCCAGCGGCGCAGGTTGATGAGCCACACCAGGCCGAGTACCAGCGGCAGCGGGAACAGCGCCCCCCGGGAGATGCTCAGCAGGGTGGCCAGGAAGGCACCCAGCACGCCGGCGACGACCAGCGCGGGCCAGCGGGCGCCCGGCAGCAGGGCCACCCCCAGCAGTACCAGGGAGGCGACCAGGTAGCCGAAGTTGATGTGGAACAGAAAACCATCGGCCTTGTAGTGGCCGAGGATCAGGGTCTGGTAGATGGCCAGCACCGCGGCGCCGGCCCCGCCCAGGCACAGCCCGAGCTCCATGGCCGCCCGGTAGGCGGCGACCGAGGCCTGCCGCCGGGACAGCACATGCCGGGTCATCAGGTAGACCGGGAACAGCACCAGCATGTGCAGCCCGGGACTGAGGTAGCGCCAGGCATAGCCGTCCAGCACGAAGACAGGCAGGTGGCTCAGGGCATAGAGCGCGAGCAGGGCCAGGATCACGCCATCCTGACGGGTGAGGCGGCGCGCCTCGGGATGGGCGACCAGGTAGGCCAGGGCATAGAGCAGCAGCACGCCAATCAGCGCGTGAACCCGCAGCGGGGTCGTCACCAGCAGGGCCAGCACCAGCAGGAGGATCAGGCGGCTCATGCGGTCAGCCGCGGTGGGGGTCAATAGGGTGGTCATGTCGGCAGTCGCCAGGCAGTCGGAAGACAAGCGGGACACCCCGGCCCCGGCGGGGCGGTCCCGGCTCGTGGTCGCGTGCGGCTTGTCTCCTGCCCGGGGCGTTGGCTCCATTCAGTCGACGTCAGGGGGATCGATGTGGCTCAGCTGTCAAAGTTGAACACAAACTCGTCGTCGCCTTCCCCGAACAGCTCGTCCAGGTTGTCGGGGGCAGCTTGGCTGGCGGGATTGAGCCGCGCCAGGCGAGCCAGCAGGTGGGTCTGGGGAATCGAGAGGTTGAGCGCGTAGGCGATGGGCAGCGCCTGGGCTTTCCGCAGGGCCAGGAACGCCTCGTCGTCGAGCTGGCTCAGCGCCCGCTCGTCGATCATGTGCAGGCCGTCGATGGCAAGGCCCAGCTGGCTCGTCAGCGCTTCGGGCCAGGGGGTGATGACCTTGGCGCGGGCCAAGGCTTGCAGGGCCTTGTGGGTGGCCTGGTGCTTGCGGTGGTGGGTCTTGAGCGCCTCGACGCGGGTGGCCACGGCCTCACGCATCTGGCCGGCGTCATCGAAGAAGGGCTCGCCGGCGCCGTGGGGGTCCTCGAGGCCGCTGTCGCGGTCGAAGGTGACGATGCCCTTCTCCCCCACCGCGACCACGGCAAAGGGCCAGGTGGCAAGCCAGGCGGGCCGGTAGTTGCCCAGCCACTTGCCGTCCTTGAGGAACAGGTTGTGGCCGGTCTCGAGGCCGCAGACACCCACCAGGCGCCATTCGCGGCCCTCCTTGACCAGCGCCAAGGGCATGCTGGCGGCGGCCTTGGCCAACTCCCCGGCATGCAGGGGCAGCAGCGCCTGGTGGGTGGCAAAGGCGAGATCGACGGGCGGGTGCCAGGTCTTGCCCTGGCACTCCTTGGGGCTGAGGACGAGGGGTGTGGTCATGGGGTCTCCTGAAAATGGTCGAAATGGTGGACAAGCATTGAGGAAATGTCGCACGGACCAGAACAGCATTTTCGCAGCACTCGGTGGATATGAAAAACCCCCAGCCTTGTGGGCCGGGGGTTCATGGCTCAAGCAGAGGGCCTTGCGACCCTCTCGGTCAAGCGAGGTTCAGAGAACCTTAGGCGATGGAGATAAAGCCGTTCTCCAGAACCAGATCGTCTGCATTCACGCCAGTCAGCGTGATGGTGGTGATCTCGTCCAGGTTACGGTCGCCACCGGCAGCCGCCTCGGCTTCGATGAACAGGATGGTGTTATTACCGTCCTGCTGCACGAAGATCTCGCGGACGTCGTTGGAGCCCAGACGCTCGGCAGACAGGTCAGCCTCGTCTTCCAGGCGAGTCAGCTGTGCGAATGCATCGCCGACGTACAGGACGTCGGAGCCTTCGTCGCTGAAGTTGGTGATTTCGAGGCCAGTAGCCTCGGTGTCCTCGACATAAAGGAAGACATCATCTTCGATGGTGCCGTCGACAGAGTCGTCAACCACGGTGACGAAGAAGCCAGCGTCTTCCAGTGCGTCCAGCGCATCATCGATATCGTCTTCCAGGGCCTCGAGCTGCTCGCTCAGGGACTTGGCTTCCAGATACGCTTCAACGACCACTTGGAAAGCGCTCAGCTCAAGGCGAGCGTCGATCAGAGTCTGGGAGATGGAACCAGCGGTGAGCGGACCTGCCTCAAGATCGATAGTCGGATCTTCAGCCTTGCCATCACCATCGACACCCCAAACGCCGCCAGGGCCACTGGTATCCTGCGTGTAGTAATCAGCAGCCACCAGGTCATCGATGGAGCCATCGTAACCATCCACCTCAGACTCGGCCTCCAGCTGAACCACGCGCAGCAGGGCAGTCTCGAAGTTGGTCAGAGCGGTATCGGCAGACACCAGGCCACTGTAGAGAGCCTGACCTGCGGCCAGCAGCGCATCGATGCCAGCAAGACCCTTGCCTGTCTCGCCTACGACAACCTTGCCATCCTTGACTTCGAGATAAACCTCAGCAGTAGTGGTCGCATCACGCACAGCAAAGGTGCCACGCTCGCCAGCAGTGCCGTACACAATCTCGAGGTCACCAACGGTCAGATCAGCTGTTGCCACTTCAAACTTGGCGATTTCCGCGTTCAGAGCGACATCGAGCTTGGTGGCTGCTTCGGCAGAAGCTTCCAGCTGCGACTTACGATTCAGCAGGGTGTCGATACGGCCATTCAGACCACGGACGTCGTTGACGTCTTCCTGCGCATCAGCAACAGCTTCTTCGAGGTCTTCGGTGATCTGTTCGATCTTGGCGGCTACGACACGGTCGGAATCACCAGCAAGAACCGTGGTAGTGGTACCAACTGCGGTGAAACCGTTCAGATCACCGCGAGCATCGGTCAGATAATCAGCAATAGCCGCTTCGATCTCTTCGTTGGTCGGATCTTCCGCGTCGACTGCATCTTCTGCCAGAATCGCGGCAATTGCCTCGATGGCAGCAGCGTCGGTCAGGAAGTCGTCCTTGGCCTCAACAGTAGCCAGGTAGGCTTCCAGCAGTTCAGTGAGAGCCAAGGTGAGTCATTTTGAATCATGCAATGTAATCAGTCACTTAGCCCTCGCCTATTCGCTCTCCGGGCCCTTTCCTCCCTTTGTCCTCCCGGGGCGTTTCTTGGCCGCTGAACGCCGCATCCGCTCCATCGTGTCTTCCCCAATAATATCAGCTAGTTGCGGTGCCTCGGGCAGATCCTCCACCGTCCCCCGATCGTCCCCCTCTTTCGCCGTGGGAGGCGCGGATTCGCCAGGCGACAGGGCGCGAGCCTGCACGGCATGTACCTCGCGCTGGGCCTGTTGCCAAGCGGGATCGGCGGCTGAGGGAAACGGCTTGTCCCGGTAGCGATCCATGGTTTGCGAGCGCTGAGTGGCGGTGAGCGCCAGCAGACGATCGAAGTCGGACGGGGTGTGGGCCTCGGGCCGTTCGAACAGGCTGAGCTGCTCGGGCAGGTCGGTGCCCTCGGTGAGGGTCTCCACGCTGAGCGCCATGGCGGTGAGGCTGTAGCTCACCTGGGCGCCCTGCTCGGGATCGACGGTGATGGTCACCCCGAGGTCGCGAAAGACGTCCAGCAGTTGATCCAGGGTCTCCTGCCGGGCCCGTTCGATGCCACGCAGGGATTCGATGCGGTCCAGGGTAGGACGCGAGATACGTGAGAGCTTGGCGAGATCGCTCTGGCTGAGGCGAAAGAAGGTGCGCAGGGATTTGACCAGGATGGCGATCTGGTAGGCCACCTTGAGGCTAGGTGATGCTGGGTGCGGGTTCATGGCATTGCACTCTTAGTAGTCATTTTGAATCTTGTTCTGCTATATTGACCCTATTGGTTCATTGGGCTCATAGGAGATAGCATAGTGGCCACCCTCTCGCTCACGCAATCGTTGGTCGACAAGCAGACCTGCCCCAAGGGCAAGCGCAAGCTCAACGTGATGGACCGCCAGGTGACCGGCCTGCTGCTGGAGCTGCGCGAATCCGGCGGGCGCACCTGGTATGTGCGCTACACCGACGACCGCGGCAAGCGCTTCCAGCATAAGCTCGGCGATGCCCAGGTATTGAAGCTGTCCCAGGCGCGCCAGCTGGCCCAGGAGATCAAGGCCCAGGTGCTGATGGGCGAGAGCCCCACCGAGCAGCGCAAGCTCGCTCGCCAGGTGCCGACGCTTTCCGCCTTCGTCGCCGAGCGCTACCTGCCCTATGTGAAGGTCCACAAGCGTTCATGGATCACCGACGAGATCCTGCTGCGCTGCCATGTGCTGCCCGAGGTGGGCCATAAGCCGCTGGACCGGATCACCAAGGCGGAGCTGATCGCGCTGTTCCACGCCCACCGCCAGACCCACAAGCCGGCCAGCACCAACCGGGTGATGCACCTGCTGCGCTACGTCTACAACCTGGCGCTGGAGTGGGAGATCCCGGGGCTGAAGGAGAACCCCACCAAGGGCATTCGCCAGTTCCAGGAGAACAACAAGCGCGAGCGCTACCTGACGCCGGAGGAGGCCAAGCGGCTGTTCCAGGCCATCGAGGCCTCCCCCAACTCGCTGCTAACGCCGATCGTGGGGCTGCTGCTGTTGACCGGCGCGCGGCGCGGCGAGGTATTGAAGGCGCGCTGGGACGATATCCACTGGGAGCAGCGGCGCTGGCGGATTCCGCTGCCCAAGGCCGGCGAGGCGCGCCACGTGCCGCTCTCCGACCAGGCGCTGGCGATCCTGTCCGCGCGGCGCGAGGTGGTCCCCGAGGACGTGGAATGGGTGTTCGCCAATCCACAGACCGGCAAGCCCTTCACCAACGTGACGTACAGCTGGAACAGCGCGCGGGAGAAGGCGGGCCTGGCGGACGTTCGCCTGCACGACCTGCGGCATAGCTTCGCCAGTTTCCTGATCAACAGCGGCCGCTCGCTCTACGAGGTGCAGCGCCTGCTGGGGCACAACCATGTGCGCACCACCCAGCGCTACGCCCACCTCTCCCAGGAGACGCTGCTGAGCGCGGCCAACGGGGTGGGCTCGATGCTCAGCGCCTCATTGGCCGGCCCGGTCAATCTACCGGCACCACCGGTCGAGGTGACGCAGAGCATGGTGGGATGAGCGATAGCCGGGGACCGTATGGGCTCCCGGCATTTGCCCGCGCCAGGCCGCTCCAAACGGGGCGGCCTTCTTGCTGGCAGCGAGTGTGAACCAAAGTTGACACCATCCGGACTGTTAACTAGAGTGGACAGATGATCGAACTCATAAAAACCGATGTCTTCGATCGGTGGCTGCGCGGTCTGCGGGACACCCGGGCGACGCGAAGCCGGTCGGGGAAGGCGTCTCCGAGTTGCGCGTCCCCTATGGCCCCGGCTACCGCATCTACTACATCAACCGCGGGCCGGTGATCGTGGTGTTGCTCTGCGGCGGCGACAAAGCCAGCCAGCCCCGCGACATCGACCAGGCCAAGACCATTGCCGCGCAATGGAAGGAGTCATCCCATGACTGAGCAAGCCGTCACCTTCAGCCACTACGACGCCGCAGACTACCTGCAGAGTGAGGAGGACATTGCCGCCTACCTCGAGGCGGTGATGGAAGAGAACGATCCCGCGCTGCTCGCCGCCGCGCTGGGAGACGTCGCCCGCGCACGCAACATGAGCCAGCTCGCCAAGGAGGTGGGCATGAGCCGCGAGGGGCTCTACAAGGCGCTGTCCGGCGAGGGCAATCCGGCGTTCTCCACGATCAGCAAGGTGGCCAACGCCCTGGGACTGCGCCTGACGATTGAACCCCTCTCGCGGCCTGACGCCCACGGCTGAGCGGTGGCGCTCGCCATACCGCAGCCCCGACTGACAAGGCCGCTCCAAACGGGGCGGCCTTTGTTTGGGTAGCCCCCTGTCGCCACGCTCAACCATGAGCGCCACGCCACTCAGAAATGAGTGACCGCCCACCCGACAACGAGCCAGCGCTGCCCATCACGTCGTGACAACAGACTGGGACCTTCCCCATCACGTCGTGAGATTGCCCCCATGGCCGCCAGCCACCAGCAGCGCTATCGCCAGCGCCGACGGGCGCAAGGATACAAGGAAGTGACCGTGAGCCTGGATGCGGGCAGCGACGAGAGGCTACGCCGGCTGAGCCAGACCCACGGCAAGACGCGACAGGAGGTAGTGAAGCTGGCGCTGCTGGCCGCGGAGCGCCTGCTGGACGGCGAGTTGATCGCCAAGGGAGGGGCGTGGCGGATCGAGCCATGATCCGCCAGGGGGTCAGTGCTTGAACAGCTCCTCGAGAGAGTTGGCCGTCAGCATCTGCGTGCCCCACTCGCCGAGCTGCTCATCGGTGGCTGACGCGAGCTTCTCGTCTACCCACGAGGGCAGATCTCCGAATTTGAAGGCCAACTGCATGCGCAGCAGCCCAGCGAAACCCTCTAGACGACCTTCCTGGCGGCCTTCGAGCCGCTCCTTCTTGACCAGGTTCTCTAGGTTCTCTGCCAACATAGCTTTGTCCTCCACCAGGCTATTGAGCCGGTCCAGGTTGATCCCGGCCCCCAGCCGATGCAAATGGCGCTTGAGCCAGCGGGTGATGATCCGGTCGATGCGCTCCTTGTGGGGGTCGGCCTGGATGATCGCCACGATGCGGTCCACGGCGCGCTGTAGGGCCTCCCAGCTCTCACCGGCGTTCTCGACGCTGAACACCCCACTCAGCGGGGTCTGGCGATCGCTAGGGGTGTGGCGGGTCGAGCCGTGACGGTAACTAAGTGAGGGGATGCGTCCTCAGGCACTCAAACCATGCCGGTGCCCGGTCGCGTCGGCGTAGGTACGGGTCTGCATGGGAAGCAACGCTTTGCGCAGTGGCGCGGTGGCATCGTTCAGGCCCCATCGCTTGCTGGGGGAATATCGCCCTTGGGTGGGTATTCCGTCGCCTCCCAGCAGTTGTCGATGGAAATGCCGGGTGAGCTGTTGCAGGTGTCGTGCGGTATCTCGGCGGCATACCGGGTACTGGCTTAGCAGCTCGAGTACACAGAGCGCCCGCTGGAACTCCTCACGAGACATCACGTCGCGCAGCCTATCCATCTCCGCCTGCGTCGGCCGATAGCCCCGGTACCAGACGACTTCGGCCAGCTGCTTCACATCCTCGACGGCAAGCTCTAGAGGGCGTGAGCCGACCCGATACAGCCGTTTGCGTGTGAAGGAAACCGTCATACCTCCCTCAGTGACGCGCCGCGTCAGTGCTTGAACAGCTCGTCGAGGAATGAGTCATCAAGAATCCCTACGTAGAATTTCTGCGCGGAGATGGGCTACCTCATCCTCAGAGAGCTGGGCGATATCGGCAATAGACGCATCATCCATTTCCGTTTTGAGGATCATGGCCCGTGCGACTTCTTCACGCCCTTCCCGCCGGGCATCATTGAGCAGTGACACCTCATCGCGTAGCGCCCGCTCCCGCACAAACGCCAGGCGCTGTGCCTCTTCGTCAGCGCTGAGCTGCCGGATACGGCTCATGGCCTGCTTGACGGGCTCATGGGCAACATTTGCCATGGTCAATTCCTCCTGCCAGTGCTCGAAGAAGGTCACCCAGGCGGCCATCGGGCCGGGGGCAAGGTTTAGGCGGTCGGCCTTTCCCAATTCGATCAGGTTCATCTGCAAGATGTTCCCCAGCGTCACGTCAGGCTGGGATTCGTCGCGCATTTCAAACCGCCACACAGCCTGCCGCTTCTGGGCCTCGGTGGCCGTGAACAGATCGAAGTCCAGCAGGTGGATCCCGACGGATGCCTTGAGGTGCTGGTAATCCTCGCCAGCGTCCAGCTGCAGGCCGAGGGTCCGCGCCAGGTAAAACAGACCACGCTTATGCCAGGCGCCGTAACGACGAACCTGGATCTCCACATTATAGCAGTGGCCATCGGCATCACGGGCCAACACGTCGAGAACGATGTACTTGCCGGTGAGCTCGCTGGGCTCGATGTTGGGATTGAGCACTTCGACTGCCGTGATATCGGGTAGATCCGGCCGTAGGTCATTGATCAGCGCCACCAGCAGATCCGGCGCTTCGGAAAACAGCCGCTTGAAGACGTAGTCGTTCTTGGGGTCGAGTAGGTTGGCCATGAAGTGCCCTTGCCAGATGATCTGCCAGTAGCTTACCACGCCCCTGCCTTTCTGAGTCAGCCAAGACATTAGCAGCCAGGCTAACCCCCTGATTCCATGGCGATGCTGGCCGTCTCGGGCTAGTCTGGTGCTTTCCGCTTTCGAGGCCATGCCATGCCTGTAGTGCACCCTCGCCGTGACGATACCGGAACGCCGGTGGTCTTGGCTTCGCCCTCAACCCCGACACCTCTGGCCTGCTGGGACGACCCCTCCGCGATCGCCAGGGTGGTGCCGGACGGACCGCTGCCGGCTCAGCTGAACGGGCTGGCGCTGGCGCCATGGACCGCCGACGGGGCCAGGGGCCGCGAATGGCCCTGGGAAGCCGCAGGGGCGACACCGGACCGGATGCCTACCCAAGCCAAAGGTGACGGCGGCTGGAGCCAGGATGCCCCCTCCCTGCCCCTGTTGCCGGGCAAGGCGCCCGCGGCCGGCGCGGTGGTCATGGAGCCTGACGGTCGGGTGTGGGTGATCCACCCCAGCAATGCCTTCGGGGGCTATCGGGCGACCTTCCCCAAGGGCAAGCAGGAGCCCGGACTGAGCCTTGAGCAGACCGCGATCAAGGAGACCTTCGAGGAGGCTGGCCTGGTCATCGCCCTGATCCGTTGGCTGGTCGACGTGCCGCGCTCGACCAGCGTCTGCCGCTATTTCTTGGCCCGACGGATCGGCGGCAGCCCGACGGCCATGGGCTGGGAGAGCCAGGCGGTGAGCCTGGTGCCGTTCGCGCGCCTCGGCGAGGTGCTGCACCACCCCAACGACCAACCGCTACTGGAGGCCCTGCGCCATGCCTGAGACACCGTCCCACCCCACCGGGCAACCCGCCCGCTCGCTGGATTCCGCCTCGGTCCCTGACCGGCTTAGCCGATACCGCGGCTGCCTGCTCGCCGGGGCCTGCGGCGATGCCCTGGGCGCGCCGGTGGAGTTCTGGCGCCGTTCTCAGATCATCGCGCGCTTGGGTGAGCCGGGCATTACCGATTACCTCAAGGCCTATGGTCGGGTGGGCGCGATCACCGACGATACCCAGATGACCCTGTTCACCGCCGAGGGGCTGTTGGCCGCCGAGGCACTGGGGGCCGTTCGAGAGGTTGAGGGGCATCGCCAGGCGGGGGCGGCGGCCTTGCAGCGCTGGCTGGTCACCCAGGGCGGACGTAGCACCCTGACAGATGCGGCTCAGGCAGACGCCAGTGCCCTGTTGGCTGAACCGGCCCTGCATGCCCAGCGTGCCCCGGGCAATACCTGTCTGTCGGCGCTGCGGGCGATGACAGTGCTGGGCGAGCGCGCGGTGAACGACAGCAAGGGCTGCGGCGGGGTGATGCGGGTGGCGCCGGTGGGCCTGTTCGGGGCCTGCCATGGCCTCGATCCGCGCGAGACGTTTGCCCTGGGCAAGGAACTGGCCTGGCTGACCCACGGCCACCCCAGCGGGTATCTGACCGGCGGCGTGCTGGCGGTGCTGATTCAACGCCTGGTCGAGGGCAGCAGCCTGGAGGAAGGCGTGACCCTGAGCCTGGCGCTGCTGGCCGACGAGGAGGGCCACCAGGAGACGCGAGACGCCCTGCAGCAGGCGTGGCGGCTGGCGGGGTGCCCTACCCCTTACCCAGAAGCGATCGCGGCCCTGGGCGAAGGCTGGGTGGCCGAGGAAGCGCTCGCCATCGCGGTCTACTGCGCCCTGGTCAGCGAGGACCTGCGTCATGGCGTGGTGCTGGCGGTGAACCACGACGGTGACAGCGACTCCACCGGGGCCATCGCCGGCAACCTGCTGGGGGCCATGCACGGCGAGGCCGCGATCCCTGACCCCTGGCTGGCCACGCTGGAGCTGCGCGAGACGATCGCCGGGATAGGCGAGGCGCTACATTTTACCCCCGATGCCCGGGCCACTGCCGAGCTCCTGCGGTGAACGCGCTCCCTGAACCGCTACCCCCCGAGCAGCGTGAGCGGGTCGCGGTCCTGACCGTGATCCACGAGGGCAAGGCCTTTTCGCCGGGTGAGCTCTATCGACTGCGTGATCCCGAGCCTGACCCTGAGCTGACTCACCTGCCGACGCTGCTGGAAGGCCTGTGGGCGGCGCTGGGGCCAGGGCAACCCCAAGGTAGTCGTCGGGTACTGGCGCGCTGTAGCGGGGCACAACGGCCGTTTCTGGCGGCATGGCGGGCTGAGGTCAGCCAGGAAGAGGCTGCCATGCTCGAGGCCGTTGGAGACCCGGGCGAACAACCGTCGGCAGGATTCGCCATGGAGACGCTGGCGCTGTGCGCTTGCTGCCCAGTACCCGAGGCCTGTGCGCTCAGGGGGCAGTGCCGGGTGGACCAGGAGACGCCCGGTCTCGCGATGGAGGAGGCTCAGGCGGGAGGTCAGTCCGCGACGCCCAAGAGAGCCGCCGAGGAGGCGCTGAGGGACGTATCAGAGGCCTACCAGGCCCCTACCCCACCCTAGCATACGCTCGCCGCCGTGGACGCCCAGGCACAGGCCGAGGCCCAGGGGCAGGCCTGGCTCAATGCGCCAGGCGGGGTGGAGCAGCTGCTGGACGAGCTGCAGGCGATGACCTGGGCGGCGTGGTATGCCTGGTGGCGTGGTCAGATCAGCCAGGCCGAGGCGCACTATCGCCAGCACGTCGAGGTGCGCTGGGCCACAGCGATCGTCGCCGGCCGGCATCCAGGCGTCGCCATCCTGCCCGCCTGGCACCGGGAGCAGCTGCCGGACTACCTGCGCCGGGTCTACTTCCATCAGGACCAGGGCGTCGCTTGGGATCAGGTGCCGCCGGCTGATGAGGCCGTCGAGGCGGTGATGTGGGCGTGCAGCGACGCGGCCAATCTGCGCTTTCAGGGTATCCCTGCCCCCAACGCACCAATGCCCGCCGAGTGGTTCGATCGCCAGGTGGCGGAGATGGCCGAGGACGTGGCGTTGCATGCCGGCTACCTGCGTGGCCTGGTCGAGGAGTGAGGCCGGTGGGGCGTGTGAGAGCGAGGAGGGTTCGCCTTAGGTGCCGATGAGCAGGTGCCTTTTTTCGTGGCTTGTGTGCCAGGGCCGGTCGCACCGAGGCCAACCGTTACAAATGCCGCCGTGTCTGTAACGAGAAAGGTCTTTGTATTTCAATAACTTGCTCAATTTCGTTACAACGTTACCGGATCTGCCATAAGTCTCACCCCTCTATTATTCCTGACGAAAAATAGGTTTGCCCTTTTTAGAGCGGCTGTAACGTTGTAACGGTTTGGCTGTGATATCCATATTTTACTTTTTATTTTCAATGACTTATAAAATAAACGGCACCGTTACAGCTTGGACAGGCTGTAACGGTGCTGGGGCTCAAGGGCTCAGCGCTCAGGCGGCTTGCTGTGCAATGTCCTGTCGTTCGGCCGCCGTGGCGAGCACTTGGCAGGGACTATGCGGGTAGCGTTCGTCTCGATGCCGAGCCTTGGCGTATTCGTCCTGAAACTGTTGCGAGGCCGATTGGCGACGCCAGTAATCCGGCCGCCTGAGTAGCCAGATACGCTTCGGTCCTTCGCCGCGGATGACTCGCCTGGGGTCATCCAGTGATTCGGCGCCGGCGTCTTCCATGGCCCGGCGCATGCCGGTTGTCAGTCGCTTTTCCTGATCCTCCGTAAAGATGAGCGCCACGTCTTCGTTGGTGATCAGCTCACTTGGCCAGTGAGCCATGATCTCGTCGGCCCGCTGTTGCACCATCGACTTGGCTGCCTTGACCACCGCCTGCTTGTCGAGCGTGTTGGGGGGCCGCTCGCCGGGGTTGAAGCCCGTGATCTCCCGCTTGGCGAGATAGGCACCGATCGCATTGATGAACTCGGGGTCCTTTAGCGCCGCGTAGAGCTCAGCATACACCGCCGCATCCCGTGGGGGTGCGTTCAGCATGACCACCCGCCAGCGTCGATCGTTGGTATCGATCGGCAGGGCGTTGGCGTGGTTGGAAAATACCAGCCAGCGACAGGCATTGAACTCGACGTACTGGCTCCCGTACTTGGGATTGATGTGGCGCTGCTCGGCATTGACGATCGACTTGAGCTGGTTGGCGTATCGGTAGCTGTTGTCGTTGCCGCCTTCTTGGATCTCGTCGACCATGGCCAGCAGCTTTTCGCTCAGCATGCCGTTGAAGCTGCTGTTGAGCAGCCCCGCCAGGTCGACGTTAGGAGCGACGTAGCCGCACCAGAGGCGAGCCAGCACGGAGGCCAGCCAGTTACGCCCACAGCCGGTGTGCTTGGCGATATGCAGCCAGCCATAGTGAGGCAGCTCACCCGGCTTCTGTTCGAGGTGGGCCAACCAGTCCAGGAAGGCCTCCCGCTCCTCGGGCTCGGGGAGTAGGTAAGCCAAGTGATCCAGAAAAGGGGTGATATCGGACCGGGGCGCCCAGCGCTTGATCGGCCGCCAGGTATTGACCGCTCGCGTGCCATTGGGATCCTTGCAGATGATCTCCTGTCCGGGTGCGAAGGTGCGCGTCATGACGGACACCCGGCGCGCATCCTCCTGCCAAAGCCGGGCGTTGGGCACCGGTCTCTTGGCATCCTCCGAGGGTAGCGTCGCCGCCGACAGCGTAAGGCCTGCCAGCTCCTTGACCGAGAGGAACAGCGTCCGGCGGGGGCCGAGGTAAGCCACCTGCGGACCCTCGCTGATATAGATCAGTCTCTCGCACATCTCATCGACGGTCATGTGCGTCGGCACCATTTCCCCCACGTCGCTGGCCTCTTGCAGCCGAGCGTTCTCGGCCTGTTGCTGCTGTCGCCTTTCCAACGATCCACCATCCTTAGTCATGTCGTGCTCACATTGCCCCGCTGTGGCCATGCCCCCCTCCAACTCAACGCTGGGCACCCCCGGTGCCCCCGCACCCGGCGTGGGGCATTGAGGGCCGTTGTCGGGGCCCTGTAGTGCATTCAGGCAGGCCTCCACCACGGCCTTGACCGCCTCGTCGCCCTCGCGGCGGCGCAGATCATCGAAGTCGGTGGGTCCCTTGACCTTGCCGGTGGCGGGGTCCGGGGTGCCCAGCTCGGCCGGGAAGTCGGGGTAAGCCACCAGGCCGCCCACGGCCTCGGCGGCCTGTCGGGCGTAGTGGAGTCCGGGGTTTGCCACCGGCTCGAGGGTCCACTGGTCGTTGTCGGCGGCGATGAGGATCAGGGCGTCGGGCTTGGCCCGGGCGATGCGCTTGGCAACGTGGATCAGGTTATTGGCGTCAAAGGCCACGGTCACGCTGTGCCCGGTGGCGTGGCGCAGGGCCAGGCCGGTGGCGTAGCCCTCGCAGACCACATAGACCTCGCGGCCGTCGTGGAGCTGAGGCTGTCCCATGGGCAGGCAGGCACCCTGGCGCTTGCCACCCGCCAGGTAGTCCCGGTCGCGGGCGAGGATGTTGTCGCTGTCGCGGAAGATGGCCTGCAGCGAGACGATCTCATTGCCTTCGCCGACCATGGGGATCAGCAGGGCGTCCTCGGCCACCAGGCGCGGCTCGCCGTTGTAGAGGATGTGGTAGGCCCCGACCCTGGCGCGCAGCGGGGCATGCCCCTTGCGCTTGAGGTAGGGGTGGTCGTCCACCTCGCTGACGGGCCTGGCCTTGGCCAGCATGGCTTGGGCGCGCGTCGCCGCGGCTTGGTGGCGAGCTTTTTCCTCGGCCTCGCGCTTGGCCTTCTGCGCGGCGCGGGTCTTGTCCAGGGCGGCCCGCTCGGCCGGGGAGAGGGGTGTGACGCCCTTCGCCGAGAACGATACCTTGACGTCCGGGCCGAGGCGTTTGTTGCAGCCGAACTGGCCCGCGGGGCGCGCGTCGTCGTGGAAGGTGTACCAGCCGTTCTTGACCCCGGGCGGATCACCGGCCACATGGAAGCGGCGCAGCTTGCCGTCACCGGCAATCGGGGCCTTGTCGTCGTAGACGATGCCTTCGTCGGCCATCGCCTGGCGAAGCTGGTCCTGGGCGCTGTATGACGCCGGGGTGTCCCCCGGCGGTTGGGTGTAGGCGTTCATGCCGCGGCCACCTCGCGTCCTACCTGCGCGCCGATCATGCCGCTGAGCTGCTCGAAGGTGTAGAGCGGAATGGTCGCGTCCATGCCCAGGCCGTACCAGTCGATGAACTCGATAAACACCTCGCCGCGCGGCGAGAGATGCAGGAGCGGACCGCCCCTGACGCTGCCCAGGCGATACTGGCTCCAGCCGGCCTCGATAGGCTCGGGGTCGAACCCGAAGCGCACGCACTCCTCCGGGCTGATCGGCACCTGGCTAACCCGCACCTCGCCGACGATCCAGCTGAGGTCATTGAGCCGCTCCAGGCCAGGGCGACGGTCGAGGTAGCGGTACAGGGCCTCCAACGAGCCGAAATGGGCCACCACTGAGGTCCAGGGGGGAGTGGACGTGGGCAAGACCACCGTGTCCTGGATGTCGGTTGCCTGGGCGTCACAGGTCGTATCGGCATGCTCATTTTTGAGCGATTGGGCTTGCGCGTGTGGAAGCGCGAACTTACCATGGTTATGGTTCACTTATTGAACCTCCTAGTGAGTATGTCAGGTGTCGTGGCCTGACAGATAGGTGGGCGCTTGCGGCAAACAAGCGCGCACGTGGGTGCATCACCAAATCGATGACATCAATGCTCTCTCTTCGCCTCACCGTCCGGTGGGGCGTTGTTGTTTTAGCCTTGTCGTGTTTTTAGCCAGGCATCCAGTTCCTCCTTCAGGACTCCCTTCGATCGTGGCCCCAGGGTGACAACCCCCGGAAACCCAGGCTGCCCTAACAGTTGCTGGGCGGTGCCGTGCGACACACTGAGGTAGTCCCCCAGGTCTTTGAGCCGCACGATACGTGACCCCACGTTGTTGGCTTTCATTCATGCCTCCCCTTGGCGTGTCAGTACTGCTGGCTGACCGTAGCTATCATATTCCTGACGCCAGCAGAATGTCTACAACCGATTGATATTGTTGGATTTTATCGCTCATAAATGAGCGATTTGCCTTTCAACATCGTCATTTATCAACAACTTATGGCGTGAAGAAATTGGCAAAAATACCGCGCTTTCTCGGCCATGCGAGCGCTTGGCCTCCCCGGTCGTGACCGGGGAGGCAGGCGGGGTCAGTGGCCGACGGGCGGTTCCAGGGCGCCGTCCTGCAGCGGGCAGAGGCGGGTCACCAGGTCCCACAGCTGCTCGAAGCTCTGCACCGCCACCCAGCGCGGAGCCTGGGGGTCGAGCGCATGCGGGCCGGGCTCGTAGATCACCCCGGCGTCGGGCGACAGGTGCAGCCGCGGCGCCTGGGTGTCGTCGTGGTAGGTGTAGGCGCTCAACCCGGGCAGGCGCAGTTGACGCCAGCCCAACGAGACACCGGCGTCGTCGCTTTGCCAGGCACAGCAGAAGCCGCCGATGCGCCAGGGGGTGTCGGGGGTGACATCGCGCACCCCCACCCGGCGCAGGACGTCGATCAGCGCAAAGGCCTCGCCATAGGTGGCCATGGCGATGCGCTCCTGCGCCTCCGGCAGTGCCTCCTCGGGCACCCACAGCGGGGCGGCCTGATGAATGCCGGGCAGCGGGATGAAGGCCGTCTCAAGGCGGTGCGCTGCGGTATGACGGTCGGCGGTGTGGGTCAGTTGGGTCATGATCTGCTCCTTCAGCAGTCGGTGAGGTTCGATGTGCCGATGTGGCACGGGATCAGCCTCGTTGGCTGTCCTTATAGTCTTTTGTCACGACATGCTGGCACCGACACTTTTTTTCATCCGAGGTGGCCAGAAATGCGATAAAATACTGTTTCGTATGAGGTTTATTTTTTCTCGCCGAGGGTTGACACATGTCGAAGCACACCACGTCGAGGCACGCCACACCACCTGAGCCGGTTCGCTACGTCGAGGGCTTTCCCGAGCACCTGCCGGGGCAGCGGCACTTTGTCTGCGACCGGTTGTCGGCGACCCTCTCCCCCACCGAGTGCGGCGTGCGCCACGGCGTGGCCCTGGGAGATACCCGGGGCCGGCACAGCGCCTGCCGTGACTGCCCCATCGGCCGGGTCCATGCCGCGGGCCTGTCGGCGACGCGAGAGGCGCTCCAGGCCGCTATCCAGGGGCCAGGCGGGCCCCGGGCCCTGTGCGTGCGCTGTGGCCGCCAGAGCGGACGGTTGATCGGGCAGGCGCTGTGTGTGAGCTGCTACAACCGCGAGCGTGAGGCGAAGGAGGGGCGCAACAGCAAGGGCAAGGTGCCAGTCACCTATGCCCCCTTGCGGCTGCGGCGGGTGGGGCTGGAGATGCCCGACGGCGAGATCCGCTGGGCGCTGTTCGAGGCGCAGACCTGGCTGGAGCCGTTGCTGCGCGGCCTGGCGGCCTACCCCGGGGCGCGACTCCATGCGGGACAGCCGGGCGATGACGCGCCGTGGCACGAGATGAACGAGACGATCCTGCACGCGGAGTACCGGGACGCCGAGGGGCGGCCCCTGGCGATGGACGTGGAGGCGACGGGCAATCACTACGCGGTGCGCTACCGCCCTGCCCTACCTGACGAGCTCCCGGCCCCGGTCGTAGCCCCGGTGAGCCTGTATGACCCGGGCTTTGTGGCTGACTGGCTACACCATGGCGAGGAAGGTCAGACGATCGGCGAGGCGTGGCGGGCGGTGGGCTTTGGCTGCGATACCTGTCGCCAGGGGGTGATGCAGGCGCGGCGACGGGCCGGTGTGCTGGAGGTGAGGTGTACGGGGTGTGGGGTGGCAGAGGGCAGCGACACGCCACCGGAAGGCCCCAGGGCGGCGCTGACACCTTGAGGCGGGAATGGATCAGCCAGCGGCATAACGCGCCGCACGGGGCGGCGCTGGGCGCTCTCGCAAGGGACCGGGGCTCAGTGCCGGCTCTCGGCACGCAGGCGTACCACGTCCTCCACCATCAACCCAGTGGCCTGGGCGATCTGTTCGTCGTTCAAGACGCCTAGCTTGATCAGGTTACGGGCGGTCTCGCGCTTGGTCTCCAGAACACGCGCCTCAGCTTCATGCAGCGCTTCCTGGCGCCCTTCCTGGCGCCCTTCCTCGATCCACCGTTCGGGCCATTTCTTGATGCGTTCGGCCAGCATGTCATGTACCTCGTGTAGATCCTGCAAGTGGTTG
>NZ_QGTM01000022.1 GCF_003182195.1 Halomonas sp. A11-A
AAATAATCGCCAACTTCGACCATGACCACTCGGATCTGGCACTACCAGGCTTGGTCTGCGAAGGTTGTTGGAGCACTATGAGAAATCCGGGCTAGGCCGACACACGACAGGCCGTGGCCTCGCCCCCGCTCCCGCTCCCGGCGGGGTCGAGGCGGGGCTCCTAGTCCTCGCGGGCGTCGAGGCTGAGCAGCCAGCTCACCAGGCGCTCGATCTCCTCCTCGGCGACGCGGCGGTTGGGGGTCATGCGCTCCTCGCCCCAGTTGCCGCTGCCGCCGTCGCGCACCGTGACCACCAGACGCGAGAGCGCCTCGTCGTCGTCCCGATAGCGCTCGGCCACGTCGCGCCAGGCCGGCCCCCGCAGGGGCTTGTCCAGGTCGTGGCAGTTGAAGCAGCCGCTCTCCCAGGCCAGGTCGATCATCGCCTCGTCATTCTTCTCGGCGAAGGCGGCCCCGGACAGCATCAGCACCGAGCAAAGCCCCACTCCCCAGCGACTATGACTGTTCATTGTGATCGTCTCCCGATCAACGCATCCACCACCCGGAACAGCGCCAGGGCGGCCACCGCCAGCGCGAAGCCGGTGGCCATCCGGTAGTCGGCGCGGGTGAGGACCCATAGGTGCACCACCCCCAGGGCCGCGGAGACATAGACCAGGCGGTGGAGCCAGTGCCAGGCAGTGTAGCCCATGGCCTTCTGCACGCGGCGGAAGGAGGTAAGGGCCAGCGGCACCAGCAGCAACAGCGCCGCGACGCCATAGCGGATGTAGGGCAGCTCTACCATCTCGCGACGGATCCAGGGCCAGTCCCAGTACTGGTCGAGGCCCATCCAGGCCAGCATGTGAGCCACCAGCCAGACGAAGGCCCACAGGCCGATCTGCCGGCGGGCGATCATGAAGCCGATCCAGCCGGTGAAGCGAAAGGCCGGGCTGAAGGCGATGGTCGCCACCAGCAGGGTCAGGCCGGTGCGGCCGGTGAAGTGGACCACCGCCTCGGCGGGCACCGCCCCCAGGTCGCCGAAGAACCACTGCCAGGCCAGCCACACCGCGGGCAAGGTACCGACGGCCAGCACCAGCAGGCGGAAGGCGAGGATTCGCTGTGACGCATCCAGCATCGGGTTTCCCTGGAGTCAGAAGTACTTGTTCAGGTCCATGCCGGCGTAGAGCTCGGCGACCTCGTCGGCGTAACCGTTGAACATCAGCGTCTCTCGGCGACCGCTCTCGCCGATGCGCCGTTCGCGGGCCTGGGACCAGCGTGGATGGTCCACCTCGGGATTCACATTGGCGTAGAAGCCGTACTCTTCCGGGTTCTGGTCGATCCAGGAGGTGGTGGGCTGCTCCTCCACCAGGCGTATCTTCACCACCGACTTGATGCTCTTGAAGCCGTACTTCCAAGGCACCACCAGCCGGATCGGCGCACCGTTCTGGTTGGGCATCACCTCGCCGTACATGCCCACCGCCATCAGCGTCAGCGGGTGCATCGCCTCGTCGATGCCCAGCGCCTCCCGGTAGGGCCACTCGATGATGGAGCGGCGCTGACCGCGCAGGTTGTCGGGGTCGAGGATCGACTCGAAGACCACGTACTTCGCCCGCGAGGTGGGCGCATGGCGCTTGAGCAGCTCGGCCAGCGGGAAGCCGATCCAGGGAATTACCATGGACCAGGCCTCCACGCAGCGCAGCCGGTAGATGCGCTCCTCCAGCTTCTGGTCGGCGAGGATATCCTCCAGGGCGAAGGTGCCGGGCTTCTCCACCTCGCCCTCGATGGTGACCGACCAGGGATCGGTGACAAGCCGGTGGGCGTAGACCTCCGGGTCGCTCTTGCGGGTGCCGAACTCGTAGAAGTTGTTGTAGGTGGTGGCGTCGCGGAACTCGGTCAGCGACTCATCGCCGGCGAGCGCCTGGCTCGGCAGCTCTCCCTCGAGGCGCGCTTCGAGTCCCTCGCGCCAGGCGTGGGCGGCAGGCGAGAACAGCAACCCCGGGGCCAGGGCGGCCGCGCCCAGGGCCGCCCCGCCCCGGAGCGTGCCCTTGAGAAAGCGGCGCCTCCGCTCGAAGAGCTCGCGGGGCGTCACCTCGGACTCGGGAATGGCGGGATAGCGATAGCGGGTCATGGCCGGTGACCTCCTCCGCAGGGTCGAGAAAGCTCACAGCTTCCCGAAAAAGCCGGGAGGCGTCCAGCCAGCAAGGTGAACCATTGTCAAAACTTGACGTGGCTCAAGGTTGGTCGTTTTCCGACGGTTTTACTGGGTTGATTAGCGAGATGCAGTAACGCACTGTGCCTACAGAAGGTTAAGCGCAAGTTAGCCAATGCGACTGACCCGGCTCATCACCACGAGGGGAACGACCATGATCAAACAACGCCTGCTGGCCTCGGCCATCGCCATGGGCTCCGCTATCGCCATCGCCGCACCGGCCATGGCCGACGACGGTCTCGGCGACTACCGCAACCGCTTCGAACCGCTGCCCCACTTCCCGCCGATTCCGGCCGCTAACTCACTGACTCCGGAGAAGGTCGAGCTCGGCAAGTTCCTGTTCTTCGAGCCGCGGATCTCCTCCAGCGGCGTGATCAGCTGTGCCACCTGCCACAACCCGGCGCTGGGCTGGGCGGACCGCATTCCCCGCGCCACCGGCCATGACGGCCAGATCGGTGAGCGCAACACCCCCACCGTGCTGAACTCCGGCTTCCTGGGCTCCCAGTTCTGGGATGGCCGCGAGCCCGATCTGGAAGGCCAGGCCCTCGGCCCCATCGAGGCCGACGTCGAGATGGCCATGGACCTGGACAGCGCCCTGGAGCGTCTGACCGAGTTTGACCTCTACCAGGAGAAGTTCGCCGAAGCCTTCCCGGGCGACGATGATCCGATCAACGCCGACAACCTGGCCCAGGCACTCGCCAGCTTCCAGCGCACCCTGAACACCCCGAACTCCCCCTTCGACCGCTACCTGCGCGGCGACATCGGCGCCCTGAACCAGCAGGAGAAGGACGGCATGGTGGCCTTCGTGGACAACGGCTGCATCGCCTGCCACAGCGGCCCGGCGCTGACCGACAGCAACTTCCACCGCATCCAGGTGCCGGGCTCTACCGACGTGGGCCGCTACGAGGTCACCGGCAACGAGGCGGACATGTACCGCTTCCGCACCCCGACCCTGCGCAATGTGGGCGTGACCTACCCCTACATGAACAACGGCGCCACCGAGACCCTGGAGGAGGCCGTGGCCATCATGGGCAGCGAGATGTTGGGTCGCGAGTTCGAGGAGCAGACCATCGCCGACATCACAGCCTTCCTGCACACCCTGACCGGCGAGATGCCCGCCCTCGAGATACCGGCCCTGCCGTAACCACAGCGCCTGACCGCAGGAGCATGACAGCACCGCCCCCCGGCTCGCCGGGGGGCGGTTCGTTGTGGGCCCCGAATGGCGTCACACGCTATCGGCGAGCCGGCGACGGAGCGCCAGACGGCGCTGGTCGCTGACGAAGGCGGCCTCGATGGCGGTGCCCGCCAGTTGGATGAAGGTGGCCTCGTCCCAGCCGAAGGCGCGCTGGCAGGCCAGGTAGTTGTCGAGCATCCCGCCGCCGAAGTAGGCCGGGTCGTCGGAGTTGAGGGTGATCCTCAAGCCTGCCTCCAGCAGCTGCGGCAGCGGATGCGCCTCGAGTCGCTCCACCACCTTGAGACGCACGTTGGAGAGCGGGCAGACGGTGAGCACCACGCCCTCGTCGCGCAGCCGCGCCACCAGCTCGGGGTCCTCCAGGCAGCGCACCCCGTGGTCGATGCGGCAGACGTCGAGCAGATCCAGTGCCTCGCGGATGTACTCGGGCGGCCCCTCCTCCCCGGCATGCGCCACTCGCGGAATCCCCAGCCGCGCCGCCCGCTCGAACACCTCGGTGAACTTCGAGGGCGGGTTGCCGCGCTCGGCGCTGTCCAGACCCACGGCATCGAGCATCTCCCAGTAAGGGGCGGCCTCTTCCAGCACCGCCATCGCCTCGCTGGCATCGCGGTCGCGCAGGAAGGCCATGATCATCGCCGTGGAGAGGCCCAGCTCCCGCTCGGCATGGCGCCGGGCCAGGGAGAGCCCTTCCATCACCACGGGCAGCTCGATGCCGCGCACCCGGTGGGCCTGGGGGTCGAAGTGCATCTCCACATGCACCACCCCCTCGGCGTGGGCGCGCCGGAAGTAGTCCATGGCCAGGTCGTGGAAGTCCTCGGCGGTGCGCAGCACGCTCATGCCCTGGTAGTAGAGGTCGAGGAAGGACTGCAGGTCGGTGAAGTCATAGGCAGCCCGGGCCTCCTCCACCGAGGCGTAGGGCAGCGCGACGCCGTTGCGCTCGGCGAGGGCGAACATCAGCTCGGGTTCCAGGGAACCTTCGATGTGCAGGTGCAGCTCGACCTTGGGCAGCCGCTTGAGGAAGTCATGCATGGCTCGTCTCGTCCGGGGGCGTTGCTCTCATCCTGATATAGACACCGACTCTGCGCAAAGCCTGAGTTTCCACGCCCGCTATCCCGCCCCAGGTACCGGTGGCGGTCTCCCCGCGCCCTCACTCGCCAGCTGCCCCTCGACCAGCGTCAGCGTCCGATCGATGCCCGGCGGCTGGAAGGGACCGCCGTCGAGCTGGTGCACCAGGTAGAGCACGCTGCGCCCGGCAAGCCAGGCGTCGAGCCGTGCCGCGAGTGCCGTGGCGGTATCGGCATCCAGGCCCGCGAAGGGTTCATCGAGAATCACCAGCGACGGGTCGCGCAGGTGTAGGCGTGCCAGCGCCAGGCGGCGCGCCTGCCCCCCCGAGAGGCGCTGGCCGCCCTCGCCCACCCGGGTGTCGAGCCCCTCGGCAAGGCCTCGGACCCAGGCCTCGAGACCCACCCAGGCCAGCGCGCGCCACAGGGCATCGTCGTCGGCCTCGGGGGCGGCCAGGCGCAGGTTGGCGGCCAGGCTGTCATCGAGCAGATCGATGCGCTGGGTCAGGGCGGCGACCCGCCGGCGCAGCGCCGCCTCTGGCCAGTCCGCGAGGACCACGCCCCCAAGCCGCAGGGCACCGGCCTGGGGTGTCAGCTGGCGCAGCAGCAGCTCCACCACGCTGGTCTTGCCAGCCCCGGACGCCCCGCACAGCGCCAGCCGCTCGCCGGGGGCCAGCGTCAGCGTCAGCGCCTGCAGGGCCGGCGCCAGGGCATCGGGATAGTGCAGGGTGACCCCCTTGAGCTCGACCGCCGGCGCCCCCTCCACAGGACGCAGGGCCGGAGCATCGACGCCGGCGGCCGGCGGCCCCAGTGCTGTCCGGGCCTCCAGCTCGTTGAGCCGCTCGGCGGCCCCCAGGGTGGCGCCCAGCCAGGTGAAGGCGGCCGGAAGCGCCGCCAGCGCCTCGCTCATGGCCAGCATGGCGAGCGGCATCATCACCATCAGCGGCCCGGAGAGCTGGCCCGCCGCCCAGGCCTGGGCGGCCAGCCACAGCGCCAGCAGCGCGGCGAGCCCCACCAGCAGGCTGGCCAGGGCGTTGCCCAGGGCCGCCAGCAACCCGAGTCGGCGCTGTCCGCGGTAGAGCCTCGCCTCGAGGGCCGCAAGGTCGTGGCGGTGGCTCGTCAGGCTGCCGTAGGCCTCGAGCTCCGCCATCCCCTGCAGCTGCTCGACCAGGCGCCCGCGCAGCGCCTCCAGCTCGCTCACCTGGGCCCGGCTCGGGGCCAGGCCCAGCCGCGCCTGGGCGAGGGTCAACCACAGCCAACCGACCAGCAGCAGGGCGCCCGAGGCCAGGCCGACCCGCGGCGCGAACACGGCCAGGAAGCCGGAGAGGCCGAGGATCGCCAGCAGCGCGACGCCGGCCGGGGCGAGCAGGCGCAGGTAGAGGCTGTCCAGGGTGTCGATGTCGGCCGTCAGGCGGTTGAGCCAGTCGCTGGCCCGGCGGCGCGCCAGGGCCTGGCCGTCGAGGCCCGCCAGGGCGCCGAACAACCGGGCGCGCAGGTCGGCCAGCAGGCGCAGCACGGTGTCGTGGTTGTAGAGCCGCTCCAGATAGCGCGCCACGGTGCGGGTCACCGCGAAGAAACGGATGCCGCCACCGGGCACGTAGACCTCGAGGGTGGCGGCCACGCCCGCCGCCAGCAGCAGGCCGGTCAGGCCGGTGGCGGTGATGAACCAGCCGGAGAGCGCCAGCAGGCCGATGGCCGAGGCCAGGGTCAGCGCCATCAGGGCGGCGCCGGCCCACAGCCGCCCGCGGCGGCGGTCGAGAAGCTTGAGCCAGGGGCGCAGGGCCGAAAGCGGTATGCCCGCGGGTCGGGGATCAGCCATGGGATACCTCCGTGACGCGGCCCGCCTCGACCGCCAGGCGCCGGCTGGCCATGGCGATCAGCGCCGGGTGGTGGGTGGCGATGACCAGGGTGCGGCCCTCCCGAGCCAGGGCCTCGAGCGCCACGATCACCCGGGCTTCGGTCTCGGTATCCAGGCTCGCCGTGGGCTCATCCAGCAGCACCAGGGGGGCACCGGAGAGGAACACCCGAGCCAGCGCCAGGCGCTGGGCCTGGCCGCCGGAGAGCCCGACACCGCGCTCGCCGATGGGAGCGTCGAGCCCCCCGGGCAACGCCTCGACGAGCTCCCCCAGCCCGGCCCTGGCCAGCGCCGACTGCATCGCCTCCCTCGAGGCCCCGGGGGCGGCGAGGTGGAGGTTATCGGCCAAACTGCCCTGAATCAGCAGGGGCCGCTGATCCATCCAGGCGAAGGGCGTGCCGGCGGCCAGGCGCCGCGCGCCGGCCTCCGGGCCGACGAACCCGGCCAGCAGCTGCAGCAGGGTCGACTTGCCGGCCCCTGAGGGGCCAGTCAGCGCCACCACCTCGCCCGCTGCCAGACGCAGGTCGACCGGGCCAAGCACCCGGCCACGGCCGGGTCGGATCACGCCTGCGCCGTCGAGCTCCAGCAGGGCGTCGGGCGATCGCGGCAAGGGCGGCGCAACGCCGCGCTGCGGGTCAGTGTCCGCCTCGAGGATCGCGAGCAGGCCATCGGCGGCCCCCAGGGCGGACGCCCGATCGTGGTAGTGCTGGGCCAGGGTGCGCAGCGGCTGGAAGAACTCCGGCGCCAGCAGCAGCACCAGCAAGCCGCTGAACAGGGTGAGTTCGGGAGAGGGCCCGTAGGTGATGTACCCGAGCAGCCCGAAGCCCACGTAGATGGCCACCACGGCGATAGCGACCGAGGCGAAGAACTCCAGCACCGCCGAGGAGAGGAAGGCGACGCGCAGGGTGCGCATGCTGCGCCGGCGGTAGTCGTCGGCGGCGGCATGGACCTCGGCGGTCGCCCCCTGCGCCCGGCCGAACAGCTGCAGGGTGGTGATGGCTCGCACCCGGTCGATGAAGTGCCCCGAGAGCCGGGCCACCGCCTCGAACTGTTCGCGATTGAGGCGCTCGGCCCCCATCCCCACCAGCGCCATGAATAGCGGGATCAGCGGGGCCGCCAGCAGCAGAAAGAGCGCCGCCAGCCAGTCCAGCGCAAGCGCCACCGCGAGCACAAGAAGCGGGCTCACCACCGAGAGCACAAGCGCCGGACGAAAGCGGGCGACATAGCCATCCAGCGCCTCGACCTGCTCCACCAGCTGGCTGGCCAGCGCCGCGGAGTGACGCCCGGCGAGCCAGCCCGGCCCGAGCCGCGCCAGGTGATCGAGCAGCTCGCCGCGCACCCGGGAGCGGATCGCGAGGCTGGCCGCCTGGCCCAGTTGCTCCTGGCCGTAGAGCGCGAGGGCCCGCAGCAGCAGCAGGCCCGCCATGGCGGCCACGGCCGGCAGCTGCGACGCCGGGGCCGCCTGCTCCACCAGCAGCTGGCTGATCACCCGCGCCAGCAGGGCCAGCTGCCCCAGGGTCGCCAGGGTCGCGATGACCCCGGCGGCCACCGCCAGGCCCAGGCGGCGCCGCTCCCGGGCGGCGAGCGCATTGAGCCAGCGGCGGACATCGCGTCCGCCGCCGTCGACCTCAGACTTGGCCATGGTTCAGTGGTAGCCCTCACCCACCTTGACCTTGCCGCGGAAGACCCAGTAGGTCCAGGCGGTATAGGCCAGCACGATGGGAATCACGAAGAGCACCCCGATCAGCAGGAAGAGCTGCGACTCCGGGGCCGAGGCCGCATCCCAGATGGTGTAGTTGGGCGGCACGATCACTGGCCACTTGCTGACGATCAGCCCCAGGTAGGTGAAGATGAAGATGCCCAGGGTGGCCAGGAAGGGCAGCGCCTCGCCGCGCTTCTGCACGCTGCGATACACCAGAAAGGCACAGGCCAAGGCCAGCGCAGGGAAGATCCAGATCAGCTGGATATTGGAGAACCAGCGTGCCCAGACGTCGGGATTGACGAAGGGGGTCCACAGGCTCACGGCCATGAACACCGCCAGCACAGCGGCCAGCAGGATCGGCGTAATGCGATAGGCCCAGTCCTGCACATGGCCTTCCGACTTGAGGATCAGCCAGGTGGCGCCAAGCAGCGCATAACCGCACATCAGGCCAAGACCGGTCATCACGGTGAAGGGCGTCAGCCAGTCCAGTGCCCCGCCGACGTAGACGAAGTCCTCCACGGCGAAGCCCTGAATGTAGGCGCCCACCACGGCGCCCTGGGCGAAGGCGGCTACCGCGGAGCCCCAGCAGAAGGCACGGTTCCACCAGCGGCGGTTCTTGCGCGACTTGAAGCGGAACTCGAAGGCCACGCCCCTGAAGATCAGGCCGGCCAGCATCAGGAAGACCCCGATATAGAGCGCCGGCAGGAACACCGAGTAGACCAGCGGGAAAGCGCCGAGCAGTCCGGCACCGCCCAGCACCAGCCAGGTCTCGTTGCCGTCCCATACCGGGGCCACGGAGTTCATCATCACATCGCGGGACTCCTCGTCCGGGGCGAAGGGATAGAGAATCCCCAGGCCCAGGTCGAAGCCGTCCATGATCACGTACATGATCACGCCGAAGCCGATGATCAGCGCCCAGATCAGCGAGAGATCAAACATTTCCATGGGTCAGCTCCTCGCCGGGTCGGCATCGTCAAAGGGAGTATGGGCAGCGGACAGAGGGCGCGCGGGCCGCTCGGTTTCGCCGGTGACTTCTTCCTGCTCCCCCTCGGGCAGCATGCCGTTACGCACCACCTTGGTGATGTAGTAGATGCCCGCCCAGAACACCACGGCGTAGACCGCCACGTAGCCAATCAGCGTGAACAGCGCCATGCCACCCGTCAGCGACGGTGTCAGCCCTTCGGCGTGGGTCATGATGCCGTAGACCAGCCAGGGCGCCCGGCCCGCCTCGGTGACGACCCAGCCAGCCAGCACGGCAACGAAGGGAGTGACGATCATGCCTACCAGGGACTTGAGGAACAGCGGGTTGCTATAGAGGGTGCCGCGCTTGCGCAGTACCGCACCGACAATGGCCACACCGATCATCAGGAAGCCCAGGCCCACCATGATACGAAATGCCCAGAAGACCAGCGCGACGGGGGGCTGCTCCTCGGGCGCCACCTCGTTGAGGCCCGGCACCACGCCGGAGGGGCTGTGCTTGAGAATGATACTGGCCATGCTGGGAATACCGATCTCGAAGCGGTTGGTCTGCGCTTCCTGATCCGGCAGGGCGAACAGCAGCAGCGGAACATTGCCGCGGGTCTCCCAGTTGCCCTCCATGGCCGCCACCTTGGTGGGCTGATGCTCCAGGGTGTTGAGACCGTGGAAGTCGCCTACCACCGCCTGAGCCGGGGCGAGTACCAGCAGCAGCCACAGGCACATGGAGAGCGCCTTGCGGTTGGCCTCCACGTCGCGACCGCGCAGCAGGAACCAGGCGCTCACGCCTGCGACCACGAAGCCGCCGGTCAGGAAGGACGCCATGCCCATGTGCATGAAGCGGTACCAGAAGGAGGGGTTGAAGATCGCCGCCATCCAGGAGGTCACATGGAAGCTGCCATCGATCAGTTCAACGCCGGCCGGAGTCTGCATCCAGCTGTTGGCGGAGAGGATCCAGAACGAGGAGATGAAGGTGCCGATCGCCACCATGATGGCGGCAAACAGATGGACACCCTGGGGCACCTTGCCGCGACCGAACAGCAGCACGCCAAGGAAGGCCGCCTCAAGGAAGAAGGCCGTCACCACCTCATAGCTGAGTATCGGCCCCAGGAAGTTCGCGGACGCCTGGGAGAAGTTGCTCCAGTTGGTCCCGAACTGGAAGGACATCACGATGCCCGACACGACCCCCATGCCGAAGACCACGGCGAAGATCCTGGTCCAGAACAGGGCCAGGCGATCCCAGGCCGGATTCTGAGTCTTGTAGAAGAGACCATTGAGTAGCGCAATATAGGACGCCAGCCCGATGGTGAACACCGGGAAGATGGCGTGGAAGGAGACCACGAAGGCGAATTGCAATCGTGATAGCAGGAGAGGATCCAGTTCCATGTCGCAAGCCTCATGACAGCGATGGACGCAGAGTCGTCTCAAGGGATGCGGATGCACGCTCCGGTGCGTATTGTGCTTCCGGCGCGCCCCTGACAGGCCCGCCGTGACGCATTCCACCTGGACACCAGTGACGACTTCAGCCTAGCAGCAGGGGTATCGCACGGCCTCAGGAGAACGCCGAAGATAACCTTTAAAACTAAGCTTATTCCGCCATTGTTATTATCCTACTATTAAGGACTCGCCACGGGGCGGAAAGTTGACGCCAGTCAGTGTGTCTTAGTGTCGCAGACGCCGCTCAGCTCCCCCCTCCGCCCAGCACCAGACGCACCAGCCAGGCCGTGTAGGTGAGGAACATGGCCAGCAGCACCCCGCCTTCCAGACGGTTGATGCGCCCCGCCCGGCCGCGCCAGCCGAGGGCGAAGACCGCCATCAGCACGGTCATGGCCGCCATCAGGCTCCAGTCGCGCAGCAGCACCTCGGCACCGACCTGGATGGGGTGGATCACCGCGGCGAGCCCCACCACCCCCAGGGTGTTGAAGAGGTTCGAGCCCACCACGTTGCCGAGCACCAGGTCGTGCTCGCGACGCCGCAGGGCGCTGATGGAGGAGGCAAGCTCGGGCAGGGAGGTGCCCACCGCTACCACGGTCAGGCCAATGATCAGGTCACTGACGCCCAGGCCCTGGGCGATGGACACCGCTCCCCACACCAGGATCCGCGAGCTGACCACCAGCAGCACCAGGCCGATGCCGGTCCAGACGAGGCCGGCGCGAAGCGACATCGGGTGTTCCGCCAGGCTCTCCTCGGTATCGGCACCCAGGGGGTCGGCGCCATCGCGGCGCGCACGGAAGATGCTGGCGCCGATGAAGAGCGCCAGCAGCGCCAGCAGAAGCGCGCCCTCCAGGCGCCCCACCACGCCGCCCCACATGAGCAGCGCCGAGAGCAGGGTCGCCGCGCCCAGAATGGGCAGCTCGCGACGCACCACGGTGGAATGCACCGCCAGGGGCGAGATCAACGCCACCAGACCGAGGATCAGGCCGATGTTGGCGATATTGGAGCCGTAGGCGTTGCCCAGCGCCAGGCCGGGATTGCCCTGGCCCGCCGCCAGCGCCGAGACCACGAGCTCGGGCGCCGAGGTGCCGAAGCCGATCACCAGCATGCCGATCAGCAGCGGCGAGACACCGAAACGGGCGGAGGATGCCGCCGCTCCGTCGACGAAGCGCTCGGCGCTCCACACCAGCAGGACCAGGCCTGCCACCACCGCTACTGCAGGAAGGATCATCGTGTTGCCTCAGCCACATTCAGGAGTGCATGTTTCTCTATGGTACGCATTGCGTCAACGTGTCACACTTTTGTCCGAGACCCATCGCCCCGGGCCGAGAGTGTAGGCCACCTACCGCCCCGGGTGAAGCCCCCGGCACCGTGCCGCCCCCAGGAGTGACCACGCCCTTGGCCCAGCGCCCCTTCCGCCTTCTGGAGCGCATGCCCTCGCTGCCCGCCGAGGCCCCGAGGGTCGATCGCATGCCGCCCGAATCCCGGGCGCGACGACGCCTGCGCGCCTGTCAGGAGTGCGACTGGGTGGTTGCCCTCCCCCCGCTGCGCGGCGGCGAGCAGGCCGACTGCCCGCGCTGCGGCCACACCCTGGTCAAGCGCCACCTGCGCCCGGCCCAGCGCAGCATGGCGCTGGCGCTCGCGTCCCTGCTGGCGCTAGCCATGGCACTCTCGTTCCCCTTCATCAGCTTCAGCGTGGGCGGCGTGGGCAACCGCATCGAGCTCTCCCAGACCGCCACCACCCTGATCGGCTTTCATCAGCCGGTAGTGGCCGGCGCGGTGATCCTCACCATCATCGTGCTGCCGGCGGTCTACCTGCTGGGGGTGATCTGGCTGCAGCTCGGTCTGCTGCGCGACGCCCCGCTGCCCGCCAGCCGCGCCATCGCCCGCTCGCTGGCCCAGCTCAACCCCTGGATGATGGCCGATGTCTTCATCATTGGTGCCCTGGTCAGTCTGATCAAGGTCGCCGGCATGGCCCAGATCGAGCTGGGGGTCTCCTTCTGGGCCTTCTGCGCCTTCGCCCTGCTGCTGCTCTTCACCACCCAGTCCATCGACGCCGACTGGATGTGGTTCTCCCTGGCCGGCGAGCCCCGGGCCCCGGAGGGCACCCGCACCGGCGAGACCGCGGCTCCCCAGGGACTGGCCGGCTGCAACACCTGCGGCCTGATCGGTCGCCTGGATGAACGAGGGCGCGGTCGCTGCCGACGCTGCGGCGACCGCCTGCGCGCCCGGCTGCCCCACAGCCTGCAGCGCACCTGGGCCCTGCTCGCCGCCGCCACGGTGATGTACATTCCCGCCAACGTCTACCCGATCATGACCACCACCAGCCTCGGCCACACGAGCCCCTCGACCATCATCGGCGGCGTGGTGGAGCTGGTCCAGTTAGGCTCCTGGCCGGTGGCCGCGGTGATCTTCATCGCCAGCGTCATCGTGCCGGTGGGTAAGCTGGTGGCGCTGGCCTGGCTCTGCCTGGTGGTGAGCCGCAGCAGCGAGCTCAATGCCGCCGTGCGTACCCGGCTCTACCGGCTCACCGAGTTCATCGGCCGCTGGTCGATGATCGATATCTTCGTGGTGGCGATCCTGGTGGCGCTGATCCGTGCCGGATCGCTGATGTCGATCACCCCGGGGCCCGCCGCCCTGGCCTTCGGTGCCGTGGTGGTGATCACCATGCTGGCGGCCATGACCTTCGACCCGCGGCTGCTCTGGGATGCCCCGCTGCCCCGCGATGACCGCCGGCGACTTCCAGAGGGCAGGCAGCCGGCGCCCCCCGTTACCCGCCAGGATTAACAAGGAAACACCGGATGAGCGATACCCCCAGCGGCGAGGCCGCGCCGGACCAGGACCTGCATCGGGCCAAGCCCTCTCCCCAGGCCCGCTTCTCACCGATCTGGATCGTGCCCATCGTGGCCATCCTGATCGGCCTGTGGCTGGTCTATGACAACTACCGCAGCCGCGGCCCTCAGGTGACCCTGGTGATGGCCAACGCCGAGGGGATCGAGGCCGGCAGCACCCTGATCAAGACCCGCAACGTCCAGGTGGGCCGCGTGGAGCGGGTGCAGCTCTCCGAGGACCTGTCGACGGCGGTGATCACCGCCCGCATGAGCCCCGACACCGACGCCATGCTGGTCGAGGACAGTCGCTTCTGGGTGGTCAAGCCCCGGGTGGGCCGCGAGGGGATCAGCGGCCTGGGCACGGTGCTCTCCGGCGCCTTCATCCAGCTCGAGCCGGGCAGCAGCGAGACCGCCTCCCGGGAGTTCCAGGTCAGCGACCAGCCGCCGGTGGCCCCGGCGGGGGCGGCCGGCCTGCGCATCAACCTGGTCAGCCAGCTCGGCAACTCGCTCCGGGTCGGGGACCCGGTCACCTACCAGGGCTATACCGTGGGCCGCGTTGAGGACGCCCTCTTCGATGCCCAGACCCGGCGCATGCAGCACCGAGTGTTTATCGAGGCGCCCTACGACACCCTGGTCACCGACAGCACCCGCTTCTGGTCGGCCAGCGGCATCGACCTGCGCCTCGACTCCGAGGGCTTCCGGGTCAACGTGGAGTCCTTCGAGACACTGCTGGGCGGCGGCGTCACCTTCGGCGTGCCCGAGGACCTGCCGCTGGGCGGCCCGGTGGAACCCGACGTCACCTTCAACCTCTACCCCGACGAGGACAGCGCCCGCCAGGGCACCTTCAACCGCTACCTGGAGTACGTGCTGCTGGTGGACGACTCGGTGCGCGGCCTCACCCGCGGTGCCCCCGTGGAGTTCCGCGGCGTGCGGGTCGGCACCGTGGCGGCGGTCCCCTGGAACTTCAACGCCCCCCAGCCCGAGGGCCGCACCGGCTTCTCCATTCCGGTGCTGATCCGCATCGAGCCGCAGCGACTGGGCATCGAGAATCAGGACGTCGTGCTCTCCGAATGGCGCGAACGCTTCGACCGCCTGTTCGGCGTGGGGCTGCGCGCCAGCCTGAAGAGCGGCAACCTGCTCACCGGGGCGCTGTTCGTCGACCTCAACTTCAACAGCGACCTGGCCGGTCAGCACGTGGCCGAGACCTTCGCCGACAAGACGGTCTTCCCCACGGTCGCCGGCGGCTTTGCGCTGATCGAGGCGCAGGTCACCGAGCTGCTGGCCAAGCTCAACGACCTGGAGGTGGAACCGCTGCTGGCCGGCCTCGACCGCAACCTGGCCGCCTCCGAGGCGATGCTGGGCGAGGTGCGCGAGCTCTCCGCCTCGCTCAACGCCCTGCTGGCGGATCCGGGCACCCGGGAGGTACCGGCCAACCTCAACGCCACCCTGGTGGAGCTGCGCGAGACCCTGCAGGGGGTGTCGCCTGGCTCCAGCGCCTATCAGGAGCTGACCGGCGCCGTGGAGCGCCTGGAGCGACTGATGCGGGACCTCCAACCGGTGGCACGCACCCTCTCCGACAACCCCCGCGCCCTGCTCTTCGACAGCCTGGAGACCGAGGACCCCATGCCTCGGGCCCCGCGGTGACAGCGATGGCGACTGACGGCGACTGTCGGCACAAGACGCCCCTCGACAAGGAGACGAGACGATGACGAGGCGATGGATGCTGGCCGCCCTGGCGGCCCTTACGGTGACGGCGGGGCTCGCCGGCTGCGCCAGCTCGAGCCCCCAGCCTGCGCGCTATACCCTGCCCGAGGCGGCAGGCTCGGCGGCCGGCGCCGAGGCGACTCACCTGCTGCTGCTGCGCCCGCCGCGTCTGGCCCACTATCTGGACGTGGACGGCCTGGTGATGCAGGTGGATGACATTACCCTGGTGGAGGCCCGCGGCCATCAGTGGGCCGAGGCCCTGGGCCGCCAGCTCGAGCGCCGCCTGCGCCTGCGCCTGGCCGCCCGGCTGCCCGATACCCGGGTGATGCTGGACGAGGCCGGCGTGCGCGAACCCGGCGCCCTCAGCCTGCGCCTGGAGCTCGACCGCTTCCAGGGTCGCCACGACGGCCTGGCGGTGATCGGCGGCCAGTGGCAGCTGCGCGACGCCGAGGGGCGCCTGCTGGCCATGGCGCCCCTGCAGGTGGAGACCGAGCTCGACGACGACGGCTACCCGGCACTGGTCCGCGCCCTGGGCCGCGGCTGGGACAGCGCGGCCGACCAGCTCGCCGAGGCGGTGCGCCGCGCACGCTGAGTGCCGCAGGCAGAGCGCCCGGCGCTGGGCTATGGTCATCTGAGGCCCTCAGGGGCATTTTTCACCGACAGGGACGACACCATGCACGACGACCTGACCCGGGAGCTCGCCGAACGCGAGTTCCGCCATGCCATCGCCCTCGAGCTGCGCGATATGGCCCGGCGCGCCCGCCGCGCCCTGCTGATCGCCCTGGCCAGCGACACCCACGGCCAGGAGGCCCTGGCGGAGCTCGGGGTCGCCGACCGGGCGCTGGCCGAGCTCGACGCCCTGGCCGCACAGCATGACTTCGTGGCGCTGCCGATGCTTGCCGACGTGCGGCGCGGGGTCGACCGCCTGGCGTGTCAGCTCTACCAGGATGGCGCCTGCGACGGCCTCGACGAGGACGCCCACGAGGCCTTCCTCAACCGCCATGCCCGCGGGCTGACCGCCCTGGACGGCATCGGCCCGGTCACGGCCCGGCGCCTGTTCGCCCACGGCATCAGCGACCTCGACCAGCTGCGCGAGCTCGGCGCCGAGGGCCTCGACGAGATCACCGGCCTCAACGCCGCCACCCTGGCCCGCATCCGCACAAGCCTCGCAGCGGACGCGGACGGGAAGTAGCTGCGCCGGCCGCTTCGATCTGGCATAATGCGGCCACGCGGCAACCATCGAGTCCCTCCTGCCGCGCCTACCCGAATTTCTCACGCCCCGGCCCGGGACTGGCCACGCGACGTTGCGTGGCGCGGCCGAGGCGTTTCTGCGGAGACCGCATGACCTTTTCCGACCTCGGCCTGCGTGCCGAACTGCTGCGTGCCGTAGAGGCACAGGGCTACACCGTTCCGACCCCGATCCAGCGCCAGGCGATTCCTGCCGTACTCGAGGGCGGCGACCTGCTGGCCAGCGCCCAGACCGGTACTGGCAAGACCGCCGGCTTCACCCTGCCGATGCTCCAGCGCCTGGCCGATGGCCCGCGCCCCGGCCGCCGCGAGGTGCGCGCCCTGGTGCTCACCCCGACCCGCGAGCTGGCCGCCCAGGTGGGCGAGAGCGTGGCCGACTACGGCCGCCACCTGACCCTCAAGAGCCACGTGATCTTCGGTGGCGTGGGCCAGCAGCCCCAGGTGGATGCCATCCGCCCCGGGCTCGATGTCCTCGTCGCCACCCCGGGTCGCCTGCTCGACCTCCAGCAGCAGAAGCACGTGGACCTCACCAAGGTGGAGATCCTGGTGCTCGATGAAGCCGACCGCATGCTCGACATGGGCTTCATCCACGACATCAAGAAGATCCTGAAAGTGCTGCCCCCGAAGCGCCAGAACCTGCTCTTCTCGGCCACCTTCTCCGACGAGATCCAGGCGCTCGCCAACAAGCTGCTGGACCGCCCGGCGATGATCGAGGTGGCGCGTCGCAACACCACCGCCGAGACCGTCGATCAGGCGATCTACCGCGTGGACCGAGAGAAGAAGCGCGAGCTGCTGGCCCACCTGATCAGCCAGCACAACTGGCACCAGGTACTGGTCTTCACCCGCACCAAGCACGGCGCCAACCGCCTGGCCGAGCAGCTCTCCAAGCAGGAGATCCCGGCCATGGCGATCCATGGCAACAAGAGCCAGTCGGCGCGCACCAAGGCGCTCTCCGCCTTCAAGAGCGGCGACCTGCAGGTGCTGGTGGCCACCGATATCGCCGCCCGCGGCCTCGACATCAGCGAGCTGCCCCACGTGGTCAACTTCGAGCTGCCCAACGTGGCCGAGGACTATGTGCACCGCATCGGCCGCACCGGGCGCGCCGGCAGCGAGGGCCAGGCGGTTTCGCTGGTCTGCGTCGACGAGCACGGCCTGCTCAAGGGCATCGAGCGCCTGATCAAGCGCGATCTCGAGAAGCGCATCGAGCCCGGCTTCGAGCCCGACCCCAACGCCAAGCCCGAGCCGATCGAGAACGGTCGCAATCGTGGCGGCGGCGGTCGCGGCCAGGGCCGCGGCAACGGTCAGGGGCGTGGCAACGGCCAGGGCCAGCGCGGCCGCGACGAGCAGTCCCAGGCGCCGCGCCGGCGTCGCGGTGGCGGCGGTGGCAGCGGTCGCCGGCAGGCCTGAGAGGGCTTGTCGGGGCTGCTGGAATAGTCGATTTGAATATGCGAGTGTAGGCTCCCTTTGGATCCCTGAAACCTGACGACCATGCTGAAGCGACTGTTGGGCAAGACGCCCATCGAGGTCTGGGTGATCAAGCAGCTCGATGCCGACCTGCTCCACCTGTGTGGCCGCGCCACCCTAGAGGCCAAACCCAGCCGCAAGGCGGTGCTGGCGACCCTCGAGGAGGGCCACTACGCCGGCGCCGTGAAGATGGCGACCGGCGGCATGGTACTCAACGCCAGGCTCTTCCAGGCACTGGTGCCCGTGGAGCAGCTCGAGCTGCTCCCGGACAGCCAGGCCCGCTGGCAGGGGCGAGACTGGGGACTGGCCCAGGTGCCCCAGCGCTGCTGGACCTACCAGGGCCCTCTCGTCGCCCAACCGGACCCCACCGGCGCCCTGATCAGCGCCGAGGACGTCTCCGGTATTCGCCAGCGGGTCGCCCAGGGGACGCACCAGCCGCCGGGCCAGGTGGTGTTCCGGCCCGAGAATGCCAACGAGGATCACCCCCTGCTGGCAGGGCGGGAGCACGACCGCAAGGATGGCATGCGCCCGAAGGCCGGGCGCGAATGGCGCCGCGACCGCGACTGATCCCTGCCCGCCCCGGAACACCGAACGCCCGACTCACGACACGGCCGCCGCAAGGCGGTCGTGTCGTTTTCGTCTAATGCCGAGCCCCCTCCCCTAGCGGCGCTGGGAAACGCCCACGCCCAGCAGGATCATCCCCAGCGCCAGCAGGTGGTTCCACTCGGGGCGCTCCCCCAGGAAGAGCAGGCCGATGGCCACCGCCCAGAGCGGGATCAGGTAGTTGATCAGCGAAAGGAAGGTGGGGCCCGCGGCCGCCACCAGGGTGAAGTAGACCACGCTGCCCAGCGCCGTGCAGAGTACGCCCAGCACCACCACGGCCCACAGCGCACCGCTGGAGAGCCCCATGGGCCAGGCGGACTCTGCAGGCAAGAGGGCCAGCGGCAGGGTGAGCAGGCAGGCCATCCCCAGCACCAGTGCCGAGGTCGACCAGGCGTCGCTGGCCGGCTTGTGGCGAGCGATGATGGTGTTGATCGCGTAGCAGCAGGCGGCCAGCAGCACCGCCAGCTGCGCCAGCAGGGTCTCGCCCTGTCCGCCCAGCTCACGCAGCGCGGCGGGCCCCACCAGCGCCAGGATGCCGGCGAAGCCGATCACGAAGCCCGTGAGCCGGGCGGAGGTCATGCGCTCCCCCGCCACCAGGCAGTGCGCCAGCACCAGGGTCATGAGCGGCATGATCGCCATCAGGATGCCGGCCAGCCCGCTGTCGATGCGCTGCTGACCCCAACTGATCAGCAGGAAGGGGGTCATGTTGCCCACCACGGCGATGGCCAGCATGAAGCCCCACAGCCGCCCGCCGCGGGGCCAGGCGCGCCCCAGCAGCAGCACCAACCCGAGCAGCACCAGGCTGGCCAGCAGGTTGCGCCCCACCACCAGCATGGCCGGGTCCAGCTCGGCCACCGCGATCCGGGTCAGGGCAAAGGAGCTGCCCCACAGCAGGGAGAGGGTGACCAGCAGTAGCCAGTGGCTCAGGGGGCGCGTCATGGCAGGGTTCCGTGTGACAGTCCGTGCGAGGTCAGGGTGGCCGGGAGGGGTAGCCGAGGGAGCGGCCTACCGACATGGGGCCATGGAGCTTACCATGCTAATCTATTTGGCCCTTCACCCGACGAGTCAACGCCGATGTCCGCGATGCCGGAGCCCACGGATCCCCATTCCCCCCGACCGAACCGCCGCCTGCTGCTGGTCTTCATCGGCCTGATGGTGCTGGTGGGGCTCAACCTGCGCCCCGCCCTCTCAAGCCTCGCCCCGGTGCTCACCCGCATCCAGCAGGATACCGGCCTCTCGCCGCTCGCCATCGGCGCGCTCACCACCCTGCCGGTGCTCTGCCTGGGGCTCTTCGCACCCCTGGCCCCCTGGCTGGCCAAGCGGCTGGGCCCGGAGCGGGCCCTGGCCGCCGGCCTCGCGCTGCTGGCCGGCGGGCTCGCGCTGCGCGGCATTCCCCTGATCGCGACCCTCTTCCTCGGCACCCTGATGGTGGGCGCCGCCATCGGCGTGGCCGGCACCCTGCTGCCCGCCCTGGTCAAGCGCGAGCTGCCCGCCGGCGCCGACCTGATGACCGGCGTCTACACCATGGCGCTGTGCCTGGGGGGCGCCCTGGGCGCGGGGCTCGCCATTCCGTTAACCGAGTGGCTGGGCGGCTGGCACCTGGGTCTGGCCAGCTGGGCGGCGCTCGCCGTTCTGGCCCTGGCGGCCTGGCTGCTGCTGGCGCCACGCCGGGATGAAACCGCCCTGCCCGGAGGCAGCGGCTCCATGCGCGCCGTGCTCGGCCAGCCCCTGGCCTGGCAGGTGATGCTCTTCATGGGGCTGCAGTCATCACTGGCCTATATCGTCTTCGGCTGGCTGCCGACCCTGCTGGTCGCCCGAGGCTACGGCGAGGCCGAGGCCGGCTGGATGATGGGCGCTTCGGTGATGGCGCAGCTACCGGCGGCCCTGGCCGCCCCCTGGCTGGCCCGACTGGGGCGCGACCAGCGCCCAGCGCTGCTCACCGTGCTGGCCCTGATTGCCGCGGGCTTCTGGCTGCTGCTGCAGGGGCCGGTGGCGCTGCGCTGGCTCGGCGTGGTGCTGCTGGGCTTCGGCCAGGGAGGCGGCTTCAGCATGGCGCTCACGCTGATCGTGCTGCGCTCAGGCAACTCCCGGCTGGCCGGCAAGCTCTCCGGCCTGGCCCAGGGCGGCGGCTATACTCTGGCCGCCCTGGGGCCGCTGGGTGTAGGGGTCATGCTGCAGCTCGATCTGGGCCTTGCCACCATCACCATCGTGCTGATGTCGGTCTGCGCCCTGGCTGGCCTGTTCGCCCTGTTCGCCGGCCGCAACCGACGCCTGGAGATCGATGCCGAGGGGCGCCTGGTCACCCGCTGACAACGCGGACCGCCAGGCTTGTCCGCGATCAATGGCGGCCCTCCACGGCCGCGGTTAGACTCATGGCAAACCCTTCCGGCAGCGGTGGCGCATGGGCGATGACAAGGCGGTGGCCCTCGAGGCCCGCGGGCTGACGCGCAGCTACCCGATGGGCGAGGTGACCATCCAGGCCCTGCGCGGCGTGGACCTGGCCCTCTACCGCGGAGAGCTGCTGGTGATGCTGGGCGCCTCGGGCTCCGGCAAGTCCACCCTGCTCAATATCCTCGGCGGCCTCGACAGTGCCAGCGGCGGTGAGGTGCGCTACGTCGACCACCGCGGCCAGAGCCGCGACCTGACCCGCGCCAGCCAGCGCGAACTCACCCGCTTTCGCCGCCACCACGTCGGCTTCGTGTTCCAGTTCTACAACCTGATCGCCAGCCTCACCGCCCGGGAGAACGTGGCCATCGTCACCGAGATCGCGCGCCGCCCGATGAGCCCGGAGTCGGCGCTGGCCATGGTCGGCCTCGGCGAGCGCCTCGACCACTTTCCCTCCCAGCTCTCCGGCGGCGAGCAGCAGCGGGTGGCCATCGCCCGGGCGGTGGCCAAGCAACCCGACCTGCTGCTCTGCGACGAACCCACCGGCGCCCTGGACTTCCGCACCGGCATCCGCGTGCTCGAGGTGCTCGAGACCGTCAACCGCGAGACCGCCACCACGGTGGCGATCATCACCCACAACGAGGTGATCGGCGAGATGGCCGACCGGGTGATCCGCCTGCGCGACGGCCGGGTCGACGAGATCCACGTCAACGCCAGCCGGCGCCCCGCCCGCGAGCTGCGCTGGTGAGTCCGCCATGAGGGCCCTCGACCGCAAGCTCGCCCGCGACGTTTGGCGCCTCAAGGGCCAGGCGCTGGCCATCGCCGTGGTGATCGCCGGCGGGGTGATGACCCTGATCCTCTCGGTGACCACCCTGGAGGCGCTCTCCGGGGCCCGGGAGCGCTTCTACGCCAGCCACCACTTCGCCGAGGTGTTCGCCGACGTCAAGCGCGCGCCGCTGGGGGTGGTGAACCGGCTGCAGGAGATCGAAGGGGTCAACCTGATCGAGCCCCGGGTGCAGGCCGCCATGCGCCTCTCGGTGTCGGGCTTCGACGACCCCATCCGCGGGCTGGCCCAGTCGATCCCCGATGGGCGTCAGCCGATACTCAACCGCCTGCACCTGGTGGCCGGCGGCCTGCCCGAGGCGGGCCGCGACGACCAGGCGGTGGTCTCCGATGCCTTCGCCGAGGCCCATGGGCTGGTCCCGGGCGACAGCCTGGAGGCGATCATCGACGGCCGCCGGGTGCGGCTGCAGCTCGCGGGCATCGCCCTGAGCCCGGAGTTCCTCTATCAGGTCGCCCCCACCGACCTGATGCCCGACTACCGCCGCTACGCCGTGCTTTGGATGAACCAGCGAACCCTCGCCAACGCCTACGGCATGGAGGGCGCCTTCAACCAGCTGACCCTGACCCTGCAGGCCGGGGCGCAACGCGAGGCGGTGATCGACGCCCTCGACCTGGCGCTGGCCCGCTACGGTGGCACTGGCGCCTGGACCCGCGACGACCAGCCCTCCCACCGCTTCCTCGACGAGGAGCTCAACCAGCAGCGCATCCAGGCCACGGTGCTGCCGGCGATCTTCCTCTCGGTCTCCGCCTTCCTGCTCCACGTGGTGATGGGCCGCCTGATCCAGACCCAGCGCGAGCAGGTCGCCGTGCTCAAGGCCTTCGGCTACCGCGACGGGGAGCTGGCCCGCCATTTCGGCCTGCTGGCCGGGATGATCGTGCTGCTCGGCTGGGCGCTGGGCGTGGCCCTGGGGGCCTGGGCGGCCAGCGGCATGGCCAGCCTCTATCGGGAGTACTTCCGTTTCCCCGAGATGCCCTTCCGGGTGCCGCTCTGGGCGCTGGCGCTGTCGCTGTCGGTGGTGGCCCTGGCGACCCTGCTCGGCACCTGGCGAGCGGTCTGGCAGGCGGTCAGCCGACCGCCCGCCGAGGCGATGCGCCCGCCGGCCCCGCTGCGCTTTCGCCGCAGCTGGCTGGAGCGCCTGCTGCCCGCTGCCTTGCTGGGGCAGGAGGGGCGCATGATCCTGCGCCACCTCGCCCGACACCCGGCCAAGGCCGGCCTCTCGGTGGCCGGCATCGCCCTCTCCGCGGGCCTGCTGATGATGGGCGCCTACCAGCTCGACGCCGTGGAGGCGATGATCGACCAGCAGTATCGCCAAGTGCTGCGCATGGACATGGAGCTCACCTTCGCCGAGGCGACCCCGGCCCGGGCCGCCGGCGAGCTGCGCCACCTGCCCGGGGTGCTCGCCGTGGAGACCTGGCGCCGGGTGCCGGTCACCCTGATTCACGGCCATCGCGAGGAGCGCACCAGCCTGCTGGGCATGGAGCCCGAGCCGCAGCTGCGCCAGGTGTTGGATGGCCAGGGCCGTCCCCAGCGCCTGCCCGAGGAGGGCCTGATGCTGACCCGCCACCTGGCCGACTCCCTCGATGCCCGGGTGGGGGACGAGCTGGAGGTGGCGATCATGGAGGGGCGGCGGCGCCAGGTGATGCTGCCGCTGGCCGCCCTGGTAGACGAACCCCTCGGCGTAGGCGCCTATCTCACCCGCCCCCGGCTCAATGCGCTGATGGGCGAGGGGCCGGCGATCAGCGGTGCCTGGCTGCTGGTGGATGACAACCACCGCGAGGCGCTCAACGCCGCCCTCTGGGAGATGCCCGGGGTGGCCGCCATCGGGCGGCTCGACCAGGCCGAGCGGGGCATCCGCGACTACCTCGACGAGACGATCCTGCTGTTCGCGGTGATCTTCGTGGCCATCGCCACCTCGATCAGCTTCGGCGTGGTCTACAACAACGCTCGCGTCACCTTCGCCGAGCGCGCCCGGGAGCTCGCCACCCTGCAGGTGCTGGGCTACAGCCGTGCCGAGGTGTCGCGCATCCTGCTCGGCGAGATCGCCCTGCTGACGCTCGCCGCCCTGCCGCCGGGCTGGGCCATCGGCATCGTCTTCAGCCGCCTGCTCAACCAGGCCTTCAGCAGCGACCTGTTCCGCATTCCGCTGGTGCTCACTCCCCAGGCCTTCGGCATCGCCGCCAGCGGCGTGCTAGCCGCCTCGCTGGTGGTGGCCCTACTGGTGGTGCGACGCCTGGGCCGCCTGGACAAGCTGCGCGTCCTCAAGGCCGTGGAATAGTACAAGGAGACCGACCGTGACACTTCGCCCCTGGCAGAGACGCCTCTTCTGGAGCCTGGCCGCCCTGGCCATGCTGGCCCTGCTGGCCTTGGCGCTGCGCCCGGCGCCGGTGCCGGTCAGCGTGGCCCGGGTCACGGCCGCCCCCTTCGTCGACTCGGTGATCGAGGAGGGACGCACCCGGCTGCGCGACACCTGGAATGTCTCGGTGCCCATCGCCGGCTACCTGCAGCGGGTGATGCTGGAAGTCGGTGACGAGGTGGAGCAGGGCCAGCCCCTGTTCCTCCTCGAACCCAGCCCCGCGCCGGCCCTGGATCCCCGCTCCCGTCAGCAGGCCAAGGACGCGCTGCAAGCGGCCGAGGCGCGCCTCGCGGCCGCCCGAGCCAATCTGGAGACCACCCGCGCCGAGCGGCGCTTCGCCGAGGCCGAGTTCGAGCGCTACCGCACCCTGCACCAGCGCAACCTGGTCTCCACCGCCGACCTCGACCAGCGCCGCAGCCAGCGCGACCGCCAGCGCGCCATCGAGAGCGCGGCGGCCGCAAGCGTCGAGGCGGCTCGCTTCGAGGTGGAGAGCGCCCGGGCCGTGCTGGCGGTGGCCAGCGGCCAGCGCGACGATGCCGAGCACCCCGCCCTGGCGGTTCGCGCCCCCATCAGCGGCACGGTGCTGACCCGCTACCGCTGCTGCGAGGGCAGTGTGGCCGCCGGCGAGCGCATCCTCGAGCTCGGCAGCCTCGCGGATCTGGAGATCCAGGTGGACCTGCTCTCCATGGATGCCGTGCGGGTCCGCCCCGGCATGGCGGTGCGCCTGACCGGCTGGGGCGGCGAGGAGGCGCTCGCGGGCGTGGTGCGGCGCATCGAACCCGCCGGCTTCACCCGGGTCTCGGCGCTGGGCGTCGACGAGCAGCGGGTGCCGGTGATCGTCGACTTCGCCGAGGAGGTCGACCCCGCCGCCCTGGGCCTGGGCAGCGGTTTCCGGGTCGACGCCGAGTTCCTGGTCTGGCAGGCCGATGAGGTACTGCAGCTGCCTACCAGCGCCCTGTTCCGCGCCGACGGGGAGTGGGCGGTGTTCCGCGTGGAGGAAGCCCGCGCCCGCCGGGTGGCGGTCACCCCGGGGCGGCGCAGCGGCCTCGTCACCCAGGTGCTCGAGGGGGTGGAGGCCGGCGACCTGATCATCACCCACCCGGGCGAGCGGGTCGCCGAGGGCGTGCGGGTGCGCATCGACGAGTGAGCCTGGCGACTGGGCCCGCCCCTTCGTATCATGGTCGGCTCATGCCTGCCCCGGAGCCCCCATGTCCATCGACGCTACCTTCTCGTCCCCGCGCCCTGTGCTGGTCATCTACACCGGGGGAACCCTGGGCATGGTGGCAGGCGAGCACGGCCTCGTCCCCGGCGGTGACATCGAGGCGCGCCTGGCTCGCGCCCTGGACGGCCTGCCCGCCCAGCGCCGCGCGGCACTGCCGGACCATGAGGTGCTGGCCTTACCCGCCCCCATCGACTCCAGTGCCGCCACCCCGCGGGAGTGGCAGCGACTGGCCGACGAGATCGCCACGCGCTTCCGGGACCACGCCGGCATCGTGGTGCTGCACGGCACCGATACCCTGGCCTGGACGGCCTCGAGCCTCGCCTATCAGCTTCAGGGCCTGGACCGCCCGGTGGTGGTGACCGGCGCCATGCAACCGCTGGAAGCCGAGAACAGCGACGCGGCCGACAACGTCGAGCTGGCGCTGCGTTTTGCGATCAACCCAGCGCTTCAGGAGGTGGCCATCGCCTTCGGCGGCAGGCTGCTGCGTGGCGTGCGGGCGCGCAAGTGGCAGACGCGGGACGCCGACGCCTTCGTCAGTCCCAACTATCCGCTGCTCGGCGAGCGGGTCGGCAACGACGCCGTGCTCTATCCCGGACGAGGCCTGGCACAGCAGCAGCGTGGCGCCCCACGCTTCGAGCTACCCGACTATGGCCCCCTCGCGGAAGGTGGGGTGGCGCGCATCGTGCTGTGGCCGGGCATCACCGCCCGCCAGGTGGCGGCCTGGCTCGAGGAGCCGACGCTCAAGGGGGCCCTGCTGGAGGTGTGGGGAGGCGGCAACGTGCCGGAGGATCCCGAGCTGCTCGGCGTGCTCGCCGAGGCCAGCGGTCGGGGCAAGCTGCTGGCGGCGATCAGCCAGTGCCCCCATGGCGGCATCGACATCGGCCAGTACGCCGCGGGCCAGGGGCTTCAGGCGGCCGGGGTGCTGTCGGCCGATGCCATGACCCCGGAGGCGGCACTGACCAAGCTGGTCCACCTGCTGGCCCAGCCGCTGGCGGAAGACGAGCGACGGCGGCGCTTCCTCACTCCGCTGGTGGGAGAGCGGTGACGGCTCCCTGCACCAGCGTTGACGAGGGTCATGCAGCGCGCGGCGCAAGCCGCTATGGTGGGAGGTATTCCAACACCGCAAGGAGAGCCACCATGGAACACCCCGACCACCCCTTCACCGAACTCTTCGAGCAGCTGGGCCTCGCGTCGGACCCGGAGGCGATCAAGCGCTTCATCGAGCGCAACGGTCCCATTCCCGAGGAGATCCCCCTGCCGGACGCCCCCTGCTGGAACGAGGGCCAGGCCGAGTTCCTGCGCGAGGCCATCGAAGCGGACGCCGACTGGGCCGAGGTGGTCGACCACCTGAACGCCTCGCTACGCAAGCCCTGATGGCCGTCGGCCAGGCTAGCCGTTGGCGGCCTGGCCGTTGGCCTCCACCCGCCGCCTGACCCAGGCACCCACCAGCAGCAGTACCGTGAGCGCCAGCAGCGGCAGCACCACGCCGATGCCCAGCGCCTCGTCGCTGTCCACCGCCTCCAGCGCCCCATAGATGGCGCTGGCATAGACCGCCCACTTCACGCCGAGACCGATGGTCGCCGCCAGCAGGAAGGTGCCAAGCGGCAGGCGCAGCAGGCCGGCGGCATAGTTGACGACCGAGTGGGGGAAGCCCGGGAGCACGCGCAGGGCGCACTGGGTCAGGAAATCGCTGCGCTGTTCCAGACGACGCATGATCTTGCGGGTGAGCCCCTTCGGCGTCCAGCGATCGCCGACGCGGGCGGAGAGCCAGTAGGCGCCCAAGGCCCCCAGCACGCTGCCCACGATCAGCATGGGGGTCGCCGCCAGGGGCGAATAGAAGGGGGCGATCAGCCACAGCCCGATGCTGCCGGGCAGGCCCAGCGCCAGGGTCACGGCCATCACCAGGATCACGCTGATGATCACGGCGGGATGGTGGGAGGCCTCGTCCGCCCAGCGCTGCAGATCCGCCAGGTCAGGCGAGTGCCAGATCCACAGGTAGAGCGCCATCAACACGACGCCACCCACCGCCGCTACCCGCCAGGGCCAGCGCAGTGAACTATCGTTGAACATCGATCATCTTCCGGTGCGCAGAGGCGCCCATGGTGCCATGCAGGAGCCATCCTACGCCAGCATGGCAACCGCCGCGGCGGCGTGGTCGAGCCCGCGGGGTCAGTAAAGAACGTCGCGGATCACCTGATATCGGCCAGCGGCGACACCCTGAGCGCAAAGAGGCCCGGCATGCGGCATGCCGGGCCTCCTCTGGACGGCCGGGCTTACCCCCTGAGGTCGCGCATCAGCAGCGCGAACTCGATGCGCTCAGGTGCGATCGCCTCGCCAGGCACCGGGATGCGCACCACGTGGCCGGAGCCCGGCGCTACCCCCACGGACTCGCCGCGCTTGTTCTCAATCTGCTCGAGCACGAAGCGGCGGTTGCCGCCGGGCAGCATCAGCTCCATGCCGTCCCCCACCTCGAAGCGGTTCTTGACGTCCACCTCCAGCACGCCGCGGTCGGGGTCATAGCCGATCACCTCGCCGACGAACTGCTGGTGCACCCCCACCGAGTTGCCCTGCTCGTAGTTCTGGTACTCGTCGTGCACGTGGCGGCGATAGAAGCCTTCCGTGTAGCCACGGTTGGCGAGGTTGTCGAGCTCGTCCATCAGGCGCATGTCGAAGGGCCTGCCGGCCACGGCATCATCGATGGCGCGACGGTAGACCTGGGCGGTGCGCGCCACGTAGTAGTGGGACTTGGTGCGCCCCTCGATCTTCAGTGAGGTGACGCCCATCTGGGTCAGACGCGGCACGTGCTGGACGGCGCGCAGGTCCTTGGAGTTCATGATGTAGGTGCCGTGCTCGTCCTCGAACACCGGCATCAGCTCGCCCGGGCGGGTGCGGTCCTCGATCAGCGCCGAGAGCTCGTCCTGGCCCTCCACCCCGCCGGCGGTGGCCGTGGTCTGGGACAGGCCGGCGAAGGAGGTGCTGCCGCCGCCGGAGGCAATCAGCCCGCCCTGCGCCCCGCCCTGCTCGGGGGTCCAGACGCCGCTGGCCGCATGGGCGGCCGCCGAGTTGGCCGGCACCAGGTCGCCGGTCTCGTCCTGGGCGGCGGCCACGGTGTTGTACTTCCAGCGGCAGGCGTTGGTGCAGGTGCCCTGGTTGGGGTCGCGGTGGTTGAAGTAGCCGGAGAGCAGGCAGCGCCCGGAGTAGGCGATGCACAGCGCGCCGTGAACGAAGGTCTCGATCTCGAGGTCGGGGCACTCGGTGCGGATCTCACCGATCTCCTCAAGGGACAGCTCCCGCGACAGGATGATGCGGCTGATGCCCTGGCGCTGCCAGAACCTTGCCGCCGCCCAGTTGACCACGTTGGACTGCACCGAGAGGTGGATCACCTGGTCGGGCCAGCGCTCGCGCACCATCATGATCAGCCCCGGGTCGGACATGATCAGCGCATCGGGGCCGGCCTCGATCACCGGCTCCATGTCGCGCAGGTAGGTCTTCAGCTTACTGTTGTGGGGCGCGATGTTGGAGGCCACGTAGAACTGCTTGCCCCGCTCATGGGCGTAGGCGATGCCCTTGTGCAGGTTGTCGATCTTGAAGTCGTTGTTGCGCACGCGCAGTGAGTAGCGTGGCTGGCCGGCATAGACGGCATCGGCGCCATACGCGAAGGCGTAGCGCATGTTCTTGAACGTTCCCGCGGGGGAGAGCAGTTCGGGGGCTTGCATGTGAGGTCACCGTTGTCAGGACGATGGCAGCCGGGGCAGAGGCGCTCCGGCGTGCAGGGGGATGGGAAGGCGCGAAAGTCTAGCAATTGCCGCGGAATCTGGCCAGAAAGTGACGATTTGCGTACACTGCACGCCACCGGACCGGACCCCGGAATGCCGCACCCACGGCCCCACAAATTCTCCGACCAGAGCTGACCCATGACTCTTCCTGCTTCCCCCACGGCGGCGAGCCGCGCCACCGTGGTGATCTACTCCGGCGGCATGGACTCCTACACCGTGCTGCACCGCGCCCTGCGCGAGGGGCGCGACGTCCACGCCCTCTCCTTCGACTACGGCCAGCGCCACGCCCGGGAGCTGGAGGTGGCGGCGCGCGTCTGCCGCGGGCTCGGCGTCCCCCACCAGGTGGTGGACATCCGCGCCATCCACGGGCTGATCGACAACTCCGCGCTGACCGATGCCGACCGAGCGCTGCCCGAGGGCGACTACGCCGAGGACAACCTCGCCGCCACGGTGGTGCCCAACCGCAACATGATCCTGCTCTCGCTCGCCATCGCCAAGGCGGTGAACATCGGCGCCGTCCGGGTCGACTACGGCGCCCACGGCGGGGATCACGTGCTCTACCCCGACTGCCGCCCCGAGTTCGTGGAGCGCATGAACGCCGTGGCCGGCATCGCCAACTTCGACCCCGTCGTGATCCACGCCCCCTACCTGCGCGCCAGCAAGGCCGAGATCCTCGCCGACGGCCTGGCCATGGGGCTCGACTACGGCCAGACCTGGACCTGCTATCGGGGTGGGCGGCTTGCCTGCGGGCGCTGCGGCAGCTGCCGCGAGCGCCTGGCGGCCTTTGCCGCCAACGGGGCGATCGACCCCCTGGGCTATTCCGATCGGTCCGCCACCGACGCCTCACCGCAGCCCGATCAGGAGGCCTGATGTACCACGTCAAGGAGGCCTTCTATACCCTGCAAGGCGAGGGCGGACAGGCCGGTCGCGCCAGCGTCTTCTGCCGCTTCACCGGCTGCAACCTCTGGTCCGGCCGGGAGTCGGACCGGGCGAGTGCCGCCTGTACCTTCTGCGATACCGACTTCATCGGCACCGACGGCCAGAACGGCGGGCGCTTCGCGGATGCCGCGACGCTCGCCGCGCACCTGACGGCGCTCTGGCCAGCGCAGGACGGCCCGAGCATGAGCGGCGCCACGCCCTATGTGGTCTTCACCGGGGGAGAGCCGCTGCTGCAGCTCGATGAGGCGCTGATCCAGGCCATGCATGAGCAGGGCTTCGAGGTCGCCGTGGAGACCAACGGCACCCTGCCCGCCCCCGCCGGCATCGACTGGCTCTGCGTCAGCCCCAAGGGGGCGACGGAGCTCGCCATCACCGCGGGCAACGAGCTGAAGCTGGTCTACCCCCAGCCGGAGGCGCCCCCGGCGCGCTTCGCCCGGCTCGACTTCGACCACTTCTTCCTGCAGCCCATGGACACCGGGACCGGCGGGCGACCTGCCACCCCGGTGAACGACGCCATCGCCGTCGCGACGACCGACACCATCGCCGCCAGCGTCGCCTACTGTCTCGCCCACCCGCAGTGGCGCCTGTCGCTGCAAACCCACAAGATCACGGGGATCGACTGATGACGCTATTCGTCAACCGCCTGACCCAGCTCGACGTCTCCTGGTGGTGCCCGACCCGTGGCCTGGTCGGCGCCAGCTGGCAGGTGGACGTGGAGCTCGACGGGGAGCTTGGCGAGGACGGCATGCTGTTCGACTTCGGCGAGGTGAAGCCGTGGATCAAGCAGCGCCTGGATGCCGGTGCCGACCATACCCTGCTGGTGCCCACCCGGGCCCCCGGCCTGGAGCTCCACGACTGCCGAGAGGGGCTCTGCGTGCGTACCACCCTGCCCTGGGCCATGGAGCTGCGCGCCCCACGCCAGGCGCTGACCCTGCTGCCCTGGCGGGAGATCCGCGCCGAGCGCCTGGCCGACCACCTGGCGGCGGAGCTGATGCGCCGGCCGCCGCCGCGGGTCAGCGATATCCGCCTGCGCCTGCGGGAAGAGGAGATCGAGGGAGCGGCCTACACCTACAGCCATGGCCTGCGGCGCCACGCCGGCAACTGCCAGCGCATCGCCCATGGCCACCGCTCGCGGCTACATATCTGGCAGGGCGGCAAGCGCGCTCCCGTGCTGGAGCGAAAGTGGGCAGAGCGGCTCGCGGATCGCTACCTGGTCGACCAGGCCGATATCGTCATGGACGAGGAGCCGGCCTGGAAGCAGATGCTGACCAGCCGCTATCGCACGGCCCAGGGGCAGTTCTTCCTGCGCCTGCCCAGAGAGCGCTGTGAGGTGCTGCCGACGCCCACCACGGTGGAGTGGATCGCCGACTGGCTGGCCCGGCAGATCGCCGGCGAGACAGGGCGCGCCACCCGGGTGCAGGCCTTCGAGGGGATCGACAAGGGCGCCATCGCCCAGGCCTTGCCATGACGGCAGGTGCCACGCCCGCCGACGACGCGCCGGCAAGCGCAGCGGCCTGCCGGCCGGGATGCGGCGCCTGCTGCATCGCCCCCTCGATCAGCACGCCGATTCCCGGCATGCCGGACGGCAAGCCGAGCGGCGTGCGCTGCGTGCAGCTGGATGAGGGCAATCTCTGCCGGCTGTTCGGCGACCCGCGCCGCCCGGCGGTATGCGAGCGCTTCAGCTTCGATGCAGCGCTATGCGGCGAACGCCGTGAGCAGGCGCTGGAGCGCATCGCCGCCCTGGAGAGCGCCACCAGCTAGCTGGCCAGCTAGCTGGCTAAGCCCGCCAGGCGCTGCCTGAAAAGGCGGTGAGCGCAGCCAGTTTTCGGGCAGAGTCTCAGACGATTCGGCCCATCGCCTTAAGCTGCACCAGCAGCTCGGCCACCTGCTCGGCGGGCTTCTGATACTCCTGCATCAGCGCCCGAAGTCGCTCCTCGAAGCTCTGCTCGACGTTCTTGTCGAGGCTATCCTCGACGCTCTTCTGGCGGGGCGCTTCATGCTCCTCCAGTGGAGGCGCGGTTACCTCTACCTCGGAAGGCGCATGGGGCATCCCTGACCGTCCATCGGGGTTATCGAGTTCGCGAAGCGCTTCGGCAAAGGCATCATCGAGTTCACGGAACTTGCGCAGTTTCTCACGCTCGTCCATCGGTTTGCGCTGGGTCTGCTGTTTCATCAGTTTCCGGTCGTTCATGGGGACGGCTGAGGAGATGAACATCGCATCAGGCGGGCGTTAACCAGCCACTTATAAGCGCGATGTCCCGAGTCATTATTATACCGCCAACGTACTGCCCGGCGAAGGGCCGGGACCATGATGGCGCCACGCCCCGACCGGCAACAGGATATCGCGACTGTGCACCATCGCGCATACAGCCTAGCCAAACTTGCCTTTGCCAACCCTTAGGCCGCATAAAGTAACCAGGCCGTCAGGGCGCTGATCATTTTCGCAGCGACTGCAGACGTCGCCAGGCTGAAAATGAACGGACGCCCCGCACCGGGAACCATCGCGCAAGGAAGGGGCCAGACCATGTTCAACGAAATGATGCGAGCAGAGATCTGGCTGCAGGAGACGCTCGCCAGTGGAGAGAGCCTCGAGGAACTGGCCGCGCGCCTGGGCTACTCCAGCTCTCAGGTACGCCGCCGATTCCGTCAGTGCTTCGGGCTATCGCCGAGCGCCTACCGGGAGAGCCTGCGCCTGGAGAAGGCCGCTCGGCTGCTCACCTTCACGCCGCGGGGCGTGCGCGAGATCGCCGGGCGCTGCGGCTATACCAACCACTCGGCCTTCCAGCGCCGCTATCGCCAGACCCCCCGGGAGTTTCGGCTCAACCGGCACAGGGCGCTCAGGGCCTCTCGCCCGCCTGCGCTGACGTTAGAGCCCACTCTCCACACCCTCCCCCCGCGCACCGCCGTGGTTACCCGCTGCTATGTCGGCACGGAACAGCTGACGCCGCCCGAGACATGGCCACGGATGCTGTGGGGGGAAGAGCCGCCGTCAGGCATTCCGATGGACGCGCCGTCCCTTGCCCTGCTGCATGACCCCTGCCAGGCATGCTCGCTGCCCAAGCTCGACCTGGGGGTGGTCCTGGCGCCGGGGCTGGCCGACAGCCTGGCCATGCCGCCCTCACTGAGGGTGGTGACGCTGCCAAGCGTGCGCACGGCCAGCCTGTCATTGACCGCGGTCGACGACGTCAACACAGCCCTGGAGAGTCTGCTTACCGACGCCCTGCCCACGCTGGGCGAGCACTACAGTGGAGAAGCGATCCGCCTGATCGCCGACGGAGACGCCCTCGAGCTCCAGCTGCCGCTGATGCCGCCACCCAATACGACGACGGCGCCCTGAGGGCGCCGTCGAAAGGCCGAAGCGTCATAGCGGTCGCGCCGCCTTACTCCTCCACGCGCACCAGCCAGGACTCCACGGTTTCGCTGCCGTGCTCGTCCTTCCACGCCTTCAGGGTCTTGTGGTTGCCGCCGCGAGTCTCCACGACCTCTCCGGTAGTGGGGTTCTTGTAGATCTTCAGCTTGCGCTTGCGACGCGCTCCTGCCGGCGTGGAAGCAGCCTTGGGTGCTGCCGCTGCGGGCTTCGGGTTGAGCAGCTCGATCACATCCGCGGCGCTCTTGTCGAACTCTCGCATCAGCGACTCGAGGCGCTCCTTGAACTCGAGTTCCGACTGCAGGCGCTTGTCGTTCTGCAGCTTCTCCATATTGGCCTGGAGCTGTTTCAACTGCTGCTCCATCTGCATGTATTCGTTGATCAGGGACATGATCCGACTTCCTTCTTTCGAAATGATAGGTGCAACGGGTGAACGATTATCTGACAACAGAGTTATAACTTGCAACAGTCTGGATGATAACAGCACTCAACGCAACTCGAGTATTGTCGGTTCTGTGTGACAAAAAACTTCAAGCAGCGACTCGACGAGACATTATCTTTCGCCATGAAGTACAACAGCCAGGTTTCATGAAATCAAGCAAGGCATCACTGCAAGCGTCGAGCGCGAGACTCTCTTGACCGGCGACTCGAGAAGAACGCAAGTGCGCTCCGAACTCGGCCGATACACCGAGTACCAGCGCTAAAAAAACCGCCGCCCCGAAGGGCGGCGGTCTCTGGTCCGACGGGAACTGGCTTCCCGATCAGTCCTGACCCATCTGCTGCTTGATGAGGTCGCCGATGGTGGTCGGGCCACCAACTTCGACGTTCTCTTCGCGCAGCTTCTTGAGGTTCTGACGCGTCTCGTCCTGGTCCTTGGCCTTGATGGACAGGGCGATCTGACGGTTCTTGCGATCGACACCGATGATGCGGGCCTCGACGGTGTCGCCTTCGTTCAGGACGTTGCGAGCATCCTCGACGCGGTCGGCGCTGATCTCGGACGCCTTGAGCACGGCAACGACATCGGTAGCCAGCTCGACCTGGGCCTGTTTGGCATCGACCTCGACCACACGGCCGGTGACGATGGAGCCCTTGTCGTTGACGGCCAGGTACTCGGCGACCGGGTCGGTATCCAGCTGCTTGATACCCAGGGAGATGCGCTCACGCTCCGGGTCGATGGAGAGGATCACGGCCTCGGCCTCGTCGCCCTTCTTGAACTGGCGCACGGCCTCTTCGCCGGTCTCGGTCCAGGAGATATCGGAGAGGTGCACCAGACCATCGATGCCGCCTTCCAGGCCGATGAAGATGCCGAAGTCGGTGATGGACTTGATGGTGCCGGAGACGCGGTCACCCTTGTTGAACTGGGAGCTGAAGGTCTCCCACGGGTTGGCGGTGCACTGCTTGATGCCCAGGGAGATACGACGACGCTCCTCGTCGATATCCAGCACCATGACGTCCACTTCGTCGCCCACCTGGACAACCTTGGACGGATGGATGTTCTTGTTGGTCCAGTCCATCTCGGAAACGTGGACCAGGCCTTCGACACCCTCTTCCAGCTCGGCGAAGCAGCCGTAGTCGGTGAGGTTGGTGACGACGGCACGTACCTTGGTGCCTTCCGGGTAACGATCCTTGATGTTGACCCAGGGATCTTCGCCCAGCTGCTTGAGACCCAGGGAGACGCGGTTGCGCTCGCGATCGAACTTGAGCACCTTGACGGTGATCTCGTCACCCACGGCGACGATCTCGCTCGGATGCTTGATGCGCTTCCAGGCCATGTCGGTGATGTGCAGCAGGCCGTCGACGCCACCGAGGTCGACGAAGGCGCCGTAGTCGGTCAGGTTCTTGACGATACCCACGATCTGCTGGCCTTCCTGCAGGGTGGCGAGCAGGGCCTCACGCTCGGCGCTGTTCTCGGCCTCGAGCACGGCACGGCGGGAGACGACGACGTTGTTACGCTTCGGGTCAAGCTTGATGACCTTGAAGTCGAGCTCCTTGTTCTCGAGGTGCGTGGTGTCGCGCACCGGACGCACGTCGACCAGGGAACCCGGGAGGAAGGCACGGATGGAGTCGACATCGACGGTGAAGCCGCCCTTGACCTTACCGTTGATCACGCCCTTGACGATCTCGTCCTTCTCGAAGGCGGCTTCCAGGACCTTCCACGCTTCGGCGCGCTTGGCCTTCTCGCGGGAGAGGCGGGTCTCACCGAAACCGTCCTCGACGGCTTCCAGAGCGACGTGAACCTCGTCGCCGATGGCAATGTTCAGTTCACCGTTCTCGTCGCGGAACTGGGCCGCGGGGATCTGACCTTCGGACTTCAGGCCGGCATTGACGGTGACCCAGTCACCCTCGATGTCGACAACGGTAGCCTGGACGATGGCGCCCGGCTCCATGTTGATGTCTTGGAGAGATTGTTCAAACAGTTCAGCAAAGCTTTCGCTCATGATGTTCCTACGTGATCAACGTTAAGTGCGGTCATGCCGCTTCCTCCGCACCACCAGCGAGTGCGGGCCTTATTTACCAACCCCCCGGAGATGTTGGCGCTGGTTCGACCTGGCTCGGCTATCGGGAATCGCTACCCAGCCACGTCATCACATGCTGCCGGAGGCGCCGCAAGGGAGTTTCAGGTGGCGGATGCCAGACCTCGCTCGGTCAGCAGTTCCGTCAGCCGATCCACCACTTCCGGTATCGTCAGGCGCGTGGTGTCAAGCGTGATGGCATCATCTGCCGGCTTGAGCGGGGCCACGCTGCGTTGCATATCGCGTGCATCGCGCGCCTGAATCTCCTTCAAAAGACTCGATAGACTAGCATCCACGCCCACTTCCCGCAACTGGAGCTGGCGGCGTCGCGCCCTCTCCTCGGCGCTGGCGGTGAGGAAGATCTTCAGCGGGGCCTGCGTGAACACCACCGTGCCCATGTCGCGGCCGTCGGCGACGAGGCCCGGCGGCTTGCGAAAGTCGCGCTGGCGGCCCAGCAGCGCCTCGCGCACCGCCGGCAGGGCGGCGATCCGCGAGGCGGCATCGCCGACCTGTTCGGTGCGGATGGTGGCGGTGACGTCGTCGCCCTCCAGCAGCACCCGGGTGGCCTCGGCCTCGGCAACGAACACCACGTCGAGCCCCGCCGCCACCCGGGCAAGCCCGGCCTCGTCATCCAGCGCCACGCCGTGCTTGCCGGCGGCCAGTGCGGTGAGGCGGTAGAGGGCACCGGAGTCAAGCAGGTGCCAGCCCAGGCGCTCGGCGACCAGGCGGCTGATGGTGCCCTTGCCGGCCCCGCCGGGGCCGTCGATGGTCAGTACCGGCACGGCAGTCTCGGCGACGGTCATGCGCCCTCCTCGGCCGCTTCCTCCTCGAGGGCGAGCCCCACCTTGCGCGCCAGTTCACTGAAGCCAGGGAAGGAGGTGGCCACGTTGGCGCAGTCGTCAATGATGATCTCGTCACCGGCGCGCAGGGCGGCGATGGCAAAGGACATGGCGATGCGGTGATCCTCGAGGCTGTCGATGCGCCCGCCGCCATAGTTGGGGCCTTCGGCCTTGCCACCACCGACGATGTCGATACCGTCGGCGACCAGCGTGTGCTCGACGCCGATAGCGGCCAGGCCGTCGGCCATGGCCTGCAGGCGGTCGGACTCCTTGACGCGAAGTTCCTCGGCCCCACGCAGGCGGGTCACCCCTTCGGCATTGGCCGCGGCGATAAAGAGCGCCGGGAATTCGTCGATGGCCAGCGGCACCTGGTCGAGGGGAATGTCGATGCCCTTGAGCGGGGCATGGCGGATATGCAGATCGGCCACTGGCTCGCCGCCCACCTCGCGCTCGTTCTCGAGGCGCAGGTCGGCGCCCATCAGCCTGAGGATATTGATCACGCCGATGCGGGTCGGGTTGATGCCGACGTGTTCCAGCACCAGATCGGAGCCCGGGGTGATGGCCGCCGCCACCAGGAAGAAGGTGGCCGAGGAGATGTCCGACGGCACATCGATAGGCGCGGCGATCAGCTTGCCGCCGCCCTGAAGCCAGCAGGTGTCTCCCTCGCGGTGCACCTCGTAGCCGAAGCCGGCCAGCATGCGCTCGGTGTGGTCGCGGGTCGGCGCCGGCTCACGCACCCGGGTCTCGCCCTCGGCATAGAGCCCGGCCAGCAGCAGGCAGGACTTCACCTGGGCGCTGGCCATCGGCATGTCATAGGTGATGCCCTTGAGCGCGCGGCCGCCATGGATATGCAGCGGTGGACGACCGCCCTCAGCGGTATCGATCACCGCCCCCATCAGGCGCAGCGGGTCGGCCACCCGGCCCATGGGGCGCTTGGTCAGGGAGGTATCGCCGGTGAGCTCGGTGTCGAAGGCCTGGCCGGCCAAAAGCCCGGCAAACAGGCGCATGGCAGTGCCGGCATTACCCACGTAGAGCGGCCCCGACGGCGCCTTGAGGCCGTGCATGCCGACGCCGTGGATGGTCACGCGCCCCTGGTGGGGGCCCTCGATGGCCACGCCCATCTCGCGGAACGCCTGCAGGGTGGCCAGGCTGTCCTCTCCCTCCAGAAAGCCCTTGACCTCGGTGACCCCCTCGGCCAGCGCCCCGAGCATGATGGAGCGGTGGGAGATCGACTTGTCGCCGGGCACGCGAATGCGGCCGGTCACGGTGCCGCCCGGGGCGACCCGGTAGCGCAGCTTGCCTTGCTGTTGCATCTGATATTCCGCCTGATAACTGGTCTTGTTGAGCAGGGATTCGAAGTAGTGGCGCGCGTGACGGGCGCGATCGAAGGTGGCGAGCATGGCATCGCTGTCGCCATGTTCGATGGCCTGGCGAATCCGCGCCAGGCCGGCCTCGAAGTCATCCAGGGAGGCCAGCACCGCCTCGCGGTTGGCGACGAAGATGTCGCGCCACATCACCGGGTCGCTGCCGGCGATGCGGGTGAAGTCGCGAAAGCCCCCGGCGGCATAGCGGAAGATCTCCAACCTCTCGTCCTGGCGCGCCAGGGTGTCCACCAGGGAGAAGGCCAGCAGGTGCGGCAGGTGGCTGGTGCGGGCCAGCACCTGGTCGTGGCGCACCACGTCCATCTCCAGCACCTCGGCCCCGCACGCTTCCCACAGGGCGCGCACCCGGGAAAGCGCCACCGGGTCGGTATCGGGCTCCGGGGTGAGGATCACCTTGTGGCGCAGGTAGAGCTCGGGGTTGGCCGCCGCCACGCCGCTCTTCTCGGACCCGGCGATGGGGTGGCCAAGCACCAGATGGGGCGGCACCCGACCGAAGGCCCGACGGGCCACGTCGCGGATGGCGGCCTTGGTGCTGCCCACGTCGGTGATCACCACCCCGGGAGCGGTGCGATGGATCACCTGGGAAAGCACCGTCATCACCGACTCCATGGCCAGGACCGGCACCGCCAGCACCACCAGGGTGGCGCCGTCGATGACCGCCTCGAGGCGGGTGTCGCCGCCGTCGATCAGCCCCATCTCGATGCCGCGGGAGATCTCGTCGGGGTTGGGGTCGCATGAGTGGATCGCGCCCCGAAAACCCGAGGATCTTAGCGCCGCGGCCAGGGAGCCGCCGATCAGCCCCAGGCCGACGATCAGGATGCGGTCTTCATCGACCGACGCTTGCACCGTTGACGCCATGTCTCAGAGCACGCCGATCGGGTAGGAGCCCAGCACCTTCACCTCGGCGGCGCGCAGGCGCACTTCCTCGAGCACCGCGGCGACCCGGGGCTCGTCGCGGTGTCCCTTGAAGTCGATGAAGAAGACGTAGTTCCACACCCCGCTGCGTGAGGGGCGGGTCTCCAGGCGGGTCATGTCGATCTGGTGGCGATGGAAGGGCTCCAACAGGTCGTGCAGCGCACCCGGCTGGTTGCGCATGGCCACCACGATGGAGGTCTTGTCCTCGCCGGACATGGGCACGTCCAGGTGGCCGATGATCAAGAAGCGCGTGGAGTTGTCCGGGCGGTCCTCGATCTTCTCGGCCAGGCGGGTGAGGCCATAGAGCTTGGCGGCCATGTCGCCGGCGATCGCCGCGCTGTGCCACTCGGTCTTGACCAGGCGCGCCGCCTCGGCGTTGGAGGAGACCGGCACCCGCTCCGCCTGGGGGTAGTGGGCGTCGAGCCACTTGCGGCACTGGGCAAAGGACTGCGGGTGGGAGTAAATGCGCGAGACCTTGTCCTGGCGGGTGGTCTCGCCCACCAGCAGGTGGTGGTGGATGCGCAGCACCACCTCGCCGCAGATGCGCAGGCTGGAATCCATGAAGGAGTCCAAGGTGTGGTTGATCACCCCTTCGGTGGAGTTCTCTACCGGCACCACGCCGTAGTTGACCGCGCCGGCCTCCACCTCGCGGAACACCTCGTCGATGGCCGCCATGGGCAGGCTGATGGCGCTCTCGCCGAAATGCTTGAGGGCCGCCTGCTGGGTGAAGGTGCCCTCGGGGCCCAGATAGGCCACCTTGATGGGCTGCTCCAGCGCCAGGCAGGCGGACATGATCTCGCGGAACAGCCGGGCGACCTCCTCGCTGTCCAGCGGGCCCTTGTTGAGCGCCATGATCCGGCGCAGCACCTGGGCCTCGCGCTCGGGCCTGTAGAAGACCGTGTCGGGATCCTCGGCGGTCTTGACCTGGGCCACCTGCTGGGCGCATTCGGCGCGCTCGCTGATCAGGCGAAGGATGTCGGCGTCCAGGGCGTCGATGCGCTGGCGCAGCGCCTCCAGATCGATGGGGGTATCACTCATGCTCGTCAGCCCCTTCTCTTCTCGAAATCGGCCATGAACTCCACCAGCGCCTCCACCGCGGCCTCGGGCACGGCGTTGTAGAGGCTGGCACGCATACCACCCACGCTGCGGTGGCCCTGAAGGTTGAGCAGCCCCGCTGCCTCGGCCTCGGCCAGGAACGCCTCATCCAGGCGAGCATCGGCCAGCACGAAGGGCACGTTCATCCGCGAGCGGTTGGCCACCGCGATGGGGTTGGAGTAGAGCTCGCTCGCGTCGATGGCCGCATAGAGTCTGGCGGCCTTGCGGGCGTTGATCGCCTCCATGGCGGCCAGCCCCCCTACCTCGTCCTTGAGCCACTCGAACACCAGCCCGGCCAGGTACCAGCTGTAGGTCGCCGGAGTGTTGATCATGGAGCCGGCATCTGCCAGCGCACGGTAGCCGAAGAGCGATGGCATGTCGGCACGGGCGCGGTCGAGCAGGTCATCGCGCACGATCACCACCACCAGGCCCGCGGGCCCGATGTTCTTCTGGGCACCGGCGTAGATCACCCCGAAGCGCGAGACATCCAGGGGGCCCGAGAGAATGCTGGAGGACATGTCGCACACCACCGGCACCGGTGCCTCGGGGATATAGTCGAAGGCGAGCCCACCGATGGTCTCATTGGCGGTGTAGTGCAGGTAGGCCGCATCGTTGGAGAGCAGGATCTCCTCCGGACGCGGCACCGCCAGGTGGCCGCTGGCCTCGCTGGTGGCCGCCACGTGAACATCGCCGAACAGGTGGCGCGCCTCGGCGATCGCTTTCTTGCTCCAGATACCGGTGTTGACGAAGTTGGCTCGCCCGCCCGGGCCGAGCAAGTTGTAGGGTACGGCGGCGAACTGCTGAGTGGCCCCACCCTGGGTGAAGAGCACCCGGTAGTTGGCCGGAATGGCCAACAGCTCGCGCAGGTCGGCCTCGGCCTTCTCGGCGATGGCCACGAACTCATCGCTGCGGTGACTCATCTCCATGACCGAGAGGCCACGCCCCTGGTAGTCGAGCAGCTCGTCGCGGGCCCGCTCGAGCACCGCCGTGGGCAGCGCGGCCGGACCGGCGCAGAAGTTGTAGTGGCGATGAATGGGGGGCAGCCCCCCATTGCCGTTATTCCCCATCGTCTTCCCCTTGCTCATCGTCACCGTCGAAATCGGGGCCTGCCCCGGCCTCTTCCGGCTCGTCGATCCGTACCGTCTTGACCAGCTTCTCGTCGTTGCCCAGGCGGATCAGCATCACGCCCTGGGTGTTGCGGGAGGTGATGGAGACCTCGTCGACCCGGGTGCGTACCAGAGTGCCGCGGTCGGTGATCAGCATCATCTCGTCGGTGGAGTAGACCTGCATGGCGGCCACCAGGGCGCCGTTACGCTCGCTGGTCTGCATGGCGATCACGCCCTGGCCGCCGCGGCCGCGCAGTGGGAACTCCTCGAGACGAGTGCGCTTGCCGTAGCCGTTCTCGGAGGCGGTCAGGATATAGATCTGGCCGCCGTTGCCGGCCTCGACGTTGACGCCCGCCTCCGCCTCGGCTTCGCCCTCTCCCTCCAGGTCGGCCTCGACGTCGATCAGCTGGCTCTGGGGGATGATCAGGCTGATTACCTCGGCGCCATCGGCGAGGCGCATGCCGCGCACGCCGCGGGCAGTACGCCCCATGGCGCGGACGTTGCCCTCTTCAAAGCGGATCGCCTTGCCGTTGGACGACAGCAGCATGACGTGGTCGCTACCCGAGGTGATGGCCGCCCCGATCAGGCGATCGTCTTCCTCGAGGTCGATGGCGATCAGGCCCACGCTGCGCGGCCGCGAAAACTGCTCGAGACTGGTGCGCTTCACCGTGCCCTTGGCGGTGGCGAAGAAGATGTAGTGGTTCGGGTCGTAGTCGCGCACCGGCAGGATGGCGTTGATCGCCTCGCCCTCGTCGAGGGGCAGCATGTTGACCAGCGGCTTGCCCCGCGAGCCGCGGCTGGCCGCCGGCATCTCGTAGACCTTGAGCCAGTAGACCTTGCCGCGGTTGGAGAAGAGCAGCACGGTGTCGTGGGTCGAGGCCACCAGCAGATGCTCGATGACGTCCTCGTCCTTCATGGCGGTGGCGGACTTGCCGCGCCCGCCGCGGCGCTGGGCCTGGTAGTCGGAGAGCGGCTGGGTCTTGGCGTAGCCGGAGCGGGAGACCGTGACCACCATGTCCTCCTCGGCGATCAGGTCCTCCATGGAGAGGTCGAGATGGCTGGCCTGGATCTCGGTGCGACGCGGGTCGCCGAACTGGTCGCGCACGGCGTTCAGCTCCTCGCGAATCACCTCGAGCAGGCGCTCGCTGGAGGCGAGGATCGCCATCAGCTCGGCGATCTTCTCGAGGATATTGAGGTACTCGTCGAGCAGCTTCTCGGTCTCGAGGCCGGTCAGGCGGTGCAGGCGCAGCTCGAGGATGGCCTGGGCCTGGGCCGGCGACAGGCGGTACTCGGTGGCCGAGGGGTTGAGGCCGAAGCCCTCCTCCAGCTCCTCGGGCTTGCAGGAGGTGGCCCCGGCACGCTCCAGCATGGGCGTGACCTGCCCCGGCGGCCAGTTGCGCGCGAGCAGCTTCTCCTTGGCCTCAGCGGCGTTCGGCGAGGCCTTGATCAGCTCGATCACCTCGTCGATGTTGGAGATCGCGACGGTCAGGCCTTCGAGGATGTGGCCACGCTCGCGGGCCTTCTTCAGCTCGAACAAGGTGCGACGGGTCACCACCTCGCGGCGATGACGAATGAACGCCTCGAGGATCTCCTTGAGGTTCATGATCTTCGGCTGGCCATCCTCGATGGCCACCATGTTGATGCCGAAGACCGTCTGCAGCTGGGTCTGGGCGAAGAGGTTGTTGACCACCACCTCGCCGGACTCGCCGCGCTTGGTCTCGATCACCACGCGCAGGCCGTCCTTGTCGGACTCGTCGCGCAGCTCGGCGATGCCCTCGATCTTCTTGTCCTTGACCAGCTCGGCGATCTTCTCGATCAGCCGCGCCTTGTTCACCCGGTAGGGCAACTCGCTGATGATGATGTGGTCTCGGCCGCTCTTGTCGTCATGCTCGATGGTGTGGCAGGCACGCACATAGATGCGCCCGCGGCCGGTGCGATAGGCCTCGAGGATGCCGGCCCGGCCGTTGATGATGGCCCCGGTGGGGAAGTCCGGGCCCGGCACATGCTCCATCAGGTCGTCGACGGTCAGGGTGTAGTCGTCGATCAGCGCCAGGCAGGCGCTGATGACCTCGCCCATGTTGTGGGGCGGGATATTGGTGGCCATGCCCACGGCGATGCCGGAGGAGCCGTTGATCAGCAGGTTGGGCACCTTGGTGGGGAGCACCTCGGGGATGCGCTCGGTGCCGTCGTAGTTGTCGACCCAGTCGACGGTGTCCTTCTCGAGATCGGCCAGCAGCTCGTGGGCCAGCTTCGCCATGCGCACCTCGGTGTAACGCATGGCGGCGGCGCTGTCGCCGTCGATGGAGCCGAAGTTGCCCTGGCCATCCACCAGCACGTGGCGCATGGAGAAGTGCTGGGCCATGCGCACGATGGTGTCGTAGACGGCGCTGTCACCGTGGGGGTGGTACTTACCGATGACATCGCCCACCACGCGGGCCGACTTCTTGTATGGCTTGTTCCAGTCATTGCCGAGCTCGTGCATGGCGAACAGCACGCGCCGGTGTACCGGCTTCAGGCCATCGCGCACATCGGGCAGTGCCCGGCCGATGATCACGCTCATCGCGTAATCGAGGTACGACTGCTTGAGCTCGTCCTCGATATTGACTGGCAGAATCTCTCTGGCGATGTCACCCATGGGTCGTCGAATCCTTTGCACTGCAAGAGGTTGGCCGCCCTCGCCGGCGTTGCCGCGGGCGCCATGATAGCGCTACATCATACCACCGCGGGCAGAGCAAAGGCAGCCGGCTATGCGAGGGGCTACTCCATCACCAGGGGCTCGAGCAGCTCGCGAATCTCGCCCTCGATGGGCACCGCCTGGTTGGCCGCCACGTCGAGCAGCACAAAGGTCAAGGTCGCCGCACTCACCAGGGCGCCGTCGCGCACCCGGCGGATCTCCTGACTCATCTTCGCGCTGCGCCCGCCGACGGCCGAGAGGCGCGTGAGAATCTCCAGGTCGTCCCCCGCCACCGCCGCCTGGCGGTAGTCGATATTGAGGTTCACCGCCACGAAGGCGAGCTCGCCCCCCATCAGGCGCCGGGCGAGGCCCGGTCGATCGTCGAAGTAGCCCCAGCGCCCCTCCTCCAGGAACTCCAGGTAGCGGGCGTTGTTGACATGGCCGTAGCCGTCCAGGTGATAGCCGCGCACCCTCAGGCGGGTGGTCGAGACACGAGAATCCATGGCATTGCTCCTTGATAATGGCCGTGATGGCAGGCCCGGCGATTCTGGCAATGCCGCCGGCGAATTTCAAACAGTCGTTTCAAGCCGGACGCCGCCCGGAGACCCGCTGGCACCCCCGCCCCCCTTCAGGGATAATGGCCGTCCTTTTTACCCCGGGAAATGCTTCATGTGGTTCAAGCACTTGCACCTTTATCGCCTGCACGATGCGCCGACGCTGGATGCCGCCACCCTCGAGGAGGCCCTCACCGAGCACGCCGCCAGGCCGCTGGGCGGCCAGGATCCTCGCCGACTGGGCTGGACCGCCCCGGCCGGCCGCGCGGGCACCGCGCGCCTGCACGAGCTGCAGGGCCAGCGCCTGCTCAGCGCCCTGCGCCAGGAGCGGCTGCTGCCCGCCGGCGTGGTGCGTGAGGAGACCGAGGAGCGTGCCGCGGAGGTCGAGGCCCGGGAGGGGCGCAAGCTGCGCCGCCAGGAGAAGATCGCCCTCAAGGAACAGGTGGTCGAGGAGCTGCTGCCGCGGGCCTTCGTGCGCAGCCAGAAGATCGACCTGTGGTGGGACACTCGCCGCGGGCTGATCGGCATCAATGCCAGCTCGCGCACCCGCGCCGAGGAGCTGCTCGACCTGTTGCGCGAGACCCTGGGCAGCCTCAAGGTGACCCCGCTGGCCAGCCAGACCCTGCCCATGCGCGCCATGACCCAGTGGCTGACCGACCCCGCCTCGCGTCCCGCCGACCTGGTGCTGGGCGACCAGGTGGAACTCAAGGCCAAGGGCGACGACGGCGTGCTGCGCGCCCGCCAGGTGGAGCTGGACAGCGACGAGATCCAGCAGTTGCTTGAGGGCGGCCGCCAGGCCAGCAAGCTGGCCCTCGAGATCGAGGGCCGAGTCAGCTTCGTGCTGCACGACGACCTGGCGCTGAAGTCGCTGCGCTTCGGTGACGCCCTGATCGACGAGGCCAACGCCGCCGATGACGGCGACGATGCCCTGGTGCGCCTCGAGACCGACTTCCTGCTGATGGCCCAGGCCCTGGGCGAGAACATCGAACGCCTGATCGCCTGGCTGGGCGGCGAGGCGAGCACCGCGAACCGTGAAGTGTGACGCCATGACCGACCAACGCCCCGACACCTCGCCCGCCGATCCCTGGGCCGAGATTCGCCCCTACCGTGACGACGAGGTGGCCGAGGTCCTCGCCCGCCTCGCCTACGACCCGGAGCTGCTCACCGCCCTGACCCGCTTCCGGCTGCCGCGGCTGTCGCGCGTCATGCCGCGCCTCTCCAGCACCCTGGCGAGCCTGGCCATTCGCCGCGAGGTGCGCGGCGTGACCAGCGTCAACGACTTCCAGATGCGCATCGCCTCCTACATGGAGCGCATGATCCGCACCACCACCGATGACTTCCAGGTCGAGGGGCTCGACGCCCTGGATAACGACACCGCCTACCTGTTCATCGGCAACCACCGCGACATCTCCCTGGATCCGGCCTTCGTCAACTATGCGCTCTACCTGGCCGGGCGTGACACGGTGCGCATCGCCATCGGCGACAACCTGCTCAAGAAGCCCTATGTCACCGACCTGATGCGGCTCAACAAGAGCTTCATCGTGCCGCGCAGCGCCCGCGGCAAGCGCGCCATGCTGGCCGCCTACCAGCAGCTCTCCGCCTATATCCGCCACTCCATCACGGTGGACAACCACTCCATCTGGATGGCGCAGCGCGAGGGGCGCGCCAAGGACGGCATCGACCGCACCGACCCCGCGATCATCAAGATGATCACCATGGCTCGGCGAGCCGAGCAGCGCGGCGTCTCCATCGGCGAGGCGGTCGCCGAGCTGCGCCTGGTGCCGGTCTCGATCAGCTACGAGTACGACCCCTGCGACGTGCAGAAGGCCCGCGAACTCCACGCCCTGCACACCAGCGGCAACTATGAGAAGGGCCAGTTCGAGGACATCCAGTCCATCGTCGCCGGAATCACCGGCCACAAGGGCCGGGTGCGGCTCTGCGTCGGCACGCCGCTCTCCGATGACTTCGCAAGCCCCGAGGCCGTGGCCGCGGAGATAGACCGCCAGGTGCTGGCGGGCTACCATCTCTACCCCAGCCACTACCTGGCCCTGGAGGCGCTGGGCGACGCCCCGGAGCTGATCGACCACGCGGCCATCAGCGACGCCGACCGCGCCCGCTTCCAGGCCCGCCTGCAGCAGGTCCCCGCCGAGCTGCGCAGCTGGTGGCTGGCGCAGTACGCCAACCCGGTACGCAACAAGGCCGGACTCATCTCTCCCTGACCGCCCCCTGACCGCGAGGACGCCATGGCACACGCCCACGGCCATCACCACCATCACCATGCCGTGCCTCCCGACCGCGGCGCCCAGACCCGCGAGGCCCACAAGGTCACCCTGATCGGCGCGGTGATCGATTTCGTGGTGGGTGTGGCCAAGATGGTCACCGGCTTCATGGTGGGCTCGGCGGCCCTGGTGGCCGACGGCATCCACTCCTTCTCGGACATCCTCACCGATGTCTTCGTGCTGGGCGCCACCCACTTCGGCCGCCAGGAGCCGGACAGCAACCACCCCTATGGCCACGGCCGCATCGAGACCCTGGCCACCCTGTGGCTGGGCAGCGTGCTGATCTTCGTGGCCGGCGGCATCGCCTGGGCCAGCGTGACCCGCCTGGTCGCCGGCGAGCCGATTCCCGCCCCCGGCCTCTGGGCCATCGGCATCGCGGTGATCGCCCTGGGGGCCAAGGAGTGGATCTACCGCTACACCATGCGCGTCGCCAAGCGCGTCAACTCGCGGCTGCTCGAGGCCAACGCCTGGCACTCGCGCTCCGATGCACTCTCTACCGTGGTGGTGCTGGTGGGGCTGATCGCGGCCCAGTTCGGCGCTGGCTGGATGGATGCGGTGGCCGCGGTCATCGTCGGCGTGATGGTCGGCCAGGTGGGCGGCCGGCTGCTGTGGGAGTCGAGCCAGGAGCTGATCGACACCGCCCTGCCCGAGAAGGAGCGCCAGGAGATGCAGGCGGTGGCCGAGCAGGTGCCGGGCGTGCGCGGCGTCCACGACCTGCGCACCCGCACCCTGGGCAGCCAGGCGCTGCTCGACCTGCATATCGTGGTACCACCGCGGGTCACCGTCTCCGAGGCCCACGAGATCGGCAACGCCGTGACCCGACGCCTGCGCGAGGCCTTCCCGGTACTGGCCGACGTCACCTTCCACATCGACCCGGAGGACGATGCCGGCGAGACCGAGCACAGCCTGCGCCCCGGCCTACCGCTACGCGGCGACGTGGAGGGCATGCTCGACGAGACCTGGCGCCACGTGCGCGTCTGGCACGCAAGGGTCGCCCTGGACCTGCACTATCTGGACAACCAGGTGGATGTCTCGATCTTCATCAACGCCCTGCCGGAGGACCAGAGCCTGGAGCAGGCCGCCGACGAGCTGCGCGCCGCCTGCCGCGAGCTCGGCTGGATCGGCCGGCTGCGGGTCTGGCAGGGCCCCGGCAAGGGGTGAGCGCGACACCCTGCGTCAGGGTATGAGCCCAATAGGGCACTCGCATTAGGCCTCGCCTGCGCCTAGACTTCAGCAAACGCCGATCTATCCGAGCCCCGCCATGCCACCCTCCTCCCCGCGCCCCCTGCAGTCGCCGGGCCGTCGCCGCTTCGTGGCGGGGCTCGGTGCCCTGCTGCTGGCGACCGGGCTGGGGCTGCGTCCGGGCCCGGCCACGGCGAGCCTCGACCCCTCGCGGCTGCGCCAGAGCATGCAGCGCCTCTATGGCCAGCAGGGGCTCAACGCCCTGGAGGCCTGGTTCTCGCTGCTCGAGCGCCTGCGCGGCGTCCCCCTCCAGACCCAGCTGCGCGAGGTCAATGACTTCTTCAACCGCCGGGTGCGCTGGGTCGATGACATCGACAACTGGGGCCGCGAGGATTTCTGGGCCACGCCGCTGGAGACCATGGGGCGCGGCCAGGGCGACTGCGAGGACTACTCCATCGCCAAGTACGTCACCCTGAAGCAGCTCGGGGTACCGGGCGACCAGCTGCGCATGATCTATGTACGGGCGCGGATCGGCCGCAGCCAGATCACCCAGGCCCACATGGTGCTGGGCTGGTACGAGACGCCGGCGGCGGAGCCGCTGATCCTGGACAATCTGGTGCCCTCGATCACGCCGGCCGCCCAGCGCACCGACCTCGACCCGCTGTTCAGCTTCAACAGCCAGGGACTCTGGGCCGGCGGCGGCACGGAGTCGCGGGCCGACCCGCTGGCGCAACGTGATCGATCGCATGCGCGAGCAGGGATTCATCTGAGTCGGGCAAAGACCCGTGGGGAGCACAACGACATGTCGCTTATCAAGCAGCTCTGGCTGACCATCGTGGTACTGCTGTTGCTGGCCTTTGGCGGCAGCCTGTTCATCGGTGTGACCAGCAGCCGCCACTACATGCAGCAGGAAGTGCAGATCAAGAACGCCGACAACGCCAACGCCCTGGCGCTGACCCTGAGCCAGCTCGACAAGGACCCGGTGACCATCGGCCTGCTGATCGCGGCCCAGTTCGACACCGGCCACTACCGCCTGATCGAGCTGCGCGACCCGGAAGGCCAAGTGATCGACCTGCGTACCAGCGAAGAGACGGTGGTGGGTGCCCCGGACTGGTTCGTCGACCTGGTGCGCTTCGACGTACCTCCCGGCCGGGCCGTGGTCCAGGACGGCTGGCGCCAATACGGCACCCTGACCGTCGCCACCCACCATAGCTTCGCCTACCAGTCGCTTTGGCGCAGCACCCTGGAGCTGTTCGGCTGGTTCGCCCTGGCCGGCGCCATCAGTCTGGCGCTGGCGGCCTGGATCGTGCGCACCATCCGCCGCCCGCTGCGAGCCGTGGTCGCCCAGGCCCGCGACATCGGCAACCGCCGCTTCACCACCTCCCCCGAGCCGCGCACCCGCGAGCTCAAGGAGGTGGTGCAGGCCATGAACCAGCTCTCAGGCTCCGTGCGCGACATGCTGGGCCGCGAGAGCGAACGGCTCGACGTGCTCAGGCAGCGCCTGCAGCATGACACCGTCACCGGCGTGCTCAATCGCGAGGCCTTCCTCGGCCAGCTCAAGGTCATGATGGAGAGCAGCGGTGCCCGGGCCAGCGGCAGCCTCGCCCTGGTGCGTCTGGCACGGCTCGGCGAGGTCAGCGAACAGCTGGGCCACGCCGACACCGACGACCTGCTCAGGTCACTCGGCCAAACACTGGAACAGCTCGGCACGCTGCGCGGTGGCGGTATCGCCGGGCGCCTGGGCGGCGGGGACTTCGCCCTGCTGCTGCCCGGCGCGGTCGATCTTCAAGCCTTCGGGCAGGAGCTTACCCAGCGCCTTCAGCCGCTTCAGCAGCAGGAGGAGCGCATCAAGCTTGGTCTGCCCTCCGCCCTGATCGCCTACTCCCAGGAGGATCGGCCCGCGTCCCTGCTGGCAAGCCTCGACGGGGCGCTCGCCACCGCCGAGAACCGCGGCGACCTCGCGCAGCTGATCGCCGAGGGCCCCCAGCGCCTGCCGCTCTTCAACAGCCACGCCGACTGGCGAAAGGCGCTGCAGGAGGCCCTGCAGGCCGGCGTCTACCTGGGCCGCTTCCCGGTGCTGGACGCCAACGGCAAGCTGCTCCACCTGGAGTGCCCTTCGCGGCTGCGCCTGAAGGGCGAGTGGCGCCCCGCCGGCGTCTTCATGCCCTGGATCTCGCGCCTGGAGCTGGACACCGCCCTGGACATGGCCGTGGCACGCGAGACCATCAAGGAGATCGCCCGCCACGGCAAGCCGCTCGGCATCAATCTCTCCCCCGCCTCGGTGCGCAACGCCCGCTTCGTGCTGGACCTGCGCAACCTGCTCCAATCACAGCGCGACTCCGCCGAAAAGCTCTGGCTGGAAGTCCCGGAATCCATGGTCATCCATGACCTGGAGAGCTTCCGCAGCCTGTGCCGAGAGCTGCAGCCCTTCGGCTGCAAGGTCGGCCTCGAGCACGTCGGGCGCGAGTTCCGGCGCATCTCGGACCTGCAGGACCTGGGGCTCAGCTACCTCAAGATCGACGCCTCGCTGGTCAAGGGGGTCGACCGCAGCCCCGAGCAGCAGACCATCCTGCGCGGCATGGCGACGCTGTGCCACTCCATCGGCATCCTCGCCATCGCCGAGGGCGTCGACAGCCTGCAGGAGGGCGAGCTGCTCTACGAACTGGGCATGGACGGCGTCACCGGCCCCGGCGTCCGGCAGCACGACAAGCCCGCCTGACCTGCCAACGCCAGCGCCCCGCATTTGCGGGGCGCTGGTGTATTGGGCCTGTGAATTGGGGATAGAAGGTCGGAGATAGAGCACAGCCCGCCGAGACAACCCCGAGGCGCCAGACCGATCAGATCACCCCGCTCTCCTCATCGTCGCTGCCGACCAGGCTAAGGCCGCTCAGCCGCCGACGCAGCGTCTGACGCTCCATCACCTTCTGCTGGGCCGCCTCGGGCAGCTCGGTGAAGCTGATCACCCCCTTGTCCATCAGCAGCTCGATCACGTCCTCCAACACCCGCACAAAGGCCAGATCCGAGGCCTGGAAGTGCGCCTGCCCCGCCTTGACCTCCCCCTCGCTCAGGAAGGCCAGCAGCTCCGGCGAATCCGCCGCCAGGAACTCCCGGCAGTCCGGCGTCGCCTCGCGGCTGACCAGCTCGATGCGACCATCATTGGCGCGCTTGATGTACATGACTCGCTCCCATGTGAGTTTTCTGAAGCTTAGCAAAAAGCCCCGCCCGGCGAACCGGGCGGGGCCAACTCAACACAGTTAAAGGTTACTGATCGGTGGTGTTGGTCGTGGTATCCAACTCGTCGGGGCCGGAGGAATAGCCCACAGAAGGATCGTCACCGCCATTCACCGACTTCGGCATCTTGTCCATAGACGAATCATCGTCTTTCAGAAGTTCATCGTCATCGCTAACGACATCCTCGAACTTGATAACATCTTCCTTCTCGCCCTCTTCGACAAGTTCATCCTTATCGCCTTTATCATCACTCGTAAACTCGGTAACCTGCTCATCTTCTTCATAACTGTTGTCTTCCGAACTAGTATCTTCCAAGTCGGTTTCTTCCGAGCCGGTGTCTTCCGAGCCGGTGTCTTCCGAACTAGTATCTACCAAGCCGGTATCTTCCAAGCCGGTATCTTCCAAGCCGGAATCTTCCAAACCGGTGTCTTCCGGGCTGGTATCTTCCGAGCTGGTATCTTCCGCGCCAGTGGCTTCAGAGCTGCCTGCGTCGCCCTCGTCATTTTCAACAACATCCTCAGACGCGGTCTCAGCCTCATCCTCCAGGATATTATCATCCTTATCGTCAGAGCCCGATTCCTCCTGCTCCTCTGAGCCCTTGCTGGACTCGCCGTCTGTATCTTCCTCGGTTGAATTGGCACTCTCGTCAGATTCGTCGGAAACCGCCTCATTATCCGTTTCGATTTCCTCTGGATCTTCCAGCAAGGCAGCAAAAGCCGACAAGTCATCGGTAGCAAAGAATGCCGAGGCTTCCATGCTCTCCAATGATTCATCGCCCAACAGGCTGATGGTCAGGCTAGCTTCGGCGGAGGCACCATCCGGCGTCTTCAACTGGTAAGTGAAGACGTCCTGCTGACCGATATTGTCAAGATTCGCATCCGGCTGATAGGTGTAATCACCGTTGCCCGAAAGCGTCAACGTGCCAAACTGGCCCTGAACCGTCCGCGCCTCGCCGAGGGGAACCTCGACGAAAGTGCCACCGTCATCCACTAGCAGCATTGTACCGGCCGGCCGCACGTCCGGGTTGCCGTCCACGCCCAGGTCGTTGATCACGTTGCCGGTCACCGACTGCGCTTCAGGCACCAGCTCCGGCGGCAGAGTAGTGATCAGCTCCAGATCAGTGATGGAGGCGCTGGCGGATCCGCCTAAGCCAGCCCAGTTAATGTCAGCCGTGACCGTCAATGTGTAATCACCGGCCGGTAGGTCTTCAATGGTCACCGGCTCAGATGAGTTGCCACTGATAGTGGTCGGCCCACCGACAACGCTGGCGCCGCTTTCATCCAGAAGGTCCCAGGTCAACACCGCAGTTGACGAGCCCCATAAAAACCCAGATGAAATAGACGTCACCGCGGTGAAGCTTAGCGTACCAGTCCCATTTTCCGCTACCTGCAGGGCAATGCTGACAGAATCGCTGCTCGACCCTGATAGTAAAAAACCAGATCCAGAAATCCCAAACGCCGCATCATCCGGCGTTGCATCCACAGGCTCCTGCTCCACCTCGGTCAACGTGATGCTGGCCTCGGAGCTGTTGTCGGAGGCCGCGAGGTTCTCGACATCTACGCTGCCGGAAGTCCAGGCGCTTTGCATGCCCTGATCGGAGATTGCCAACGCATTCACGGTAATCGACTCGGCGCCGTCCGAGGGACGAACCTGAAGGTAGGCGATGTTATCGCCGTCGAGCTCGTAGAAGCCGTCGGCATTCGGTGTCAGCGGGTTGCCGTTCTGCACCAGCGTGCCGCCTTCCACCTCCACAAGGAAGATCTCGATGGAGCCCTCGTCAATGGAGCCTGAGAGCGTCACCGGATAGACAAATGACGCGGCCACCAGGCTGGCCGAGATGTCCGAGACGTTGACGATCTCGCCCTTATGCGTGGAGGTCACGCGGAACTCGAGAATCACCTGGCCGTTTTCGTCCAGCACCACGTCGAAGCTCGGTGACTCCGGATCGAACACCGTGTTATCGCTGTTGAGCGGATCGTAATAGTTGAACTTCTCCAGCAGAGCGCCGTTGGCAAAGACCTCGAACTTGTCCTCGGTACCTCCACGGCCGGTTTGACCGTCTTCCCACCCACCGAAAGCCTGGTGAGTCCAACTAATGGTGACGATCTGCCCGGCCTTGGCGGCACCGAAATCGAGCGTTGCGAAGCCGCTATCCACGCCCGGGTTTGACGAGTCAATGTTGTTGTCACCGGAGCCACCTACCGGTTGCTCAGAACCGAGATTCTCGAAACTGCCCGGCACCGTCACGGTCTCGAAGTCGATCTCCCGATCCACGTCCACGGTGGCTTCTGGAATCGGCAGAGGATCCGGTGCCGGTTCCAGCGAAATGCGGTCGGCGCCCTCACTGCCCAGGTTGCCCGCTGCGTCGGCGTAACTCTGGTCGGGAATGGTGGCACTGGCGTCACCATTGAAGCCAGACTCGGCCACCACCGTGCCGGTCCACACCGTAGGATCAGTGGGGTCCTGCGTCAGGCCGGCGTCGTTAAGCGTCAGGCCTTCCAGCTCAAGCAGCTCGGCGACCTGCTCGCCGGTCAGCGGCTCGCCGCTCTCCACGCCGTAGGCCTCTTCGCTGAAGTCGATCCGAATCGAGGTCTCCTCGCCTTCGGCGAGCGGCGCACCTTCGTCGCCCAGGGTGACGCTGACCGTCGGGGCGGTGGCGTCGATCACGCCGTCATCCGTGGCGCTGGCGCTATTGCCCGCCGGGTCGGTGACCGTGGCGGTGACGCTGACCGCGGTGTCGGTGCCGTCCAGATCGGTAATGGTGACGGTCTGGCCGTCGTCCAGCATCGCCTGGGTGACGGCGCCGTTGAACAGCTCGTTGCCTTTGCCATCCACCACCACCAGGGTGTCGCCGATTTCGGTGCTGCCACCCAGAGTGACGGTGGCGTTGACGCCATCGGCGATCTCCTCGGCGCTGTAGATGTCGCCCGTGGCGTCTTCGAGCGCCACGCTGACCGTCGGGGCGGTGGCGTCGATCACGCCGTCATCCGTGGCGCTGGCGCTATTGCCCGCCGGGTCGGTGACCGTGGCGGTGACGCTGACCGCGGTGTCGGTGCCGTCCAGGTCGGTGATGGTGACGGTCAGGCCGTTGTCCAGCATCTCCTGGGTGACGTCGCCGTTGAACAGCTCGTTGTCCTTGCCGTCCACCACCACCAGGGTGTCGCCCACTTCGGTGCTGCTGCCCAGGGTGACGGTGGCGTTCACGCCGCCTTCGATCTCCTCGGCGCTGTAGATGTCGCCCGTCGCCGCTTCCAGCTCCACGCTGACCGCCGGGGACACCGCGTCGATCACGCCGTTATCGCTGTCAGTGGCGCTGTTGCCCGCCGGGTCGGTCACCGTGGCGGTAACGCTGATCTCGGTATCCGTGTCATCCAGGTCGGTGATGGTGACGGTCAGGCCGTTGTCCAGCATCTCCTGGGTGACGTCGCCGTTGAACAGCTCGTTGCCCTTGCCGTCGGTGACCACCAGGGTGTCGCCCACTTCGGTGCTGCTGCCCAGGGTGACGGTGGCGTTCACGCCGCCTTCGATCTCCTCGGCGCTGTAGATGTCGCCCGTCGCCGCTTCCAGCTCCACGCTGACCGCCGGGGACACCGCGTCGATCACGCCGTTATCGCTGTCAGTGGCGCTGTTGCCCGCCGGGTCGGTCACCGTGGCGGTAACGCTGATCTCGGTATCCGTGTCATCCAGGTCGGTGATGGTGACCATCAGGCCGTCGTCCAGCATCTCCTGGGTCACCAGGCCGTTGAACAGCTCATTGCCCTTGCCGTCGGTGACCACCAGGGTGTCGCCCACTTCGGTGCTGCTGCCCAGGGTGACGGTGGCGTTCACGCCGCCTTCGATCTCCTCGGCGCTGTAGATATCACCGGATGCGTCTTCGAGTGCCACGCTGACCGTCGGCGCGGTGGCGTCGACGTCGTAGCCGCGTTCGGTGTCCGCACTGAAGGGGTTACCAGCCTCGTCGGCGCCAGTGACTTCCGCGGTGACGCTGTCATTCTCGGCTAGCAGCGAGCCCGGCACGTCGATGGCGTAGGTCAGGTCTTCGCCCACCAGGCCGGTGAACTCTTGTCCGCCGACGGTCAGGGTGACGGTGTCACCCTCGCCGGCGTCGCCGCCCACGCTACCGGTGATGGTGATGGTCTGGGTGGCCTCCTCGCTGTTGATCACGTCGTCGCCGGTAATAGTGTCGATCGTGATCATGGCTTCGGCAGTGGTGTCCTTAACAGCGTCATAGCCCGCATCAACCGGGGAGCCAGTCTGATCGGTAACGACAGCTTCGACTCTCAAATCACCGTCTTGAAGACCTGACAGATCAATCTCTGTCGAGTAACTGCCATCGGCACCGGTCACAGCAGTAGCAGTCGCTGAGTTTCCGAGGGCATCGGTGACGACGATGGAAACCGTGGAGCCCACAGGAACATTAGTTGTTGTCCCTGCAACAGGCACAGCGCCTTCATTGAGGCTATTAACATCAACCAGCGTCACTCCGATTGAGCCGGGTGCTAACTCCTCAGGCTCAGCCACTTCTTCCTCAGCAAGTAGCTCCGGCTCAGCCTCCGGGAAGCCGATCCCGGCGAGCTGTCCGCCCTCAAAGTTAAATGCAAGCGGATTCACATCCTCGGCAATGCGCCCCAGCATCACGAAGCTGTGGCCGCCGTCCGCGCCACCACCCGGGCCGGCGCCGGCCGCAGTCGCATCGAGCGCGTCGAGCAGATCGCCTTCGCCTTCGTCAATGGCGGCGAGCAGGGCCTCGAGGTCCTCATCCAGGGCGCTGAACTCGGAGGGCTCGGCAGACTGGCTTGAGTCCAGCTCCGGTGTCATGGCGACCTGCTGGCCGCCTTCGATCAGAGTGGGGCCGAGCCCATCACCAAAGTCCAGCTGGACTATAGCGTTGTCGGCAGTGACGAGCGTCTCGCCCTCATGCAGGGTGTCACCCACGCGAAGTTCGCGGAGGTTGCCGTCGGCGTCGCGCGCCCAGGCTTGCCCGGAGATGGAAATGACGGTTGCGATGGCCATGGTAGGACTCCCTGCATGATCATATTCGTGTTATCGGGCGCGACGACGCAGCGCCAACTCATGGATTCAAGTTAGGCGCAGCGGTCAGGTAAAAGTATTGGACCGATGGACAGGTCAGTAAGCAGGTTGACCTGGGTCAATAAGGAAGGGAGCTAGCCAGAGCCTCCCGTCGGCACGTGGGGTGCCGGCAGGGCGCGGTTCACTCGATGTCGAGCGCGTCATCCTCGAGCAGCTGCTGGAGGATATCGGCGTGGTAGGCGACACCTTCGAGGAGGAAAACTTCATCGGCGAGGGTCAGGTCGCCACCGGCGAAACCACCCTCGACACTGATATGCAGGAGCGTCTCTCCCTCCTCGCTGGCAGACGCAAGGAGATAGTCGCTCAGAGGTAAGCGGCCGTTCTGGCGCGTTGTATCCCGAGGTGGCCTGATCTCTTACGCTGATCCCGTCATTCACCGACGGAGCATCAGTCCCCATGTCGAAGCGACGTCACTCTCGCTATCCTGCCTCGCAATGGCAGGCCTGGATTGACGAGCAAGCCCACAGTGGGCTCTCCCAGCAGGCCTTCTGCCGGCAGGCAGGGATCCCCGCCAGTTCCTTCAAGCTCTGGAAGCGGCGACTGGCCGGCGAGGCGCCAATGCCTTATCACAGGGCTGCCGAGCCGGCGCTCTTCGCACCCGTGTCAGTACCGGAGGAGGATGCCGTCGATGATGCGCCTCGCGGCTGGGAGATCGAGCTCGACCTGGGCGATGGTGTCTGTCTGCGCTTTCGCCGGGGGGCATGATGCGCCCGCCGATCACGCTCTGGCTGTGCACCCAGCCCACCGACATGCGTTGCTCGTATGATGGCCTGGCCGCCCTGGTTCGCCGACAGCTGGGCCAGAATCCGCTGAGCGGCCACGGTTTCATCTTCATCAACCGCCGGCGCACCCAGCTCAAGTGCCTGTACTTCCAGGCCGGCGGCTACTGCGTGTGGAGCAAGCGCCTGGAGCGCGGGCGATTCGCCGCCTTGTCGGCCCCCGCAGGCCAGGCGATCACGCTCAGCCACGCCGAGTTCGAAGCGCTGATCGAGGGACTCGATCTGGTGGTCACGAAACGCCGCAAACGCTGGCATCCCAAGGTGTCAGCGGCCTGATGACATGGTAAAATAATGGCCTGATTCATCAGGAATTATCACCTCGTGACGGCGCCTTCTCTGGAACAGAAATACCAGCAATCCCTGGCCGAAAACTCGGTCCTCAGGGAAGAGAATGCGTCGCTCCAACGCCAGCTTGACTGGTTCAAGCGGCAGCTGTTCGGTCGCACGTCGGAGCGCCTGCTGGCGATCGATCCCGCCGTGCAGCAGAGCCTGCTCAGCAGCATGGAGGATCTGCCGGCTCCGCCACCGTCCGACCTTGATGAAAACGATCCACCCGCCAAGACGCCGCCGCGCAAGGCGCGCCAGAATGCCGTCAACGACACTGGGCTACGCTTCGACGACTCGGTGCCAGTCAAGGTCATCGAAGTGGCACCGGACCTGCCCGAGGGCATGAGCTTGGACGACGTCGAGGTGATCGCCACGCGCAGCACCTTCCGCCTGGCGCAGCGTCGGGCCAGCTACGAGATCCTGGAGTACCGCTGCCCGGTGATCAAGGTCAGCGCGGAGTCCGCTCCCCAGGCCACCCCGGCGCCGGCCACGCTGTTCGATGGCTCACTGGCCGACGTCAGCTTCATTGCCGGCATGCTGGTCGACAAGTTCTGCTACCACCTGCCGCTCTACCGCCAGCATCAGCGCCTGCAGCAGGCCGGCATCCCGCTCAGCCGCACCACGCTGACCCAGCAGGTCGCGCGGGCCGCCGCCCTGCTGTCACCGATCCATGTGGCCCAGCTGGAGCATGTGCTGAAAAGCGCCGTGCTGGCCATGGACGAGACACCGATCAAGGCCGGCCGTAAAGCCAAAGGGAAGATGAAGGAGGCGTGGTTCTGGCCGCTGTACGGTGACCACGACGAGATCAGCTTCACCTTTTCCCCGTCACGCGCCAAGGCCCACATCGACACGGTGCTGGGTGACCA
>NZ_QGTM01000023.1 GCF_003182195.1 Halomonas sp. A11-A
CTACCGGCACCGACTGCATCTCGCTTGTAGTGCCAATTTTGAAAACACGTTTTCAGGTTAATCAGTGGCTTACGCTTCTATCTGTCGAACTCGGGAACGCCACCCCTACCTTGGAGCGGTTGGGCCGACCGATGGCCTGGGTGATCCAGGTGCCGGTGGCGGCCAGGGCGTCGAGGTCGATGCCGGTCTTGATGCCGAGGCCGTTGAGCAGGTAGACCACGTCTTCGCTGGCCACGTTGCCCGAGGCGCCCTTGGCGTAGGGGCAGCCGCCGAGGCCGGCGACGGAGCTGTCCACCACCGCGATGCCTTCCTCCAGCACCGCGTAGAGGTTGGCCAGCGCCTGGCCGTAGGTATCGTGGAAGTGGGCGGCGAGCTGGGCCATGGGCACCTCGCGGCTCACCGCCTCGAGCATGCGCTTGGCCTTGAGCGGGGTGCCGACGCCGATGGTGTCGCCCAGCGAGATCTCGTAGCAGCCCATCTCATAGAGCGCCTTGGACACCTCGGCCACCTTGGCGGGGGCGATCTCGCCCTCGTAGGGGCAGCCCAGCACGGTGGAGACATAGCCGCGCACCCGCACGCCGGCCTCGCGCGCGCGCTCCAGCACCGGCTCGAAGCGGGCCAGGGATTCGGCCACGGAGCAGTTGATGTTCTTCTGGGAGAAGGCCTCGGAGGCGGCGCCGAACACCGCCACCTCCTCGACGCCGCACTCCAGCGCCGCCTCCAGCCCCTTGAGGTTGGGGGTCAGCGCCGCATAGGTCACGCCATCCAGCCGGGCGAGGTTCTGCATCACCTCGCGGTGGTCGGCCATCTGCGGCACCCACTTGGGCGAGACGAAGCTGGCCGCCTCGATGTAGGAGAGGCCGGCCGCGCCCAGGCGGTCGATCAGCTCCAGCTTGGTGGCGGTGCTGATCGGCTCGGGCTCGTTCTGCAGGCCGTCGCGGGGGCCGACCTCGACCAGGCGTACCTGTTTCGGGAATGCCATTGGCTTACTCCTCCGCGGCGAATTCGAGCAGCACGTCGCCCTGGCTCACGGTGTCGCCGGCGGCGAAGTGGAAGCTCTCCACGTGGCCATCGGCGGGGGCGACCATGGTGTGTTCCATCTTCATGGCTTCCATGACCATCAGCGGCATGCCTTTCTCCACCTTCTGGCCCGGCTTCACCAGCAGCGCCACCACGGTGCCGTGCATAGGGGCGGTAAGGGTGGATTCCGCCTCGTGCTGGCCGTGGTCGATGGCGTCGATGCGGCGCCAGAACAGGCGGGTCTCGCCGCTCGGGTCAGCCATCACCACCACGCCGTTCTCGCCCAGGCGCGCCTGCAGGCGGCGGCGGTGGCCGTCGAGGGTCACCGCCACGGCGTCGCCTTCCAGATGCTGCAGGCGCGCGGTGAGGGTCTCGTCGCCGATCACCAGCTGCCAGGGGTCGGCATCGGTCTCCCGGGTGCCTTCCACGATCACCACGCCTTCGGCGTCCGGCGCCTGGGCGCGGGTCAGGTCGTGGCCGGTGGCGCACAGAGCCAGGCGGATGGTGTGCGGGGCATTGATACGGAAGCCGTCGTGGCGATCCCAGGGGGAGTCGCTCTCGCACTCGCGGGAGAGCTGCTTGAGGCCGATCAGCGCCGCGGCGGCGTAGGCCTCGGTGGTGAGCTCGCGCGGGGCGAAGAGGCTCTCCTCGTGCTTCTCGATGAAGCGGGTGTCGAGCTCGCAGCCCTTGAAGGCGGGGTGGGTGGCCAGGCGCTGCAGGAAGGCGCGGTTGGTGACCACGCCCTGCACGTCCAGCGCCGCCAGGGCCCGATTGAGGGTGGCCAGCGCCTGGTCGCGGTCGTCACCGTGGACGATCAGCTTGGCGAGCATCGGGTCGTAGTGCATGGAGACGACGTCGCCGCTCTCCACGCCGCTGTCCAGGCGCACCTTGTCGGCATCCAGGCCGGCGCCTTCCAGGTCCAGGGCGAAGCGGGTCAGGGTGCCGGTGGCGGGCAGGAAGTCCTGCTCCGGGTCCTCGGCGTAGAGGCGCGCCTCGAAGCTGTGGCCGGTGATGGTCAGCTCATCCTGGGCCAGCGGCAGCCGCTCGCCCATGGCCACGCGTAGCTGCCACTCGACCAGGTCCTGGCCGGTGATCATCTCGGTGACCGGGTGCTCCACCTGCAGGCGGGTGTTCATCTCCATAAAGTAGAAAGAGCCATCCGCATCGAGGAGAAATTCGACCGTGCCCGCGCCCACATAGCCGATCTCGCGGGCGGCGCGCACGGCGGCCTCGCCCATCTCGCGGCGCAGTTCGGCGCTCATGCCCGGGGCCGGGGCCTCTTCCAGCACCTTTTGGTGGCGGCGCTGCACGGAGCAGTCGCGCTCAAAGAGGTAGACGCCGTTGCCGTGGCGGTCGCAGAACACCTGGACCTCCACGTGGCGCGGCTGGGTCAGGTACTTCTCGATCAGCATGCGCTGGTCGCCGAAGGCGGCCTGGGACTCGCGGCGGCAGCCGTCGAGAGCGGCCTGGAAGCCGTCACCGGACTCCACCACGCGCATGCCCTTGCCGCCGCCGCCGGCGCTGGCCTTGAGCAGCACCGGGTAGCCGATCTTGTCGGCCTCGCTCTTGAGCAGGGCATCATCCTGGTCGTCGCCGTGGTAGCCCGGCACCAGGGGCACGCCGGCGTGGGACATGCGCGCCTTGGCGGCGGACTTGTCGCCCATGGCGGCGATGGCCGAGGCGGGCGGGCCGACGAAGGTGATGCCGGCCTTCTCCAGGGCCTCCACGAAGGGGCCGTTCTCGGAGAGGAAGCCGTAGCCGGGGTGGATGGCGCCGGCGCCGGTGCGTCGCGCCGCTTCGATCACCGCCTCGATGTTGAGGTAGCTCTCGCGGGCGGCGGCGGGGCCGAGGCGCACGGCCTCGTCGGCCTCGCGCACGTGGCGGGCATTGGCGTCGGCGTCGGAGTAGACGGCCACGGTGCGCAGGCCCATGGCGCGCGCGGTGCGCATCACCCGGCAGGCGATCTCGCCGCGGTTGGCGACCAGCAGGGTATCGAATTTCTTCACTTCAAGGGTCATGAGCGGGGCTCCGCGGCATTGTTTTCTGCGACACGGTTCTTGGCGACACCGTTGTCGCTGTCGTTTGCCCAGGCGGGGCGGCGCTTCTCGAAGAAGCTGGCCAGGCCCTCCTGGCCCTCCTGGCTGACGCGCAGCTTGGCGATCACCCGGCAGGTGTGCTCGCGGGTGGCATCAGAGTCGGGAGCCCGGGCGACCTCGGCCAGCAGTGCCTTGGTGGCGCGCTGGGCCTGGGGCGAGCCGGCCAGCAGGATGTCGAGCATGGCTTCCACGGCGGCGTCGAGCTCGTCGTGGGGGGCGAGGCGATGAACGAGGCCGAGCGCCAGGGCGGTGGTGGCGTCCATCACCTCGGCGGTCAGGGCGTAGCGGCGCATCTGGCGCGGGCCCAGGGCACGCTGCACGTAGGGGCTGATCACCGCGGGCGACAGGCCGATCTTCACTTCGGAGAGGCAGAACTTGGCCTTCTCGGAGGCGACGACGACGTCGCAGCAGGCGGCCAGGCCCACGGCACCGCCGAAGGCGGCTCCCTGCACGCGACAGAGGGTGGGGCAGGGCAGGGTGTCGAGCCCGTGCATCAGGGCGGCGAGCTTGCGCGAGTCGGCCAGGTTGCCGTCGAAGTCGTACTCCACCATGCGCTTCATCCAGCCGAGGTCGGCTCCGGCGGAGAAGCTCTTGCCCTCGGAGCCCAGCACCACCACGCGCACCTCGCCGGAGGTGGCGGCGGCATGCAGTCGCTCCAGGTGGCCATTGAGCTCGGCGATCAGGCTGTCGTCGAAGGCGTTATGGACCTCGGGGCGCTCCAGCGTCAGCCAGGCCACGCCGCGGTCGTCGAGCTCCAGTCGGGAGTAGGTCTGTTGCGTTGCCATGGGTGCCATCCTTCCTTACATCCGGAACACGCCGAACTTGGTCTCTTCGATCTCGGCATTCATGGCCGCGGCGAGCGACAGGCCCAGCACGTCGCGGGTCTGGGCCGGGTCGATCACGCCGTCGTCCCACAGGCGGGCGCTGGCGTAGTAGGGGTGGCCCTGGCGCTCGTACTGTTCGCGGGTGGGCTGCTTGAAGGCCTCTTCCTCCTCCTTGCTCCACTCGCGGCCCTCGCGCTCGATCTGCTCGCGCTTGACCTGGGCCAGTACACCGGCGGCTTGTTCACCCCCCATGACGGAAATTCTGGCATTCGGCCACATAAAGAGCAGGTTGGGCTCAAAGGCGCGGCCGCACATGCCGTAGTTGCCGGCGCCGAAGCTGCCGCCGATCAGCACGGTGAATTTGGGCACCTTGGCGCAGGCCACCGCGGTGACGAGCTTGGCGCCGTGCTTGGCGATACCTTCGTGCTCGTACTTGGAGCCGACCATGAAGCCGGTGATGTTCTGCAGGAACACCAGCGGGATCTTGCGCTGGGCGCACAGCTCGATGAAATGGGCACCTTTCACGGCGGATTCGGAGAACAGCACGCCATTGTTGGCGACGATGCCCACCGGGTAGCCGTGAATATGGGCGAAGCCGGTGACCAGGGTGTCGCCGTAGTAGCGCTTGAACTCGTCGAAGTCGGAGTCGTCGACGATGCGGCCGATCACCTCGCGCACGTCGAACGGCTTCTTGAGGTCGGTGCCGACGATGCCGTAGATCTCGCTGGGGTCCAGCCGCGGGGGCTTGGGCGCCTGCATCTTGAGCTGGCCGCACTTCTGCCAGTTCAGCCGCGACACGCAGGCGCGGGCGAGCTGCAGGGCGTGGGCGTCGTTCTCGGCGTAGTGGTCGGCCACGCCGCTCCTCTTGGCGTGCACGTCGGCGCCGCCCAGGTCCTCGGCGCTGATGGTCTCGCCGGTGGCGGCCTTCACCAGCGGCGGGCCGCCGAGGAAGATGGTGCCCTGCTGCTTGACGATGATCGACTCGTCGGCCATGGCCGGTACGTAGGCGCCGCCGGCGGTGCAGGAGCCCATCACCACGGCGATCTGCGGGATGCCTTCGGCGGAGAGGGTGGCCTGGTTGTAGAAGATGCGCCCGAAATGGTCGCGGTCGGGGAAGACCTCGTCCTGGCGGGGCAGGAAGGCGCCGCCGGAGTCGACCAGGTAGATGCACGGCAGGCGATGCTTGCGGGCGATCTCCTGGGCGCGGATGTGCTTCTTCACCGTCAGCGGGTAGTAGGTGCCGCCCTTGACGGTGGCGTCGTTGGCGACGATCACGCACTCCACGCCACTCACACGGCCGATGCCGGTGACCACGCCGGCGGCGGGTACGTCGCTCTCGTAGACCTCATGGGCGGCCAGCGCCGAGAACTCGAGAAAAGGTGAGCCCTCGTCGATCAGGTGATCGATGCGGTCGCGCACGAACAGCTTGCCGCGGCTCTCGTGGCGGGCGCGGGCCTTTTCGCCGCCGCCCTGGCTGATCGCCGCGGTCAGCTCACGCAGCTTCATCACCTCGTGGCGCATGGCCTTGTCGTTGGCCTGGAAGCCCTCGCTGCGCGGGTTGATCTGAGTATTCAGGATGGCCATCTATCGGCTCCTCAATTCTGAAGGGTAAGAATGTGCGAGCGATACTCAGACAAGGCGAAAATCGGCGAAAGCGCGGAGTTTACTTTAGTAAATGAGCAGCTTGAGCCGATTTTCAACGCCGTATGAGTGAGCGCAGCCATTCTTACTTGGACTCGTTGAACAGCTCGCGGCCGATCAGCATGCGGCGGATCTCGCTGGTGCCGGCGCCGATTTCGTAGAGCTTGGCGTCGCGCAGCAGGCGTCCGGTGGGGTACTCGTTGATGTAGCCGTTGCCGCCGAGCAGTTGGATGGCGTCCAGCGCCACCTGGGTGGCCTTTTCCGCGCAGTAGAGGATCACGCCGGCGGCGTCCTTGCGGGAAGTCTGGCCGCGATCGCAGGCCGCCGCCACCGCGTAGAGGTAGGCGCGGCAGGCATTCAGCGTGGTGACCATGTCGGCGATCTTGCCCTGTACCAGTTGGAACTCGCCGATGGACTGGTTGAACTGCTTGCGCTCGTGAACGTAGGGCACGACGACGTCCATGGCCGCCTGCATGATGCCGATGGGGCCGGCGGCGAGCACGGTGCGCTCGTAGTCCAGGCCGCTCATCAGTACGCGCACACCCTTGCCCTCATCGCCCAGCACGTTCTCGGCCGGCACCTCGCAGTCCTGGAACACCAGCTCGCAGGTGTTGGAGCCGCGCATGCCGAGCTTGTCGAGCTTCTGGGCGGTGGAGAAGCCGGGCATGCCCTTCTCGATGATGAAGGCGGTGATGCCCTTGGAGCCCGCCTCGGGGTCGGTCTTGGCGTAGACCACCAGCACGTCGGCATCGGGGCCATTGGTGATCCACATCTTGTTGCCGTTGAGCACGTAGCGGTCGCCGCGCTTCTCGGCGCGCAGCTTCATGGAGACCACGTCGGAACCGGCGCCCGGCTCGGACATGGCCAGTGCCCCGACGTGCTCGCCGCTGATCAGCTTGGGCAGGTACTTGGCCTTCTGCTCGGCGTTGGCGTTGATCTTGAGCTGGTTGACGCAGAGGTTGGAGTGGGCGCCGTAGGAGAGGCCCACGGAGGCGCTGGCCCGGGAGATCTCCTCCATGGCGATGCAGTGCGCCAGGTAGCCCATGCCGGTGCCGCCGTCCTCTTCCGGCACGGTGATGCCGAGCAGGCCCATGTCGCCGAACTTCTGCCACAGGTCGTTGGGGAACTCGTTCTTCTCGTCGATCTCGGCGGCGCGCGGGGCGATCTCGTCGCGGGCGAAGGCGTTGACCTGGTCGCGCAGCATGTTCAGTTCGTCGTCAAGGCCGAAGTCGAGGGGCTTGAAGGGCGTATGCATGAGCGGGGCTCCGTTCTTGTCGGTGGTCGCGGCGCCCTGGCTTCTCGCTGGAATTCGGGCGGGCACGACGGGTCGTGTCGGGTGGTAAAACCGTGATGGCACAAGACTAGGTCAGGTTGACGTTAACGTAAAGTGCAGCTTTTCACGCCTTAGACGAATGTCGGGCGGCGGCTGTGAAATGACGACCGTTTTGAAACGACAAGGCAGCCCGGTGGGCTGCCTTGTCGTTTTTGGTGGCTCGGCTTGGTTCGCTCAGCCGGCCAGCCACTGGATCAGCTGGTGGTAGAGGGGGATGCCGAGGATCACGTTGAGCGGGAAGGTGAAGCCCAGGGCGGCGAGCATCGCCAGGCCGATGTTGGCCTCGGGAATGGCGGTGCGCATGGCGGCCGGGGCGGCGATATAGGAGGCGCTAGCGGCCAGGGCAGTGAGGATCAAGAGCGAGCCGGTGGGCAGGCCCAGCGCCAGGCCCACGGCCAGGCCGGCCAGCGAGAGCAGCGGCGGGGCGACCAGGGCGAAGGTGAGTAGCCGCCAGTGGAACCAGGGGATGGGGCGCAGGGTATCGGCGGCGGTGAGGCCCATCTGCAGCAGGAAGAGGGCGAGCACGGCGTGGAAGGCGTTGGTGAAGAGCTCGGTGACGTTGGCGCCCTCCTGAGGCCCGTACATGGCGCCGATCACCGCGCCGCCGGCCAGCAGGATCACCCCGCGGTTGGTCAGCGTCTCATGCCAGATGCCCTGCATCGCTTCCCCGGCAGCCTTGCCCGCATGGCGACGATAGAGGGCGATGGCGACCATGATCGCCGGCAGCTCCATCATCACCAGATAGAGGGTGACCTCGGCGCCGATGGGCAGGTGGCGCCCCTCGGCGAAGGCCAGGGCCACGGCGAAGGTGCCGGCGCTGACCGAGCCGTAGTGGGCGGCGATGCTGGCGCTGTCGGCAGGAGAGAGCCGAATCAGCCGGCGCAGTATCGGCATCAGGGCCAGCGGTATCAGCGCCCCCAGGGCGGCCACGGCGACCAGTTCCGGCACGAGCGACCAGCCGAGGTTGCCGTAGAGCGCCATGCCCCCCTTGAGGCCGATGGTCAGCATCAGCAGCAGGCTCAGGGTGTCGTAGGCGGCCTTGGGGATGGTCAGGTCGGACTTCACCACCCCGGCGAGCAGGCCGAGCAGGAAGAACATCACCACGATATCAGGCATCAGGGGACTCTCGGTCAGCGGGTTGAATGACGCCGCGCATTGTCAGAAATTCGTTCTATTGATACCAATAAAGTTCTCGACAATGCACTATAGGTGATTATCTATAGGTGTGCGAGGAAGGCCGTGAACATACGACATCTCACCTTCCGGCTGCTGCAGGTGCATGTGGCGGTGGTCGGGGCCGGTTCCATCAGCGAGGCTGCGCGGCGCCTGCATCTCACCCAGCCCACCGTCTCCCAGCAGCTCAAGCGGCTGGCCGAGGCGGTGGGGGAGCCGCTGCTCGAGAACCGCCAGGGGCGGCTTGTGCCCACCGAGGCGGGCCTGGAGCTCTACCGCGCCAGCCGCGAGGTGCTGGGGCGCTTCGCCGACTTCGACGACTACCTGGCCGCCCTGCGCGGCGGCGAACGGGGGCGCTTCTCCATCGCCCTGGTCAACACCGCCCAGTACGTGCTGCCGCGCCTGCTCGGTCCCTACAGCCGCGCCTTTCCCGAAGTGGACGTCACCGTGCACATCGGCAACCGCCGCCAGATGCTGACCCGCTTCGAGCGCCAGGAGGATGACCTCTACGTGTTCAGCCACCCGCCGTCCCTGGCCCACGCCCTGGCCGGGCGCTTCCTGCGCAACCCCCTGGTGGCGGTGGCGCCCCAGGGACATCCCCTGACGGAGCGCGAGCGTATCGCCATGGGGGAGCTGCTCGAGGAGCGCTTCTTGCTGCGCGAGCCGGGCTCGGCCACCCGCATGCTCTTCGAGAGCTGGCTGCAGGAGCAGGGGCTGACCCTGGGGCCGACCCTGCAGATGGCCAGCAACGAGGCGATCCGGGTCGGCGTGGCCGCCGGCATGGGCCTCGCCGTGCTCTCCGAGCACGTGCTGCCGCCGGAGCATCCCGATATCACCATCCTGCCGGTGACGGGCCTGCCCATTGAGAGCCACTGGCAGTTCATCGTGCGCCGCGACCGGCGCCTCTCCCACGCGGCGCTGGGTTTCCTGCGCTTCGCCGAGGGGCACCTGGGCGAATGCGTGGAGCCGCGCTTCCTGAGCAATGAGCTCGAGGGGTTGCTGGGGCGGTTGACGGAGTCAGGCCCTTAAGGGGAGTTGGCATTGGGGAAGAACAGCTGCTGGCCGTCGACGCTGAAGTCGGCGATCGCCTGCTGGCCCTCGTCGGAGAGCAGCCAGGCGTGCCACTGGGCGGCCAGCTCATGCTTGAGGTGGGGGTGGCGCTCGGCGTCGATCACCACGCTGCCGTACTGGTTGAAGAGGCGCTCGTCGCCCTCGAAGAGCAGGGTCAGGTCCTGGGGGTTGGCGAAGGCCACCCAGGTGGCGCGGTCGCTCATCGCGTAGGCGTCCATGCCGGCGGCGGTGTTGAGGGTCGGGCCCATGCCGCTGCCCAGTTCGCGGTACCAGGGGGCGGCCGGGGTGATCTCGGCGGCCTCCCAGAGGCGTTGCTCGGCGCGGTGAGTGCCGCTGTCGTCGCCACGGGAGGCGAAGGGCGCCTCGGCCTCGGCGATTCGCACCAGGGCATCGGTGACGCTCTCGGCCGCCGCGACCCCGGCGGGGTCGGCGCTGGGGCCGATCAGCACGAAGTCGTTATACATCACATCGGCCCGCTCGGTGCCGTAGCCCTCGTCCACGAAGCGAGTTTCGCCTGCGGTGTCGTGCACCAGCAGGGCGTCCGCATCGCCGCGGCGGGCCAGCTCGAAGGCCTGGCCGGTGCCCACGGCGACGACCCGCACCTCGATGCCGGAGGCCTCGGTGAACCGCGGCAGGAGGGCGTCGAAGAGCCCCGAGTTCTCGGTGGAGGTGGTGGAGGCCAGGGTGATATAGGGGGCCTCCTCCTGGGCGAACAGGGCGGAGGAGAGGCCGAGCAGGCCGATACCGGCGAGTGTCGCTGCGATCTTGTTCATGGCGCTTCCTTTCTCAGTGGCCAGGAGGGTGGGCGTTGGCGGGGATGACCACCAGTTCGCCGCGGATAAAGGCCCGGGCCTCGGGAGAGGCCGGTGCCGTGAAGAATCGCTCGGCGGGGGTGTGCTCCAGCAGTCGCCCGCCGCACAGGAAGAGGACGTCGTCGGCCAGGCGCCGGGCCTGGTGCAGGTCGTGGCTGCTCATCACGATGCGCGTGCCGGCAGCGTGGAACTCCAGGACCGCATCCTCCACCGCCTTGATGGCCGCTGGGTCCAGTGCCGAGGTGGGCTCGTCGAGGAACAGCACCTCGGGGCGCGTCAGCCAGGCGCGGGCCAGGGCGAGGCGCTGCTGCTCGCCGCCAGAGAGTACCCGGGCCGGTCGCTTCTCGAGGGCGGCGAGGCCGAAGCGTTCCAGGGCCTCGCGAGCCAGTAGCCGACGCCGGGACCGGGGGGTGTCGTTGACCGCCAGCGCGTAGGTCAGGTTGGCAAGTGCCGAGCGCTTGAGCATCACCGGCCGCTGGAAGACCATCGCCTGGCGGGGCGTTGGCCCTTCCCACCGTAGCCGTCCCGAGCTGCTGGTCAGCAGGCCATGGGCCAGGCGCATGAGCAGGCTCTTGCCGGCACCGTTGGGCCCCATCACCAGGGTGCGGCGACAGCCGCTGAGGCGAAGGTCGAGCGGCTGCAGCAGCGGCTGGCCGCGGTGGTTGACGGTCACCCCCTCGAAGGCCTGCGGGGTGATGCCGGCGGTGGTGGCGTGACGGAGCATGTCGTTCATCCCAGCCGCCTCCGCGCCGTCTCGCCGACCAGGTAGGCGGCGCCGTTGATCAGGGTCACCAGCACCAGCAGCACCAGGCCGAGCCCCAGGGCCAGGGCCAGGTTGCCCTTGCTGGTCTCCAGCACGATGGCGGTGGTCATCACCCGGGTCACGCCATCGATATTGCCGCCGACGATCATCACCGCCCCCACCTCGGCGCTGGCGCGGCCGAAGCCGGCCAGTACCACGGTGATCAGCCCCAGGCGGGCGTCCCATAGCAGGGTGGGAATGCGCCGCAGCCGCGTCAGCCCCAGGGAGGTCAACTGCTCGGCATACTCGCCGTGGAGCTCCTCGATCTGCTGTCGGGTCAGGGCGGCGATGATCGGCAGGATCAGGATCACCTGGGCGATGACCATGGCGGTGGGGGTGAAGAGCAGGCCGAACTGGCCCAGGGGGCCCGCTCGGGAGAGCAGCAGGTAGACGGTGAGCCCGGCCACCACCGGTGGCAGGCCCATCAGCGCATTCAGCGCCACGATCACGGCGCTGCGTCCGGGAAAGCGCCACAGCGCCAGGGCCGCGCCCAGGGGCAGGGCGAGCAGGGCGGCGATCAGCACCGCGCTGATCGAGACCTGCAGCGAGAGCGCGACGATGCCGAGTAGCACCGGGTCCATGCCCAGGATCAGGGCGAGGGCGGTCTGGAAGGCGTTGGCGTCGGTAGGCATCGCGTTCTCCTGTTGCGTCGCCTGCATCATAGCAGCGCCTTCGCCGCCGCGAACGTTGATCCACGATAGGGGGTCGGCCGACCCCGCCCCGCCAGCCAGTCGACGAGATGGGCGCTGAGCTCGCAGGCGTCGTCATCGGCGCCGTGGATGGCCCCCGACTTGCGCCGACGCATGCGCGTGGCCAGGCCGGAGGATGTGGAGGATGTCGAGACGCTGTTCGCGATCCGCTGCTCGGTCGTAGAGAACCACCCGTAGGATCGGGTCCCGATCAGCAGAGCCGGCTGCCCAGCAGCAGCTGGGCGGCGTCGAGGTGGTGCCAGCCCCACCACACCAGGGCGAGGGCCATGGCGGTCAGCAGGGCGGCGGCGATCGGCAGCAGGAGCGAGCGGCTCATGCCTCGGCCTCCGTGGGAGTGGGGCGGCTGACCGGCCGCTCGCTGATGAACCAGTGCAGGGCGGCGGCCACCACCGAGAGCAGGATGGCGATGTTCCACACCACAGCGTAGTCGCCCTGCAGGTCGTAGAAGAAGCCCCCCAGCCAGACGCCCATGAAGGAGCCGAGCTGGTGGAAGAGGAAGACGATGCCGCCCAGCATGGAGAGGTGCTGGACGCCGAACACCGAGGCGACGATGCCGTTGGTCAGCGGCACGGTGGAGAGCCACAGCAGGCCCATGGCGATGCCGAAGAGGTAGGCACTGCCGGGGCTGAGCGGCGCGACCAGGAAGAGGGTGATGACCACGCCGCGGATCAGGTAGAGCCAGGTGAGCAGGCGCGGCTTGGAGTAGTGTCCCCCGAGCCAGCCGGCGGCGTAGGTGCCGAAGATATTGAACAGGCCGACCAGGGCCAGCACGGTGCTGCCCACCTGCACGGCGATGCCGCTGTCGAACAGGTAGCCGGGCAGGTGCACGCCGATGAACACCACCTGGAAGCCGCACACGAAGAAGCCGAGGCAGAGCAGCCAGAAGCCGCGATGGTTGGCGGCCTCGTTGAGCGCCGCGCCCAGGCTGATGTCGCTGGCGGCCTTGGCCGAGGGGCGGTCACGCAACATGGCACCCAGCGGCAGCATCAGCGCGGCGATGGCACCCATTGCCAGCAGCGCCGCCGACCAGCCGAGCCACCCAATCAGGCCCAGGGTGCCGGGCAGCATGGCGAACTGGCCGAAGGAGCCGGCGGCGCTGACGATGCCCATGGCCATGCTGCGCTTCTCCGGGGCCACCGCTCGGCCCACGGCGCCGAGGATCACCGTGAAGGTGGTGCCTGAGAGTCCCAGGCCGATCAGGAGGCCGGCGGAGAGGGTCATGCCCAACGCCGATTCCGAGAGGCCCATGAACAGCAGGCCCAGGGCATAGAGGGCGCCGCCGACGACCACCACGCGGGCCGCGCCGAAGCGGTCGGCCAGGGCCCCGGCGAAGGGCTGGGAGAGCCCCCACAGCAGGTTCTGCAGGGCGAGGGCGAAGGCGAAGACGCCGCGGCCCCAGCCCAACTCGGTGCTCATGGGCTCGAGGAACAGGCCGAAACCATGACGCAGGCCCATGGCCAGGGTGACGACCAGGCTGCCCAGCACGATAAGCAGCAGGGAATGACGGCGCACGCTCTCCATGGGAGGTCCCGTTCGCAGACTAATGATAGGCCTACTATGCGACGAGCGTCGCCGCTTGACCACTGTCTCCGTCTGGCGACGCGCATGTCGCCGATGCGCCACATGGGTGTTTGCCGCGGGTTTGGATAGAATGAGCGCCGATGAAGCTCCCCTGATCCCCTGATAGAGAACAAGGAGGGCGTATGTCACGGCGCCTGTATTTGCCCCTCATGCTGGTGGCGGCCAGCCTGGTCATGGCCGGCTGCAGCTATACCCCTGCTCGCATCAAGTCCGAACCGCTGATCGTCATCGATGACGACCGGGGCGGCCACTCGCGCGGCGGCAGTTTCTGCCCGCCGGGCCAGGCCAAGAAGGGGCGCTGCTGAAGACGCCGCAACCAGGTTGCACGTTTTTTCCCCGCTCCGGCCTGGCGATTGGGCGGCGGTTGGTACAAGGTTATAGAACACTGTTTGCGTATCGCCGGCCCCTAGAGGCCACCGTCATCCGCGATGATGGGTAGCGACACCGAACCGGGAACGAAGGGAGCCCCTTTTCTCGACTGCCTTGCGAGGTAACCCCATGAGGACTCCCGTGCGCTTGCTGATGCTGGCCATGGTGGCATCTACCCTGACCCTGGCGGGCTGCAGCTATACCCCTGCCCGAGTCGAGACGCGTCCGCTGATCGAGGTGGACGGCTACAGCGGCCATCGCCATTACCGCGGGGATGATCGTCGCTACTATCGCGATCGCCACCGGCGGGTGGAGCGGCACTACTACTATGACGACCGTCGCCACGACCGCCGCGGCAGGGGCTTCTGTCCGCCCGGGCTGAGGATGCAGGGGCGCTGCTGAGTGCCCCGGCGTTCTGGCACCGTCAAGCCGTGGTGCTGAGGTGGGGAGGCACAATGCCCAGTCGTTTCATGCGGCGATAGATAGTGGGGCGCGACAGGCCGAGTTCCCGTGCCACGGCGCTGATGTTCCACTGATGGCGGCACAGTGCCCGATAGAGCAGGTCCTGCTCTAGCGGACGCGGTGCTGGTGCGTTGGTGCCATCCGTGACGGCTGCTGTCGGGCGCCTGGCACCGGGGTGGGCGAGCTGTCCGTGGAGGCACTCTTCCGGCAGGTCGCTCACGACAATTTCTTCACCAGTGCAGGTGGCCAGGGCATAGCGCAGGGCGTTGTGCAGCTCACGGATATTGCCGGGCCATGCGTAGGCGAGCAGGGCGCTCATGGCATCGCCGCGCAGCCTGGCCCGACCGTCGCGTTCGCGATTGAGATCGCTGAAAATCCTGCGAATCAAGTAGCCCTTGTCGGTACGCTCGCGCAGCGGAGGCAGGCGTAGGCTTGCGCCGTTGAGGCGGTAAAAGAGGTCTTCGCGGAAGCGCCCTGCGGCGATCAGCTCGCGCAGGTCGCGGTGGGTAGCGGCGACGACCCGCAGGTCGACCTTGATGGGGCGGTTGGCGCCGATGGGCAGCACCTCCTGCTCGGCCAGCACCCGCAGCAGGCGAGTCTGAAGCTGCAGCGGCATGTCGCCGATCTCATCGAGGAAAAGGGTGCCGCCATCGGCTTGGGCGATCAGTCCCTTCATGCCCTGGCTGCGCGCACCGGTAAAGCTGCCGGCCTCGTGGCCGAAGAGTTCGCTCTCGATCAGCGATTCCGGTACCGCGGCGCAGTTGATGGCCACGAAGGGCCTGTCGTGACGTCGGCTCGACTCATGCAGGGCCCGAGCCATGCGCTCCTTCCCGGTGCCCGTCTCTCCTATCACCAGGATATTGATCGGCTCGTTGCGCAGCCTGACGGCTCGGGTCAGGGTGTCGCGCATGCTGGGGTCATCGTCGGCCAGGGCTTCCAGAGGTGCCAGGCTGTTGTCCCGGGTTGCAGCCTGGGCCTCAGGGGTGCGGCGTGGCGGCTCGATCAGAGTGGCGAAGTGGATCTCCCGGTGGCGGCGTGTATGGAAGGCCTGGACCCGGTCGTCGCTATGGCGGGGGATCGCCAGCACCTCGTCCACCTGGGCATCGAGCAGGTCCTGAATATTCCAGGCCTTGAAGGGACGGGCCTCGCCTCCCTCGGGCAGCGGCAGCTCGTGATGGCGCAGCAGCTTGCGCCCGGCGGTGTTGGCCGCCACCAGGCTGCCGTCTTCCTCGATGGCCAGCAGGTAGCGGCGATTGATCTGCACGAATTCCCGGGAGCGGTCCAGGCAGACGATAGGGTGGTCGCCGTAGCGCTGAAGGAAGTAGGCATCCTCGATCATCTTGGCGGTGTATTTCACCAGCTGCAGGGCGAAGGTCTGGGAGTCCTTGGTGGCCGGTGACTGATAGGCGGAGATATCGAGTACCGCCAGCAGTCGACCATGGGGGTCGAAGATCGGCGCCGCCGTGCAGGTCAGGCGGATATGGTGGGCGCTGAAATGATCGCTGTGGTGGCAGGTCAGCGCCGTGCGCTCGTGGATGCAGGTGCCCACCGCGCAGGTGCCGGCATGGGACTCGCTCCAGTCGGCCCCCAGGTAGAGGCCGGTGCGCTGGTGTTCGCGCTGGTCGGCCTTGGCGCCGAGAAATTGCACGGCTATACCACGGGCATCGGTAAGCAGTACCACGTAGCGCAGTGGTGCCACCTGGCGGTATAGCTGTTCGACCCCGGCGCGGGCCACCTGGAGCAGGTCGTCGGCCTGGCCCTGATGCTCGCGCAGGGTGGCGCCGGGCACGTAACGGGCCGGAGTGGGGCGGGCCGGGTCCAGGCCGTAGCGGTCGATGCAGCGTCGCCAGGAGCGCTCGATGATGGCGTCCTCCCCCTGGGCCCCGGGACGATTCAGGGAGTCGAGGATGGTCTCGACATGCTGGCGTTGGCTCGGGCTGGCGTTCATGACGTGCCTCTGGGGTGCCGTTGTTATCTCTTCAAGGTAAAAGGCGGTCACTCTGGTCGAGATACGACCTTGGTCGATGGTCGTTACACCTGTAATGGGCGGCACCGGGACAGTTGTCACGCCCGTTCGCCCTGGCGTTACGCTTTGAACACCCCTTGAAATTGCTGCTCTTCTTATATTTCTGATTATCTATCAGATGGTTACTTCTCGTCTTGGCCGGGTTGGCACGAAAGCTGCGATGGCATGGGCGTGGTCGCCGATGCGGTGGACCTGCCAATAACAAGATGAGGAGTCACGCCATGACCGCTTCTCCCCGGGCGACGCTCAGCCGTCGCCGTTTCCTCTCCCTGACCGGGGCCATGGCCGCTGGCGGCCTGGCGCTGAGTGCCACCGGGCTGTGGCCGCGCTGGGCCCTGGCCGAGCCCGACCTGGCGGGGCGCCTGCTGCGCCTGGGTCGGGATATCTATCCCCATGAGGCGATCGAGGATCGCTACTACCTGGCATCACTGACGCCGCTCCTCGAGAAGCAGCGCGATGAGGTTGCCGCCGGCCTCGATGACCTGGATCGCCGCGCCCGGGCAGCCCATGGCAGCGATTATGCCGGGATCGAGGATGACGCCGAACGTGAAACCTTGTTGCAGGAGATTCAGCACACGCCGTTCTTCGCGCAGGTCAAGGGCAACCTCTTGATGGGGATCTACAACAACCCGGACCTGTGGCCCCTGTTCGGTTATGGAGGCTCCTCCTGGGAACAGGGGGGTTACCGCCATCGCGGCTTTGATACCACGCCGGATTGGCTCTGAGTGGGCGCGGATAACGATGAGTCGCCGTCCATGACTCGATAACGACGCGACGATAGAACGTCGCGATAACAACAGAGGGCACAAGCGTATGAGCAGGCAATTCGATCTGAATGATGACGGCCTCGTGGTGATCATCGGTTCCGGTGCCGGGGGGGGTACCCTCGCCAATGAGCTGGCACAAAAGGGTATTCGCTCGGTGGTTCTGGAAGCTGGCAAGCGCTTCACCATGGAGGATATCGAGAATGACGAGTGGGGGATGTTTAACAAGATCAGCTGGCTAGACCAACGTAATCTAGTGGGGCCTTCTCGTCTGGCCGAGGACTTTCCCAATCTGCCCGCCTGGATCGTCAAGGGCGTCGGTGGTTCCACCATCCACTGGGCTGGAGTCGCCATGCGTTTTCAGGAACACGAATTCAAGATGAAAACGCTCAACGGCGCCATTCCCGGAGCAAATGTGGAGGATTGGCCGCTATCGCTGCAGGATCTCGAGCCCTATTACGCCCTGGCGGAGAAAAAAATGGGCGTGTGTGGTACCGAGGCGACCGGCATGCCTTTTCACGGCAAGAGCACCCACTATCAAGTCATCGAAGCCGGTGCCAACAAAATCGGTGCCCGCTGCGAGCAGGCACACCTGGCCATCAATACCGTGCCATTCGACGGGCGGGCGCCCTGTCAGGTCACCGGCTTTTGCATGCAGGGCTGCCGCTTCGGCGCAAAGTGGTCGACTATGTATACGGAGATTCCCAAGGCCGAAGCCACCGGTAATGTGGAAGTCAGACCCAACTGCATGGCCCTGAGAATCGAGCATGACCGTAACGGGAAGGCGACCGGTGTGCTCTATGTCGATGCCGATGGGGTGGAGCAGTTTCAGAAGGCGCGCATCGTCGCCGTGGCGGCCAATTCCATCGAGTCGCCGCGTCTCCTGCTCAACTCCGCCTCCAGTCTGTTCCCCGATGGGCTGGCCAATTCCTCGGGCCAGGTAGGCAAGAACTACATGACCCATGTCACCGGAGGCTCCTATGCGGAGTTCGATCATCCGGTGCATATGGAGCGCAGCACCGTGGTGCCCGGCATCGTCAAGGAGTGGGAAGACAACGACCCCTCCCGCGGTCATGTTGGTGGCTACGAGCTGGAGGCCCTGCATCTGGGGCTGCCCTTCATGGCGGCGTTCCTGGACCCGGGGGCAGCCAATGGATGGGGGCGGCAGTTTGCCCAGTCCATGGAGAATTACAGCCGGATGGCGGGGTTCTGGATCTGCGGGGAAGACCTCGCCCTGGAGTCCAATCGCATCACTCTGCATCCCACCGAGAAGGACCCGTACGGCTTGCCGGTGCCGGTGGTGCACAAGGCGGATCACGACAATGATACGCGCATGCGCAACCACGCCTACCGGATGTCCAAGGAGCTGTTTACGGCCATCGGTGCGTACCATGTGAATGACCTGCCGCCCTATCCGGCCAGCCACAACATGGGCACCAATCGCATGCATGCCAATGCCCGCGATGGTGTCGTCAATCAGTGGGGCCAGTCCCACGATATCGATAACTTGTTCATTTCCGACGGCAGCCAATTCACCAGCAGTGCCACGGAAAACCCCACCCTGACCATTGTTGCCTTGACGATTCGTCAAGCCGAATACATCGCCGAGCGCATGACGCGCGGCGAGCTCTAAGAGGAGTGATATCCATGCAACCGACAGCCGAACAGCGGCGCTGGATGTACCGGAACATGGTACTGAGCCGCTATCTCGAGGAGCGCATCGAGGCGCTCTATATGGAAGGCAAGACCCCGGTCTTCAACATGGCCAAGGGCCCCATCCCCGGAGAGATGCATCTCTCCAATGGCCAGGAGCCTTGTGCGGTGGGGGTCTGCGCCCACCTGACGGCGGACGACATCGTCACCGCCACCCATCGTCCCCACCATATCGCCGTGGCCAAGGGGGTCGACCTGGACGCCATGGTCGCCGAGATCTTCGGCAAGGCCACCGGGCTTGCCGGCGGACGCGGCGGCCATATGCACCTCTTCGATGGCGACGTGAACTTCTCCTGCTCGGGGATCATCGGTGAGGGCCTGGGCCCGGCGGTGGGGGCGGCGCTCTCCCGCCAGATGCAGGGCAAGCCCGGCGTGGCGGTGGCCTTTATGGGGGAGGGGGCGGCCAACCAGGGCGCCTTCCACGAGGCGATGAACCTGGCCGCGGTGTGGCAGCTGCCAGTGGTCTTCGTCATTGAGGACAACGCCTGGGGAATCTCGGTGGCCAAGCAGGCCTCTACCGCCGTGCCGCGAAATGCTACCCGAGCCGCCGCCTACGGCATGCCGGGCCACCATGTGGCCGACAACGACGTGGAGGGCGTCTATGCCGCGGCGGGCGAGGCCATCGCCCGGGCCCGCGAGGGGCTGGGGCCGAGCCTGATCGAGATAGAGACGGTGCGTCTGGCCGGCCACTTCATGGGCGACGGCGAGGACTACCGACCCAAGGGCGAGAAGGAAGGGCTCGCCGATCCCATTCCCCGCTACCGCGCGGCCCTGCTCGAGGCTGGGGTGCTCGACGAGACAGCCGATGCCGCCCTGGTGGCCGAGGCCCACGAGCGGGTCGAGGCGGCCATCCGCTTCGCCCAGCAGAGCGACTTCCTGCCGCCCGAGGCGGCGCTGGAAACCGTCTTCGTCTAACCGGGAGCACGACCATGACTACTGTAACCAAGAGCGCCAGCCGCAAGCTGACCATGGCCCGGGCCATGGCCGAGGCCACCGCCCAGGAGATGCGCGTGGACCCACGGGTCTTCGTGATGGGAGAGGACGTGGGACCCCTCGGCGGGGTCTTCGGTAATACCCGGGGCCTCTTCGATGAGTTCGGCCCGGAGCGCATCCGGGACACGCCGATCTCCGAGACCGCCTTTATCGGTGCTGCGGTGGGCGCCGCCTCCGACGGCATGCGGCCCATTGTCGAGCTGATGTTCGTCGACTTCTTCGGGGTGTGCATGGACGCCATCTACAACCTGATGGCCAAGAACACCTACTTCTCCGGCGGCAAGATCCCGGTGCCCATGGTGCTGATGACTTCTACCGGTGGTGGTTACTCCGATGCCGGACAGCACTCCCAGTGCCTCTACGGCACCTTCGCCCACCTACCGGGCATGAAGGTGGTGGTGCCGAGCAATGCCTATGACGCCAAGGGCTTGATGACCGCGGCGATCCGCGACGATAACCCGGTGGTCTTCATGTACCACAAGGCGCTGCAGGGCATGGGCTGGCTGGGGACCGAGAAGGGCGCCACCGTGGCGGTGCCGGAGGAGGCCTACACCGTGGAGATCGGCAAGGCCGCGGTGACACGGGAAGGCAGCGACCTGACCCTGGTCAGCCTCGGCGCCGGCGTGCATCACTGCCTGCGCGCCGCCCAGGCGCTCGAGGCCGAGGGCTTCTCCGCCGAGGTAATCGACCTGCGCAGCCTGGTGCCGCTGGATCGCGAGACGGTGCGCGAGTCGGTCGCCAAGACCGGACGCCTGATCGTGGTCGACGAGGACTACCACAGCTATGGGGTCAGCGGCGAGATCATCGCCAGCGTGGCCGAGCACTCGAGTTGTCGCCTGCGCGCCGCTCCCAAGCGGGTGGCCTACCCGGACATTCCCATTCCCTTCGCGCCGACCATGGAGCAGTGGGCCCTGCCCAATGCCGACAAGATCGTCGCCGCCTTCCATCAAATGCTGAGTGAGAGTTGAGGAGAGACCCTATGACGACCGAAATCACCGTACCCGCGGACCTCTGGGAGGGCGAGACCGAAGGCGTGATCACCGCCTGGCTCGTCAATGACGGGGCCGAGGTCGCCCAGGGCGACCTGGTCGCCGAAGTGATGGTGGAGAAGGCCCAGTACGAGATCGAGGCGCCGGTCTCTGGGCGACTCAGCATCGCCAAGGAAGAGGACGAGGTGGTGAGCAAGGGGACCCTGATCGCCACCCTGGAAGCATAAGGAGGCTGGAGATGAGACTGGAGACTCCAGAAACCCAGGTGCCCGCCCCCGAGGGGGCGGATGGCGCCACGGCGCAGATCAAGCTGCGCGGCATGCGCGGCATGATCGCCGCCAAGATGCTGCAGAGCCTGCAGCAGTCGGCCCAGCTGACCCACCACGCCAGCGCCCGCCTGGATGCCCTCCAGGCGCTGCGCGAGCACTGCCGGCGACGCGGGCTCGCCGTGCCCTCGCTGCAGGACCTGATGCTGCGCTTGCTTGTCCAGACCCTGGGCGATTTCCCTGCACTCAATGCCACCCTGGAGGAGAACTGCATCACCCGGCATGCCGCGGTGCACCTGGGGCTGGCGATTCCATTGCCCGACGACCTGCTGGTGGCCCCGGCACTCTTCGATGCCCAGACCCTGCGCCTGGGCGAGCTGCCCGAGGCACGCCGGAAACTCACCGAGCAGGCGCGCAGCGGCAAGCTCGGCGTCAAGGCGCTGACCGGCGCGACCTTTACGGTATCGAACCTGGGGCGCTCCCGGGTGCATCACTTCACGCCGCTGCTCAACCTGCCCCAGGTGGCGATCCTCGGCATCGGAGGTGTGGAAATACGGGCCGTGCCAGACTCGGAGGGTTGGCGCGCCGTGGAGGTGATCGGCCTGTCGCTGACCTTCGACCATCGCGCCGTCAATGGGGCGCCGGCGGCCGCCTTCCTCGATGCCCTATGCGAGCGTATCGAGGGGCTGGCCAGCGATGCCTTCGACCATGAACTGTGACGCGGAGCTCGCGCCATGATGCCTGCCTGTATCCTGCACAGCGACGACATGACCCTGCGCCGGCCCAGCGTGGCGGAGGGGCTGGCCATGGAGGAGGCGCTGCTGGAGTCGATCTGCCACGGTGAGAGCGACGTTGGTCTGGTGGCCTGGTCGCCCTGCGACCGCGCCCTGGTGATGCCGCGTCGCCATGAGCGCCTGGTGGGTTTTCCCGAGGCCCGGGAGGCACTCGAGGCGCGGGGCTGGCCGATCCAGTTTCGCTCCACCGGTGGCACCCCGGTGCCTCAGAGTACGGCGGTGATCAACGTGGCCCTGGCACGGCGTTGCCGAATAGGCAGCTCTGCTGCTCATATGGAGTGGGGCTATCGCCGGCTCGGAGAGCCCTGGTGCGACTGGCTCCGCGAGCTCGGTATCGCGGACTCCAACCTCGGCGAGGCGCCGGGCGCCTACTGCGACGGGCGCTTCAATGTGCGCATTGGCGAGCGCAAGCTGGTGGGGACCGCCCAGCGCTGGCGGCGGGTGCGGGGCTGTCGAGATATGGCAATGCTGGTCCACGGTGCCATGCAGGTGGGGGGAAGCCCCGAGGTCCTGGTGGAGGTGGTCAATGCCTTCCAGGCCGCCATCGGCGACTCTCAGCGCTTTTCGCCGGCGAGCCATGTAGCTCTCGGCCAGTTGCTGCCGGAGGCAAGGGTCGAGGCGGCCCTGCCCGAGCTGCTGGGGCGACTGGCCAAGGCTGTCACGAACGGCTTCTGATTCGACTATCCCAGCCAACGTGAACGGGGCCCATAATGGCCCCGTTGTGGCTTGTTTGCCGAGCCGTTGTCGTCAAGGCTCAACCATGATCTTGATGTGCGATTTGTCGTTGAGCAGAACCTCGAAACCCCGGTCGACTATGTCTTTCAGGGCGATGCGCGCGGTGACCAGATCCTCGGCGCGGAAGTAGCCCTGCTCCATGAGGGCGATCACGGCAGGGTAGATATGCCGGTAGGCAATGATGCCCTTCATGGTGCGCTCCTTGATCACCAGGTCGTTGGGCTGGAAGGCCGCTTCCGTTTCCCAGATGCTGACGATCACCGTCTCTCCGCCAGCGTGGGTGGCGTTGATGGCCTGGTTCAGCACGGCGGGAATGCCGGTGACCTCGAAGGCAAAGTCGGCTCCGCCATGGGTCAGAGCATGCACCTGTTCCACTGCGTCCTGCTCCCGGGGATCCACTACCCAGGCGCCCAGGTCGGCGGCTTTGTGCCGGCGTGCGGCTGAGGGTTCCACAGCCACGATCCTGGACGCGCCGGCGGCCTTGAGGGCCTCGATGATCACCAGCCCGATCGGGCCGGCGCCGAAGACCACGGCGTTGTCGCCGGCCTTCAGAGAGCTCTGGCGCACCGCGTGCAAGCCCACCGCGGCTGGCTCGACCAGGGCGCCCTGTTCATAGGAGAGGGAGTCGGGCAGGGGGTGGACCATGTGCTCACCGACCACGGTGTATTCCGCAAAGCCGCCTCCGCCACCCGAGAGCCCGTGGAAGCCCAGCAGGGGCGTCAGGTTGTAGCGCTCCATGAGGTATTGCCCATCCTTGTTGGGGGAGAGGATAGGTTCGATGGCCACCCTGTCCCCGGGCTTGACCCGGGTGACGCGCTCTCCCACCTCCACGACCTCGCCGGCGAACTCGTGGCCCATGATGATGGGCGCACGCTGCTGACTGAGGGGGTGCGGTTCCTCGACCGGAATGAAGATGGGTCCGGCACTGTACTCGTGCAGGTCGCTGCCGCAGATGCCGCATGCGGCGACCTTCACCTTGACCTGGTGAGGGTCCTTGAGGGTCGGGATCTCGACCGCTTCTACGCGAAGGTCCCTGGCCTTGTACCAGATTGCAGCTTTCATGGTGTTTGTCATCGGTCCACCTCGTCATGTCACTGTGCCGATGAAATCAGGCGCATGCATCGAGCCGTTCTGCCCGTACTGCTCGGCTATCCTGCCTGGGCCTGCTGTCGGCATGCGCCTTGTGATATCGGCATCCTTGTATTGGGGAAGCAGAAGCGGCATCACAGGATGCCGCCGTAGGTGGATAGGTTCAGAAGCGCGGGTCCCAGAGCCGGCTTCCGGTTTCGGCCTCGTAGCCCATGCCGTAGGGTGAACTGACCAGTTCCAGCTGCATGCCCCATGGCGCCATGAAATAGACCCAGCTCAGCCCCTCCATGGGCCCTTCGGTAAAGGTCTTGGGTTCGCCCAGTACCTCCACGTCGTTCTCCTTGAGGTAGGCAACGGCGCTCGCCATGTCGTCCACGTAGAAGGCGATATGGTGGCCGCCGATGTCGCTGTTGCGTGGCTGTTCGGTGCGTTGATCCGGGGCTGTGTACTCGAAGATCTCCAGGTTGGTGCCATTGCCACAGCGCACCAGGTGGGCGGCTGGGATAGTGGCTTCTGCATGAACGTCGAGGTTCACGTCCATCCAATCGTCATCGAAGGGGCCGAAGGGCCCGATAGTGAAGAAGGCCTCGCAGCCGATCACATCGACGAAGAAATCCACCGCTGCCTGGCGGTCGGGAACGGTGAAGCCGAAGTGCTGGGTGCCTCGCATACCGGGGATTTCTGCCTGGGCCAGTTGGCTGGCCATCAGCAGGGCCAGGGAGAGAGGAGCCGCCGCGGGGGCATGCTTTAGCGTAGCGAACATGACATATCTCCTTTGTTGTGCATTGTTGTCAGTGACAGATGCCACCTGAATGCAGGAGCAATGGCCATGCCAGTAGAAGGGTGGGTATAAAAGGTTTCTTAATCAGTGTGTTGTCACGAATGTTTCGGGTTGCCAGGAGCTGGAAGGTGTCAAGGTCGCTACAGTCGTTTAACGGCTGTAACGTGACAGGTGTATATGGGGAACTGGTCTGTGCGCTTGGATTCAGCACCGCCCTCGGGCGGTGCCTGTGTTTTCAGCGCTCGGAAAGTGCCGCCTCCAGGGTGGCGAGCCGCCCCGGCACCAGGGCGTCTTCCACGGCGGTGATGCGCAGCACATGGCCCAGTGCCGGGTCGGCCGGGCGGGCGATCAGCTTGCCCTCGTCGAGCAGGGCGCCGTGCAGCTGGCCGGCCAGCTCGGCGCTGGCCAGGCGGATGCCGACGAAGTTGGTGGCGCTGGGCAGCACCTCGGCTCCCAGCTCGCGCAGGTGGGCCGCCAGCCGCTCGCGGCGCTCCCTCACCGCGGCCACGTGGGCAGTGACCTCGGCGGGGGCGTCCAGCACCACCTCGGCAGCGGCCTGGCTCAGGGTCGACACCGCATAGTGGATGCGCACCTTCATCATCATCGCCAGCGTCTCGGGCTCGGCGATGGCGTAGCCGACCCTGAGCCCGGCCAGGCCATGGGCCTTGGAAAGGGTGCGCAGCCGGATCACCCCGGGCAGCACCCGCCGCCCGAACTCGCCGTCGGCATCCTCGCGAAAGTCGTGATAGGCCTCGTCCAGCAGCAGCCAGCAGTCGTCGGGTAGCGCGTCACGCAGCGCCAGCACGTCGGCATCACGATGCAGGTGGCCGCCGGGGTTGTCGGGATTGGCCAGGTAGACCAGCCGAGCCCCCTGCTCGCGGACGGCCGCGGCCAGGGCGTCGAGATCCGGTGCCAGGCGGCCGGGCCCCTCGTCGTAGGGCACCTCCACCAGCCGGCAGCCATGGCCCCGGGCGAAGTAGGCGAAGGTGGGGTAGGTGCCGGTGGTGCTCACCACCACATCGCCCGCAGCGGTGGCGGCGCGCAGCGACAGCGCGATCAGGCTGTCGGCGCCGGCGTCCACCAGCATCGCCTCCAGGGGAATGCCCTTCTGCTCGGCCAGGCGCCGCCGGATGCCCAGCGCCTCGGCGTCGCCGTAGCTGTAGACGTGGGCCGCCATGGCATCGCCGAAGTGCTCGCGCAGGGCGCGGTGGGGCATGTCGAGCCCCTCGTTGGAGCCGAGCTGGTGGGGGATCTCGCGGCCCAGGCGGCGTTCCAGCACGCGCACCCCGGGGAAGGGGTTGTGGGGGCCGTCACCGGTCAGGTGGTCGGGAAAGCGGGGCATGCAGAACTCCCAGTCAGTCGTCGTGTATGGGTGTCAGGGTTCGAGCTGATAGGTCAGCCAATCGGTGCGGGTGGCGTGACGGTCATAGACGCCGCGGGCACGGTAGTTGTGCTCGCGGGTGATCCAGCGCACGAAGGGCCAGCCCTGGCGGCGAGCCTCCTCGCGCAGCTCGTCCAGCATCTCGTCCACGGCGCCGCTGCCGCGACGCGCCCGACGCCTGGAGCCATCCCCATACGGTATCAAGGATCGTGGCGTCCCTCAGCCGATTCACGTTCATGAACCACAGCATCTGGGCCAGGGTGATCGAGAGCAGCAGGTGATAGCCCAGGGCCAGCCAGGTGCCTTCGGCACTCGCCTGGCGGGGCCGGGAGCGCTACCCTGTCGGCCTTCCCGGTGCCTGCCTGGCCGGGGAGGCCGACCCACTTCCGGGCCCCGCCCGACGAGACGAGAGAGAGCCACATGAGCGTTACCTATCACGACAGCAACACCCGCATGAGCCAGGCCGCCGTCCACAACGGCACCGTCTACCTGGCCGGCCAGGTGCCGGACGACGCCAGCGCCGACATGCGCGGTCAGACCGAGCAGGTGCTGGCCAAGATCGACCGCCTGCTGGCCGCCGCCGGCACTTCCAAGGAGCACCTGATCAGCGCCCAGGTCTGGGTGACCAGCATGGCCGAGTTTGACCAAATGAACGCGGCCTGGGATGCCTGGGTGGTGCCGGGCCGCCCGCCGGTGCGCGCCGCCACCGAGGCCAAGCTGGCCCGTCCGGACTGGAAGGTGGAGATCATGATCACCGCGGCCCTGCCGGACGCCTGATCCCCTCTGCGGCGGCGGCCTGCGCCGCCGCATCCCGGCAGAAGCGTTGAGGCCGCCTCGGGGCGGTCATGCTAGCCTCGCGCCATTCCGCTCTGGAGACTTTCGATGCTGCTGATCGTCGATCTCGGCCTGAGGTTGGTCATGGCGCTGTGTGCCCTGTGGGGTGGGCTGGCGCTCGGGTATCGCCTGCCGCTGGCGCGCCCCGGCCGGCTGCTGGCGGTGGCCCTGTGGCTGCTGGCGAGCGGGCTCTGGCTCTGGCTCTACGGCAAGGACGCGCGGGTAGGACCAATCGCCGGGCTGGCGGTGCAGATGCTGGCGCTGCTGGCCTGGTGGCGCCGCCTCGAGCCGGCGGCGGATCTCGACTGGGCCGATGATGTGGCCCACCTGGCGACCGGCCGCCAGGAAGGCGAGTGGCTGACCCTGGACTGGGTGCGCTGCTTCGATTGGCAGACGCGCGATCGGGCCCGGGTGGCCTGGGAGTCGCGCCGCTATCCGCTGGACCGGCTCGCCTCGCTGGATCTGATCGTCTCCGGCTGGGGACGTCCCGGCATCGCCCATGTGCTGCTGTCGTTCGGCTTCGCGGGTGAAGAGGGCGAGATCGACGACTTCCTGGCCTTCTCGGTGGAGGTGCGTCGCGAGCGCCACGAGACCTTCTCGGAGATCGGCGGCTTCTTCAAGCAGTATGAGCTTGCGATCATCGCCGCCGACGAGCGGGATGCCGTGCGCCTGCGCAGCAACGTGCGCGAGGAGTCTGTCACCCTCTATCGCGTCACGCTGGGCGAACGAGAGCGCCGCGACCTGCTGCTGGCCCTGGTGGAGGAGGCCAATCGCCTGGAGGAAGCGCCGCGCTTCTACCACACCATCACCGCGAACTGCACCACCCTGGTCTTCGCCATGATGCGGCGGATCATCAAGGGGTTGCCGCTGGACCATCGGCTGCTGCTCACCGGCCTGCTGCCCGGCTATGTCCACGACCACGGCGGCCTGGTACCGGGCTATCGGCTCGCCGAGCTCAGAAGGCTTGGCGACATCACCGACCGTGCCCGCAAGGCCCACGACGCCCCCGACTTCTCGCGGCGCATACGCGAGGGCGTGCCGGGCTGGTCGTGACGCCCCGCCTGCGACCCACAAGAACGCCACGGCAGATGCCGTGGCGTGATGCCATGCCTCCCTGGGCACCCTCCCGGTGCCTGACCGGCCCTCGGCCGCTCCTCCTGAGGTGCATCCTGCACCGGCGCATCCCTGCGGGGCGGGGCAGTCTCCCTTGCCGAGCCGTGCTGCATCGACCCATCGATATCCTCGCCCAGGCAGATGACAGATCGATCACGCCGGCATGGCCGGCAGATGACAGATGGGGGTCGGTTGTGCGGGGCGTCTCTGGTAGAATTCGCCGCTTTGTCATCCAACCCCTTTCTCCTGTTCGGATACATGACATGAATGCAGTGATTCTTGCGGTGCTGGTGATGGTGGGCCTGTCGCTGGCGCGGGTCTCGGTGGTCTTTGCCCTGGTGGTCGGGGCCCTGGTCGGCGGCCTGGTGGGCGGGCTCTCCATCGAGGAGACCCTCTCCGCCTTCAACGACGGCGTCGGCGGCGGTGCCCAGGTTGCCCTGGCCTATGCCACCCTGGGGGCCTTCGCGGTGGCGATCTCGCGCTCGGGTCTGCCCGACCTGCTGGCGCGCAAGCTGATCGGCCTGCTGGGCCAGGAGGCCAGCGAGGCGCGCCAGGCTACGGTCAAGGCGTTGCTGCTGACCGCGGTGCTGCTGGTGTCGATCTCCTCCCAGAACCTGATCCCGGTGCATATCGCCTTCATTCCGATCCTGATCCCGCCGCTGCTCAAGGTGATGAACCAGCTGCGCCTGGATCGCCGGGCGGTGGCCTGCGCGCTGACCTTCGGCCTGACCGCCCCCTACATGCTGCTGCCGGTGGGCTTCGGAGCGATCTTCCTCAACGATATCCTGCTGGCCAATATCAACCGCGCCGGCGAGCTGCTGGGGCTCGAGATCACCCGGGGCATGGTGCCCATGGCCATGGCGGTGCCGGTGGGCGGCATGGCGCTGGGGCTCGCGGTGGCGCTCTTTTTCAGCTACCGCCGCCCGCGGGAGTACCAGGCGCTGGAGGTGGCCACCACCAATGTGCCGCACCATCACCCTGAGCCGCGTGAGTCCCATGCCCTGGGGCTGGTGATGTCGGGGCTGGCCATCGTGGCGGCGTTGGGCATCCAGCTGTGGACCGGCTCCATGGTGCTGGGTGGCCTGATGGGCTTTGCGCTGCTCTCCCTGGGGGGTATCGTCAAGTGGCGCGAGGCCGACGATCTCTTCACCAGCGGCATGCGCATGATGGCGCTGATCGGCTTCATCATGATCTCCGCGTCGGGCTTCGCCGCGGTGATGAACGCCACCGGCGAGATCGACAGCCTGGTGCAGTCGAGCTTCGCGATCATCGGCGACAACCGCGGCCTGGCCGCGCTGATCATGCTGCTGGTGGGGCTCTTCATCACCCTGGGGATCGGCTCGTCGTTCTCCACCATCCCGATCATCGCGGTGATCTTCGTGCCCCTGGCGGTGCAGTTCGGCTTCTCGCCCCTGGCCACCGTGGCCCTGGTGGGCACCGCGGCGGCGCTGGGCGATGCTGGCTCCCCGGCCTCGGACTCCACCCTGGGCCCGACCTCGGGCCTCAACGTCGACCGTCAGCACGACCATATCTGGGACAGCGTGGTGCCTACCTTCCTGCACTACAACATCCCGCTGATCGCCTTCGGCTGGGCGGCGGCGATGCTGTTCTGAGCGCGACGGCGTCCGTGAAACTGAACGGCGGCCCCTGTGGCCGCCGTTCTTCTATTCCTTTCTGTCTGGCAGGTGCTGCTCCACCGAGGCAAGCAGCCCCCGCAGCAGCGAGAGTTCCTTCCGGCTGGGCTGGGCCCGGGCGAAGAGCGCCTGCAGCTGGGCCTCGGTCCGGGCGTGGGGCTGGGTGAGAAAGCCGCTCTCCCGCATCACCCGCGACAGATGGTGGTGGAAGTGGCCGAGCTGCTCGCGGCTGGGCGCGCGCTCCTCCTCGGGGCGCTGGGGCAGGTAGCCGCTCTCCGGGCGCCGGCGCCACGCCTTGAATACCTCGTAGGCCAGCACCTGTACCGCCTGGGAGAGGTTGAGGATGCCGTACTCGGGGTTGGCCGGGATGCTCACCTGGTGGCTGCAGAGACGGATCTCGTCGTTGGTGAGGCCAGAGCGCTCGCGGCCGAACACCAGCGCCACCGGGTCCGTGGCGGCGTGCTCCACCAGCGCCCGGGCCATGGCGTCGGGCTCATCGAAATGGGGCAGCGGCAGGCTGCGTAGCCGCGCGCTGGCGCCCACCACCTGCACGCAATCACTCAGCGCCTCGCCGAGCGTACCCACCACCCGGGCGTTCTCCACCAGATCCTCGGCGCCGGCGGCGAGCCGCGTCGCCTCTTGGTCGGGGAACTGGTGCGGGTTGACCAGCACCAGGTCGCTGAGCCCCATGGTCTTCATGGCCCGCGCCGAGGCGCCGATGTTGCCGGGGTGGAAGGTCTGGACGAGAACGACGCGGATATTCGAGAGCATGGGCAGGCGGCCGGCGTAAGGTGATAAGCGGAGGTTGGGTATCTTACCGGGCCTTCGGCCAGCTACAAGCTGCAAGGGGCAAGCTGGAGTCAACTCCTTGCCACCCGTATTACCGGTACCACGCTGCCTTTCTCCTTATGTAAAAAACCCCGCCGGCTTGCGCCGGCGGGGTCTGTCTCAGGCCTTGCGTGATGCAGCGCCTGGGGCAGGGGGCGTGATTACATCATGCCCATGCCACCCATGCCACCCATGCCGCCCATGTCCGGACCGGCGCCCTTCTCTTCCGGATCGTCGGCGATCATGCACTCGGTGGTGATCATCAGGCCAGCCACGGAGCCGGCGGACTGCAGCGCGGTGCGGGTCACCTTGGCCGGGTCCAGCACGCCCATCTCGAACATGTCGCCGAACTCGTCGGTCTGGGCGTTGTAGCCGAAGTTGCCTTCGCCGCTCTTCACCTTATTGAGGATGACGGAGGCTTCCTGACCGGCGTTGGTGACGATCTGGCGCAGCGGGGCCTCCATGGCACGCAGCGCGATGGCGATGCCGTGGGTCTGGTCCTCGTTCTCACCCTTGAGGTCCTTGATCTTGGTCAGCACGCGCACCAGGGCGGTACCGCCGCCGGGCACCACGCCTTCCTCGACCGCGGCGCGGGTGGAGTGCAGGGCGTCCTCGACGCGGGCCTTCTTCTCCTTCATCTCGACCTCGGTGGCGGCACCGACGCGGATGACGGCCACGCCGCCGGCCAGCTTGGCCACGCGCTCCTGGAGCTTCTCGCGATCGTAGTCGGAGGAGGTCTCCTCGATCTGGGCGCGGATCTGGTTGACGCGGGCCTCGATGTCGCCCTCGTTACCGGCGCCGTCGATGATGGTGGTGTTCTCCTTGGACATGGTCACGCGCTTGGCGGTGCCCAGGTGGTCCAGGGTAGCCTGCTCGAGGGTCAGGCCCACTTCCTCGGAGATCACGGTGCCGTTGGTCAGGATGGCGATGTCCTGCAGCATGGCCTTGCGACGGTCGCCGAAGCCCGGGGCCTTGGCGGCCGCGACCTTGACGATACCGCGCATGGTGTTGACCACCAGGGTGGCCAGGGCCTCGCCCTCGATGTCCTCGGCGATGATCACCAGCGGCTTGCCCGCCTTGGCGACGGCTTCCAGCACCGGCAGCAGCTCGCGGATGTTGGAGATCTTCTTGTCGACCAGCAGGATGTAGGGGTCTTCCAGCTCGACCTGCATGGTGTCCTGGTTGGTCACGAAGTAGGGCGACAGGTAGCCGCGGTCGAACTGCATGCCTTCCACGACTTCCAGCTCGTCCTCGAAGCCACGGCCTTCGTCGACGGTGATGACGCCTTCCTTGCCGACCTTCTCCATCGCCTCGGCGATGATCTCGCCGATGCGCTTGTCACCGTTGGCGGAGATGGTGCCGACCTGGGCGATCGCCTTGGTGTCGGTGCAGGGCACGGACAGGGCCTTGATCTCCTTGACGGCGGCGGCCACGGCCTGGTCGATACCGCGCTTGAGGTCCATCGGGTTCATGCCGGCGATGACGCCCTTCAGGCCCTCGTTGACGATGGACTGGGCCAGTACGGTGGCGGTGGTGGTGCCGTCACCGGCGACGTCGGAGGTCTTGGAAGCGACTTCCTTGACCATCTGAGCACCCATGTTCTCGAACTTGTCTTTCAGTTCGATCTCCTTGGCCACGGAGACGCCGTCCTTGGTGACGGTCGGGGCGCCGAAGGACTTCTCGATCACCACGTTGCGACCCTTCGGGCCCAGGGTGGTCTTCACGGCGTTGGCCAGCAGGTCGACACCACGGGCCATGCGCTTGCGGGCGTCGTCGGAGAACTTGACTTGTTTCGCTGCCATTTCGATCTCTCCTATGAAATCGTGAACGTCTGAGGGATAGCGAGGGGGCTGGGCAATCAGCCCTCGACCACGGCCAGGATGTCGGATTCGCTCATGATCAGGACTTCTTCACCGTCGATCTTCTGCTTCTCGACGCCGAAACCATCCTTGAAGATCACGTTGTCGCCGACCTTCACGTCCAGCGGGCGCACATCGCCGTTCTCGAGAATCCGGCCGTTACCGACGGCAAGCACTTCGCCGCGAGTCGGCTTTTCCTGGGCATTGCCCGGAAGCACGATGCCTCCAGCGGTTTTCTGTTCTTCTTCAACGCGACGGATGATGACGCGATCGTGCAAGGGACGGATGTTCATTGCTCACGTTCTCCTGATGGTTCACATGGCCGGGTTCTCCCGGCGGTTCTGGTCATCGCCTCACAGGCTCCGCCTGCGAGGAGGGAGGCGCTGAGCGCCTTCCGTGTCAATGGCGCGTCAGCCGCGCCGAAACCTGTTGCTGAGCGATAAGTGGGGCTTGCCAAGGGGCTTTCAAGGCCTCCGGGAAAATTTTTTTGGCTCAGCGCCGCGCATCGTCGCGGGAGATGAACTCGCCCTCCAGCGGGCCTTCGCCGCTGCTGCCGTCGCTGGCCGATGACGAGGCGCGTGAGTCTGGCCGCGGCTCGCTTGCGGCCTGCTGCCAGTCATCGGCGTGGCCGCGGCGTGGGCCGGACGCGAAGCCGCCGCCCACGTGGATGCCCTGGGCGCGCACCCCGCCCCGGGCCAGCAGCTTGCCGAGCAGGCGGTGCGCGTCGGGAATCAGGCACAGGAACCCCAGCGCGTCGGAGACGAAGCCGGGGGCCATCAGCAGGGCGCCGCCGAAGATCAGCGCGGCACCGGTGAGCAGCTCCCCGGAGGGGAGCTCCCCGCGCTCCAGGCGCTCCCGGGCGCGGGCGAAGGTGGCGGCCCCTTCGCGGCGGATCAGGTGCAGGCCGATGAAGCCGGTGGCCAGCACCATCAGCAGGGTGGTGAGCAGGCCGATCTGACTGCCCACCGAGAAGAGGATGACGAAGTCGAGCAGGGCGAAGAGGGTAAAGGCAAGCAGAAAGGGCATGGGAACTCCGCGAGGGTCAATTGCGCAGTAGATGGGGGGGCTTCGCGAAAACTCAAGCGTTGACGCGCTCGCTCGCCTCGACGCTGCCAGACTGTATAGATTGTCATATCGATAGCGCTATGGTGCGCCGCACAAACTCTGCTACCTTACTTGTATCCCAAAAGAGCGATGTCAAGGACTCTACCGCCAGATCGGCCCTGAATCGCCCCATCCCCCTGGAGGATTGACGATGAATCTCGATAGCTCCGTGATTGCCATTACCGGTGGCGCCCGCGGCCTCGGCCTGGCCATGGCTCAGCTGCTGGGCAGTCGAGGCGCCCGTCTGGCGCTGATCGATACCGATGCCGCCACCCTGGACGATGCCGTCTCCCGGCTGCATCAGGCGGGCATCGAGGCCCATGGCTTCGTGGCCAACGTGGCCGACGAGACGTCGGTGAAGCAGGCCTTCGGGGATATCGCCGCCTCCCTGGGGCCGGTGAGCGGCCTGGTCAACAATGCCGGCATCCTGCGCGATGCGTTGCTGGTCAAGGCCCGGGATGGCAAGGTCGAGAAGACCATGTCCCTGGAGCAGTGGCAGGCGGTCGTCGATGTGAACCTGACCGGGGTCTTCCTGTGCGGGCGCGAGGCGGCCAGCCAGATGATCGAGGCGGGTAACGAGGGGGTGATCGTCAATATCTCCAGCATCTCCCGGGCCGGCAACATGGGGCAGAGCAATTACGCGGCCTGCAAGGCGGGCGTGGTGGCGCTCACCACCACCTGGGCCAGGGAGCTGGCGCGCTATGACATCCGCGTCGGTGCGGTGGCCCCGGGTTTCATCGAGACCGACATGACCGCCTCCATGCGCCAGGACATGTTGGAGAAGCTGATCTCCGGTGTGCCCCTGCGCCGCCTGGGCCAGCCGGAGGACATCGCCCAGAGCGTGGCCTTCATCTTCGAGAACGCCTACTTCACCGGGCGGGTGATCGAGTGCGACGGCGGCCTGCGCCTCTAACCCCCCCCCTTGCAACGACTCTTACAACGACTGCTCTCATGAGATCGAGCGGCCGCCGGGGACCTTCCCGGCGGCCGCTTCGCTTGGGGCCTCCTCAGAAGCTGACCTGATCCTCCAGGTTGGCGACGGTGCCGGGCCCGATGCCGCTGACCCGCGTTAGGTCCTCGGCACTCTCGAAGGGCCCGTTGGCCTCGCGCTCCTCGATGATGGCGGCCGCCTTGGCCGGCCCGATCCCCGGCAGCTCGGTGAGCAGCTCCGCGTCGGCGGTGTTGACGTTGATCGGCGCCATCTCCTGCGCCACGGCACCGAGCGGTGCCAGGCCGAGCAGCAGGGCGAGCAGTGCCCCGGCCAGTGCGTTGCGTGTCACTCCCTTCATGATCGTCTCCTCATGTTCTCACTGTTCTGGGTGATGCCTATTGCTGGTTGTCGCCGTCGACGGTGTCTTCTTCCTGGACCTTGGGTCGTGCCGCTCACCCGGAGCCCTCTGCGTCGGGGCACTCTTCAAGCTAGCGGGCGCCCGGGGCCTCTATCGTCAGCGGGTGCCGCCAGCCGACGTAGGCCAGGGCCGGCAGCGAGGGGTAGCCACGCGCTTCGCTGGAGGGCTCCCGGGGAGACGCACCGCGGGGCGATCTCCTACGCGAGTTGGTGGTTCGGGCTGATATAATGTCGCTCATCTGTCCCTTGCCTGGAGCCCGGCCCGTGTCTACCGATTCGCCTCTGATCATCGCCCTCGACTATGCCTCCCTGGATGCCGCCCTGTGCATGGCCGATCGCCTCGATCCGGCCCGCTGCCGCCTGAAGGTGGGTAAGGAGCTGTTCACCCGCAGCGGTCCCGACGTGGTGGAGGCGCTGCATGGTCGCGGCTTCGAGGTGTTCCTGGATCTCAAGTTTCACGACATTCCCAACACCGTGGCCGGCGCCGTTCAGGCGGCGGCGGAGCAGGGCGTGTGGATGGTCAACGTCCACGCCGGCGGCGGTCGTCGCATGATGGAGGCGGCCAGGGAGCGGCTTCAGCGCCACGGCCTCTCCACCCACCTGATCGCGGTGACAGTGCTGACCAGCATGGAGGCTGAGGACCTGGCCGAGGTGGGGGGCGACGTCACGCCCGCCGAGCAGGTGGAGCGCCTGGCGCGGCTGGCCAGCCAGAGCGGCATGGACGGGGTGGTCTGTTCGGCCCAGGAGGCCGCGCGGCTGCGCGAGCTGTGTGGCGAGTCATTCCTCAAGGTCACCCCGGGCATCCGCCCGAGCTTCGCGGTGGCCGGTGACCAGCGCCGCGTTATGACCCCGCGTGACGCCATGGCGGAGGGCAGCACCCATCTGGTGGTGGGGCGCCCGGTGACCCAGGCCGATGACCCCATGGCGGCGCTGGCGGCCATCGAGGCCGAGCTGGTCGCCGGCTGAGGTCCTGCTACTCGCCCTCGATGCCGGTGATCGGCTTGGTGGTGCCCCAGCTGCGGCAGCGCGGGCACTGCCAGTGGAGCTGCTCGCCGGCGTGACCGCAGCGCCGGCAGCGGTGGCGGGGCAGGGCCTCCAGCAGCGTGTGGGTGTGACGCTGCAGCAACTGGAGCTGCGCTAGGGGCTCGCCCACGCTGTGCTGGCGGTAGAGGTCGATCAGGTAGTCCAGCGCGCCCAGGCTGGGTTCGCGGTTGAGCTGTTCGCTGACCAAATCGATGGCGGCCTGCAGGCCATCCCGGTGGCGCACCGTCTCGGCCAGCAGGATGATCACGCTGGTGTAGGGCGTGCGCTCTACCAGCTTCTCCAGGTGACGAACCAGCCCGTCCTCGTCGTCGAGGAGGCGATAGGCGGCGGCCAGGGGAGGCAGCAGGGTAGGGGTGAAGGCGGCATCCTGGTCGGGGATGCGGTCGAGTAGGCGAATCTCCTGGCGGTAGTGGCCGGTGTCGTGCTCCATGGCGGCCAGCAGCAGGTTGGCGCGCACGCAGCGGGAGTCGATGGCTAGCGCCTGGCGCAGGTGCTTGCGGGCGAGCCCGGGGCTGGCCTCTAAGCGCTCCTGCTCGGCCAGCTGGCAGAGCCAGTGGGCGGCGGCGCGGCGGATCTCATCGCTCTGGCGTATCAGCTGGGGCTGGGCCACTTCGAGTGCCGCCTGCCACTCTCCCTCGCGCTCCAGCAGGTCCGTCAGCAGGCGCTTGGCCGACAGGCGCCGCTCCTCGTCCTGGGAGTCGCGCACCAGGGTGTGCAGCAGCCGCTCGGCGCGGTCCAGCAGCCCCAGGGCCAGAAAGTCGCGCGCCAGCTCCAGCTGCACACGCTCGCCCTGGGCGCCGGAGAGGGTCGGGCGGGCGAGCAGGTTCTGGTGGATCTTCACCGCCCGGTCCGCCTCGCCGCGGGCGCGAAACAGGTTGCCCAGGGTGATATGGGTGTCGATGGTCTCGCTGTTGACCTCGAGGGCCGCCACGAAGGTCTCGATGGCGCGGTCCTGCTGGTCGTTGAGCAGGTAGTTGAGCCCCACGAAATAATCCCGCGCCAGCCCGGATGATGGCGCGGGATCGGAGGGTTTGCTGCGTTCGCGGCGGCCGAGCCACCAGCCGATGGCGACCGCTGCCAACAACAGTGTTAGCAGCAGGGCGTCGGGCATTTAGGGGAGTTCCTTGAGCTCCTGAACGCGCAGTCGATCGAGCTCCTTGCGCTGCTGCTGGTTGTGGCGCTGGGCGCGGGTCAGCAAGGTACGCAGGCGCAGATAGACGCCGCTCATGGCCAGCATGCCAAGCAGCACCCCGACCGCCAGGGAAGCGAGCAGCCAGACGGACAGCGAGGCCGCGGGGAGCTCGATCCAGATCAGGTTGAGCGGTAGGGCCTGCTGGTTGTTCACGGCGAAGAGAATGCCGACCAGCAGGACGACCAGCAGAATGACGGCCAGGATCAGGCCTTTTAGCCAACGCATGCGCTTGTGTCCCCTGTAATGGTGGTGCCGGTGGTCATGGTATGAGTGATCGGAGCCGATCAGTAGCCCAGGGCGCGGCTGGCGTCTACCTGCTCGCGCAGCTCCTTGCCTGGCTTGAAGTGTGGCACGAACTTGCCGTCCAGCGCGACCGGTTCGCCGGTCTTGGGATTGCGGCCCACCCGGGGTTCCCGGTAGTGCAGCGAGAAGCTGCCGAAGCCGCGAATCTCGACGCGACCGCCCGCGGCCAGGGTGTCGGTGATGTCATCGAGGATGAGGCGCACGGCAGCCTCGACTTCCTTGATCGACAGCTCCGGCTGCCGTGCGGCGATCTGCTCGATCAACTCGGACTTGGTCATCGACGTTCTCCCTCTGCGGTGGGCGCAAGAGCCGGCCCGCCTAGTGCTGTTGTTTCACCAAAGCATACTCGGCAAATTGTGATAAAACAACGCACTACGACCATTGGTAGATGGCGCGGCTGGCGGCTGCCGTTCACGGGGGGGTCGGGTATACTGTGGTGACACATCCCACCGGACAGGCGAGGTCGACGTTGAACGAGCAATCACCCCAGGAAGCGGCACTGCGTAAGCGGCTCTATTGGCACTCCCGCCGCGGTATGTGGGAGCTGGATCTGCTGCTGGTGCCCTTCCTCGAGCAGTGCTACGACAGCCTCGACGAGGCGGATCAGCGGGCCTTTCGGCAGCTGATCAACGAGGAGGACCAGGACCTGTTCATGTGGCTGATGCGCCGCGACTGGCCGGAGGACCCGGACCGCCGCCGCATCGTGCAGCTGATTGTCGAGCATGCCGAAAGCGCCGACAGCATTGGGCATCGTCCCGTCTAGGCTCTCTTTTCTCCTTCACGCCCTGCTGGCCGCTGCGGTGGTTGGCATGGCGTTTCTGCATGCCCCGTCCTGGCTGGCGGCCCTGGTCGCTATCGCGATGCCGGGCGTCGTCCTCGACGCCGCCCGGCGGCGTGTGCGTGGCGAGCTGCGCGCCCTGATGACCGCCGATGGCGGCCTGCGCTGGGAGTGGCGCCAGAGCGGCGAGGCGCCCTGGCACCCGGCTTCCCTCGAGTGCGACTACCTCGGCCCCTGGCTGATCGGCCTGCACCTCAACGGGCGACGGCTATGGCTGTGGCCGGACAGCAGTGACGCCGCCTCGCTATGGCGGCTGCGTCGCCTGCTGGTCCTGCAGCGCTAGCCAGAAGGCCGTCAGTCGAGGTCCGCGAGATGGACCCGCGAGGGCTGCGCGGTTCCCGGGGCGTGGCCGGGGCAGTCCGGGTTGTAGTGCAGACCGCGGGATTCACGGCGGGCGCGGGCGCTGGCCACGGTCAGCCGCGCCAGGCGCAAGGCCTGCCACAGGCTGGCCAGGGCGACCGTGGGGGCGCAGGCGGTCACCAGCGGGGCGAGCTCGCGCTGCAGTGCCTCCAGGGTCTCGGCGGCCTCGTCCAGCCCGGCATCATGGCGCACGATCGCCACCCGCGCGCTCATCATCTGGCGCATCCGCTCGCGGATGCTGGACAGCACCTGGGGATCGGCCAGCCTGTCGCCGCTGTCCGGGAGCGGCACCAGGGGCGCGGCCTGAGCCGACGCGCCAGGGGGTGCGTCCCGAAGCAGTGCGGCGCCACAGCTGCGGGCGAACACCAGGCACTCCAGCAGCGAGTTGCTGGCCATGCGGTTGGCGCCGTGCAGCCCGGTGCAGGCCACCTCGCCGATGGCGTGGAGGTTCGGCACCGTGGTGGCCCCGGCCAGGTCGGTGGCCAGTCCCCCGCAGCTGTAGTGCGCGGCGGGGACCACCGGGATCGGCTCCCGGGCGATGTCCAGGCCGCGGCTGGCGCAGTGGGCATGGATGGTGGGGAAGTGGTGGCGGATCGCCGCCTCGCCCAGGTGGCGGATATCGAGCAGCACGTGGTCGCTGCCGGTGCGCTGCATCTCGGCATCGATGGCCCGGGCGACGATATCGCGCGGCGCCAGTTCGGCGCGCGGGTCCAGGCCGGGCATGAAGCGCTCGCCGTTGACGTTCAGCAGCCGTCCACCTTCGCCGCGCACCGCCTCGCTGATCAGGAAGGGGCTGCCGTCGGGATCATAGAGGCAGGTCGGGTGGAACTGCTGGAACTCCAGGTTCATCAGTTCCGCCCCCAGCTCTGCCGCCATCAGCATGCCTTCGCCGCTGGCCGGGTGGGGGCTGGTGGTATGGCGGTATAGCCCGCTGGCGCCGCCGGTGGCCAGCACCGTGTCCGCGGCCAGCAGTTCGTGCAGCCGGCCCTGGCCATCCAGGCAGCGCGCCCCGCGGCAGGCCCCGGCGGTGTCGCCGATCAGGCCGATGGCGGTGAGGTCGTCCAGCACCTGGATGGCAGGATGTGCGGTCACATGGGCCTTGAGGGTCTCCATCACCGCCAGACCTGTGGCATCGGCGGCGTGGATGATGCGCCGGGCGCCGTGGCCGCCCTCCCGGGTCAGGTGGTAGGGGTAGGTGGCCTCGGGGCTGGGGTCCGGGGTGAAGGGCACGCCGAGGGCCAGCAGTCGCGCGATGGCGGCAGGCCCCTGCTCGACGGTGAAGCGCACGGCGGCCTCGTCGCAGAGGCCGTCGCCGGCCACCAGGGTGTCGGCCACGTGGGCATCGAAGTCATCGCTTGGCGAGAGCACCGCGGCGATCCCGCCCTGGGCCCAGCGGCTGGCCCCCTGGTCGTCGCTGGCCGGGCGCAGCAGGGTGACCCGCCGCCGCTCGGCGACCTCCAGGGCCAGCACCAGGCCGGCAACGCCGCCACCGATGATCAGCACATCATGATTGCCGTGGGTCATCTTGCGTTCCTTTGTCGGTGGCGGCGGTGTCGCGGGGTGCCCACTTGCGCCCGGAGGCGCGATGCAGGCGGCGGCTGGGAAGCCGGGTCAGGCCGCCGAGGCAGGCGACCAGGTCGCCGGTGACGCGGGCCAGCTCGCGATTTAGCCACAGATAGCCGCTGGGGCTGAAGAGGGTGCGTCCCTCATCGCTCACCGCGGTGGTGGCCAGCTCGGCGTGTCGCTGCAGGTTGAAGGGGCTCACCGTGACCGCGATGGGCTGGCCAGTGCGTACCTGGAAGGCGAGGGTGCCGAGCTCCCGGGCCAGCCGGTGTTGCTCCTCGCGCAGTCCCGTCATGGCCTCGATGCGGTCGTGGCCCTCCCGGGTGGTCCAGTGGGTCTCCAGCAGCAGCTCGATGGTGGAGAGCATTCGGCGCTGCAGGGAGATGACGTCGTCGAGTTCGTCGCGGGTGAGCCGGCGCTCGCGATGGATGGCATCGACCAGGCCGCGCTGCTTGACCAGGGCGGAGCTGGTGGCCTTGAGCAGGGCGCGGGTATCCACGTCCAGGGCGGCCGCGGCGGTGGTGTGAGCATGGAACAGGCGCGCCATGCGGTCGAGGTTCTCGGCCAGCATGAAGCGCATCATGTCGGTGGCCTTCTGGGGCAGCACGAGTACGGTGACGGTGATGCCCACCAGGGTCCCGAGCAGCACGTCGAAGGCGCGCCACAGGCCGATGCCCAGGTCGTGGCTGCCGTCGCCGACCACCAGCAGCAGGCTGATGGCAAACATCAGGCCGCTGTAGCCGTGGCGATTGCCGAAGGTGAGCCAGGTGGCGACGCCGATGGCGACCAGGCTGCCGGCGGGAATCAGCAGGGGAGCGGCGGGCGGAAAGAGGATCAGCGCGAGCCCGCTGGCCGCGCCGAGCACGGTACCCAGCAGTCGCTGGCGGCCCTTGTCGAGCACGCCGCCGATATGCGGCAGGTTGCCCATCACCATCACGGTGCTGACCAGCGCCCAGCTGGAGTGGGGGATCTCGAACAGGCGGATGATGACGAAGGTGATCGTCAGGGCCAACAGAACGCGCACCACATGCAGGCGGCGGCGAAAACGATAGGTGAAGAAGGGGTCGCGCAGGGGCGGCAGGTTCATGAGGCAAGGCCCCGCTGGTGCGCCGCTTGGGTGTCGGTCCAGGCGAAGGACGGAGAGACTGGTGCCCGGAGCCGGGCTCGAACCGGCACGGTGTCGCCACCGAGGGATTTTAAGTCCCTTGCGTCTACCAATTTCGCCATCCGGGCGGCACGGTGTCGAGCAGAAAAAAGGGGGAAATGGAGGCTGGAGTCGGAATCGAACCGGCGTACACGGAGTTGCAGTCCGCTGCATGACCACTCTGCCATCCAGCCTCACTGAGTCAGATGTTCATCTCCCGAGGGGAGATGGAGCGGGAAACGAGATTCGAACTCGCGACCCCAACCTTGGCAAGGTTGTGCTCTACCACTGAGCTATTCCCGCCTGACTCGAGAGCGAATTATACGGATAAGTCGGTGACTGTCAAACGCTTTTGCACTCCCTCACATGGAATCGCTGAGGTGCGGCCAGGCGGCGCGCAGGTAGAGCACCATGGACCACAGGGTCAGCACGGCCGCCACGTAGAGGGTGGCCACGGCGAGATGGGCGATGGGAGTGCCCGGGGCGAAGGCCAGCAGCAGGAAGATGGCGACCATCTGCAGGGTGGTCTTCACCTTGCCGATCCAGGAGACCGCGACCTTGCCGCGCTTGCCCATCTCCGCCATCCACTCGCGCAGCGCCGAGATGACGATTTCGCGGCCGATGATCACCAGCGCCGGCAGGGTGAGCCAGACCGCCTCGTAGCGTTCGATCATCAGCGCCAGGGCCACGGCCACCATCAGCTTGTCGGCCACCGGGTCGAGGAAGGCGCCGAAGGGGGTGGCCTGGTCCCAGCGCCGGGCCAGGTAGCCGTCGAGCCAGTCGGTGATCGAGGCCAGGGCAAACAGGCCGGCGGCCAGGGGCATGCTCCACGAAAAGGGCAGGTAGAAGAACACCACCAGCAGCGGAATGAAGCCGATACGGGCGAGGGTGAGGAGATTCGGGATGTTCATTGCGTGACGCTGTCCTTGCCGGTGGGTGGTGCCGAGCGCCCGCTCATTCTATCCCCCTTGGCGGACTTCATCCATGCAGGGCGCGATGAATCGCCTCGGCCAGGGTGGCGCTGATGCCTGGCGCCCGCGCCAGCTCCTCGCGGCTGGCCTGCTTGACCCCCTGCAGCCCGCCGAAGAAGCGCAGCAGCTCGCGGCGGCGCTTGGGCCCGACGCCGGGGATGCCTTCCAGGGTGGAGGTGCGGCGCGCCTTGTCGCGGCGTGTGCGATGGCCGGTGATGGCGAAACGGTGCGCCTCGTCGCGCACGTGCTGGATCAGGTGCAGGGCCGGCGAGGCCGGATCCATGTCCAGGCTCCGATCTGCGGTCTCGAGGAACAGGGTCTCCAGGCCCGCCTTGCGGGTGGTGCCCTTGGCGACGCCGACCAGGGCGATGCCGCTGACCCCGAGCTCGGCAAAGACCTCCCGGGCCAGGTTGAGCTGGCCCTTGCCGCCGTCCACCAGCAGCACGTCGGGGCGCTCCCCCTCGCCGTCCGTGAGTCGGCGGAAGCGTCGGGTCAGCGCCTGGCGCATGGCGGCGTAGTCGTCGCCGGCGGCCACTCCCTCGATATTGAAGCGGCGATAGTCGGACTTGCGCGGGCCGTTCTGGTCGAACACCACGCAGGAGGCCACGGTGGCCTCGCCGTGGCTGTGGCTGATGTCGAAGCACTCCAGGCGAGCAGGGGTCTCGGCCAGGCCCAGCACCTCGCGCAGCGACGCGAACCGCCGCGTGAGCTGGGCCTGGCTGGCCAGCTGGCTGGCGAGCTGCTGCTCGGCGTTGGTCACGGCCAGGGACTGCCACTGCGCGCGGTGGCCGCGCACCCGATCGGTGAGCCGCACGCGCCGGCCGGCGCGCTCGCCGAGCGCCGCCTCGATCAGCGCACGATCCGCCAGGGGGTGGCTGGTGATCAGCTCGCGGGGAATCTCGTTGTCCTGGCCCAGGTAGTACTGGCTGAGAAATTCCGCGAGCAGCTCCTCGGCGGGCAGGTCGAGCCCGTTGGCGGGGGCATGGTGGCGCGCCCCCAGCAGCCGCCCGTGACGCACGCTGAGCACCGAGATGCACAGCGCGCCGGGGCGGGTGGCCAGGGCGAAGATGTCGGCATCGCCGTCGCCGGTATCGACGAACTGGCGCTGCTGGAGCTGGCGCAGCTGCTGGATCTGGTCGCGCAGCCGAGCGGCCTCCTCGAAGGCCAGCGCCTGGCTGGCCGCCTCCATGGCCGCGGTGAGCTCGCCGGTCACCTGCTCGCTTCTGCCCTCGAGGCACTGCACGGCGTGCTCCAGGTCGCGCCGGTACTCCGCCTCGCCGATCAGGCCCACGCAGGGGCCGCTGCAGCGCTCGATCTGATACTGCAGGCAGGGCCTCGTGCGGTGGGCGAAGACGCTGTCCTCGCAGTTGCGGATGCGGAAGATCTTCTGCATCAGCGAGAGGCTCTCGCGTACCGCCAGGCTGCTGGGGTAGGGGCCCAGGTAGCGGCCGTCGTCGCGGCGCGCCCGGGCACGCCTGTACTCCAGCGCCGGGAAGGGGTGGCGGTCGGTGACGAAGACGAAGGGGTAGGACTTGTCGTCGCGCAGCAGGATGTTGTAGGGCGGGCGCAGCTCCTTGATCAGGGTCTGCTCCAGCAGCAGCGCCTCGGTTTCGCTGTTGGTCACCGTGACCTGGATGTCGGCGATGCGCGAGACCAGGGCCTGGGTCTTGGCGTTCAGGGCGCCACGGAAATAGCTGGCCAGGCGCGCCTTGAGGCGTCGGGCCTTGCCGACATACAGGGTCTCGCCCCGGGCATCCAGCATGCGGTAGACGCCCGGGGATTCGCTGACGGTGCCGAGGAAGTGGCGATGATCGAAGCTCATGAAGGCGGTGCGGTCGCGGACGGGAGTGCCATCCTAGCAGATCAGGCCGGACGGCAGGTCGGGGCGGCTCACTCCACGCTGGCGAAGCCTTCCACCAGGCCATGGCGCAGCCCCAGGTGGGTGAGTTCGACGTCGGTCTGCACGCCCAGTTTGTCGAAGATGCGGTAGCGGTAGGTGTTCACCGTCTTGGGGCTGAGGAAGAGCCGGTCGGAGATGTCGGCCACCTTCTGGCAGTTGACGATCATCATCGCCACCTGCATCTCGCGCTGGGAGAGCTGGTCGAAGGGGTTGTCCGTGGCATCGATGCGCGACAGCACCAGCCGCTGGGCGACCTCCGGGCTGACGTAGCGCTGGCCGTGGAAGACGCCGCGGATGGCCGCCACCATCTCCTCGTGCTGGCAGTCCTTGCTCAGGAAGCCGAAGGCGCCGGCGTCCAGCAGTCGCTGGGCGAAGGCCTCCTCGAGCCAGGCGGTCAGTACCAGTACGCGGGTGTCGGGCTGGGTGCGGTGGATCTTGCGGGTGGCCTCCAGGCCGCCGATCCCCGGCATGCGGATATCCATCAGCACCACGTCGGGGGAGAGGCGGCGGGTCTCGGCGATGGCGGTCTCGCCGTCGGAGGCCTCGCCGACCACGCTGAGGTCCTCCTCGGCGTTCAGCAGGTGGGCGATGCTCGTCCTCACCAGATGATGGTCATCGGCAATCAGTACCCGGATCAAGGCGGCGGCTCCTGAGCGAATGGGCTGGTAGGGAAAAAGGGGTGGGAGACGAGGGGTCTCATGATAAAGAGTGGCACAACTTCGATGCAGGTGGAAAGCATCCTTCGGAGGAGGCATGGAGCTAGCGTCTCCCCACTTTTCCACAGGCGGTGCTGTAACTGCCTGAATAGCGTTGAAAATTTCAGTGCTATCAACGAGATCGGGGCTTTCCCGCCG
>NZ_QGTM01000024.1 GCF_003182195.1 Halomonas sp. A11-A
ACCACCTGATCCCATGCCGAACTCAGCAGTGAAACCGCTCAGCGCCGATGGTAGTGTGGGGTCTCCCCATGTGAGAGTAGGTCATCGTCAGGCACTTATAGAGAAAAGCCCCGATCATCGTGAGATGATCGGGGTTTTTCGCATGGCGGCAGCGTATCGAGCCGGGGGCTCGCCATTGAGGGAAGAGGGTAGAGGATTAGACTTTGGTATAAAGACTAAGGTATAATGCTCGACAATGTGAACATGTCCTGAGGTCCTTTCCCATGAGCAATGCCAAGGCGATCTATCCGACCATCTGGGATCTGGCCAGCGACCAGCGTCCCGTCATCATGCCCCTGCTGCGCGGCGTGTGGCGTGCAATGATGAAGATGGCCGAGGCTCAGTGCCGGGCCCAGGCCGGCCGTGAGTACCTTCCGTACGTCTGATCGGTGCCTCTCCCTCCTGTGCATCTCTCACAGGGGGGAAGGAGAACCATGAAAAAAGCCCGGGCTTCACAGGCCGGGCTTTTTTCTTTCTGTCGACTGGCGGGATAAGGCTTACACCACGCCCTGATCGATCATGGCGTCGGCGACCTTGCGGAAGCCGGCGATATTGGCGCCCAGCACCAGGTTGGTCGGCTCGCCGAACTCCTGGGCGGTGTCGGCACACTGCTTGTGGATGTTGGCCATGATCTCCTTGAGCTTGGCGTCCACCTTTTCCAGCGGCCACTGCTCCATGCTGCTGTTCTGGGCCATCTCGAGCTGGCTGGTGGCCACGCCGCCGGCATTGGCCGCCTTGCCCGGGCCGTAGGCGATCTTGGCCTCGAGGAAGAGGTCGACAGCCTCGGCGGTGGAGGGCATGTTGGCGCCCTCGCTGATGCAGGTGACGCCGTTATCCAGCAGGGCGCGGGCATCGGCGATGGTCAGCTCGTTCTGGGTGGCGCTGGGGAAGGCGGCGTCGGCCTTGAAGCGCCAGACGGCATGGCCATCCTCGGGATAGCGGTTGGCCGGGATGTACTCCGCCTCGGGGTGCGTGGCCAGGTACTCCTCCAGGGAGGCGCGCCTGACTTCCTTGAGCTCCTTGAGCAGCTCCAGGTCGATGCCGCGGGCGTCATGGACGGTGCCGCGGGAGTCGGAGCAGGTGACCGGCTTGGCGCCCAGCTCGTAGAGCTTCTCGATGGTGTAGATGGCGACGTTGCCGGCGCCGGAGACCAGGCAGGTCTTGCCTTCGATGCTCTCGCCGCGGGCCTCGAGCATGTTTTGGGCAAAGTAGACCGCACCGTAGCCGGTGGCTTCCTTGCGGCCGATGGAGCCGCCCCAGTTCAGCCCCTTGCCGGTGAGCACGCCTTCGTAGCGGCCGGTGAGGCGCTTGTACTGGCCGTACAGGTAGCCGATCTCGCGGGCGCCCACGCCGATGTCACCGGCCGGCACGTCGGTGGTCGGGCCGATGTGGCGGTAGAGCTCGTTCATGAAGGACTGGCAGAAGCGCATGATCTCGCCATCCGACTTGCCCTTGGGGTTGAAGTCGGAGCCGCCCTTGCCGCCGCCGATGGCGAGGCCGGTCAGGGCATTCTTGAAGATCTGCTCGAAGCCCAGGAACTTGATGGTTCCCGAGGTCACGCTGGGATGGAAGCGCAGCCCGCCCTTGTAGGGGCCCAGTGCGGAGTTGAACTGCACGCGGTAGCCCTTGTTGACCTGTACCTTGCCATCATCATCGGTCCAGCAGACGCGGAACATGATCTGGCGCTCGGGTTCGACGATGCGCTCGATGATGCTGTGGTCCAGGTAGTGCGGACTGCGCTGAAACAGCGGGCGAAGGCACTCCAGAACCTCTTCGGCGGCCTGATAGAACTCCGTCTGCGCGGGGCTGCTCTTGCGAAGGCGTTCGAGGGTGTCGTGAACGTAGGGCATCGGCGTGTTCCTGTGTTGCAAGGTGACTTCGTGTCCGCCCATCGGGCAGACAGCCTGGAAGTGGTTTCCACGGGATTCACAATATAAAGCAATGCACCATTATGCAGCAACTGTATAGGCTATGCGTTGGTTAGACATTGATATGAGCCGAATTGGCTTGAAACTGCCGCTTTCTTTCGCACCAAATAAATACATTAGAATCTTTTCAAAAATGGTGATTAAACGCTAGCGGTATCTCGTGCCGCTGGCCACCCCGCTGGTATCATGGGGCCATCATTCGCTGTGGAGTGCCTCCCCCTTGACCCTGACCACGCCGGCGCTGCTGTTTCCGGCCATCTCGCTGCTGCTGCTGGCCTACACCAACCGCTTCCTGGTGCTTGCCCAGCTGATCCGCAAGCTGGCCGATGAGGAGCGCAACCAGCACCAGGAGACCAACACGCGGCAGATCCTGCTGCTGCGCCGGCGGATCTCCCTAACCAAACGCATGCAGCTGGCCGGGGTGCTCAGTTTCCTGCTCTGCACCCTGTCGATGTTCGCCCTCTTCCTGTCGTTCCAGCTCACCGGCATGGTGCTGTTCGGGGTCAGCCTGGTGACGCTGTCGGTATCGCTGATCTACTCGCTCTGGGAAATCCAGATCTCCACCAATGCCCTGAACGTGCAGCTTCAGGACATCGAAGATCTGCTGAGCGCGGGAAATCCCCGCACCGGGCGCCGGGGAGGTGACGAATGAGCAGGGTGCCATCCGAGCTGCTGCTCTACTGCCGTCCCGGGTTCGAGCGCGACCTGGCCGAGGAGTTGGTCGACAAGGTCGCCGCGGCGGGCTGGGCAGGTGAGGTCGTGCAGGGGGCGGGCGGGGGCTTCGTTCGTTTCTGCGTGGCGAATGGGCAGCCGGCCAATGGGTTGCATCGTGCCCTGCCGCTCACCACGCTGGTGTTTGCTCGCCAGAGCCTGGTGGCGCTGCCGCCGCTGGCGCTGGACAGGGAGGATCGCCTCTCGCCGATCACCGAGCAGGTGGTCGAGTCCGGCTGGAGCTTCGAGAGCATCTGGCACGAGACGCCGGATACCAACGAGGGCAAGGCGCTGGCCGGACTGGCCAAGGCGCTGTCGCGGCCGCTGGAGTCGCTGCTTAAAAAGCGCGGGGCGCTGCGTCGCAAGGCCGGGGGGCGACGGCTGCACCTGCTGTGGAGCGCTGGTGATCGCGTCCAGCTGGGCATGAGCTTTCCCGGCAATCGCAGCGAGGAGCCAGGCGGCATCCGTCGCCTGCGCTTTCCCAGGTCGGCCCCGAGTCGCTCCACGCTCAAGCTCGAGGAAGCCTGGCATGAATTCGTGCCGCGCGCAGAGTGGGACGAGCGCCTGGCCGAGGGGATGCAGGCCGCCGACCTGGGGGCGGCGCCCGGCGGTTGGACCTGGCAGCTGGTGCATCGCGGCATGCATGTCTATGCCATCGACAACGGCCCCATGGACAGGGCTCTGATGGCGACCGGGCAGGTGGAGCACCTGCGCGAGGACGGTTTCGTGTGGGAGCCGCCCTACCGGCTCGACTGGCTGGTGTGCGATATCGTCGACAAGCCGGCCCGGGTCGAGGCCATGATGGAGCGCTGGCTGGTGCGGCGCTGGTGCCGCGAGGCGGTGTTCAATCTCAAGCTGCCGATGAAGCGTCGCTGGCCCGAGGTGGTGGCCTGCCTGGGGCGGCTGGAGCAGGCGCTGGCCAGTGCAGGGGTTGCCGCGGAGGTGAGCTGTCGTCACCTCTACCATGACCGGGAAGAGGTGACGGTGCACGTGCGGCTGCGTGACTAGCCCCCCGGCTGCCCGTTGAGCGACAGCCGGGGCGACCCTGGCCGCCAGCGTCAGTGGGTGGTCGGCTCGTAGATGCGGATGCGCTCCTCTTCGGTCAGCAGCGGCAGCAGGCGCTGCATCACCCGGGAGCGCTCCTCGCTGGTGTACCATTCCTTCCAGGCGCGCAGGTCGCGCCACTTGGTGATCATCAGGCGCCGCTCGCTGTGGCCGAGTTCGACGAGGCTCTCGCCGCCCACGAAGCCGCGCGCGCCGAGGGATTCCCGCATCGCTTCCCGGGCGGCTTCCTCGTACTCCTCCTCGAGCCCCGGCATGATCCGGCGTTCGATAATGATCTTGATCATCTAGCTTGCTCCCAACAGAGTTATTCCCAACGACGAGGCCATCGATGGTTGATTCCCGTGACGTCCAGCCCGAGGCGGCGCCCGACTTTCAGGTCGAGCTCGACACCACCGGGCTCTACTGCCCCGAACCGATCATGCTGATGCACAACAAGGTGCGTGACATGCGCTCCGGCGAGGTGCTCAAGGTCATTGCCAGCGATCCCGCCACTACGCGGGATGTGCCGAAGTTCTGCCAGTTTCTGGGCCATGAGCTGATTCGCCAGGAGGAGCTCGAGGGCAGCTACCGCTACTTTATCCGCTTGGGCTAATTCTGTCCCGCGGCTCAGCCCGGCGGCGTGTCGCCGGGCTCCGGCATCACCATCAGCGCCAGTGCCTCGAGCGTGGCAGGATCCTCGCGACGAATGCGGTTGGCAATCTGGCGCTGGAAGAAGTAGACCACGCGGTGGCGGCTATGGCCGGGGTAGAGGCAGGGATCGCCGGGCAGGATCGGGGTTGACTCCACCAGGCGCTCATCGGCCAGCAGCGCCTCGACGCCACCGTCGCTGTAGAGCCGCCAGCCGAACACCTGCTTGAGCTGCCAGGGAGCATCGCCTTCGTCCATGCACAGGGCGTGGGTGCCCTGGGTCTCGGGGATCTGCTGGATGAGGGTGACCTGCTCGGTCTCCTCGTAGTCGAAGTAGGCGGCCGCGTGCTCGAGCTCGAACACCTTGTGCTCGGGCGCCTGCTCGAACAGCTCCTCGGTCTCGGGGTCACGATAGCCGACGAAGCTGCCGTGCTCCGGATCATCCAGGCGATGGCAAGGGGTCAGAGCCTCCATCCAGGGCACCATGCCGACCACCTCTCCATCCTCGCGCAGGCCCCAGGCCAGCAGCGGCATGCCGTAGAGGGTGTCGGGGCTCGAGGCCAGGCGATAGACCATCTCGAGGCCGTCAAGCTCAGGCGCCAGGCGAATCAGCCGCCGCCTGGCTTGCAGGCGCTGGCGCATCGTTTCCAGGTCGATGACCCGGGCGGGGCGGTGTGACAGCGGGATTCCCATGACGTCTCTCCAGATGCTGCGTGATCACGGCATCGGCGCGGGGAGCCAGGCTCCACGGCCGCTCGGAAGCGCACTGCGTCACTCTGGCTTCCACCAATAGCACAGACGGTAGGGGAGGTTAAGCCCTGTCGCACATCCGCTGCCTCACCGGCAGCGCTCTGCCAGGGCGCTGCGCAGTGCCTGTCCACGAGCAGGTCGTTGCTGTCGCCGCCGCTGCCGCAGGCGGCCAGCAGGCCTCCCAGCCCCGCGACCGGCAGCAGGGCTGGGCTGCTGTTAACGAATGCCCAGCGCATCGTAGCTGCCCTCCGCCGCTGCCGCGCTGATCCGCCTGAGGCGCTCGCCGAGCAGCAGAGCCGCCACGGTGAGGCCGCCGATCAGGCCGACCCAGTAGCCGTGCACGCCCATCGGCTCGACCATCCCGAGCAGGCCACGGGTGCCCAGCCAGTGGCCCCCGGCCAGCCCGACCAGCCAGTAGGAGGCCAGGGTGATCAGCATGATGATGCGGGTGTCCCGGTAGCCGCGCAGGGCGCCGGCCAGGTTCACCTGCAGGGAGTCCGACAGCTGGAAGATCATGGCCAGTAGGACCAGCGAAAGGGCCAGTCGTTGCACGGCCGCGTCATGGGTATAGAGGGCGATGACCGGTTGTGCGGTGAACCACAGCAGGGCGCTGTTGAGCAGTGCGACCATCACGCTTGAGGCGATACCGAAGGTGGCCACCTGGCGGGCAAGGGCCGGCCGCCCCTGCCCCAGGGTGTTGCCGACCCGTACCGTCAGCGCCATGCTCAGCGAGAGCGGCAGCATGAAGAGGATCGAGGTGTAGTTGAGCGCTACCTGGTGGGCCGCCACGGTGATTTCGCCGAGACTGGCGATGAGCAGCGCGATCACGGTGAACAGGGTCACCTCGACGAAGATCGCCACGCCGATGGGTACACCCACATGGAGCAGCTCACTGATCATTCTCAGGCGCGGCGGGGTGGGGGAGTGCCACAGCGAGACCTCCCGATAGGCCGGGGCGCGACGGGTATAGAGGACCATGGCGAGGCACATGGCCCACAGCGACAGCGCTGTGGCGATGCCGCAGCCCAGGGCGCCCAGCGCCGGCAGCACCTGGACCCAGCCCGGCAGCCCGTCGCCGAACAGGGCGGTGAGGCCGTCGCCACCGTGGATCAGCACATAGTTGCTGGGGATGTTGACGGCCAGGCCGATCAGGCTGATCCACAGCGAGGGGCGGGTATGGTTCATGCCGTCGGAGAAGGCGCGCAGCGCCTGGAACAGCGCCGCCCCGGGCATGCCGAAGGCCACGGCCGCCAGATAGGCCGCCGAGCGGCTGGCCACCTCCTCGGGCACCGCCATCAGCACGAAGATCGGCTGGACGGCGAACCACAGCAGCGCTGCCGCCGCGATGCCCAGCACCAGCGCCACCCACAGCGCCTGATGCACATGGGGACGAATCTCGGTGAGGCGCCGGCCCCCCAGCAGCTGCGCCACGATGGGCGTCAGCCCCATCAGGGTGCCGGTCATGAACAGCATCAGCGGCAGCCACAGGCTCGAGCCCACCGAGACGGCGGCTAGGTCGGTGGCGCTCAGCCGGCCGGTCATCATCACATCGGCCACGCTCATGCCGGCCTGGGCCAGCTGGGCGCCGCAGATCGGCAGCGCCAGGGCCAGCAGCGGGCGCGTTTCCCGGCGGCCGGTAGTGAGCAGGCGGGTGAGGGGAGTGAACAAGGTCGGGCGCTCCATGCGATCAGGGTCAGGCCAGGCGGGGAAACCGCTCACTATAGCAATGCCCAGGGATTTTGGCCCGCGGCGCCAGCCGCCTATAATGGCGGTCCCCCCCATGCCCGTGGAGCCTGCGTGACTCACCGACTCGAGGATGTCATCGCCCTGTTCGATGGCCTGTTCCAGGAGACCTTCCGTACCCGCCTGGTTCGCGGTGGCGATGAGCCGCTCTATCTGCCCGCCGATGCCTACACGCCCTTCCACCGGGTGATCTTTGCTCGGGGCTTCTATGCCAGCGCCCTGCACGAGATCAGCCACTGGTGCATCGCCGGCGAGGCGCGCCGGCAGCGGGAAGACTACGGCTACTGGTACCTGCCGGACGGCCGCGATGCCCGGGAGCAGCGCGATTTCGAGGCGGTGGAGGTAGCGCCCCAGGCGCTGGAGCTGCTCTTCTCGCGGGCCTGTGGCCTGCGTTTTCATATCAGCGTCGACAACCTGGGCGGCGACGTCGAGGTGGATCGCGAGGCCTTCCGCGCGCGGGTCGAGGCCAGGGCCGAACGCTACGAGCGGGAGGGACTGCCGCGCCGCGCCGCGGCCTTCCGCTGCGCCCTGCAGGGCTACTACCGGGAGGGCGTAGGCCTTGCGACCGCCATCGCCGCGGGAGGTCGCCTCCTGGTGCCCGAGGGGGGAGTGGCGGTGTGACAGCAGCCGACCGTGGGGGCACCTGGCCCGCCAGGCGACCGCGGAGCTCGACCCGGCGGGTGCTGGTCGTCGACGAGTGCCGCCGCACGGGCTCGGTGAGCAAGGCGCTGCTGGCCGGGGCCTGACGCCGGCTCAGGCCTCGTCGTTGCCGGCGTAGCTGTCGTCGAAGTCGTTGTCGATGGTGCCATCGAGGTCGGCGCCGCTCATGCGCTGGTGGAGATGCAGCATCACTTCCACCTCGTGCTCCGGGCGCAGTGGCTCGAGGCCCAGCTCGCCGAACAGCTCGCCGCGCGCCCGGGCCCAGTCGCCCGGCGCCAGGGCGGCGTAGAGACTCTCCGCCGGGGCCAGCTCCACGAAGGGATCGAGACCATAGGTGTCGAAGAGGCGTGACAGGGCGGCCTCGTCGTCGCTGACCCCGGCGGTGTAGAGGGTGTTGCTGAAGTGGTCGTTCTCCAGCTCGCGGATCACATCCAGTGGGCTCACCCCCATGCTGTTGAGTTCCTCGAGGCTGTACTCTCCCAGCGAGACCATCTCGGCGTCGAGCCAGTCGTCCTCGGGCTGGATCAGGGTGTGCTTGACGCGGCCGTCGGGCAGCGTCCAGGCGATCGCCAGCGGCAGGCCGCCGTCCTCGCCGGTCTCGACCGCAATGAAGCCGGGTAGGTCGGCCATGTCAGGAGTCCTAGTGTCGGGTGGCTGTGGTGTGAGGGTCCGCCATCGGCAGGCGGAAAAAGGCCCGGGCCGTGCGGGTGGTTGCCGCCGCCAGCTCGGCCTCGTCGATGCCGCGCCAGTGGGCGATCTCGCGCACGATCCATGGCAGCAGCGCCGGCTCATGGCGTCTGCCCTTGAGTTTGGCAGGTAAATTGCGCGGCAGCAGGTAGGGGCAGTCGGTTTCCACCATCAGGCGGTTCAGGGGAATCTCGCCGACCAGCTCGCGCAGGTGGTGGCCACGGCGCTCGTCACACAGCCAGCCGGTCAGGCCGATGTGCAGGTCGAGATCCAGGTAGCCGAAGAGGGTGTCGCGGTCCGCGGTGAAGCAGTGGACCACGGCGTCGCCGATATCGTTGCGGAAGGCGTGGAGCATCTCGCGCATGCGCCGGCCCGCGTCGCGCTCGTGCAGGAACAGCGGCTTGCCGCACGCCACCGCCAGGCCCAGCTGGGCCTCGAAGGCGCGCTCCTGCTCGGCGGGGGTGGAGAAGTTGCGGTTGAAGTCGAGCCCGCACTCGCCCACCGCCACCACCTCGGGCTGGCGGTGGAGGTCGGCCATAGCAGCGGCGAGGCCGGCATCCCAGCGGCTGGCATCGTGGGGGTGCACCCCGGCGGTGGCATATAGGGCCAGGCCCGGTTCGCTGCACCGGCGGGCCATCGCCACCGCCTGCTCGGCATGCTCGCGGTCGGTGCCGGTGAGGATCAGGGTGGTGACGTTGGCCGCCCTAGCGCGGCCGAGCACCGCCGGGAGGTCGCGGGCGAAGCTCTCGTGGGTCAGGTTGGCGCCGATGTCCACCAGCGGCGCCGCCGCGCGCAGGCGCAGGGCCTCCGGCAGGAAGTCATCGAAGGGGGCGGTCGGGTCAGCCAAGGGGTAGCTCCTGTGGTCGTGATGTCCGGGATGTCGGGGCGCGGCGCAGTGTACTCGGGATCGCGAGCGCTCACCATGGCGGCACGGCCACGTCGGGCCGGAGTTGCGCTACACTAGCCGCCTTCGCGATTCGATGAGGTGTGCGCGTGACCCTGCTACGTCTGGAACAGCTGCAACTGGCCTACGGTACCCATGTCCTGCTCGACGGCGCCGACCTGGTGTTGGAGAGAGGGGAACGGCTGGCCCTGGTGGGGCGCAACGGCACCGGCAAGTCGACGCTGCTCAAGCTGGTGTCCGGCGAGATCCTGCCCGATGGCGGCACTCTCTGGCGCGCCCCGGGGCTCAAGATCGGCGTGCTCGCCCAGGACCTGCCTGAGGCCTCTGGCCAGACCATCTTCGACGTGGTGGCCGGCGGCCTGCCCGAGGCCGGCGCGCTGCTCTCCGAGTACCACCACCTGATCCACGAGGACGAGCCCGACATGCGCCGCATGGCCGAGCTGCAGACACGCCTCGAGGCGATCGACGGCTGGTCCTTCCACCAGCGCATCGACGTGGTGCTGACCCGCCTGGGGCTGCCCGAGGACGCCGAGATGGCCGCGCTCTCCGGCGGCTGGCGCCGGCGCGTGGCGCTGGCTCGGGCGCTGGTCGCCGAGCCGGACCTGCTGCTGCTCGACGAGCCCACCAACCACCTGGATCTCGATACCATCGCCTGGCTCGAGGAGCAGCTGGCCGCCTTCAACGGTGCGGTGCTCTTCATCACCCACGACCGTGCCTTCCTGTCGAAGCTGGCCACGGCCATCCTCGAGCTCGACCGCGGGCGCCTCGGGCGCTACCCGGGGAACTACGCGAAGTACCAGGCCCAGAAGGCCCACGAGCTGGAAGTGGAGGCTCGCGAGAATGCCGAGTTCGACAAGAAGCTCGCCCAGGAGGAGGCGTGGATCCGCCAGGGCATCAAGGCGCGGCGCACCCGCAACGAGGGGCGGGTGCGGGCCCTGGAGCAGCTACGCCGCGAGCGCGGTGAGCGCCGCGAGCGCCAGGGCAAGGCCAGCCTCAGCGTGGACAGCGGCGAGCGCAGCGGCAAGCGGGTGGTGGCGCTGGAGCACGTCACCCAGCGCTTCGGCGACGAGGCGGTGATCCGCGACCTTTCACTTGAGATCCAGCGCGGCGACCGCATCGGCTTCATCGGGCGCAACGGCGCCGGCAAGACCACCCTGCTCAAGATCCTACTCGGCGAGCTTGCGCCCAGCGAGGGCAAGGTGCAGCTCGGCACCAAGCTGCAGGTAGCCTACTTCGACCAGCTGCGCGGGGGGCTCGAACCCGAGAAGAGCGTCTACGACAACGTGGCCCAGGGCAGCGACCGGGTCACGGTGGGCGGTCGCGACCGCCATGTGATGAGCTACCTGCAGGACTTCCTGTTCACCCCGGAGCGGGTCCGCCAGCCGGTCAAGGCGCTCTCGGGGGGAGAGTCCAATCGCCTGCTGCTGGCCAAGCTGTTCACCCAGCCGGCCAACGTGCTGGTGCTCGACGAGCCCACCAACGACCTCGACGTGGAGACCCTGGAGCTGCTCGAGGAGCTGCTGCTCGATTTCGACGGCACCCTGCTGCTGGTCTCTCACGACCGCGCCTTCATGGACAACGTGGTGACCAGCGTGCTGGCCTTCGAGGGGGAGGGACGGGTGCGCGAGTACGTGGGCGGCTACACGGACTGGGTGCGCCAGGGCGGCAAGCTGCCCCCGGCGCCCTGGGAGGGAGCCGCCCGCCAGCGGGCCGAGCCGTCCCGGACCACCGAGGAGATGGCCGAGCAGTCGCCGCCGACCTCGAAGGCGACAGCGGCGAAGGAGCCCGCAGCGGGGGGAGGGAAAAAGCCCGCCAAGCTCTCCTACAAGCTGCAGCGCGAGCTCGACGCCCTGCCGGCCGAGATCGAGCGGCTGGAAGGGGAGGTCGCCGCGTTCGAGGCGAAGGTGGGCGATCCGGCCTTCTACCAGCAGGACGCGGCGACGGTCACGGCCACCCTGGAGGCGCTGGGGGCCCGGCAGGCGGAGCTTGACGCCGCCATGGAGCGGTGGATGGAACTGGAGGCCCTCGCCGCCGGGGAGTAAGTGATGATTCGCTACTGCGCTAGATATATTGATCGCCGGCGGTGCCGGAGTGCCGGACCATCGGAATCCTCATGTAGCAAGCTACACTCCGGTTCTGCGCTCCGGCGGCGACCAACCTATCTTCGCTCGTCCTATCTTCGCTCGTCACGCGAATCCTGCACTTCCTCAAAATGAGGAAGGCTTTTGGGGGGCAGCAGTAGATTACTCGGCGCTCTCGCCCTTCTTGCCGACACGAACTGCCAGGACATCACACTGGGCGCCGTGCAGCACCCCGGTGGAGGTGGAGCCCAGCAGCAGGGCGAAGCCGTGACGGCCGTGGGAGCCGACCACGATCAGGTCCACGCCATTCTCCTCGGCGAAGCGATGGATCTCGGTGTCCGGCATGCCCACCACCACGTGCTGGTTCTCCTTGGCCACGTGTGGGTCGGCGATCTCGGCCAGGCGCTGCTTGGCATGCTCGTCGAGCTGGTCCTGGATGCTGGTGAGATCCATGGGGATGTCGCCACCGTAGGCGAAGCCCAGCGGCTCCAGGGTGTGCATGATGGAGAGCTTGGCATTCTGGTTGCGCTCGGCGATCTGGACCGCGCGCTCCAGGACCTTGTGAGAGTCCTTGGTCAGGTCCACGGCGACTAGGATGTGGCGGTATTCGTTGCTCATGGCAGGGCTCCTAGTGGATATCGAGATGAAGCTGGATGTCTTCACTCTAGGCCGCCTGACACGGCAAGACAACGACTTGTATCAAGACTCACGCATCAACCCGATCTGGAGGTGGCGATGACCTGGTTCTTCATCCTCTTTGCCCTGCTGCTGGTGGTCTCGCCGGTGATGTGGCTCAAGCCCAGCCCGCGGCAGCGGCGCATCTCGGCGCTGCGCACGGCGGCGATCAAGGCCGGGCTCACCGTCAAGCTGGAGAAACCGCCGCTGCACGGCATCGAGACGACCATGCCCGCCTATCGCTGGCACTATCCCCAGGAGCTCCCCGGTCCCGATTTCGTGCTGGTACGAGACGACCACGCCAGCGCGGCGCTGAAGCCCTTCGCGCACGGCTGGCGCTGGCGGCGGGAGCCACTGCGCCCGCTACCCGAGGCGCTGGAGGCCCGCCTTAAGGCGCTGCTGGAGCGGCTGCCTCAGGATGCCATCGTGGTGGAGTCCGACCGGCATGCGCTGACGCTGTGGTGGTGGGAGTCCCAGGACTTCCCGCGCTTCTCCACCTACCTGGAGGACTTCGTGGCGCTGCGTGATGGGCTGGCCGGACGACCGGACGACGGCGCCGTCTCGGTGCCCCTCGGGCAGCCCCGGGCTTAGCCCCGAGTCTAGCCCCGGGCCTTCTGCTCGGCGTCGCGGGCCTGGATGGTCAGGCCGTTGTCCTCGATGCGGGATAGCAGTTCGGCCAGTGTCGCCAGGTCCTGGTCGCTCAAGCCCGCGAACATCTCGCTGCGGGCCTCGCGCACCACGGTGTCGATCCGTTCGAGCAGCGGGGTGGCCGCGGGGGTGAGGAAGACCCGCTTGGTGCGGCGGTCCTGGTCGCAGGGGCGCCGCTCCACCAGTCCCTGGCGGGAGAGCTGGTCGAGGGTGCGCACCAGGGAGGGGGCCTCCACGCCGATGGCGCGAGCCAGGTCGCATTGGGGCTGGCCGTCGCCGAGTCGCCACAGGTGGTAGAGCGTCACCCAGCGCGTCTGGGTCAGGCCGAGGGGCGCCAGCCGCTCGTCGATGATGGCGCGCCACAGGCGTGGCAGGCGGCCGAGCTGGAAACCGATATTTTCATGCATAAGTCAGGGCATTCCGTGGGCGTTCTATAGGGCGACAATTACTCTGGCCGGCCGACGACAACTACTGTGACCGGTTGCCCTAAGGTTGCCCTAAGCTTGACCGCTTGTCCCGACCCACCAGGGAGCCGGTATGGCGGTCACCAGCCAACACTACCACTTCCGCCTGTAGCTGGCTCAGTCGGGGTGCCTCCGGTCGCTGGTCAGACCAGGGAGGAGGATGGGGGGTTGACGCGCGGGCGTTCGTGACCCAAGCTGTGTGCATTCAAACGGCCGTATGAAATCGGGAGATTCGCGGATGATCTATCAGGGCAATGCCATCACGGTGACGCGCGACGGCGACGATATCGCCACGCTCACCTTCGACCTGCAGGGTGAGTCGGTCAACAAGCTCTCCAGCGCGGTGATCGCCGAGCTGGAGGAGGCGGTCAAGGCCATTCAGGCCGAGAGCGGCCTGGCTGGACTGGTGCTGGCCAGCGCCAAGGAAGCCTTCATCGTCGGTGCCGACATCACCGAGTTCCAGGCCATGTTCGGCAAGGGCGGTGAGTTCCTCGAGTCGATGCTGCACCGGGTTCACGGCATCTTCAATGCCATCGAGGACCTCCCCTTTCCCACCGTTACCGCCATTAACGGTCTGGCCCTGGGCGGTGGCTGCGAAGTGCTCCTGACCACCGACTTCCGGGTGATGGACGACAAGGCCCAGATCGGCCTGCCCGAGACCAAGCTCGGCATCCTGCCCGGGTGGGGCGGCTGCGTGCGCCTGCCGCGCCTGATCGGCGCCGACAACGCCATCGAGTGGATCGCCGGAGGCACCCAGAACCGGGCCGATGTCGCTCTCAAGGTGGGGGCCGTGGATGCCGTGGTGCCGGGTGAGCAGCTCGAGGCCGCCGCGCTGGATATTCTCGCCCGTGCCAACGCCGGCGAGCTGGACTACTGCACGCGCCGCGAGGAGAAGATGCAGCCGCTAAGGCTCGGGCCCATCGAGCAGATGATGGCTTTCGAGACCGCCAAGGGCTACGTGGCCGGCAAGGCGGGGCCCCACTATCCAGCGCCCGTCGAGGCGATCAAGGTGATTCAGAAGGGGGCCGGCGAGGAGCGCGCCCGGGCCCAGGCCATCGAGGCCAAGGCCTTCGTCAAGCTGGCCATGACCGAGGTGGCCTTCAACCTGGTCGGCCTCTTCATGAGCGATCAGGTGGTCAAGAAGAAGGGCAGCCAGTTCGAGAAGCAGGCGCGCCCGGTCAAGCAGGCCGCCGTGCTCGGCGCCGGCATCATGGGAGGCGGCATCGCCTACCAGAGCGCCGCCAAGGGCACCCCAATCCTGATGAAGGACATCAAGGAGGAGGCAATCCAGCTGGGGCTCAAGGAGGCGCGCAAGCTCTTCACCAAGCAGGTGGAGCGCAAGAAGCTCACCCCCGAGCAGATGGCGGAGAAGCTGAGCAACATTCGCCCGACCCTCTCCTACGGTGACTTCGGCAACGTCGACCTGGTGGTCGAGGCGGTGGTCGAGAACCCCAAGGTCAAGGGGGCGGTGCTCTCCGAAGTCGAGGGGGTGGTGGGCGAGGCGACCATCCTGGCCTCTAACACCTCCACCATCTCCATCACACGCCTGGCTTCGAGCCTCAAGCGTCCCGAGAACTTCTGCGGCATGCACTTCTTCAACCCGGTGCACCGCATGCCGCTGGTGGAGGTGATCCGCGGCGAGAAGACCAGTGATGCCGCCGTGGCCGCCACCGTGGCCTACGCCCGCGCCATGGGCAAGACCCCCATCGTGGTCAATGACTGCCCGGGCTTTCTGGTCAACCGCGTGCTCTTCCCCTACTTCGGTGGCTTCAGCCAGCTGCTGGCGCAGGGCGCCGATTTCCAGCGGGTCGACAAGGTCATGGAGAAGTTCGGCTGGCCCATGGGTCCCGCCTACCTGCTCGACGTGGTGGGCATGGACACCGCCGTGCACGCCGGCGAGGTGATGGCCGAGGGCTTCCCGGAGCGGATGGGCAGCCTGGGCGGCACTGGCGAGAAGAGTGCCATCCAGGTGATGTTCGAGAACGGCCGCCTGGGCCAGAAGAACGACAGGGGCTTTTACGCTTACGAGGAGGACCGCAAGGGCAAGCCGAAGAAGGTCAGCGACGAGGCCGCCATCGCCCTGGTCAAGAGCGTGGCGAAGGAGAGCCGCGAGTTCGCCGACGAGGAGATCATCAGTCGCATGATGGTGCCGCTCTGCCTGGAGACCGTGCGCTGCCTGGAGGACGGCATCGTGGGCACGCCCGCCGAGGCGGACATGGCGCTGATCTACGGTATCGGCTTCCCTCCGTTCCGCGGCGGTGCGCTGCGCTATGTCGACGCTATGGGCGTGGAGGCCTTCGTCAAGCTGGCCGACGACCTCGCCGAGGAGCTGGGGCCGCTCTACGCCCCCACCGAGAAGCTGCGTGAGATGGCCGCTGCCGGCGACACCTTCTACGCCGCCCCGGCCCAGGCCTGAGCCCACCACCACGAACAGGAGTAACAGAACGATGAGCTTGAACCCGAGAGATATCGTGGTGGTCGACGGCGTACGTACCGCCATGGCCAAGGCCAAGAACGGCGCCTTCCGCCACGTGCGCGCCGAGAACCTCTCCGCCGCGGTGATGGAGGCACTGCTGGACCGCAATGCCGGCGTCGACCCCGGTGAGATCGACGACATCATCTGGGGCTGCGTCAACCAGACCCTGGAGCAGGGCATGAACGTCGCCCGCAACGCCGCCATCATGACCCGCATCCCGCGCAGCGTGCCGGCCCAGACCGTCAACCGGCTGTGTGGCTCCTCTATGAGCGCGCTGCATATCGCCGCGGCCAACATCAGGGCCGGCATGGGCGACGTCTACATGGTGGGCGGCGTGGAGCACATGGAGCACGTCGCCATGACCCACGGCGTCGACGTCAACCCGGCGGCCAGCAAGCACGCCGCCAAGGCGGCGATGATGATGGGCCTGACCGCGGAGCTCCTGGGCAAGATGCACGGCATCTCCCGGGAGGACCAGGACGCCTTCGGTGTACGTTCCCACCAGCGCGCCCAGGCCGCCATGGAGAAGGGCTACTTCGACAACGAGATCATCGGCGTCGAGGGCCACGACGAGCGCGGCTTCAGGGTCCGGGTCCAGCGCGACGAGGTGATCCGCAGTGACGCCAGCCTCGAGAAGATGGCCCAGCTCAAGCCGGTCTTCGACCCTCGCGGCGGCACTGTGACCGCCGGCACCTCCTCGGCGCTCTCGGTGGGTGCCTCCGGTATGCTGGTGATGAGCCATGAGCGCGCCCAGGCGCTGGGTCTCGAACCCATCGCTCGGGTGCTCTCCACCGGGGTGGCGGGCTGCGACGCCTCCATCATGGGCTACGGCCCGGTGCCGGCCTCGAAGAAGGCGCTGAAGGCCGCGGGCCTCACCGCCGACGACATCCAGACCGTCGAGCTCAACGAGGCCTTCGCCGCCCAGGGCCTGCCGGTGCTCAAGGACCTCGGCTTCCTCGATGTCATGGACGACAAGGTCAACCTCAACGGCGGCGCCATCGCGCTGGGCCACCCGCTGGGTTGCTCGGGCACGCGAATCTGCACCACCCTGCTCAACGTGATGCAGCAGCGTGATACCGCGCTGGGCCTGGCCACCATGTGCATCGGCATGGGGCAGGGTGTGGCCACGGTGTTCGAGCGCCTGAAGTAAGCGCTCACGGCCACCCGACAGTCAGCGGCGGCGCCCTCGGGCGCCGCCGCTGTCGTTGTAGGCCGCGTGGGGCGACAGGCTAGAGGATGCCTGCCTCGAGCCCCGCCGCCATGGCCATGGCGAGCTCCTCCACCTGGTCGGCGAAGCCCGCCTGCCACTCGCCGCGCAGGATCAGCGGTTCCTGAGTCCAGCGCCAGCGCAGCCCGGTGACGATGCCCTCCACGGCGCGGCGGGTGCCGGTGCCGTCATGGCCGGCGCGCACATAGAGCGCGCAGGGCAGTCCCTGGGTCTCCTCCAGCACCGGGTAGTAGCAGCGGTCGAAGAAGTCCTTGGTCAGCCCCGCCATGTAGCCGAGGTTCTCGGTGGTGCCGAGCAGGATGGCGTCGCAGGTGAGGACGTCGTCGGGGCCTGTGTCGAGCGGTGCCTTGACCACCACCTCGACGCCCTCGATCTCGGGGTAGCGGGCGCCGCGCTCGGCGGCCTCCGCCAGGGCCCGGGTGTTGGGAGAGGGGGCATGGGCGACGATCAGCAGACGCCTTGGCATGTTGACAGCTCCTTGGTTGTTTCCCACGCTGAACCGGCACTTTCCCGGATTATCCAAGGAGGATCACCGATGGCCTTTGCCCTGTCGACCCTGAGACTCACCAGCCCCGTCTTCGACGACGGCGGCGCCATTCCCGCCAGGCACACCGGCGAGGGAGACGACATCTCGCCGGCGCTGGTCTGGCAGGGGGCGCCCGAAGGCACCAGGGGGTTTGCGCTGATCTGCCATGATCCGGACGCGCCGCTGGTGCAGAGCGGTGCCTACGGCTTCGTGCACTGGGTGCTCTACAACATCCCGGCCTCCGTCACCAGCCTGGAGGAGGCGACCCGCGTTGGTACTCGGGGCAAGAACGACTTCGGCAAGCTGGGCTACGGTGGTCCCATGCCGCCGGAGGGACACGGCGTGCACCGCTATTACTTCTGGCTGCTGGCGCTGGACAAGCCCACCGATGATCTGCCCGAGGGGCTCAGGCTCCATGACCTCCTGGTCAAGGTCGAACCCCACCTGATGGGCATGAACCGCCTAGTGGGAACCTATCAACGCGGTTGAAGCGAGGGCGTCCCCGCCGGCCCCGCTGCGGGTCTACTACGACGGGCTCTGCCCCGGCTGCCGGCGCGATCGCGCCCGCTACGAGCGCTGGGCAGGCGAGCTGGGAAAGAGCGTGCGCTGGTGCGACGTGACCGATTACCCGGTGATGTGTCGGGCGGCCCTCTCCTGGGGGAGCAGAGCGGCGTGGACCATGGCGTTGACCGGTGTGGCCACGCCGGCCTCGCGCCCGAGGCGCACCACGGCCCCGTTCTGGGCGTCAAGCTCGGAGGGCAGGCCGGCCATGATGTCGCGCTGCATGGAGGCGGTGCTCGCCTCGGGCAGGGCGTCGATGAAGCGCAGGGCGCGGGCCGCGGCATCCGCCGGCAGCGCCACGCCCCTGGCGCGCGCCACCGCCTCGATCTCGGCCAGCAGCTGCTCGATCATCCTGCGGGTCTCGGGCAGGGTGCGGGTCACCCCGATGGGCGCTCGGGTCACGCTGCCGATCCCGCTCATGGCGCAGATGAACAGGAACTTGCTCCACACCGCGACCTGAATGTCGTCGGGGATCTCGGCGGCGACGCCCCGGGTCTGGTCGAAGGCGGCCTTGAGACGCAGGGCGCGCTTGCTGCGGCGGTTGTCACGCTCGCCGAAGCGCACGAAGGGCGATACGCCGGCGTGGCGGATATGCCCGGGGCCCTCGCGCCAGGCGAGGATGCCGCAGAGGCCGTCCAGCACATGGGCCTGGCCAAGAATCCCGGCGAGGGTGTCGGCGGCCTCCACGCCATTCTCCAGCGGCACCACGAAGGTGTCTGGGCCGATCATCGGCCGGATCGCCCGCGCCGCCTCGGCCACTTGCCATGACTTCACGGCCACCAGGACCGCATCGACGGCGCCCACTCGGCTCGGGTCGTCGCTGACCTTCACCTGGGCCAGGTGCAGGTCGCCCTCGATGCTTTCGACCCGCAGGCCATGGCGTTGCATCTCGGCAAGGTGCTCGCCCCGAGCGATGAAGGTCACGTCGTGCCCGGCCTCGGCCAGGCGTGCCCCGAAGTAGCCGCCCACGCCGCCGCTGCCCATGATCGCCACTCGCATTGTCTCTCCCCCGTGATTGCCTGGACCGACTGACAGCCTACACCCGAATCGCGGGTCTCACATCGCGACCTTGGCCTTGCGTCGGTGACGCTCCCCGGGGCGGCTGCTAGGATGGGGCCATCTCGAGTCTGCGTGGTAGGAGGCCCTGCGCCGGTCGGCCACGCCGCATGGAAGAGCCCATGACACGATCCAAGACCCAGGCCGTCCTCGATGATGTCCTCTCCCCCCTCACGCTCAAGCGCGTGGGCATCGACACCTACCGCGAGAACGTCGCCTACCTGCATCGCGACTGCGATCTCTATCGCGCCGAAGGCTTCCAGGCGCTCTCCAAGGTGGAGGTGCGCGCCAACGGCCAGCGCATCCTGGCCAGCCTCAACGTGGTGGATGACCCGGCCATCGTCGACTGTCAGCAGCTCGGCCTCTCCGAGGACGCCTTCGCCGCCCTGAACGTGAAGGAGGGGCAGCCGGTGAGCGTCTCCCAGGCCGAGCCACCGGCCTCGATCCCGGCGCTGCACCGTAAGATCAACGGCGAGCGGCTGACCCGCGAGGACTTCCAAGCGATCGTCCAGGACATCGCCGAGCGGCGCTACTCCAAGATCGAGCTGACCGCCTTCGTGGTGGCCTGCGACCTGGGGGAGATGGACCGCGAGGAGATTTACTACCTGAGCGACGCCATGTGCCGGGTGGGGCGCCGCCTCGACTGGCACGAGCACCCGGTGGTGGACAAGCACTGCATCGGCGGCATTCCCGGCAACCGTACCTCCATGCTGGTGGTGCCCATCGTCGCCGCACACGGCCTGCTCTGTCCCAAGACCTCGTCACGGGCCATTACCTCGCCGGCGGGAACCGCCGACACCATGGAGGTGCTGGCCAACGTCGACCTGCCCTTCGATGAGCTCGAGAAGATCGTGCGCACCCACCGCGGCTGCCTGGCCTGGGGCGGTACCAGCCAGCTCTCCCCGGCCGACGACGTGCTCATTTCGGTGGAGCGGCCTCTCTCCATCGACTCCCCCGGCCAGATGGTGGCCTCGATCCTCTCCAAGAAGGTGGCCGCCGGCTCCACCCATCTGCTGCTCGATATCCCGGTGGGGCCCCATGCCAAGGTGCGCTCGATGCCCGAGGCGCGGCGCCTGCGCAAGCTCTTCGAATTCGTCGCGGCGCGCATGGGGCTGACCTTGGACGTGGTGATCACCGATGGCAGCCAGCCCATCGGCGCCGGCATCGGCCCGGTGCTGGAGGCCCGCGACGTGATGCGGGTGCTTAGCAACCACCCGGAGGCCCCCATGGACCTGCGCCAGAAGGCGCTGCGCCTGGCCGGGCGCATGCTCGAATTCGACCCCGACGTGCGCGGCGGTGACGGTTTCGGCATCGCCCGGGACATCCTCGACTCCGGCCGTGCGCTGGAGCGGATGCAGGCGATCATCGCGGCCCAGGGCGCCAGGCCCTTCGATCCGGACAGCCCGCCCCTGGCGCCTCACGCCTTCGAGGTGGTGGCCCCCGAGGACGGCGTGGTGATCGCCATCGACAACCTCAAGCTGGCGCGCATCGCGCGGCTGGCCGGCGCACCCAAGGCGACCGGCGCAGGGGTCGACCTGGCGGTGCGCATCGGCGACGAGGTCAGGGCGGGGCAACGGCTCTATACCGTCTATGCCGCCTTCCGCAACGAGCTGGCCCTGGCCCATCGCTCCAGCGAGCGCGACAGCGGCTTCACGCTGGGCCATCGCGACCAGCTGACCCGCCTCAACGTGGAGATGTGACATGGACGCTGCCCTGCTGTATTTCGCCGATGAGGCCGCCCCGGCGCGACGCCTGGCCAGGGCCTGCGGCCTGGCGGCTCACGAGGTGGAGCGCCACCGTTTCCCTGACGCGGAGCTGCGGCTCACGCTGCCCTTCGCCGAGGCGCAGGCGTTTCCCGAGACCCTGGTGCTCTATCGCAGCCTGGACCGCCCCAACGACAAGCTGGTCGAGCTGCTGCTGCTGGCGCGCCACGCCCGCCGCCAGGGGGTGACCCGCCTGGTCCTGGTGGCGCCGTATCTCGCCTACATGCGTCAGGATATCGCCTTCCACCCCGGCGAGATCGTCAGCCAGACCATCGTCGGCGGCTTTCTTGCCGAGCTCTTCGACGCGGTGATCACCGTGGATCCGCACCTGCACCGCATTGAGCGGCTCGACCAGGCGATTCCCATCGCCCACGCCATCGCGCTCTCCGGGGCCCCGCGGCTGGCCGAGCTGATCGCCGAGAAGCGCCCCGGGGCGCTGCTGCTGGGGCCCGACGAGGAGGCGCTGCAGTGGGTGGCCCAGGCTGCGGCGCTGACCGGCCTCGACTATGCCACCTGCCGCAAGGTGCGCCGCGGCGACCGCGAGGTGGAGATCCACCTGCCCGATACCCCGGTGGCGGGGCGGGTGGTGGTGCTGATGGATGATGTGGCGAGCTCCGGCCATACCGTGGCCCGAGCCGCCGAGGCGCTCAAGGCCGCCGGAGCGGCCTCGGTGGACGTGGCGCTGACCCATGCCCTGTTCGCCGGCGATGCCCTGGCAGTCATTCATGCCGCAGGAGTCGGGGAGGTATGGAGCACCGACTGCATCGCCCATGACAGCAACTCCATCGCCATGGCGCCGGTGCTGGCCGAGGCGTTGGCCGGGGTGCTGGGCTCGCGGCCATAGCCGGGCGACAGCACTAACGAGGGCGCTACAGCGCCCGCGGGGCACGAGAGTCTCTCGTGCCCCGCGGGGTGTGCTCGTCCGGTCACCCGGAGGGGGCGTCCAGTCCATGCACCGGGGCCCTGGCGCGTCCTGCGCCTGCTGGCTAGCGGGTGCCGGCGCCCGCCTTCTCTGCGTCGGGCTCGGGCTTGTCGGCCCCTTGGTGGCCCAGTGCAGCGGCCTGGTCCAGGCGCGGGTGGTTGTCCAGGAACTCCCGATGGGGATCGGGCAGGGCGTCCAGAGCCTGGAGGCTCAAGGTGATGGCGTGGATCGCTGCCATCACATCACGGGTGTTGCCCGTCTCGGAGATGGTGTGCATGTTGCGGATCGGGAAGCCGATGGAGGTGGCCACGCAGTCCACCGCGGCCAGCACGCCGGCCATGCCGTCGGTGCCGGTATCGGCGCCGACGATGTCCCGCTGCATGGGGATGCCGTGCTCCCGGGCGGTGCTCTCGATGATCCGGTTGAGCTGCTCGCTGGCGATGGAGCCCACCGAGAGCGTGAACCCCTTGCCCATCTCCAGCGGTTGCATGCGACGGTCGCCGATGCCCGGGGCCGCCACGTAGTCATGGTTCACGTCCACGGCGATGATGGCGTCGGGCCGGAGCTCGCCGGCCAGTACCCGGCTGCCGAAGCGGCCGATCTCCTCGTAGCTGGCGATGGCGAACATCACCCGCACCTGCTCGGTGCCTCCCGCCTCGGCGATCAGTCGCGCCACCTCGGCGGTGACGAAGCAACCCAGGCCGTTGTCCAGGTAGGCGCCGTAGAAGGTGTCCGGGCTGAAGCCGTGGCGAATGGGGCGGTTGAAGAGGATTGAGTCGCCGGGGCGCACGCCCAGGTTCTCCACCTGCTGCTTCTTGTTCTCTCCGTGGATCTGCAGGTCCAGGTAGATCTGCTCCTTCTTGATGCCCTTGCTGCCGTCGCGCTGGGCCGGGTCGGAGAAGTGGATGGCGCCCAGCGCCTCCACGGTACCACCCTCGATGCGCCGGTAGCGGCCGGGTGCCTGGGGATCCTCGCTGAACAGCGTGACCTCGTGGCCGATCAGCACGTTGGGCAGGAAGGCGTCGGTGTTGATCCAGATCTTGCCGTCCTCGCCGATGGAGCGCACCTGCATGCGGATCTTGTCGGCGTGGCCGATCACCATCACCTTGAACAGGCCGTCGCGGCCCGGGTGGGTGTCCAGCACCACGCCGGCATGGCCCTTGAACTGGTGCAGCTGCCAGCTCGTTGGGGCGAAGCTCTCGAAGTGGGGCTTGAGCACGCCGTAGGTCATGGCGGCCTCCAGGCCCACGGGGCTTGGCGCCGCGAGCAGGCGTCGCATCAGCTCGAACTGCGGCTCGGGCATGGGGGCGGTCCAGGGGGTATCGCTCATCGTGTTCTCTCTCTTGGGGGGTGAGATCATCCTCCCGGAGCTTACCATCCCGATGCGGCGGCGGTCTGTCTGCGCTTCCAGGGCTGCCACCCTTGCCACTGGTCAGGCTATGCTGAGCGCATTGTCCTCAACCGCTTGTGCATGAGAAGGAGAGTCAGGGATGTCGTCAAGGATGTCGCCGCTGTTACCCCTCGGGCTGGCCACTCTGCTGCTGGCAGGCTGTGCCGGCGCTCCTCCGGCACCCGCCGAGCGCCCCCAGGGGGAGGCAGCGCCGCCCCCGGTGGCGGCGGTGCCCGGTGTGGGTGTCGAGGAGCGCGACTGGCTCCCGCCACTCTTCAGCGGGGTGGAAGATGAGGCCCACTACTATATCAGCCGCCTGCCGGACCGGCGTTTCGTCACCACCTACGGCGGGGAGGAGCATCCCAGGCCTTGGTATATCGCGGCGGAGCGGCTGGGGCAGATCGGCGAGCCGGCCATTCCCCTGCTGGCCGCGCGGCTCGATTCCTCGGACGAGTACGAGCTGATGCTGGCGCTCTATGCGCTGATGCTGGCCTCCCAGGACCCGTCGCTGATGGCCGCCACCGGCGGCGACACCCTCGAGCTTGGCAGCGTGCTGGACCCGCGCCACAACGCCGAGAACCTCGCGCTGGCCCGGGCCTGGTGGCAGCGACAGGGCTGGCGCTGGGAGTAGCAGGGAAGGGGCCCTAGCCCGCGCTCGGCAGGGGCGTGAAGGCGTGCGGGTGAGCCCCACTGGCGGTTGATATGCATCAAGGCAAAGGACTCAACCTGGACTAGTCTACCTGTTGCGGCTCGGTGCCTGCGTTCGCAGTGACTGCCGTTCGTCAGAGGTTGTCGTTCCGCTACAGGAGAGTGCCAGCATGGCCAAGAAGTCCAAGGATACCTCCCCCGCCACCCAGTCCGAGTCCCGGGAGGTGAGTCCCTTTCACGAGTTCGAACGTTTCTTCGACGGCTTCCTCGGGCGGGGCGGCATGCCGTCGCTGCGCTGGGATCATCCGCTGTGGGAGCGCTTCGCCGCCTTCGAGAAGGGGATGCCCAAGGTCGATGTCATCGATCGCGACGCCGAGGTGGTGGTGCGCGCGGAGGTCCCCGGCTTCGAGCGCGAGGATCTCGAGGTCTCGGTCAGCGACCATAGCGTGACCATCAAGGGCGAGCACCGCCAGGAGCACAAGGAGGAGGAGGGCGAGTACTTTCGCTCGGAGATCTCCACGGGCTCCTTCTCGCGCACCGTGTCGCTACCCGGTGATATCGACACCGAGGGAGGCGAGGCGAGCTTCAAGAACGGCATCCTCGAGCTGACCCTGCCGAAGCTGAAACGGGCCAGCCGGCGCAACATCGAGGTGAAGTGATCCTCCGGTCCTAATTCAGGACTATCCCAGGGCGTCGAGCAGCCGCTGCGTGGCCAGGAACAGCTGGCGGCGCGGCTGGGCACCCTCGAGCACGCCGGCATGCTCGCCGTCCAGGCTGAAGCGCAGCGCCGGCACGCCCTGGATGCCGAGGTCGCGGGCGGTGCGCTGGTCCGCCATCACCGCCTGGCGATGGTCGCCCTGCGCCAGCGCCCGCTGCAGCGCGCTGCCGTCCAGCGCCAGCGTCTCGGCCAGCCTGGCGAGGACCTGCGGGTCGGCCAGGTCCAGGCTCTCCTCGAAGAACCCGCAGAACAGCGCCCTGCGCATGGCGCCGCCCGCCCCGGGGTGATCGGCCGCCTGGGCCTCGGCCCAGGCGGCCGCCTCGTGGGCCAGTCGTGAGCGCGGCTGGATCCGGGGAAGCCGCAGGGTCATGCCGCGTTCGGCCGCCATGGGGTAGACGGCCCGCCCCCAGATGTCATGCAGGTAGTCGCCGTCCGGGTCGAGGGTCGGCTCGGGGGCGGGGCGCAGTTCGAAGGCGCGCCAGCGGATCGTCACCTTCCCCCCGAAACGCTCGGCCAGGGCGTCGAGCTCCGGCATCTCCAGGTAGCAGAAGGGACACACATAGTCGCTGAAGACGTCGAGCGCGATGCGCGGCTGGGTCATGGGGACTCCGGTGGTCAGAGGGCGAGAGGGCCTATCCTGCCAGGTGGCTCAGCCGGCGGCCAGGCAGGCCGGCAGGCTGTCGTGGAGGGTGCGCGGCACGATGCCCAGGTCGTCGAAGCTGCCCACGTCCTCGCCGACCAGGGTGTCCTGCTGCATCAGGATCACCTGGTCCCGGGTCAGCGGCGGTGAGGGCAGGGGGGCGAGCAGGGCCGCCACGAGGCGCCAGGCTGCAAAGGGCACCGGCAGCAGGTGGCGCCGGCATGTCAGGTGGGCCAGGAGCTGCTCGACGATCTGGCGGTAGGTGAGCCGCTCCGGGCCGCCCAGCTCGAACAGCCGGCGCTCCAGCGGGCGTGCGCCGCTCAGGCGCACCGCGGCGCGCGCCACGTCATCCACGTGCACCGGCTGCAGCCGGGTGCTGCCGCGGCCAAACAGGGGGAAGGCCGGCAGCCGTGCCAGGCGCACCAGCGCCGAGAGGAAGGCATCGTCGGGGCCGAACAGCACCGCGGGGCGCAGCAGGATCGCCTTGGGCAGGGCATCGATCACGGCGCGCTCCCCGGCGGCTCGGGCACGCACATAGGCGGAGGGGGAGCGCTCGGCGACACCGATGCCGGAGACATGGACCAGTCGGCTCACGCCGGCCTCCCGAGCGAGTCGCGCCAGGCGCTCGGCGCCCGCGACATGGATCGCCTCGAAGGTGAGGCCGGCGCGGGGCCGTTCCACATAGAGGCTCACCGCGTTGATCACCGCGCCGCTGCCGGCAAGGGCAGCGGCGACCTGCGGCTCGTCGCGCAGGTCACAGTCCACGGCCTCCACGCGGTCCCCGGCTTCCAGCCAGTCGGGCAGGTGTGGGCGCCTTGCCGCGATGCGCACCGAGCGGCCGGCCTCCACCAGTTCGCGCACGATAGCGCGGCCCAGAAAGCCGGTGCCGCCGACGACCGTGGTGGGGGCCTCCTGCATGTCGCGTCCTTCGTGCTGCCGGGAAAGTCCCTATCCTGCCAGGCTCGGGGTAGGGCGTCATGTCCGGTGGATCACGGCTGGAGCCCGCCCGCACGGCGGTGTAGGCTTGGCCGCTTCCATCAATCCTTGCCGGAGCCCGCCATGAGCGACCTTCCTCACTGTCCCGCCTGTGATTCCGCCTTCACCTACGACGACGGCCTGCAGTATGTCTGCCCGGAGTGCGGTCACGAGTGGTCCCGCGAAGCCGCCACCGACGTGGCCGACGAGGCCCCCCAGGTGCGCGACGCCAATGGCAACCCCCTGGCCGATGGCGACACCGTGACCGTGATCAAGGACCTCAAGGTCAAGGGTTCGTCGCTGGTCGTCAAGGTGGGCACCCGGGTCAAGAACATCCGCCTGGTGGAGGGCGACCACGATATCGACTGCAAGGTCGATGGCATCGGCCCCATGAAGCTGAAGTCCGCCTTTGTCAAAAAAGCATAAGCGTAAAGAAGGCCTGAGCGTCAAGAAGGCCTGAGCGTCAAGCCGGCCTCCCATCGATAGATCCTGCCAATGAGAACGATTGTCGTTATTGATGGGATCGGCGGCGAACGTGCCGGCATCTTCCCCGCCGAACCCGCGAAACCCTCCGCTGCTCTTCACATCGGTTCGATACAGGACTAAAATGGTCCCCAATCGAGACGCGGCCCCTTTCGGGCCGCGCGCCACCGAGGAGGGCAGCATGCTCAAGCTTTCGCGGCTGACCGACTACGCCGCCGTGGTGATGGCCCAGATCGCGCGTCATCCGGAGCACTCCCATGCGGCAGGGGAGCTGGCCGAGGCGGTGCAGCTGCCGCACCCCACGGTCTCCAAGACCCTCAAGATGCTGGTCAAGGCGGGTCTCCTCGAGTCGCGGCGCGGTGCCCAGGGTGGCTACTCCCTGGCGCGCCCGGCATCCAGGATCACCGCCATCGACATCATCACTGCCATCGAGGGCCCGGTGGCCATGACCGAATGCAGCCACGCCGAGGGCGACTGCGACCTGGCCGCCACCTGCGGCGTCGCCGACAACTGGCAGCGGGTGTCGCTGGCCGTGCGCACCCTGCTCGACAGCGTGACCCTGGCCCACCTGGCCGACACCGCGCCGATCAAGCTGCCGGTGCAGCTGCCCATCCAGAGCGTGACCCTGGCCGCCGACACGGCCTGAGTCGCCTTACCGAATCCAAAGCGGCGAGCCCGACTCGCCGGCCCAACCGCCCGGGGAGGGGAGACATCATGGCAAGTCAGGAAATGGAACAGCTTGTCCGTCGCGAATACAAGGAAGGCTTCGTGACCGACATCGAGAGCGACACGCTGCCGCCAGGCCTCGACGAGGGCACCATCGCCTTCATCTCGAAGAAGAAGGGCGAGCCCGAGTGGATGCTGGAGTGGCGCCTGGAGGCCTACCGCAAGTGGCTGACGATGACGCCGCCCTCCTGGGCCCATCTCGACTATCCGCCCATCGACTACCAGGCGATCTCCTACTTCAGCGCGCCCAAGCGCCCGGAGGATCGCCCCCAGAGCCTGGATGAGGTGGACCCCAAGCTGCTCGAGACCTACGAGAAGCTGGGCATTCCCCTGCACGAGCGTGCGGCCCTCGCCGGCGTGGCGGTGGATGCGGTGTTCGACTCCGTCTCGGTGACCACCACCTTCAAGGAGAAGCTCTACGAGGCGGGAGTGATCTTCTGCTCCATCTCCGAGGCGGTGAAGGACTATCCCGAGCTGATCAAGAAGTACCTGGGCACCGTGGTGCCGGTGACCGACAACTACTTCGCGGCGCTCAACTCCGCGGTGTTCACCGACGGCTCCTTCGTGTTCGTGCCCAAGGGCGTGACCTGCCCCATGGAGCTCTCCACCTACTTCCGCATCAACGCCGCCAACACCGGCCAGTTCGAGCGCACCCTGATCATCTGCGAGGAGGGCGCCCAGGTCTCCTACCTCGAGGGCTGCACCGCGCCGATGCGTGACGAGAACCAGCTGCACGCGGCGGTGGTGGAGCTGGTGGCCCTGGACGACGCCTACATCAAGTACTCCACGGTGCAGAACTGGTACCCGGGCGACGAGGATGGCAAGGGCGGCATCTACAACTTCGTCACCAAGCGCGGCGACTGCCGCGGCGACCGCTCGCGCATCAGCTGGACCCAGGTCGAGACCGGCTCCGCCATCACCTGGAAGTACCCCTCCTGCGTGCTGCGCGGGAAGGACAGCATCGGCGAGTTCTATTCCGTGGCGGTGACCAATGGCCGCCAGCAGGCCGACACCGGCACCAAGATGATTCATATCGGCGAGGGCAGCCGCTCCAGCATCATCTCCAAGGGGATCTCCGCCGGCCGCAGCAATCAGTCCTACCGCGGCCTGGTGAAGATCGGGCCCCGTGCCAAGGGGGCGCGCAACTTCACCCAGTGCGACTCCCTGCTGATCGGCGACCAGTGCGGTGCCCATACCTTCCCCTATCAGGAGATCGGCAACAGCACCGCCACCGTGGAGCACGAGGCGACCACCTCCAAGATCGGCGAGGATCAGCTCTTCTATTGCCAGAGCCGCGGCATCTCCGAGGAGGACGCGGTGAGCATGATCGTCAACGGCTTCTGCAAGGACGTCTTCCAGGAGCTGCCGATGGAGTTTGCCGTGGAGGCCGAGGCGCTGTTGAGTGTCACCCTCGAAGGCGCGGTCGGCTAATCCCCCATTTTCAGAATTCAAAGGTAATGAAGATGCTCGAAGTCAAGGATCTGCACGTCACGGTCGAGGGCAAGGAAATCCTCAAGGGCCTTACCCTGACCATCAATGCCGGCGAGGTGCACGCCATCATGGGCCCCAACGGCGCCGGCAAGTCCACCCTCTCGGCGGTGATCGCCGGCAAGGAGGGTTACGAGGTTACCTCAGGCTCGATCACCTTCGAGGGCCAGGACGTGCTGGAGATGGAGGTCGAGGAGCGGGCCCTGGCCGGCATGCTGCTGGGCTTCCAGTATCCGGTGGAGATCCCCGGGGTGAAGAACATCTACCTGCTCAAGGCGGCGCTCAATGCCAAGCGGGCCGCCAATGGTCAGGAGGATATCCCGGCGCCGGAGTTCCTGAAGCTGGTCAAGGAGAAGATCGCCGAGATGAAGATGGACGCCAGCTTCCTGCAGCGCTCCGTCAACGAAGGCTTCTCCGGCGGCGAGAAGAAGCGTAACGAGATCCTGCAGATGCTGGTGCTGCAGCCCAAGCTCGCCATGCTCGACGAGATCGATTCCGGCCTCGATATCGACGCCATGAAGGTGGTCGCCGACGGCGTCAACAGCCTGCGCGCCGAGGATCGCGGCATCCTGCTGGTGACCCACTACCAGCGCCTGCTCGACTACATCGTGCCGGACAAGGTGCACGTGCTGGTGGATGGCCGCATCGTCAAGAGCGGCGGTGCCGACCTGGCCCTCGAGCTCGAGTCCCGAGGCTATGACTGGGTGCTGGAGGAGACCGCTGCATGAGCGATGTTCAGACCTTTCTCGACCGCCTGGCCGAGCTCGGCGCCCGGCGCGGGCCTGAGCCGACCTGGATCGCCGCCCGGCGCCAGGCCGGGGCCGCGCGCTTCGAGGCGCTGGGCTTCCCGACCCGCCGCGACGAGGCCTGGAAGTACACCGACGTGCGCGCCATCGCCCGGGGCGACTTCGCCCTGGCCGAGGACGCCGAGTTCTCCCAGGCCAGTGCCGCGGCGCTGACGCTGCCCCTCGACGCCCATCGGCTGACCTTCGTCGACGGTCACTTCTCGGCGGTGCTCTCCCAGCTCGACGGCCTGCCGGCCGGCGTGGCGCTGCTGCCGCTCTCCCGGGCCCTGGAGGAGAACCACGAGGCGGTGGGCGGCCCCCTGGGCCGGCTGACCGGCGTCGACTTCTCGCCCTTCTCGGCGCTCAATACCGCCTTCATGGAGGAGGGCGCGGTGCTGCGCCTGGCGCCGGGCACCGTGGTGAAGAAGCCGATCATCCTGCAGTTCCTCTCCCGGGCCGGCGAGCGGGCGGTGATGAGCCATCCGCGTATCCTGGTGGAGGCCGGCGGGCGCAGCCAGGCGACGCTGATCGAGCACCACGTGGGGGAGGAGGCCGCGGCCAACTTCACCAACCTGGTGGCGGAGATCATGCTCGACCGCGGCGCGATCCTGACCCATTACAAGCTGCAGGAGGCGCCCCTGGCCGACCTGCACGTGGCCAGCATCCACGTGGAGCAGGGCCGCGACAGCACCTACACCTCGTTCAACCTGAACCTGGGCGGCGGCCTGGTGCGCACCGACCTGATCAGCGAGCTCAACGGTCAGGGCGCCACCGCCAACTTCTACGGCCTCTTCTACGGGCAGGGCCGCCAGCATGTGGACAGCCACACCGTGGCCAACCACAACGCGCCCCACACCTACTCCAACGAGAACTACAAGGGCATCCTCGACGACCGCGCCCATGGCGTGTTCAACGGCCGGGTGGTGGTCAAGCGCGACAGCCAGAAGATCGAGGGCTTCCAGAGCAACGCCAACCTGCTGCTCTCCGACCGGGCCGAGATCGACGCCAAGCCGGAGCTCGAGATCTACGCCGACGACGTCAAGTGCTCCCACGGCACCACCACCGGCCAGCTCGACGAGGAGGCGATCTACGCCCTGCGCGCTCGCGGCATCGACCGCCAGACCGCGCGTGGCCTGCTGACCCTGGCCTTCGCCGGCGAGGTGCTCGAGGCGGTGAGCCTGGATGCGATTTCCGAGCGCGTGGAGCTCGCGGTGGCCGGCAAGCTGCCGGAGCGCTTCAACCTGGCCGGGCTGGTGGAAGCCGCCGCGGCCCTGGGCGGCGAGTGAGCCCGCCCCTGACGAGGAACTCGCCATGACTGAACTGGCTACCCGCGATGCCGACGCGCCCGTCCTGGACGTGGCGGCGATCCGCGCGGACTTTCCGATCCTCGCCCGCCAGGTGCACGGCCGGCCGCTGGTCTATCTCGACAACGCGGCCACCAGCCAGACCCCGCGGCAGGTGATCGCGGCGTTCGACGACTACTACAGTCGCTACAACGCCAACATCCACCGCGGCCTGCACACCCTGGCGGATGAGGCCACCGCGGCCTTCGAGGGCACCCGGGAGACGGTGCGCGGCTTCCTGAACGCGGCCGAGCATCGCGAGATCATCTTCACCCGCGGCACCACCGAGGCGATCAACCTGGTGGCCAACAGCTGGGGCCGCGCCAACCTGAAGGCCGGCGACGAGGTGCTGATCTCGCGCCTGGAGCACCACTCCAATATCGTGCCCTGGCAGCTCCTGGCCGCCGAGCTCGGCTTCACCATCAAGGTGATCCCGGTGGACGAGCGCGGCGTGCTGGATCTCGACGCCTACCGGGGGCTCTTCACCGAGCGCACCCGGCTGGTGGCGGTCAACCACGTCTCCAATGCCTTCGGCACCGTCAACCCGGTCAAGGCGATGGCCGCCATCGCCCACGCCCAGGGCGCGCTGATCCTGGTGGATGGCGCCCAGGCCACCCCCCACCAGGCGGTGGACGTGCGCGACATCGACGCCGACTTCTATGCCTTCTCCGGCCACAAGGTCTATGGCCCGACCGGGGTGGGCGTGCTCTACGGCAAGGCGTCGCTGCTCGAGGCGATGCCGCCCTGGCAGGGCGGCGGCGAGATGATCAGGACGGTCTCCTTCGAGGCCGGCACCTCCTTCGCCGAGATCCCCCACAAGTTCGAGGCCGGCACCCCGGCCATCGCCGAGGTGATCGCCCTGGGCGTGGCGCTCAAGTGGGTGTCAGGCGTCGGCCTGGGCGCCATCGGCGCCAGGGAAAACCGCCTGCTCGAGCACGCTACCGCCGCGGTGTCGCGTATCGACGGCCTGCGCATCCTGGGCACCGCCCCGGGCAAGGCAGGGGTGCTGTCGTTTGTGGTCGAGGGCGCCCACGCCCAGGACATCGGCCTGCTGATCGACCAGCTCGGCGTGGCGATCCGCACCGGCCACCACTGCGCCCAGCCGCTGCTGGCCCAGTTCGGCGTGGATGCCACCTGCCGGGCGTCGTTTGCCGCCTACAACACCCTGGACGAGATCGACACCTTCGCCGAGGCGCTGACCCGCGTCATCGGCATGGTGCGCTAAGGACGCCCATGAGCGAAATCGAGCAGATAGCCAGCCTCGAGAAGGGGCAGACCCTGCCGCTGCAGCGTGACGTGGAGGCGATCTCCATTCCTTTCGGCAAGACCGTCACCCTGGCCGAGGACAGCATCGTCAGCGTGATGCAGGCCAAGGGCAGCACGGTCAGTGTCGGCTTCGAGGGTCGCCTCTACCTGATCGAGGGCGCCAACCTCGACGCCCTGGGCCTGGAGGCCCTGCCGCGGCCGACCCTGGCCGAGGACGCCTCCGAGGAGGAGATCGAGCAGTTCGTCTGGGACCAGCTGCGCACCTGCTTCGACCCGGAGATCCCGGTCAACATCGTCGATCTGGGGCTGGTCTACGGCTGTCGCATCGAGCGGCTGATCTCGGGGGAGCGCATCGTCACCATCCGCATGACCCTGACCGCCCCCGGCTGCGGCATGGGGGATGTGATCGCCGCCGACGCGCGCAACAAGATCCTCGGTGCCCCGCAGATCAGCAAGGTGCATACCGAGATCGTCTTCGATCCGCCCTGGAGTCGTGAGATGATGAGCGAAGAGGCCCGGCTCGAACTCGGCATGTTCTGACGGCGGCCTGGCCACACGCCCGGGGAGGGCCATGAAGCGAACCGCCTGGAAGGCCCTGCGGGGGCTGCTGATGACCCTGGGGGCCGCCGCGCTGCTGGCGGCCCTGCTGTTCGTGGCAGCCAATCTCTGGGTGCTGGGCCGGACCCACTCGCGCATCGAGCACACCCTGCCGCTGTGCGGCGGCGAGCGGGTGGGGATCGTCTTCGGCACCTCCCACTGGACCCGCAGTGGCGTTCGCAATCCCTACTTCGATGCGCGCATGAGCGCCTCGGCCCGGCTGCTGCGCCTGGGCCGCGTCGATCACCTGCTGCTCTCCGGCGACAACCGTACCCGCTTCTACAACGAGCCCGTGACCATGTGGCGCGACCTGCGCGGTCGCCAGGTGGCCGATGCCGACCTGACCCTGGACTACGCCGGCTTCAGCACCTTCGACACCCTGGCCCGGGCTCGGGAGGTGTTCGGCGTCGAGCAGGCGCTGCTGATCACCCAGGCCTGGCACCTGCCCCGGGCGCTGTTCATCGCCGATGCGCTGGGGCTGGAGGTCACCGGCTGCGCGGTGCCATCGCCCTCGCGCAAGGTCAGCGGAGAGTGGCGGCTGCAGGCACGGGAGTGGGTGGCGCGGGTGGCCACCCTGGGGGATCTCTATGTGTGGGGACGCGAGCCCTACTTCCTGGGGCCGCTGGAGCCGCTGGAGATTGCCCCGCGCTCCTGGGAAGCCTGGCTGTTCACTGCCGACGGCGAGGCTCCCGCGGAAGACGATGGCATCACCGGCGAGGGCGGCTGACGGGGAGGGGCGAAAAATGAACGGCGCGAAAGGTGAAGGGCCCCGAAGGTGAGGGGCCCTGAAGGTGCGGTGAAGCTGAGGCGCCGGGCTCAGCGCCGGCGCGGCTTTTGCTGGGCGTAGAGTTCGCGGATCAGCGCCCGGCAGCCCTTCCAGCACTCCTCGATCACCGGCTCGATGGCATCGGGCAGGGGATGGGTATAGAGGGTCGAGAGGGCCTGCATCAGCACCCGCTCCTGCTCGAGGAGCTCGCCGATCACCACCTGGCTCTCGTTGCCGACGAAGCTCTTCAGCCGGCTCCACAGCCACATGTAGTCGTCGCGCTCCACGTCGGCATCGCGGGGCAGCATGTTGAGATGCTTGCGTGACAGCTCCTGAAGCTCGCGCATCGACCGGCTCCTGGCCTCGTAGTGAGGCTTCAGGGTGTCACGCAGGGCTGGGCGCAGGCGCTCCAGATTGTCCTGGAAATAGTCGATGCTGTCGGCCAGCGCCTCCAGGGCGCTGTCCATCGCCACCTGGCGATTGTCGAGAAACATGAGCGGTCACCTCCTCCGGTGACGCAGATTGTGGCCGGGGAAACACTGTTTTACTACCCCCGGGAAGGAATAAATATCCCCCTATTGGGCCTGGCCGGCGGCGTTCTGGCAATTACCCCTTGGGTTTAGGCGGTGCCTTGCGGTTGGGGGCGGCATTCTTCTCGATATGCTCGATGATCAGGCCGGCGATGTCCTTGCCGGTGGCGGTCTCGATGCCCTGCAGGCCGGGGGAGGAGTTGACCTCCATGATCACCGGGCCGTGGTTGGAGCGCAGCAGGTCTACGCCTGCCACTCGCAGGCCCATGGCCTTGGCGGCGCGGATCGCCGTGGAGCGCTCCTCCGGCGTGATGCGGATCACGCTGGCGGTGCCGCCGCGGTGCAGGTTGGAGCGGAACTCGCCCTCGGCGGCCTGGCGCTTCATGGCCGCCACCACCTTGTCGCCGATCACGAAGCAGCGGATATCGGCGCCGCGGGCCTCCTTGATGTACTCCTGCACCATGATGTTGGCCTTCATGCCCATGAAGGCCTGGATCACGCTCTCGGCGGCCTGGTTGGTCTCCGCCAGCACCACGCCGATGCCCTGGGTGCCCTCCAGCAGCTTGATGACCAGCGGGGCTCCCTTGACCATGGTGATCAGGTCGGGGATGTCGTCGGGCGAGTGGGCGAAGCCGGTGATCGGCAGGCCCAGCCCCTTGCGGGAGAGCAGCTGCAGCGAGCGCAGCTTGTCCCGGGAGCGGGTGATGGCCACCGAGTCGTTGATCACGTAGGTGCCCATCATCTCGAACTGGCGCAGCACGGCGCAGCCGTAGAAGGTCACCGAGGCGCCGATGCGCGGGATCACCGCGTCGAAGGGCTCGAGCTCCTCGCCCTTGAGGTGGATCGAGGGGTGGTGGGCGGCGATGCTCATGTAGCAGCGCAGGGTATCCACCACCCGGATGCTGTGGCCCCGCTGTTCGGCGGCTTCCACCAGGCGGCGGGTGGAGTAGAGATTGCGGTTGCGTGACAGCAGCGCGATATGCATCGAGGGGCTCCAGTGGCCGGGGGGCGGGGTGGCGTTCGCTTCAGGGTTCGCCGTGCAGGAAGGCGGCGCCGGGCGCCACCAGCAGACGGCGCAGGGCGCGGCGGCCCAGCAGCATGGGGTGGCGCATGTTGCGGCGGTCGGTCAGGGTCAGCTCCACCGGAAACTCCAGGTCGCCCAGGCGCATGGTGGTGCGGATCACATAGCGCCACTCCTCCTGGCCGTTGGAGCTGCGCACCTTGCGGCGGTCATGCAGGTGCATGCGGAACACGTGGGGCGGCGTGTGCGGGCCGCCGCTGCGCGTCGTGAAGCTGACCCACAGGTGGCCGTCCTCCTCGAAGGATTCGATGTCCTCGGCGTGCAGCGCCGAGGTGCGCGCGCCGCTGTCGGCCTTGGCGCACAGGGTCAGGTGCATCTCCGGCAGTTCCACCATCTCGCGACGGCCGATCACCGCCTTGGGGGTGTAGGGCAGTTCTCTCATGCTCATGGGAATCCTTGCAGGCCTGTCAGCGGGTCAGGGCGGCCAGCCGGCGGCCGATCGGGCTCTCCGGGGCGGCCTCGCGCAGGGTCATCAGCACCGGCAGCCGCAGCCGCGGCACCAGCGCGAGGTCGCGGGCCACGCTCATGAAGTCGGCGGCCTCGCAGGCGGCCAGCCGTCCGAGAAAGTTGGGCAGCCGCTCAGCATCCTCCAGGTGGCGCCAGCCGCGCCCGGCCATGGCCGCCAGCAGGTCGGGGCCGCAGGCGTCGTCATCGGCCAGCAGCTCGTCGTACCAGGCCCCGGCCAGCTCGCCCTCGGCGCCGGCCACGGCGCGCACGCAGGCGGAGAATACTTCGATGTCGCCGGCCCGGGCCGCCGCCTCACCGCGGTTGCGCAGTGCCCGGACAAGGCCAACCCCGATGGCCACATGTTCCAGACAGTAGCACAGCGAGGTGAGCACTTCGTGGGGCAGCTCGGGCAGCCGGGTGGCCAGCCGGGCCTGCTCATCGGCGTCCATGCGCACGACGAAGTCCGCCAGCCCCTGCAGGCCCAGGGCCTGCCAGTCGATGGCCTGCTGGCCGCTCAGGTAGGCCTCCACCGGCTCCAGGTGCTGGCTGGCCGGCAGGTCCAGGTCGAGGCTGGCGCGGGCATGCAGCAGGGCCTGGAAGGGCAGCGAGGGAGTGAAGGCCAGCGGGTTGTCCTTCATCAGGTTGTCCACCGCCTCGCCGTCCTCGCGCCCGACGCTTTGCACGCTGCGCCCCAGGGTCTCCAGCAGGCGCTGCAGGAAGGCGTCGCGGGGCGCCGGCACCAGCTGGCCCTGTTCGTCCAGGGGCAGGGCGAGGAACCAGATGACCGGCTCGGGCATGTCACCCAGGCGGAACACCAGGCCGAGACGCGCCTGGCCCTGCCAGGGGGCCGGCCAGGCCTGCTCGCCCGCCTCGAAGGCCGCCAGGGTCGCCATCTCGCAGGGCTCGACGCGTCTGCCCAGATGGTAGAGCCGTACCGCGGCGCCGCTGCGCACGAAGAAGTCATGTAAGGTGTTGATGGGCTGCATGCTCTCTCCCGTCGTCGAACCGTGCACTCTACCTTGGCGGCCTGCCGCTGTCAGCAGCCGAGCGCAGCGGGAGACAGGGCCCTGGTCAATTCTTGATCGATCTCTGCCAGCCCCCATGAGCCGTGGCTCCGCGTCGCCTTTCCAGAGATTATCCACAGCCCCGTTCAGGAAAACTGTGAACTGTGCTCAGGCCGTCCCGGAAGAGGTGCCGGGTGTGGACAACCCTGTGGGGTAGCCAGGGGAGGGGGATCATAAGGATAATGGCGAGCACACATGACCGAGGTATTTCCCATGAGCGTTCATCAGGAGCTGGCGGCCGCCCTGCGCGAGCTGGAGGCCACCATGCGGGCCACCGGGCAGTGGCGCATGGAGCCCCCGGAGCCCGCGGCCTTTGCCAGCATCGAGCCCTTCTGTGCCGACACCATGTCACTGTCCCAGTGGCTGCGCTTCGTCTTTATCGTGCGCCTGGAGGCGCTGGTGGAGGCCCGTGCGCCGATGCCGGCGAAGTGCGAGGTGGCCCCGGCGGTGGAGGCCTGGCTGGCCGAGTCCGGGGCGCGCGCCAGCGAGCGGCAGATGATCGCCGAGGCCGTGGCGCGCATCGACCGGCTGGTCACCGAGGGCTGAACAGGGCCCGACATGCTTCCCCACCAGCGCAGGAGGCCCGCCATTGGCGGGCCTCCTGCGTTTCGCGCGGGTGGCGCGAGGATCAGAAGCGGTAGCTGATACCGCCCATGATGACCCAGGGATCGATCTTTACGGTGCCTACCTCAGTGCCGTTGAGGCTGGCGTCGGTTTCGATATCGATATACCAGGCGGCGGCGTTGAGCGCCCAGTTGTCGTCAATCAGGACGTCCACGCCCACCTGGCCGGCGGCGCCCCAGGAGCTGGAGAGGTCGAGGTCGATGCCATCAATATCAAGCTTCTCGCTGGAGAAGCGGGTGTAGTTGATGCCTACGCCGACATAGGGCTGCACCAGGGCCGCGGTGCCGCCCAGGGGGTAGTACTGCACGGTCAGGGTCGGGGGCAGGTGCTTGGTAGAAGCCAGGTTCTGGCCGTCCAGGTTGATGTCATGCTCGAAGGGCAGGGCGGCCAGCAGCTCGACGCCGACGTTATCGTGGAAGCGATAGCCCAGGGTAAAGGCGAAGTTGGTGTCATCCTGGACATCTACCGCCAGGTTGCCAAGAGCCGTATCGAGGTTACCGTTATCACTCTTGGGCGCTACCTTGGCGACGCCCAGGCGGGTAAAGAAGTCGCCCGCGCCGTAGGCCAGGGCCTGGGTGCTGGTGGTAAAGGCGGCGGCGGCCAGGCCGGCGGCGAGCAGGGTGGGGAAGTGCTTGCGCATGGGGCGACTCCTTGACGTTCCGGTTTCAGCAATGCCGCACAGGCCCTTGCTGGCCTGTCGGGGTTAAGGCAATTTTAATCAAGCCGCCTCGGAGCTTTCTTGACGCCGGTCAAGTGGTGCTGCGATGCACAAGGGTGAGAGACACAAAAAGACGCCGCCGGGCTGGGCCCGGCGGCGTCCTTGGTTACCGCAATCATCATGCCATGTGCGGCATCAGAAGCGCAGGGTCACGCCGCCGCCGATGGTCATGGGATCCACCTTGGCGGTGCCGAGGCGCTCGCCGTCTACGGAGATACGCGAGTCCACGTCGGCGTAGTTGGCGAAGCCGTTGAGCATCAGGTTCTCGGTGATGGCGAGATCCACCCCTACCTGCCCTACGGCGCCATAGCTGCGACGGGCATCCACGCCCTCCGGCTCGCCGGAGAAGCGGGTGTAGTTGAGGCCGGCGCCCACGTAGGGCTGCACGCGGGAGTCCATGCCGCCCAGCGGGTAGTAGTTGACCAGAAGATTGATCGGCATCCGATCGACGCTGCCGAACTCACCGCCGCCGAGAGTCAGGTCGTGCTCGAACTTTTCGGAGCTGTTCAGTTCTATCCCCAGTTTGTCGGTGAAGAGATAGCCGAGACCATAGGTAAAGCCGCTGGCACTGCTAACCCCCAAGTCTAACTCGGCGGCCTGGCCGTTGTCTGAACGCGTGTCTGTCTTTGCGTAGCCGCCGCGCACAAAGATATCGCCCGCCTGGTAGGCCAGGGCCGCCTGGCTGGCGACGAGGCCCCCGGCGGAGAGCAGGGCGGCAGTGAGAAGGAAGTGCTTGTTCATCAGGGTATCCTCGCATCGATCATGGGCGTCACAGGCCCGAGGGGTTTTTCTTGTACATTCTGACTATAGAAAAACATTTGGTAGAAGTCTTGTAAAGATTTTGGATGGCCGTGATAGACCCTGATGGTCGGCATCACGGGAGATTTCGGCGGTGGCGGCGGGGCACAGGCGCGGGCCTTGCTGTACAAGATTTTTCGCGCTGCGGAATCGACGGTTCGCGCTCCGGGCGGAAATCGTCTTGACTTGAGGGAGGACAAGGAGAAGCCAGGGGGAAGACCCATGCGGATTGCCCAGCGCCTGAGTCGCGCGAGGTGGGAGCCCGAAATTTCGCTGCTGGTCGCGGCATTTCTGGCGGTGTGGCTGCTGCTGGAGCCGGCGCTGATCCAGGGGTTGCCCCTGGGGATGCGCCTGCCGGCGGTGCTGCTGGGCATCTGGGCCCTGGGCGCGGCCTTTGTGCGCCCGCTGGGCCTCTCCCCTGAGCGCCGCTGGCAGCGCCGGCTGGCGACGCCGCCCTGGAGCCTGGTGGCACTGGGGCTGTTTGCCGGCCTGCTGCTGGGTCGCGCACTGCTGGGAGGCTGATGCGAAGAGAGCCTGCTACCGGGTGCCCTCACCAATAAAAAGAGCTCCCGAAGGAGCTCTTTCTCTACCCTGCTCGGGTCACGATGCCCGGCTGTCACGATCGATATGCCGATACTCACCGGCGTCGGCCGTCATGCTGCTCACCGCGATGATGGCGACGAGGGAGGCAATGAAGCCGGGAATGATCTCGTACACGCCGGGGCCACCCATGAATTCGGCGTTCCAGCCAAGCGTGATCCAGAGCATCACGGTGACGGCGCCCACGACCATGCCAGCGATGGCGCCAGCGCCGTTGGTGCGCGGCCACATCAGCGACATGATGATCAGCGGTCCGAACGCCGCCCCGAAGCCAGCCCAGGCGTTGCTGACCAGCCCCAGAACCTGAGAGTCCTCGTCGGAGGCAATGATGGCGGCCACCACGCCGACGATCACCACGCAGAGGCGACCTATGGCGACACTCTCCTTCTCGCTGGCTTCCTTGCGCAGGAAGAGACGGTAGAAGTCTTCGGTCAGCGACGAGGAGGAGACCAGCAGCTGGCTGGAGATGGTGCTCATGATGGCCGCGAGAAGGGCCGCATAGAGGAAGCCGGTGATCAGCGGGTGGAACAGCAGGTTGGCCAGGATGATGAAGATGGTTTCAGGGTCCTGAACGTCCATCCCGTTGCGGATCGCGTAGGCCCGGCCGAAGATGCCCAGGGAGACGGCGCCGATCAGGGAGATTGCCATCCAGCTCATGCCGATGTTGCGGGCAATGGGCACATCCTTCAGGGAGCGGATCGCCATGAAGCGCACGATGATATGGGGCTGGCCGAAGTAGCCGAGGCCCCAGGCCACCGCGGAGAGCCAGCCGACGAAGGTCAGCCCTGCCGTCCAGGAGAGCAGCGTCGGGTCAACGGCGTTGAGGGTCTCGGAGGCCTGGGCGAAGCCGCCGCCGCCTTCCCCGAAGAGCACCACCGCCGGCATGAGCACCAGGGCCAGCATCATGATGCAGCCCTGAACGAAGTCGGTCAGGCTCACGGCCAGGAAGCCGCCGACGACCGTATAGGCCAGCACCACGCCCAGGGTGATCACGACGCCCATGGCGTAATCGCTCATTCCGCCGAAGTTGTAAATGCCGGAGAAGGCGCTCTCGAACAGCTTGCCGCCCGCCACCAGGCCAGATGCCGTATAGACCGCGAAGAAGACGACGATGACGACGGCAGAGACCGTGCGCAGGGCGAGTGCCCGGGTCGGGAAGCGGTTGGCCAGAAAGGCCGGAATGGTAATGGCATTACCATAGTGGACCGTCTGTTCCCGCAGGCGAGGTGCGACCAGCGTCCAGTTGAGGAAGGCGCCCACCAGCAGGCCGATACCGATCCAGGCAGAGCCCAGGCCAGAGATGAAGAGCGCGCCGGGCAAGCCCAGCAGCAGCCAGCCGCTCATGTCCGAGGCGCCGGCCGACAGTGCCGCCACCTTGGGACTGAGGGCGCGCCCCCCCAGCATGTAGTCTTCCGAGGAAGAGGTGGCTCTCTGCATGGCATAGACGCCGATGGCGATCATGAGCACGAAGTAACCAATCAGGCTGATCCAGACACCAATGGCCATAGAAGTTCTCCAGTTCGTTGGGACGGAGCGGACTCCGTCCGGTGAGCGCCCTCGCGTGAGTCGTCACTCGGGCGCCGTCTTGTTGTTGATGACGGCAGGCTGCTGCCGATCATTCGTCTCCCAGCGCAAGCAGTGACGCGTTGCCGCCCAGCGCGGCGGTGTTGACGGTCACCGTCTTTTCCGTGGCGAAGCGCAGCAGGTAGTGCGGCCCGCCGGCCTTGGGTCCGGTCCCGGAGAGGCCCTGGCCGCCGAAGGGCTGAACGCCCACGACGGCGCCGATGATATTGCGGTTGACGTACACATTGCCAACGCGAATCTTCTGCGCTATTTCATCAGCGAAGGACTCATTGCGGCTATGAACGCCGAAGGTCAGTCCATAACCCCGCCCGTTGATCGACTCGATCACCCGGTCGATCTCGCTGGCCCGGTAGCGCACAATGTGCAGTATCGGGCCGAACTGTTCCCGCTCCAGCGCCTCGATGCCGTCGATCTCGAAGGCCACCGGGGCGACGAAGGTGCCGTCGCCGGTGAGCCGCGGGTCGAGGCGGGTCTCGGCGACCAGGCGTCCCTCGGCCTTGAGCCTCTCGATATGGGCCCCGAGGCCGCGGCGAGCGTCCTCGTCGATCACTGGGCCGACGTCGGTGCCCAGGTCGCGGGGGTCGGCCACGCGCAGCTCGGCCATGGCGCCCTCGAGGATCGTGATGACCCGGTCGGCCACGTCCTCCTGGAGGTAGAGCACGCGCAGCGCCGAGCAGCGCTGGCCGGCGCTCTGGAAGGCGGACTGGATGACATCGGCGACCACCTGCTCCGGCAGGGCGGTGGAGTCGACGATCATGGCGTTCATGCCGCCGGTCTCGGCGATCAGGGTGGGCAGGGCGGCTCCCTCGCGGGCGGCCAGGGCGCGGTTGATGATCTGTGCCGTATCGGTGCCGCCGGTGAAGACCACGCCGGTGATGCGCGGATCGCTGGTCAGCACGCTGCCCACGGTGGGCCCATCGCCGGGCAGCAGCTGGACCACGTCGCGGGGCATGCCGGCCTCGTAAAGCAGCTCGATCACCCGGTGGGCGACGATGGAGGTCTGCTCGGCGGGCTTGGCCAGCACGGTGTTGCCGGCCACGGCGGCGGCCACCACCTGGCCGCAGAAGATCGCCACCGGGAAGTTCCAGGGGCTGATCGCCGCAAAGACGCCCTTGCCGGCGAGCATCAGCTGGTTGGATTCGCCGGTGGGGCCGGGCAGGGCGATGGGCTGGCCGAACAGCTCCTCCGCTTTCATGGCGTAGTAGCGGCAGAAGTCCACTGCCTCCTTGATCTCGTCGACGCCATCGGTGAGCAGCTTGCCCCCCTCCCGGGAGCAGAGCGTCATCAGCTCGGCCATATGGGCCTCCATCAGGTCGCCGAGGCGGCGGACGATGGCGGCGCGCTCGGCCACCGGGGTGCTCTCCCAGCGCGGGAAGGCAGCCCAGGCGGCATCCACGGCGCGGGCGGCCTGCTCGGCGCTGGTCCACTGCACAATCCCGACCCGCTTGCGGCGGTCGTAGGGGCTTGCGACCGCGTGCTGGCTGGCCGGGTCATCGGCCACCTCGAAGGCCAGCAGCGGCCCGACCCGGTGCTCCTTCTCCATGCTGGCGGCCATCTCGTCCATCAGCGGCTGGTACTGGCTGCGCACGTTGAGGTTCACGCCGCGGGAGTTGGGGCGGCCGGGGCCGAAGATGTCACGCGGCAGGGGAATGCGCGGGTTGGCGTAGGTCTGGTACTGGCGCAGGGTCTCGGCCGGGTGCACGCAGAGCGACGCCACCGGCACGTCGGGGTCCACCAGCTGGTGCACGAACGACGAGTTGGCGCCGTTCTCGAGCAGCCGCCGTACCAGGTAGGGGAGCAGGTCCTTGTGGGCACCCACGGGCGCATAGATGCGGCAGTAGGTGCCCTTGGGCGCGCGGGTCAGGGCCGCGTCGTAGAGCGCCTCGCCCATGCCGTGCAGGCGCTGGAACTCGAAGGGGCGCGAGGCCTCGTTTGCCTGTTCGAGAATGGCGCTGATGGTGTGGGCGTTATGGGTGGCGAACTGCGGGAAGATGCGCCCGCGGGTGGCGTCCGAGAGCAGGAAGCGCGCGCACACCAGGTAGGCCACGTCGGTGCTGGCCTTGCGGGTGTAGACCGGGTAGCCGTCGACCCCGAGCTGCTGGGACTCCTTGATCTCGCTGTCCCAGTAGGCGCCCTTGACCAGGCGCAGGGGGATCTCGTCACCCTGCTGGTCGGCCAGCCGGTTGAGATAGTGCAGCACCGGCAGGGCGCGCTTGGAGTAGGCCTGCACCACCAGCCCGAAGTGCCCCCAGCCCCTGCCGATATCGCTCTCGTAGACCGCACGGAACACCTCCAGGGAGATCTCCAGTCGGTCGACCTCCTCGGCGTCGATGGTCACCGCCACCTCGCGCTCCCGGGCCAGGGTCACCAACTCGCGCAAGCTGGCCACCAGCTCCTCGAGGACCTGGTCGCGGCGCCCGAACTCGTAGCGGGGGTGCAGGGCCGAGAGCTTGATGGAGACCGAGGGCGCCGGGGTCTTCGCGGAGAGCGCCTTGCTGGTCTTGCCCACCCGCTCGATGGCGCGGGCATAGTCGTTGAAGTACTTGGCCGCGTCGCTGCGGGTGCGCGCCGCCTCGCCGAGCATGTCGTAGACATCATGGATTGACCTGCCCCACCTCAACGTCGTGGGTTATGTTGAGGTAGGGCAACAACACAGAGCCACTATTGAGGGAGGCAGGTCAT
>NZ_QGTM01000025.1 GCF_003182195.1 Halomonas sp. A11-A
GCTGATAGCCCCTCGCTTCCTGATCCGAAGGCATTGAGGACGACCATATTCGACAGAGGCAACCGACCCCTTGACAGGTCAATCCATACCAGGAGATGGGCGCCGAGAGGATTTCGTAGATCGATCCCGAGAAGCGCGGGAAGAAGATCCCGAAGGAGGCGTTGGAGACGCTCTGGGTCAGCAGCATCAGCATGATCAGCCCGGGCACGATGAAGGCGCCGTAGCTCACGCCGTTGACCTCGCTGATCCGCGTGCCGATGGCCGCGCCGAACACCACGAAGTAGAGCGAGGTGGAGATCACCGGCGAGACGATGCTCTGCAGTACGGTGCGCAGGCTGCGCGCCATCTCGGCGAGATAGAGGGTCTTCACGGACTGCAGGTTCATGCCGTCTCCTTGACCAGGCTGACGAAGATCTCCTCCAGGGAGCTCTGGCGGGTGTGCAGGTCCTTGAAGCCGATGCCGGCGGCCTCCAGGTCGGCGAGCAGCTCGGCGATGCCGGCCTGGTCCTCGTCGGGTTCGTTGGCATCGTAGGTGTAGACCAGGGCGTGGCCCTCCTCGGCCAGGGCCAGCCCGTGGCGGGCGAGGGCGTCGGGCAGCGTCGCCAGGGGCTCGCGCAGGTGCAGGGTCAGCTCCTTGCTGCCGAGCTTGCGCATCAGGGCGTGCTTCTCCTCCACCAGCACCAGTTCGCCGCGGCGGATCACGCCGATGCGGTCGGCCATCTCCTCGGCCTCCTCGATGTAGTGGGTGGTGAGGATGATGGTCACGCCGCTGTCGCGCAGCTGGCGCACCACCTCCCACATGTCGCGGCGCAGCTCCACGTCGACCCCGGCGGTGGGCTCGTCCAGGAACAGGATCTCCGGCTCGTGGGCCAGGGCCTTGGCGATCAGCACCCGGCGCTTCATGCCGCCGGAGAGGGTGATCAGGCGGTTGTGGCGCTTCTCCCACAGCGACAGCGAGCGCAGCACCGCCTCGATATGGGCCGGGTCCTTGCCCTTGCCGAAGAGCCCGCGGCTGAAGCTGACGGTGTCCCACACGGTGACGAAGGCCTCGTTGGTCAGCTCCTGGGGCACCAGGCCGATCCGCTGCCGGGCGGCGCGGAAGTCGCGGACGTTGTCGTGTCCGTCCACCAGCACCCGCCCCGAGGTGGCATTGACCAGGCCGCAGATCACGCTGATCAGGGTGGTCTTGCCCGCCCCGTTGGGGCCCAGCAGGGCGAAGATCTCGCCCCGCCGGATCTCGAGGTTGACCTCCCTGAGGGCCTCGAAGCCGCCGGCATAGGCCTTCGAGAGCCGCTCGACCGCGATGACCGGGGAATCACTCATGCCTGGCTCCTGTGGCGGGTTCGATGATGCTCTCCATCCTAGCGCGACTCTCCGTATGATACAGGGCTTGTACAAGAAAAAAGCCGCGCAGGGTGGCCCATGCGCGGCGTCATCCAGCACGGCAGGCGATCAGCTGCGGCTGGTGATCTCCAGCAGGTGGTAGCCGAACTGGGTCTTCACCGGGCCGTGCACCTTGTTCAGCTCGCCGGAGAAGACCACCTCGTCGAACTCGCGGACCATCTGGCCCGGGCCGAAGCTGCCGAGGTCGCCGCCCTGGCGGCTGGAGGGGCAGGTGGAGTTCTCGCGGGCCACCTCGGCGAAGTCGCGACCGCCCTCGATCTCGGCCTTGAGGGCCTCGCACTTCTCCTTGCTGTTCACCAGAATATGACGCGCGGTTGCCTTGGCCATGGAAGTCTCCTGAAGGTTGGCTCTCGGGGGCCAGCGGGGGCGCCGGCCGGTCACGGCGAGGATAGCATGACCCTGCCCCGGGGGCAGGCCGCAACCCCGGCTCAGCCCCCCAGCCCGATGCTGAGTCGCAGGGCCTGCAGGCCATCCAGTTCCAGGCGGACCTCGTCCGAGAAGAGCGGATGGCCGAGCACGCGAACGTCGAGGGTGGCCTCGGCGCCGCGATAGCGGATGCCGACGGCGACCTGTGCCGCCTGGCTCACCGGCGCGAGCAGCCCGTAGTCGAGGCTCTGCACCTCGATGGCCGTCAGCCCGCGGGCCTCCAGCTGCTCCTCGATGGCCTGCCGGGCGGCATGGCCGTAATAGACATAAAGGCCGGCGTAGGCCAGGCCGGCGAGCATGGCGAGAGTGAAGACGAAGCGGCCCATGGCATCCTCCCTGTGGGCAACGATGGAATCCCGATTGCGCGTTATATCACACCGCCGGGCACCATGCCGGGCGGCGGCCGTCGTGTCACAATCATGTCTCAATGGCGGGGCGTCACCCCCCGCAGCGATGATCGAGGGAGGCGAGCATGAGCGAGGCGGTGTCGAACGGGGCGGGCATTCCGGTGGGGATCAGTGCCTGCCTGATGGGCGAGCAGGTGCGTTACAACGGCGGCCACAAGCGGTCGCGCTACTGCCTGGAGGTGCTCGGTGAGCGCTTCGCCTTCGAGCCCTTCTGTCCGGAGCTGGCGGCGGGGCTCGGCGTGCCCCGGGAGCCCATCCGCCTGGTGGGCGCGCCCGGCGAGGCGCCCCGGGTGGTGGGTACCGTGGACCCCAGCCTCGACGTCACCGACAGGCTGGCGGCGGTGAGCGATGAGTTCATCGCGCGCCATCGTCACCTGCGAGGCTTCATCCTGATGAAGGGCTCCCCGAGCTGCGGGCTCGAGCGGGTCAAGGTCTATGGCGCCAACGGCATGCCCAGTCACTCCGACGCCGGCGCCTTCGTGCGGGCGCTGAAACGCCACTTCCCGACGCTGCCGCTGGAGGAGGAGGCGCGCATGAACGACGCCGTGCTGCGCGAGAACTTCATCACCCGGGTCTACGCCCTCGACGACTGGAAGCGCCACGTGGAGGCGCACCCCAGCTACCACCAGCTGCTGCAGTTCCACAGCCGCCAGAAATACCTGCTGATGGCCCATCACGTGGAGGCCTATCGCGAGCTCGGTCGCTACCTGGCCGAGGCCCACGCCCGCCCCCTGGCGGAGGCGATGGACCACTACCTGCAGCGCTTCATGGCGGCCCTGGCCCGCCCCGCCACCCGCAAGACCCACACCAACGCCCTGATGCACGTCTTCGGCTACCTCAAGGAGGCCCTGGACGGCGAGACACGCCAGGACCTGCTCGCCGCCATCGAGGAGTATCGCCAGGGGCATGTGGCCCTGGCGGTGCCGATCCGCCTGCTGGCGCACTACCTGAAGCGCCACGGCTCGGAGTATATCCGCCGCCAGACCTACCTGGACCCGCACCCCTATGAGCTGGGGCTCCGCAATGCCATCTGACCCCTTGCCCATGACGCACCTCGAACGCTTCACCGGCCTGGCCGAACGGTTGGCCGAATGGCAGTCGCTGTGGCGCTGCCTGCCCTTCCAGCACCCGCGGCTGCCCTGGCAGGCGCGCTGGCCGGGGCTTGCCGAGGCGCTGCTGGCGCTCACTGACGCCGAGGTGGCGCGTCTGCAGGAGGACCCCTTCACGGACTCCCCCCTGGCCGCCTGGCTGCCCGTGGATGAGCTGGCTTGGCTGGTGGCCCTGCCGGCGATGGCGGAGCAGGGCGGGGTACTGGCCGAGGAACTGCCCGAGGCCTGGGGAGAACAGGTGGGGGGGCGCAAGTGGCGCCAGGTACAGGCCTTTCTGCCCCAGGTCGAGGTCGCCCAGGCCGAGTCGCTGGTGGAGTGGTGCGCCGGCAAGGGGCACCTGGCCCGGGCCCTGTCGCGGCATCATGGCATCGAGGTGACCGCCCTGGAGTGGCAGCCGGCGCTGTGCGAGGCGGGCCGCGCCCTGGCCCAGCGGCAGGGCGCTCGGGTGACGCTGCGGGAGCAGGACGTCATGGCCGAGAACGCCGCGGCGTGGCTGGACGACCGGACACGGGTGGCGGCGCTGCACGCCTGCGGCGACCTGCATCGTCGGCTGCTCACGCTCGCCGCGGCGGCGGGCAGTGCCGTGACCCTGGCGCCCTGCTGCTACCAGCGCACCGCGGACGACCGCTACCGGCCGCTTTCCACCAGGGGGCGCGCCCTCGCCGAGGCCCGGGGCCTGGTGCTCGAACGGGATGACCTGGCTCTGGCCGTGCAGGAGACGGTCACCGCCCCCCGTGGCGTGCAGCGCCACCGGGAGCGGGCCGGCGCCTGGCGCCTCGGCTTCGATCGGCTGCAGCGGGAGGTGCGAGGTGTCGATGCCTACCTGCCGGTGCCGAGCCTCGCCTACGGCCAGATGCCCGAGACCTTCGAGGGCTTCTGCCACTGGGCGGCGCAGCAGAAGGGCATCGCGCTGCCCGCGGGGGTCGACTGGCGCGCCCACGAGGACGCCGGCTGGCGGCGCCAGCGGGAGGTCGCCCGCCTGGAACTCGCCCGCCACCTCTTCCGCCGCCCCCTGGAGGTGTGGCTGGCGCTGGATCGTGCGGCCTTCCTGGAGGAGGCCGGCTATGCGGTGGAGCTCGGCACCTTCTGTCCCCGGGAGCTCACCCCTCGCAACCTGGTGCTGCGCGGGCGCAAGCGTTGAAACGCCGACCGCTGCGGCGCGGTTTCCTCGCTGCCCCGGCTCGGTCAAAGTGTAGCCCTGAGGCCTGGTCGGAAGCAGGGATGACATCATGAGAGGCGTGGGACTCGGCATCAGCGCGCTGCTGTTGGCCGCGGCAGTGGGGGTGGCGCTGTGGCCAGCGGGGGACAGGCCCGGGCGGGAGCCGCCGCGCCTGGACGTCGAGCTCGACCGCGAGGCCTTGGCCGGGCGGCGCGGGGCACTGCTCGACGAGATCGTCTTCCTGCGCGAGACCGATATCGGCCGGGTCACCGGGCTGATCGAGTCGGGCAGTCACCAGCTCTTCAGCCAGGGGATCTCGAGCCCCACGGTGGTCAACCGGCTGCGCGACTCCGTCCATGCCGATCATGACCTGGCCTTCGGCACCTCCAGCGAGCTGACCCTCAACCCCGCCGGGCCGGTCCTTGCCGACGGCAGCCTCAACCCCTTCGCCCTGCCCGAGATCCGCGAGGCGCTCAACTGGCTGATCGACCGTCGCCACGTGGCCGAGGAGCTCTATGGCGGCCTGGCCGTGCCGCGCACCCTGCCGCTCTCCACCGCCTTTCCCGACTACTCGCGGCTCGCCGAGGTGGCCCGGGCGCTGGAGCTCTACTATGCCCACGACCCCGAGCGGGCCCGCGCCGCCATCGATGCCGGCATGCGGGAGCTGGGCGCCGAGCGCGAGGGTGGGCGCTGGACCTGGCGCGGCGAACGGGTGCGCCTGCGCCTGCTGATCCGCACCGAGGACGAGCGCCGCCGGGTGGGGGACTACCTCGCCAACCTGCTGCAGGAACTCGGCTTCGAGGTGGAACGGCGCTACCGCACCGCCGAGGAGGCCTCGCGGCTGTGGATCGCCACGGATCCCGCCGCCGGCCACTGGCACCTCTATACCGGCGCCTGGATCTCCATCGTGATCCAGCGCGACCAGGCCGACAACTTCAGCTTCTACTACACCCCCCGCGGGCGCGCCGAGCCGCTGTGGCAGGCCTACCGCCCTGCGCCCGAGTTCGATGCGCTCGCCGATCGGCTCTCCCGGCGCGACTATCGAAGCTGGGAGGAGCGCCAGGCGATGATGGCCGAGGCCCTGGCGCTGGCCCTGGCGGACTCCTCCCGGGTGTGGCTGGTGGACCAGCTCAACGCCTCGGCGCGGGCCGCCAACGTCGAGGTGGCCGCGGATCTGGCCGGCGGTGTCTCCGGCTCCGCGCTGTGGCCCTACACCCTGCGCTACACCGACCGCCTCGGCGGGCGCATGGTGGTGGGGCTACCGGGGCTGCTGGGCGAGCCCTGGAACCCGGTGGCCGGCAGCAACTGGGCCTTCGACCGCATGATCACCCGCGCCACCCAGGACCCCGTGGTGCTGCCCGACCCCTACACCGGGCTCTACCACCCCCAGCGCATCGCCCGCGCCGAGGTGGCGGTGGAGCAGGGCGTGCCGGTGGAGCAGACCCTCGACTGGCTGACAGTGACCCGCGAAGCGCAGATCCCGGTGCCCGATGACGCCTGGGTCGACTGGGATGTGCTCTACGGACGCTTCATCACCGCCGAGGAGGCCCACCCCGAGGGGCTCACCGCCCGCACCCGGGTGCGGGTCCACTACGACGATGATCTGTTCGCACATCGCTGGCATGACGGCTCCTGGCTGACGCCCGCGGACTTCGTGCTGCCCTGGATTCTCGACTTCGAGCGCGCAAGCGAGACGAGCCCGCTCTTCGACCCGGCCCACCTGGCCACCTTCGAGGCCTTCCGCCGTCACTTCCGCGGCTGGCGGATCCTCTCCACCGAGCCCCTGGTGATCGAGGTCTACAGCGACCAGATCTTCCCCGATGCCGAGAGCATCGTCGCCGCCCGGGCGCCGAGCCCGCTGCCCTGGCACGTGCTGATGCTGGGCATTCTCGGCGAGCGCCGCGGCGAGCTGGCCTTCTCCTCCAACAAGGCCGATCGCCACCGGGTCGACTGGCTGAGTCTGGTGGCCGGCCCCAGCCTGCCGGCACTGGCACGGTTGCTGGAGCAGGCCAGGGAGGCCAGCGAGCTGCCCCACGAGGTGGCCATGGGCGAGTGGATCGCGCCGGGCGAGCGCGAGCGGCGCCTGGAGGCCCTCGCGGCCTGGCACGGGGCCTTCGGCCACTTCTGGGTGGGCAGCGGACCCTATCGGCTGCACTCGGTGCATCCCGTGGAGGGCAGCGTGGTGCTGCGCCGCTTCGAGGGGTATCGCGACCCCGCCGACCGCTGGCTCGGCCTGAGCACGGCGCCCATTCCGGAGCTGGTGCTCGATGGTCCCCTGGTGGTGGAGGCGGTAGGCCCGAGGGCTCGCAATGGCCTGGCGGCCGGCGGCGCGGAGGGGCACGAGGCCGCCGAGTTTCGCCTCAGCCTGACCGTGGAGGGCGAGCCCTATCCCGAGGCCGACGTCCAGGAGGTGAGCTACCTGCTGTTCGACGGCCAGGGGGCGCTTGCCCATCGCGGCCAGGCCAGGCCAGGCCGCTGGGCGACGGCGAGTGGCGGGTGCTGCTGGACGCCGAGGCCCTGGCGGCCCTCGGCAGCGGCGCCAACAGCCTGGTCGAGACGGTGCGCGCCGACCCGGCCTTCTTCGACATGCCCGGCGAGGAGCGCAACGCCCTGGTGGCACGCCAGGTGGCCCTGGAGGTGGAGCGGCTGCGCCTCGACCAGCCCTTCGTGGTGCGCAGCCTCGACTACCTGAAGCGGGCCATGAGCCTGGACCTGGGGCGCGCCGAGCAGATGCACAGCGATCGCGGCTCCCGGGAGGTGCGCGACATCATCACCGAGCGGCTGCCGGCGACCCTGCTGCTGTTCGGCACCGCCAACCTGCTGGTCTTCTTCACCGCGGTGTTCGCCGCCCTCTCGCTGTCTCGGCGCTACGGCAGCGCCCTGGACCGTACGGTGATCGCGCTGGCGCCGAGCTCGGCGGCACCGGGCTGGTTCTACGGCATCTTCCTGATCCTGCTGCTGGCCTTCCTGTTCCCGTTGCTGCCCGCCGGGGGCATGGTCACCGCGCCGCCGCCGGAGGGCCGGCTCGCGTACGCGGCGAGCCTTGCGCGCCACATGCTGCTGCCGGTGGCCGCCATGTTCCTCTCCTCGATCTTCGTCTCCATCTACTCCTGGCGCACCTTCTTCCTGATCCACTCCAGCGAGGACTACGTGGAGATGGCCCGCGCCAAGGGGCTCTCGTCGCGGCGCATCGAGCGTCGCTACATATTGCGCCCGGCGCTGTCGCCCATCATCACCAGCTTCATGCTGATGCTGATCGGCCTGTGGAGCGGGGCGATCATCCTCGAGCAGGTGTTCAACTGGCCCGGGCTCGGCTCGCTGCTGTTCCAGGCCATCGGCCACCGCGATACGCCGGTGATCATCGGCGGGGTGGTGATCTTCGCCTACCTGCTGGCGGCGACCGTGTTCCTGCTCGATATCCTCTATGCGCTGCTCGACCCGCGGGTGCGGGTAAAGGGAGGCCGCCGATGAGTGCCGCGACAGAGCGCAGGGGCTGGCGGGAGCTGGCCCGCTACCCCTCGGCGCTGCTGGGCGTCCTGATCATTCTGCTGCTCGGCGCCGTGGCCCTCGCCACGCCGCTGGTGATTCCCTACGGCGAGGCCCTGGAGCGCTGGCGGGGCAGCGAGATGTGGCAGCGTCACCCGGTCAACGCCTCGCCGGCCTGGGTCGACCGCCTGCGCGGCGGCAACGCTGCCCGCACCCTGACGGTGGCCAGCCATGCCGCCGAGGTCGAGGAGGTGCCCTTTCCGGGCGGGCGGCGGCTGCAGATCCCGCTGGAATTCGACTACGCCTACGGGGGCTTTCCCAGCGAGATCAATCTCTTCCTCGCCGCAGAGGGGCACGCTCGCGCGCCCTTCGTGCGGCTCACCTGGGAGGCCCCGGACGGCCGCGAGGTGGCCCTGGGCGGCTATCGGGTCGGCCGCCAGGAGCGCGTCTCGATCTCCCAGGACCGCGGCCTCGAGCGGCGGCTGGGTGGCCTGGCGCCCCATATCGGCCTGCTGAGCGCCCCCCTGGTGGAGGGGGAGCCCGAGGTGCTGAAGGGCAGCTATCGGCTGCTGCTCGATGCGGTGGTGTTCGACGAGCAGGCCGGGCTCGAGGCCGAGTTGGTGCTCTACGGCCGGGTCCACGGCATCGCCGGCACCGACCACCAGCGCCGCGACCTCAGCCTGGCGCTGCTGTGGGGCACCCCGGTGGCGCTTGCCTTCGGGCTGATCGCCGCGGTGGGCACCACCCTGACCACCCTGGTGATCGCCGCCGTGGGGGTCTGGTACCGCGGCTGGGTGGACGCGGTGATCCAGCGCCTCACCGAGGTCAACATGATCCTGCCGGTGCTGCCGATCCTGGTGATGGTGGGCACCCTCTACTCCACCAGCATCTGGCTGATGCTCGGGGTGGTGGTGCTGCTCGGCATCTTCAGCGCCGGCATCAAGACCTACCGCGCCATGCTGCTGCCAATCCGCGAGGCGCCCTACATCGAGGCCGCACTCGCCTACGGGGCCTCGGACCTGCGCATCGTCATGCGCTACATGCTGCCGCGCATCCTGCCGGTGCTGATCCCCACCTTCGTGACCCTGATCCCCACCTTCGTCTTCCTGGAGGCGTCGCTGGCGGTGCTGGGGCTGGGCGACCCCGAGCTGCCCACCTGGGGCAAGGTGCTCAACGACGCCCAGTCCCAGAGCGCGCTCTACAACGGCTACGTCTACTGGGTGGTGGCCCCGGCGATCCTGCTGATGCTCACCGGCCTCGGCTTCGCCATGCTCGGCTTCGCCCTGGACCGGGTCTTCAATCCACGACTGAGGAGCCTGTGATGGCAGGGACGACGGCAGGCGAGACCCTGCTTCGCGTCGAGGAGCTGGCGCTGCACTACCGTACCCGCGGCGGCGCGGTGCGCGCCGTGGACGGGGTGAGCTTCGACGTGAAGCGCGGTGAGGCGCTGGTGATCCTCGGCGAGTCGGGCTGCGGCAAGAGCTCGCTGGCCAGGGCGCTGATGCGCCTGCTGCCGCGCAACCTGGCCCACCACAGCGGCCGGGTTAGCCTGGGCGATGCCCCGATCAGCGAGCTCTCCGACGAGCGCTTTCGCCGCGAGGTGCAGTGGTCGCGCATGGCGCTGGTGATGCAGGCCTCCATGAACGCCCTGAACCCGGTGGTGAAGGTGGGCGAGCAGGTGGCCGAGCCGCTGCGCGAGCTGAAGCGCTGGCCTCGGCGCCGGGCGCTCGAGCGTGCCGCCGAGGTGTTCCAGCGGGTGGGGCTGCCGCTGGACTTCATGGCCCGCTACCCCTTCGAGCTCTCCGGCGGCATGCGCCAGCGGGCGGTGCTGGCCATGGCGCTGGTGGCGGAGCCGGAGCTGGTGATCCTCGACGAGCCCACCTCGGCGCTGGACGTGCTGACCCAGGCGGCGATCATGAACGTGCTGAAGGAGATCAAGGCGCAGCAGGGCACCAGTTTCATCCTGATCACCCACGACGTGGCCACCTCCAGCGAGCTGGCCGATCGGGTGGCGCTGATGTATGCCGGCGAGCTGGTGGAGGCGTGCAGCGCGGCGCGCTTTTTCGCCGAGCCGGCCCACCCCTATTCGCGCCTGCTGATGAAAAGCGTGCCGCGGCTCCACGAGCGCGAGCGCCCGCGGGCCATTCCCGGCCAGCCGCCGAGCCTGCTCGACCCGCCAACCGGCTGCCGCTTCGCCGCGCGCTGCCCCGAGCGCTTCGCCCGCTGCGACGCGTCGCCCTCGGCGTTTGTTCCGGGAGGGGGCGCACGGGAGGCAGCGGGTGAAGGGGCGAGCGAAAGCCGCCATCGGGTGCGCTGCTGGCTGCATGCGCCGAGCGGGGGAGGTGAGCATGGCTGAGACGCCGCTGGTGGAGGCCCATGGCCTGCACACCTGGTTCGAGCTGCGTCAGTGGGGCTTCCTGCGGGTGGGGGCGGTGCGGGCGGTCGACGATGTCAGCTTCACCCTGGCCCGCGGCGAGGCGGTGGCCTTCGTCGGCGAGTCGGGCTGCGGCAAGAGCTCCCTGGTACGAACCCTGCTGGGCCTGCACCGGCCGACCCAGGGCGAGGTGCGCTTCGAGGGGGAATCGCTGGCCGGCCTCAAGGGGGCGGCGCTCAAGGCGTGGCGGGCCCGGGTGGGCTATGTGCAGCAGGACCCCTTCGGGGCGCTGCCGCCCTTCCTGGACGTGCGGCGCATCCTCGCCGAGCCGCTCAAGATCCACGGCGTGACGGATCGCGCCGAGCGCGAGCGGCGCATTCGCGCGGCGCTCGCGGAGGTGCGGCTGACGCCGGTGGAGGAGTTCCTCGGCAAGTTCCCGCATATGCTCAGCGGCGGCCAGCAGCAGCGGGTGGTGATCGCCCGGGCGCTGATCCTCGAGCCGGCGCTGGTGATCGCCGACGAGCCGGTGTCGATGCTCGACGCTTCGGTGCGGGTGGAGATCCTGGAGCTGCTGCGCGGCATCCAGCGCGAGCGGGGGCTGACGCTGGCCTTCGTGACCCACGACCTGGCCACGGTGCGTCACTATGCCGAGCGCATCTTCGTGCTCTATGCCGGCAAGGTAGTGGAGAGCGCTCCGGTGGACGACCTGCTCGACGCCCCCCAGCACCCCTACACTCGGGCCCTTTTGGCCGCGCTCTCCGACCCGGACGCCGCCAACGCCACCCGCCTGCGCGAGGTGCCTGCCGGCGAGCCGCCAAGCCTGATCGACCCGCCGGCCGGGTGTCGCTTCCATCCGCGCTGCCCCCAGGCCATGGCGGGGCTATGCGACCGGGAGGTGCCCCCGGAGTTCATGCCGCGCCCGGACCACGGCGCCGCCTGCTGGCTGCATCAGCCGGGCGGCGAGGGAGAGGCGCAGGCGGCAGGGCCTGGACGATAGCGTCCAGGCGATGGTCATCAGATGGTGGTCATCAGGCGCTGGGGGCCGGCGACATGGGTCAGGCGGCGCCGAAGCGCTGGTGCAGCCAGGCGTTGATGGCGTCGGACTCGTAGAGCCACTCCTCGCGGCCGTCGTCGTGGGCGATCTTCAGGCAGGGCACCTTGATGCGCCCGCCGCCCTCGGCCAGGGCCTTGCGGTGATCGGGGTCGAGCTGGGCGTCGCGCACCTCGATGGGCAGGCCCAGGCGGGCGATCTCCTTGCGCACCTTGACGCAGAAGGGGCAGGTGCGGAACTGGTAGAGCGCGAGGTTCTCGCAGGCGCTGTCGACCTCGGCCTGGGCCTCCGGGCTGCGCTCGATGGACTTCGGGGTGGAGAGCTTCTCGGCGATCAGCACGACCGGCGCCAGCACCAGGCGCAGGCCGCGGAAGAAGGTGCGGATGATGATACGCATCGGGGGAAGTGACCTCGGGAATGGTGAAGGAAACGGCGCCCATGATGCCTGTCTGGGCGGCGGCTGGCCATCCCCGACGGCTACTCCTCCCACTCGATGCGCAGCGGATTTTCCTCTGCCGGCCAGGTGTCGGCGTCACGGGTCTCGCCGTCCTCGCCCAGCACCAGGTGGCTGCGCTGGCCATGGTGGCGCAGTCGGGCGGCGAGCATGGCCAGGCCCTCGGCGTCGTCTCCGCTGAGCAGGCCGATGGGGTGCCCCGGATGCATCCAGACCCTTGCGCGACCGGCCTCTTCCAGCCCCTCCCGGGGCGGGGCGGCGAGGCCGCGCTCCCGGCGCCATGCGACGACCTCGTCGGTGGTGCCCACCACCAGCAGCGGCGCGAGGGTCTCCCACTCGCCATCCAGTGCCTCCTCGGCGGGCAGCGACGCGAGCCGGCGGCCCAGGGCCCGGCTGGCCAGCGCCTCCAGCTCCGCCGTGCGGCCGGGCGTCAGCGCCACCAGCCGGGTGTCGGGGTCGAGCAGCAACCGGCGCAGCACGCTGGGCAGCGCGCCGGGGTGGCGCAGCAGCTCGGCGTCGGGGTCCATCTCGAGCGCCCGCGGGGGCCCCGCCAGCGGCAGGGCGAAGGGCTGGCGCGCGCTCTCCATGCGCTGGGTCAGGGTCACCGGCCCCGCGTCCGTGTCCACCACCAGGGGCACGCTCATCGGCCAGGGGGCGTGCTCGCCCCGCTGGACCAGCACGCCATGCAGCCAGCCGCCGTCCGGTTCGGCCTCGAAGCGTACCTCCTCCAGGGCCAGCGCCGGGCGGCCGGGGCGGTCGCGCCAGGCGGCGAAGAAGGGGGCGAGCTCCTCGCCCGCCGCCTCGCTGAAGGCGGCCTCCAGGGCCTGCCAGTCGGCGGTGCGGTGCATCCAGCGCCCGGCGAAGGCGACCAGGGCGGCGTCGAAGGCGGCGTCGCCCAGGCGCTTTCGCAGCATGTGAAAGAGCAGGGCGCCGTGCTGGTAGCCGATCAGTCGGCCGGCGGGGTCCGGGCCGCCGCGGAAGTCGCGCAGGGTCGGCTCGTGGACGGCGGGCAGCGCAGCGAGGTCGCGCAGCCAGCCCCGGCGCAGCTCGGCATCCTCGCCGGCCGCCTCGGCCACGGCGTGGTCGGCCAGGTAGGTGGTCAGCGCCTCGGCCCAGTTGCCCTCGGCGTAGTCCACCAGCGCGCCGGCCCCCCACCAGGCGTGCATGATCTCGTGGGGCAGCGAGGTGTCGGGAATGAAGGGCAGCGGGATTACCCGCTCGCCGAGCAGCGTGAAGCCGGGAAAGGCGACCCCCACCGGCGCCGGCGAGGCGGCGATGCTGAAGCTCGCAAAGGGCAGGCGCCCCAGCCGGGCCTGGAAGGCGGCCAGGTGGTGCGCCGCCCGCTCCAGGTAGGTCGCACCGAAGGCGGCGTCCAGCGCCTCGGGGAAGAGCACCCGCAGGGTCACCCCGCCCACGTCGCGCTCGCGCAGGGCCCAGGGGCCGGCGGCGAGCTCCACCTCGCGGGTCCGCGGGTGGTGGAAGCGGGCGAGCCTACCCTCAGGCGTGGCCCGCTCCTCCACCAGGGAGCCGCTGCCCAGCGCCCGCTGCCCGGCCGGGGTATGCACCTCGAAGGAGAGCGGCCCGGCCTCCTCCACCAGGTGGGGATACCAGCCGCCCCGGGTGGGCAGGAAGGTGCCGGCCTCGGCGATGGCGTGGCGCGTCTCCCGTCCCGCCTCGGGCAGCGTCCCCTGCCAGCGCAGGGTGAGCATCGGCGCCGAACAGGCCGGTACCACCCAGCGGCCCTCGCGGTCCCGCGCCAGCGGGAGCGTCCGCTCGCCGCAGTGGGCCTCGCGGACATCGAGCCCGTCGAGCAGCGCGAAGCGCCCGCCGTCGGGCAGCGGCTGCACCAGTTCGCCGGCGAGGCTTCGCTCGGCGGGATCGAGGTGCAGTGTCAGCCGGCGCTCGGGACCGAGCGCCTCCCCCCAGGCGGGACCGGCCAGCAGCGCGCCGAGCAGGGCCCAGGCCAGAGGCGAGCGGCAGCGGGGCAGGCCCGTTGTCGCCATGGATTCAGCGCACCCCGTCGCGAAGCGGGAAGCGGGCCAGCAGCTCCTCGGTGCTGCCATTGCGCGTCACGGTGAGGGGCAGCAGGGTGCCTGGCGTCTGGCGGCGTACCAGGTCGGTGAGTTCGCCGGGGCGGCGCACTGGCCGGCCGGCGACCTCGACGATCAGATCATCACGCTGCAGACCCAGCGTTTCGGCCAGGCTCTCCTCCATCACCCTGACCACCCGCACGCCGCCCTCGTCTGCCGCGATCAGGATCCCAAGGCGCTGGGGCTCGGGGGGCTCGAAGGCGGCCTCGTCGCCGAGGGTAAAGAGCGCATCGGCCAGCCCCGTCGGCGGCGTGCAGCCGTCGTTCCGCTGCCAGGCCAGCAGCCCGGCGGCGTCGATCCCCAGGTCGGCCAGCTGGTGGGGCACGCCGTGGCCGTAGCTGACATGGCCCTGGCCCATCAGCCCCACCACCAGCGCCGCCTCTTCGGCGGCCTCGGCCAGGGCCTGGGCCATGGCGCGATCCCACACCAGCTGGGCATCGATGAAGCGCTCGAGGCCCGCCTCGGGGTCCACGGCGCTGGGGTGGTTGGCATAGACCTCGGCCAGCGCCTCGCGGTATCCCTCGGAGGCGGGGACGGGCGGGGTGATGGCGTGTCGCTCCTGCGGGGGAATGGCCTCCCACCCCTCTTCGGCGATGCGCTGGCGCAGCGCCGGGGTGACGTTGAGCGCCCGCAGCGGGATGCGCTGCATGCGCGCGAAGTGCAGGATCGGCAGGTAGGCGTCGGGGTCATAGCCCCAGGCACCCAGCCAGTCGCTCTCGGCCAGGAAGGCGGCCTCGTCGAGCTCGCCGGCCACCCAGGCGTCCAGCGCTGGCTGGGCCTCTCGGGGCAGCATCTCCAGGCCGATGACCATCCGCGGCTCGCGGGCGTGCAGGCCGGCCAGGGTGTGCAGCTGCCAGCGGTGGTGGGCCAGTCGCTCGTGCTGCTCGCCGAGCAGCAACACGCGGTGCTCGGCCAGGTCGGCCATCAGCGTGGCGGTATCCACGACCGCGCCCGCGCGCTGCCACTGGCCGGGGGCCGGGCAGTCGCTGGCCTGGGCGGCGGGGAGGCCGGCGAGGATCAGGGCGAAGGGGAGGGCGGCGATGCATGGGGCACGGAAAGGGGAACGCTGCTGCGGCATGGGAGCTCCTGACGGGCGAGTCGGCGGGCCTCAGGCCGCTACCATAGCGCAGTCGGCTCGCCAGCAGGAAAGGGCCGCGATCAACGCGGATCGCGGCCCGGCAGGTACCCACCCCGTGCACCGGGGTCAGTAGTGGCGGCTGAAGCGCCCGTGGGGGCTGTCGTGCATCAGGCGGTCGAACTCCCGCCCGCTCATGTGCACCAGGGTCTCGTGGTCGCCGGCATCGAAGTAGACGTCGGGCTGGTGCCTGAGCATGTCGTCGACATAGACCTGCAGGCCCCAGGCCTGGCCGACCGGGGAGGTGGCGCCGGGGTCGCAGTCGCGGAAGTGCTCCATGATCTGCTGCTCCGAGGCCAGGGTGACCTTCTCATGGAGCATCCGCGAGAGCTGGTCGAGGTCGGCGTCGCAGCTGCTGGGGATCACCGCGAGGCGATACCCGGAGTCGCTGTGGAGCATCACCGCCTTGGCCATGCGATCGCCGGCAATCTTCGATGTCTCGGCGATGCGACTGGCGGTGATCTCCCGGGGATGGGGGAGTTCCTCGTAGTCGATGTCACAGGCCTCGAGATACTCCTTGAGGGTCATGGGCATGGTCATGGCGTGCTCTCTTCCGGACGCATGGGCCGGGGGGTTGACGGGGGCATCCTCACTCTCAGCATAGCCATCCCGCCTCTTCCTCGAGCATGATCCTCTTCATCGCGTGAGTGGGAATGGCATCGCACCGGGGGAATTGTCGATACACTCCTGAGAGGCAAGGTTGACGAGGAAGCGATGTGTCAAAGGCAATCACGAGAGGCGTTACGGTGAAGCGGTTCGGAAGCGGCATCCTGCTGGCGGCGCTTGCGATTGCGCTGGCCGGCTGCGGTGGCGATTCGGGGCCCAGAGAGACACCTCTGGCGGTGCTGGCCACCGACAGCGAGGCTCTCGACGGCAGCCGGGTGGTCACCGAAGGGGTGGTGCGCCACTTCGAGGAGCCGCTGCACTACTGGATCGAGGACGAGGACCTCAACCGGGTGGAGCTCTTCCCCCACGAGGCGATCGCGCCCCACCTGGGCGAGCGGGTTCGGGTGGAGGGGGCGTTCGCCTTCTCCCGGGAGGAGGGACGCCGCCTCACCCTGGAACGGGTCGAGGTGCTCGCCACAGCGGACTAGGCCGGTCGATTGACAGCCAATCGACTGACAGCAAGGAGAAGAGCGACTGATGCAAGGGAAGGCCATCCAACAGCGGCTCGTCGAGCGCCCGGTGCTACCGCGCCCCGAGGGGCGCATCGAGGCGATCGACCTGGCCCGGGGCATCGCCATCGCGCTGATGATCATAAGCCACGCGGTAAGCGGGCTCTTCGGCATTCGCCAGCTGCCCGACTGGGGCCTGGTGCCGGTCCACCTGATCACCAAGTTCTCCTCGTCGCTGTTCATCGTGGTGTTCGGCATCGCCTTGGCGGTGGCCTTCCTGCCGCGGCTGGGCGAGGCGGACTGGCCGGCGCGTCGCCTGCGCCTGATGCTGCGCGGCCTGGAGGTGTTCTTCTGGTACAAGGTGCTCACCGTGGTGGAGATGATGGCCATCTTCCCGCGGGAGGACATCCTCGACGCGCTGCTCTACCAGCGCTTCCCGATCTGGGTCGAGATCCTCGGCTTCTACGCCATCGCCCTGCTCTGGCTGCCCTGGGTGCTGCCCCTCTGGAGCCGCCTGCCGCTCTGGTCGCGGCTGCTGCTGCCGGTGGCCATCGCCCTGGCCGCGGGCTGGCTGGAGCGTCACGCCAGCTTCTGGGGCATCGAGCCGCTCAAGGCGATCCTTGTTGAGGACGCCAACCACTACACCTGGGGCCAGCTCTCGCGGCTGCCGCTGGTGCTGCTGGGCCTGTTGATCGGCGAGGCGCTGCTGCGCGGCTACTGGACGCCCCGGCGCGCCCGGGTGCTGCTGACCATCGCCGGCGCCGGGGCGCTGATGCTGCTCGCCTTCTTCGCCCTGGCCCTGGGCAAGGCGGAGACCACGGTCGACGATGCCCTGATGGCGGTGGCACGCAACGTCGGCAAGCACCCGCCGGAGCTTGCCTTCATGCTCTTCAGCCTGGGCGGGGCCCTGGTGATCCTGGCGCTTTGCCTCCAGGGCGGCGCGGCGGCGGCGCGCTGGCTGCGCCCGCTGACCCTGATCGGCGGCGACGCCCTCAAGGCCTTCATCTTCCATATCGTGGTGATCTTCGGGGTCTTCCGCTACCTGCTGGAGGCCTGGCAGGTCTACTCCTACCCCCAGGTGCTGGGCATCGGGGTGGCCCTGGTGCTGGCCACCGCCGGCTGGATCGCCCTGACCGGCTGGTTGCGGGAGAAGCGCGGATGACGTGGCTCACCGCGGTCGCCATCTCGAGCCTGGTGATGGCCGCGCAGGCCCTGGCTGGCAGCGCTTGGGAGCCCGAGCTCGAGGCCCGGCTGGCCGCCCTGGAGGCCGAGGGGCAAGACGAGATCGGCCTTCACGTGCGCGAACTGGGGGCGAGGGACGGCTCGGTAGACCGAGGCGAGCGGTTCGGCTGGCGCGACGACGAGACCTGGTACCTGGCCTCGCTGGTCAAGGTGCCGGTGGCCGTGGAGCTGCTCGCCCGGCGCGAGGCCGGCGCGCTCTCCCTCGACGAGACGCTGGTGCTCAAGGAGCGCGACTACGTGGACGGCGCCGGGCCCATCAACTGGGCGGAGCCGGGCACGACCCTGGCGCTTGGCGAGCTGCTCGAGCCGATGCTCACCGAGAGCGACAATACCGCCAGCGACCTGCTGATCGGCCGGCTGGGCCTCGCCGCGGTGAACGACCGCGCCCAGGCGCTCTCCGGTGGCGGGCTCGGCCCCATCACCCCGCTGCTGGAGGTGCGCCGCGAGGCTTACGGGTATCTGCATCCCGGGGCCCGGGCGCTCACCGGGATGGACTTCATCCGGCTGCGCCAGGTCGAGGAGGATGACGCCCGCCTCGACGCCCTGGCCGAGCGCCTCGGCGTGCCGCGAGGCGAGTTTGCCCTGCCGAGCTTGGATGCCGCCTTCGACGCCTACTACGCGAGCGGGCTCAACGCCGGGCGCCTGGACGCCTTCGGCGCGCTGCTCGCGGCCATCGGCGAGGGGCGGGCGCTGGGGCCCGCGGCCACCGCCGAGCTGCTGGCGATCATGGCGCGCACCACCAGCGGCGAGGCGCGGCTCAAGGCGGGCCTGGGGGACGATATCCGTTTCGCCCACAAGACCGGCACCCAGCACCGGCGCAGCTGCGACGCCGGCATCGCCTTCCACGGCGAGGGCGCCGTCGAGCGGCGCTGGGTGGTGGTCGCCTGCACCCGGGGCGAGCGCGATATCGAGCACTCGGAGGCGACCCTGAGCGAGGTGGGCCGGGCGCTGCGCGAGTCGGGCCTCCTCGTGCCCTGAGGCGGGGCATGCATCCTGCCTATGAAGCGGCTAGCCCTGCTCGATTAGCATCGGGAGCGGTTCGCGGTACCCTATGGTCAATTTCCTTCCCTGCGCCTGGTGGCAAGGGGATGCCTCTGGCCTGAAGGAGCCTCTCGTGTCGAGACTGCGTCAATTGATCCCTGCCTGTTTCGCGCGGCCTCTCGCCGTTGCTGGTCTTGTCGCGGCGACGGCCGCCGCGGCACCGGCCGTCGCGGCCGATGAACGCCTGCAGCTGGTCGCTACCACCGGCATGATCGCCGATGTGCTGCGCGAGGTGGGGGGGGATCGCGTCGAGGTGCGCGGCCTGATGGGCCCCGGCGTCGACCCGCACCTCTATCGCCAGACCCGCACCGACGTGACCGCCATGACCCGTGCGGACGCGGTGTTCTGGAACGGCCTCTACCTGGAGGCCCAGCTGGAGTCCTTCCTCGAACGCCTCGGCCAGCGCCAGCCGGTGATCGCCGTGGGGGAGGCGGTGCCCGCCGAGGCGCGCCTGGCCGACGAGGAGTATCCCGACCAGCCCGACCCCCACGTCTGGATGGATCCTGGCCGCTGGCGCTACGCCGTGGAGGCGATGCGCGATGCCCTGACCGAACTGGCCCCGGCGCACGCCGACGGCTTCGCCGAGCGCGCCGAGGCCTACCTCGAGGAGCTCGAGGCGCTGGACGCCTATGCTCGGGAGGTACTGGCCAGCGTGCCCGAGGAGGCGCGAGTGCTGGTCACCGCCCACGACGCCTTTGGCTACTTCGGCGATGCCTACGGCTTCGAGGTGCTCGGCATCCAGGGCTACTCCACCGAGAGCGAGGCGGGCCTGGCCCGCATCGAGTCGCTGGTGCGGATGCTGGTAGAGCGCGAGATCGGAGCGCTGTTCGTCGAGACCTCGGTGTCGGATCGCAACGTGCGCGCCCTGGTGGAAGGGGCGGCCGCCCGCGGCCATGAGGTGCGCATCGGCGGCGAACTCTACTCCGATGCCATGGGCCCCGAGGGCAGCTACGAGGGCACCTGGCTCGGCATGCTCGACCACAACGTCAGCCAGATCGCCCTGGCCCTGGGCGGCGAGGTGCCCGAGGGCGGGCGCCTGGGCCGGCTCGGCCACCTCGAGGAACGCCCCTGATGCCCGATGCGCGCCTCGGCAAGGAGGTGATCGCCAGCCCGCTCGCGATCCAGGGCCTGACCGTGAGCTATGACCATCGCCCGGTGGTGCACTCGGTGGACTTCGTCACGCCGCCGGGCAGCATGACCGCCATCATCGGCCCCAACGGGGCCGGCAAGTCGTCCCTGCTCAAGGCGGCGCTGGGCATTACCCGGCGCCTGACCGGCGAGGTGTGGGTGTTCGGCCGCCCCTTCGACCAGATGGCCCGCCATGTCGCCTATGTACCCCAACGCAACAGCGTCGACTGGGATTTCCCGGCCCGGGTGATCGACGTGGTGGCCATGGGGCTGTTCCGCGACCTGCGCTGGTGGCAGTTCGGCGGCGGCGGCCAGCGCCGCCGAGCCATGCAGGCCCTCGCCCGGGTGGGCATGGAGGCCTTCGCCGAGCGCCAGATCGGCCAGCTCTCCGGCGGCCAGCAGCAGCGGGTCTTCCTGGCCAGGGCGCTGGTCCAGGAGGCCGACCTGACCATCCTCGATGAGCCGTTCGCCGGGGTCGACGCGGCCACCGAGACCGCCATCGTCGAGGTGCTCAAGTCGCTGCGCGACGAGGGGCGCACCCTGCTCTGCGTGCACCACGACCTGGCCACGGTGCGCGGCTACTTCGACCATGTGCTGCTGCTCAACGTACGGCGCATCGCCGCGGGGCCGGTGGACGAGGTGTTCACCGAGGCCAACCTGCAGGCCACCTACGGCGGCCGGCTGAGCCCGGTGCAGCTGGCGCGGCTGGTGGAGCCGGCCCTGGCGGAGCGGGGGCGCTGATGGAGACCTGGTGGCGCGCGCTCACCTTCACCCTCGGCTACAACACCAGCGTGGTGACCCTGGGGGCCATGCTGCTGGCGGCGGGCGCCGGCATGGTCGGCACCTTCGTGCTGCTGCGCAAGCGGGCCCTGGTCAGCGATGCCATCAGCCACGCGACCCTGCCCGGCCTGGCACTGGCCTTCATCCTGGTGGGGCTCGCCACCGGCGACGGGCGCTACTTGCCGGCGCTGCTGCTCGGTGCCGCCGGCAGCGCGGCCATCGGGCTGTGGGCGGTGCAGGCGATCAGCGCGCGTACTCGGCTCGGCGAGGATGCCGCCATCGGCGCGGTGCTCTCCTCCTTCTTTGCGTTCGGCGTGGTGCTGATCACCGTGATCCAGTCCATGGCGGTGGCCGGCCAGGCCGGGCTCACCGGCTACCTGGTGGGCGCCACCGCCGGGATGCTCGCCTCCGAGGCCAAGCTGATCGCCGGCTCGGCCCTGGGCCTGCTGCTGGCGGTGCTGGTGCTGCGCCGGGACCTGCTGCTGATCTGTTTCGACACCGACTTCGCCCGCACCCAGGGGCTCGATACCGGCCGCCTGGACCTCGTGCTGCTGATGCTGCTGATGGCGGTGGTGGTGATCGGCCTCAAGGTCACCGGGCTGATCCTGATCGTGGCCCTGACCATCATTCCGCCGGTGGCGGCGCGCTTCTGGACCGACCAGCCCATGCGCATGGTGGCCCTGGCCGCGCTGCTCGGGGCCCTGGCCGGCTACCTGGGCGTGACCGTTTCCAGCGTGCGCGAGGGGCTGCCCACCGGTCCGCTGATCGTGCTCTCTGCCTTCGCGCTCTTCATGGCTTCCTTCCTCTTCTCGCCGCGCCGCGGCGTCCTGGCCTCGCTGCTGGCCTATCGCCGCCTGCGCCGCCGGGTGCATCTGCGCCAGGGGCTGCTGGCGCTGGCCCGCGAGGAGCCGATCTTCGACGACCTGACGCTGACCCTGCTGCGCCGGCGCGGCCATATCCGCCGCGACGGCGTGGCGACCCCGGCGGGGCTCGCCGCCGCCCGCGACGCCGAGCATGAGGAGCGCCTCTGGGCGCTCTATCGGGCGCGCTACCCCGACGACGCCCTGCACCGCGAGCACGCGGGGCTGGTGCCGATCCACGAGGTGCTCTCGCCGGATGCGATCATGGCGCTGGAGGCGCAGCTGCTGGGGCACCAGGAGGCCGCGCGATGAGCGAGTTCATGATGTTCAGCCTGGTGCCGCTCGGCGTGGCGGTGATCATCTCCATGACCTGCGCGCTGCTCGGCAACTTCCTGGTGCTGCGCCGGCAGAGCCTGATCGGCGACGCCATCAGCCACGTGGCGCTGCCCGGCATCGTGGTCAGCTTCCTGCTCACCGGGGTGCTCGCCTCCTCGGCGATGATGCTGGGCGCCGGGGTCTCGGCGCTGGTCACCGTGGGGATGATCGAGCTGATCCGCCGCCTGGGGCGGGTGGAGGCGAGCGCCGCCATGGGGGTGGTGTTCACCAGCCTGTTCGCCTTCGGGGTGCTGCTGCTGGAGTGGCACGGTGCCAGCGGCGTGCACCTCGACGTGGAGCATGCTCTCTACGGCAACCTGGAGAGCCTGATCTGGTTCGAGGGCACCGGCCCCGCCGCGCTGCTCGACCCGGTGGCCCTGGCGGACCTTCCCCCGCAGCTGGGCCGCGCCGCCTGGGTGGGGCTGCTGGTGGTCGCCATGCTGGTGGTGCTGCGCCGCCACCTGGTGCTGGGCAGCTTCGACCCGGAGTTCGCCGCCAGCGTCAACGCCCGCCCGGCGCTGGTCGACCTGCTGCTGGTGACCCTGGTGGCCATCGCCGCCATCGCTGCCTTCGAGGCGGTGGGCTCGATCATCGTCATCGCCATGTTCATCTGTCCGGCTGCCGCGGCGCGGCTGATGACCAATCGCCTGGGGCGCCAGATCGCCTGGAGCCAGCTCTTCGCGGTGCTCTCCGCGGTGCTCGGCTACCTTGTCGCCGGCCACGGTCCCGGCTGGCTGGGCCATGACCTCTCGGTCAGCGCCGCCGGCATGATCGCCAGCGTCGCGGGCCTGATCCTGCTGGCTGCCTGCCTGGCCGGTCCCCGACGCCGACGCACCGGGGCGGCGGTGACCTGAGGAGGCCGCCGTACCTTCCCGCTCCCTGCCTCTTCCGTGGCGACTCATCCACGAGTTTCTTGGCAGCGCCTGGTAGCAATGGGATGGAGTCCTCCCCACCCTATAGGAGGTCGGCTTCCGCGAGCTGTGCGAGCGCCATGGCCTCTCGCTGCCGCTGGACCGGCTGGCCTACGTGGGCCACTGGGTGACGCCTCCGGGGGCGCCGCGGCGCTTCGATACGCGCTTCTTCGTGGCCCTGACGCCGCCGGGGCAGCGCGCGAGTCACGACGGCAGCGAGACCATCGCCCATGCCTGGCTGACCCCCGCCGAGGCCTTGGCCGACCACCGCCATGGCCGGCTGGCGCTGGGCTACCCCACCCTGCGCACGCTGCGCCTGCTCGCCGAGTTCCGCGATGCCGAGGCGCTGCTGCGCCACGCCCACGCCAACCCGCCGACGCCACGCCCGAGCCGCTCCTGGCCCGCCCGCAAGGGGGGCGCCGACTGGCAGGTGGAGCCGGACGCCCCGGCCTACGCCGAGGTGCGCCGCCTGGACCCGCACCGCCACGGCACGGCTCTCGCCGAGATCGTGCCCGGCCGGGCGGTGACGCTGGCCCCCGGGGTGACCCGAGTGACCGTGCCCAACCCGGGGGTGATGACCGGCTCCGGCACCAACAGCTACCTGCTGGGCGATGGCCGGGATCATGTGGTGATCGACCCCGGCCCGGCAGATCCCGAGCACCTGGAGCGGCTGCTGGCGCTGGCGGGCGGGCGTCTCTCCCGGGTGCTGGTGACCCACACCCATATCGACCACTCGCCGGGGGCCGCCTGGCTCAAGGCGCGAACCGGCGCCCGGCTGGTGGGCCTGCCGCCGCCGCCCGGCGCCAGCCAGGACGCCACCTTCGCGCCGGACCACCGGCCGGGCCATGGCGAGCGAATCGATACGCCGGCGGGGCCCCTCAAGGTGCTGCACACCCCGGGGCACGCCTCCAACCACCTCTGCTTCCTGCTCGAATCCCAGCGGCTGCTGTTTGCCGGCGACCATGTCATGCAGGGCTCCACGGTGGTGATCAACCCGCCGGATGGCGACATGGCGGCCTATATCGCGGCCCTGCACGCCCTGGGGCAGGAGGCGTTCGATACCATCGCTCCGGGTCACGGCTTCCTCATCGGCGAGGCCCATGCGGCCCTGGACTTCCTGATCACTCACCGCCTGGCCCGGGAGCACAAGGTGGCCCGGGCCCTGGTGCGCTTTGGTCCGGCGAGCCTCGAGGCGCTGACCCGCCACGCCTATGACGACGTGCCGGAGGCGCGGCTCGGGGTGGCGGCGCGCTCGGCGCTGGCCCACTTGCTCAAGCTGGAGGGGGAGGGGCGCGCCGAGCAGCGCTCGGGAGAGTGGGCCTCCCTGGAAGCGTGAGGGCGCCTCATGCAGGCAGGGTCGCGCAGGGCCTCAGGCCCAGCGCTCGTCGGCGGTGAAGGCCACGGTGAACCAGCGCCTCTCCGGCGGGATGGAGAGCCCGGCGCTGATCTGCTCGCGGATCTCGTCCATCACCGCCACCCCCTGGCCGGCGCCGAACTCGGGCACGGTGACGATATGGATCTCGATGAAGTGGCCGCGCCCGGCCTTGGCCACGTGGCTGTAGTAGGTGAGCACCCCTTCCCGGGCCATCACCGGCGCCATGGCGGCGTGCACCTCGCGGTCGACAGCGCTCGGGGCGATCAGGAAGATCTCGCGCATCGCCCGGCGCACGATGCCCAGCGGCACCGGTATGAAGCAGGCGGTGAGCACCATCAGCAGCGCGGAGTCGACGTAGCGGGTCAGGTGGGCCCAGGCGGTGTCCTGCAGCAGCAGGGCGATGGCGAAGGCCGCCAGCAGGGCAGTGGTGATCAGCGCTGCCATCAGCCAGCCCTGGATGTCGATGCGCACGAACTCAGAGTCGGCGCGACGGTTGAGGCGCTTCTGGTAGATCACCATGCTGAAGCAGGCGATGGCCACCACCACCGCATAGGCGATGGCGAGGTCGAAGTCGAGCTCGCGGCCGCCCTCCATCAGCCCCTGAATGGCATTGAGGAAGGCGTAGAAGCACAGCAGCATCAGGATGGCGCCGTTGAGCGCCGCCACCAGCGGCTCCAGGTGCCAGTAGCCGTGCTGGAAGCGCTGGCTGGCCTCGCGGATGGCGAGCCGTGCCACCACCAGCGAGAGCCCTGACATGGCCGCGTCGATGGTGGAGAAGACGCCGTCGAACAGGATCGACTGGGAGCCGGCGAGCAGGCCGAAGGTGACCCCGAGGCTCGAGACGACGAGGGTGACGACGATGGAGACCTTGAGGGCGCGCTGTTCCAGCGTGGCTTGCATGAGGATTCTCGGATAGGGAAAACCGTTCATTCTAGCTGAGCCCAAAACGCCGGACTAGGGCTCGCCCGGCGTCCCTGCGGCATCTGCTGGGGCCCAAGCGGCCCCAGATGGTGTCGAGCCCCTCGCCGCTTTGGGGCAGCGGCGGTGCTTTCGCGGTATGCGGCTGCGGCTGCAGTAAACCGCGCGGAAAGGGGGCGCTGGCCCGGGAGGATGCGTCCGGCCGGGCCCTGCGTTTACTCAGCGCCCGCGTCGCCGCTGGCGGGGGCTGCCTCGCTCTTCCAGACTGACGGCGATGCCATCTTCCCACGCACTCAGGAGCCTGCCATGAGTCAGCCGGTCATCGCCGCCAACAAGCCGAAGAAAGTCACCCTGGAGAAGGGCAAGGAGTACGCCTTCTGTCGCTGCGGTCGCTCCGGCGACCAGCCCTTCTGCGACGGCTCCCACAAGGGCACCGGTTTCACCCCGCAGATGTTCACCGCCGACAAGGACGGCGAGGCGTACCTCTGCCAGTGCAAGCAGACCGGCGATGCCCCCTACTGCGACGGCACCCACAAGCAGTTCGCCAGCGATCAGGTGGGCCAGGAGGCGCCGGAACCCGACGACGGGGGCGGCAAGGACCGGGCCCCGAAGGCCGAGGCCACCGAGGAGGAGCCCACCGTCGAGTTCATCCATCAACTGGCCCGAGAGGGACTCGAGGGGGTGGGGCACCATGGGCCCATAGCCGCCATGGGGGTGCCACGCCATCGCCTACCCCAGTGGGACGACCTGCAGCTGATGGTGGCGCAGCTGGCCACCCAGCCGCTGCTCGACGCCGCCGAGGTGGCCACCCGCCTGGTGGTGGGCCCCGAGGCGAAGAAGCCGCTGACCCTGGAGATGCCGCTGCTGGTCTCCGACATGAGCTTCGGCGCCCTCTCCGAAGAGGCCAAGGTGGCGCTCGCCCGCGGGGCGGAGCGGGCCGGCACCGGGATCTGCTCCGGTGAGGGCGGCATGCTGCCCGAGGAGCAGGCCGAGAACTCCCGCTACTTCTACGAGCTGGCCAGCGCCCGCTTCGGCTATGAGGAGCGCCTGCTCGAGAAGGTCCAGGCCTTCCACTTCAAGGGCGGCCAGGGCGCCAAGACCGGCACCGGCGGTCACCTGCCGGGCAACAAGGTGACGGGCAAGATCGCCGAGGTGCGCGGGCTCGAGGAGGGTCAGCCCGCCGTCTCGCCGGCCACCTTCGAGGATCTGCACGGCGTGGCAGACTTTCGCCGCTTCGCCGATCGCGTGCGCGAGATCACCGGCGGCGTTCCCGTGGGCTTCAAGCTCAGCGCCAACCATATCGAGCGCGACATCCAGTTCGCCCTGGACGCCGGGGCCGACTACCTGATCCTCGACGGCCGCGGCGGCGGCACCGGGGCGGCCCCCACCATGTTCCGCGACCATATCAGCGTGCCGACCATCCCCGCCCTGGCCCGGGCCAGGCGCCACCTGGACGCCCAGGGCGCCAGCGGGCGCGTGACCCTGATCGTCACCGGCGGCCTGCGGCTGCCCATCGACTTCGTCAAGGCCCTGGCGCTGGGCGCCGATGGGGTGGCCATCGCCAACAGCGCCATGCAGTCCATCGGCTGCGTGGCAGCACGCATCTGTCACACCAACAACTGTCCGGCGGGCATCGCCACCCAGCGTGCGGACCTGCGCCAGCGGCTGGATATCGACAAGTCCGCCGCCCAGCTGGAGCGCTTCCTGCGTGCTTCCACGGCGCTGATGCAGGTGATGGCGCGCGCCTGTGGCCACGATAGCCTGGCTGGCTTCAACTCCGACGACCTCGCCACCTGGAAGCGCGAGATGGCGCTGCTCAGCGGGGTGCGCTATGCGGGGGTGATGGACCCCGGGCGCTGACGACCCTCAGTCAGGGCCTCCCCATCCCTTGCGTCGTCTTGCGACTGGCGAGGAGCCCCCGGCGGATTACGCTGCAGGGAACGAGGGCCTCGGCACAAGGGGGCCTCCGGGGTCGCGTTGTGCCAGGTACCCAACATGCCTGCGTGGGCGGGCACTGTCTGCGGTGCCATTTTGTAACCCACCATGACGCCCGGCGCGAAAAGCTGGATAATGGCGGGTTTTCCGCCCCCGCTGCCCACGCCAACTCCCCCGGTGCCCCATGGAAATCAAGGTCAACTATCTCGACAACCTCCGCCTGGAGGCCAAGTTCGACGACTTCACGGTCATCTCCGACCAGCCCATTCGTTACAAGGGCGACGGCTCGGCGCCGGGGCCCTTCGACTACTTCCTGGCCTCCTCGGCGATGTGTGCGGCCTACTTCGTCAAGGTCTACTGCAACGCCCGGGACATCCCCACCGAGAACATCCGGCTGTCGCAGAACAACATCGTCGACCCGGAGAACCGCTACAAGCAGATCTTCCGCATCCAGATCGAGCTGCCCGAGGATATCTCCGAGAAGGACCGCCAGGGCATCCTGCGCTCCATCGACCGCTGCACGGTGAAGAAGGTGGTGCAGGAGGGCCCCGAGTTCCAGATCGAGGTGGTCGAGAACATCGACGAGGACGCCCAGGCGCTGCTGATGGGCCAGCCTGACGGCGACGACTTCACCTGGATCGAGGGCAAGGACCTGCCGCTTCAGCAGACCATCGCCAACATGACCGGCATCCTGGCCGAGCTCGGCATGAAGATCGAGATCGCCTCCTGGCGCAACATCGTGCCTCATGTGTGGTCGCTGCATATCCGCGATGCCGCCTCGCCGATGTGCTTCACCAACGGCAAGGGCGCCACCAAGGAGAGCGCGCTCTGCTCGGCGCTGGGCGAGTTCATCGAGCGCACCCACTTCAACTTCTTCTACAACGACCAGTTCTTCGGTGAGGAGATCGCCGACGCCGAGTTCGTCCACTACCCCGACGAGAAGTGGTTCCAGCCCGGGCCGGGCGACGCGCTGCCGGCGGAGATCCTCGACGATTACACCCGGGAGATCTACGACCCGGAGGGGGAGCTCTGCGGCTCGCACCTGATCGACACCAACTCCGGCCGGGCGGATCGCGGCATCGTTTCGCTGCCCTTCGTGCGCCACTCCGACGGCGAGACGGTCTACTTCCCCTCGAACCTGATCGAGAACCTCTACCTCAGCAACGGCATGAGCGCGGGGAACACCCTGGCCGAGGCCCAGGTGCAGTGTCTCTCGGAGATCTTCGAGCGGGCGGTGAAGCGCAAGATCATCGAGGAGGAGCTGGCGCTGCCCGACGTGCCGGCCGAGGTGCTGGCGCGCTATCCGGAGATCGTCGAGGGCATCGAGGCGCTGGAGGCCCAGGGCTTCCCGGTGCTGGTCAAGGATGCCTCGCTCGGCGGCCAGTTCCCGGTGATGTGCGTCACCCTGATGAACCCCAAGACCGGCGGCGTCTTCGCCTCTTTCGGCGCCCACCCGAGCTTCCACGTGGCCCTGGAGCGCACCTTCACCGAGCTGCTGCAGGGGCGCAGCATCGAGGGCTTCAACGACTTTCTGCCGCCCACCTTCAACTCCATGGCGGTGACCGAGCCCAACAACTACGTCGAGCACTTCATCGACTCCTCCGGGGTTATCTCCTGGCGCTTCTTCAGCGCCCGCTCGGATATCGATTTCTGCGACTGGGACTTCTCCGGCAGCGGCGCCAACAGCAACGAGCAGGAGGCGGCGACCCTGTTCGGCATCCTCGAGGAGCTGGAGCTCGAGGCCTATGTGGCCGTGCGCGACGAGCTCGGCGCACCGACCTGCCGCATCCTGGTGCCCGGCTTCTCCGAGGTCTACCCGGTAGAGGATCTGGTGTGGGACAACACCAACGTGGCGCTGCAGTACCGTGAGGAGATCCTCAACCTGCACCGCCTGGAGGATGAGCGGCTTGCCGACCTGCTCGAGCGCCTGGAGGAGAGCCAGCTCGACGAGCACATGGAAATCATCACCCTGATCGGCATCGAGTTCGACGAGAACACCGAGTGGGGTCAGCTGACCATCCTCGAGCTGAAGCTCTTGATCAACCTGGCGCTGGGCCAGCACGAGGAGGCCCTGGAGCGGGTCGAGATGTTCCTGCAGTTCAACGACAACACCGTCGAGCGCAACCTCTTCTACCGCGCGGTGCAGGCGGTGCTGGAGATCGTCCTGGATGACGAGCTCGAACTCGACGACTTCCGCCACAACCTCGGCCGCATGTTCGGTGAGGCGACCATCGAGGCGGTGATCGGCTCGGTGCTGGGCAGGGTGCGCTTCCACGGCCTGACGCCCACCAGCATGGCGCTGGAGGGGCTGGAAAAGCACCAGCGCCTGATCGAGAGCTACAGGAAGCTCCACGCCGCCCGGGCCCGCCGGGCAGGGATGCGCGCGGCCTGAGCGACGGCGGCGTTGCGCCGCCACCTTGGGCCAACACCCGCCGAGGCCTACGCCCGGGACGCCATGGAGGGCTTCATGGGCACGGTGCACCGCCAGATGCGCCTGGCTACCGGCCTCACCGTGACCCTGCTCAACTCCCTGCTGCTGGGCAGCGTCGCGGCCATCGCCCACCGGCTCTCCACCATCGCCATGCTCGACCGCCTGGTGGTGATCGACGAAGGCCAGATCGTCGAGAGTGGCACCCACCAGGAGCTGCTGGCGCGAGACGGCCTCTACGCGGCCCTGTGGCGGCGCCAGTCCGGTGGCTTTATCGGGGTGGACGTGGAAGGCGAGGCCGAGTCGATCTGACCAGGCGGGTCAAGACGCGTGCCGCGCGCGGCTGTCCGCGGGGGCCTGCTCGCGGCGATGTCGAGGTAGTGGTTGCGGTGCTCGGCCTTCGAGATCGTGGCCTCGCTGGCCGGGCAGGGCGTCATCCTCGGCTGCACGGAGAGCGGGCTGCTGATCCAGTCCGACGACACGGACGTGCCCCTCTTTGTCACCACTGCCATCCACGACGAACAGGTGGTGGAAGCGGCCCTTGCGACCAACTTCTACTTTGCAACCCCGCACTGGCTCACATAGGCTCTGCTAATGAATCTCCAGCAGGAAGCCAGGAAGGCACAGCGCGACACGCAAGGACTACCGCATGGATGGCTGCAGGTCGTGCACATGCTCAGGTAGGGGCGGTAGCGTGCTCGATGACTTTGGAAACTGAGACAGCCCCGCTCACCCGAGGGGGCTACGGACTCCTGCAAAGCCCTTGCCCAATACATGGGTATAGATCTGTGTCGTTTCCACGCTCTTATGGCCCAGCAACTCCTGTACCGTGCGGATATCCGTGCCCTGGTTCAGCAGCTGAGTGGCGAAGCTGTGCCGCAGGGTATGGCAAGAGCCTGGACGGGTGAGCGAAGCAGCACGCATGGCGTGTCTGACCGCTCTTTGCACCGCTGATGGATGGATATGATGTAGCACGACCTTGCCGGTATCATCGAAGCAAGGTCGGCTGGCGGGAAAGAGCCATTGCCAGGACAGCGAGATACCGGCATTGGGGTACTTGCGATCGAGTGCGTGGGGCAGTGTTACCGGCACAACGCCATGCTGCAGCCGATCGTCAAGCTGATGTTTGGCCACGGTGATACTTTGCTGTAGGGCGGGAATGCTGATCGCCGGGAGGAGAGTAGTTCTGTCCTTGTCGCCCTTGCCGGCTCTCACTGTGATGATCTGGCGGTCGAGGTCGATATCGCGGACACGTAATCGGCACGTCTCGAGGAGCCGCAGCCCTGAGCCATACATCAGGGTGGCCATCAGGTGCATGGGGCCGGACAGATGGCTCAACACGCGCATGACATCCTCGTGAGAAAGCACTATCGGAAGCCGGCGTGGGCGCTTGGCACGCGAGAATTCTCCGATATCTCCCAAGGGCTGGTCGAGTACGTGCCGATAGAGGAACACGAGCGCATTCAGCGCCTGATTCTGCGTGGCCGCCGCCACTCGGCGCTCCACCGCCAAATGCTCCAGGAAGGCGCGTACCTCCGCGCCGCCCATGTCGGCGGGATGTCGGACCCCGTGGAAGCGAATGAAGTAGCGTATCCAGTAGCAGTAGGTCTTTTCGGTACGCGGGCTGTAGCGTTTCACCCGCAGGGTGGCCCTGACCCGGTCCATCAGCTTCGGCGGTTTGCTGTGCGTATCCATACTCCCGTCCTCCCGATGCATGGATGTGCATACAGTATTATTGGTACTGGCAAAACGCGCAAGCGCGCGAATTTTGTGGTAGGTGGCCAAGGTTTTCTTTGGTTTTAATGAAATCACAGGGTTAGCTTAGGAAAGGGTGCGCTGATAAGATTGTTGAACGCGCATGCTTGTTCAAGTCAATAAACGAGCGCGCTATCTAATACCTGTTATATTTCAAAAGGAGAGTACATTGCAAAATTAACCTATGAATAGTGGCGACCAAGGTAAGCTGCTAATTTTCTCGCTCTTGATGGCTCCATCGATAATTTTCTATTCGGTGTAATCCCAGCCATATTTTTGGGTTTTGGCATATATATGATGAAGAAGAATCAAGACTTCTCCAGCATTGATACTGCTGTTAAAAACTTTAAGGGCTATACATGGCTAGCGCTCATTGGCTGTGCCCTAAGCTCTCTCTATTGGGGCAATAAATATTTTAGTGAAGAGGATGGTTGGTATTACGACGATGAGTTCTTTGCTTCGTTAATATTCGCTGGAATTGCTTTTGCTTATTTGATTGTAGTTCAGGTGTTATTTTACTCTCCTATGAACAGGCACAGAGAGTGGGTAGAGGTTAATGGAATATTTTCAACAAAGCCAAAATCAGACAAAAGCTCAGTAAATCAGTCAGAGGTAGACATAATCAAAGGAGAAAAGTTAAAGCAATATTCTGTAGCTGACGAACTAATAAAATGGGCAAAGCTAAAGGAAGATGGTCACATCTCTGAAGAGGAATTTAACGAGGCCAGAATCAAGCTTCTGAAGCGAAACTGAAAAATGGATCTTTACAACAAGAAATTCGAACTACGTCAAGAAACACCAGCGTATTGGCATAATAAATCACATGATCTTTTGGTGTCTGCTCGCACTTTATGGAAGGCAATGCAAAGCGAAAAAGAGTTAGAAATTAATTGCTGGGCAACCTACAAGATGCTCTTGGGTATGTCTTTCGAACTGCTTTTTAAGGCACATTGCATTGGTTCGGGTACAGGGTTTAACTCTACTCATGATTTGGTTGCATTGGCGAACACCGCAAGCTTATCTACATCAAAAGACGAAAATAAAATACTAAAGGTTCTATCTGAATATGTTATTTGGGATGGGCGGTACCCAACACCGAAAAAGCCTGAACATTTAAAGGAACACTGGAAGAATCAATCCAGCCTCTTAGATGACAAGTTAGACTTAGAAAAAATAATGCCACTTTGGCGTCGTTTCTCTGATTCATTCATGGAACATTACAATTGAAATATAACAAGTTGCTGCACCTGGGAAAATTACTCGCTGCGCTCCTAATTTTCCGGTGAGCAAGGCGTTAAATGCTGGTGGGTCGCTTGTAGAGTTAGTCCATATCTGTCGGTCAAGAAAAAGGTAAAAAGAAGAGCATGAAATTGGCACGGATTGAAATTTCAAATTTCAGATTACTAAAAAACTTCGTCTTAGATTTGGAAGATGAGCTATCTCTACTTATAGGAAAAAATAACACTGGTAAAACATCTGTTTTAGCTTGCCTAGACAAACTAGTAGTCCAATCGGAAAGAAACGCAGTGTCCTATGAAGACTTTAATATTGAACTGAGGTCTTCATTAGAGAAAATTCTTCTAGGTGACCAAGAGATAGGTGCTCACGAACAATATGTTCCTTTAGGAATTCAACTAAAGCTTTTTATTAAATACAGTGAATCAGACGATCTTTCTATGATCAGTCCATTGATAATGAGTTTAGATCCTGATGATGATAACGTAGTTCTTTCTTTTGAATATAAAATCCCATTCGACAAGCTAAATGAGCTTAAATTAAATTATATCGAAGAATCTAATAAGTTTGATAATAGACCCCATCTTTTCCTCAAGGAAAAGTTGTCTGATTATTTCGGTCCAATTATTAAAAAGAGTCTTTTGCATGATGACGAGAATCAATTTTTGGATTTGCACAAGGAAAGGATAAACCTTAAAGATATCTTAGGAATTCAGTTCATTAATGCGAAGCGAAGCGTCACTAATAAGAAAAACGATAAAACCTTGTCTAATCAAACGTCAAGCTTGTACAGGCAAGTTGATGAGTCAGATGAACAAGAAGAAGCGTCTGACGAATTTAAAAAAGAACTGCGTAAAACCGATGATAGGTTGAGTGGCATCTATCAGAGCATGTTTAAGGGTATCATCGAAAAGGTGAACAAATTCGGTGGTATAAATCCAGATGAAACGGATATCAAAATTACGTCTACGTTGCAGCATCGGGAGCTTTTAGAAGGCAACACTACTGTAATGTATGCGCATCAGAGTCACGACTTACCCGAACATTATAATGGTTTAGGGTATATGAACTTAATTAGTATGATTTTTGAAATTGAAATGCTAATGAGTAGGTTGAGACGGTCAATAAAGGAAAAGCCAGCGGCAATTAACTTGCTATTTATTGAAGAGCCTGAAGCACATACTCACCCGCAAATGCAATATGTATTTATAAAAAATATCAAAGAGCTATTAAGGCAAAACCGCTTAAGGGAAGATGGGGTGGTCATTCACCTCCAATCAGTTATTACTACGCATTCATCGCACATAGTATCAGAAAGCAGTTTTGAGGATATTAAATACCTTAAGAAATCCGCTCAAGATCATCAAGTACAGGCGAAAAACCTAAAAGATTTAGAGCATGCCTACGCTTCTAGTGAAGATCCAGAAAAAGACGAAGAGCTAAAAAAAGCGTATCGATTTCTAAAGCAATACTTAACCCTAAATCGAGCGGAGTTGTTTTTTGCTGATAAAGCGATATTCATCGAAGGTGATACAGAGCGGATTATCTTGCCATCAATGATGAAGAAAATTGACCAAGATGCTCAGAATCCGGACGAAAAACCGTTGTTGTCGCAGAATATTTCAATAGTAGAGGTTGGAGCTCATTCTCAAACATTTGAGAAATTCATTGATTTTGTAGGACTTAAGTCACTAATTATTACTGACATTGATAGCTACTACGAAAAGATCGTATACGAAGATGATGGAGTAACGCCGCAAAAGTATAAGAATGGCAAAAATAAAATAGAAGAAGTTCAATGTACTCCTTTAGATCCTAATGGTTCAAAGTCATCTAACTCATCTCTAAAATTTTTCTTTCAACAAGAAGAGTTAGGATTCTACAAAGGCTTAGACTTTGAAAATAAGAGCTTAACCAAACCATCAGGAAGCGAAACCTGGCAACAAGATCCTAATGGATTTCTTAAGATTGTATATCAGGTAGCAGAGCATGGATATCATGGTAGAAGCTATGAGGACGCATTTTTCAGTATAAATAAAGATCTGCTTAATGCCGGATATAGCGCATTCCCATCGTTAACAAAAAAATATTTAGATTTGTATCTGTCAAACGATATTGATGTTTTCGAATTTTCCGAAAAAGCAGTTAATAGTAAGCCATCTCTTGCCATTGAAATATTACTTAATAGCGAGACGACAGAAGAAGGAGTTGAGTTTTCAAACTGGCACGTCCCCCTCTATATCAAGGAAGGATTGTTATGGCTTCAAAAAAACTAGACCTAGAAAACCTTTCTGAGGAATCAAGGCATGTCATTGACTTGATCAAGAGTAAAAAGCACTTCCTACTTAGTGGCGGTGCAGGTAGTGGTAAAACATATTCATTAGTGGAAGTGTTAAAAGCTGTAGTTAGCGATAGCCCTTCACTAAATATCGGGTGCATTACATACACCAATGCTGCAGTTAATGAAATTGAAGATCGAATTTCACACGAAAATTTATACGTCTCGACTATACATGATTTCTTATGGGGAAATATTAAATGTTTTCAATCGGAGATTAAGGAGACGTTGATTGAACTTATAAATGACCCTGAGCAAACTAAAATCAAACATCCAGATAATGAGGTTGTTTCTCAGGATTTTTTTTATGACTGCGACTCGATTCAATATAAAGAATACTTAAAACTAGCAAAAGGCATAATATCACACGATGAGGTCATAGTCTTGGCTTCTAAGATGTTTGAAAAGTACGAAAAGCTATGCTCGATAACAAAGGATAAATATCCGTTTATTTTTGTAGACGAATATCAGGATACTGATCCTTTAGTTATAGATATATTGCTAGAGCATCTTGAAAAGTCAACCAAGGACAATGTTGTTGGCTTTTTTGGTGATGCAATGCAATCGATTTATGATGGTAGTGTTGGTAATTTAGATAAGTATACGAGAACTGAAACGCCAAAAGTAATTGAGGTATTCAAGAAGCAAAACCGGCGTAATCCTTTAAAAATAATCAACTTGGCAAATCAGCTTAGAGTTGATGGGCTTATTCAGGAGCCTTCGAGAGATAGAACTGCTCCGAATATGGATGAGGACGGCAACGTCAAGCAAGGTCTTGTTGAATTTTTATACTCATCTAACGATAGTCTGGACTCAGTCAGGCAACATCTTGGATGGGAATTCGATAATAATGAATTAGTTAAGGAACTTAATCTTACTCACAGCCTTATTGCAGATAAGGCTAATTTTCCTGAATTGATGCGTATTTATGATAAAGATAAAATCCTTGATTATATTAGAACTAAAATAAGAAAATCTCTTGAAAGAGATGAGCCAGAATACGATTCTACAGGAAAAACACTTGCTCAAGTAATTGATCATGTTGGAAATCCAGATCCAACACCTGCACAGAGTAATTACATTGATAATCATCCAAGATATTTTGATTTAGCCAAAAAACAGCCTTACGATAAGATATCAAAGCTATACGTTGACAAAGAACAACTGCTTGATGATAAGAAAAATAACGTTGGTGATGAAAGTAAACCTGGATCTAATAGAGATGATTTAGTCAAGCATCTGTTTAAAATAGAAAATTGCATACGACTCTATCAATCTAAAAAATTCAATCAGTTCATTAAAGCGACTGATTACTCCCTTACTTCTGTTCAAGATAAAATCAGGCTGAATAAAGCCATTCAGTCTTTTGAAATACAGGTGGGCATTAAGATAGGTGAGGTTATTGACCTCGCTCATGAGTTAGGTTTAGTTGTCAAGGATGACAATCTGGCAAGATACATAGAAGATAAATATTATTTATACAAGCAGGTGTGTGAAGTCAATTATCAAGAGTTCCGAAATGTCTTTGAATATCTCGAAGGGTACTTGCCATTCTCGACACAGCATAAAACTAAAGGTGCCGAATTTCCTGATGTTTTGGTAGTTCTGGATAATGGCAAGTGGAACCAATATAACTTTAATTATCTGTTTGAGCGAAACGGCACCGATAGTGTTCGCCAGAGGTCAGAGAAAATATTTTATGTGTGTTGTACTCGTGCGAAAGAAAGGTTGGCTGTATTCTTTCCAAATCCAAGTGCTCAAGTCATTCAAACAGCGCTTAGTTGGTTTGGTGAGGATAATGTAGTTAATTTGGATGCTTGAAAGGTTTAGTAAGCTTGCATTTAACAAGGCGCTGCTGTCGGACAAACTTTCCGCTGCGCTCCAAGTTTGCCGCAGAGCGAAGCGTTATGTGTGCGTCACCTGCAGGCCATGGATGGGAATCCTATGACTAAGCATGTTGGTTCTTGCCTGTGTGGCACAGTGAGATTTGAGGTCCATGGTGACTTCGACAGCTTTTATCTGTGCCATTGTGAGTATTGCCAAAAAGATACGGGATCTGCTCATGCGGCAAATTTATTTGGGTATACGGATTTAATGGTTGATGGGGCACCTTCACCCCATCAATCTGATACCACCCTCAGATGGTTGATAGATCGACTCCGTAGTTGAGTTCCTCTGCGAAGTCCGGCAGTCCGTAACCGATGGTTTTCTTGTAGAAAGGAGAGACCTTCGCAGTCGGTGCCTTCTTCTTGTGCTTCGTGGTGTAGAGCATTCGTGCCCGCATCACCTCGAAGGAGTAACCGCGCCCTTCACGGTTCTTGTCCTTGGCCAGTCGGTTGATGGACTCCGTGTAAGCGTTGGTGACGGGCATGTCCGTCTCGAAGTAGGTCATGGTCTCTTCGCGCCAGTTTCCCACTGCCCTGACCAGATCGCTCCAGACTTCCTTTTGGCCCTTCGGGATGGTGGCTATCCACTCGTCCAGGGCGGCTTCTGCCTGGAGCCGTGTGGTGGCGTCCCAGATGCCGTAGAAGCGCTCCTTGTGCTCGTAGGCGGCCAGCAGTTGCGGGAACGCGCCTGTCCAGGTCTCCATGATGAGGCGCTCCCGGTCTGAGACTTCGTGAGCGCGTTTCAGCAGGATTTTCCGGTCTCCCTTGAGAGTCCGGCTCTGGGACGGTTTCGGCTCCTTTCTGAGGCCCTTGCGCACTCTCTCTAGGGCATCGTTGGCCATGCGCACCACATGGAACTTATCGACCACGATACGGGCCTGGGGCAGCACAGCCTTGACCGCTGCCCGGTAGGGGTTCCACATGTCCATGCTGACGATCTCGACCTTCTGCCGGTCTTTCAGCTTCATCAGGTAGTTGGTCACCACGTCCTGGCGGCGGGTGGCCAGCAGGTCGAGCAGGGTTCGCTCCTCAATGTTGGTCAGAATGCAGCGGTAGCGCTTGTTCAGGTATAGCTCGTCAATGCCCAGGATGCGGGGCGTCTCGAAGCGGTGCCAGCGCCCCAGGAACTCGGCGCGGGCGTTGAAGATGTCGCGCACCGTCTTCTCGTCCAGGCCGGTCTGTGCCGCCACAAAGGTGTAGGGGTGGTTGAAGGATTCCTTCTCCACGTACTCATGCAGCCGCAGTGTCATACGGAATCCGTCCACCATCTCCGGTAGCTGGGGCCTGAATGTTGTCTTGCAGGCCCGGCAGGTGTATCGGCGGCGGACCACCCAGAGAGTGACCCGCTTGCCGTGGATGGGCAGATCACGATAGGGAACGTCACGCTTGCCGAACCGTACGAACTCACCCTGCACGCCGCATTCCTCGCAGGCGATGGGATCGGGCACGTCCACCTGGAAGTGCATTTCGTCGTCGGTTGATTTGCAGCCCAGTACTTGGTATTGCGGCAGGTGAAGGATGTTGTCGGGAAGTTCGGTCATGGTGTTGTATAGGCGTAGGTGTCAGTCAGATCCATCCGGCTCGGCATTGGTGTTTGCTTTTTTACCCAACAAGCTGCTGGAAACGAAAAGTAAGGCACCGAGGACAATTGCAATATCAGCCAGGTTGAAGGCCGGCCAATGCCAGTCTCGCCAATAGAAATCAAAGGAATCCACAACATAGCCGCGAAAGACCCGGTCAATCAGGTTGCCCATGGCGCCACCGAGGATAAGACTGTAAGCGATGGCTTCTCCTTTATGACGATTTTCAAGGATCAGCTTGATCAGAAAAATCGAGACCACTACCGCGATTCCGATAAAAAAGTAGCGCTGCCAGCCTCCACCATTCGCAAAAAGACTGAATGCGGCACCGGTGTTCCATAGGTGCACCCAGTTAAAGAACGGGGTCACCGAAACATACTCGCCATAGGCCATTGATTGCTGCACCAGCCACTTTACAGCCTGATCAGACGCTGCCAGCAGGCCCGATATGGACAATAGGGCATACGGCGAGAGCTTTTTGCCAATAATGAGCATTATTTAACCCTTCAACGCCAGAATGCGTCTGGCACCGTTAAGTACAATGCCCCCCGCGATGGTGCCGATAATCAGATCCGGATAATTGGACCCGGTCCACGCGACCAGGGCGCCGGCGGTGATGACCCCCAGGTTGATCACCACGTCGTTGGCCGAAAATATCCAGCTTGCCTTCATGTGCGCCCCGCCTTCCCGATGTTTGGATATGAGCAGCAGACAACTGGTATTGGCAATCAATGCGACGAATGCGATAGCCATCATCACCAGCGATTCAGGCTCACTACCGAATACAAAGCGTCTCACCACCTCTACGAGCACGCCCACAGCCAAGATCAGTTGCAGTACACCAGCAAGATGCGCGGCACGTACCTGCCTTTTCACGCTATGTCCAACCGCATAAAGGGCAAGCCCGTACACCGCCGCATCGGCAAAATTGTCCAGGGATTCTCCAATCAGGCCGGTGGACTGGGCGATCAGACCGGCAGTCATTTCCACCACGAACAGAAGTGCATTGATGCCGAGCAACCAGCGCAGGGTCCCGGATTCTTGCTTAGCAGAAGCTGCCGAAAACTCGGCGGCCTTGATGGTCTCCGGATTTGCAGCGACGGTTTCCTGAAGCGAGGCGCCTAGCCCCAAGGTCTTCAGTTTCGAGGTGACGGGCTCGACCTCGCCGTCATGCACGACCTTCAGCCGGCGGTTCGACAAGTCGAAGGACAGCGCCCGAATCTCCTCAAAGCCGTTCAGGGCTAGGCGAATCATTCGTTCTTCTGATGGACAGTCCATCTTCGGCACGGCATAAACACTGACCCATCTCCCTGGCGCCTCGGAGGAGGCCTGTATATCGGTATCCGCTGCGGACGTTGCATCACCGCCACAGGCGCCACCACAGGATTTGCTCATGATACGACTCCACTTGAACAATGTTGTGGTACCATTTAAAACTATAAAGCTACTATAAGGTCAATAGAGTAAAGAATCCGTTGGGGAGGAGGCTGATGCGCATTGGTCAGTTGGCGCAGTTGGTAGGGGTCGAAACACAGACGATCCGCTTCTATGAACAGCAGGGCTTGTTGCCGCCGCCTGATCGGCAGGACAACGGTTACCGTGTCTATACCGAGAAACACGTTGAGGGGCTGGCCTTCATCCGTCGCTGCAGAATCCTGGGCCTGTCACTGGCTGAGATTCACGAACTACAGAGCTATCAGGACGACCCTCATCAGCCTTGTACCGCCGTCAACGCCTTGCTCGATGATCACATCTCTCATGTGCGGTCGCAGATAACCGCTCTGCAAGCGCTTGAGAAACAACTCGTTTCACTGAGAGCGAGTTGCAACGATGACCGGGAAGTTGAGGCGTGTGGGGTTCTTGCTGGAATTAGCGAAGGAAACATGCACCAGCAGTAGGTGAAGCATCAACCAGATAATCCGATGAGATGCCGGTCTGTCTCACTCTCATGCAAAGGTAAGATCAACCATTTAATCCGCTTACCCATTTATTTTCGCAGTCAACTAAACTGACCTGGCTGGCGGGTGTAGATGCTGTGACTTCCTTTACGCTTCCAGGTACTCGCCACAATAAAAGCTTCTGTAGATCGTGTGGTTCAGCATTACCAAGCACCCAACTTACAGACCTGCTCGTTGTTCCCGCAGGGTGTTTGGATACTGAAGTCTCTGTGGTGCCAACTGCGCACATCTTCACATCGAGCAGAGCGGTTTGGGACGCGGCGATTGGTGACGTGCCAGAGTTCGAGGGCCTGCCAGAGTAGGCTAAGATCACATAACCAGTGGCTGTTGGCGGACGCACCTTCGCTGGCGCTCCGGCCAGCCGCAAAGCCAGGGCGTTATGCGCGTCTACGACGCAGTCTGTCGCTCAGATTTCGTAAGCTGAGAGAATAGCGAGCAAAAGGAAAAAATATGCCAAATTTTGATCAAAACTTTGAAGTAACTCGCCTTACTATGCTTGCCAAGCAATACCCTGAGATTGTGAAGGCAACTGGTGAAGTGATTTTTTGTGCGGAAGATAATGAAGATCGTTTGAGCGGTACGCGTTGGAAAGTTGAAGATAGCATTTTTGAGCAGGCAACTGAATCGGGATTTAAAGTACACCTGATTGAATTGCTTGATAATTTTATTGAGTATCGGGGGCGGTGTAATGAGCTACCGAAGAAGGAAGGTGTCGTTCGTTTTGGTGATGGTAGCTTGAATATTGAGTGGCTTCCTGATGGCTCTACGGAGCTTTCTTAATGGATGCATTGTTTAATGATTACGCAACGATATTGAGTGATCTTAAGATTAGCTCGTTCAACCTTGAAGAGGACAAATACTCAGGTGTGTTTTTACGGCTCTTCGTCGTTGGGTGTGGAATTCGCCCCCTGAGCTGGGCCAGGATATGGCCTCCACGACGACAGGAGGCATGGCATGGACGGCACCCAGA
>NZ_QGTM01000026.1 GCF_003182195.1 Halomonas sp. A11-A
TCATGGAGGCCGTGGTAGAGAAGGCTAACATGGCGCGGGCTTACCAACGGGTGGTCGCCAACAAGGGGGCGCCGGGTGCCGATGGCATGACGGTGGAGCAGTTGGCCGACCACCTGAAGCAACACTGGCCGACGCTGCGCGAGCGGCCGCTGGCCGGTGAGTACCACCCCAGCCCAGTCCGAGCCGTCGAGGTTCCCAAGCCCAAGGGAGGAACCCGGCAGCTCGGCATCCCCACGGTCACCGACCGGCTGATCCAGCAGGCGCTGCTGCAGGTGCTGACGCCGATCTTCGATCCAGGCTTCTCCGCATCGAGTTACGGCTATCGGCCGGGGCGCAGTGCCCAGCAGGCCGTCTCGGCGATGAAGGAGCATGTCACCGCCGGCCACCGCTGGGTGGTCGACCTCGACCTGGAAGCCTTCTTCGACCGGGTGAATCACGACCTGCTGATGGCACGGGTCGCGCGCCGCATCCGCGACAAGCGGGTGTTGCGCCTGATCCGCCGCTATCTGGAAGCCGGCATGTTTCAGGATGGCCTGACCGCGCCACGCCGGCAGGGAACGCCCCAGGGCGGGCCACTCAGTCCGCTGCTGGCCAATATCCTGCTGGACGACGTGGACAAGGAACTGGAACGCCGGGGTCACCGCTTCTGCCGTTACGCCGACGACATGCAGGTGTATGTCAGGAGTCGGCGAGCGGGCGAGCGCGTCATGGCCAGTCTGAGTGATTTTCTCGAGAACTCGCTCAGGCTCACCGTCAATCGCGCCAAGAGTGCGGTGGAGCGACCCTGGCACCGGGGGTATCTGGGCTACACGTTGACCCGGCACAGGCTGCCGAAGCTGACGCCGGCCAAGGCCAGCCTGCAACGTCTGATGCAGCGTGTCCGTGAGATCCTCCGACGTGGAAGAGGGCGCCACATACGGCGCGTTATCGAAGAATTGACCCCGGTCCTGCGGGGCTGGGCCAGCTACTTCGCTCTCGTCGACGTGAAGCGTCCGCTGGAAGCGCTGGATCAATGGATGCGCCGCCGACTGCGCTGCGTGATCTGGCGGCAGTGGAAGCGCCCATGGACTCGGCGCCGCAAGTTGAGGGCGCTGGGTCTGGACGAGCAGCGTGCCTGGAAGTCAGCGGGGAATGGGCGAGGCCCCTGGTGGAATGCCGGCGCCTCGCACATGAATCAGGCCCTACCGCGGAAGTGGTTCGAGCGCCAGGGCCTGATCTCGGTACTCAATACGGCAAGAGGGCTTAGCCGTTCTTCATGAACCGCCGTATACGGAACCGTACGTACGGTGGTGTGGGAGGGCGCCGGGGGCGACCCCGGCCCCTACCCGATCTGGAGCGGTGGGGGTAGCCCGCTCCAGCAGGGGGCTGAGGAAGCGCCCGGTGTGGGAGGCTGCTATCTTTGCTACCTGCTCCGGGGTGCCCTCGGCGATGATGCGCCCACCGCCGGAGCCACCCTCGGGGCCGAGATCAACCAGCCAGTCGGCGGTCTTGATCACATCCAGGTTGTGCTCGATCACCACGATGGTATTGCCGTGGTCGCGTAGGCGGTGCAGCACAGTGAGTAGCTGGCGGATATCCTCGAAGTGCAGCCCGGTGGTGGGTTCGTCGAGGATGTAGAGCGTCTTGCCGGTATCGCGCTTGGCCAGCTCCCGGGCCAGCTTGACCCGCTGAGCCTCGCCGCCGGAGAGGGTGGTGGCGCTCTGCCCCAGGCGGATATAGGAGAGGCCGACATCGAGCAGGGTTTGCAGGCGGCGGGCGATGGCTGGCACCGGCGAGAAGAATGAAAGCGCCTCCTCCACGGTCATCTCCAGTACCTCATCGATGCTTTTGCCCTTGTAGGTGATCTCCAGGGTCTCGCGGTTGTAGCGCTTGCCCTTGCAGACGTCGCAGGGTACGTAGATGTCGGGCAGAAAGTGCATCTCCACCTTGATCATCCCCTCGCCCTGACACGCCTCGCAGCGCCCGCCCTTGACATTGAAGGAGAAGCGCCCCGGCTTGTAGCCCCGCGAGCGCGCCTCCTGGGTGCCGGCGAAGAGCTCGCGAATCGGCGTGAAGATGCCGGTGTAGGTGGCTGGGTTGGAGCGCGGCGTGCGCCCGATGGGGCTCTGGTCGATGTCGATCACCTTGTCGAGCTGATCGAGCCCCTCGATGCGCTGGTAGGGAGCTGGGGTTAGGCGGGTGGCGTGGTTGAGCTCGCGGGCGGCGATCGGCATCAGTGTTGAATTGATCAGCGTCGACTTGCCGGAGCCGGAGACACCGGTGACGCAGATAAAGAGCCCCAGCGGCAGCTCCAGGGTCACCTCCTGGAGATTGTTGCCGCAGGCCCCTACCAGGCGCAGCACCCTCTCCGGGTTGTAGGGAGTCCGCCGCGGCGGCACCTCGATGCGCCGGGTGCCGGCTAGGTACTGGCCGGTGAGGGAGTCGGGGTTGGCCATCACCGCCTCGGGGGTTCCCTGGGCGACGATGCGCCCGCCGTGGACGCCAGCGCCGGGGCCGATGTCGAGCACATGGTCGGCGGCGCGGATGGCCTCCTCGTCGTGCTCCACCACGATCACGGTATTGCCCAGGTCGCGCAGATGCTCGAGGGTCTTGAGCAGGCGGCTGTTGTCGCGCTGGTGCAGGCCGATGGAGGGCTCGTCGAGGATGTACATCACACCCACGAGGCCAGCGCCGATCTGGCTGGCCAGGCGGATGCGCTGGGCCTCGCCCCCGGAGAGGGTGTCGGCGCTGCGCGCCAAGGTCAGGTAGTCGAGCCCCACGTTGACCAAAAACTCCAGGCGGGCGTGGATCTCGTTGATGATCTTTGCTGCGATCTCGCCACGCCGGCCGGGTAGCGTCAGGCTTCTGAAGTAGGCCCAGGCCTCGCCGATGGGTAGTTGGACCATCTCCGGGAGGCTGCGCCCGTCGATGAAGACGTGGCGCGACTCCCGGCGCAGCCGCGAGCCCTCGCAGGCGGGGCAGGGCTGCACTGTGATGTAGCGGGCCAGCTCCTCGCGCACCATGTTGGATTCCGTCTCGCGGTAGCGGCGCTCAAGGTTGGGCAGGATACCCTCGAAGGGGTGCTGGCGGCTCACCGTGCGGCCACGGTCGTTGACGTAGTGGAAGGTGATCTCCTCGTTGCCGCTGCCATACAGGATCACCTCGCGCTGGTGGCGGGCGAGCTCCTGCCAGGGGGTCTCCAGGGTGAAGCGGTAGTGCTCCGCCACCGCCTTGAGATGATTGAAGTAGAAGACGCTGCGGCGGTCCCACCCCTTGATCACCCCCTCCGCCAGGGAGAGCTGCGGGTGGCTGATCAGCTTGTCGGGGTCGAACACCTGCTGCACCCCCAGGCCGTCGCAGGTCGGGCAAGCGCCCGCGGGGTTGTTGAAGGAGAACATGCGCGGCTCGAGCTCGGCGATGGAGTAGCCGCACACCGGGCAGGCGAAGCGTGCCGAGAAGGTGATGTCCTCCTGCTCGCCGTCCATGAAGTGCACCATGGCGACGCCGTCGGCGAGGCCCAGCGCGGTCTCGAAGGACTCGGCGAGGCGCTGCTGGAGTCCCTCGCGCACCTTGATGCGGTCCACCACCACACTGATGTCGTGCTTCTTGTTCTTATCCAACGGCGCGATGTCGTCGAGTTCCAGCACCTGGCCGTCGACCATGGCGCGCACGAAGCCCTGGGCGCGCAGCTCGGCGAGCAGCTGCAGGTGCTCCCCCTTGCGCCCCTTGACCACCGGGGCCAGCAGCATCAGCTTGCTGCCCTCGGGCAGCGCCAGCACCTGGTCCACCATCTGGGAGACGGTCTGGGCCTCCAGGTCCTCGCCATGCTCCGGGCAGCGTGGGGTGCCGGCGCGGGCGAACAGCAGGCGCAGGTAGTCGTAGATCTCGGTGATGGTGCCCACGGTGGAACGCGGGTTGTGGGAGGTGGACTTCTGCTCGATGGAGATCGCCGGGGAGAGTCCCTCGATATGGTCGACGTCGGGCTTCTCCATCATCGACAGGAACTGGCGCGCATAGGTGGAGAGCGACTCCACGTAGCGGCGCTGCCCCTCGGCGTAGAGGGTGTCGAAGGCCAGCGACGACTTGCCCGAGCCGGAGAGCCCGGTGACCACGATCAGCTTGTCGCGGGGCAGCTCGACATCGATATCCTTCAGGTTGTGGGTGCGGGCACCCCTGACCAGAATCCTGTCCATTCCCACCTCGGGCGCACGGCAAAAGGTCGATTATACGGGCCCCGCCGTGCCGGCGGCAAAGCGGCACCGGGCCGCGGCTTTCCCTGGGTGGTGGCGAGCCGCTAGAATAGGCGATTCACTCAAGGGCGCTTCGCGCCCGAGCATGGAACGTCATCCTCCCTATGCGAAAGGTTTCCGGGCTGCTGCTTGCCAGCGAGCGGCGCGCCATCATCGGCCTGGCCGGCCTCTACGCCACCCGCATGCTGGGCCTGTTCATGGTGCTGCCGGTGCTGGCGCTGTACGCCGACGACCTGGCCGGCGCCACGCCGCTGCTGGTGGGGCTGGCGCTGGGCGTCTACGGCCTGACCCAGGCGGCGCTGCAGATCCCCTTCGGCCTGCTCTCCGACCGCCTCGGCCGCAAGCCGGTGATCGCCCTCGGCCTCGTGCTGTTCATGGTCGGCAGCGTGGTGGCGGCCCAGGCCGACACCATCGGTGGGGTGATCTTCGGCCGCTGCCTGCAGGGCAGCGGGGCGGTGGCCGCCGCCATCATGGCGCTGCTCGCCGACCAGACCCGCGAGCAGGTGCGCACCGCGGCCATGGCCACCATCGGGCTCTCCATTGGCGTGGCGTTTGCCGTGGCCATGGTGCTGGGCCCCTGGCTGGCTGCCGCCTTCGGGCTCTCCGCGGTGTTCTGGTTCACCACGGTGCTGGCCACCCTGGGCTTGGTGGTACTGTGGAAGCTGGTGCCCCCGGCGCCGCGACGCCTGCGCCACCGCGACGTGGGGATCGACCGCGCCCAGTTGGGGCGCATCCTGGGGCGCCCCGAGCTGCTACGTCTGGATCTCTCGATCTTCGCCCTGCACCTGATCCTGATGGCGATCTTCGTCGCCGTGCCCTTCCGGCTGGTGGAGGCGGGCATCGCGGTGGAGCATCATGGCCTCACCTACCTGGGCGTGATGCTGCTGGCCTTCCTCGGCATGGTGCCGTTGGTGATCCTGGCTGAGAAGCGTCGCCAGATGAAGGCGATGTGTCTGACCGCCATCGCTGCCATAGCCCTGAGCCTCGGCGGGCTGGCCGGCCTGGGCGGCAGCCTGTGGGGTCTGCTGGCCTGGCTGTGGCTTTTCTTCGTGGCCTTCAACCTGCTCGAGGCGACCCTGCCATCGATGCTCAGCAAGCTGGCGCCGGCCGGGGCCAAGGGCACCGCCATGGGGATCTACTCCACCAGCCAGTTCCTCGGCGCCTTCCTGGGGGGCGTGCTGGGCGGCTTCCTGGCCCAGCAGTGGGGGCTCTCCGCTGTCTTCGTCGGCGCCGGGCTGCTGGTGCTGGTGTGGCTGGCGCTGATGGCGGGAATGACCCCGCCGCCCCACCTGGCCAGCGAGGTGGTGGCGCTGGATGACGAGCACCAGGGCGCGGCCCTCGAGGCCCTGGCGGTCCGCTTCGCCGAGGTGGCCGGCGTGGAGGACGTGCTGGTAGTGCCCGAGGAGCGGCTGGCCTATCTCAAGGTGGATCGCCGGCGCCTCGACGAGGAGGCCCTGGCGAAGGTGATCGATACTGGCAAGGAGCGCGCCTGAAGCGCGACTCGCAAGCGGGCGCGCGATGCGCCATCCTGCAGGCCTGCCTGCAGACACATGCATTCATGACAGCAAGGAGTCCAACATGGCCCGTGGCGTCAACAAGGTCATTCTGATCGGCAACCTGGGACAGGATCCCGAGGTTCGCTTCATGCCCTCCGGGGCCCCGGTGGCCAACCTGCGGCTGGCCACCACCGATACCTGGATGGACAAGCAGAGCGGCCAGCGCCAGGAGCGCACCGAGTGGCACAGCCTGGTACTGTTCAACAAGCTGGCCGAGATCGCCCAGCAGTACCTCAAGAAGGGCAGTAAGGTCTACGTCGAGGGTCGCCTGCAGACCCGCAAGTGGCAGGGCCAGGACGGCCAGGATCGCTACAGCACCGAGATCGTGGTCAACGACATGCAGATGCTCGACTCTCGTGGTGGCGGTGATTTCCAGGGCGGTGGCCAGGCCCCGCAGGGCGGCTATCAGGGTGGCCAGTACGGTGGTGGTGCGCCCCAGCAGGGCGGCGGCTTCGGCGGCCAGCCCCAGCAGGGCGGCTACGGCGGCGCGCCTCAGCCGGCCGGCAACTTCGGCGGCGGCCAGCCTCAGGGTGGCGGTGCTCCCCAGCGTCCGGCCCAGCCCCAGCAGCGCCCCGCGCCGCCCCAGCAGGGCAACCAGCAGGGCAACTACGGGGCGCCGGATCCGGGAAGCTTCGACGACTTCGATGACGAGATTCCCTTCTAGGGCGGAGCGACCCGTCGGGCGCAGGGAGGAGCACGAGTGAAGCTGCTGATACTGGATGCCGGCCACTGCCTGAGCCTGGCCCTGGCCCGTGAGGCCAACCGGCGCACCGATACCGAGCTGGTCATCGACACCGGCAGCGTGATCGATGCCGAGCGGCTCGCCGAGGTGGCGCCGGATGCGCTGGTCATCCCCCCACTGTCGCGTCCCATCCGCGCCGCGCCGGCGGAGGTCACCGCCCACGCCGAGGCGGTGGAGCGCTGCATGGAGGTGTGCCGGGAGGCCGGGGTGGCGCTGGTGTGGTGCGTCTCCGACCAGCTCTACGAGGATGGCTTCGCCGAGCCCATCGACGAGCACGTCATCCCGCGACCCCGGGACGAGAGCCTGCGCCGCCTGGTGGCCACCGGCGATCGCATCCGCGCCGAGTGTCCGCGCCACCTGATCGTGCGGCTGGGGCCCCTGTTCGCCCTCGAGGGCGGCCATGCCTGGCTCAACGAGCTGATCGATACCCTGATCACCGGCGGCGAGGTGCGTGGCGAGGCCGACGTCACCTGCTGCCCCACCTCGGCGGATGCCGTGGCCATGGCGCTGATCGGCATGCTGCAGCAGCAGCACTGCGGCGCCGATGCCTGGGGCAGCTACCACCTGGCCGGCACCGAGCCGGTCAGCGTCTACACCTTCGTCTCGGTGGTGCGCACCCAGCTCGCCACCCGTCTCGAGGGGCTCGGCGAGCAGGTCGCCCTGGGCGAGGTGAAGGCCATGCACCACCACCATGACCATCCGCTGCGCCGGGTGCTCAACTGCCGGCGGGTGCTGGAGGTATTCGGCGTTCACCAGAAACCCTGGCGGCTGGAGGTGGGGCGGATGCTCGATGCCTGGTGCGAGGCCAACCGTCGCGACCCCGAGCCACCGGAGGAGCCGTCGTCCCCATGAATGTCCTGCGCAGCCTGCTCTTCTACGTCGGCTACTTCCTGATCATGCTGGTGTGCGGGGTGCTCTTCCTGCCCTTGGCACCGCTGCTGCCGCTCGGCAGCCGCTACCGCCTGCTCAACGTCTACAATCACCTGATCACCGTCTGGTTTCGCTGGGCGTGCGGGGTGCGCTACGAGATCCGTGGGCGCGAGCACCTGCCCGCGGGGCCCTGCGTGATCCTGGCCAACCACCAGTGCGAGTGGGAGACCCTCTACCTGCAGATCCTCAAGCCGCCGGTGTGCACTGTGCTCAAGCAGGAGCTGCTGCGCATCCCGCTGTTCGGCTGGGGGCTGCGCCTGCTGCACCCCATCGCCCTGGATCGCTCCCGTCCCGCCCGGGCCATGAAGCAGGTGCTCACCCAGGGCAAGCAGCGCCTGGAGGAGGGGCTCTCGGTGCTGATCTTCCCGGAGGGGACCCGGGTGCCCCCGGGGCACCGCAAGCGCTACAACAAGAGCGGGGCGGTGATCGCCTGCCGCGCCGGGGTGCCGGTGGTGCCGGTGGCCCACAACGCCGGCGAGCGCTGGCCGGGGCGCCACTGGGTCAAGAACCCGGGGCGGCTGTCGCTGGTGGTGGGGCCGCCCATCGAGACCGATGGCCGCACGCCGGAGGAGGTGCTGGCCGAGGCGGAGGCGTGGATCGAGGCGCAGCTGGCCGAGATCTCCGAGGTGCCGCGCCCGGCCGCCACGGGGGCCGAGGCGGCTCCGCTTGAGGCATCCGCCAGGCGCTGACCCTGCCCTGTGCGGCCCGACCGCCCGGCAGGCCCCGCTGCCGCCACCCGCCGGCCATAACGAGAACGGCGCCCCGCGGGGCGCCGTTCTCGTTATGGCCAGTCATGCTTTTGCGCTCGCTCCTTGAGCTCGGTCCCTGAGCTCAGCCCCTGAACTTCTCCAGCACCAGGCAGGCGTTAGTGCCGCCGAAGCCGAAGCTGTTGGAGAGCACCCGCTCGATCTTCACGCCGTCGCGGCGCTGGGTCACGATGTCGAAGCCGTTGGCCTGCTCGTCGAGGGTCTCGATGTTGGCCGAGGCGGCGATGAAGTCGTTCTCCATCATCAGCAGCGAGTAGACTGCCTCCTGCACGCCGGTGGCGCCCAGGGAGTGGCCGGTCAGCGATTTGGTGGAGCTCATGGCCGGCGTGGTGTCGCCGAACACCTCGCGGATCGCCTTGAGCTCGGCCACATCGCCCACCGGGGTGGAGGTGCCGTGGGTGTTGATGTAGTCGATCTTGCCGTCCACCGTGGCCATGGCCTGGCGCATGCAGCGCACAGCGCCGTCGCCGGAGGGGGCGACCATGTCGTGGCCGTCGGAGGTGGCGCCGTAGCCGACCACTTCCGCGTAGATCTTCGCGCCGCGGGCGCGGGCGTGCTCCAGCTCCTCGAGCACCAGCATGCCGCCGCCGCCGGCGATGACGAAGCCGTCGCGGGCCTGGTCATAGGGGCGGGAGGCCTTGTCGGGGGTGTCGTTGTAGTGGGTGGAGAGCGCGCCCATGGCGTCGAACAGGCAGGAGAGGGTCCAGTGCTCCTCCTCGCCGCCGCCGGCGAAGATGATGTCCTGCTTGCCCATCTGGATCTGCTCCATGGCGTTGCCGATGCAGTGGGCAGAGGTGGCGCAGGCCGAGGAGATCGAGTAGTTGATGCCCTTGATCTTGAACGGCGTGGCCAGGCAGGCGGAGACGGTGCTGCCCATGGTGCGGGTGACCCGATAGGGCCCCACCCGGCGCAGGCCCTTCTCGCGCATGACGTCGGCGGCCTCCACCTGGTTGGCGCTGGAGGCGCCGCCGGAGCCGGCGATCAGGCCGGTACGCTCGCTGGAGACCATCTCCGGGGCCAGGCCAGAGTCCTCGATGGCCTGGGCCATGGAGACGTAGGCGTAGGCCGCGGCATCGCCCATGAAGCGGCGCAGCTTGCGGTCGATCAGCGCGTCCAGGTCGATGTCGACCACGCCTGCCACCTGGCTACGGAAGCCGCGCTCGGCGTACTCCTCCTTGAAACGAATGCCGGAGCGCCCTTCCCTGAGCGCCTCGAGAACAGCCTGACGGTCGTTGCCCAGGCAGGACACGATGCCCAGGCCAGTGACTACCACTCGTCGCATGGGAGCCTCCTGATTCAGAAGTTCGCGGTGGAGGTGAACAGGCCGACGCGCAGGTCATTGGCCTGGTAGATGTCGCGGCCGTCGACCGACACGGTGCCATCGGCGATGCCGAGGATCAGGCGCCGGGTGATGATGCGCTTGATATCGATCTTGTAGGTGACCTTCCTGGCATCGGGCAGGATCTGGCCGGTGAACTTCACCTCGCCACAGCCCAGTGCCCGGCCACGTCCCGGATGGCCGAGCCAGCCGAGGTAGAAGCCCACCAGCTGCCACATGGCGTCCAGGCCCAGGCAGCCGGGCATCACCGGATCACCCGGGAAGTGGCAGTCGAAGAACCACAGGTCGGGGTGGATATCCAGCTCGGCGATCAGCTCGCCCTTGCCGTTGTCACCGCCGTCCTCGTAGATGCGCGTGATGCGATCGAGCATCAGCATGTTGGGAGCAGGCAGCTGGGCGTTGCCGGGGCCGAACAGCTCGCCGCGGGAGCAGGCCAGCAGTTCTTCGCGATCAAAGGAGTGTTGCTTGGTCACTGGGTCATTCCGAAGGTCGAAGTTATTGTGCACGGCAGGCGACAGGACGCCGCCAGGCGACTGGCGTTAAGTCTACTGTCCGCGCAGGGGGAATGCACGCCGAGGGACCATCTCCGACGCCAGCGTGGAATGGCCGGGTGCCCCGAAGGGGTACAGTAAACGTCCGTTCTGCCGATTAGGCTGATGAGCGCTTCTCCATTCACGCACGAGCTGAGCCAACCCATGTGGCCACCCTTCTCCCTCAACCGCCCGCTGCTGTGGGTGGGCCTGGTCGGCCTCACGGCCACCCTCTGGCTGCCCGACCTGCTCCTGCGCGGCGTGGCCCTGACGCTGGTAGCGGTCGGCCTGGCGGACGCCTGGCGGCAGGTGCGCCGCGAGCACCTGCACGCCCGGTTGGGCCAGGAGGCGCTGGCGCTGACCGAGGATGGCGTCATCATCACCGACGCCGCCAACCGCATCCTCGCCGTCAACCCCGCCTTTACCCGCATCACCGGCTTCAGCCTCGAGGAGGTGCGCGGTCGCAACGCCACCTCGCTGGCGGCTCCGCGCCACGACACCGCTTTCTTCGAGCGCTACTGGCAGACCCTGCAGGCCACCGGGCGCTGGGAGGGGGAGCTGTGGAACCGGCGCAAGCACGGTGACGAGTACCCCGAGTGGCTGCGCGTGCGGGCCATCAGCGACGCCAGCGGGCGGCTCAGCCACTATGTCTGCCTGTTCACCGACATTTCGATGCACAAGGCGCGCGAGCGCGACCTGCGCCGGATCGGCTTCGAGGACCCCCTCACCGGCCTGCCGAATCGGCGGCGCCTCCATGACCTGATGGCCTCGCGGTTGCGCCACCTGCGCGCCGGGGAGAGCCTCGACATCGCGCTGGTCGACATCGACGGCTTCAAGGCGATCAACGACGCCCTCGGCGTGGAGCAGGGCGACCGGCTGCTGGCGCGCTTCGGCCAGCGCCTGGCCCACCACGTGGCCGGCGGCGTGGTGGGGCGCCTGGGCGGCGACGAGTTCATGGTGATCCGCACCACCACCTTCGACGACCACGACAAGTGGGTCGCCGGCCTCCGCGCTCACCTCGCCGAGCCCTTCGAGCTGCAGGGGCACTCGCTGCGCCTGGGGCTCACCATCGGCAGCTGCCGCGCCCCCGAGGATGGCCGCGAGTCCGATACCCTCTTCCAGCGTCTGGAGTCAGCGCTCTACGCCGCCAAGCGCCATGGGCGCAATCACAGCCAGCGCTTCCGCCCTGCCCTGGACGTGCAGGAGAGCCCGCAGCTGGGGCTGGTCAATGACCTGCGCCACGCCCTGGCCACCGGCGCCCAGCTGGAGCTGCACTACCAGGGGCAGCACCGCCTGGACGACGGCAGCCTGGTGGGCTGGGAGGCCCTGCTGCGCTGGCGCCACCCCCGGGACGGGCTGATTTCGCCGGCCGACTTCATCCCCCTGGCCGAGCGCCACGGCCTGATGGCCTCGCTGGGCAACTGGGTGATCGACGAGGCGCTGGCCTGCCAGGCGCGCTGGCGCCGGCTGGGGATGCCCGAGCTGCCGGTGTGGATTAACGTCTCCGCGCTGCAGATGTTCCAGGGCGAGCTGGAGTCGGCGCTCAGCGCGGGGCTGGCCCGCCACGGGGTACCGGCACGGCTGCTGGGGCTGGAGATCACCGAGTCGGTGCTGCTCGACGAGCGCGCCGGCGACATCGCCCCGCGCCTGGAGGCGCTGCGCGCGCTGGGGCACCCCATCGCCATCGACGACTTCGGCACCGGCTACTCCTCGCTGAGCTACCTCAAGCGGCTGCCGCTGGACAAGCTCAAGCTCGACCGCGCCTTCATTCACGCCCTGCCCGGCGACCGCGCCGATGCCGCCATCGTCACCGCGGTGCTGGCCATGGCCAGAGGGCTGGACCTGGAGGTGATCGCAGAGGGGGTCGAGACCGAGGCGCAGCGTGACTTCCTGCGGGCCGCGGGCTGCGACGTGGTTCAGGGCTTCCTCTATGCGCGGCCGGAGCCGGCCGCCGCCCTCGAGGCGCGCCGTCAGCCGCCGGGGTCAGGTGCGTTAGCGCTCGCCGTGGCCGATGCCGGAGGTGGCGCCGGTGAGCTAGATGCGTTGGGTGCCGGATAGGGACATGCAACCTCCATGATCGGGGTCCTGCTGCCGGGGTGGCCGCCGGGGGGGGCTGTCAGCTGTCGAGTTGTCGCTTCACCAGCCGGATGACGCCGCCGTGCAGCGGCAGGCGCTCGTAGAGCATGGCGCCGGCATCGAAGTAGTCCTGGTGCCGGGTCACCCGGCCTTCAGCGTCTTGAAGGCGTCGAGGGCTCGGGCCCGTGCCGCCTTGTGGTCGACGATGGGGGCGGGGTAGTCGACGCCACCGAGCAGGTCCCGGGGCGGCGCGTGACGGGCCTTCGCCGGCAGCCCGGCCAGCGTCGGCAGCCACTCGGCCAGGAAGGTGCCCTCGGGGTCGAACCGCTGGGACTGGGTGGTGGGGTTGAAGATACGGAAGTAGGGGGCGGCGTCGGTGCCGGTGGAGGCGGCCCACTGCCAGCCGCCGTTGTTGGCGCAGAACTCGCCGTCCACCAGGTGGCGCAGGAAGAAGGCCTCGCCGCGGCGCCAGTCGATCAGCAGGTGCTTCGAGAGGAACATGGCGGTGATCATGCGCAGGCGGTTGTGCATCCAGCCGGTGGCGACGAGCTGGCGCATGGCGGCATCGACGATGGGGTAGCCGGTGCGCCCCTCGCACCAGGCGGCGAAGCCCTCGTCGTCGTCGCGCCAGGCCAGCGCCTCGGTATGGGTCTGGAAGGGGCGGTGGCGACACACCTGGGGGAAGCCCACCGCCACATGGCGGTAGAACTCGCGCCACACCAGCTCGTTGACCCAGGCCACCAGGCCGGCATCGCCCTCGGCGAGGCGGCCGTCGTTCTCGGCCAGCACCGCCTGCAGGCACTGGCGGTGGGAGATCATGCCCAGCGTCAGGTAGGGGGAGAGCTCGCTGGTGCCGCGGATCGCCGGGAAGTCGCGCTGCCTGGCGTAGTGGCGGCCGCGGAAGCGCAGGAAGCGCTCCAGGCGGTCGGCGGCGGGGCCTTCGCCGGCGGGCCACTGGCGACCGTCGATGGGCGCATCCTTGAGCGCGGGCAGCGGGTCGTTGGCGATGCCGGTCTCGGCCTGGGGGGCGGGAGTGTCGGCCAGCGCCAGGCGCTCCGCCGTCAGCTGGCGATGCCAGCTTCTCGCGAAGGGGGTGAAGACGCCGTAGTAGTCGCCCTTGCCGGTGAGCAGCTCTCCCGGGGCGAAGGCCACGCTGTCGTGGTGGCCATGGGCCTCGAGCCGGGCGTCACGGAAGGCGGCGAGCACGGCGTTATCGCGGCGCTGCTCGTCCAGCGGGTACTCGTGGTTGAAGTGCAGGGCGCTGGCGCCGGTCTCCCGGGCGATGGCTAGCAGCGCCGCCGGGGACTCGCTGAAGTCCTCGATATCGCGGTGCAGCAGCGGGATGTTGAGCCCCGCGAGGGCCTCCTGGAGCGCGGCCACGCCTCGGGTGCGGAAGTCGAGCGGGGTGGCGCCGTGGCCGTGGCGCCGCCAGTGGGGCAAGGCGCGCAGGAAGACGGCGACCACCGGGCCGCGGGCGGCGGCCGCGGCCAGGGCGCGGTTGTCCTGCACGCGCAGGTCGCTGCGAAACCACATCAGGGAGTGAGTCATGGTGCGCTCACTTCGCCATGGGCAGCAGGGCCGGGGGCAGCAGCTCGCCGAGCCGCACCATTGCCAGGCCCAGGTCGTCGCCCAGCACCGCGACGCCGCTCTCCGTCAGGTCGGCCTCGCGGATGCGGGCCACCGGGCCGCACAGCGTCAGCGGGACCTCGAGCTGCTCGGCCAGGCGCGGCAGCTGGCGCCGGACCAGGTCGCTGCGTCCGGCATGGCTGCCGGTCATCAGCACGCCGGCGGCGCCCAGCGCCTCCACCGCCAGGGGCACCTCGCCGAAGGGTAGCGGCGTGTCCAGCAGCGTCACCCGATAGCCGCGGTCGCTGGCCGCCAGGGCGGCCAGCAGCTGCCACAGGGTGCCGGGATCGTCGGGCAGCGGCACCATCAGCAGCACCGGCCCCGGCGCCTGGCTGTTGGCGTGGTAGAGGCGGGTGCCGATGCGGGTGCGCAGGAAGGCCTCCAGGCTGAGGCGCTGCAGGGTATCGCCGAGCCGCTCGCCCCAGCGCTCCTCGAGCGCCTGCACCACGGGCGCCCACAGCTCGGCGAGGCACACCGCCACCGGATAGAGCGAGAGCGACTGGGCGTAGAGGGTCTCCAGGCGCGCCAGGTCCAGGGCCTCCACCGCGGTGACCAGCTGCGCGCGCTGGCCCGGCCAGTCGCTGGCGTCGGCCGGCGGGGCCACGCTGGCCTCGGGTCGGTCGAGCAGCTCGCCCACCTGGCTGACCGGCACGCCGCGGTTGAGCCACTGCAGGATCTGCTCCACCCGCTCGATGTCTTCCCGGGCGTAGAGGCGGTGCCCCTTGGGGGTCCGCTGGGGCTTGATCAGCCCGTAGCGTCGCTCCCAGGCGCGCAGCGTCACCGAGTTCACGCCGGTGATGCGGGATACCTCACGGATCGGGTAGAGGGGCGTATCGCTGGCATGCTGTGAGTGGTCGTTCATGGCGTGCAGGACCTCCCGATCCTGGAGGCGAGGGGTGTCTGGGCGGATGTCATGGCGAACTCCTGTCACGGTCGGTTCAGGCGGCGTTGGCCACCAGGGCCTCGCCGAGATGGTGGCCGGAGAGCCAGGCGTCCTCGACCCGCGGGCCGCGCCAGCCGTCCAGCAGCGTCAGCCTCTCGGCCAGGTGGCGGCTGGACATCCACCCGCCGGCCCCGCGCGCCTTGTCGAACAGGGTCACCGGCAGGCCGGCGGCATCCAGCGCCCGGGTGCAGGCCAGGCCGGCGATGCCGGCCCCGATGATGGCGGTAGCAGGAGGGGGCAGAGCGCATGGTGGCATCACGCTTGGTGGTTTTCAGCTAGACTAGCAGAAGTGTACAACAGCTGTATAACCTAAGGCAGATACCCGTCATCCATTGGGCGTCACTACAGGTAACAGGAGAGCGCGATGCGAGTGCTGATCACCGGCGGCAGCGGGTTCGTGGGGCAGCGGCTGTGCCAGCGCCTGGTCGAGGCGGGACATCGGCTGCTGGTGGTGTCTCGGGACCCGGCGGCGGTGAAGGGGCGACTGCCCCCGGGGGCGGACATTCGCCGCTCGGTGCTGGATTTCGTGGACACCCCGCCGGAGGCCATCGTCAACCTGGCCGGCGAGTCCATCGCCGCCCGGCGCTGGAGCGACGATCAGAAGCAGCGGCTGATCGACTCGCGGGTCAACATCACCCGCGACCTGGTGATCCTCTGCGAGCAGCTCAAGGCCAGCAGCGGCGGAGCGCCTCGGGTGATGGTGTCGGGCTCGGCCATGGGCTACTACGGCGACCAGAAGGAGCGTGAGGTCAGCGAGGAGACGCCACCCCACGACGAGTTTGCCCACCGGCTCTGCAAGCGCTGGGAAGACACCGCCCGCGAGGCGGCCGATTTCGGCACCCGGGTGGTGCTGCTGCGCATCGGCCTGGTGCTCGACAGCGGTGGCGGCAGCCTGCAGAAGATGCTGCCCCCCTTCAAGTTCGGGCTGGGAGGGCGCTTCGGCACGGGCAGGCAGTTCATACCCTGGATCCACCGCGAGGACCTGGTGCGGGCGATCCTCTTCCTGCTCGACAACGACGAGCTCGAGGGCCCCTTCAACGGCAGCGCCCCCCATCCGGTGACCAACGCCGAGTTCACCCGCACCCTGGCGAAGCAGCTCAGGCGCCCGGCCATCTTCCCGGTGCCGGCCATCGTGCTGGAGACCGCCTTCGGCGAGATGTCGCGGCTGCTGCTCACCGGCGCCGACATGCGCCCGAAGCGCCTCCAGGAGGCGGGCTTCCAATTCCGCTTCGAGACCCTGGACGCCGCCCTGGCGGATATCCTGGGCTGACGCCGAAAGCCCAGGATCAAGTAGCCAAGGGGCGCCGGGGAGAGGCTGAAGAGGAGACCTATGCGTCTTCCCCCACCGTGACGATGACACGCACCGAGTCCAGGCGCAGGCGGGTGCCCTCGATGGCCTCGTCCAGCGCCTGGCGTTCGGCGCGCAGCGCGCTGAGCTCGTCCTCGCGCACCGCCGGATTGTGGCGGGCCAGGGCCGTCAGGCGCGCCAGCTCTCCGTCCAGCGCATCGCGCATGCGCCCCTGGGCCGCCTCGGTGATGGAGGGCAGTTCGCGTTCCGCCTCGGCCTCGCCGCGCTCGAGCAGCTCGCGCAGCACCTCCAGGCGGCTGCGGATCAGGTCCCGCGCCATCGCCTTCTTGACCTTCTGCAGGTTCTTCGAGAGCCCGGTGAAGGAGATCTTGTCGGTCAGGTTGGCACCCGACTCGTCGAGCAGCACCCGCACCGCGGTGGGCGGCAGGAAGCGGTTGAGGTGCAGCTTCCTGGGGGCCGGGCAGTGGGTGCGGAACACCAGCTCGGCCATGATCCGCCCGGGGGGCAGCGCCGGGTGCCGGAGCAGCGCCAGGGCGGTGTTGCCCATGGTGCCGTCCAGGATCCGCCCCATCATCTCGCGCAGCAGCGGGTGCTCCCAGGAGAGCCGCTGGACATCGTCCCGGGAGAGCGCGCGCAGCCGCGAGAAGGTGGCCGAGAAGCCCTCCTCGCCCTTGGCCAGGCCGGGCAGGCCGTCAAGCATCTGGGGGCTCGGCAGCAGGTGCTGGATACCGCCGCCCAGCTCCTGGCTGTCGACGCCGAAGATGTCCAGGGCCAGCTCCAGGTAGCGGGGCAGGGCGCGGTCCTCGTCCAGCTCCCGGATCGCCGCCGCCACCGCCTCGGCGCGGCCGGGGCGACAGGCGTTGAGCTCCAGCAGGCGGTTGCGCCCGGCGTCGCGCTCGGCCAGGCGGCTCTCGAACAGCGCTCGGGTCTCCTCGATCACCTCCGCCATGCCCTCGTCTTCGAGCAGCGCCTCGGCCAGGGCGTCGCCGAAGGCATCGAAGATCTCGCTGCCGATGCCGTGGGGGGCGCTGAAGGCGTCCATGCCGTCGCGGTACCAGCGCAGCAGCTTCTCGCCTGGGCTGGCCTCGAACACCGGCACGTGGATCTCGATGGCGTGACGCTGGCCGATGCGGTCCAGGCGGCCGATGCGCTGCTCCAGCTGGTCCGGGTGCAGCGGCAGGTCGAACATCACCAAGTGGCGGCAGAACTGGAAGTTGCGCCCCTCGGAGCCGATCTCCGAGCAGACCAGCACCTGGCAGCCCTCCTCCTCGTCGGCGAAGGCCGCCGCGGCGCGGTCGCGCTCCACCAGGGAGAGCCCCTCGTGGAACACCGGCGCGTGGTAGCCGCCCAGCACGCGCAGCGCCTCGGCCAGGCCCTGGGCGGTCTCGCGGTCGTGGGCGATCACCAGCACCTTGTCGCCGGCGAGCCCCCCCTCGCCGTCGTCGGCCAGCCGCTCCAGCAGCCAGTTGACCCGCGGGTCGATCTGCCACCAGGGCTCCTCGTTGAGGGGGTCGTCGGCAAGTGCCCGGTACATGGCGTCCAGGTAGATCAGCACCTCGGGGTGGTCGAGGCCGGTCTCGATCAGCAGCTCGTCCAGGTAGTCCTCGTCGCGCGCAAGCTTGCGCAGCACCCGGCGGTAGGCGGAGGGCGGGGTGAGCTCGGTGACGTGCAAGCGCCGCTCCGGGAAGCCGCCCACGTGGCGGCGGCTGTTGCGGAACATTACCCGGCCGGTGCCGTGGCGATCGAGCAGCTGGTCGCGCAGCTGGTCCCGGGCGGCGACGTGCTGGGCCTCGCTGGCCTCGGGGTTGGCCAGGGTGGCGAGCAGCGCCAGGCTGTCGGCCTCCTCGATCACCGCGGCGACCCGGTCCCGATCCGCGTCATCGCCCGGCAGGCGCTCCAGGGCATCGATCGCCTCGGCCACCTCCACGTAGTGGGCCTCCTCCTCGCGGAAGCGCTCGAGGCTGTGGTAGCGGTCCGGGTCGAGCAGGCGCAGGCGGGCGAAGTGGCTCGCCACCCCCATCTGCTCGGGGGTGGCGGTGAGCAGCAGCACCCCCTCGCTCTCGCCGGCCAGGCGCGCCACGCAGGCGTAGCCGGGGCCCATCTGCTCCTCGCTCCAGTCCAGGTGGTGGGCCTCGTCGACGATCAGCAGGTCCCAGGCGCAGGCCAGCGCCTGGCTCTGGCGGTGGGGGTTGGCGAACAGCCAGTCCTGGCTGGCCAGGATGATCTGGCCGGCCTCGAAGGGGTTGGCATCGCCGTGGGCCTGGCTCTGCTGTTCGTCGAGCAGGGTCACCTCGAGGGCGAAGCGGCGCAGCAGCTCCACCAGCCACTGGTGGCAGAGGCTTGCCGGCACCAGGATCAGCGCCCGCTCGGCGCGCCCGGTGAGCAGCAGGCGGTGCAGGATCAGCCCCGCCTCGATGGTCTTGCCGAGCCCCACCTCGTCGGCCAGCAGCACCCGGGGGGCATGGCGCCGGGAGACCTCGTCGGCGATGTAGAGCTGGTGCGGGATCAGGTCGATGCGCGGCCCGGCCAGGCCCAGCGCCGGGTTCTGCTCGATGCGGTGGTGGTGGTGCAGGGTGCGGAAGCGCAGCTCGAACCAGTCGTTGCGGTCCACCTGGCCGGTGAGCAGGCGGTCGCGGGCCTGGTCGAACTGCATGGTGTCGGCGAGCCGTGCCTCGGGCAGCTCGGTGAGCTCGCCCCGCTCGTCCTCGCCGATGTAGACGATCAGGCCGCCGAGCTCCTTGGTGTCGTCCACGGTCAGGGTCCAGCCCTCGGCGGCGCGGATGCGGTCGCCGCTGCCGAACACCACCCGGGTCAGCGGAGCCTGGCGGCTGCTGTAGGTGCGGGTTTCCTGGCTGGCGCCGAACAGCACGGTGACGCTGCGCGCATCGCAGCTCAGGATGGTGCCCAGGCCGAGTTCGGCCTCGCCGTCGCTGATCCAGCGCTGGCCGGGGGAGAAGTCGCTCATGATGCCTCGGAGGATGCTGAAGAGTGGGTGCGCTCATGGCCGCCGGGACGGGGCGGGCCGAACAGGGCGCGGTATCTTACAGCAAAGGGCGGCGCGGCTTAAGCGTGGTGATTCGTCTCGGGCCGTTGCTCGAGGCTATTCCGGCGACAGGCCCTCGAGGGGGCGCTGTGAATACATCCCTGTACGCTACCGATGCCATCCCTGGCATAGGACCCCCTCTCCGGCCTGCCCCCGGCGCCTCTCGCTGCAGGCAACTGCAACAGAGTCTGTCGCGTCGGGCCATACCGATGGGGCGTGGCTCAGTGGCGGTCCAGCCAGGCGCCGAGCTGGGCCCGAGATAGCTCGCCCACGTGGCGCTCCACGGCGCGCCCGGAGGCGTCGAACAGCAGCGTGGTCGGCAGCCCCGGCGCCTCCAGCAGCACCATCAGCTCCTGGCGCGGATCGAGCAGCGGGTAGCGGAACTCGAGCCCCTGGTCGTCCAGGTAGCGGATCACCTGCAGCAGCTCCTCGCCCTGGTTGGCCACCACCACGGTGACGCCGTCGCGGGCGTCGGCCTCGGCCAGCAGTGGCATCTCGCGCAGGCAGGGCGGGCACCAGGTGGCCCACAGGTTGAGCACCACCGTCTCGCCCTGCAGGTCGCGCAGATTGACGGTCTCGCCGTCGAGGGTCTCCAGGGCGATATCGGGCAGCTCGTCGATGGTCAGGCCGCTGCCCAGGGGGGCCAGCGTCACCATCACCAGCCACAGGCTCGCCGCCCCCACGGTCAGCGCCATGGCGCCGATCAGCCGCAGCAGGTGATGGCGCAGGGCCCAGCCGGTCCACAGCAGCGCAGCCACCAGCCCCCACAGGCCGTGGAAGCCCGGCTGCCACAGCTTGAGGATATCCAGGGGGGCCGCGGCATAGGCCTCCAGGTGCAGCAGCACATGGCCGGTGCGCGCCCCCACCAGCCAGGCCAGCACCAGGCCGTTGAACCAGCGGGCGTGCTCGCCCCGCGGTAGTCCCAGCAGCCAGGCGCTCAGCGCCAGCAGCAGCAGGGCGGCGCCCAGCGCGTAGAGGCGCGGCACCGAGAGCAGCACGGGGCCGAGGGCGATGGCATCCATGGGGCGGGCTCCTGTGTGGTGGAGGAATGGGGGCGATGGGGTCGGCGGCTGCGGCGCGAGCGGGTACACTGGGGCACTCGAGCGCCGCCGCGGCGCCTCTGGCCCTGCCAAGCCTACTGCCGGGCGGCAGGGCTGTCATCCGTCCGCCACCCTCGTCACGGGAGCCTGCATGGCCAAGCCTGCCTTCGACACCCTGCGCGCCCTGGCCATCGCCAGCCAGGCGCTGGGCTTCATCCTGATCATCACCCTGGAGACGATGATGGGCGATGCCGCCCGCTACTGGCAGGGCTGGACCCTGGCGGCCATGGTCGCCACCGCGCTCGGCATCGCCCTGGTGCGGCTCTATCGCCGCAACAAGGCGCGCAAGGCGCTGGCGCGACGGCTCGCCGACGACGATGGCGATGCCTGAGCCGTGGCGGCCCGCCGCCGCGCGTGCACACCACGGCGCTGCCGCCCTGGGAGGTCGCCGAAACCCCCTGGGCCGCTGACCCGCCTGCTGCGGCCGGAGCGCTGGCTGTAGCGCGCCGCCCGTCGAGACGCGAGCAAGGAGAGGCGCGATGAATGACCCCCAGACCCGCGATGCCGATCCTCGGCTTCGGCTGGGCGGCTTGATCCAGGACATTGCCGAAACCGGCATAGGGGCTAGATACATCTCTCCTAATCGGCCACAAATGTCCCATCAGGCAGTTTGTGGCCGATATTCGGTTTGCGTCTTGGGGGCCCCGTAAGCGATATGGATCAGCTTACGCATTGCTGCCCCCAAGGCCGCCATCTTGCTCTTGCTCTTTCCTGTAAGACGTTGATATAACGCCGCGACATCGGGATTTCGCCTCAACCCAACGACGGCTGCCATGTACAAGACCCTACTGGTTCCCGCCGACTCACCGCCCAGCGAAAGGATGAAGATGCCTGGGGGGGGAACAAGTCAGGCACACGAAAAAGGCCTTGCGGATAACCGCAAGGCCTTGAATTCGTTGGTCGGAGCGACAGGATTCGAACCTACGACCTCTGCCTCCCGAAGGCAGCGCTCTACCAAGCTGAGCTACGCTCCGACGCGTTGGGCTGGTGCCTCAACGGAGTGGCATTATACGCGGCGCAGGTTGCTTTGCAAGCCCCCGCGGTGGCCCGGTTCACGCCTTGCGCTCCACCGCCAGGCGGGCCAGGTCGGCCATGCTGTCGCGGTAGGGCGAGGGGGGCAGGAGGTCGAGCTGCGCCAGGGCCAGGTCGGCCATCTCCTCGGCCCGGGTGCGAGTGTAGTCGAGGGCGCCGGTGGCGTTGATGATGGCCAGCACCTCGTCGAGGTGGTCCAGCCCGCCCTGGCGGATCGCCCGGCGGATCACCGCGGCCTGCTCCGGGGTGCCGGCGGCCATGGCCTGGATCAGCGGCAGGGTCGGCTTGCCCTCGGCCAGGTCGTCGCCGACGTTCTTGCCCATCGCCTCGGCGTCGCCCTGGTAGTCGAGCAGGTCGTCGATCAGCTGAAAGGCCAGGCCCAGGTAGCGGCCGTAGCACTGCAGGGCGGCCTCCTGCTCCGGGGTCGCCTCGGCGAGGATCGCGCCGCTGTGGCTGGCCGCCTCGAAGAGCATGGCGGTCTTGCCCTGGATGGTCTCGAAGTAGGCCGCCTCGTCGATGTCCGGGTTGCCCACGTTGGTGAGCTGCTGCACCTCGCCCTCGGCGATCACGCAGGTGGCGGAGGAGAGCACCTCCATGATTCGCATGGAACCGACGTTCACCATCATCTGGAAGGAGCGCGAGTAGAGGAAGTCCCCGACCAGTACGGAGGGGGCGTTGCCCCAGGCGTCGTTGGCGGTGGCCTTGCCGCGGCGCATGTGGGACTCGTCCACCACATCGTCATGCAGCAGGGTGGAGGTGTGCATGAACTCGATCAGGGTGGCCAGGGTGACGTGGTGCTCGCCCCGGTAGCCCAGCGCCCGGGCCGCCAGCAGCACCAGCAGCGGGCGCAGCCGCTTGCCGCCGCTGGCGATGATGTACTGGCCGATGGTCTCCACCAGCGGAATCCGCGAGTTGAGCTGGTCCATGATGGTGCGGTTGACCGCGGCGAAATCCTCGGCCACGACGGCGTGGATCGGCGATGGAGCGGCGGTGGGGGAGGAGACATTGGCAGTCATGGAGGCGGCTTCGACGGAATTGATGGGGGCCGGGGCGGGGCGGCCCCCTCTGGCCTTGGGTTGCCGGCCATGCTATGGGGCCCCCTCATGGGCGTCAAGGCGAGCCGCCGCGGGGCGGGCGGGCCGGCGCCAGCGGCAGGCGCGGTGCGGGTTGTGTCGCCATCGGCACGCGGTTATAATGCGCGGCCCACTCATCCCGCTCCCTGTCAGATGGTGCCAGAAGAGGCGCCACTCGCCGCAGGTCGATCAAGAGCCAACCCTGATGAGTCCTGGAGAGAAAAGCATGTACGCAGTTATCAAGAGCGGCGGCAAGCAGTACCGCGTTCAGGAAGGCCAGACCCTCAAGCTGGAGAAGATCGAAGTCCCGACCGGCGAGTCCGTCGACTTCGACGAGGTGCTGCTGGTTGCCGATGGCGACGACGTCAAGATTGGCGCCCCGCTGGTCGAAGGTGCCAAGGTCTCTGCCGAGATCGTCTCCCACGGCCGTGGCGACAAGGTCACCATCATCAAGTTCCGTCGCCGCAAGCACCACATGAAGCGTCAGGGCCACCGTCAGTGGTTCACTGAAGTCAAGATCACCGGGATCTCCGCGTAAGCGGCCCATCCCCTGAACGGAGGATTTTTCCATGGCACATAAGAAGGCAGCCGGCTCCACGCGTAACGGCCGCGATTCAGAATCCAAGCGCCTTGGCGTCAAGCTGTTCGGTGGCCAGGCCGTCACCGCCGGCAACATCATCGTGCGTCAGCGCGGCACCAAGTTCCACGCCGGCGTCGGCGTTGGCCTCGGCCGCGACCACACCCTGTTCGCCCTGAACGACGGTGTGATCAAGTTCGAGACCAAGGGTCCGAAGAACCGCAAGTTCGTCAGCGTCGTCTCTGCCTGAGACGCCTGAGGCTTGCAGCAGGAAGGCCCCGCCCAGGCGGGGCCTTCTTGTACATATACTATGGCGGTTGGGATCTCAGGTGCCGTCAGGAGAGTGACAGATGCAGTTCGTCGACGAAGCCTCGATCATCGTGGAGGCCGGTAACGGGGGCAATGGCTGCCTCAGTTTCCGGCGTGAGAAGTATGTGCCCAAGGGCGGCCCGGATGGTGGCGATGGCGGCCACGGCGGCAGCGTCTACCTGATCGGTGATGACGCCCTCAACACCCTGATCGACTTCCGCTACCAGCGCTTCTACAAGGCCCAGAACGGTCAGCCCGGCATGGGCCGGCAGATGAGCGGTCGCGCCGGTGAGGACCTGCACGTCAAGGTGCCGGTGGGCACCACGGTGATCGACGAGGAGACCCTCGAGGTGATCGCCGATGTCACCGAGATCGGCCAGGTGGTGCTGGTGGCCCAGGGCGGGCGCCGGGGGCTCGGCAATATCCACTTCAAGTCCTCCACCAATCGGGCGCCGCGGCGCACCACCCCGGGCACCGAGGGCGAACGCCGCAACCTGCGCCTGGAGATGAAGGTGATGGCCGACGTGGGCCTGCTCGGCATGCCCAACGCCGGCAAGTCGACGCTGATCCGCGCCGTCTCCGCCGCCAAGCCCAAGGTGGCCAACTATCCCTTCACCACCCTGGTGCCCAACCTGGGCGTGGTGAAGCTCGGCATCCACGAGCACTTCGTGATGGCCGACGTGCCGGGCCTCATCGAGGGTGCCTCGGACGGGGCCGGTCTGGGGCTGCGTTTCCTCAAGCACCTGACCCGCACCCGGCTGCTGTTCCACGTGGTGGACGTGGCGCCCTTCGACGAGTCCGACCCGGTGGAGGCCGCCGAGGCGATCATCCACGAGCTGGGCGAGTTCTCCCCGGCGCTGGCCGAGCTGCCGCGCTGGCTGGTGCTCAACAAGCTCGACCTGCTCCCCGCCGAGGAGCGCGAGGCGAAGGCCGACGAGATCGTGCGCCGCTTGGGCTGGGAGGGGCCGGTGTTCCGCATCTCGGCGATCTCCGCCGACGGCACCGACGCCCTGGTGCAGGCTGCCCACCGCTGGCTCACGGAGCAGCGCCAGCTGGAGAACGAGGACGAGGAGGCCGCCGAGCGGGCCCGCGAGATGCGTGCGCGCATGGAAGAGGAAGCGGTCGCCCGCACCGAGGCGCGCCTCGGCCGCAGGCGCAAGAAGGTCGATGAGGGCGACGACTTCGATGACGACGATTACGACGTCGAGGTCGAGTACGCGCCCTGAGGGATAAACTGGCTGCGCTCGCGCAGTGTCTCTGAGCTTGAGGTTGATGGCCTTGGACAACCAAGTGGAAGGCAACGAGCAGGTGGCGGGGCGCGAGGCGCTGGTGGGCGCCCGGCGGGTGGTGGTGAAGATCGGCAGCGCGCTGCTGACCAACGACGGTCGCGGCCTCGACGAGACCGCCATCGGCGGCTGGGTCGACCAGATCGCCGCGCTGCATCGCCGCGGCATCGAGGTGGTGCTGGTCTCCTCCGGCGCGGTGGCCGCCGGCATGGTGCGCCTCGGCTGGCAGGCGCGCCCCTCGGCGGTGCACGAGCTGCAGGCCGCCGCCGCGGTGGGCCAGAACGGCCTCACCGAGTGCTACGAGGGCCACTTCGCCCGCCACGGCCTGCTCACCGCCCAGGTGCTGCTGACCCACGACGACCTCTCCAACCGCAAGCGCTACCTCAATGCCCGCTCGGCGCTGCGCACCCTGGTCGACCTGCGGGTGGTGCCGGTGATCAACGAGAACGACACCGTGGTCACCGACGAGATCCGCTTCGGCGACAACGACACCCTGGGCGCCCTGGTGGCCAACCTGCTGGAGGCCGATGCGCTGATCATCCTCACCGACCAGGAGGGGCTGTTCGACGCCGACCCGCGCAGCAACCCCGAGGCGCGGCTGATCCATGAGGGGCGCGCCGACGACCCGGCGCTGGCCGCGGTGGCCGGCGGCGGCGGGGCGCTCGGCCGCGGCGGCATGGTGACCAAGATCCGCGCCGCGCACCTGGCGGCGCGCTCCGGCGCCTTCACCGCCATCGCCAGCGGCCGTCAGCCCGAGGTGCTCACCCGGCTGATGGCGGGCGAGCGCCTGGGTACCCTGCTGCGGCCGGACCAGGCCCCCATCGCGGCGCGCAAGCGCTGGTTGGCCGGCCAGCTGCAGGTGCGCGGCACCCTGACCCTGGATGCCGGGGCGGTGAAGGTGCTGCGCGAGAGCGGCTCCAGCCTGCTGGCGGTGGGGGTCAAGGCGGTGGCGGGGCAGTTTCGCCGCGGCGACATGGTGCTCTGCGTCGACGAGGCCGGCGAGCGCGTGGCCAAGGGCCTGGTCAACTACGGCGCCGATGACGCCGCGCGCCTGCTCGGCAAGCCGAGCCACCAGATCGAGGCGATCCTCGGCTTCATGGAGGCCCCGGAGCTGATCCACCGCGACAACCTGGTGGTGCTGTAGCAGCGCAGCGCGGCTGCTCTTCGGCCTGCCCCCAACGCCCCGTGCCGGGAAAGCAGCTATGGCAAGCGCGGCGCGGGCTGTGGTAGGATACGCCATCCTCTCAGACACGGCCCGTGAACGATCGCTGATGTCAAGCGGTCGGCCAGATGGCCAAGCCGGCGGAAAGTCGCGTACTTTTCTGCCGGATCAATACGTTATCGATGCCGTCATCACACGGGCGGCGAAGAATCTCCAAGGAGACATCAAGTGGCAAACAGCAAGCAAGCCCGCAAGCGCGCCCGTCAGGCAGAGCAGCGTCGCGTCCTGAAGTCCAGCCAGCGCTCCATGGTGCGCACCTACATCAAGCGCGTCATCAAGGCGATCAACGGCGGCGACCACGCCGTGGCCATGGCCGAGTTCCAGCAGGCGCAGCGTGTCATCGACCGCATCGCCGACAAGGACGTGCTCTCCAAGAAGCGCGCCGCGCGTCTGAAGAGCCGCCTGAACGCTCGCGTCAAGGCGCTGGCTGCCTGAGCAGACCGGATGCCATCGGAGTGACTCGCCCCTGAGGGCGGGCCTCCAGCAGAAAGACCGGCTGCGGCCGGTTTTTTTGTGGCTGCCCTACAGGTGAGGACGCAGACGTGACGGATCGCGAGCAGACGCCCCCCACCCCGGTGGGCGAGAACGACAAGGTGGTGGCCCCCAAGGCCGGCGGGCTGATGCGCTCGGGCCTGGTGGTCAGCGTGATGACCATGCTCTCCCGGGTCATGGGCCTGGTGCGCGACGTGGTGGTGGCCACCCTGTTCGGCGCCGGCAGCGGCGCCGACGCCTTCTTCGTTGCCTTCAAGATCCCCAACTTCATGCGCCGGCTGTTCGCCGAGGGGGCCTTCAACCAGGCCTTCGTGCCGGTGCTCTCGGAGTATGCCACCCGCGGCAGCAAGCGCGAGGTGCGCGAACTGCTCGATGCCGTCTCCGGCAGCCTCACCGTGGTGCTGGCGCTGCTCACCGCGCTGTTCATGGTCGCCGCCCCCTGGCTGGTGTGGGTGTTCGCCCCGGGCTTCGGCCGCGACCCCGCCAAGCTCGCGCTCACCGCCGACATGCTGCGGCTCACCTTTCCCTACCTGCTGCTGATCTCGCTGACGGCCTTCGCCGGCAGCGTGCTCAACACCTGGAACCGCTTCGCCATCCCGGCCTTCACCCCGGTGCTGCTCAACCTCTCGCTGATCGGTGCCGCCCTGCTGCTCACCCCGCTGATGACCGAGCCGGCCATGGCGCTGGCCTGGGGGGTGCTGATCGCCGGCGTCGCCCAGCTCGCCTTCCAGGTGCCCTTCCTGGTGCGCCTGGGGCTGATGCCCCGGCCCTGGCCGAGCTTCGTCCACCCCGGGGTGAAGCAGATCATGGTGTTGATGGCGCCGGCGCTGTTCGGCGTCTCGGTCTCCCAGATCAACCTGCTGCTCGACACTATCCTCGCCTCGCTGCTGGCACCCGGCAGCGTCTCCTGGCTCTACTACTCCGACCGCCTGGTGGAGCTCCCGCTGGGAGTCTTCGGCATCGCCATCGGCACCGTCATCCTGCCGGCGCTCTCCAAGCGCCACGCCGCCCAGTCCGGCCAGCACTTCAGCGAGATGCTCGACTGGGCGATACGCGCCGTGCTGCTGCTCGGCCTGCCGGCGGCCCTGGCGCTGGCGATACTGGCCGAGCCGCTGTTGATCTCGCTGTTCCACTACGGCGCCATGACCGAGCACGACATCGCTATGGCGGCGATGAGCCTGCGGGCCTATGCGTTTGGCCTGGTGGCCTTCATGCTGATCAAGGTGCTGGCGCCGGGCTTCTTCGCCCGCCAGAACACCAGCACGCCGGTGAAGGTCGGCATCATTGCCATGGTCGCCAACATGGTCTTCAACCTGATCCTGATCTGGCCCCTGGCCCACGCCGGCCTGGCGCTGGCCACGGCGCTCTCGGCGTTCCTGAATGCCGGCCTGCTGGGCTGGCTGCTGCACAAGGAGCGGGTGTTGGTGTTCCAGCCCGGCTGGGGCCGCTACGCGGTGCAGCTGCTGGGCGGCTGTGCGGTGATGGGGCTCGGCCTGTGGCTGATCTCGCCCGACTGGCAGGTCTGGCTCGGCTGGAGCGTCTGGACCCGGGTGGCCTGGCTGGGCGCCCTGGTGGTGGCCGGCGCCGGCGTCTACTTCGCCTGGCTCGCATTGACCGGCGTGCGCATCCGGCACTTCAAGATGAAGAGCTGATCGTCGGAAGACCAGGCCGGCCCGGCTGTCAAGGGGCCGGCGGTCCGGTATAATCTCTCACTTTATGACCATCCTTTCGCCACTCACCTTTCGCCATTCACCCAGCCAGCAGGGCTCGAGCAACGCCATGCAAGTGATCCGAGGACTGCACAACCTGCGCGACGAGCACCGCGGCTGCGTGGCCACCATCGGCAACTTCGATGGCGTCCACCGCGGCCACCAGGCGATCCTCGAGCAGTGCCGGGAGCAGGCCGCCAAGCTGCAGCTGCCGGTCACCGTGGTGGTCTTCGAGCCCCAGCCCCGGGAGTTCTTCGCCGGCGACCAGGCGCCGCCGCGCCTCACCCTGCTGCGTGACAAGGTGCGCCTGCTGGGCGAGGCGGGGGTGGAACGGGTGCTCTGCCTGCCCTTCAACGATGCCCTGCGCGGCCTCACCGCCGAGGCCTTCATCGAGAAGGTGCTGATCGAGGGCCTCGGCGTGCGCCACCTGGTGGTGGGCGACGACTTCCGCTTCGGCTGCGATCGCCGCGGCGACTTCCACCTGCTCACCGAGGTGGGCGAGCGGCACGGCTTCAGCGTCGAGCACACCCGCACCTTCACCGTCGACGACGACCGGGTCTCCAGCACGCGCATCCGCACCCTGCTGGCCAGCGGCAACTTCGAGGCGGCGGCCCGGCTGCTGGGTCGGCCCTATCGGCTGGGCGGGCGCGTGGTGGCGGACCAGAAGCTCGGCCGCACCATCGGCGTGCCCACCGCCAACCTGCCCCAGCCGGTGCGCTCCCTGGCCCTGCAGGGCGTCTATGCGGTGGTCAGCGAGCTGCCCGACGGCCGCCGCCTGCCCGGCGTGGCCAATATCGGCTGGCGCCCCACGGTGGGCAGCACCCGGCCGGTGCTGGAGGTGCACCTGTTCGACTTCGACGGCGACCTCTACGGCCAGCGCCTGCGGGTCTTCCCCTGCGCCAAGCTGCGCGGCGAGGTGAGGTTCGAGCACCTCGACGCCCTCAAGCAGCAGATCACCGCCGACCAGCGCCGCGCCCGGGCCTACTTTGCCGAGCACTCATTACAGCGCCCCGAAGCCGGCGCTTCTGTTTCACAGCACCCCAAAACCGGTGCTTCTGTTTCACAGCGCCCCGAAGCCGGCGCCTCGCGCCTCGGCCTGAACAACGATGATTCTCTTCCTCTGGCATCGGCGCCGCTGGCGCGCGAGGCCGTGACTTCCGATTCCTCGGCGGGGACCCCCGCCGACCACGACGACGGCTGACCCCCAGGATATGAGCGACTACAAGCACACTCTGAACCTGCCAGAAACCGATTTCCCGATGCGCGGCATGCTGCCCAAGCGCGAGCCGGAGCGCCTGGCCGAGTGGCAGGAGAAGAACCTCTACCACCGCCTGCGCGAGGAGCGCCGGGGCAAGCCGCTGTTCGTGCTGCACGATGGCCCCCCCTACGCCAACGGCAGCATCCACATCGGTCACGCCGTCAACAAGATCCTCAAGGACATCATCGTCAAGTCGAAGAACCTGGCCGGCTTCGATGCCCCCTACGTGCCCGGCTGGGACTGCCACGGCCTGCCCATTGAGCACAAGGTCGAGACCACCCACGGCAAGCACCTGGCCGCCGAGCGCGCCCGCGAGCTGTGCCGCGAGTACGCCGGCGAGCAGATCCAGGGCCAGCTGGCCGATTTCGTGCGCCTGGGCGTGATGGGCGACTGGGAGAACCCCTACCGCTCCATGGACTTCGCCAACGAGGCGGGCGAGATCCGCGCACTCGCCGAGATGGTCGAGGCCGGTTACGTCTTCAAGGGCCTCAAGCCCGTCAACTGGTGCTTCGACTGCGGTTCCGCCTTGGCCGAGGCTGAGGTGGAGTACGCCGACAAGAAATCCGACGCCATCGACGTGGCCTTCCCGGTGGAGGACGCCGACCGCCTGGCCGCCGCCTTCGGCCTGGCTGCGCTGCCCAAGCCCGCCGCCATCGTCATCTGGACCACCACCCCCTGGACCATCCCCGCCAACCAGGCGCTCAACGTCCACCCCGAGTTCACCTACGCCCTGGTGGATACCGGCGAGCGGCTGCTGGTGCTGGCCGAGGAGCTGGTGGAATCGTGCCTAGAGCGCTACGGCCTTACCGGCGAGGTGATCGCCACCACCCGCGGCGAGGCCTTCGACGGCATCCGCTTCCGCCACCCCTTCTATGATCGCCTCTCGCCGGTCTATCTCGCCGACTACGTCGAGGCCGAGGTGGGCAGCACCGGCATCGTCCACTCCGCCCCCGCCTATGGCATGGATGACTTCGTCACCTGCCGCGAGCACGGCATGGCCTTCGAGGAGATCCTGAGCCCGGTGCAGAGCAACGGCGTCTACGCCGACGACCTGCCCTACTTCGGCGGCCAGATGATCTGGAAGGCCAACCCGCAGATCGTCGAGAAGCTGCGCGAGGTCGGCGCGCTGATGCACCACGAGCCGATCACCCACAGCTACATGCACTGCTGGCGCCACAAGACCCCGCTGATCTACCGCGCCACCGCCCAGTGGTTCGTGGGCATGGACGTGAAGGGCAAGGACGGCAAGACCCTGCGCGAGCGGGCGCTCGCGGGCATCGAGGCCACCCAGTTCACCCCGGCCTGGGGCCAGGCGCGCCTGCACAGCATGATCGCCAACCGCCCGGACTGGTGCATCTCCCGCCAGCGCAACTGGGGTGTACCGATCCCGTTCTTCCTGCACAAGGCCACCGGCGAACTGCACCCGCGCACCGTGGAGCTGATGGAGGAGGCCGCCAAGCGCGTCGAGAAGGAGGGCATCGATGCCTGGTTCCGCCTCGATCCGGCGGAGCTGCTCGGTGACGAGGCCGGCGACTATGAGAAGGTCACCGACACCCTGGACGTCTGGTTCGACTCCGGTACCACCCACCGCCACGTGCTGCGCGGCTCGCACCCCCACGGCCACGAGGCCGGCCCCCGCGCCGACCTCTACCTGGAGGGCTCCGACCAGCACCGCGGCTGGTTCCACTCCTCGCTGCTCACCGGCTGCGCCATCGACGGCCACCCGCCCTACCGCGGGCTGCTCACCCACGGCTTCACCGTGGACGCCCAAGGCCGCAAGATGTCCAAGTCGATGGGCAACGTGGTGGCCCCCCAGGAGGTGGTGGACAAGCTCGGCGCCGACATCCTGCGCCTGTGGGTCGCCTCCACCGACTACGGCAACGAGATGGCGGTCTCCGACGAGATCTTGAAGCGCACCGCCGACGTCTACCGCCGTATCCGCAACACCGCGCGCTTCCTGCTCGCCAACCTCAACGGCTTCGAGCCGAGCCGCGACGCCGTGGCCTTCGGCGAGATGCTGGCCCTGGACCAGTGGGTGGTGGACCGCGCCGCCCAGCTGCAGGCGCGCATCGAGAAGGCCTACCAGGAGTACCGCTTCCTCGACGTCTACCAGCAGGTCCACGGCTTCTGCGCCCGGGAGCTGGGCGGCTTCTACCTGGACGTGATCAAGGATCGCCAGTACACCACCCAGCGCGACTCCCTGGCGCGGCGCAGCGCCCAGACCGCCCTCTACCACGTGGTGGAGGCGCTCGCCCGCTGGGTCGCCCCGATCCTCAGCTTCACCGCCGAGGAGATCTTCGAGAACATCCCCGGCGAGCGCGGCGACAGCGTGCTTCTGGAGACCTACTACCAGGGCCTCGCCACCCTGCCCGAAGAGGCCGCCATGGGCCGAGACTTCTGGGAGCAGGTGCTCGAGGTGAAGCAGGCGGTGAACAAGTGCCTGGAGGACGCCCGCAACGCCAAGACCATCAAGGGCAGCCTGGCCGCCGAGGTCACCCTCTACGTGGACGACACCCTCCACGCGACCCTGGCCAAGCTGGGCGACGAGCTGCGCTTCGTGATGCTGACCAGCGACGTGACCCTCAGGCCGCTGGCCGAGGGTGAGCAGGCCGAGGGCGCCGAGGCCACCGAGCTTGCCGGCCTGAAGGTGGCCGTGGCCGCAAGCGGCCACAAAAAGTGCGAGCGCTGCTGGCACCACCGCGAGGACGTGGGCAGCCACGCCGAGCACCCGGAGCTGTGCGGCCGCTGTGTGAGCAACTTGCCTGAGGGCCCCGGTGAGACGCGCCTCTATGCCTGATTCGCATGCTAAGCACGCCCCCGCCAACCCCCCAGGGGTGCCGCCCATGCAGCGCCCGCTGCGCTGGCTCTGGCTTTCCGTGGCGATCATCGTGCTGGACCTCGCCACCAAGTACGCCGCCAGCGCCTGGCTGGAGTACGCCCGGCCGGTGGAGGTGCTGCCCTTCTTCAACCTGACGCTGCTCCACAACACTGGCGCCGCCTTCAGCTTCCTGGCCGACCATCCCGGCTGGCAGCGCTGGTTCTTCGCCGTCATCGCGGTGGGGGCCAGCGTCGGCCTGACCCTCTGGCTGACCCGGCTGAAGCGCGACGAGACGCTGCTGGCGTGTTCGCTCGCGGCCATCATCGGCGGCGCCCTGGGCAACCTCTACGACCGCCTGGTGCACGGCTACGTGGTGGACTTCCTCTCCTTCCACGTCGCCGGCTGGTACTACCCGGCCTTCAACGTCGCGGACATCGGCATCACCCTGGGGGCCATCGGCCTGATCTGGGAGTCGGTGTTCGGGGAGAAGCGCCGCGTGCGGCAACGCAATTCCTGATAGAGAGAGCGCAATGAGCGACTATCGCATCGACGAGGGCATGGAAGTCACCCTGCACTTCACCCTCAAGCTGGAAGACGGCACCGTGGTGGACTCCACCCGCGACAAGGCCCCGGCCACCTTCCAGGTGGGCGACGGCAACCTGCCGCCCGGCTTCGAGCACCCCATGAAGGGCATGGCCGCCGGCGAGAGCGCAAGCTTCGAGATCACCCCGGAGCACGCCTTCGGCCAGCGCAATCCCCAGAACATCCAGCGCCTGAAACGCGACGACTTCGGCGACGAGGCGCTGGAGGTAGGCACCGTGATGTCCTTCTCCGACCCCTCCGGCGGCGAGTTGCCCGGCGTGATCAGCGCCATCGAGGGCGAGATGGTGGACGTGGACTTCAACCACCCGCTGGCCGGGCGTACCCTGACCTTCGAGGTGGAAGTATTGGACGTGAAGCCCGCCACGACGCACTGAGCGGCGATGGCCAGCGCCACCGGAGCCCTCTCAGGGGGTTAGGTAGTGTCACGAAGACTACGGTCTACTGGTGGGAGCTGGGCTTTGCCCGGCGAATGGCGCCGCAGGCGCCCCGGCGGTCAGCCCCCAACGAATCAACCCGCAGATGCCCCCGACGCATCAAGGCAGATAATCATGCAAGCTAACTCCGTGCAGATCCGGCTGGCCAACCCGCGTGGTTTCTGCGCCGGCGTCGACCGCGCCATCGAGATCGTCAACCGGGCGCTGGATGTCTTCGGGGCACCCATCTACGTGCGCCATGAAGTTGTCCACAACCGGTTCGTGGTGGACACCCTGCGCAGCCGGGGCGCCATCTTCGTCGAGGAGCTCCACGAGGTGCCCGACGACGTCATCGTGATCTTCTCCGCCCACGGCGTCTCCCGCGCCGTGCAGGAGGAGGCCGAGCGCCGCGGCCTCAAGGTGTTCGACGCCACCTGCCCGCTGGTCACCAAGGTACATATGGAGGTGCTGCGCTACGCCCGGCGTGGCCAGGAGTGCATCCTGATCGGCCACGAGGGGCACCCCGAGGTGGAGGGCACCATGGGGCGCTACGACACCTCCCATGGCGGCGCCATCTACCTGGTGGAGGACGAGGAGGATGTCGCCAAGCTCGAGGTCAAGGACCCGAGCAAGCTCGCCTTCGTCACCCAGACCACCCTCTCCATGGACGACACCGCCCGGGTGATCGACGCCCTGCGCGCCAAGTTTCCGCAGATCGAGGGCCCGCGCAAGGACGACATCTGCTACGCCACCCAGAACCGCCAGGACGCCGTGCGTGAGCTGGCTGCCAGCAGCGACCTGGTGCTGGTGGTGGGCAGCCCCAATAGCTCCAACTCCAACCGTCTGCGCGAGCTCTCCGAGCGGGTCGGCACCCCCGCCTACCTGATCGACAGCGCCGAGCAGATCGATCCCGCCTGGCTCGAGGGCGTCAACGCTATCGGTGTCACCGCCGGCGCCAGCGCCCCCGAGGTGTTGGTGCAGGGCGTGATCGCCCGCCTGCAGGCGCTGGGCGCCGCCGCCCCCGAGGAGCTCGACGGCCGCGCCGAGACCATCACCTTCTCCATGCCGCGCGAGCTGCGCGAGCGGGTGATCGTCAGCGAGTCATGATGACCATGGAGCTCGGTCCTGCTGGGCGATAGAACTTTCCTTCGCCTCTTTTTGTCCATACAATAAAAGCCATGATCATCGACTTCGATCCCAACAAGAGTGCTCGAAACCAACAGGATCGCGGTCTACCCTTCACTGCGGTAGAGCACTTTGACTGGGAGGGTGCCGTCTTCACGGAAGACAACCGTTTCGAGTACCCAGAGCGCCGGTTTATCGCTTTGGGGAAGATTGGCCAGCGCGTGCATGTGGTGTGCTTTACGCCAATCGAGGACGGGATTCGAGTCATCAGCCTGAGGAAGGCTAACCCACGGGAGGTACGCCGCTATGAAAATGCGACTCACGGATAAGGACGGAGAGGTTAGCGAGCTCACCGACGCCGATGTGAAGCGTATGCGCCCGATGTCGGAGGTCCTTCCCGCAAACCTGCAGCGCACCATCGGCCAGCGTGGCAAGCAGCGCTCGCCGACGAAGGTAAAGACGTCGATCCGTTTATCACCGGAAGTGATTGAACACTTCAAGGCAGGGGGGGAAGGTTGGCAGCGACGCATTGACCAAGCTCTGAAGCAGTACATCAGAGAACATCGCCACGGGTGATCGACAACGCCGAGCCGAGCAGGCCGCCGCCCCCGAGGAGCTCGCCGGCCGCGAGGAGACCATCACCTTCTCGATGCCCCGGGAGCTGCGCGAGCGGGTGATCGTCAGCGAGTAGCGCGCCCGAGGCGTGCACCAACAACAACGCCGCCGTCATCGCCATGACGGCGGCGTTGTTATTGGTGGTTGAGCCTGCATTGAACCTCCAGCAGCGGGACTACTGGTGGGAGCCCGGGTTCCCCGGGCGAACACCGCGCAGCGGTGAGGCGCCGACAGGCGCCCGGCAATTACGCCACACGCCTGCTTCCTTGCGTACCAAGCGCTACACTGTAAGCCATCGCTTACCATCCGGGCATTTTTGCCCCGGCACCCTATCGAAAACCCTATTCCTGATACATACTGAAACCAAACGTAATGAACGCAAGAGAGGCGCGGCGTGACCCCACCCAGCACCCGACGCAGGCCCCAGAGCCCCACAGGCAGCACCCGGCGCAGCGCCGGCTTTACCCTCATCGAACTGATGATTGCGGTAGCCGTGATCGGGATCTTGGCGGCAATTGCCATACCCAGCTATCAGGGATATGTGGAGCGTTCACGCCTTTCAGATGGTCAGGCGGGCCTTATGCAGGCAGCCGGGGAAATGGAGCGGTGTTATACACAGAATTACGAATATCAAGAAGCATGCCTGCAGACGACTTCATCGCCTGAAGGTGTTTACCCGAAAATCGGGTTCCTCGACGGCACAACACCCGGTGCAACATATACGCTAGAGGCTTCTGGGGGGACACGAGTTCCAACATCTCCAGCAGATTGTAGGGCTCTTACCCAGAGCAGTGATGGGACGCGTGGCCCTGAAGGATGTTGGTAACGTTATGTCAAAAGTGCGCGGCTTTACGCTTATTGAACTCTTGGTCACATTGGCGGTAGCCGTAATTTTAGAGACCGTCGCAGTGCCCGGATTTCAACGCATGATGGCAACGAGTAGAGTGGCTTCTGACTACAATGAAGTGCTTTCTGGTCTTAATTTTGCCAGGAGTGAGGCAGTTAAGCGGCGCATCGACGTGACGTTTTCTGTTACGCAGTCAGAGCCTTGGGTATATCAGATTTCTGATGGAGGTGTATTGCGCCAGCGATCTGGTAAAGACGAGCGAACATCATTGACGGATGGTTTTTCTGTTACCTTTGGACCGCTTGGTAAGCCGTCTGGCTCCTGCTCTTCTGGGTGTGATCTATCTCTCAGTAATAAATTTTCAGGTGTGGGTGATCGCACTATCAGTGTCAGCGCAATGGGAAGAGTGGGAGGTGGGGCATAGTGGCTTCCAGGACATCAGTCGAGCGTGGCTTTACTTTGATAGAAGCATTGGTTGCTTTGCTGGTGCTCTCCATCGGCATGCTGGGCGTCGCCGCTATGCAGCTAAAGGCGCTCCAAGGCGCTCATACGGCCTATCAGCGCTCCATTGCCTCCTTGGCGGCGCAGGATGCGCAGGAAAGACTGTGGGCCAGGATGGCGGAAGTCGGGAATAGAGTATGTCCGTCCTGGTCCGACGCTAAAGGTTTTGGCGGCGAGGAAAGCTGGCATGATACCTGGGAAGGGTACCTCCCGGGGCTCGTGCTAGCAGCAGTGACACCGCCGGGATCACCGAATGAAGAGTGTGAGTTCGATATATCGGTTCAGTGGTCGGACAGTAGATTTGGTGAAGAGGTCGACCCCGTATTCCAGTATACGGTGCGTTTGCCGGGAGTTCAGCCATGAAGCGAAATAGTGGTTTCTCCCTAGTCGAGTTGATGGTGGCTATGGTGATCGGTCTGATCATCATCCTGGGTGCCGGCCAGTTATTCTTGACCGTCTTTCAGACCAATCGCCAGGTGGAAACGCTCAGCGAAAAGCAGGCAGCGGTTAATTTCGCCGTTGAGACATTGCTTAGAGATATTCGGCGGGCGAACCCCGGCAGTATTGCTTTTGACAATAATTCACTCGAGCTGACTGTTTCTAATCGCGGTGATCTTGCAGGATGCTTTGCTGGTCAAGCTGTGGTGAAAACGTATTTCTTGTCAGGTGGTGATTTTCGGCTCTCGCAAGTTTGTGGCGTATCTAGTGGCGTATCTAGTAGTGGGCCGGACACGTTAGTGTCAGCCTTTAATCCTGACGGGCCTAATGATGGCTTTCATGTGGAGGCTGGCAACGTAGATGGTGTGTGGGTTGTTTTCTTTGATTTGATTGCGACCGATGGAGGAAGCGAGTCAGATGAGTTTATTTTCCATGCCGTCAATCGTACGGCGGCAGTCACGAGCAGTGGTAGTAACTGATAGGTTTTCTACGAAGCCGTGAGCTTCATGGAGTATGGTGATGAAACGTCAGAACGGAGCAGCTTTGGTAGTAGTGCTGTCACTGCTTGCTATCTCGCTGATGGTGGGTCTGTCCAGCATGCAGGCCTCGCAGGTTGATGAGAGACTGGCGGGGAATTACAAGGCTCAGGCGGATGCTCAGATGGGGGCGGAAACAGCAGCAGCTGCTGGATGGGAAAATGTAAGAAATGCAGATTGGGAAGACGTTTCTGACTTGAACAGCACCGGTTTGGAAAGTTTGCGCTGGGTGGATTTTGTGGGTGTCGGTGGGGACGGGGGCTGCGAGGGAAATGTTGAGTGTTTATATCGGTACTTTGAAGATGGTGATGAAAAGTATATTGTTGCTATTGGTGCTGTGGTTGTAGTGGGCGCTGGTGTTGTTTCGGAAAGCTCCCCTTTGGTTGTTCGTGTTAATAGGGGCGGGTATTTTTTAGGCCCGCAAGCTGCTCATCAGTGTTATGGTACTTTTTGCTCTTACAGGATTAAAGGATCTTCTGATTTAACTGGCATTGATCACATGACCCCAAGTGATCCTGGTTGTAATGGTGGTGCATGTAATTCAGGGCCTTCGGGGGTGGAGGAAAATGATAGAGATAAGTGTTATTATCCAGATGTTATTGGCGAGTATAAGGACTGTCGTACTGAGCCTCTTGAAGGCGCTATGACTAAAGACGACTGGCTTGATTATGTTAGTGCGATTAGTTTCACGGATAGGTTTTTTGATGGTGATACTGTGCCTTCCCTTAATGATAGAGCTTCCCCCGCTTTCGTTGAGATTGTCCAAGGTAAGGTGACGAGGGGTACGGGAAATGTGAATACAGTCGGCGTTATTGTTGTAAGGGCAGGGGCTACTTTTGACCTTTCTGGGAATGGCCATCATGAGGGGGTTGTTATAGTTGAGCCGGGCGCGAGAATTGAATATAACGGAACTCCGAGAGTCTATGGTACAATAGTCACGCTTGAGGGGGCTTATAGCGATGACCTAGAGGTTCCTGATGTAGATATTTCAGGAAATACGGCCGTAAGGTATAGTCAAGCTGCCATTGATCTTGTGAACAGAGCATCAGGTTCAAGTGAGGGTGACTCTGGTTGGGAGATTAAGGGCTGGTTTTGAGGGTGCGTATTTTAATTTTTTGGTGCTAAAATCTTGGGTTGGGGATATTGTGCTCTATTGGTTCCATAGCTTTAATTTTATGTGCCTGGCCTTCAATCTTGGGTGGTGTGGTTTTTAACTAATAATCTTCTTGTGAGGGTGCATGAATAAGAGGCTTGGCGCAGCATTAGTAGTGGTTCTCGCCTTGCTGGCGATTGCCCTGATGGTAGGCCTGTCCATGATGCAGTCCTCCCAGGTGGATGAGCGGCTGGCGGGCAACTACAGGGCGCAGGCGGATGCCCAGATGGGGGCGGAGAAGGCGGCCTGTGCCGGCTTTGGGGCGCTGGAGGGCCCTGATGACTTTGTCTCTGTCAGCCTGTCCCTGGCGGAGCTTTCCAGCCTGGGCTGGCAGGGCTTCGGTAATGATGCCGAATTCAATGGCTAGGTATTGAGCTCCGATGCCTGCTCCGGGAATGTCGAGTGCCACTACCGCTACGCCAGGATTGGTGGTGTCACCTATATCCTGGCCATGGGAGCCGTTGCCGACAGCGACAGGGTCATTGCGGTAAGCGAGCCGCTGAGCGTGCTGGTGCTGGAGGACTATCGCGGCCCCGGCCTTGCTGATTTCGACCCCATTACGCTGCTCGGCAACGTAGAGGGCTTCAGCCATACCAATAGCCGTCCGTTCACCATCACCCGAGTGGGGGGCGACAACGAAGGCTACTCCATCGCCGTTCAGAACCCCGGTGATGTGGAGGACATCACGTTCTCTGCCAATAACGAGGGGAACCGTGCGACCGTCGATGATGAGCTGGTTCAGGCCATGCAGTATAGTGACGAGGAGCTTGCTCAGATAGCCGCCCTTGTGGATTTTGCCAAATACTCTCACCACAGTAATGTGAAGTACTACGGCGGAAGCTGCGCTCTCCGGGAAGGGGAGGAGAAGGAAGGAGATGTGCCGTCCTGCTATGCCGACGGCGAGTCTTCGGGTGGACTGCTGGTCGTTGACGGTGACTTTTACTGGGACGGCTACAACTACTATGAGGGTGTGATCCTGGTCCGGGGAGAAAACATCATCTATAACGGCGGTGGCTCCGGGTCCCTGCGCGGGGCGCTGGTTCATCTGCCGGCTAACCCTGATGGACAGCAAACGGCGGATGGGTTTGACCTGGGTGACTCTTACATCACGATGAACGGTGGTGGTGCCTCAGCCTTTGTTCATGACCCGGCCATACTGAGCGAGCTTGAGGAGGGCTGGTTTGGAGGCGATGGCGGTGGCCCCGAGTTCGACACTTCCAGTCCGATTTTGGCCTGAAATCGGCACTCATGGCATGAGAATTCAGTGACTTAGCCATTTCTGGCCGAATTCTTTG
>NZ_QGTM01000027.1 GCF_003182195.1 Halomonas sp. A11-A
CATGCCGGCAAACTGGCGCATTTTCCGCACCTGCTCGCCGTTGGGCATCAGTTCGTATTTGAAGGCTTGGAGGCGTTGCATAGTGACCCGAAGCTGTATTTATATGGCTATGTTGGTATCTGTTGTTGGTCTTTGCCTATCGCTATGCGAAACCACGCTTCCTCGGTTGGCCTCGCGGTTTCAAACAACCGTCGCCATGCCAGGTAATTGGATAAGTACGCAGTCCCCACCCCGTGGAAACGCGACATCCAACCCTTCAATCGGCTCATGTAGCCGTTCACGTTCTGAATGTGATATTCCTTGCCGAGCACGCGCTGGTTATCGAGTGTGATAAGTCGATGATGGGCAATGCCATGGTCAGCAGAGAAAGTTTTATACCAACTGTGTCCGTCAGAGCATAAAATTGAGTCGCGGTCGATAATCGGTGACAGAAATTCGTGGACAGTCGACTTTTGAAGTGTCGGATCCACTAGCTCACTGAGCTTCCCATTGCGATCACGTGCAATAAGTACCGGAATCCTATCCGCTTTTTTACTCTTTTTACCTTGCCCTCCACGCTTTCTGGGTTTCCGGTGAGTGATATTTCGCTTCCCTTTACAGGACTCCAGGAAGAAGGTTTCGTCTACCTCGATGATGCCGGATAGTGGGTTAGCGTTTTCTTCAGCGCTTGTTTTTAGGAAGCGATGTCTCCAGCGGAAAGACGTCTTCAAATCGATACCTACTCGGGCCGCCGAGACGCGCAACGTCAGACTGTCTCGCATGCAGCGCAGGTAGTTGAACCACTTATCGCGGTGCTGCAGTTTGGCCAAGGGCGTGCCGGTTAGAGCATTGAATGTCTTGCGACAGTCGGGATTCCTGCAGCGATATCGCTGCAGGCCACCGGCGCGACCCCATTTGGTAGGCTCTTCAGTGCCACAATGGGGACAGGGAAGGTGAGTTCTCGCGGTGTCGAGCAGGGTATTCGCTTGGGAGTTGATTTGCCCAAGCATCTGATCTACCAAGTATTTCTTGATATGGGTAGGCAGGCTTGCCAATGTCTTTTCGAGGACCTTGAGATCTGTTTGTTTCATGGCGTGCTCCAGAGAAATACTGGATATACAGTAGTATATACAGTATTTTTAAAGCACGCCAACAGCAGATACCAACATAGCCATTTATATCCAGTAGTATAGGGCGCCTGAGGCGCCCGCGCTATCCTTCCTCGGCCTGAAGTGCCGAGGCTTGTCGCGCTTTTTGGTCATGTCAGCGTGGCTGCTGGTGAAGCAGCAGCTCCACCCGCCGGTTGGCCGCGCGTCCCTCGGCGGTCGCATTGCTCTCCAGGGGCCGGGTCTCCGCGTAGCCGACCGCACGCAGTCGCGCCTCCTCGACGCCCGCCTCGGCCAGATAGCGCAGCACCGAGATAGCCCTCGCGGTGGACAGCTCCCAGTTGGAGGGAAAGCGTGCCGTGGAGATGGGAATGTTGTCAGTGTGCCCCTCCACCGAGACATCGCCGTCGAACTCCTGGATCAGCTCCACCAGGCGCTGCAGCACCTGGTCCGCGCCCTCGATCAGCTCGGCCTGGCCGCTGGCGAAGAGCAGCTTGTCATCAATGCGCAGGGTGATGCCCTGGGCGCTTTGATCGACGCTGACCCCCTCGATTTCCAGCCCCTGAAAGCGCGGCTGCAGCCCATCATGGCGTGGCTGAACGCCGGTTGCCAGGGGACCCAGCCCTCCCGCCACGGCAATCGCGGCCGACTGCGCCACCGGCGAGATCTGTCTTGTCGACTCGCCACCGTGCTGGCTGCCGCTCACCGCCAGGCCATTGCCCGCCATGGAGAGCAGCAGCACGAACAGCGTGATCAGCAGCGTCAGCACGTCAAGATAGCTGACCAGCCAGGCCTCCCCGTCGCCCTCCCCCGCGCCGCCGGGCGCCAGTACCTCCCTGACGTTGCGATCAAGCACTCTGGTCCGCCTCACCGTCGCGCGGCCGCGGCTTGCCGGGCTCGCGGATCTCGTCGCGGTAGTTGGCCACGAAGGAGTTAAGGGTCTCCTCGATGAAGGAGGGCAGGCGGCGCTTGGTGATCAGGGAGATCCCCTCGAGCACCATGTTCATGGCGATGAGCCGCTCCTCGGTGCGCCGCTCGAGCTTCACCGCGATGGGCTTGAACACCAGGTTGGCCAGCAGGATGCCGTAGAAGGTGGTCAGCAGGGCCACCGCCATGCGCGAGCCGATCACATGCAGATCGCCGGCTTCCATGACCTCCAGCATGTTCACCAGCCCGACCAGGGTGCCGATCATGCCGAAGGCGGGGGCATAGGTTGCCATGGTACGGAAGATCTGCGCCTCGGCCTGCTCGCGCGCCCGCAGGCGGGCAATGCGCCAGCTCAGCAGGTCATAGATCTCATCCGGCTTGGTGTTAGCGATGACCAGTTGGATACCCGTGCGCAGGAAGGGGTTGCGGGTATGCTCCAGGGCCGCCTCCACGGCGCGCACGTCCCCCTTGAACCAGAGCCGAGACATGTCCACCAGCTCCTTGATGTCGTCGCGGGTATAAGTGTTCTCGCGCCGAAAGACGATCCCCACCAGCCGCACCACCCGCACCACCTCCTTGAGGGGATAGCTGATGAAGGTGGCCGCCATGGTACCGGCCAGCACGATGGCCAGCCCCGGCAGGTTCAGGAAGCTCTGCGGCGACTCCGCCGTGAACAACAGGACGCTGGCCAGCAGCACGCAGCTGGCGAAGATGCCGATAAGCGTCGAGGGATTCATGCACGGCTCCTTGCCGGGTGAGAAAAGGTCACAGTGGCGGGAAGGGACACTGGGGCTTATCGGCCACTGCGGCCCTTTCTTTAGCGGGCGTTAGCGGCAGCGGGCGTTAGCGGCGCGATGCGCTTAGCGCAGTGATATTCTGCCAGCGAACGGCTGCCCCGGGCCTATATGTGGCACGGCCCCGGGGGCGTCAGCCCTGATCGCGCAGTCGGGCTCGCAGGCGACTCACCGCCTGGCTGTGGAGCTGGCACACCCGTGACTCGGTCACCCCCAGCACTGCCCCGATCTCCTTGAGGTTCAGCTCCTCCTGATAGTAGAGCGCCATCAGCAGCTGCTCGCGCTCCGGCAGCGCAGCGATGGCCTCCACCAGGCGCTCGCGTTGCTCATGCTCCACCAGTTCGGCGAAGGGGGTGCTGCGCTGGGGGCTGTCGAACCCCTGCTCGTGCCCCTCGGCCACCAGCTCCTCGAAGGGCAGCAGCTGGCCGCAGTTGGTGTCGCTCAACAGCTGCCGATAGTCGCCGAGTTCCATCCCGAGCTCGGCGGCGATCTCGTGCTCCTCCGCGGGCCTGGCGAAGCGCTGTTCCAGGCGCCTGACGGCCTCATCCACCGCCCGAGCGTTGCGTCTCACGCTGCGCGGCAGCCAGTCACGGCTGCGCAGCTCGTCGAGCATCGCCCCCCGGATACGCTGACTGGCAAAGGTGGCAAAGCTCGCCCCCTGCCCCGCATCGAAGCGGCTCAGCGCCTCCAGCAGCCCCACCGTACCGGCCTGGATCAGGTCATCGAGTTCGATGCTGGCCGGCAGCCGCACCTGCAGCGCCAGCGCCTGGCGCCTGACCAGAGGCAGGTACTCGGTCAGCAGCTCGTTCTGTTGGATCTTTCCCTTGGCGGTATACATCTCGTTCGCCTTGCCCTACCGATAGTTGACGATGACCTGAAGGTCGCTGACCCGAACCGCCGTCCGCTGGCCCGGTGCCAGGGCGAACCGGAAGTGCAGGGGGACCGTCGCGGGCAACCCTGCCAGCGCCCGACTGCTGCCGGCGCTCGAGGCAAGCTCCGCACAGCCGCCCGGATGGCAGAGCCAGCCCACCACGACCTGGCCGGCCGGCACCCCGTAGCGCCAGCTCACCTCTTCGATGACGCCTGCCGTCACGGCCGGCGGTGGTGGCATCGTGGCGCTTGCCATGCTGCGCTCTGCCAGCACCGCCCTGACCGGCCCGGCCTGGCCGACCCAGCTACCTGCCGCCGACACCGGCGAGGCCAGCGTCAGCATGGCCAGCGTCAACATGGCCAGGGCCAGCCAACTCCCCCGCAGCCGGCTCATGCCAGCACCACCAGTTCGACGCCCAGGTAGTGGGCAGCGGCCTGCTGCAGGTTGTCGAGCAGGCCGGGGCGACGGAGGCCCGGCGGATGCAGCAGCAGCAGCCTGCCCGGGCCACCGCCCTCCGCCAGGGCCAGCAGCAGCCGCCAGGCCCGCCGAAAGCTCTCGGCGTCGGCCTCTACCCAGAGTGCCCAGCGCGGCTGCTGGGCCGCCAGCAGCGGCAGGTGGGGGCTGTCTGCCGACACGGGCACCAGCTGCCAGCGCCGCGGGTCACCGACCCAGCGGCGCCCCTGGCCGTGCCAGTGGGCCAGCGGCTCCCGCGCGCGCTCCAGCTGGGGCGCCGGCAGGCCGACGATCAGCAGGGTGGCCGTCGAAGTCGCAAGCTGTGCGGCCGGCGGCTCCCGGCGAGCCACTGCCACCCGGCTCGCCGCGGGCACTTGCCCGGCCAGGGCGATCAACGCTTCGGCCACATGGGTCGGACAGCCGACCAGGTCCCGCTCCTGCCGTGATGCCCAGTGCCGAAGCCCTGAGGCTTGATCCATCGTCATATCAGTGCAGCCCCTCAAGCCCGACGGTTCCCAGTTCGCGCAGCGCCTCGCGGGCGAGGCAGAGCTGCAGCAGCGCCTCGAGCAGTGTCTCGGCGCTGCCCCGCTTCCTGCCGGCCAGCAGCGCCAGGAGCTCACCCCGCAGGGAGAGCACCCAGGCCTCGTCGCTCGCCTCGAGCCGGGTGGCGACGCTCGCCAGGCCGGCGGCCAGGGTGAGGCGCAGCGCCGGGGCCATGGCCGGGTCCGCCTCGACGAGCCGGCGAGTGGCGCGCCGCGTCAGGGCCGGCAGCGCCTCCGCGAGGAGCTGGGTCACCAGCAGGGGGACGGCGCGCCCGCGCAGGGTCGCCGGCGACAGCCAGTAGCCACGCTTCAGCACGCGACCGCTGTAGGCATCCACCAGCTCGCCCGCCCAGGCCCGCAGCGGCTCCGTCTCCCCTCGCCCCAGGCCCACCGTACAGGACTTAAGCGCCAACTGTGCCTCGCGCCCCCGCCAGCGCAGCGCACGCGGCTGCCGCGGCGACATCACAGCGGCCAGGGCAGCCAGCGGCTGACGCTCGCCGTCGACCACGACTCGCTGGGTGCCGCGCACCTGGGCGATCCAGTCCCGCTGCTGCTCGGCCAGCCAGGTACGGGCCTCGAGGCCGGGCAGCCCGGCCAGCAGGTGTGCGCCGAGCGGGCCGGCCTCCTCGGCCGCCACCAGTCGCTCCAGCTCCCCGGCGGGCGCCAGGTGCTGCGGCACCGGCAGGGCCGACCACTGCCCCGCGGCATCCAGGGCCAGATCGGGCTGCGACCAGGCCTCGTTACGCACGCGGGTACGCGGCATCCAGACCCGGCTGCCACCGGGCAGCCGGGCCTGCCCCAGCAGCGACGCGAGTCGCTCGGACTGCAGCGCTGGCGGCACTCCGGCCAGCTGCCAGACCCGCGCCAGGTCGGCAAAGCCCGGCACCCGCTCGCGCAGGGTCGAGAGCAGCGTGGCGACGCGACGCCCCTGGCCCAGCAGCAGCGCGGCGGCGGCCGGTGGCTCCGGGCGAATCGACGTGCTGCGCACATCCAGCGCCTGGCTGACCAGGGTGGCGGCATCCATAACCACCAGGTCCTCGGGGACGCGCTGGCCCTGGGCCACCAGCCGCAGACGCAGCCCATGGCGCATCAGGGCGTCGAGCAGCGGTCCCAGGCGCCCCGCCTCATCGTGCTTGCTGATCAGGCAGTCATCCAGCGCCATGCCCGCGGCGCGGGCCGCCTGACGGTAGTTGATGATCACCTCCTCCAGCGCCTCCGGCTGGCTGACGGCATTGAGCACCAGCAGCGGGCGCACTGGCGTGTCCCCCTTGAGCCTCGCCAGCTGGTCGATGACCCGCCGGTCGCGTTGGCTCATGCCCACGGTGTCGACGATCACGAAGCGCCTGTCGGCCAGCGCCAAGTGCAGGGTCTCCAGGGGCTGGTCAAGATCGAGGCCATGCATGGGAACGCCCAGCAGCTCGGCGTAGATCCGCAGCTGCTCATGGGCGCCGATACGAAACCCGTCGGTGGAGACCAGCGCCACGGCGTCCGGGCCGTGGCGCATCACGAAGCGGGCGGCGAGCTTGGCCGCGGTAGTGGTCTTGCCGACCCCGGTGGGGCCCACCAGGGCCACGATGCCGCCGCGGTCCAGCAGCGCCAGCTCGTCCTCCTCGACCAGCAGGCGCGCGGCCAGGCGATTCACCAGCCAGGTCGCCTCATCGTCGGGCGCCAGGCACTCCGGCAGCCCCTCCAGCACCTCCTCGCCGACCGCACGCGAAAACCCCGCCTCGAGCAGCCACTGCATGAGCCGCTGCCGGGGTGAGGGCGACGCCTCGGCGCGCTGGACGGTCAGCAGGCTGCGCATCTCCTGCATCTCCGCCAGCAGACGCGCACTCATGGCCTGGAAGGTCTCCTCCTCCCTCCCCCTGGTCGCCTCCGGGGCGACGGGCGTCGGCGTCGGTACAAGGGGCGGCGCCTCGACAGGCCGCGGCCTGGCCACGGCCGGCTCGGCTCCCCCCGTTTCGGCCATGGCGAGGATCTCGACGCCCTGCTCGGTGTGCCGGTTGGCCAGGATCAGCGCCTCGTCGCCCAGGGCGGCCCGTACCTGGCGCATCGCCTCGCGGCTGGTGGTGCCGGTGAATCGCATCACACTCATGATTCAACTGCCTCTTATCTCAGCGTCCTCCCACCAGCTGCGTCACGCGCAGGGTGCGGTCGTCGGGGATCTCCGCCTGGGAGAGCACCGCCAGGTGGCGCAGCCGGCGGCGCAGGAAACGGGCCAGCACCGGGCGCAGGCTATGCTGCACCACCAGCACCGGCGGCTCGCCGCTGGCCTCCTGACGCCCCAGCGCCTGCTCCGTCTGGGCCATCAGGGTATCGGCGAGGCCGGGCTCCAGGGCGCCGTTGCCGTTCATCGCCTGCATCAGCACCTGCTCGAGCTGCGCCTCCAGCCCGATGACGCGGAGCTCAGGCTCGGCCCCGAACCACTGCTGGACGATGCTGCGGCCAAGCCCGATGCGGACCCGCGCGGTCAGCTCCTCGACATCGGCCTGCTGGCCGGCGTGCTCGGCGAGGGTATCCAGGATGGTGCGCAGGTCGCGAATCGAGACCTCCTCCTCCAGCAAGTTCTGCAGGAGGCGCTGGAACATGGTCAGAGATACCAGCTTGGGCACCACCTCCTCGACCAGCGACTTCTGCTCCTCGCCCAGGCGGTCGAGCAGCTTCTGCACCTCGCCGCGGCCCAGTATCTCACCGGCGTGGCGGTGCATCAGGTGGTTGAGGTGAGTGGCCACCACGGTGCTGGCGTCCACCACGGTGTAGCCGTAGACCTGGGCGTGCTCACGTTGGGAAGCCTCGATCCACACCGCCGGCAGCCCGAAGGCCGGGTCGGTGGTGGGGGTGCCGGCAAGCTCGCCGGAGACCTGGCCGGGGTCGATGGCCAGCCACTTGCCGGGGAAGGCCTCGGCGCGACCGATCTCCGCCCCCTTCAGGGTGATCACATAGGTGGAGGGCCCGAGCTCCAGGTTGTCGCGGATGTGGACCACCGGCGGCAGGAACCCCACCTCCTGGGCAAACTTCTTGCGCACCCCCTTGATGCGGCTGAGCAGCTCTCCCTCCTGGCGCTGGTCCACCAGCGGGATCAGCCGGTGGCCCACCTCGAGCCCGAGGGTGTCGACCAGCTGGACATCGTCCCAACTCGCCTCGGGGGCCTCGGGGGCCGGGGGCAGCTCGCTCTCGGCGAGCGCCTCCTTGACCTCCTGCCGCTTCGCATTGCGGATCAGCGCCCAGGCCAGGCCGCCGAGCAGCCCGGTGAAGAGCAGAAAGACAAAGTTGGGCATGCCGGGCACCATGCCCAGAAGCCCCATCACCACCGCCGCCAGGATCATCACCTGGGGGTTGGTAAAGAGCTGGCCGAGCATCTGCTGGCCGACGTCCTCGCCCTTGTCGGTGCTGACCCGGGAGACCGTCACGCCCGCCGCGGTGGAGATCACCAGCGCCGGGATCTGGGCCACCAGGCCATCGCCGATGGTCATCAGCGTATAGGTGCGCGCGGCATCGCCGAAGCCCATGCCGTGCTGCAGCATGCCGATCAGCAGGCCGCCGATGACGTTGACCACCATGATAACCAGGCCCGCCATGGCGTCGCCGCGCACGAACTTGCTGGCGCCGTCCATGGAGCCGTAGAAGTCGGCTTCCTGGGCCACCTCGGCGCGGCGCTTGCGGGCATCCTCCTCGCCGATCAGGCCGGCGTTGAGGTCGGCGTCGATGGCCATCTGCTTGCCGGGCATGGCGTCGAGCATGAAGCGCGCACCCACCTCGGCGATCCGCCCGGCGCCCTTGGTGATGACCATGAAGTTGATGACGATCAGGATCAGGAACACTACCAGACCCACGGCGAAGTTACCCCCCACCAGGAACTGGCCGAAGGCCTCGATCACCTTGCCGGCGGAGTCGCCGCCCTGGTGCCCCTCCATCAGGATCACCCGGGTGGAGGCGACGTTCAGCGACAGCCGCAGCAGGGTGGTGAACAGCAGCACCGCCGGGAAGGCGGCGAAGTCCAGCGGCTTCTGGGTGAACATGCTGACCAGCAGCACCATCACCGCCAGCGCGATATTGAAGGTGAAGAAGAGATCCAGCGCGATGGGCGGCAGCGGCAGGATCAGCATCGCCATCACGAAGAGGATCAGCAGCGGGCCGGCCAGCAGTTTCATCTGGGAACCGCTGGCCCACTGTCCGCCGAGGTATTCGCTCACGGCCTTCATGCATCAGCTCCTGCAGTGCCCGGCGGCACATCCAGCGCCTCCGGAACGGGCAGCGCTTCGGGGAGCGGCGGGGCCTCGCCGCCCTCCTCCGCGACCCGCTTGAGGCGGAAGGCCCAGGCCATCACCTCCGCCACGGCGGTATAGAGCGCCTCGGGAATCTCGGCATCGAGGTCCACGTGGTAATAGAGGGCGCGCGCCAGGGGCGGCGCCTCCAGGCGCGGCACGCCGTGCTTGTCGCCCAGCTCGCGGATGCGGCCGGCCACGAGCTCGGTACCCTTGGCGATGACCCGAGGCGCGGCCATGCCGGTCTCGTCGTAGCGCAGGGCCACGGCATAGTGGGTCGGGTTGGTGATGATCACGTCGGCCTCCGGCACCTTGCTCATCATGCGGCCGCGAGCCATGGCCTGCTGCTGCTGACGAATACGCGCCTTGATATGGGGGTCACCCTCGGACTCCTTGTGCTCACGTTTGAGCTCCTCCTTGCTCATGCGCATCTTCTTGGCATGACTCCACAGCTGATAGGGCACGTCGATCAGGATCACCACCAACAGGGCCAGCACGATCAGGCCGCAGGCCAGCGCCGCCAGCTGCAGCGCATGGGCCAGGGCCAGCTGCACCGGCTGATCCATCAGGCTCATGTAGGTGCCGCGGTTGGCCCACAGGAAGGCGATGGCCACGCTGCCAACCAGCAGCGACTTGGCGATCGCCTTGGCCAGCTCCACCAGGGCCTGGACCCCGAACATCCGCTTGAGGCCCTTGAAGGGGTTGAGCTTGGAGAGCTGGGGCTTGAGCGACTTGGCCGAGATCAGCCAGCCGCCCAGCAGCGCCGGCGCCACCAGGGCCACCACGGCGAGCAGCAGGAAAAGCGGCAGCATCGCCATCAGGGTGCGCCGCCCCAGCTCCAGGGCGTGACTGAGCATCGGGGTGGTCTCCAGCGCATGGCGGCGCTCGAAGAGGAAGGCCTGCTCCATCACCAGGCCCAGCTGGTCATAGAGCAGCGAGCCCATGCTCCACAGCCCCACCACGCCGCCCAGCAGCAGCATGAAGGTGGTCAGCTCTCGGGAACGGGCGACCTGGCCCTCTTCGCGGGCCTTCTCCAACCGCCGTGGCGTTGCCGGTTCGGTCTTTTCCTGATCGCTGCTCTGCTCGGCCATGGCCACTCATCGGGGACAGTCTTGCGGACCCTGGCCATTGTGGAGAGTCGAGGAAAGGGGTGATACGCGAATAAGGGCCGATAATCGCGAGCTATTCGTTCGCGACCATCAGCCCTCGGGGGCTTGCGTTCGGCGTTCGGCTCTCAGCCCTCAGAAGCCGAGCTGCTCCAGCAGGTCATCGACCTGGTCCTGGTTGCTGACCACATCATCGCCCCCGGCATTGACCTGAGGGCCATTGAGCAGGCCGGTATCGCGCCGCGACTCGTCGGCACGGCGCTGCATGTCGTCGCGGCGCTCGCCCTCGGGCACGCTGTCGATCAGCACCTGGACAAGTTGGCTCTCGATCTCGCGGATGACGTCCATCATCTTCTTGATCACCTGGCCGGTCAGGTCCTGGAAGTCCTGGGCCATCATGATCTCGAGCAGCTCCTTGCTGGTCGCGCCGGTCTGCTCGGGCACCTCGGCCAGGTAGGCGCGGGTGTCGGTGACCAGCTCGCGGGCCTCGTCCAGCCCCTTGGGCTCGGCGAACCACCCGGCCCAGCGCCTATCCAGCGCCGCGGCCTTCTCGCCCAGGGCGTCCTGAATCGGCTGAGCGCGATCGATGGCGTTGAGCGCCCGCTCCGCCGCCTGCTCGGTCATGGTGGCCACATAGCTCAGGCGATCACGGGCGTCGGGGATCGCCTCGGCGGCCTTCTCGATCTCCTTGTCCAGGCCGAGCTCGCGCATGCTTTCGCGCAGCATGCGAGTCAACTGGCCGATGCGCTGTACCAGGTCATCGCTGCTGGCGGAGGCTGGCGCCTGGCTCGGGTCTTGGGTGCTCATGCTCTACTCTCCTCGCGTCGGCCGCAGGGCCTGGTGATCACATGCCCAGCTTCTCGAAGATCTTGTTGAGCTTCTCTTCGAGGGTCGCCGCGGTGAACGGCTTGACCACGTAGCCGTTGGCGCCGGCCTGAGCGGCCGCGATGATGTTCTCCTTCTTGGCTTCGGCGGTCACCATCAGTACCGGCAGCTCCTTGAGCGCGGCATCGGCGCGGATCTGCTTGAGCATCTCCAGCCCGTCCAGGTTGGGCATGTTCCAGTCCGAGACCACGAACTGGAAGCCGCCGGCGCGCAGCTTGTTGAGCGCATCCTGGCCGTCCTCGGCCTCCTCCACGTTGGTGAAACCGAGCTCCTTGAGCAGGCTGCGCACGATCCGGCGCATGGTGGGAAAGTCGTCCACCACAAGGATGCTCATGTTCTTGTCTGCCATTGCACTACCTCGATTCGCGATGTTCTCGTTGAAGGTATGGCCCGGCGAGATGGCCGGCCGGGCCGAGCATGCCGCCCGACAGGCGGCAGCCGAATCAGAACTCCTGCCACTCTTCCTCGGCGGATTCGGCCCGCTGCGCGCTGTGCCGGCGGCTCGGTGCCGGCAGGCCCGCCGGTGCCTCAGGCGCGGACAGGGTGGGTGCCTCCGGGGCCGGCTCGCTCGCGACCCGCGCGGCCTCGCCGGCCAGGCGGAAGCGCGCCACGGCCTGCTCGAGGCGCTCCGCCTGCTCCTCCAGGGAGGAGGCGGCCGCCGAGGCCTGCTGCACCAGGGCGGCGTTCTGCTGGGTCACCTGGTCCATCTGGCCCACCGCCTGGCTCACCTGCTCGATGCCGTCGCTCTGCTCCTGGGAGGCCGCCGAGATCTCGTCCATGATATCAGTGACCCGGCGTACCGCCTGGACCACCTCGTCCATGGTCTCCCCGGCGTTCTCGGCCAGGCTCGAACCCGCCTGCACCTGAGCCACCGAGCTCTCGATGAGCGTCTTGATCTCCTTGGCCGCCTCGGCACTTCGGCTGGCCAGGTTGCGTACCTCGCCGGCCACCACCGCAAAGCCGCGGCCCTGCTCCCCCGCCCGTGCCGCTTCCACCGAGGCGTTGAGCGCCAGAATATTGGTCTGGAAGGCGATGGAGTCGATGACACCGGTAATATCGGCAATCTTGCGTGAACTGTCCGAGATCCCGTGCATGGTCTTGACCACGCGATCGACCACCTCGCCACCGCGCTCGGCGGTGGTGGAGGCCTCAAGGGCCAGACCGCTGGCCTGGCGGGCGTTGTCGGCGTTCTGCTTCACCGTGGCGGTCAACTGCTCCATGCTGGCCGCGGTCTCCTCCAGCGAGGCCGCCTGCTGCTCGGTGCGCGAGGACAGGTCCGCATTGCCGGAGGCGATCTCCCGGGCTCCGAGGTGGATCGAGCTGCTGCCCTGGCGCACTTCGCCCACTACCTGTGCCAGCCCCTGCTGCATCTCGCGCATGGCGGCGAACAGTCGGCCCACCTCGTTGCGCCCCTTCACCTCAATGGTGGCCGAGAGGTCCGCCTGGGCGATGCGCTCGAGATGATGCACGGCCGCGCCCAGCGGGCGAATGACAACAGAGCGCAGGCCCGCATAGATCGCCGCCACCAGCAGGCCGATCAGCACCAGCAGGCCCAAACCGACCCACCCGAACTGCCGGGCCTGGTCACGAAAATCCGCCACCACCCCGTCGGCACGGGCAAAGCCGTAGGCCACGAAATCGGTCATGGCAACGCCGAGCGCCTCGGCCGGGGCCTCGAGCTCCTCGCGCAGGCGATTGAAGGTAGTGGTGTCGAGCTGGTCGAGCGCAGTGTGCTGCTGTCGCAGCAGATCGAGCACCGCCGTGAACTGCTCCTCGACTCGCGCTGCCAAGGGAGCACCCTCGTTCGTCTTGGGGGTCGCCACGAACGCCTGGAAGCGTTGTTCGGCGCGGGCGAGGTGATCCAGGGCGCTCTCGAGGTGGCCGTTGGCCTCCCCCATCCGGCCGATCATGATCAGGTTGGCGGCAATCTCGAGGTGGTTGCGTCCCACGTTCAGCAGCGCATCGCCGCGGTTGATTTCGTTAAGCTGCTCGGCACTGATCCGATTGAGCAGCTGCAGGGTGGCGCCGGCATTGCGCTCGACTATCACCGCCAGGCCGGCGATCACCCCGATGAAGGCCACGAAGCAGGCCAGCACGGCCACCATGGCCGTATGGATGCTGATATTACGAATGAAACGAACCATCTCGAGGCTTCCTTCTGTGGACGTCATTATTGTCGAGGGCCATGCATCTTGCGGGAGTCGCTGTCGTGGTGATGGCGCTAGACGCGCTGGGCCCGGCCGGAAGAGGCCACCAGCGCCAGCAGGCGTGGCGCTATCTCCTCGAGGGGAAGCACCTCCGAGGCACCGCCCAGGGTGATCGCCTCCCGCGGCATGCCGAAGACCACGCAGCTCGCCTCATCCTGGGCGATGGTGGGCGCACCGGCCTGGCGCATCTCGACGAGGCCCGCCGCCCCGTCCTTGCCCATGCCGGTGAGCAGCACCCCGACCGCATTGCGGCCGGCCTGCTCCGCCGCCGAGCGAAACAGCACGTCGACCGAGGGGCGATGGCGGTTCACGGGAGGCCCCTGATCGAGCCTGGCCACATAGTTGGCCCCGCTGCGCGCCAGCTTCAGGTGGGCGTCTCCCGGGGCGATATAAGCGTGTCCGGGCAGCACCCGCTCGCCGTCCTCGGCCTCCTTGACGCTGATCTGGCAGAGCCGGTCTAGGCGCTCGGCGAAGGAGCGAGTGAAGCCGCCGGGCATGTGCTGGGCAATCATGATGGCCGGGCTGTTGGCAGGCAGCGGCTCCAGCACGCGGCGGATCGCCTCGGTGCCCCCGGTGGAGGCGCCGATGATCAAGAGCTTCTCGCTCGACATCAAAGGCGCCGTCAGGCGCTGGGGCGGCGCCTCGTTGCGCGAAGCGGCGCGCCGCGGCCGCGAGCGTGCCGCGGCGCGGATCTTCTCGGCGATCTCCTCGGCGTACTCGAGCATGCCGCTGCGGATGCCGAGCGACGGCTTGGCGACGAAATCCAGCGCGCCAAGCTCGAGCGCCCGAAGGGTGACCTCGGAGCCGGACTGGGTCAGCGACGAGACCATCAACACCGGCATCGGCCGTAGGCGCATCAGCCGCTCCAGGAAGTCGATGCCATCCATTCGCGGCATCTCGACGTCGAGGGTCAGCACGTCGGGGTTGTGGCGCTTGATCAGATCCCTGGCCACCAACGGGTCCGGCGCCACCGCCACCACCGCCATGTCGGGCTGGCTGTTGATGATCTCGCTGAGCAGGTCGCGGATCAGCGCTGAGTCGTCAACGCAAAGCACCTTGATCGTGGCGGCACTCAAGAGGGCTCTCCTGTAGCAGGTGGCTCGCCGCCCGGGTCAGGCAGCAAGAGGTCCTTGAAAGGGATATCGGCCGGCGGCCGGCGGACTTTAGCGGCCAGGCGTCGGCCTGCCGCCCGCGGCGTCCGGGGCCAGGGTGTAGACGGTCTGGCCGCGCAGCCGCAGGGTGCGCGTGATGTAGGAGAAGTTCTCGGAGTGGCCGGCAAACAGCAGGCCGTCCGGCTTCAGCAGCGGCGCGAAGCGCTCCAGTATCCTGGCCTGGGTCGCCTTGTCGAAGTAGATCATCACGTTACGACAGAAGATCGCATCGAAGGGACCGCTGACCGGCCAGCTCGGCGCCAGCAGGTTGAGCGGCAAGAACTCGACCATGGCGCGCAGCTCCGGCCTGACCCGCGCCAGGCCTGCCTGCCGGCCGGTGCCCCGCTGGAAGAAGCGGCGCATGCGCTCGGCCTCCAGCTTGTGCACCTGCTCCAGGGGGTAGATCCCCGCCTCGGCCCGGGCCAGCGCCTCGGTGTCGATGTCCGTCGCCACCACCCTGGCGTCGCCCGCGCGGCTACCCAGCGCCTCACACAGGGTCATGGCGATGGAGTAGGGCTCCTCGCCGGTGGAGGCCGCGGCACTCCACACACGGATCGGCCCGGGGCGAGCACGGACATGCTCGGCGAGCAGCGGGAAGTGGTGCGACTCGCGGAAGAAGGCGGTGAGGTTGGTGGTCAGGGCATTGGTGAAGGCCTCCCACTCTCGGGCATCCGGCTGGCGCTCCAGGCGCGCCAGGTAGTCGCTGAAGCGCGTCAGGCCATGATGACGCAGCCGCTTGGCGAGGCGGCTGTAGACCATCTCGCGCTTGTGCTCGGCCAGCACGATCCCCGCCCGCTGGTAGATCAGCTGACGGATACGCGCGAAGTCCTCGTCGGTGAGCACCAGGTCACGCTCGAGGGGGCTTCCACTGCCCCAGTTGCCGGCGGAGAAGGATGCCGGCTCCCTTGACTCGCTCAAAATGCTTCCCACTCCTCGACATCGGACGGGCGATTGTTGCCAACGGCGGGCGGCAGTGCCTTCTGCTGTGTGGGTGCGCGCTCACTCGGTGCCGCCGGCCCGCGCCGCTCGGCCAGGCTCGGGGCGCGCTCCTTGCCGGCGCCGCGCGCGCGGAAGGCGGTCACGGCGATGACCAGCTGCTCGGCCTGACGCTCCAGATCCAGGGCCGCCCGGGCCATGGCCTGCACCCGCTCGGCATTCTGCTGGGTGACATGGTCCATCTCGGCAACCGCCTGGTTGATCTGGCGGATGCCACCGCTCTGCTCCTGGGAGGCGGCCGAGATCTCGCCCATGATGTCGTTGACGCGGGTGGAGGCCGCCACCACCCCCTCGATGGCGCCCTCGGCGCGCTGCACCACCACGGCCCCGGTCTGGATCTCCTTGCCGGCCCCGTCGATCAGGGTCCGGATCTCCTTCGCGGCAGCGGCGGAACGCCCGGCCAGGTTGCGCACCTCATTGGCCACGACCGCAAAGCCACGCCCCTGTTCGCCGGCGCGAGCGGCCTCCACCGAGGCGTTCAGTGCCAGGATATTGGTCTGGAAGGCGATGGAGTCGATCACGTCGATGATCTCGGCCATCTTGCGGGAGCTCTCGGTAATGCGCCCCATGGTCTCCACCACCTGGTGCATCAGCTCGCCGGTCTCACGGACCCGCTCGGCATTCTCGGTCGCCAGGCCGCTGGCCTGGCGGGCGTTATCGGTGTTCTGCTGCACCGTGGCGGTCATCTCTTCCATGCTGGAGGCGGTCTGCTGCAGCGACGCCGCCTGCTGCTCGATGCGGGTGGAGAGCTCGTCGTTGCCCACGGCGATATCCCGCGCGGCCGGCGTCACCACCTGAATACCCGCATGCACGTCGCCCACGATGCTGCCGAGGCTCTTGCGCATCACGTCCAGGGCGCCCAGCAGGCGGCCCACCTCATCGCGGCCGTGCTGAGGCACACTGGCCGCCAGGTTGCCCGAGGCGATCTGCAGGGTGAAGCCGATGGCCCGATCCAGCGGGCGCGTCACGGCGCGCAGGGTCATCATGCCCAGCGCGATCAGCAGCAGTAGGGCCGCGCCGAGCACGCCGCCCTGGGCGAGCAGCATGGCACGCTGCCCCGCCTCGGCGGCGGCCGCCATCGCCGCCGCACCGCGGCGTTCGCGCTCGATCAGCTGGTTGACGCTGGCGGTCAGCGCCACCGCCTGCTCCTGGAGCGGGGTGACCTGATTGTTCAGCGCCATCATGGCGTCGAAGGCCTCGCCGGTCAGGGCGTTGGCCAGGGGCAGCAGCCCCTCCTGCAGGTAGGCGGTCAGGTCGGCGCCGAAGTCTCGGGTCTCGGGGGCCTGGTTGATCTCGCGGGCCATGAAATCGGCCCAGATTCCCTCGACGCGCGCAACGGTCGCCTCGATCTGCTCGGCCAGCTCGTGGCGCTGGCCAAGCAGCGCCATGCGCTCCTGGCTGCCCATGCGCTGCGGCAGCTCGTTGACCAGCTGCCCGACCTGCTGCAGGCGCACCACGTCCTCAAGGCCGTCCCGGTTGAGCTCGGCGAGCCTCTCCCCCGAGACCTGCAGGCCATAGAGCCCAAGCCCGCCGCTGACCAGCAGCATCAATGACGCCACGACGACCATCAGGCTGATGCGGGCGCGCACGGTGCTAAGGTTCAGGCGCCGCAGCGCGCCGAGTACGCCGCGCCGGCGCAGCCGCCCCCTGTGCAGATAGAGGTGGCGCCCCTTGCCTTCGCGAATGCTGGCGTAGGCGAGCTCCGCCCGCTCGATCTGCTCGCGGTCGGCCTTGACCCGTACCGAGGCGTAGCCCATCACCTCGCCATCCTCGATGATCGGGGTCACGCTGGCATCCACCCAGTAGTGGTCGCCGTTCTTGCGCCGGTTCTTGACCAGGCCGCGCCAGCTCTCCCCCGCCGCCAGGGTCTCCCACAGGTTGGCGAAGGCCTCGGGCGGCATGTCAGGGTGGCGCACCAGGTTGTGGGGCGAGCCGATCAGCTCCTCGTGGCGATATCCACTGACCTCGATGAAGGCCGGGTTGGCGTAGGTGATGCGTCCCTTGAGGTCGGTCCGCGAGATCAGGAAGTGCTCGTCCTGGAGCTCGTATTCCCGTCCAGTCACTGGCTGGTTGTCGCGCATGCTGTGCTCTCCGAGGCGGTTAGCGGTGTGCAGCTACCGCTCTTCTGGTTATCGGTATAGGTGGACGGGGGTGCCGTCAGGGTCAGAAGGATTCCCACTCCTGATCGCTGGCGTGTCCGCGCGTCTTCGTCTGGGGGTCGCGCCCGGCCGGAGACGGCATCAGCGCCGGCATCCAGCGGGCCAGGGTGGGATCATGGCCGGCGTCGCCTGCGGATTCCGCCCCGTCGGCAGCGGCCGCGTCGGAGGGGGGCATCTCGGCGCTCTTGCCGTCCAGCCGAAAGCCGGCCACGGCCTGGCTCAGGCGCTCTGCCTGGGACTCCACCTGGTGCGCGACGGCGGCCGCCTGCTGCACCAGGGCGGCGTTCTGCTGGGTGACCTCATCCATCTGCGCCACCGCCAGGTTGACCTGATCGATGCCACTGCTCTGCTCGGCAGAGGCCGCGGCGATCTCGTCCATGATGTCGCTGACCTTCTGCACCGCCGCCACGATGTCGCCCATGGTGCTGCCGGCGCGGTCGGCGCGCTCGCTGCCGGCCTCCACCCTGGCCACCGAGACCTCGATCAATTCACGAATCTGGCGAGAGGCATCGGCGGAACGCTGGGCCAGGTTGCGCACCTCGCCGGCCACCACCGCAAAGCCGCGCCCCTGCTCGCCGGCCCGGGCGGCCTCCACCGAGGCGTTGAGGGCCAGGATGTTGGTCTGGAAGGCGATGGAGTCGATCACCTTGATGATGTCGCTGACCCGGTGGGAGCTCTCGCGGATCTCGTGCATGGTGGCGACCACCTCGTCGACCACCTGGCCGCCATTGCCGGCGGTGCGCGAGGCATCCTCGGCCAGCTGGCTGGCGTGGCGCGCATTGTCGGCGTTCTGCTTCACCGTCGAGGCGAGCTGCTCCATGCTGGCGGCAGTCTCCTGCAGGGCGGCCGCCTGCTCCTCGGTGCGCGCCGACAGGTCCTGGTTGCCGCTGGCGATGTGCTGGGAGCCCTGGTGGATCGCATCGCTGCCATGGCGCACGGCCCCCACCGTTCTGCCCAGGCTGGTCTGCAGCGCCTCCAGGGCGCCGTAGAGACGCCCGATCTCGTTGTTGCCCAGGTGCTCGATGGGCGCCGAGAGATCCCCCTTGGCCATGGTGTCGAAATGCATCACCACCCGCGACAGCGGTCGCAGCACGTTGACTGTGACGCCCCAGACCACCACCAGGGTGGTCAGCACTGCGACGGCCAGCACGCCGAGGATGGCCAGGCGCAGGGTGTCGGAAAGCGCGGCGAAGGTCTGCAGGTGATGGGCACCGGCGTCGCCGGCCTGGGCCGCCAGGTCGGTCATGGCCGCGCTGGATACCGCCAGCAGGTAGAGCCCCAGGCCGCTGAGCACCAGGATCAGGGCGAAGAAGGTGCCCAGCACCAGGAACCAGCTCAGGCGCACCGTCATGTTGTCAAAGATTCGCTTTATCACTCGTTTCACACTGCCACCCTCTCTCTGCTGCGGCCGGGGCGAGATCGCCCCATCCGGTTCCGGGAGGGACGGCAGCTGTCGGCCGGCTCTCCTCCCCTGGCGCCCGGGGGCGTCGGGATGTTGTCGTCTCAGCTCTCGGCCAGCGCCAGCGGGCGAGGGCGAGCGGGCGCCTCCACCAGCGGCGCGGGCTCTTCCAACACCGCTCGGTGGCGCTCGGCACCGGTGCGGAAGCGCCGCACGTGCTCGCGCAGGCGGTGGCTCTGGGCCGCCAGGCGCTGGGAGGCCAGTGTGTGCTCCTCGACCAGGCCCGAGTTCTGCTGGGTCATGCGATCCATCTGGGAGACCGCCTCGTTGACCTGCTCGATGCCGAGGCTCTGCTCCCGGGAGGCCGCGGAGATCTCGCCGACCAGGGTGCTGAGCTCTGCGATCTCGCAGGCAATACCGGCGATGATGCCCCCGGCCTCCTCCACCCGCCGGCTGCCCTCTGCCACCTGGGTACCGGAGGTCTCGATGAGCCCCTTGACCTCCCGGGCGGCCTCGGCGCTGCGGCTGGCGAGCTTGCGCACCTCCTCGGCCACCACGGCGAATCCGCGGCCGTGCTCGCCGGCGCGAGCCGCCTCCACGGAGGCATTCAGCGCCAGAATATTGGTCTGGAAGGCGATGGCATCGATGGTGTCGACGATGGTGATCATCTGGCTGGCGCTCTCCTTGATCGCCGCCATGGAGGCCTCCACGCTGCTCATCGCCGCCCGGCCCCGCTCGGCGCTGCTGGCCGAGCTGCCGGCGAGCTCGCGAGCCTGGTCGCTGTGCTCGGCGTTCTGCCGCACCGTGGCGGTGAGCTGCTCCATGCTCGAGGCGGTCTCGGCCAGGGAGGCCGCCTGCTGCTCGGTGCGGGTGGCCAGTTCGTCATTGCCGGCACTGAGCTCGTCCACCGCCTGCCCCAGCTCGTCGGCGCTGCGATGGATGTCACCGATGGTGGCCGCCAGGTTGGCCCGCATCCGATCGATGTCGTGCAGCAGGCTCTCACCCTCGGCACGGGTGAGCCGGACGTCGCGGGTCAGGTCGCCGTCGGCGATATGGCGCACCACCTCGGCCGCATAGCGGGGATCGCCGCCCAGGCGCCGGGAGATATCGCGGATCACCAGGCCCATCAGCAGGGTCAGCGGCAGGCCCACCGCCAGCAGCGACAGCAGGTTGCTGATCAGGGAGCCCAGGAAGGCCGCGTCGATGTCGTCGATATAGACCCCGGTGCCGATCACCCAGCCCCAGGGGGCGTAGTAGCCGTGGAAGGAGGACTTCTCGGCCAGGCCGCCCTCCTCCTCGTGGATCCACAGATAGTCGACGAAGCCGTCACCCTGGTGCACCGACTCCATGAACTCGCGGAACAGGTAGCGCCCCTCCTCGTTCTGGAAGTCACCGACGAAGGTCCCCACCGGCAGGCGCGGATGCGCCAGCAGCTCATAGGCCTCGTTGAAGACATAGATATAACCGCGACCCTGGTCGTAGGTCATGTCGCGCACCATCGCGGCCGCCAGGGCCCTGGCCTCGGCCTCATCGAGCTCGCCGGCGGCGACGCGCTCGGCCTGGCCGGCCACGGCGTTCATGGCCATATCGACATAGTCGCCCAGGGCCCCCTTGCGCTCGGCCAGCATGGTCTGGCGAGTCTCCCAGGCCCCCCAGCCGACCAGCAGCAGCATGGCCAGCCAGATCACCCCCAGTAGTGCCCAGAGCTTTCTCGTCGTCGACAGTCCCTGCATATTTCCCTCGATCGTGCTTGTTATTGATGTTCTCGCCGCGGCGGCCCGGGTATCAGTCGGTGGCCTTCTCCACCAGCGCCATCTCCTCGCTGGTCAGCAGCTTGTCGATGTCCACCAGCACCAGCATGCGGTCCTCCAGGCTACCCAGGCCGCTCAGGAAGTCGGAGGAGAGGGTGACCCCGAACTCCGGCGCCGGCTTGATCTGCTCCGGGGTGAGGGTCATGACATCGGAGACGCCATCCACCACGATGCCGACGATGCGATCGGCGACATTGACCACGATCACCACGGTCTGGCCGCCGTACTCCACCCGCTCGAGGTGGAACTTGATGCGCAGGTCGACGATCGGCACGATCACGCCGCGCAGGTTGGTCACCCCCTTGATGAAGTCCGGCGCATTGGCGATGCGGGTCACGTTCTCGTAGCCGCGGATCTCCTGCACCTTGAGGATATCGATGGCGTACTCCTCCTCCCCCAGGGAGAAGACCAGAAACTCCTGGTTGCCGGCCTCGGCGGAGGCAAGTGCGGTCGGGGACGTCTGGCTGTTCATGTGAGGTCAACCTCCTTGACGGAAAGCGGCGAAGCCGACTGGCGGCTGTCACGCCGCGTCTGCTTCTTGGAACGACTGAGCTGATGCAGGCCGGCGATGTCGAGGATCAGCGCCACGCTGCCATCCCCGAGGATGGTGGCGGCCGACACCCCCGGCACCTTGCGATAGTTGGTCTCGAGGTTCTTCACCACCACCTGCTGCTGGCCGATCAGATCATCCACCAGCAGCGCATAGCGGCGCCCCTCGCCCTGCACGATCACGGCGATGGTCTCGGTGAGCTCGGTGCGCGCCCCGGCCACGTCGAAGGCCTCGTGCACCGCCACCACCGGCAGGTACTCGTCGCGCACCTTGAGCACCACGTCGTCGCCGGCCATGGCGTAGAGATCCTCCTGGGCCGGCTGCAGCGACTCCAGCACCGCGGTGAGCGGCAGGATGAAGACCTCCTCCCCGACCCGGATCGACATACCGTCGAGGATGGCCAGGGTCAGCGGCAGCAGGATGCGAATGGTGGTGCCCTCGCCCGCCCGGGACATGATCTGCACCTGCCCCCCCATGCCCTGGATGTTGCGCTTGACCACGTCCATGCCCACGCCGCGGCCGGAAACGTCGGTCACCTCCTTGGCGGTGGAAAAGCCAGGGGCAAAGATCAGCTGCCACACCTCGTCGTCGGACATGGTGTCGGAAACAGCCAGACCGCTCTCCCGCGCCTTGGCCAACAGCCGGTCGCGATTGAGGCCGGCGCCGTCGTCGATCACCTCGATGAGGATATTGCCGCCCTGATGGCGGGCCGAGAGGGTCAGCCGGCCGGTGCGCGGCTTGCCCTGGGCCTCGCGCTCCTCGGGCGGCTCGATGCCGTGGTCGAGGCTGTTGCGCACCAGGTGGGTCAGCGGATCGATGATCCGCTCGGTCAGGCTCTTGTCGAGTTCGGTGGCCCCCCCCTCGGTGACCAGCTCGATCTCCTTGCCAAGCTTGGCCGAGATCTCGCGCACCACCCGCGGGAAGCGGCTGAAAACGAAGTCCATGGGAATCATCCGGATCGACATCACCGCTTCCTGGAGGTCCCGAGCGTTGCGCTGCAGCAGGCTCATGCCGTTGAGCAGCGCGCCGTTGCTTACGCCATCCAGCTCGCTCACGGTCTGGTCGAGCATCGACTGGGTGATGATCAGCTCGCCCACCAGGTTGATGATCTGATCGACCTTCTCCACCGAGACGCGGATCGACGCTGACTCGCTGGCCTTGGGCTTCGGCTTGGCCTTGGCGGCCGCCTCGGTAGCGCCCTGCTGCTGGGGGGGAGCGGGCGCCGGCGAGGGAGTGGGTGCCGGCGGCTCCGCCGCGGCCGGCGCGACGGCATCACCGGCCGGCGCTTTCGCGACCGCCTCATCGGCAGAAGCGGCGGCTTGAGTGACCTCGATCTCGTCGGGCTCGATGATGAAGCACATCACCGCCTCGATGTCGTCCGGGCTCGCCGTGGTCTCCAGCAGCACCTCGTAGCGTGCCTGATCGCCGCCCTCGCCCTTCACCTCACCGAGCTGGCCGAGCTCCTCGATGAGCAGCGCACGGTTCTCGTCGCTCACCCCCAGCAGGGCCACCACCAGGCAGCCGCTTGAATCGGCGCTTGAATCGGGGACAGCCCCCCATTCCGGCGCCCCCGCTTCGGCCGCGGGCTCCACGGCGGGTGCCGGGCTGGCGGGCGCGGGGCTGGCCGACGCACCGCCCGCCAGGCCCTGATCGATCTCCTCTCGCGCCAGCTGCTGCAGGATGGCGCAGATGCGCTCGAAGGCGGCCTGGTCGGGGTCTTCGCCGTTGCGGTAGGCGCCGAGCTGGTCGTTGAGCATGTCCTTGGTTTCCAGGAAGGTATCGACGATGTCCCGGCGCAGGCGCAGCTCGCCCTTGCGGGTGTGGTCGAGGAGGTTCTCGAACAGATGGGTCGTCTTCTGCAGTACCTCGAAGCCGAAGGTCCCCGCGCCGCCCTTGATGGAGTGGGCCGCTCGAAAGATGGCGTTGAGCTGCTCGGCGTCCGGCGCTTCCACGTCGAGCTCCAGCAGGTGGCGCTCCATGTCCGCCAGCAGCTCCTCGGCCTCCTCGAAGAAGGTGTCATAGAAATCGGTGATATCCATCGCGTGTCCTTCTCCTCGTTATGGCGTATCGGCAGCGCCGGCCTCGCCGCCCAGGGCCTGGCGCAGGCTCTGCTGGAAGGCCTCCACCGGCGCCAGGTCGACCTCGCCGCCCAGGCGGGCGGCCGGTGACGGCATCCCGGGCCCGTTGATCAGGGAGGGAGAGCGAATCTGTTCGCTCACATCCGGGAACAGCAGCAGCAGCTCGATGCGCCGATTGGCGGAATCCTGCGGATTGAGATCCGGCAGCGGCACCCGGTCGGCGAAGCCCGAGACGCGCAGCAGCTTGCCGGAGTCGAAGCCCCCGGCCACCAACTCGCGGCGCGAGGCGTTGGCGCGATCGTTGGAGAGCTCCCAGTTGCTGTAGCCGCGATAGCCCCCGGCGAAGGGGGTGCTGTCGGTGTGGCCACCGATGCTCAGGTCGTTGTTCAGCTCGTTGAGCAGCGGCGCCATGGTGCGCAGAAGGTTGCGCATGTAGGGGGCGACCCGGTCGCTGCCCACGTCGAACATCGGGCGCTGGTCGGTATCCAGCAGCTGGATACGCAGCCCTTCGCGGGTCATGTCGAAGCGCATCTGGCTGCGCAGATGGCGCAGCTCGGGATCCTCCTGGAGCGCCGACTCGATGCGCCGCTGCAGGTCGGTGAAAAAGTTGCGCTGCACATCGCTGGGGCGCGTCTGGGCACGCATGTCGAGGCGCGCCCGCTCGCCTTCGGAATGCACCGGGTCGGGCCCGCCGCCGGGAATCACGTTGCTGGTCTGGGCCGAGCCGCTGCCGCCGGTGATGGCGGTGACCAGCGGGGTGCGGAAGTACTCGGCGACGCCCTCGCGCTGCTCCGGGCTTGCCGCCGACAGGATCCACATCACCAGGAACAGCGCCATCAGCGCCGTCATGAAGTCGGCCAGGGCGATCTTCCAGCTGCCGCCATGGTGGCGATGCACCACCTTCTTGCGGCGAATGATGATGGGCCGGCGCCCCTCCCCCGTGCTCATGCGCCGGCAGACTCCGACTTGGCGCTACGCACGTGCTCCTCCAGTTCGTGGAAGCTCGGCCGCTCCGCGGTATGCAGCGCCTTGCGGCCGAACTCCACGGCCATCTGGGGGGCGTAACCGTGGAGGCTGGCCAGCAGCGTCACCCGCATGCACTGCAGCACCTTCTCTGCCTCCTTGGCCTGGCGCTCGATGCGGCTCGCCACCGGGTTGATGAAGCCGTAGCCCAGGAGGATGCCGAGGAAGGTGCCCACCAGGGCGTGTGCGATCATCTCCCCCATCTCGTCGGGGCCGGCGTCGGCATAGGTGAGCGCCTTTACCACGCCCAGCACCGCCGCCACGATGCCGAAGGCTGGCATGGCATCGCCGACCTTGGCGATGGCATCCGCCGGAATATGCACCTCGGCCTCGAAGGCCTCGATCTCATGGAGCATCAGCTCGTCGAGCTCCATGGGCTCCATGCTGCCGCTCACCATGATGCGCAGGTAGTCGGTGAGGAAGTTCATCACCATGGGGTCGGAAAGAAGCCGCGGGTAGTCGTTGAAGAGCGCGCTCTCCTGGGGGGCGTCGATATCGCGCTCGACCCCCAGCATGCCCTCGCGGCGAATCTTGGCGAGGATCTTGTACTGCAGCCCCATCAGCTCCATGTAGAAGCTCTTGTCGTAGCGGTTGGCGCGCTTGAGCTTGGAGAAGACCCGGAAGGTAGCCTTGATCGCCTTGCCGTTGTTGGCGGCGATGAAGGCCCCCACCCCCGCGCCGCCGATCATCAGCAGCTCCAGAGGCTGAAAGATGGGCCCGAGGCTGCCGCCGGCCAGCACGAAACCGCCGAACACGCAGAGAATGACAACGATATATCCAAGAGGTATCAGCACTGCCCACTTCCTTCGCTCAGCCCGTCGTCCGCCCCGGCTCGGCCTTGCCACCAGCGGTGGAGCCACCGAGACGTCGTACTGGTCTTATCGGCCTCCCGGCCCGGGACTTGAGACATGCCAACAAAAAACCGCGCGACTCGATGAAAGCGCGCGGTCAGACGTAGGGGGTGGCGCCGTGCCGGCGCCTGTGTGTCAGGAGACTCGACGAACCGCGGCAGGGGTCTCGGCACCGGCCTTCTGGCGCTTGCGGGTCTTGCCCGCCCGAGAGGGGGGCTGGCAGATGCCGCACACATAGTCATGAGCGGGGCTGTGGGCATGGGCCACAAAGTGACCGGTACAGCGCGTGCACTCGGAGAGCTGCAGCAGGTCGCTTTCGAAGAAGCGCAGCAGCGTCCAGGCCCGGGTCAGGCCCAGCACCGTCTCGGCGCCATCGAGCTTCACCTGCTCCTGGTAGAGCCGGAAGGCCGTGACGAAAGCCTCCATCCGCTCGCAGCCATGATCTTCCCGCAGCCGCAGGTAGATGTTGTAGAACAGCGAGGAGTGAATATTGGGCAGCCAGGTGATGAACCAGTCGGCAGAGAACGGCAGCATCCCCTTGGGGGGCGACATGCCGCGCACTTCCTTGTAGAGGCGAATCAGCTTGGCACGGCTGATCTCGGTCTCGGTCTCCAGCACCTGCAGGCGAGCGCCGAGCTCGATCAGCTCGATAGCCAGCTGCACCTGCTGCATCTCATCGACAAGACTCTTCTGCGACATGGCTCAGGCCCCCTCACCGGCGGCCAGCGACAGCCGGGTACGCGAGGCCATCAGCAGGGAGGCGTGGAAGCGGTCCTGCCCCTGGTCGCGGGGATTGCCGACGATCTGGCGAAGCTGGTCCGCGCTGCCGTGGCCGAAGTGGCAGAGCAGCTGGTTGGTACGCGCCAGCCGCGCCAGCTGTCGAGAGCTCAGCGACTGCAGCAGGTCCGCCATCTCATCGTCGATCTTGAGACGGAACATGGCCGAGACTCGGTCGGCAAGCAGCATCCGCTGCGCCAGCAGCAGGTAGGCGAGATTGATCTCCTCGATCTCGTCCAGCAGGTCGGTATGTTGCATGGTTCCCTACGCCAAGTTGTTGCCGCGCCAGGGGATTGCCGCGGCTTTCTTCTTGTCACCTACCTCTTGCGCCCAGGAGTGTGTTCATGGACCGGCTTGCGCCCAGGAGTGTGTTCATGGACCGGCAGGCTTGACGGTTTTTCAGCGCCCGTCGGTGCGGACACTGTTCCTTACGTATGGCAACGATTCTGGGGAAATACGGCGGGGATGCAATAGGTCAGCAAATTGCGAAACAATGACGAAACGTTGACCTGGATCAATACACAAAAAAAGGTGATGAAAATCATCCAGCTGGAATGAGAGATCTCATACTGTGTCAGCCTGGCAACAAGGTTTGCTTTGGTTTTTTACTTTTTGAAAACAATTTTTTACAAAAGTTAACTCAATTTCTTGACTCTTCGGCCAGCTCCCTGACCCACACCAGCAGCTCGGCGATCACCTGGTAGAGCGAAGGGGGGATGCGCTCGTCGAGATCCAGCCCCATCAGCAGCCCGACCAGCTCCGGCGCATCATGCACGTGAATGCCCTGCCGGCGCGCCTCCGCCATGATCCGCTCGGCGAGCTCGCCATAGCCCTTGGCGATCACCCGTGGGGCGTCATCGCCCTCGCGATAGGCCAGGGCCACGGCCCGGCGTCGCGGCAGCCCCTCGCGCCCGGTCATTCCATCACGCTCGGCCATGCGGCACCTCCTCGAGCAGCCGCACCCTCACCTCCGCAAGCCCCAGCGCCGACAGCCTGCCTTCGAGCCGGTCGAGTCCTCGCGCCAGCGTCTGGCGAACGTCCGGCTCAGGGGCAGAGAGGCCAAGCTCGAGGCGGGAGTCCGTCAGCCACAGCGATACCTGCACCTCGCCGAAGCCCGCCACCTGCAGCGTCATCGCGCTGCGCCACGCCTCCTGCTCGTCGCGCTCCTGGTCCCCCTTTTCCTCGGAGGGCGCATCCCGCTCGGCCACGGGCACCTGCAGCACCAGAGCCATGAAGAGCCCCGTCCAGACGTCGCCCTCCCAGCGCAGCACCGGCGTCACCAGCATCTCCAGCTGCTGGCGCACGATCCCCTGCAGGCTCTCCTGCACCGGCTCGCGAACGGCCGGCAGGGGGACATCTCGCCCGGGGGCGACCTGCCGTTCCGGCGGCTCCGGGCTTCGGGCCGGGGTCAGCGGCGACATCAGGTCGCGACGCAGCGAGGGCGCCGCCGGCTCGAAGGTCTGGAGGCGCAGGTTTGGCGGTTCTGCCGCCGCCTGGCCCTGCGGGGAGACACCGGCACGACCCGGCACAGGTGCCGCCGGCACGAAGCCCGGCGGACGCATCAGGTTCTGGGGCTCGCGCAGCTGAAGGCTCTGGGGCTCGCGCAGCAGCTGCTCCCGAGGCATCTCGCCCCGATACCAGCGGTTGAGGTGCGATTCATAGAAGAGCCCGCTGTCGCGCACGCTGAGCTGCAGCCGCTCGGCCGTGAGCGCCGGGGTCGCCGGCTCCGAGGTCGCCACCAGCGGAGCCGCGGGCCGGAGCGCCGATGGCGGCGCCGGGAAGCGCAGCAGCACATCGGCAATGGAACGCGCCGCGGGGGTGAAATGGGTCTGGGTAGAGGACGGTGGCGATGGCTCGCCACCCGGCCGCGCGGCGGGAGGGGGGGCCGCCCCTTCGCGACCGGGGCGCTGAGGCTCCACGACCAGCGCAGAGCGCGACCTGGCATCCAGGCGCGAATCGCTGTGCAGAGCGCGGGGCGCTTCGGAGGGAGAGATCGGCCGCACCGGCTCGTTGAGGTCACGCGGTGGCGCGGTGTCGATCCGCTTGCCCAGTACCTGGTGCAGAACGGTGTCGATCAGCGAGTTGATACCGCTCACGGCTCCGGCGGACCGAACCGGTGTGCCGCGTCAATGGGCATGCCCCCCTGCTGAGGGCCATAGGCGCGGGACAGGGCCTGCTGCCGCCGTGAGCTGCCGATCAGGCGACCGAGCTCCTCGCGCCGCTCGACGAGCCGCCGGCGAACCTCCAGATCCTGCTCGAGGATCTGCTCGAGCAGCGCCGCCTTGCGGGCCGCCGCGACGTCATCCAGCGGCTGCTGCGCATCCATGCGCTTGATGCGCTCGACCCGCACCAGGTAGTCGGCCTCCTGCTCGATCAGCGCCTCCCAGTCGCCGGCCTCGGCCGAGACCAGCATGCGTCGCGAGGCGTTCATCAACGACTCGTAGGCCGCCAGCAGCAGCGCCTGGCGATCGACAGGCGTCTCGGCATCGCCCTTCAGGTGGGCACTCATTCGCGCCCCGCCTGGCCGCCGATGTCGCGCCAGGCGGAGGCCACGTTCTCGAGCAGGGACTCGGCCTGGGTCAGGCTCTGCGGGTCGTTGTGCAGGTTGGCGGCCAGCAACAGGCGGGCGACATAGTCGTAAAGCGACGCCAGCCGCTCGGCCACCTCACCGCCCTTCTCGGTGTCCAGGGCGGCCGCCAGGCCGTTGTTGACGATATCCAGCGCCTTGGAGATGGACTGCCCCTTCTCCGCTGTATTGCCGGCTTCCATGTGAATGCGCGCCGCACGCATCGCCGCCAGGGCCCCGTCGAAGAGCATCACGATCAGCTGATGGGGGCTTGCCGACATCACGCCGCTCTCCACGCCGACCCGGGCATAGGCGCTGGCGCCTCGGCCGTAGGCAGCGGCTCCACGTATGGCACTCATCGTCTTCTCCTCTGATTCGCATACGATGCCCGATCTTGCACCGCATCATGACACTCAGTGTGACACCCTTGGCACCCGCCGAGGCCATGAATAGCCCGCGATCAGGTGGATATATTCCTCTATCGGCACGGGATAAGAAGACTTTAGGCACTGTCCGAAAACTGACTGCGCTCGTCCATACGGCGTTAAAAATCGGCTCAAAGTACTCATTTACACTGCGTAAACTCCGTCTTTTCGCCGATTTTTGCCTTGTCTGGCCTTCGCTCGCCGACTTTTCAGACAGCGCCTAGTGCGCCGAAGTGCGCCGACCGAGAGGACGCAGCGAGCCAGGTTCAGCAGGAGACCGCCAGCACCTCGGCGACCTCACCCAGCCGCTCGAGACGCTCGCCTCGCAGCACCTCGCCCAGCGCCTCCCCGGGCGCTTCGGCCCGCTCGGTCAGCTGGATCTGGGCCAGGCGTCCCATGCCATCCAGGCGCTGTACCCAGCCCAGTTCGCCCCCGGCGAAGCGCACCAGGGTACCGATCGGCATGACACCGAAGTGCTTGAGATAGCGCTTCACCCAGCGGGCATCGAACTGGCCAGGGTGGCTGAGCAGGTAGCGATAGATATCGCTGATCGTCCAGGCCGGGCGGTCGGGACGGTCGCGCCGCATGGCCTCCACCACATCCACCACGCTGGCCAGCCGCGTCAGCTCGCCGAGCTGCTCCCCGGAGAGCCCATCGGGGTAGCCGCTGCCATCCAGGCGCTCGTTGATTCGCATGACCACCGCCTGCACCACCCCCGGAGCGAGCCAGTGGCAGGCCCCCAGGCGCTCACGCATCACCTCGACGTGGGCGGCGAGCGCCTTGCGTTGGGGCACGCCCCAGTCCCTTGCCTCCAGTAACTCGGTCGGGAGCAGCGACTTTCCGAGGTCGTGCACCATGGCGCAGGCGACCAGCGCCTTGCGCACATCGCGTGGCAAGGGACCGCTCGAGGCGAGATCGAGCAGGTGTACGGCAACGCCCAGGCCGTGGCGCACCAGCAGCGGCTCGTTGTAGAGGCAACAGGTGGCAAACAGCAGCGCCTCGCGATCTTCGGCATGCAGCCCCAGCAGGCGGTCGGCAAAGCTCGAGAGCTGCACGGAATCGAGGCGGCCGCCCTGCTTGATCTCGAGCAGCTGGGCATCCAGGTAGCCGGCGATGCGAGCCAGCCGCTTGGCCATGGGGGTGGCATAGGGGGAGACGTTGCGACGGCTCACCGGGGCAGGGGCGGCCAGGTCGGTCTGGAACAGCAGCGAGGGCAGCAGCGAGCTGTCGCTGCCCTCCCCCTGGCGGGTGGACTCCCGCTCGATCTCGCGCACGAAGTGCCAGAGCTGCCGCTCCTGGTCGCCGCTCGGCGCCACGAACTGCATGCCGACGCGCAGCGCCTGGCGCTCGGGGTCCGCCTGACGGTGGCGGGGCTTAGCGCGGATGGCAAAGCGCGTGCCGTTGAGGAAGCAGAGCTCGATCTCCACCAAGTCGGCGTCAGCCAGGAAGCCGGCCCCCGACAGCGGCAGCTCCAGCTGACACCCCTCCAGGGAGAGATCCTTCAGATCCCCCTGCAGCGATGCCTCGCTATCGTCGCCACGCACGATGGCCCCCACCTCCATGCCGAGGCGCAGGCGGGCGCGGAAGGAGGCGCGCCGCTGCAGCACCTCGAGGCTGGTGGGGTAAGGGCAACGGCACATCAGGCGCCCCCCCTGCTCCTGGCACTCGCTCATCGCCAATGGCGGCGTGCGCAGCATCTGGTCGCGGCTCTGCCCCAGCAGGCGGAACGCCGTGCCGCGCTTGAGCTCCGGGGCGATCTCACGGATGGCACTGATATCGAGCCACAGGTGCTCGCCCGGCAGCTGCTCCACCACCAGCACCGGAAACGGGTGGCTCGCCTCGGCATCGAGCTGCAGCGAGGCACCTCCCGGCTGGCTGAGCCGTAACAGCATCTCTTCCATCTCGGCGGGCGTCGTCACCCGAACGTAGCCGTCGTCTGCTCCCGTCATCCCTGTCCCTGCCTGCTCTCGTCACACCATGGCCCGTGCCCGATGGCTCCCTCGGTGCTATCGGCCGTCAGGCCGGAAACTTGAGCCTGCCGCAAACAACGGCGACAAATACTTGTACAGGAGTTATATTTTCCGACAGGCCGGCTAAAGGTTTCCCGATGCCGGCCGATAGCAGGAAGGTGGCCGGCCATGACGCCCAGGCCTCCCCCTCTCACAGAAGGATGCTCCGGATGCCCCGCGCCGGCCAGGGTCGCCTGGACGATGTCTTCACCCGCCGCGACCTCGGCAGGCCGACGCTTGCGGCCATCGAGACCATGCAGCAGCGAGTCGCGAGCACCCTGCATCAGGTGCGGGCGACGGCCAGCGAGGTCGGTGACCTGGGCGATGCCCTGGCCAGCAGCCAGACCGAGCTCGGCGAGCAGGCCGAACGCAATGCCGGCCAGGTGGCACGGGTCTCGGCCAGCGCCACCCAGCTCAGCGCCACCACGCGGGAGAGCGCAAGCGAAGCTGCCCGGGTGCGCGAACTCGCCGAAGCGGCCGCGCGCCATGCCCGGCATGGCCAGCAGGAAGTGGAAGCGCTGGGCAGCGCCATGACCCGGCTTGAGGGTGACGCCGCCGGCATCGCCTCCCTGCTCGGCGACATCGACCAGATCACCTTCCAGACCAACCTGCTGGCACTCAACGCCTCGGTGGAAGCGGCCCGGGCCGGCGATCAGGGGCGCGGCTTCGCGGTGGTCGCCGGCGAGGTCCGCCAACTCTCCCAGCGCACCAGCGAGATCGCCGAGAGCATTCGCCGGCGCATCCACGAGACCGGCGAGAGCGTCCAGGCGGGGGCGCAGCGCACCCGCACCGCCAGCGATGCCATGGCCGAGGTGCTCGGCGCCTACGACCAGGTGGCGGCACGGCTGGTGGAGATCGACGGCGCCAGCCGCGAACAGCATCTGGGGATCGAGGAGCTGGAGGGCAGCGTGCTGGAGATGCAGGCCGCCCTGCAGGCCTCGCGCCAGGCCCTCCATGCCTCCCAGGCCAATGCCGAACGGCTGGCGGAAACGGCCAGCAACCTGCTGACCGCGGTGGGCACCTTCCGGCTGGCCAGGCCGACAACGGCCGCACGGCTGGCGCAGACCGGCTGATAATCGACCAGCTGACGATCGACCGGCCGACGATCGGCCGGTTCGCAGGGGTGCCGCTGCAAGGGAGTGCTTCCCCTCAGGCGGAGGAGGAGACGTCGCTGCCGAGCCTCCAGCCATCGCGGCCGTTTGCCTTGACGTGATAGAGAGCCTGGTCGGCCGCGGCATAGGCGCCCGAGAAGCCGTCACCCCTGGCAGTGAAGTGGACCGCCCCCAGGCTGAGTGTCACCCAGTCACCGGCTGGGTGGCCCGGATGGGGCAGCGCCGCCCGGTGAACCGCGTCGATCAGGTCCTGGCAGGCGCGTTCCAGGATGGCCTCGCCCTCACAGGGCAGCAGGGCGGCGAACTCATCGCCGCCCATGCGATAGAGCCTGGCCCGTCGGCCCAGGGCCGCGTCGATCAGCTCCACCAGCTCGCGCAGCAGGCGGTCTCCATCCGGGTGGCCGAGGGCGTCGTTGTACTGTTTGAAGTAGTCGATATCGATCAGGACAAGCCCCAGGGCGCGGCCCTGGTCGTCCATCACGTCATCATGCAGGGCGCTGCGGTTACCGATACCGGTGAGCGGGTCGCGCAGCGCCTGGGCCATCCAGCGCAGGCTATCGCGGCTGGCCCGCTCGGCCTGGCGGCGCCGGCGCTCATGCATCCACCAGAAGACCAGGCCCAGCAGGTAGATCAGCAGGCTGCCCACCAGCACCTGGGTCTGGTGGCGGCGGGTCTGCTCCACGAACTCGTTGGTCACCTTGCTGCGGCGATCGAGCTGGTCCATCTCGATCTCGGTCAGGCAGCGGATCGGCCCCAGCAGGTGCTGGCTGAGAGACGACGGCGGCAAGGCCTCACCGCGCGTCAGTCGCTGCTGAAGCTCGTCCAGCCGCGCCAGGCTCGGCAGCGTGCAGGCGTACTCGTTTCGGTAGAGGCCGATATCGAAGAGGCTGTAGCCCAGCTCGACCCGGAAGCTGGCTCGCTCGCGGGCGGCGGCACTCTCGCCCTCCTCCAGAAGCAGGCCCAGGCTCTCCTCCAGGTAGCGGCGGGAGCGCGTGGCGAGCTGCTGACCGGTGAGGTTGCCGGACTGGCTGAAGTAGGCGTTGATGTCGGGGTGCACCCAGCGCGTCTCGTAGGTGATCAGCAGCATCAGGGCGGTGAAGCTCATCACGCTGAGCCACAGCCACCCCAGATGGCGACGCCAGCGCAGACCCCGACTCATGGCAGCGCTTCGACCTCACGAATCATCCAGATCCAGTCGTTGAAGTTGCGCAGGTTGCCGGGATCGCGACTGCCGTAGTCGCGCTCCACCAGACGCAACGGGCCGCGCTGGCGAAGGCTGAGCGGCTCACCGTCGTGATGGGTCACCAGGATCCAGTTCGGATCGTCCCAGCCGCCAAGGGTGACGTCGTAGTCATCCCAGGCGGTGAAGCGCAGCTGCGCCGGCACCTCGCCGAACGTTTCATGCAGCAGGTCGCGAAACACCAGGCCGGTGATTTCCACCTCATCCGCCAGATAGGGGTCGTAGAACGAGAAGCGCAGGTCGGCACGCTGGCGCAGCTCCTCCACGGAGAGGCGGCTCTCCTGCTGGCCCTGCTTGAGGATGACGAACTCCGGCGACGCCGAGGCTGCCGTTCCGGCAAGCCACAGCAGCGCGACGGATAACCCGGCAAACGAACGGCGCAGCACGGTTCCAGGCACCATGGGTGAACTCCTGACACAGGTGTTATAAGGCTATTGTTACCGGTATGTTATCACGTCAGCGGAGATCCGCCTGCCGCGTGATCTCCAGCAGCTTGCCCTGGTCCGAGACCCTCAGGCGATAGATGCCATGCACGCCTTCCCGGGTCACCACCCGGCGCAGCGCCACGGCCGGAAAGGCCACCCGCCGCCCATCGGTGCTCCAGGCGTGAACCTGCTCGGCACGCCCCTCATAGTAGGCCCGGCACGCCTCAGGCGAGAGCGACAGCACCACATCCAGCGTCATCATCCTGCCCTGCCCTCTTCGGCATCATCCCGCGAGCACAGCGGCTCGTGGCCATCTCGGAAACGAGAGGGTTGAGCGGGCCAGCCGTTTCGACCAGCAGCCCGGGTAGCCGCCCGCCTAGGCTTTGTCTGAAAAGTCGGCGAGCGAAGGACAGACAAGGCAAAAATCAGCGAAAAGACGGAGTTTACGGGGTGTAAATGAGTATTTTGATCGGACTCGCGCACGAGCTGATTTTTAACGCCGTATGGTCGAGCGCAGCCAGTTTTCGGACAGAGCCTAGGTTACATTCTGCCGGCCATCGGCGAAGGCCTGGCACCAGGCGGGCAGCGCCTCGCCCGGCATCGGCCGGGCGATACCGAAGCCCTGCAGCAGGTCGCAGCCCATTGCCTGGAGGCGTTCGCTGTGGGCAGCGCTCTCCACCCCTTCGGCCACCACCTGCTTGCCGAACCGCTTGGCGAGGTAGATCACGCTCTCCACGATGGCCAGGTCGTGCTCGCGCTCCAGCATGCTCATGACGAAGCTGCGATCCACCTTGATCACATCCACTGGCAGGTTACGCAGATAGGCCAGCGACGAGTAGCCGGTGCCGAAGTCATCCAGCGCCACCTGCACGCCCAGCGCACGACAGTCGCGCATCACCCGGGTCGCCGCCTGGAAATCGTCCAGCGCCGTCGATTCCAGCACCTCCAGGCAGAGCAGCTTCGGCGGCACCCGGGGATGAGCGGCCAGGGTCGCACGCAGAGTATCGACGAAGCCATCCTGGGTCAGCGACTTGGGCGTGAGGTTGATGCAGACGCCCAAGGAAAGACCCTCGGCCAGCCAGGCCTCGACCTGACGCAGCGCCGTGCGCAGCACCCAGGCATCGAAGGCCAGCTCCAGGTCGCTACCGGCGATGGTGGGCAGGAAGGCATGGGGGGCCAGCAGCCCCTGCTCGGGGTGCTGCCAGCGAATCAGCGCCTCCACGCCTATGGCGCGCCGGGTGCGCGGGTCGATCTGCGGCTGATAATAGAGCACGAACTCATCGTTCAGCAGGGCCCGGGAGAGCGCCTTGCGCCGCGCCTGCAGCGCCTTGATCTGCTGCTCGCGATCCGGGTCGAACAGCACATAGCTGTTGCCCCCCAGCACCTTGGCACGGTACATCGCCTGGTCGGCATGGCGTAGCAGGGTCTCGGGGTCGGCGTCATCGGCCGGATAGAGGGTCACCCCCAGGCTGCCGGTGACGCGCAGCACCTCGCCCGTGCGAACCGGCAGCGGCTCAGCCAGCCGCTCGATGATGCGCTCGAGCCGCTCCCCCGCGTCCTGAAAGCGATGCAGCAGGAAGGCAAACTCGTCGCCGCCGAGCCTCGCCACCAGGTCGCCCGGTGCCACCGCCTCCGCCAGCCTCCCCGCCAGCGCCACCAGCACGCGGTCGCTCTCCTCCCGACCCAGGCGGGCATTGAGGTCCTGGAAGCGGTCGAGGTCGAGCACACCGACTGCCAGAGACTCCTCCGGGCGGCGTCGCCCCAGCGCTTCCTGCATCAGCTGAACCATATGATGGCGGTTGGGCATGCCGGTGAGCCGATCGAAATGCCCGGCGCGAAACAGCTCATCGGCGTGCTGCTTGAGGCGCGTCAGATCGGAAAACACCGCCACATGGTGGGTCGCCTCACCGGCGTCGTTGCGCACCACCGAGATCGACAGCATCTCCGGCAGCAGCTCGCCGTTCTTGCGCCGGTTGAGCATCTCCCCCTGCCAGTGCCCCTCCTCGCGGAGCGTCTGCCACAGCGCCTGATAGAAGGCCGGCGTCTGGCGCCCGGAAGAGAGCAGGCCGGGATTCTTGCCCAGCACCTCGTCTCGTGAATAGCCGGTGATGCGCTCGAACGCCTCGTTCACCTCGATGATGCGATTCTCGGCATCCGAGATCATGATCGCCTCGCGGCTGCTAGCGAACACCTTGGCCGACAGCTCCAGGCGCTGCCAGGCCGCATCATGCTGGCGACGCAGGCGCAGGCTGTGCACCAGCTGGGCCAGCGGGGTCAGCAGCGGCTCCAGCAGGGTGAGCGAGCGCTCACTGTAACCATCGGGGCGGTTGGCCAGCCCCACCATTGCCACCATCTCCCCCTCCAGCAGCACCGGCAGGCAAAGCAGCGCCTTGAGCGGGGGGTGCCCCGGCGGCAGCCCGCCGCTGCGCGGGTCGCTGCCCGGCGCATTGGAGATCAGCGGCTCAGCGCTCTGCAGCACATGGCCAAAGAGGGTATCGAGGCGGGTAAAGCGCAGCCCCTGGGCCCTGGCCTGCTGGAAGAGCGCCTGCGAGGCCTCGTCCCAGCTGATGTCGGTGATGGCGTAGGTCTGCAGGTAGGGGAGCCCCTCGGCGTCATGGAACACCTCGCCGATGAACCCATACTCGCTCTCGGTGAACTCCAGCAGCGCCTCGAGCGCCGTGGCGAAGGTGCCGGGGATATCATCCCCGGCGATAAACCCCGACTGAAGCCGGGTCACCAGCTGGTCGATCCGGTGGCGCCACTCCAGCTCGCGCTTATTCTGCTTGAGCGACGTGATGTCCTGGAGGGTGCCCGCCAGGTGGCGGGACGGACTCGCCGCATCCGCCCGGGCGGCCGTCAGCTGCACCCAGGTGGTCTGCGCCTCCCCCGGGCGCTTCAGGCGCAGGCACGCCTCGAAGGGCGCTCCCTCGCGAATGACCGCCTCCAGCCCCGCCTGCAGCCGCTCGCGGTCTTCCGGCAGATAGTCCTGGCTGAGCGCCTGGCGGCTGCCAAGGGTCAGCGGCCCCGAGCCATGCAGGCGCTGGAACTCCATATTCCCCCACACGGCGTCCGAGGCCACGTCCAGCTCCCAGGTGCCCAGACCCGCGCGGGTGACGGTCTCCTCCAGCCGCCGCAGGCGCTGCAGCTCGAAATGGCGCATGACCTGCTCGCCCAGCCCCCTGAGGTGCGCCTTCTGCGCCTTATCCAGGGTGCGCGGCCGCGAATCGATCAGGCACAGGGTGCCGATGGCGAACCCCTCCGGCGTCACCAGCGGCGTCCCCAGGTAGTAGCGGATATGCGGCGGCCCGGTCACCAGCGGGTTGGCGTGGAAGCGCGGGTCCTGGGCGGCGTCCACTACCTCGAAGGGCCCTTCTCCCAGGATGGCGTGAGCGCAGAAGGAGAACTCGCGAGGCGTTTCATCGAGCCCGAGGCCCACCTGGCTCTTGAACCACTGACAGCTCTCGTCCACCAGACTGATCAGCGCGATGCGCATGTCGAAGGCATCGACCGCCAGCTGGACGATGGCCTCCAACGCCGGATCGACGCTGCGGTCATGGCGGGTATAGCGCCACATGGCGCGCAGCCGCGCCGCCTCATCGGCCGGCAGGGGTGCCGCCATCAACGGGGGCCACCGGATCGCCCAGCCAGGGCCGACAGGACGTAGATCGAGGGCAAGATCGGCTCGCTAGGCATTGGGGCTTCCTGTGTGTCGCGTCGGGTCGGCTCTGCCTAGCTATCGGCCAATGCCGGGGCAGCTTGAGGCAGGCCTGATGCGAGTCAGCCCAGGATGCGCTCGTAGGTCTGCTCGGTGGCCGGCTGTCGGTCGGCATCGAGCACCTCGCCGCCAAGCGCCTCAAGCTCCCTGGCCAGTGCCAGGAAGACGTGCATCTGCTGGTTGCGACTGCGCCGCAGCGGCGGCTTCACCAGCAGGCTCAGGCCGCGAAGCTCGAAACCATTACTGCCCTGGCTGAGCAGCAGATCCGGCAGGGTGCCGGGTGGGAAGGCATTGGCGACCTTGATCGGGTTGGCGGGCTGCTCACCGGCCACGTTGAAGACCTCGAAGACGGAATCGTAGCGGGCCTCCACCTTGCGAAGCCATGCCACTACATCTGCCTGTGTCTCGGACGTTGGCTCAGGAAAGATCACGAAGAGGCTATGCGCCGTGACCGCTTGAGCACGGCGCGGGCCATTGCCAGAGCGGGAGGGTAGCGAATCCTGGGTCGACTCACTGGTCGGCCCGGGCCGCGGCTTGACGTCAGGCTCAGCGCTGCGTGCCGCCCGCTGTGGCCTCAGGAACGCAACAGATAGATAGAGCGCCAGCCCGGCCGCCGCCAGGCTTCCCAACAGGGCGACCACACCCAACACCGCAGGCAGGGAATCGAACACCATGCTCTCCTTGTACTTTTTAGGTTCATCGCATTTTGCCGGGAAACGCGGCACGGATCTTCAGGAAGAAGTACTCCGTGTCGCGGTACCCGTAAGCCATCCGCTTCATGACCTTGA
>NZ_QGTM01000028.1 GCF_003182195.1 Halomonas sp. A11-A
TCCGTAGGGGACTCTCACCCCCAAGTCACCCCGCCAACCACCACGGTTGACCGGATAGCGCCTGAGCGGCGCTTCGCGCCATGCCTGGCGCACCACCGAAAAGACCCGGCGCCACTGGCGCCGGGTCTTTTCGTCCTGGTGCATTCCCGCCCGGGATCAAGCCCGCTCAGGCAAGCTCGGGACGGTTGCAGAAGGCAGTCAGCACGCGGGTGAGGTACTCGACGTCGCGCGCGCCTGCGGTCTCGCGAATGGAGTGCATCGCCCACTGGGGAGCCCCCACGTCGAGGGTCGGCACGCCGAGCTCGGTGGCGGTGATCGGCCCGATGGTGCTGCCGCACCCCATGTCGGCCCGGGTCACGAAGGTCTGCACCGGCACCTCGGCCTCGCGGCACAGGTCACGGAACATGGCCGCGGTCGCGCTGTTGGTGGCATAGCGCTGGTTGGCATTGACCTTGATCACCGGCCCGCCGTTGAGCGCCGGCCCGTGAGCGGCATCGTGCTTGTCGGTGAAGTTGGGGTGCAGCGCGTGGGCGTTGTCGCAGGAGATCATCCGCGAGGCCTGGATCAGCCGGATGAAGCCTCCCTCCCCGCCCCCGCCGAGCTGCTCACTGACACGACGCAGGACGTCGCCCAGGAAGGGCCCCTGGGCGCCGCAGGCGCTGGCACTGCCCACCTCTTCGTGGTCACTGGCGGCCAGCACGACACCCTGCTTGCCATCCGAGGCCAGCAGCGCCTCGAGGCCGACAAAACAGGAGAGCAGGTTGTCGAGCCGCGCACTGGCAATCAGCTCACCCGCCACGCCGATCCGCGCCGGCGGCTGCATGTCGTAGAGGGCCAGCTCGAAGTCGAGCAGCTCGACCTCCTTCAGGCCGTGCTGCTCGGCAACCCAGCCCTTGAGCAGGCGCTCGAGGTCGGGGCTCTCGCCGCCCTGCAGGAAGACCGGCGCCATCTGGGTCTGGGCATTGATCGGACGCCCCTGGTTGACGTCACGATCCAGGTGGATCGCCAGGCTCGGGATGATCGCCACGGGGCGCTCCACGTTGAGCAGCAGCCCCTCCAGGCGCCCATCGGGATGGCGCACATGGATTCGCCCGGCCAGCCCCAGATCGCGGTCGTACCAGGGGGCCAACAGGACGCCACCATAGGTCTCCACGCCGAGCTGCAGCCAGCCGGCACTGACCTGGGCCGCACTGGGCTTGAGGCGCAGGCCCGGGCTGTCGGTATGGGCACCGATCATGCGCAGCGCGTTCAGCTCACCCTCGGGCAGCTGCAGGGCGATGATCGAGGAGTCGTTGCGGGTCACATAGACGCGCTCGCCGGGCGAAAGCCGCCAGGGCTCACGCTCGTCGAGACGACGAAAACCCGCCGCCTCGAGCCGTGCTGCCATGCTGGCAGCGGCGTGCCAGGGCGTGGGCGAGCGACGCAGGAAGTCGAGCAGACGCTCGATGAGATCGTCCTGGGACATGAATTCCTCAACTAATAGGTGACATGAGATGCTAACAGGTGTCATGAGATGACGAGGGATGCTGCTACAATAGCCCTTCGGCCTACGCAACTCGCGGGCCCCGAAAGGGTCAAGGGAATTAGAGTGTACATGAAACCGGGAGTGCTTCATTGATGAGCCTGCTTGCCCAACTGGGACGTCCAGCCGCCGCCCTGGTCGGCCTGCTGCTGGTCGCCGGCGTTGCCCTGGCGCAGCCGCAACCCACCGACGCCCAGCGGCAGGCGGCCATGGAAGTCGCCGAATCGCTACGCTATGGCCACTACGCCGACATTCAGCTGGATAACGCCTGGTCGCGCCAGGCCTTCGAGCGCTACCTGGATATCCTCGACGGCCAACGCGCCTTCCTGCTGGCCGACGATATCGCCGACTTCCGCCACCTCGAAGAGCGTATCGACGACGCCATCTTCGACGGCGAACTGAACGAAGCCTACGCTCTCTATCATCGCTATCACGAGCGCGCCGAGGCTCGCTTCGAGTGGCTGCTGGCCCGGATCGACGAGGGGCTTGGCTTCAGCTATGACAGCGACCTGCGCCTGACCCTGGACCGCGACGAAGCGCCCTGGGCCGAGAGCCTCGACGAGCTCGACGAGCTCTGGCTCAAACGCCTCAAGAACGCCGCCCTGACGCTTGTCATCAGCGGCCAGGACGACGAGCAGGTGGAAGAGACCCTGCGCCAGCGCTACGAAGGGCAGCTCAACCGCGTGCGCCAGACCAACGAGGAGGACATCTTCGGCCTCTTCATGGCCGCGGTGACCAGCAGCATCGACCCGCACAGCGAGTACCTCTCGCCCCGCCAGGGCGAGTCTTTCGACATCCAGATGCGCCTCTCCCTGGAGGGCATCGGCGCCCTGCTGCAGTCCGACGGCGAGTACGTCAAGGTCGCCAGCCTGGTACCCGGCGGGCCCGCCGAGCGCGCCAGCGCGCTGGAACCCGCCGATCGCATCATCGCCGTGGGCCAGGAAGAGGGCGAGATGGTCAATGTGGTGGGCATGCGCCTGGACAACGTGGTCGACCTGATCCGCGGACCCAAGGGCTCGGTGGTGCGTCTGGACGTGGTGCCCGCCCAGGCGGTGGACATGACCCGCTCGCGCATCGTCGAGATCACCCGCGACACCGTGAACCTCGAGGACCAGGCAGCCCAGGGCAGGGTAATCGAGATCGAGCGCGATGACGGCCCGCACCGCATCGGCGTGATCAAGATCCCCACCTTCTATGTGGACTTCGATGCCTGGCAGGCCGGCGAGGAGGACTTCCGCAGCACCACCCGAGACGTGGCCCGAGAGATCGAGCGACTCCAGCAGGAGGACATCGAGGGCATCGTGCTCGACCTGCGCAATAACGGCGGCGGCGCCCTGCAGGAGGCCAACTCGCTGCTCGGGCTCTTCATCGATCGCGGCCCCACCGTCCAGGTGCGCGACGCCCGCGGGCGCATCAGCCTCTACGGTGACACCGAGGCAGGGACCCTCTACGACGGCCCGCTGGGCGTGCTGGTCAACCGCCTCTCCGCCTCCGCCTCGGAGATCTTCGCCGGCGCCATCCAGGACTATGGTCGCGGCCTGGTGATGGGCACCCCGACCTTCGGCAAGGGCACGGTGCAGACGCTCAACGAGCTCTCCCACGGCCAGATCAAGCTGACCCGCGCCAAGTTCTACCGCATCTCCGGGGACAGCACCCAGCACCGCGGCGTGGAGCCGGACATCATCTTCCCGAGCCTGATCGATCCCGAGTTGATCGGCGAGAGCAGCCTGGACAACGCTCTGGACTGGGATACCGTTCGCTCGGTGCAGTACCGCCAATACGGCGAGCCGTGGCGCTACCTGGAGGCGATCAAGGACCGCCACCGCACGCGTGCCGCGGAGCACCCCAACTTTCGCTACCTGACCCAGCAGGCGGAGCTCAATCGCCGGCTGCGCGAGCAGACCACCAGCGTCAGCCTCAACCGCGAACAGCGCCAGCGAGAGGTCGAGGAGCAGGAGGCCGAGCAACTGAGCCTCGAGAACCAGCGCCGCCAGGCTCTGGGACTGGACATGCTCGAGGAGTGGATCGACGCGCGCAGCGAGGAGAACGACGAGGAGCCGGTGGAGCAGGTTCAGGTGCAGGAAGCCGCTCATATCCTGCTGGACTTCGCCCTGCTCAGCAGCGAGGGCTACCGGCTGGCCAATCGCGACTGAGCCACCCCGCCCTTCGACACGCCATCACGCCGCCCCTCGGGGCGGCGTTCTTTTTGCCTCGTGCCTCGCCATGCCAGACAGGCCGTGCCAGACAGACAGGCACGCAAAGACACCGGCGAGCGAACTCAACCAGCGGATCGGATCAGGATGACGAACTGAAGATGGCTCCCGGAGCAGGACTCGAACCTGCGACCCAGTGATTAACAGTCACTTGCTCTACCGACTGAGCTATCCGGGAACAGAAGGGGGGCTGATGGCTCCTCGAGCAGGACTCGAACCTGCGACCCAGTGATTAACAGTCACTTGCTCTACCAACTGAGCTATCGAGGAATCACGGCTTTTCAGCAGCGCGTTCGAGGCGACGTTGGCTCCCGGAGCAGGACTCGAACCTGCGACCCAGTGATTAACAGTCACTTGCTCTACCGACTGAGCTATCCGGGAACGGCGTCGAACACGGGGCGTAGTATACGGATTCGCTTCTGAAGGTCAAGGGAAAGCGCCCCTCCCTCCCCCTGGGGCCTCCCCCTGGGGCGCACCAGAAAGCGAAACGCCCGCCTGGCCAGGAGCCAAGCGGGCGTTTCGAGTGTCTGGTGGCTACGCCCTGATTTGAACAGGGGACCCCATCATTATGAGTGATGTGCTCTAACCAGCTGAGCTACGTAGCCAGGCTGTCGGGCAAACGAGCGCCGTTCGACGGGGACGCATTATGCCTGCCAAGGCACCGGTTGGCAAGCCTGCTCTGCGGCCACTCACCGAGCCAGGCGGCGCTGGCCGGTTGCAAGGGGATAGGCTAGTCTGCAAGAATTCAAACATCTGTTCGAATACCTGCGTCTCACCACAACCGGAGTCCCCCATGCTGACCCTGATCCTACTGATCGTGGCCGTTGTCGGCCTGCTGGCGGTGATGCGCCGCGAGGCGGGCGCCCTGCCCGCCCTGGCGGTGCTCGCCGTCACCGGCCTTGCCAGCCTGCTCCTCGCCTCCACCCTGCTGGGCCTGCTGCTGCTGGCCGGCGCCCTGGTCGTGGCCGCGGCCGGCCTGCCGGCCCTGCGCGGCAAGTGGCTGACCCCGCGCCTCTTCGCCATGTTCAAGAAGGTGTCCCCGAAGGTCTCCGACACCGAGCGCGTGGCGCTGGAGGCCGGCAGCGTGGCCTGGGACGGCGAGCTCTTCACCGGCAAGCCGAACTGGCAGGCGCTGCTGGACGCCCGCGACGAGGGGCTCACGGATGAAGAGAGGGCCTTTATCGACAACCAGTGCTCCGTTGCCGCCGGCATGTGCAACGCCTGGGACATTGCCAAGGAGCGCGCCGACCTGCCCCAGGAGCTCTGGGACCACCTCAAGCAGGAGCGCTACTTCGGCATGATCATCCCGAAGGCGTACGGCGGCCTGGGCTTTTCCGCCAAGGCGCAGTCCCTGGTGCTGCAGAAGCTCTCGGTCAACGAGACCCTGATGGTCACCGTGGGCGTGCCCAACTCCCTCGGCCCGGGCGAGCTGCTGCTCAAGTACGGCACCGACGAGCAGAAGAACCACTACCTGCCGCGCCTGGCCGACGGCCGCGAGATCCCCTGCTTCGGCCTGACCGGCCCCCGCGCCGGCAGTGACGCCACCTCGCTGCCCGACACCGGCGTGGTCTGCCGGCAGATGGTCGACGGCAAGGAGGTGCTCGGCGTGCGTCTCAACTTCGAGAAGCGCTGGATCACCCTGGCCCCCATCGCCACGGTGGTGGGCCTTGCCTTCCGCCTCTTCGACCCGGAGAAGCTGCTGGGCGACGAGGAGGATCGCGGCATCACCCTGGCGCTGATTCCCCGCGACACCGCCGGCATGGAGATCGGCCGCCGCCACCACCCCATCGGCAGCCCCTTCTTCAACGGCCCGATCAAGGGCAAGGATGTCTTCGTGCCGCTGGACACCATCATCGGCGGCGAGGCGATGATCGGCCAGGGCTGGCGGATGCTGGTGGAGTGCCTCTCGGTGGGGCGCTGCATCACCCTGCCCTCCGGCGCCACCGGCACCGCCCGCTACGCCATCGGCTGGAGCGGCGGCTTTGCCCGCATCCGCCGCCAGTTCAACGTGCCGGTGGCCGAGATGGAGGGGGTCCAGGAGCCCCTGGCGCGCATGACGGCGCTGGGCTATATCGCCCAGGCGGCGGTCTACCAGACCGCCAACACCATCGACCGCGGCGAGAAGCCGGCAGTGCCCTCGGCGATCCTCAAGAGCCAGCTCACCGAGTTCCAGCGGGTGATCCTCGGCGACGCCATGGACATCCACGGCGGCAAGGCGGTGACGCTGGGGCCGCGCAACTACCTGGGGATCGGCTACAGCGCCAACCCGGTGGCGATCACCGTGGAGGGCGCCAACATCATGACCCGCAACCTGATGATCTTCGGCCAGGGCGCCATCCGCTGCCATCCCTATGTGCTCGAGGAGCTGGCCGCCCGGGACGCCGATGATGTGCAGGCCTTCGACAAGGCGTTCTTCAGCCATGCCGGCCTGATCTTCGGCAACGCCGCCCGCGCCTTCACCCAGGGGCTGGGGCTAGGCCGCCCGGCGGTCCCCTTCGAGGGCGAGGCCAAGCGCTATGCCCAGGAGATCGCGCGGCTCTCCGCCGGCTTCGGGCTCTGCGCCGATGCCGCCATGGCGAGCCTCGGCTCCACCTTGAAGCAGCGCGAGATGCTCTCGGCGCGCCTCGGCGATGTGCTGTCGAACCTCTACCTCGCCTCCATGGTGATCAAGCAGTGGCACGAGGGGGAGAAGGTCGAGGGCGAGGCAGCGCTCTTCCACTACAGCTGCCAGTGGCTGCTGGGCCGCGCCGAGCAGGCCCTGGACGAGCTGTTCGACAACCTGCCCAACCGGGCACTCGCCCGCGGGCTGCGCCTGGTGGTGATGCCGAGGGGCAAGCGCTTCAGGCGCCCCCACGACGACCTGGCCCGCGCCATCGCCCAGGCGGTCTCCCGGGACACCGCCCTGCGCACGAAGCTCCTGGCCAACACCTGGTCGGCGGACGACGGCAGCCAGCCCAACTTCCTGGCACGCTACAACGCCCTGCTGGCGACCCAGGAGCGCGCCGAGGCGCTCTACCGCACGGTCAACAAGGCCTATGCGAAGGGGGAGCTGCCCGCCGATGCGCTGCACCCCGAGCAGCGGGTGGAGGCGGCCCTGGAGGCCGGGCTGATCTCGGCAGAGGATGCCACCTTCATGCGCGAGCGCGAGGCCCGGGTGCTGGAGCTGCTCACCGTGGATGACTTCGAGTACGACGCCTTCGTCACCGACAAGTCCAAGGTGCTGCGCCACCACGCCGTCTGAAGCCTCTCTGCACCACCACAACCCTACGCCCCGGCAGATGCCGGGGCATTTGCTTTCCCCCCAAAGCATGACTCGAGGCTATTCCGGTGAAAGGTCTGAACTGACCCCCTCTACGACCTTTCCCCGGCGCCTCTCGTACTCTGGCACCGCTCTAAAGCGGCCAGACCAGCAGGATCATCGGGATGGCTACCGCCAGCACCACCAGGGAGAGCGGCAGCCCGAGCCGCCAGTAGTCGCCGAAGCGATAGCCGCCTGGGCCCATCACCAGGGTATTGGACTGGTGGCCGATGGGGGTCAGAAAGGCGCAGGAGGCGCTCACCGCCACCACCATCAGGAAGGGGTCCACGGAGGCATTGAAGCCACTGGCCAGGCTCGCCGCGATGGGTGCCATCAGCAGCGCCGCGGCCGCATTGTTGACGATATTGGAGAGCACCATGGAGAGCACGAAGAGACCGACCAGGGTCACGATCACCGGCCACTCGGCCCCCCAGGCGAGCATGGCCTCGGCGATCAGCGTCGCCCCTCCGCTGGTTTCCAGCGCCTGGCCCACCGGAATCATGGCGCCGAGCAGCACGATTACCGGCCCGTCGATGGCCTGGTAGCCCTCGCGCAGGGGCAGCACCCCCACCAGCAGCGCCACCAGCGCGGCCAGGGAGAGTGCCACGGCCGCCGGCAGCAGGTCGAAGATCATCGCCAGTATGGCGGCAGCGAAGATGGCAATGGAGGCGAGCAGCATGCGCGGCTGGCCGAGGGTCAGGTTGCGGCTGGCGAGCGGCAGGCAGCCCAGGGTGGCCAGGCTCTCGGCGAGTTCGCTTTCGCCCCCCTGCAGCAGCAGTACATCACCGGGGCGAAAGCGGACCTCCCGCAGGCGCTGCTTGAGGCGCCCGCCGTCCCGGGCCACTGCGACCAGGTGCAGGCCGAACTGGTTGTGCAGGCGCAGCTGGGTGACGGTGCGGTTGACCATCATGGAGTCGTTGCGCACCACCGCCTCCGCCAGCTGCAGCCCTTCGGTATCCACGCCGCGCTTCTCTTCCTTCTCCTTTCCCCTCTCCGCCTTCTCCCCGGCCTTCTCCTCGACCTGCGCTTGCCTCGAGTCCACGCTGGGCGACTCCGCCTTCAAGCCCGCTTCGGTTTCCTCCTCCTCGTCGGCTCCCTGCTCTTCCTCCTCGGCGTCCTTGCCCAGTCGCAGCCCCGCCTTGTCCTCCAGCAGCTTCATCTCATCGGGGCCCGCCTCCATCAGCAGGATGTCCCCCTCCCGGAGGGTGCCGAAGAAGGCGTGGCCGGCCCGCTTCTTCTCGTCGCGCACCACGGCGAGCACAGGAATGGTCTCCTCCAGTTCCTGCTGCAGCTCGCGCAGGGTCAGGCCGTTGGCCTTCGACTCCTCCCCGACGCGCAACTCCACCAGGTAGTTGGCGGTATCGAACATCGCATCCAAGGACGCCTTGCCGGCCCGCTGAGGGACCAGTCGCCAGCCAACCAGCAGGATGAAGGCGAACCCGGCCAGGGCCACCACTGCCCCCACCGGCGTGAAGGAGAACAGCCCGAAGTTGTCACCGGTCACGGAGCCCCGGTAGCTGGCGATGATGATATTGGGCGGGGTGCCGATCAGGGTGGTCAGGCCCCCCAACAGGGAACCGAAGGCCAGCGGCATCAGCAGGATCGACGGCGAGGCGTCGTGCTCCCGGGCCAGGCGCATGGCCACCGGCAGCAGCAGCGCCAGTGCGCCGACGTTGTTCATGATGCCCGACAGGACCACCACGGTGCCCACCAGCACCAGCAGCTGCAGGAAGAGCCGCTCACCGACCCTGAGCAGCTGCTCGGCGATGACGTCCACCACCCCGGAGCGCTCGAAGCCGCGACTCAGCACCAGTACCGCCGCCACCGTGATCACCGCGGGATGGCCGAAGCCGAGGAAGGCCTCGTCGCCGGGGACCAGGCCCAGCATCACCGAGCCAAGCAGCGCGGCGAGCGCCACCAGGTCGTAGCGAAAGCGCCCCCAGACGAAGGCGGCAAGGGTCAGCCCGAGGACGATGAAGACCAGGGTGCTGTCGGCCATGCGTTCACCTCCCTGTGAATGTCGATGCCGACAGCATTGCCAGGCCACCCGGTTGCGGACAAGCACTTTCTTGAGCCATAGCGCAAAAACCCGGCCGAAGCCGGGTTCCTGGCGCCTGTCGGAGCCGCTACCTGGCCATCTTCTCCAGCATGGCGTTGACCGCCTCCAGGTGCTCGGGCTCGTTGTGGCACATGCCCTGGAAGACCGCGCAGAGATCGAGGAAGTCCTTGAGTTCGGTACGCTGGGCCATCTTCATCAGCCGCTTGGTAAGGCGGGTGGCCTTCGGGGGCTGGGCGGCGATGCGGGCGGCGAGTTCGCCCGCCGTCGGCATCAGCGCCTCGGGCTCACAGACATCGAGCACGATGCCGTAGGCCTTCGCCTCCTCGGCGTCGACCACCCGGCCGGTGAGGGTCAGCTCGAAGGCGCGCTGGTAGCCGATCAGGCGCTGCATGAACCAGGCGCCGCCGTCGCCGGGGATGATCCCCAGGTTGAGGAAGGTCTCGCCGAACTTCGCCTTCTTCGAGGCGATGCGGATATCGGCCATGTTGGCCAGGTCGAAGCCGGCGCCGATGGCCGGGCCGTTGACCGCGGCGATGATCGGCACCTCCACCTCGGCCAGCGCCAGCGGGATGCGCTGGATGCCGCGGCGGTAGCGGGCCGAGACCTCGGCCACGTCACCGGCGAAGTCGCCGCCGCGGTTGGCCATGTCCTTGACGTTGCCGCCGGCGGAGAAGGCGCTGCCCTCGCCGGTGATCACCAGCACTGAGACGGCGTCGCAGGCGTTGACCCACTGGGCCACGGCGACGATGTCCTCGACCAGGGCGGTGCCGGTCAGGGCGTTACGCACGTCGTGGCGCGCCAGGGTCAGGGTGGCCACCCGACCCTCGAGGGTCAGGCGGGCGTCGGTGAGCTGGGGCAGGCTGGGCGGGGTCGTCTGGCTCATCAATGGGCTTCCTTGTCGGCTGACGTGTTGTCTGAATGTCCGCGTTCCACGATAACCCGCGCGTCCACCACGGCATAGCCGTCGGCGTTGACGATCACCGGGTTGAGGTCGAGCTCGGAGAGCTCCGGATAGGCCTCGACGATGCGCGACACCTTGAGCAGCAGATCGACCAGGGCCGCCTTGTCCACCGCCTTCTCGCCGCGCACGCCGTCGAGGATCTTCCTGGCCTTGATCTGATCCACCATCTCCTCGGCGTCGCGTCGCGACAGCGGAATGGCGCGGAAGGCCACGTCCTCGAGGATCTCCACGAAGATGCCGCCGAGCCCGAACATCAGCACCGGGCCGAAGATGGGATCGCGGATCACCCCGAGGATCACCTCGACGCCCTTCTTCGCCATGGGCGTGACCAGGATGCCCTCGATCTCCGCATCGGCGTCATAGGCCAGGCAGGACGCGAGAATCGCGTCACGGGCCTCGCGCATGGCGGCCTCGCCCACCACGTTGAGCCTCACCCCGCCGGCGTCGGACTTGTGCAGGATGTCCTTCGAGACCACCTTCATGGCCAGGGGCGTCTCGCCGAACTGCCCTGCGGCCTCCGCCAGCTCCGCCTCGTTTCTGACCACCAGCTCCAGGGGCACCTCGATGCCGTGGTCGCGCAGCAGCCGCTTGGCCTCGTACTCGAAGAGGTCGCGGCCATCGGCCTGGGCCTCACGGAACAGCGCGGTGAGCTCGGGGACCGGCTCGACGCTGCGCTCGCGGCTCTGACGCTCCACCTGGGCCAGGTACTGGCCACGCTCGCCCAGGGCCGCCAGCACCCGCACCGCATGCTCGATGGAGGCGTAGATGGGCAGGCCCGCCTCGTGCAGACGGCGCAGCGCCGGCGGCTTGATGGGGGTATAGAGGCTGTAGATCACCAGCGGCTTGGTGGTCGACTTGGAGAGGTCCACCATCGCCTCGGCGCCGCGCATCTCGTCGCCCAGCAGCGATTCCGCGAAGCGGATGCTGTAGCCGCCGAACATGCCCACCAGGAAGACGCTGTCGACGTTGTCGTCGGCGGCGACGATCTCCATGCAGGTGGCCAAGAGCGACGGATTGGCGTCGGTGGAACCGGCCACGTCCACCGGGTTGACGGTGGAGGCCTGGGGGAAGAGCACGTCGCGCAGCTGCTGGCGGGTCGACTCGGAGAGCTCGGCGAGCTCGAGGCCCGCCTCGGCCAGGCGGTCGGAGGCGATGGTCGCCTGGCCGCCGCCGTCGGAGATCACCGCCACCCGCTTGCCACGCGCCTTCTGCAAGAGGCCCAGCCCCTCGGCCACCGGCAGGATCTCATCGGAGTGCTGCACCACGCTGACCCCGGCCTGCTTGAGCAGATCCACGGTCATGGCATAGCTGCCGGCGAGCGCCCCGGTGTGGGAGCTGGCCGCCTTCTGGCCCGCCTCGGTGGAGCCGGACTTGTAGACCACCACCGGCTTCATGGCGGTCACCTCTCGCGCCACGTCGAGGAACTTGCGCCCGTCGCGGAAGCCCTCCACGTAGAGCGTCGCCACCCGGGTGTTCTCGTCCTCGCCCAGGTAGCGCAGGTAGTCGTTGAAGCCGATGTCGCTCTGGTTGCCGGGGCCCACGTAGGTGGAGAAACCCACGTTGCCGTTGTACTGGGCCTCGAGTGCCAGCGACAGCAGCATGTTGCCGGACTGGGAGATGATGCCCACGCCGCCGGGCTTGACGTTGTCCAACGACAGCAGGTTGACCCGGTGGTGCAGGTTGAAGATGCCCGAGGTGTTGGGGCCGATGATGCGCACGCCGTGGGCACGGGCCTTCTCCATCATCTCGCGCTCGAGCTCGGCCCCCTCTCCGCCGATCTCGGCGAAGCCGCTGGCCAGTATCACCGCGCCCTTGATGCCCCGCCGCCCGCACTCGGCGATCAGCCCCGGCACCGATGCCGCCGGGGTGCAGATCAGCGCCAGGGCGGGGTTGCCGGGAATGGCGGTGACCGAGGGCCACGCCTTGACCCCGAGGATCATGTCGGCCTTGGGGTTGACCGGGTAGATCTCGCCCCGGTAGCCATCCTTGATCAGGCCGACCATGGCCTTGTAGCCGCGCTTGGTGGGGTCGGCGGAGGCGCCGACCACGGCGATGCCGCCGGGCGCCAGGATGTCGTGGAGCGGGCTGCGGGTGGTGAGGTGTCCTTCGATGGGGTTCATGTGCTGGCTGACCTTGCCCTCGGGGGCGATGAAGAGTGGGCGGTAGAGAGTGCGCGATGACGCGTGGTTCAGGCCCGGCCGCGGCCGGGCGATTCACTGGGAGTCGGGGGAGTCGGCCCTACTTGCCCTGGAAGCGCGGGGCACGCTTCTCGGCGAAGGCGTCGACGCCCTCCTGCCAGTCCCGGGTGGTACCGACGAAGGTCATCCCCTCGAGCTCGGCGGCCAGGCAGGCGTCCAGGGTGCGCTCGCCGGAGAAGGTGAGCTGCTCCTTGGCCAGCGCCATGGAGAATGGCGCCTTGCTGGCGACCCGCTCGGCGAAGGCCAGGGCGGCGTCAAGGAAGCCCTCGTCGGGGTAGTGACGGTTGGCCAGCCCGATGCGCACGGCCTCGGCGCCATCGATGCGCTCACCCAGGAAGACCAGCTCGCGGGCCTTGGCCAGGCCCACCAGGCGCGGCAGCAGCCAGGTCACGCCGCCGCCCAGGAAGTTGCCGATGGAGACCTCCGGCAGGCCGATCTGGGCGCTGTCGGCCATCAGCAGGAAGTCCGCGGCGATGGCGAGCTCCGCACCGGCACCAAGGGCAAAGCCGTTCACCGCGGCAATCACCGGCGTCTGCATCTGCATCAGGCGCTTGCAGACGAGCTGCTCCCCCTGCAGGTACTGGCGGCGGTCGAAGGCGGTGCGCCCCTCCTTGTGCTCCTTGAGGTCGGCGCCCACGCAGAAGGCGCGCCCCTCGCCGGTCAGCACCACCACGCGCACCTCACCGTCCGCCTCGGCGCGGGTCAGGGCGTCGTTGAGCTCGGCGTAGAGCGTCTCGGTGACGGCGTTGAGGCGATGGGGGCGGTTGAAGCGGATCTCCTGGACCTGACCGTGGCGGCGAAGGATCAGGGTCTCGTACTCGGCTTGGCTCATGGGGGGGCGGCACTCTCTGGGCTTGGCAAACGACTTCGATAATCAGCGGCGATGGTTCATCGCCAAGGAAACAAACGTGCCATTATCTACCGATCTTCAGCACACCTGTTCTGCCGCGCATCCTAGCCAAAGGTCTGATGCCGGTCAACACGTGCGTGTCACGATATTTTCCATCAGGAAACGTTTGTGTCATTTCGTGATGCCGCCCATCGGGTACAATGGCGCCTCTGCACCACCCCAACCCAGGAGACGACCGTGCTGGAACAGGATCCACGCGCCGACTCGGCGCCGGATACGGACAGCGGCCCCGCCCGCCTGGACGCGGTGAATCGGCAGCTCGCCGAGGCCTATCCGGAGCTCAGCCCCCAGCTCAAGCTGGCCGCCGGCTACGTGCTGGAGCATCCGGTGGAGATCGCCTTCCAGTCGATACGCAAGTCCGCCACCGCCGCCGAGGTGACCGCCTCGACCCTGGTGCGCCTGGCCAAGCGGCTGGGCTTCGAGAGCTATGAGCAGTTCCGGGAGGTGTTCCAATCGGCGGTGCAGGCCGGCCCCGTGGAGCTCTCCGGGCGGGCCAGCCAGCTGCGCAGCCTGGCCAGCCAGACCGACGACCAGGTGTTTCTCGACGTGGGCGACGCCGCCTTCGACAATATCGGCCGGCTGTTCACCGCCGACAACCAGCAGCGGGTGCGCGAGGCGGCCAGGCGGCTGCTGGCCGCGGAGAAGATCGCCGTGGTGGGGTTTCGGGACACCTTCGCCTGCGCCTACCACTTCGCCTACGTGGGGCGCATCGCCATGCCCAATATCCAGCTGATCCGCGGCCAGGAGGGGGGGCTCTTGACCGAGCTCGCTCCCTTCGGCGAGGGGGACGTGGTGGTGGCCTTCGGCTTCGAGCCCTATTGCGCCGAGACCATGCGGGCGCTGGAGATCACCCGGGCGGCGGGGGTCGACGCCATCGTGGTCACCGACACCATGCGCTCGCCGCTGGTGCCGGGGGCCACCATCACCTTCCCGGTGGCCAATGCCACCCCGCACTTCTTCCCGTCGATCCTCTCGGCGATCACCTTGATCGAGGTGCTGCTGGCGGAGTGCGTGGCCTTCGGCCCCGACGACCTGGTCGACAACGTGGCGAGCTTCGAGTCGCGGATGCGCGCCATGGGCGCCTATGTGGAGCAGGAATAGGCAGGTGTCGACCGGGGCCAGATCAGACGGCAGCTGAGCCGTCAGAGATCCAGCAGCCGCTCGATGGCGGCGATATCGAGGTGTTGCTCCAGGGCGTCGGCCAGGCGATCCAGCTCCGCCTCCCGATGGGCGGCCAGGTCGACAGTGGCGCCCTCCTCCGCAAGGCCGCAGCGGGCGAGCAGCGCCGCGCACGCCTCGGCACTATCGAAGAGCCCGTGCAGGTAGCTGCCCATCACCCGGCCATCCTCGCTCACGGCGCCCTCGGGCCGGCCTTCCAGCTCGCAGAAGGGCCGCGCCAGCGCCGGGCCCTCGCTGACCCCCTGGTGGATCTCGTAGCCGACGACCGGCACGCCCTCGGGCAGCAGGCGCCCGCCGACGTTGCGCAGCCGCTTGCCGGGCAGCATGTGCGTCTCCAGTTCGAGCAGCCCCAGCCCCTCGCTGGAGCCCACCGGTCCCTCCAGGCCCTCGAGGTCGTGGATCCAGTCGCCTAGCATCTGGAAGCCGCCGCAGATGCCGAGCACCCGGCCGCCGTAGCGCAGATGGCGCCGTATCGCGCCCTCCCAGCCCTGGGCGCGCAGCCAGGCGAGATCGGCTCGAGTGCTCTTGCTGCCGGGCAGGATGATCAGGTCGGCCGGCGGGAGACCGCGGCCGGGCCCCAGCCGATTCGGGCCGATAAAGCTGAGCTCGACCCGCGGATGCAGCCGCAGGGAATCGAAGTCGTTGTGGTTGCTGATGCGCGGCAGCGCCGGCACCACCACCCGGAGCGCCGGTTCGCCCGACTGGCGACCGGAGAGGCCCAGGCTGTCCTCGGCGTCCAGCAGCAGCCCCTGCAGGTAGGGCAGCGTGCCGAAGACCGGCCTGCCGGTTCGCTCGGCCAGCCAGTCGAGTCCCGGCTCGAGCAGGGCGATATCGCCGCGGAAGCGGTTGATGACAAAGCCACGGGTGCGCGCCCGCTCGCTCTCGCTCAACAGCTCGAGCGTGCCCACCAACTGGGCGAAGACGCCGCCGCGGTCGATATCGCCCACCAGCACCACCGGACAGCCCACCGCCTCGGCGAAGCCCATGTTGGCGATGTCGTTCTCGCGCAGGTTGATCTCCGCCGGACTGCCGGCCCCCTCGGCGATGATCACGTCAAAGCGCGCCGACAGCGCCTCCCAGGCCGCCATCACCGTGGCCATCGCCTCGCGCTTGTAGGCGTGGTAGTCCAGGGCATCCATATGGCCGTGGACCCGGCCGCGCAGGATCACCTGGGCGCCGCGGTCGCTCTCGGGCTTGAGCAGCACCGGGTTCATGTCACTGTGGGGCGCCACACCCGCCGCCAGCGCCTGCAGCGCCGTGGAGCGGCCGATCTCACCGCCGTCCGCGGCCACCGCGCTGTTGAGGGCCATGTTCTGTGGCTTGAAGGGTGCCACCGAGACCCCGCGCCTCGCCAGCACCCGGCACAGCCCCGCCACCAGCGTGCTCTTGCCGGCATCCGAGGTGGTGCCCTGAATCATCAATGTCGCCATGGGATTAGAGTTCGATGCCCTTCTGGGCCTTGACCCCCTGGTCCTTGAAGGCGTGCTTGACCACCTTCATCTCGGTGACGGTATCGGCCAGCTCGACCAGCGCCTCGGGAGCGTAGCGGCCGGTGACGATCACATGCTGCATCGGCGGCCGCGCCTGGAGGTCGTCGAGCACCCGGTCGAGGTCCAGGTAGCCGTAATGCAGGGCGATATTGAGCTCGTCGAGCAGCACCAGATCGACACTCGGGTCATCCAGCATGCCTCGCACCACCTCCCAGGCGGCCTCGGCGGTCTGGATATCGCGCTCCCGGTCCTGGGTGTCCCAGGTGTAGCCCTCGCCCATCACGTGGTAGGTCACGTTGGGCAGCTGGCGGAAGAAGGCCTCTTCGCCGGTGCTGAAGGCCCCCTTGATGAACTGCACCACGCCCACCTTCATGCCGTGGCCGAGTGCCCGGGCCAGCATGCCGAAGCCGGAGCTGCTCTTACCCTTGCCGGGGCCGGTGAGCACCAGCAGGAGCCCCTGCTCCTTGTCGGCGGCCTGGATGCGCGCCTGCATGATCTGCTGCTTGATGGCCATGCGTTCGGCATGGCGCTTTGGATCGACCTTCTTCATGGTGATTCTCCGGTCTTGGCGGTAGGCGTAAGCGGCTCACCCCGAAATAGGGCGGCGACCACCTCCGGGGCGGAGGGAAAGTAGCCATGGAAGTAGCTGGCGGTAAGGCTGCCCTCGCGATAGACCGGTTCGGCCTCGCTGCCGGCCAGCTTGCGTGTTCGCCCCAGCGGCTCGGCGGCGGTCTCCAGCCGCGAGTGGTGGTAGGTGTGGCCGCGCAGCTCGCCCCGAGCGGTGGTCAGGAACTGCAGCCCCAGGGCGGTGAGCTTGCCGGCCATGCGCGCGGTGCCGGTCAGCAGCCCCAGCATCTCATGGGCCTGCCCCTCTCCATCCACCAGGGTCTCCACGCAGGCCATCAGCCCGCCGCACTCGGCGAGGATCGGCCGGCCGGCGGCGTGGTGGGCGCGAATCGCCGTTCTCATCGGCACATTGGCGGCAAGCCTCGCCGCATGCAGCTCCGGGTAGCCACCGGGGAGCCAGAGGGCATCGCAGGCGGGCAGCGAGTCATCAGCCAGCGGCGAGAAGAAGGCGAGCTCGGCACCCATGGCCTCGAGCAGGTCGAGGTTGGCGCGGTAGAGAAAGGCGAAGGCGTCGTCGCGGGCCACGGCGATGCGCACGCCCTCGAGCAGCCGCGGCGGCGGCTCGGAGGCCACGGCCTCGAGGGTCACCCTGGCCGGCAGCCGGTCGAGTCCGGCCTCCTTGAGCACCTCGGCGGCGGCATCCAGCTGCCGGTCCAGCTCCGCAAGCTCGGAGGCCTGCACCAGGCCCAGGTGGCGGTCGGGAATCGCCATGGCGGCGTGACGCGGAATGGCGCCGAGCAGCGTCAGCCCCTCCGGCATGGAGTCGGCGAGCAGCTTGCCATGACCGGGGCTGCCGATGCGGTTGGCGATCACCTCGTGGATGGCGAGCTTTGGATGGTAGTTGGCCAGCCCCTGGGCCACGGCACCGAAGGTCTGGGCCATCCCCCAGGCGTCGATCACCGGCAGCGCCGGCAGCCCGGCCAGGATCGCCAGATCGGCGCTGGAGGGGTCGCCGTCGAAGAGCCCCATGGAGCCCTCGACGAGGATCAGGTCGGCCTCCCGAGCGGCCTCGGCCAGGCGCCAGCGACACTCGGCCTCGCCGGTCATCCAGGGGTGAAGCTGGTACACCGGCTGGCCCGAGGCCACCTCCTGCACCATGGGGTCCAGGTAGTCCGGGCCGTGCTTGAACACTCTCACCTTGCGGCCGGCATTGCGGTGCAGCCGCGCCAGCGCTGCGGTGACCATGGACTTGCCCTGGCCGGAGCCGGGGGCGGTGATCAGGGCGGCATGGCACTCGCCGCGAATCATTGACGTCATATCACCTCACGGGTACGAAAACGGGGGCGCCGTCGACCTCGGCGGTGGCCAGGCGCTGGCCGTAGAGCCGCTCCAGGGCGGCGGGCACCAGCATCTGCGCCGCCGGCCCCCAGCACGCCTCGCCGTCGGGATAGAGCAGCAGCAGGTGGTCACACCAGCGCGCCGCCAGGTTGAGGTCGTGCAGGCACATCATCACCGCCCGGCCGGCGGCGGCCTCGCCGGCGAGCAGCGCCATGACCTCGGTCTGATGGTGCAGGTCGAGATGGTTGGTGGGCTCGTCGGCCAGCCAGAGGCGCGGCGCCTGAGTCAGCACCGTGGCGATGGTCAGGCGCTGACGCTCGCCGCCGGAGAGGGTGCTGACCAGGCGGTCGGCCAGGTGGGCGACATCGAGCCGCGCCAGCGCCGCCTCGGCCAGGCGCAGGTCTTCACCGCCCTCCATCTGCCAGGGCGACAGCCAGGGGTGGCGGCCGATCAGGGCGGTCTCGCGCACCGTGGCGGGAAAGCCATCGTGGCGCTCCTGGAATACCAGCCCCAGCCGCTGGGCGACCCGGCGGCGGCCCAGGGTGGCGAGGGGTCGGCCGTCGAGCAGCACCTCCCCTCGGCGCGGCGTCCTGAGCCCGGCCAGGGTATGCAGCAGGGTGGTCTTGCCGGCTCCGTTGGGCCCCAGCACGCCCCACACCTGGCCGGGTTCGACGCAGAGCGTCAGCGCCCGTCCATCGGCGCGCCCGGGGACGTCGACAACCAGCTCTCGAATATCGAGACGGCTCATCAGCGGCTCCGATAGAGCAGGTAGAGGAAGGTGGGGACGCCAAGCAGCGCGGTGATCACCCCTACCGGCAGCTGTTCCGGGGCGATCAGGGTGCGCGCCAGGGTATCGGCCAGCACCAGCAGGGTGCCGCCGGCCAGGGCGCAGGCCGGCAGGATCAGGCGCTGGTCGTTGCCCAGCACCAGGCGCAGCATATGCGGCACCACCAGCCCCACGAAGCCGATGCTGCCGGCGGTGGTCACCGCCATGGCGGTGAGCAGGCTGGCGGCCACATAGATGACCCACTCCAGCGGCCGCACCGCCACGCCGAGCGCCGCCGCCTGCAGCGGCCCACGGGCCAGCACGTTGAGGCTGCGCCCCATGGGCACCACCAGCAGACAGATCGCCAGCAGCATGACGAGCGCCGGCCAGGGGGTGCGCGCGTAGGAGAGATCCCCCATCAGCCAGTAGAGCATGCCGGGCAGACGATCGGCGGGGCTCACCGCCAGCATCAGGGTGATCACCGCCCCCCAGCCGGCGGCCACCACCACCCCGGTGAGCAGCAGCCGCGACGGCGTCCAGCTGCCGGTGCCATGGGCCAGGCCGAACACCAGCAGGGTCGAGGCCAGCGCCCCCCCGAAGGCCGAACCGGAGATCATAAGCCCCCCCATGCCGCCCAGCATGGCGGCGAGCGCCCCCACCGAGGCGCCGCCGGAGAGTCCCAGCACATAGGGGTCGGCCAGAGGGTTGCGCAGCAGCACCTGCATCAGCGCACCGGCTACCGCCAGCAGGCCGCCGACGGCGAAGGCCGCAAGCGAGCGCGGCACCCGCAGCTCGAGGATGAGGGTGCGCGGCAGGACCTCGCCGCCGCCGCGGAGCACCGCCCACAGCTCGCCAGGCGCCACGCCGACACTGCCGACGCTGACCGACAGCGCCAGCGCCGCCAGCGCCGCCGCCAGCAGCAGGCCCAGGGGCAGGCTCAGCTGTCGCATCGAGTGGGGCTACCGTCTGGCACGCGCGACCTCCAGCTTGTCGCAGAGAATGCGGCTGCCCTCCAGCAGGCGCGGGGTCGGCCGCTGGATCAGCGAGGGCGGCACGAAGAAGAGATTGTCGCGGGCGACCGCGGTCAGGCCCGGATACTGCTCCCAGTGCGCGAGCCAGTGGCGGTTCTCCTCGCCCATGCCGCCGGCGATGATCGCCTCGGGGTCGGCGGCCAGCACCGACTCGTCGTCGAGGCGCGGCACCAGCCGCGAGAGCTCACCGAAGACATTGACGCCACCGCACAGGGTCACCACCTGGCCGATCAGGTGCTCGTCGTTGACGCTCATCAGGGGCTCGTCCCACACCTGATAGAAGACCGACACCGGCTCGGCCTTGGCGTGGCGCTCGGCGAGCTCCGCCATGCCCTCGCGGAAGCGGGCGGCCTCGGCGTCGCCCGCCGCCTCGCTGCCGGCCAGGCGCGCCAGCCGCTCGATGGCGCTGGCGACTCCCTCGACGGTGCGCGGCTCGATCATGAACACCGGCAGCCCCAGCGCCTCGAGTGTCTCGAGCTGCTCCGCCGGGTTGCCGGTGATCCAGCCGATCACCAGATCCGGCGCCAGCGATACCAGGGTTTCCAGGTCCATGCGGGTGTGGCTGCCGACCGATTGGACCTCCCGGGCCTCGGGCGGATAGTCGCTGTAGGCCACCACCGCGACCACCTTCTCCCCTGCCCCGGCGGCCCAGGTCAGCTCGGTGGCCCCGGGCGAGAGCGCGGCGATACGGCTGGCCGGCGCGTCCAGGCAGACCTCGCGGCCGCGGTCATCGACGGCACAGGGGGAGTCGGCGCGCGCCTCGCTCGCGCCCAGCCCCGCGAGGGCGAGGCCAAGCGAGGCGCAGAAGACGGCAGCGGGGCCAAGGGCCCCGCCGAGCTGGCCGCTACTGGCCAAAGTGAACGCTCACGAAGGCCGCACGGCCGGCGTTGATATAGTCACGCGCGGTTTCGTACTCCTTGTCCAGGGCATTCTCCACAGTCAGGCGAGCCGACCACATCGGCGCAAAGTCCCAGCCGGCGCGCAGGTTGACCAGGCCGAAGCCGGGTAGGCGAGTAGCGTTACCAGAGAAGTCGTAATCATAGCGATGGTTCTGGGCAACCCAGGAGCCCCCCAGCGACCAGTCGCCCAGCTCGCGGTCGATGTCCAGGCGCAGGCTCCGACTGGCACGGTTCCCAAGGCGATTACCTGTCGCACGGTCTTCGGGGTCGGTGTAAGTCACTGCCGCGGCCAAGGTCCAGGAATCAATCTCGATACCTGTTGACAGCTCTGCCCCACGAATGCGGGCGCTATCTACCTGCTCAGGTGCGGAAGTAAAGTTCCCTTGGTCCTTCCATTGAATCAGATCATCAATCTCGTTCTGATATAGGGCCAGATCCCAGAAATAATGCTGATATTGGCCGCGCGCCCCGAGTTCGAAGGCCTCGGCTTTCTCTGCCTTGAGGTCAGGATTACCGAAATTACCCCACTGATCACGATAGTAGAGGTCATTAAAGGTCGGTGCCTTAAAGGAGGTACCATAGCTGGCTCGAAGGGTATGATAGGCACCCACATCATAGCCCAGCGCCAAGCTGCCAGTTACCTCCTCCCCGTAGGCCTGATTATCGTCGTAGCGCAGGCTCGCCTGGACGGCGACGGGGGCAAAGTCGAACAGGCCTTGGGCGAAGACAGCAGTATTATCGCGACTTTCTACCAGGTAGTCATCAGAAGTCGTGACTGAGTCCTTTAAATACTCAGCCCCTAATACAAGCTCATGCAAACCCAACCTTAAGGTATTCTCCCAACGGGCGGAACGCGACTTGGTATCGAAAACTGTCACTCCAAAGCTATAGAGATTCTCTTGCTCATCACGTGACTCGCTCAGGGTCAGACGACTGCGCCATATGTCACTGACGGGAATCTCACCGTAGGCCCCGGTTACCTGCTGGACGAAGTCTGTCTCGGCCGGTGCTCCGAAGCTGTCGAACTCGGTATTGCCCCGAGCCCGCAGCGCCAGCAAGCCGACCTCGGCGTCGCTGTCGAAGGTGTGGGAGAGCCTGATCAGGCCCGAGGTATTGTCGTAGCCCTTGTCGTCACCCCCCCGGCGAACCGGCTGCCCGTCGGTATCGAAGCGGCTACCGGCGACGTAGTAGCGGGTCCCGCCGCTGCCGCCGGCCATGCTGGCGCTGTAGCGCTGAGTATTGAAGGAGCCGCCGCCTACCGAAACGCGCGGCTGGGGATCCCCCTCCTCGCCTTCCGGGGTAAAGAGCTGCACCACCCCGCCCACGGCGTCGGCGCCATAGAGGCTGCCGCGAGGGCCGCGAACTATCTCGGCGCGCTCGAACATGCGCGGGTCGAGGAACTGCCAGGCGGGGCCGCCAAGAGTCGCGGAGCGCAGGCGAATACCGTCGATCAACAGCAGGCTCTGGCTATTCGAGGTGCCGCGGAGATAGACGCTGCTGGACTTGCCGAAGCTGCCGTTGGTGACCACGTCCACCCCCGGCTGGCCGCGAAAGAGGTCGGTGAGGCTCATCGGGTCCTGGCGGCGCAGGGTGGCCTCGTCGAGCACGGTGACAGAAGCGAGCGTCTCATCGGCGGTGCGCGGCGCCAGGGCGGCAGTGACCACCAGGGGGTTGAGGCGTGCCGCCTCGGCGGTGGTGTCGGCCGCGCCTTCGAGCTGAGGCTCGGCGGCCTGAATGGCCAGCGGCAGGGTGGCCAGTGCGAAGGTCGCAAGGCCCCGGGAGGCAAAAGTCGTGTTCATGTCTGTCCCTTGCTTCGCCGTGCTCACCCGCACGGCGTCCAGCTTTTTTCTATGGGCCGGCGCAGAGGAACAGAAGGAAGGGAAGCGGCGCGAACGGAGCGGTCGATGCCCTGCCTGATGACCGCCCTCCGCGATTCGGCATGCGCTCTCGGGCCGGTCTCCGGACTTACGAGCGAGGGCCTGGCGTGATGCCGGAGGTCCTGCTGAACCGCCGCCTTCCCATGCCGTGGGCACAGTGGCGTGATGGCGGTTCTTGACTCGATCACCGTTGCGGGGGCAGCGTCGGACTGGCGGGCGGTTGAGCAGGGCACCGCGCACCGACTTCCCGTTTACCTGGCGGCACTCACTCCGCCAGCACCTGAGAGTGCGCGTACGCTAGCAACCCGCGGCCCCGGGGTCAACGTCGAAAGTCGAACGCCTGACTTAAAGCCATTCTATTTCAATTGCTTGCAAAGCCCATGGCGCACCTGCCAGACCGCTCGGCTGCGCGAAGCGACCTCCTGGGCAAGCCAGCCGTTGAGGTCGCGCAGGCGGCGTGCCTCAGCGGCCATGGGCACGATGCCACACCCCATCTCATCGAGGATCAGCAGCGCCTCGCCCTGCGCCTCTCGCTCCCGCTCGTCCAGCGCCGAGAGCTGAGCCCGCCAGGCGCTGCGCACGGCCTCGTCATCGGCCGTCGCGGCCAGCAGGGCCTTGAGCCACTCCGCCCAGCCGGTGATCACCAGGACACCGCCCGACGGCGGTCGACCGGCCCAGCCCGCGGGCGGCTCTCCCGGCTCCAGCCGATGCCAGACCGCCCGGGGATAGCGCTCGGCGACTAGGGCGCGTCGGCCAGAGCAGGCACCGCCGATGATGCACAGCATTGCCAGCCTCCTCTTTCGCTCTCGATCACAAAGCGGCGCCCCTGGGCCTGGCCCACGACGCCCTCCCAGAAATCGGTCGCCTCCAGGCGGCGACGCAGCTCGCGGATGGCGCCGCCGTGGCTCACGGCCAGCACGCGGCGATGCCCCTGCTCGGCGGCCTGGGCCAGCACGCCCTCGAGCCAGGCTTCGAGGCGCGCCCAGAGATCGTCGGCGGACTCACCGCCAGGCGGCGCCTGCATGCCGGCGCTGTCGACCCAGGCGCGATAGCGGGGATCGTCCTTGAGCTCGTCCCAGGTGCGCCCCTCATAGTCCCCGAAGTCGAGCTCGCGCAGGCGCGCATCGAAGGACGCCGCCCCTTCGCTCCCCGGCAGCACATGGGCCAGGGTCTGCCGACAGCGGGTCAGGTCGCTGCAGTACAGGGCGTCGAAGGCCTCGCCCGCCAGGTGGTCGCGCAGCCGGTCCATGTCCGGCACGGCATCGGGCAGCAGCAGCGGGATGTCGCGCTGGCCCTGGTAGCGCCGGTCAAGGTTCCAGCGCGTCACGCCATGACGAACCACCACCAGCTCCAGGCGATGAACAGCAGCCATAGTTCTCCTCCCTCGATGGCAGCACCGACGATATCGCCGTTGATGCCGGTGAAGGCCCGCACCATGGCGAGGCCGTAGACAAACAGAAAAAGGCACAGGGCGCCGAGCAGCCAGACACCGCCCGGCACAAAGCCGACGACGATCAGCAGCGGCAGCAGCGCAAGCCCAAGGTCCCGCGGCGCCAGGTGCTGCCGCCAGGTCCAGGCCAGCCCCTCGCGCCGCGCCAGGGGTGCCAGGCGCAGCAGGGCGAGGGCCCCGAAGCGCGCCAGCGCCGGCAGCGCCACCCACAGCCAGGGGCTCGCCCCGGCCTCGAGCAGGGCCCAGATCAGCGCCCCCTTCCAGGCCAGCAGGAACACCAGGGCCAGGATCGCGAAGCTGCCCACCTGGCTGTCCTTCATGATCGCCCAACGCTTCTCCAGGGGCGCATTGCTGCCCAGCGCATCGGCCACGTCCATGACGCCGTCCAGGTGCAGGCCGCCGGTGAGGGCCACCCACAGGCTGAGCAGCACCAACGCCAGCAGCGGAGTGGGCAGCCCCTGCCCCAGGGTGGCCAGGGCCGCCAGGGCGGCGCCGATCAACAGCCCCACCAGGGGGTAGCTGCGCAACGCCCAGCGGCAAGTGGCGGCGTTCCAGGGACAGGCCACGGGCAGGGGTATCCGGGTCAGGAACTGCAGGGCCAGCACGAGCCCGAAAAGGGCGTCTCTCATTGCAGGATCTCCTCGTCGAGCTCTGCGGCAGGCTTCCAGTCGATGGGCAACCCGGCCACCACCTCGATGACCCGGTCGGCCTCCCGGGCCAGCCGGCCATGCAGCCGCTGCAGAAAGGCCAGGTAACGCCAGGTCTCGGCGTCCTCGGGAGGGAGGTCCTCGTTGAGGTCGTTGGAGACCACCACCAGCGCAATATCCCTTTCCCGAGCCGCCTCGATCACCCGAACCAGCATCGCCTCCCCCTCCGCCTCGCTGCCACCGCCGGCATAGAGCCACTGGCTGGCCCACAGGGTCAGGCAGTCGAGCAGCACGCTGTCGCCCTCCCCCAGCTCGGCCAGGGCGGTCTCCAGGGCCAGGGGCGCCTCCAGGGTATGCCAGCCGTCATCGCGCTCGCGGCGGTGGCGGGCGATGCGCGCGGCCATCTCGGCGTCCGAGGCCCGCGCCGTGGCCAGGTACCAGCGCCGGCCGCCGCGCTCGGCGTGAAGCGCGCCGGCCAGCGCCTCGGCGTGGCGGCTCTTGCCGGAGCGAGCGCCGCCGCTGACGAAGGCGATCATCGGCCCGCGTCCGGCCGTGCCATGTCGGCCATGGCGGCGCCCAGGGCCGCCAACAGGCGATCGTTGGCCGCGGCGTCACTCAGGGCCAGGCGAAGCCAGCCGCCGTCGAGCCCCGCAAAGGATTCGGTATGACGCACCAGCACGCCGCGGCGCAGCAGCGCCGGCAGCAAGCAACGGGTCGCCGACCGCCCCGCCGGGTGGCGAACCAGGAAGAAGTTGGCCCGGCTCGGCACCACCTCGAGGCCGAGCGCACGCAGCCCCGCCGCCAGCCGCGGCCGCTCGGCGGCGAGCCAGGCCTCGGTGCGCCTGGCGAAGTCGCGATCCGCCAGCAGCGGCACCACCAGCGCCGCGGCCAGGCCGTTGACGCTCCAGGCGGGCTGGCAGGCGCGGGCCGCCGCCACCGTCTCGGCACCGGCCAGCAGATAGCCCAGGCGCAGCCCCGGCAGGGTGAAGTGCTTGGTCAGCGAGCGCAGCAGCACAAGGTGCGAGTGGTCGGCGAGCAGCGGAGTCAGCGCCTCGCTGTCATCCCCGATGAAATCCACGAAGGCCTCGTCCACCACCAGCCGGCAGCCCCTGGCGGCGGTCAGCGCCAGCAGCCGCTCCACGTCGGCCCGAGGCACCAGGGTAGCCGTAGGATTGTTGGGCCGGCACAGGAAGAGCAACCGCGCCTCCTCCAGTCCCTCGGATATTGCCTCGACATCGAGGTGAAAGTCCGGCGACGCCAGGCGGAGAGACCTGACCGGCAGCCCCTGGGCCGCACAGGCCCGCGCATACTCGGCGAAGGTGGGCTCGACGATCGCCGCCGGCGCCCCGGGCCGCTCACGGGCATGGAGGGCCGCGGCCAGGAAGATCGCCTCGGCGCCGCCGTTGGTCAGCAGCACCTGCTCCGGGGCCACCCGCTCATGGGCGGCGATGGCCTCACGCGCCTCGCGGTAGTCGGGGTCGGGGTAGCGGGCAGCTTTGCTGGCCTCCCCCTGAAGCCGCTTTGCCAACCAGCCGGCCAGCCAGGCCGGCGGCCCCAGGGGGTTGAGGTTGGCGCTGGCGTCCAGCAGCGGCATGTCATCCTCAAGCCCAAAGCGCGCCAGCAGCGGACCCGGCCGCCCGCCGTGCAGGGGCCAGTCATCCGACGTCATGCCGAAGCCCTCGGGACTCATGACAACGCCTCCCCCAGCAGCACCACTGCCGCCAGCAGGACAAGGAAACCCAGCCAGCCGCCGTGCATCAGGCGAATCGCCGCCGGAACATGGGCGGCGCCCAGCGGCTGATGGGGCACACCGAGCCGAGCCCGTTCGGAGACCTCGCCGCGGTAGCGGTTGGTGCCGCCGAGCTGGACGCCCAGCAGGTTGGCCACCATCGCCTCGGGCCAGCCGCTGTTGGGGCTCGGATGGCGCGGCGCCTCGCGGCGGGTGGCGGTCAGCGCACCCCGCGTGCGCAGGCCGCGCTCCCAGCGCGCCAGACAGAGCGCGCCCAGCCAGAGGGTCAGGGCGGTGAGCCGTGCCGGCACCCAGTTGGCGGCGTCATCCAGCCGCGCCGAGGCCCGGCCGAAGTGAAGGTAGCGCTCGCTGCGGTAGCCCACCATGGAGTCCAGGGTGTTGACCGCCTTGTAGGCCAGCGCCAGGGGGGCGCCGCCCAGCAGGGCGAAGAAGAGCGGTGCGGTGATGCCATCCACGGTGTTCTCGGCCACCGTCTCCACCGCCCCGCGGGCCACCTCCCCCTCATCGAGCCCATCGGTGTCGCGACCGACGATCATGGAGAGCGCCCGGCGCGCGGCGGAAAGATCGCCGCTGGCCAATGGCACGGCCACCGCCAGGGCGGCATCGCGCAGGCCCCGAATGGCCAGGCAGCTGGCCAGCAGCCACCACTGCGCCAGCCAGCCCAGCCAGGGATGAAGCCGCGCCAGCAGCGCGATGGCGGCCCAGGCCAGCAGCCAGGTGCCCATTACCACCAGGGCCGTCATCAGCGCGCCGCGGATTCGGCGCGCCCGGGGGGGGCCATGGTTCCAGGCCCGCTCCAGCCGGGCGATCACCGCCCCCATGCCCACCACCGGATGCGGCAGGCGGCGCGGGTCGCCGATGGCGAGGTCCAGCGCCACGGCGGCCAGCACCAGAACCAGCAGCGCCAGGGAGAAGGCGTCAGCCATCGACACTCGCCGTTTCGATCCCGGCGTCATCGAAGGTGGCCATCTCCGCCAGCAGGCGGCAGGCCGAGTCGAGCAGCGGGAAGGCAAGGGCCGCCCCCGTGCCCTCGCCCAGGCGCAGCTCGAAGTCGAGCAGCGGGCGGGCATCGAGGGCCTGAAGCGCCAGTTCATGGCCGGGCTCCCGGGAGCGGTGGCCGAAGATCAGGAAATCGCGCAGGCTCGGCTGGAGTCGACAGGCCACGAGGGCCGCCACCGTGGCGATAAAGCCGTCGACGATCAGTGGCAGACGGTGGCTCGCGCCGGCCAGCAGGGCGCCTGCCATGGCGGCGATCTCCAGGCCGCCCACCGCGGCCAGCGCCCCCAGGGGGTCGGCCGGGTCGGGCTGCCGAGCCGCCAGGGCGCGCTCGATCACCGCCCGCTTGTGGGCGAGTCGTTCGTCGTCGATGCCGGTGCCCGGCCCCACAAGACCGGCGACCGGCTTGCCGGTCAGCGCCGCCAGCAGGGCGCTGCTGGCGGTGGTATTGGCGATGCCCATCTCGCCGACGATCAGGCTGCGGCAGCCGGCCGCGGCGGCACGCTCGGCGGCGCGCCCACCCGCCGCCATGGCCTGCTGTGCCTCGTCGCGGCTCATGGCATCCCCCTCGAGCATGTTGGTCGTACCGAGGCGAACCCTCTCGCTCACCAGCAGCGGGTGGTCGGCCGTGCCATCGGGCAGGGGCGTGGCCACGCCGACGTCGATGACCTCCAGCCGCGCCCCGTGCTGGCGGGCGAAGACGTTGATGGCCGCACCGCCCGCGGTGAAATTGGCCACCATCTGGGCGGTCACCGCCTGGGGAAAGGCCGAGACGCCCTCGGCCGCCACCCCGTGATCGGCGGCAAACACCAGCATGGCGGGCGGCGAGAGCCGCGGCAGCGCCTCTGCCTGGATCGCCGCCAGCTCCACGGCCAGCCGCTCCAGACGCCCCAGGCTGCCCGGCGGCTTGGTCAGGCGGTCGAGGCGCCGCATGGCACGCTCGGCGGCGATGCTGTCGAGCTGGGGAAGAGGGTCGGGGATCACGCTCATGGGGCCACTCCTGGCAGGGGCATCCTGACTTGGGGCGCCCATCTTACCAGAGTCGCCAGAGGCGTCAGGGAATCAGCACCGCGGCCCCGGAGAGGCGCCCAGTGCGCAGGTCGTCGAGGGCCCGGTTGGCCTCCTCCAGCGGGTAGGCGCGTGTCTCGGTGCGGATCGGCACCTCGGGTGCCAGGGCCAGGAACTCCTCCCCGTCCTGGCGGGTGAGGTTGGCCACCGACTTCACCGCGCGCTCCTCCCAGAGCAGCCGGTAGGGGAAGCTCGGGATGTCGGACATGTGAATGCCGCCGGAGACCACCGTCCCGCCGGGGCGCACATGGGAGAGCGCCGTGGGGATCAGCTCACCCACCGGGGCGAACAGCAGGGCGGCGTCCAGCGCCTCGGGGGGCATCTCGTCGCTGCCGCCGGCCCAGGCGGCGCCGAGCCTGCGCGCGAAGGCCTGGGCCTCGGCGTCGCCGGGGCGGGTGAAGGCATAGACCCGCTGGCCGCGGGCCAGCGCCAGCTGGATCAGGATATGGGCGGCGGCGCCGAAGCCGTAGATGCCGAGCCGCCGGGGCGCCTCGCCGCCGGCCAGGCGCCAGGTGCGGTAGCCGATCAGCCCCGCGCAGAGCAGCGGTGCGGCGGCCTGGGCATCATCGCCCTGCACGGGAAAACAGTAGCGGGCATCGGCCACGCAATACTCCGCGTAGCCGCCGTCCCGGGTGTAGCCGGTGAACTCGGCACGCTCGCAGAGGTTCTCCTCGCCGCGCCGGCAGGGCGCGCACTCGCCGCAGGTCCAGCCCAGCCAGGGCACGCCGACGCGCTGCCCGACCGCCACGCCGGTCACCCCCTCCCCCAGGGCGGTGACCTCGCCGACGATCTCGTGGCCGGGCACCAGCGGCAGGCGCGGCTCGGTAAGTTCGCCGTCCACCACGTGAAGGTCAGTGCGACAGACCCCGCAGGCGAGCACCCGCAGCTGAACCTCGCCCGGGCCCGGCTGCGGACGCGGCAGGATCTCGAGCCTAAGCGGCTCTCCCGGGGCGTGGAGGCGCATGGCGCGCATGCTCTCCGTCATGGGGGCTCTCCTGTCGGTGGTCGGGTCGCTTGCAAGGGGCCCGAATGCCGACAGGATAGCTCAGGCGGCGACCCTGACCTCGTAACCGGTGTACTTGCGCAGGTTGATCACGCCGGAGTCGAGGATCAGGTACTGGCCCTTGAGGCCGAGCAGGGTGCCGGCGATCTCGGGGGTCTTGTCGAGATTGTGGGAGGCCACCTTGGTGGGGTACTCGAGCACCGGGTAGTCGAGGGTCGCCGGCGGCGCGTCGAGCAGGCGGATGGCGTCCTCCCCGAAGCGTTCGCGCAGGTTGGCCAGGCCGCTCTCCAGGCGCGCCAGCAGCCGGTCGCGCTCGGCGGGCAGGTCCATCTCGACGGTGTCGCCCTTGAGCATGGCGCGCCAGTTGGTGCGGTCGGAGACCTCCTCCTTGAAGAGGGTCTCGACGAAGCCCGACTGCTGGCGGGTCTGGACCTCGAACATCGGCAGTGCCTGCACGGCGCCCTGGTCGAGCCAGCGGGTCGGCACCTGGGTGCCGCGGGTGATGCCGACCTTGAGGCCGGAGGCGTTGGCCAGGTAGACGATATGCGGCTGGAAGCAGTGGCGCTCGGCCCACTCCGGTTCGCGGCAGGTGCCGTCGAAGAAGTGGCAGGTCTCCGGCTTCATGATGCAGGTATCGCACTGGGCAAGCTTCTTGAAGCAGGGGTAGCAGTAGCCCTGGGCGAAGCTCTTCTTGGTCGCCCGGCCGCAGTGGGTGCAGGCGATGGCACCGGTCCAGGCGAGCGTGAGCGGCCGCCCCAGGCGCTCGTTGAGATCGAGCCGCTGATCGCCGGCACACAGGGTATAGCGGGCAGGCTGCCCGGCCTCGCCCGGTGCGATGGCCATCTTGGTCAGGCAGCCCTGTACCTCGGCGGCCGCGGCGATGGACTCAGCCACGGCCGGCATCCTTGGCCAGGCCGGCCAGGGCGGGGTCCACGCCGGCACCGCTGCTGGCGCCGCCGCAGGTGCGCTGCTGCAGGTAGCCCACCCGCTGCTCCTCGGGCACGTTGTTCTCGTGCTCGTAGCGGATCACCGCCTCCAGGCAGAGCTCGGTCTGCTCGGGGCTGAGCAGGCGGCCGTCCGGCCACTTGCGCAGTTCCACCGCCTGCTTGAGGCTCTGGTAGATGGCCGGGGTCATCTGCTGGATCATGCGCTCGAAGGTCATGTCGCTCATGGGTCGTCTCTCTGTGAACATACGCGATGCCGTGACGGCGAGGTCAGCGCTGCCGGCGCGCCCGCCCGGAATAGTACCAGCCCAGCGCCAGGCCCACGACCAGCCCACCCAGGTGGGCCTCGTTGGCCACGTTGCCGAAGCCCACCGCACCGGCCATGTCGGTCATGGTGAAGACCATCCAGCCGAGCATGAAGACCACCAGCATCTGGGGCACAAAGAAGCCGCTGTGGGGCGCCCGCCGCGACATCAGCCAGACGTAGCCGAGCAGCGCGAAGTCGACGCCGGACATGCCGCCGAACAGCACCGTGCCCGCGGCGTACTGGGCCAGGTTGGCGCCGATGCCGGCGGCGAGCACGATCAGCAGCATGCGCCCGCTGCCCTGCAGCGCCTCCACCTGGCGGCCGAAGTACCACAGCCACAGCATGTTGAAGATCAGGTGCATCCAGCCGAAGTGCAGGAAGGCCGGCGACAGCGGGCGCCACACCTGGCCGGCCAGCATCGCCTCCACCAGGCTGCCCACCGCCAGGCTGCCATTGATCACGCCCAGGGGCACGATGGCCAGCGCCGCGATCACGCGATCACCGAACACCGCCATGGCCGCAAACACCACCAGGCAGAGCGCCAGGGTCACGGCGGTGACCGGCGCCAGGCGCAGCGGCGTCAGCAGCGAAGCGGCCGGCAGCCCAGCCGAGCGCGGCCCCCGCTCCCTCGGCATCAGCGGTTCCCCGCGCTGCCACTGTGCCAGCAGTCCCATCATCTCCTGCTGCTGGCGAGGGTCGGCCAGCCACAGGGTCTGCCCCTCGGCGTCCTCGGTGATCCGATGGCCGATCCGGTGAGCCCAGAGCGCACGGCGCAGCTCACGGGTGTCGAGGTCGGGGGGCAGCTGCATCACCCGGTACATGGCGCCTCCTTAAGCGGGGAAACGGGGGTGTCAAACGCGCACAAAGAAAAAGTCCGGCGGAGGGGGCCGCCGGACAAGAGCAAGGGATCATTCAAGGGAACACCTACTCTGAGGGCGGGTGACGCGGAGAGTTCACGCCGTCGAGGAAAAAAAGATGTAATTTTTTGTATCCACCGCTCTGGTCATTCGAAGGTGATCTCCCAGGGCCGCGGGCGCACCTGCTCCTCGCGGGGGACTCGCAGCCAGACGAAGTGGTCCGCATTGAGCTCGCGCTCGCCGCTCCAGCGGTAGGCCACCAGGCGGCCGAACTTCACCGCACTGTAGTCCAGGCAGGCCACGTTGGGCGCCGGCAGGGCCGGGATGCCCTCGCACCAGTAGTGGCCGATGAACAGCGGCGGCTCGTCGGGCCCGTAGTGGGCCAAGCGCGTGCGCTCCTCGTCCGACAGCGGACGCAGCTCGAGATCACCGGGCAGGTTGTCGGGCTGGAACACCACGTCGCCCCAGGTCTCGGGCGACTGTGCCCAGAAGTGGGTGCGAAAGCTGCGTCGCGTGAAGCCATCGCCGGAGTGGATCTCGACGCCCAGCGGCAGCGGCATCTGGGTGCCACGGGTCAGGCGATCGAGGATGCGAAAGGCGCCGGTGCCGGGCGCCGTGGACTCGATCAGGAAGGTCTCGTCCATGCAGCCATCCGGGCGGCGCCTGCGCAGCTCGTCGATCAGCGGCTGGTCCCAGCAGGCGTGCACCACGCGCAGGCCGCCCTCCTCCAGGCACAGCGGGATCTCCATGAACCAGGCCAGCGCCTCCTCCCACTCCTGGGGGTGGTCGCGGTACTGCTCCAGGGTCTCCTTGATGATGCGGTTGTTGCGGGGGGTATGCTCGCGCAGCCATTCGCGCCCCAGTCCCGTGGGCGCGCGATGGCAGTAGGCCAGGGCGTTGTACTCATGGTTGCCCATGACGATCCTGGCCTCGCCCTCCTCCACCATGCGACGGGCGATCTGCACCGCCAGGCGGATACGCGGCCCGCGATCGATCAGGTCGCCCAGGAAGATGACCCGGCGCCGAGGGTGGCGATAGACGCCGCCGCGCTGGTGGTAGCCCATCTTCTCGAGCAGGGCCGCCAGGGTGGCGCCGCAGCCGTGCACGTCGCCGATCAGGTCATACCCCTCGAGTCTCGCCCGTGTCGTCACATCAGTCTCCCAGGCGGTTGCTCCAGCCCAGCTTGCTGCGCAGGACCTCGAAGAAGTTGTGACCGAGCGGATGCACCAGCTGGACGCACTGCGGCTTGCGGCGAATCACCAGCACATCGTCGGGCTTGGCCACGGCGCGGGTCTGGCCGTCGCAGCTGATATGCGGGTAGGTCTGGTTGGTCTCGCCGATGTGGATGCGGATCTCGCTGGCGGCATCGATGACGATGGGCCGGCTGGAGAGGGTGTGCGGGAACATCGGCACCAGGGTCACCACGTCGAGCTTGGGGTGCATGATCGGGCCGCCGCCGGAGAGCGAGTAGGCGGTGGAGCCGGTGGGCGTGGCGATGATCAGGCCATCGCTGCGCTGGCTATAGACGAACTGGCCATCGACGAACAGCTCGAATTCGATCATGCGCACCGCCTTGCCGGGGTGCAGCACCACCTCGTTCAGGGCATCGCCGCTGCCCATCAGGGTGCCGTCGCGGTAGAGCTCGGCATCCAGCAGGAAGCGCTCCTCCACCTCGAAGTGGCCATCGAGCACCTCGCCCACGCGGGCCTCGAGCTCGTCCGGCGAGATATCGGTCAGAAAGCCCAGACGGCCGCGGTTGACGCCCAGCACCAGGGTACCGCTGTGGCACAGGGTGCGGGCCGCCCCCAGCAGGCTGCCGTCGCCCCCCACCACGATCACCAGGTCGCACAGCTGACCCAGCATGCGTCGGCTCGACTCGGCATGGCCGTGGTCGAGCAGCACCGTGGCGGTGCGGTCCTCGATGATCACATGGTGGCCCCGCTCCTCCAGGAAGCGGATCAGGCGCTTCAGGGTATCGACCACCTTGGCGCTGCCCAGGCGGCCGATCAGGCCGATATTGCGGAAGGACGCCTGCTCGTCGCGCCCCTGGGGTGAACTCTTGTCGGATGGCATGCACGGGCCTCTCGCATCGCAGCGGCCCATTATGGGCACTGGCCAGCGCCCCGGCAAACGACCTCGGCGGGGGCCTCAGGCGGGTCGCGGCGCGCGGCGCCTGAGCCAGCGCTCATTGAGCCACAGCGAGCCGGCGATGATCGCCCCCCCCAACGCCAGGCGGACGAGGTCCGCGTCGCGGTTCCAGATCACCAGGTTGACCACCAGGCCTGCGGGAATCAGGGCGTTGTTCATGATTGCCAGGGCCCCGGCGTCGACCCGGGTGGCGCCCAGGTTCCACAGGAAGTAGCCCACCCCGGAGGCCACCAGCCCCAGCCACAGCAGCACGCCCCACTGCACCCCGGTGGTGGGCAGCGCACTGACGTTGCCCAGCAGGGCGAAGGCCGGCAGGGCGACGGCCAGCGCCCCCAAGTAGAACCAGGCGAAGACGCTGTGGCGCGGCAGCGAGTCGGGGAGCTCCGCCGAGAGGCGTCGATAGCCCACCTGGCCTAGGGCGAAGCAGAGGTTGGCCCCCTGCACCACCAGGAAGCCCAGCCAGAAGCCGCTGTCCACGCCGTCGTAGCGGATCACCCAGGCCCCCAGCACCGCCAGCGCCGCGGTCAGCAGATAGAAGGGGGTGAAGCGGCCAAACAGGGCGTCGTCGAGCAGGGTGATATAGAGCGGCGTGAAGATGGTGAAGAGCAGCACCTCGGGGACCGAGAGCAGCAGGAAGGACTGGTAAAAGAAGATGTACATCACCCCGAGCTGCACGGCGCCGAGCCCCATTAGGGCCAGGCGCTGGCGGCCGCGCAGCAGCCCCGGGCGCAGGAAGGGCAGGAAGACCAGGGCCGCCAGCACCACCCGCATCGCCACGGCGAAGTAGCTGTCCACCTGGCCGGCCAGGTAGACGCCGATCAGCGAGAACGAGAAGGCCCACAGCACGGTGACGCCGACGAGATAGCCCACGGTAAACTCCAGATCATGGCTTGGTTTACCGTGATTATACGCGTCGGGCATCGCCTGCCAAGCGCCGAAGGCAACCGATCAGCGCAGCGGACGGCGCACCCAGCGCAGGGCGTGGAGCACGCCGGGCAGCCAGCCGAGCAGTGTCAGCAGCAGGCTGAGTCCGATCCGCAAGGCGCCCCCGCGCGACAGGCCCACCGCCAGCGGCGGCATCAGGACCGCCAGCGCCAGCATGGCGCCCACCGGCTCCGCTGGCGCCCGCTCAGGGCGAGGAGGAGCCTCGTCCGCGTCCTCGCCGGGAATGAACGCCTGTACCGCCTCATCCCCGCGGCGCGCCTCGCTGGCCTGGTGCTCCAGAAAGCGCCGGTGCGCCTCATGATCGATCTTCTGTGGGAGCTCCTCGGCGCCCTCGGCCAGTTCGTCGTGGTGGCGTTCCCAGTCCTCCCAGTCGTGGGGGGTACCGGCGCGGGGCCGATGGTCCCCCGCTTCCCGGGCGCGCGACCAGGCCTTCTCCTCCAGGGTGGTGGGGCGCTCGCTGTCGCGCTCTCCGCTCAACCCCTTCCTGGCCAGGTACTCTCGGGCATCCATGGCTGACCTCTCTCGATGAAGTGATGGCTCGGTGACATGATGGCAGGATGCCACATTGGAGCCCCCTACCCGACTCCGGGTTCCGGCCGAGCCGGCACGGCGGCAGCGGCCGTGAAACGTTGGAAGAACACGACCTCGGGTAGACGGCTGCGCGACAGGAGTCGTCTATGCTGAACTCGAACCGGCACAAGGAGACACGCCATGCCCAACAAGGCCCCCACCACCGTTCGCGAGATCATGTCCCGTGACTGCTACCGGGTCACCGCCAAGACCGCCGTGTCGACCCTGGCCGAAGGGCTGTCACTGCACAGGCTGCCCGGCGTCCCGGTGGTCGATGAGCGCGATCACCTGATCGGCTTCATCTCGGAGCAGGACGTGCTCGGCAAGGTGCTGGAGAGCACCTACCTGAACGAGGAGCCCCCGCTGGTTCGAGAGTTGATGCGACACGAGGTGCTCACCGTCACGCCCAACAAGAGCATCACCGACCTGGCCCAGGAGATGCTGGGCAGCAAGCCCAAGGTCTATCCGGTGGTCGAACAGGAGCGCCTGGTGGGTATCGTCACGCGTCGCGACGTCCTCAACGCCATTCTCAGCATGCGCTACAAGCACAACCACTGAGCCTGCTGAACAAGACTCCGCGCGCCTCGCCGGCCCTCCGGCGAGGCGCGCGGCCGTAAAGGACCCGCCACCGCCCCTCTTGTGCCCAAAAAGAAGGCCGCCTCCCAGGGGAAGCGGCCAAGTATCGATCGAAAAACTACGAGCCAGAACAACAGTATTAGCGACTGCTATCGCGCTGTTGCCTGTGCTAACTCAGACAGTGCTGTGAGAAAAAGTTCGGGAAGGGCCAGAAAATTTCTGACCGGGTCCAGCATCGCCTGCCGCTAGCCGCCCGCCAACACACTGCAAAAACAGCGGCTTGCATCAAAATATCGAAAAAGGCCGCACCGCGGCTTGCATGCCTAAGCGGTTGGTTTTATTATCGATTCTGCCTTGCGGGCGTAGCTCAATGGTAGAGCGTTTGGTTCCCAACCAAGTGACGTGGGTTCGATTCCCATCGCCCGCTCCAGTTTCTACCCGCCCTCCGTGGCCCTCCCCTCCCCGAGACTCTGGGTCACGATGGAGCTCGCCGTGGCACTCTTCCTGCTCGTCTTCGCCGTCTGCCTGCTGATCTTCGGCGGCATGGTCGGTCTGCTGCTGCTCTCCGGCACCCCGCGCTACCGCACCGAACCCGCCCAGCTGCTGGCGCTGATCGATCGTGCCCTCGCCAGCGAGGTCAGCGAGACCGAGTGGAATACCATCATCGGCTACCCCATCCGCCATGACGAGACCCTCGACGGCATCCGCCGCCGCGCCCAGCGCCTGGTCGATGAGCACGGCAACCACGGTCGGGTCACCCGCGGCAAGCCGCTGCTCGACGCCACCGGCCAGGCGGAGCTCGAGGCCCTTCGCGACCATCTGGCCCGCCACCTCGAGCTCAGGGAGCGTCAACGCAACGTAAAATGAACGCTCGCCGCCTTTCGCGCTAGACTGACAGCCTGAAGCCGACGCACGGGGCCCGCCATGTCGAGCGCCATCCGCCAGATCCCCCTCGATACCGCCACACGCCATCACGCCCACGACTTTCACCAGATCGTGATCGGCCTGGAGGGGCAAGCAGAGTTCGAGATCGAAGGGCTGGGCGGTGCCATCTCCGCCTTCTCCGGCTGCATCGTCCCGGCCAATCACGTGCACTACTACGCTGGCACCGGCCAGAATCGCCAGCTGATTCTCGACCTGCCGAGTGAGGCCCACTGCCTCATCGGCATCCACCACGAGCTGTCGCGGCTGTTCGACGCACCGCGTTTCTTCGCCCTGGATGAACCGCTCAAGCGCTACCTGAACTTCCTGCTGCTGGAGCTCGAGGTCGCCGGGGAAAGCGAGCCACAGCAGGAGCGCCTGGCGGCCACCCTGCTCGGCTGCCTGAACGACCGCCTGGCCGGTACCCCCGTTCCACCCCGCGGCCGCCGGCTCGACCTGGCCCGCCTCGACCGCTTCATCGAGCGCCATCTGGCAACCCCCCTCAGCGTCGCCGACCTGGCCCGGGAGGCCTGTCTCAGCGAGGCTCACTTCCGCCTCTGCTTTCGCGAACAGGCCGGCATGACGCCCTGGCAGTACGTGCGCGCACGCCGCTTGGAAGCCGCACGGCATCTGCTCACGGCAAGCGACCTGCCGCTTTCCGAGGTCGCCGCCCGGACCGGTTTCGCCAGCCAGAGCGCCCTCTCCCACGCCTTCCGCCAGTCCTTCGGTCAGGCCCCCGGCCACTATCGCCGGCAGCATCGGCCCACCCGCCTCCCCGCCTTCGATCGCCAACCAGCGTTAGACCAAGGTCGCAAGAAATGAACCAATCCGCTGCGGAACCGCGGAATCGACAACTATCGCCGCGGAATCCGCAAGCAGCCTCTGGCGTCACAACCTAGAGTCAGGGTAGAGCCAAGCGCCCGGGGCCCCACGCCCGCCAGAAGGCGCCCTTTCCCCATTGCCGACGCCACCGGGAGGTCACCCATGCTCGACGCCCACACCATGCTCGATGCCGCCAGTTGGCAGCAGGACCTCGACACCCTCTTCGCTCGCATCAGCGACCACTACGTGGTCGACGAGGAGGCCTTCGTGGCCGAGCTGATCAAGGCGCTGGACGCCGACTCCCGCGATTTCCAGCGTATTGCCGACAAGACCGCCGAGCTGGTCCGCGAGGTCCGCGAGATGGATACCGCTGTGGACGCCATCGACGAGTTGCTGCAGGAATACAGCCTCGACACCCACGAGGGGCTGATGCTGATGTGCCTGGCCGAGGCCATGCTGCGCATCCCCGACAAGGCCACCGCCGATGCGCTGATCGAGGACAAGCTCGGCCCCGCCGACTGGAAGTCCCACCTCGGCCAGAGCGACTCCTGGCTGGTCAATGCCTCCACCTGGGGCCTGCTGATGACCGGCCGGGTGATCAACCTGGATCACCCCCGGGAAGGCAAGCCCGCCGGCTTCATCAACCGCCTGGTCAACCGCATGGGCGAGCCGGTGATCCGACGCGCCATGCGCGAGGCGATGAAGGTGATGGGCAAACAGTTCGTGCTGGGGCGCGATATCGACGAGGCGCTCAAGCGCTCCCGGCCGCTGTTCGACAAGGGCTACACCTACTCCTGGTATGGATTGACCTGTCAAGGGGTCGGTTGCCTCTGTCGAATATGGTCGTCCTCAATGCCTTCGGATCAGGAAGCGAGGGGCTATCAGC
>NZ_QGTM01000029.1 GCF_003182195.1 Halomonas sp. A11-A
GGATCGATGGCCAGCACCATGTCATCGGTGATGTAGGGCGTGATCCGCTGGAGCTGCAGTTGCTCCGCGGCCCAGGCAAGCTCGCTGTGCCGGGATGATCAGGCGAGCTTTCCATTTGGCGCGGTACTTGGCATCTTGATGCATCGGGGTTTTCCTTGTGGTTCATGGTGTTAGGGGTAACAACATGATACCGGCGGGAAAGCCCCGATCTCGTTGATAGCACTGAAATTTTCAGCGCTATTCAGGCAGTGACAGTACCACCTGTGGAAAAGTGGGGAGACGTTAGGCCGCCGTGCTAGTCTGGGAGCACTTCTGCAGATTCGAATTCAATGGGGTCCCCATGACCGCCCAGATCCTCGCCACCCTGCTGCCGGTGTTCCTGATCGCCGGCTGCGGGTCCCTCTATGGCCGCTTTCGCACACCGGATATCCGCAGCATCAATACCCTCAACATGGAGCTGTTCGTGCCCATGCTGGTGTTTGCGGTGCTGGCCGATGGCCAGGCACCGCTGGAGGAGTATGTCGGGCTGGCGATCGGGGGAGCGGTCATCGTCGTAGGCTCCGGGGTGCTGCTCTGGCCGCTGGTGAAGTGGCTGAAGCTGAACCCGAAGACCTTCCTGCCGCCGATGATGTTCAACAACTCTGGCAACATGGGAATTCCGCTGCTGCTGCTGGCCTTCGGCGAGGCGGCGCTCCCCGCGGCCATCGTGCTGTTCATCGTGGAGATGCTGCTGCACTTCTCGCTGGGGCTCTGGATGCTCAGTCCCGCCACTCCGCTGTGGCGGATCCTGCGCATGCCCATCGTGCTGGCCAGCATCGCCGGCCTGGCGGTCAACCTGGCCGGGGTGGGGCTCCCCGGCTGGCTGCTCGAGGCGCTGCACATGCTGGGCGGCGTCTGCATTCCCTTGCTGCTCTTCGCACTCGGCGTACGCATGCTCGACATCGACTTCAGTGATTGGAAGACCGGCATGCTCGGGGCGCTGCTCTGCCCGCTCTCCGGCCTGGTGCTGGCGGTTCCGCTGATCTGGCTGTTGGGGCTCTCCGGTCTCCAGGCCGCGGCGCTGTGGGTGTTCGCCGCCTTGCCGCCGGCGGTACTCAACTACCTGGTGGCCGAGCAGTACCGCCAGGAACCCCACAAGGTGGCCTCGCTGGTGCTGATCGGCAACCTGGGGGCGCTGGTGGTGATGCCGGTGGTGCTGGCCCTGGTCTTCGGGTACGTCTACCCCGGCGCGGGCTGAGGATGATGGCGCGATATGGCAGACTGTCCGCCAGTAGCCTGAGAGGTTATGCTGTCAAACAGGCCGCCGTGAATGACGGTATCATTGCCCACTGCTCAGGAGGACACACATGCAAATCAGGACCTTGCTTGCGGGATCGGCCATGCTCGCACTGCTGGCCGGCTGTGCCGCTGGCCCGGCTCCCGAGGCGCCCGGCGTCGAGGTCGGGGAGGAGCGCTATCAGGGCACCCTGCCATGTCGCAACTGCGATGGCATCGACCTGGATGTGGTGCTGATGGGAGACGAGCAGAGCCAGCCAGAGGAGCGGACCTTTACTCTGCAGGCCTCCTACCGCGCCCATCCCCAGGATCCGCCCGATGAGAACTATGCCGGCAACTGGGAAGTGCTGGATGGCACCGCCACCGAGCCGGATGCCACCGTCTACGAATTGACGCCGGACGGTGAGGGCCAGATCTACTACTTCCTGCGCCTCGACGAGCAGACCCTGGAGCTGATCGACCCCCAGCGTCGCCGCTTCCAGAACAGCGAGATGCTTCAGCTGCGTCGTCAGTGATCGCGAGCCCGACGCTTGCAGAGGGCGGCCGCAGGGCCGCCCTCTGCGTTTGATACCCCCAGAGGCGAGGAGCCATGGCCAAGGCAAAGAGCGCCTTCGTCTGCACCGAGTGCGGTGCCGAATACAGCAAGTGGCAGGGGCAGTGCACCAGCTGCCAGGAGTGGAACACCCTGAGCGAGGTGCGCCTCGCCGCGGCACGCCCCGGTGCCGCCAGTGGCGGCGCCGGCAGCGGCCGCAGCGGCTATGCCGGGGCCCTGACCCGGGAAGTGGTCGATCTCGCCAACGTCGACCTCTCCGAGGTACCCCGGCTCTCCTCCACCTTCGGCGAGTTCGACCGGGTGCTGGGCGGCGGCCTGGTGCCGGGCTCGGCGGTGCTGCTGGGCGGCCATCCGGGGGCCGGCAAGTCGACCCTGCTGCTGCAGACCGCCTGCAAGCTGGCCCAGTCGCGCCGCGTGCTCTACGTCACCGGTGAGGAGTCGCTCTCCCAGGTGGCGATGCGCGCCCACCGCCTGCAGCTGCCGGTTCAGGGGCTGAAGATGCTGGCCGAGACCAGCGTCGAGACGATCCTCACCGTGGCCGAGCGCGAGCGTCCCGAGATCCTCGTGATCGACTCCATCCAGACTATGCACCTCGAGGATATCGCCTCGGCGCCGGGGGGCGTGGCCCAAGTGCGCGAATCCGCCGCGGCGCTGACCCGCTTCGCCAAGCAGACCAACACGGTGCTGCTGCTGGTCGGCCATGTGACCAAGGACGGCACCCTGGCCGGCCCCAAGGTGCTTGAGCACATGATCGACGCCTCGCTGCTGCTGGAGGGGGGTGCCGACTCCCGCTTCCGCACCCTGCGCGGCCAGAAGAACCGCTTCGGCGCGGTCAATGAGCTGGGGGTCTTCGCTATGCTCGAGCACGGCCTCAAAGAGGTGAAGAACCCCAGCGCCATCTTCCTCTCCCGCACCCAGGAGCAGTCGCCAGGCAGCCTGGTCATGGTGGTCTGGGAGGGGACCCGGCCGATCCTGGTCGAGGTGCAGGCGCTGCTCGACGACTCGGCGCTGGGTAACCCGCGCCGGGTCGCCGTGGGCCTCGACCCCAATCGCCTGGCGATGCTGCTGGCCGTGCTGCACCGCCACGGCGGGCTCTTCACCGGGGACCAGGACGTCTTCCTCAACGTGGTGGGAGGGGTGAAGGTGCTGGAGACCAGCGCCGATCTCGCCGTGCTGCTGGCGGTGGTCTCGAGCCTGCAGAGCCGACCGCTGCCCCGCGAGCTGGTGGTGTTCGGCGAGGTGGGGCTCTCCGGCGAGATCCGCCCGGTGCCCAGCGGCCAGGAGCGCATCGTCGAGGCCGCCAAGCACGGCTTCACCCGCGCCATCGTCCCGCGCGGCAACGCGCCGAAGACCTCGCCGCCGGGCATGGAGGTGGTCGCTGTCGACAAGCTGGCCGAGGCCCTGGAGGCGCTCTAGGCCGGATATTGCACCGGGAATGAAAAAAAGCGGCTGAAAATCGGTTATAATTCAAGCTTCTACACCAGAATCAACCGCATCAGTCGCCATGACAACATGTACCACGCCCACCGCCACCTTTCCACGCTGCAAAGGCCGTCAGATCGTCGCCCGCTTCGATGGCGGCGACGTCACCTCCGACGACGGCATCCTCCTGCTGCGTCAGCTCGATCGCGAGATGGGGCTGACGCGCTCGGCTGATGTTGAGCAGCCAGTACCCGGAGCAGGTCCTCTTCCTGAAGCTGACTGGCAAACTGGTGCTTGGGTAGCGCCGCGGCGTGCTTGGCATCTGGGTGCTGCTGACCAACCCGATGCAACATCCGGGCTAGGAGCTTCCGCTCCGGGTTGAGTGGGAGATCCTGGCACGACGCCTACACGACCAGCGCCAGCGCGCCGAGGGCCCCTTCATCGCCGTGAACTGCGCTGCCATCCCGCCGGAGCTGATCGAGCCGGAGCCGTTCGACGTGGAGAAGGGCGCCTGCCTACACCGGTGCGACCCGGTCGCGCCTGGGGTGCTTCGAGCACGCCCACGGGGGCACGCTGTTCCTCGACGAGCTCTCCTAGCTCTCGCCACGCGCCCACGCCGCCCTGGTGCTGTGCACGGCGCTCTTATGGGTGATCTGCCAGCGGCCGTCGAGCTTGAGCAGCGCCAGCACGTCCACCCAGGAGTCCGCCAGGTTTTCGGTGTTATCGAAGCCCAGCAGCACGCTGGCCACCTCGCCGGCCTGGGTCACCTTGATAACGCGACCACGTAGCGGGCGCGGACGGTCTTCTCACCCTCCGGCGTCTTGAGGGTCACCGTGACGCGCTCGTCCGGGTTCTCGGGTACCTCCACCTTAAGCGTCTCGTGGCCGTAGTCGACCTTCAGGCGACTGGGCGAGTCGTGCATGTACTCCAGCAGGAAGTCGAGCAGCCGCGCCTGGTTGACGATCACGTGGGGAAACTCGGAGAGACCGTCGCGCACGTCCTGCACGCGGCCGAGCCGTGTGATGCGCGACGTGTCGCCGGGGGCAGGGCCCCAGAAGTGGGTCTCATTGATCCAGTAGGCCTCGGTGGTCATCCGCTCGGCCAGGCCGAAGGCCTCGAACATCTCCACCGTGCGGCAGGCGATCCCGTCGGCACGTCCGACCTCGAGGGGCCCATCGGCCTTCTCCACGACGCGGGTGACGATCCCCGGGAAGGTCGACAGCTGGGCGGCCAGCAGCAGCCCGGCGGGGCCGGTGCCGACGATGAGTACGTCCACCTCTTCCGGCAGCGGCCCCTGCTCCTCGCTGCGCCCTTCGGCCAGGGGTTGAATTCGCGGGTCGCCGCTGCGGTAACCGTCGAGGAAGTACTGCATCGTTTCGCTCCATCCCGTTCGCTACGGGTCGTCGTTGTTGAGGGTCTGTTGAGGGTCAATCAGAGGGCCGGGGCCACCTGCCGCGGCAATCTGCCACGCCGAAATTCATCAGTATTGTGATTGATATGACGCCCGGCAACTCGACTTTCGGGTAATTGCTCATTGTTGTGATGATCACAATACTGACGCAAATCAAAAAGTGACCATCCCTTTACCCACCGATCCCTGACCGCCGACAAGCGAGCCGACAATGACAACCACCGCACGCCACGCCATCCGCCGCCCCCTGGCCCTGACGCTGCTCTCGGCCGCCCTGCTGGCCGCAAGCGCCCCGCTCCTGGCCAAGGAGCTCCGCCTGGGCATGATCACTCCCCCCCAGCACATCTGGACCCAGACCGCCGAGCAGTTCGCCGAGGCAGTCGACGAGCGCAGCGGAGGCGAACTGACCGTTGCCCTCTTCCCCGCCGGCCAACTGGGTGACGAGTCGGCGATGTTTTCTCAGTTGGAAACCGGACTGCTCGACATGGGCATCATGACGGCGGCCCTGACCAGCCAGCGCGAGCCAGCCATTGTCGGCTGGTTCACCCCTTTCCTGTTCGATAGCGTCGAAGCGGCGGCCCGGGCCACCGAAACCGAGGCCGCCCGGCAGATGCTGGACAACCTGGAGAACAAGGGCCTGCACGCCTTCGGCTATACCTTCGCCGGCATGCGCCACATCCTGATGCGCGATACGCGCGTCGAGGAGATGGAGGATGTCGCCCGCCAGAACGTGCGCGTCATCCCCTTCGCCGCGATGAACACCTGGTGGCGCGCCATGGATGCTCGCCCCACCCCCATCAGCCTGCCGGACGTCTACCAGGCGCTGCAGAACCGCATGCTCGACGGCGTGGATATCGATTTGGACGCCCTGGCGGGCTCCGGCTTCTACGAGGTCGCCGAGCACCTGACCCTCACCAGCCACATGGCTTTCCCCGCCGTCTCGGTGATGAGCCAGGCCACCCGCGCCTCGCTCTCCGACGAGCAGCGCCAGATCATCGACGAGGCCATGGCAGAGGCCCTGGCCTGGGGCATCGAGGCCCAGATCGAGGCCGAGCAGCGCAACCTCGCCACCCTCCAGGAAGCCATCGATGTCTTCATCCTCGAGGATGCCGAAAGCGTCTTCGCCACGGCCAACCAGGCCTTCGCGGATCGCTTTGGCGACCAGCCGCTGATCCAGGCCTTCCAGCAGCAGTCCGCCGAGCTGCTTGACGCCGAATAAGGCCTGTCGGGGCGCCCTGGCGCCCCATCCCGGAAGCCCGTACCGGAAGAGAGCCCCCCATGAACACTCGACACGACACCTGGCTGAGCCGGGCCAGCCGTGGGCTGGCCCGGGTCGAGCAGTTTCTCTGCAGCCTGCTGATCGCTGCCTTCGGCGTGCTGCTGATCGTCAATGTCTTCGCCCGCTACGTGCTCAGCAGCCCGCTCTACTTCGCCAACGAGCTGGCGGTCTACATCCTGATCTGGATGGCCTTCCTGGCCATCTCCATCGCGATCCACCACGACCAGCACGTGCGCCTGACCATGCTGGTGGGCCTGCTGCCCGCACCGGCCCAGCGGCTCTGCTACTGGCTGACCGAGCTGGTCTGCCTGGCGATCCTGGCGGTGATGCTCTGGTACTCCATCGGCTGGCTGCGCTCACCCTCGGTCGCCTTCGACATCGCCATCACCCTCGACTGGCCCAAGTGGCACTTCTACCTGATCGTGCCGATCTTCTGTGCCACCTCCCTCTTCCACCTCATCGCCAGGCTGCCGGACCGCTCACGCACGGTCTTCACCCTGGCCAGCGACGAGGAGTGACCACATGACCCTGGCCGCCTTCCTGCTCTTCATGCTGCTCGGCATGCCCATCGCCTTCGTGCTGCTGGCCTCGACCTTCACCTTCATCTTCACCTCCGGCAATTACCGCCTGCTCGACAACCTGCCCCAGGTGATCTTCGGCTCCCTAGAGGTGTTCGACCTGCTGGCGATCCCGCTCTTCATCCTGCTGGGGGAGATCATGAACGAGGGGGGCATCACCCGCCGGATCATCCTCGCGGCCCGCGCCTGGTTCGCCTGGATCCCCCACAGCATCGCCTACGTCTCCCTCACCTCGAACCTGATGCTGGCCTCCATCATGGGCTCGGCCACGGCACAGATCGCCATCATGAGCCGGGTCATGACCCCGGAGATGGAGCGCGACGGCTACGACAAGGGGTTCGCCGCCGCCCTCACCGCGGGCAGCGGCCTGTTGGGGCCGATCATCCCACCCTCCATGGTCTTCATCATCTACGGCGTGATCGCCCAGGTCTCCATCGGGGCGATGTTCCTGGGCGGCATCCTCCCGGGCCTGGTGCTCTTCCTGCTGATCAGCGGCCTGATCGCGCTGATGGCCGGGCGGGCGAAGAAGCGGGACACCGGCGACAAGCAAGCTATCCCCCTGTGGGGCGCCACCCGTGGCGCCCTGCTGACCCTGGTCATCCCGCTGGTCATCGTCGGCGGCATCGCCTTCGGCATCGTCACCCCGACCGAGTCGGCGGCCGCGGCGACCCTGATGGCGCTGATCATCGGCGGCCTGGTGTTTCGCGAACTGAAGTGGGGACAGCTCCCCGGAGTGCTCCAGCGGACGGCGCGCAACACCGCCATCGTGCTGTTCCTGATCGCCGCCGCCAAGGCCTTCGGCTGGGTGCTGGTCTACAACCAGATTCCTCAGCAGGTGGCGGGATTGATGCAGGGCGCCACCGAGAGCCCGCTGATCTTCATGCTGCTGGTCTTCGTGATGCTGATCGTGGTGGGCATGGTGCTCGACGGCATCGCCGCCCTGATCATCCTGGTGCCGATCCTGCTGCCGGTGGCCCAGCAGAGCTATGGCATCGACCCCATCCACTTCGGCATCGTTACCTGCATGACCCTGAGCCTGGGGCTGCTGACGCCGCCGGTGGGCGCCGGGCTCTACGTCGCCTCGGCGATCAGCAACGTGAGCCTGCCGCGCATCACCAGGTGGATCATGCCCTTCGTGCTGGCGGCCTGCCTGGTGATCCTGCTGACCATCTTCAATCCCTGGCTGGTCAGTGTGTTCCGCTGATACCCATCCGCCGGCCGGGCTCGGCGGGTGCCCGCACAACCCGACTCTGCTAAGTTAGCGCCCAGGCCCTCCGCCACCTACGGCGGGTGGCCCTCCCCCTTCCACCCTTGAACAGAACACAACCATGACCGCAGCTCCCTTCTCGGAAGCCAGCCAGTTTCCCGGCAACCTGCTCCGGCGCTGCCATCAGATCAGCGTGGCGATCTTCCTGCGCAAGTGCGAGGCCTACCAGCTGACCCAACTGCACTACATCATCCTCTGCGCGCTGGAGGAGCACGGCTCTATCGACCAGATCACCCTGGGTGGCCATACGGCCCTGGATCGCAACACCGTGGCTGTGGTGGTGAAGAAGCTGGAGGAGCGCGGCCTGGTCACCCGGCAGCGCAACCCCGAGGATCGCCGCGCCATGCTGGTGACCCTGACCAGGGAAGGGGAGCGCCTGCGCCACGCCGCCGAACCCTCCGTGGCCGAGGTGCAGGAGGAGATCCTCGCCCCCCTGCAGGAGGAGGAGCGCGAAACCCTGTGCCGACTGCTGCAGACCCTGGCCGACGAGAACAACCACCTGAGCCGGGTGCCGGTGCGCCAGGCGGGCTGACTGCTCACCACCAACGCCCCCAGCCGACAAGACCCCGAGAGCAGCGCTCCCGGGGCCTTGTCGATCTGGCCTGCCCGGCCGTCAGACGGCGGCGGCTTCTGCCGCGGCGCTCTCCCCGGCCAGGACCCGCCGCGCCGCCACCACATCCTCCTCGGGATCGTGGTTCCAGAGCCAGTCGAAGCGGGTCTCGAGGTTCTCGATCAGCTTCGCCTCGTCGTCGCCGATCCCTTCACCGGCGTACTCGTAGACGTTTCCCGCCTCGTGGGAGGTGCGCTGCACCCGACAGGTGCGCCCATGGCGGACCGCCTCGAAGGCCGCCAGCACCTGCGCCACGCTGTCTCTGGTGCAGGCCTCGTCGCCCAGCAGGCTGGCCAGCACGTAGGCGTCTTCCAGCGCCTGGCCGGCACCGGCGCCCTGATGGGGCACCAGCGCATGGGCGGCATCGCCCACCAGCAGCACGCGGCCGCGGTGGTAGCGCGGGAGTTCGGGCAGCTCGTGCAGCGCCCAGCGGGTTGGCTCGGGAATGCACGCGAGGATCGCCTGGGAGGCCGCCCCCCAGCCGGCGAAGACCTCCAGCATCTCCTGCTGGGTCACCGCCTGAACCCACTCCTCCCCCTTGGGCAGTTTCGGCTCGGGGGTGGAGCGGTCGGTGATGAAGGCCACCACGTTGATCAGCGCCGACTGCTTGACCGGGAAGGTGAGGATATGGCGGTCGTGGCCCAGGTACATCTGGGGCACCAGGGCCAGGCGCCGGTCGGCGCCCCTGTTCTCCAGGGCCTCTTCCAGCCGGGCGGTGGGGATCATGCCGCGATAGGCGTAGGTGCCGCTCCAGAAGGGGGCGATCTCGCCGAAGGTCTCGGCGGGCAGCACGTTGGCGCGCACCGCCGACTTGATGCCGTCGAAGCCGATCAGGATATCCGCGGTGAAGGAGGTGCCATCGGCGAAGCGGACGGTGGCGCTATCACCCTCCTGGGTGACCTCGACACAGCGCTTGCCGAAATGGGCGATGCCGGCGGGCAGCTGGGCCACGATGGCGTCCAGGAAGTCCGCCCGGTGCACCGAGGACTGCCCACAGCCGGGGGCCAGGGTGGCGGTCAGGTAGCCGTCGTCGCTGCCGCGGCGCCACTCGAACCAGACATCCTCGAAGGGTGCCGGCGAGGCATCGGCGATGCGGCGATAGGCCGCCTCCAGGCCCAGCCGCTGGATGGCGCGCACCGCGTTGGGCCCGAAGGAGACGCCGGCACCGATCTCGGAGAACTGCGGCGCCGCCTCGAAGAGCTGCACGTCGAGGTCGGCATGTCGGGAGAGGGCCACGGCGAAGGCCACGCCGCCGATGCCGCCGCCGATGATGGCGACGGACAGGCGAGAAGCAGAGGGGGACGCAGTAGTGTGATTGGGCATGGTGCGAGCTCCGTCAGGGACACTGTTATTGGAATGGCGTCGTTATTGGCATGGCGTAAGCTGATGAGGCGCAGGCTAGAGCCCCTCAGATATTCACACAACACAGCCACCTTCATGTTATGAATTAACAGCAGTAATATTTTATTGAATACAGTCAATTAGGCGAGGACGGGCATGCTGAAGCTGGCGGATATCGATGTGAACCTGCTGGTGGTCTTCGACCTGCTCTATCGCGAGGGCAACACCCAGCGGGTGGCCGAGCGGCTCGGCGTGACCCAGCCCGCCGTCAGCCACGCGCTCAAGCGCCTGCGCCGGCTGCTCGGCGATGAGCTCTTCGAACGCACCTCCAGGGGGCTGTCGCCGACGCCGCGGGCGGACCAGCTTCACCCCGGCATCGCCGAGGCGCTGGCCCGGCTGCATGAGATCCTCAACCTGGGCGATGACTTCGAGCCGGCCAGCAGCGAGCGCACCTTCCAGCTGGCGATGACCGATATCGGCGAGATCGTCTTCCTGCCGCGGCTGCTGGAGTACCTGGCCAGGGAGGCACCGGGCATCCGGCTCAGCACGGTGCGCAGCCATCGGGAGGACCTGAAACGGGAGATGGAGGAGGGACGGATCGATCTGGCTGTTGGCCTGATCCCCCAGCTGGGCGCCGGCTTCTACCAGCAGCGGCTCTTCGTGCAGCGCTATGTCTGCCTGATGCGGGAGGGCCACCCGCTGGCGGAGGGCGACTTCAACCTGGAGGCCTTCACGGCGGCCACCCACGCGGTGGTGGTGGCGAAGGGCACCGGGCACGGCGTCGTCGAGGAACAGCTCGCCCGGGCGGGCATCGAGCGCCCGGTCCGGCTGCAACTGCCCCACTTCGCCGCCGTGCCCTATATCATCAGCGAGAGCGACCTGGTGGTCACGGTGACCGACAAGTTCGCCGAGGCGACCCGGGCGCGCTTCGGCCTGGCCGTGCAGGAGCACCCTCTGCCCTTCCCCGAGATCCCCATCAACCTCTTCTGGCACCGCCGCTACCACCGCGACGCCGGTAACCGCTGGCTGCGCGGCCTGCTCTTCGCGATGTTTGCGGAATAGAAAGAGGCGGCACCTGCCAGAGCAGGCGCCGCCTCGCGATGGCCGAAGGTGCGGGTTCAGTCGGCGATCTTCAGCACCGGCTTGACGGTGGTGCCGTTCTTTGAGTCCTCGAAGGCCTCGTTGATCTGCTCGGGGGCGTAGAACTTCACCAGCCGGTCGAAGGGGAAGCGCCCCTCCTTGAAGTAGGCCACCAGCTGCGGGATGAAGACCCGCGGCACGGAGTCGCCCTCGATCACGCCGATCATCGACTTGCCCTCGGCCATCAGGTCGTGGTGCACGTCCAGGGTCACCTCGGGGGTGACGCCGACGATGGCCGAGACGCCCAGCGGCTTGAGGGCCTGCAGCGACTGGCGCACCACGACGGGCACCCCGGTGGTCTCCACGGCGAACTGGCTGCCGCCGCCGGTGATCTCGCGCACCCGCTCGACGGTGTCTTCCTGCTGGCCGTTGATCGCATGGGTCGCACCCAGCTCGAGAGCCAGCTCGAGGCGACTGTCGTGGACATCCACCGCGATGACCTGCCGGCAGCCGGCAATGCGCGCCGCCATGATGGCGGAGAGCCCCACCGCCCCGCAGCCATAGACCACCAGGCTCGACCCAAACTCGGGCTTGAGGCGATTCAGCACGGTGCCGGCCCCGGTCTGGATGCCGCAGCCCAGCGGGCCCAGCAGCGCCAGATCCACCTCGGGGTCCACCTTGACCGCGTTGCGGGCACTGACCACGGCGTGGGTCGCAAAGGAGGACTGGCCGAAGAAGGTGGCCAGGGAGTCGTCGCCCAGCGCCAGACGGTGGCTGCCGTCATCCATGGCGCCGCCGAAGTTGAGCTCGTTGAAGGTATCGCAGACGGTGGGGTGACCGGTCAGGCAGTGGCCGCAGCCGCCGCAGTGGGCAAAGGAGAGCACCACGTGGTCGCCCACCTCGAGCCCGCTCACCCCCTCGCCGAGGGCCTCCACCACGCCAGCGCCCTCGTGGCCCAGCACGATGGGAAAGGGCGCGATGCCGAGGTCCCGGGCCACCGCATCGGTGTGGCAGACGCCGGTGGCCACGATGCGCACCCGCACCTCGCCCAGACCAGGCTCGGCCAGCTCCACCGCCTGCCATTCGAAATCACGCCCCTGTTCCAGGGTCACGGCCGCTTGAATCTGCATGAGTCGTTCTCCTCGCCTTGATGATTCGAAAGCCGGGCCACCCTCTGGTGGCCCGGTGCACGCGGTCTCAGAAGGGATAGCCGCGCGGCGCGTGCTGCACGCTGATCCAGTGGTCGGTGGTGAACTCCTCGATGGCCCAGTCGCCGTTGAAGCGGCCGAGGCCGGAGTTCTTCTCGCCGCCGAAGGGCACGTGGGCCTCGTCGTTGACCGGCATGTCGTTGACGTGGGTCATGCCCGCCTTGATGCCCTGGGCGAAGCGCAGGCCGCGGGCCAGATCGCCGCTGAACACCGCGCTGGAGAGGCCGTACTCGGTGCCGTTGGCGAGCTCCAGGGCGTGGGCCTCGTCGCGGGCCTTCTGGATGCCCACCAGCGGGCCGAAGATCTCCTCGCGGCTGATCTCCATCTCCGCGGTGACGTCGCCGAACACATGGGGCGGAACCAGCTGGCCCTGGATCTCGCCCTCCAGCAGCACGGTCGCGCCTTCCCGCTTGGCGGTGGCGATCTTCTCCTCCAGCCCCTCGCGCTGCTTGGCGTTGATCACCGGGCCCACCACGGTGGCCATGTCGTCGGGATCGCCCACCTGGAGTCCCTTGACCTTCTCGACGAAGCGCTCGACGAAGGCGTCATAGCGGCTCTCGTCCACGATGATGCGGTTGACCGCCATGCAGATCTGGCCCTGGTGCAGGAACTTGCCCATGGCCGCGGCATTCACCGCCTGCTCGATATCGGCGTCGTCCAGCACCACGAAGGGGCTGTTGCCGCCCAGCTCCAGGGAGACCTTCTTGATATGCTCGCCGCCGCTGGCGATGCGGCCGATGCCGCGACCCACCTGGGTGGAGCCGGTGAAGGAGATCAGCCGCGGCACCCGGTGCTCGACGAAGGCGTCGCCGATCTCGCTGCCGGCGCCCACCACCACGCTGAGCAGCCCCTTTGGCAGGCCGGCCTCCTCGAAGATCTTCGCCAGCAGCAGGCCACCGGTGACCGGCGTGTCGCTGGCCGGCTTGACCACCACGGCATTGCCCAGGGCCAGCGCCGGGGCGATGGAGCGCTGGGAGAGGTGCAGCGGGAAGTTCCAGGGGCTGATCACGCCGACCACGCCCAAGGGCTTGCGGTAGACGCGGTTCTCCTTGCCCGGCACGTTGGAGGCCAGGGTCATGCCGTGGACCCGGCCCGGCATGCTGGCGGCCTCCAGGGTGATGCCGCGGGCCGCACCCCACTCGACGTTGGCCTTGAGCCGGGTGCTGCCCGACTCGCGGATCAGCCAGTCGATGATCTCCTCCTTGCGGGCGTCGAAGATCGCCACCACCCGCTGCAGCAGGGCGCTGCGCTGGGCCGGCGGGGTCGCCGCCCAGGCGGCCTGGGCCTTCTCAGCGGCCAGGAAGGCGGCGTCGAGGTCGCCGGCGGTCGCCAGGCGTATGGTCAGCAGCTCGCTGCCATCATAGGGGTTGGTCACCCGGGAGGTGCGCTCGCTGGCGCCCTCGCGCCACTCGCCGGCAATCGGCTGAAGCTGAAAATCGCTGTATGCAGTGCTCATAGGTGCTCTTCCTCAGGGTCGGTTCAGGGGCGGACGGTTACAGGCGAATGCCGGACTTGCCGGGGGAGAGAATCCCGTTGGGATCCAGCGCCTTCTTCAGGGTGCGGTGCACCTCGCGCAGGGGCTCGCCGAAGGTGCCGGCCACCTGCTCCATGAACTCGTTGTTGGTGCGGTAGAGGCCGTAGCCGCGCTTGGCGAACTCGTCGATCAGCTCGGCGAAGCAGTCGTGGGCGCGCTGGGTCTCCTCCGGGTCCTGGCGGTTGTAGAGCAGGTCGATGACATGGTGCATGTCACGCCAGCCGACGATGTACTCGGCCACGTAGTCGAAGCCGTATTTGCCGAGGATCTGCTGGGCCAGCTCGGTCTGGTCGCGGGTCTCGCTGCCCTTGGCCTGGGAGACCGGTGCGAACCACATGGAGCCGCCGCCCCCGCGCCAGTTGTAGAGGCCGAACTCCTGCAGGTTCATCTCGCCCTTCATCAGCGCCGAGCGGTAGGAGAAGCCGCCGCCGCGCTTCTCGGCCTCCTCGCCGTACATGATCTGGGCCTTGCCGCTCTTGCTGAAGGCCTGCTCAATGATCTTCCAGTTGACCTCGATCTGCTCCGGCGTGCCGTAGAGAGCGGCGTAGATGTTCCACTCGCCGATCCCCTCGTCCAGCTTGATGCGCTCGATGGCCTCCCGCGGAATGGACGCGGGTCCCTCGTAGTAGGCCTTGCGCTCCACGTGGGTACCGGCATCCCACAGGGTGTGCACGATCACCACGGCGTTGGGGATGATCTGCGCGATGCGCAGCGGGCGCATGATCTCGACGATCTCCTCGATATCCTCCGGATCGGGGTACTGGATCAGGAAGGGGCGATAGGCCGGCGGCTCCGGCATCAGCCACAACCCCATCTTGGTGACGACGCCGTAGTTGGACTGTGAGAAGAGGCCGTCCAGGTAGGGGCCATAGCCCCACTTGAAGACCTGCCAGGAGGTCGAGTTCTCGATCCCGCCCATCCCGGTGCGGATCATCTCGCCGTTGGCCAGCACAACTTCCATGCCGCACTGGAACATGAAGTGCTCACCGTAGGGGGTGTAGCCCACGCCGCGATCCAGGGTGTTGCCCACCGGGCCGGCGATGGCCGAGGGCGCCGGCACCGAGAGCCACAGCTTGTAGCCCTTCTCCTGGATGTAGTCGTAGAGCTGCTGGTAGGTGACACCGGGCTCCACCAGCGCGGTGCAGGAGTCCGGATCCACCTCGAGGATGCGATTCATGCGGTGCAGGTCGAGGATCACCTGGCCGGTCTCCCCCGGCGCGGCCGAGCCATAGCCCAGGTTCTTGCCGGTGGAGATGGTCCAGATCGGCACCTTGAACTCGTTGCAGGTACGCACGACCGCCTGGACCTGCTCGGCGCTGGTCGGCATCACCGCCGCCGAGGGGATGTAGTCGCGGTCGTCGCCGGCCATCATGATCTTGGTGTAGGGCGCCAGCTGGCTCCCTTCGGTCAGGACGCTGTCGGCCCCGACGATCTCGCGAAAGCGGCCGAGGGCGGTGTCGAAGTCCGCCTCGCTGACGCCCTTGGGAAGAATGCGCTGTGTCGTGCTCATGGGGTGTTCTCTCGCTTGTTGTAGTGGGGGCTCAGACCCGGACCAGGAAGCTCAGCTCGCGGGCACCGGTGTCGGCAGGGCGGCGGAACTGGCGCGCCTCGCGACCGGCCGCGCCGGCCAGCGCCAGGCGGGCGTACTCGCGCCCCAGGGCGGACTGCCAGCTGCCGCCGGAAAGCGCCAGCGGCTCGGCGACCGGGCCGCGGTGGCTCACCAGGTGGTGGCGCCCCTCGTCATGGCGCCCCAGGGCCAGGATCTGTCCCCGGCCGGCCAGCAGGCTGGTCAGCAGCACCAGGCCCGCCTCGTCGGTGAAGCCGGTGATCAGGGTTCCCGCCGGCAGCGCATTGAGTGCCAGGGGGTCGAGGCGCCCCTCGTAGCGCGGCTCCCAGCCCTGCTGGCGCAGCCCCAGGCCCAGCTCGGTGGCCGAGCGGTCCACACCGTAGAGGCGAATCGCCCCATGGATGGGCGCCCCGCCCGGGGTCGCCTGGCCGGCCCAGGCGGCGGCCATGGTCAGCGGCGCCGCCGAGCCCAGCAGCAGACCGTTCCGGAGCAGCTGTCGACGTGTCAGTTTCATGGCATCACTCCTCACCGCCGTCGTCCTCGGCCAGCTCACCCCGGGCCAGGGCCGCACTCAGTGCCTTCAGCTCGGCGTCGCTGATCTTGGCCGGACGGAAGGAGGGCATGGCGGCGCGCCCATGGCGTACCGTCGTCTCGATATAGGCCCGCCAGCTCTCATGAGCCGCCTCGGGAAAGGCCATGGTGATCTCGGGGCCGACCGCCTTGTCCGGGGCATGGCAGTGCGCGCAGACCTGCCGATAGACCTCGGCGGGCTCGCGGGCATCCGGCTCGCCGGCCGAGAGCGTGGTGGGCAGCAGCAAGGCGCCGAACAGGGCCAGGGCCCCGAGCCGGTACGCGGAGAGGTGCCGTGAGGGCGGCGTTGTTGTGTGTTGCATGTCAGTGTCACCCGTCTTGTCGTCAAGGGCATGTCATCAGCAGAGCAGGCCGCCCATCAGTCTTATACTTTCGTATAAAACAAAGGGTTAGCACCCGGCTCCACGCCATTACCCTGTCAAGAACCGTGCCGGATTCGGAAAGATGCGAGGCATCAACGACCTAGGGAGGCTCTCCAGCCCTCGCGGTGCGCCTGGCGGACAGGTGTTCGATAATTTCGCTTACTCATTTGATGACCCCGTGACCAAATCAGCAGCACCGCCGGAAGGCGCTCTTTGCCTGCAAGGCTCTGCTCGGCGACCCGGAGTGATATCCTGTTTCGGCTCACTTCCCGGTGTTCAGCGAGACCGCCATGCCCGCCACTCCCCAGGACTACCCCAGCGCCCGCGACCTGATGGATGCCCTGCGCTTCCTGCCGGAAGAGGGCCAGATCTGGCTGGGCGAGCAGCGCATGCTGCTGATGTCCCTTCAGGCATCGGCCTTCTTCCGCAACGAGCTGGTCACCACCCTGGGCATAGAGCGCGCCCGGGGCGTCTTCATTCGCCTGGGCTACTACTCGGGGCTGCAGGATGCCGAGCTGGGCGAGGCGCTGCGCGGCAAGGCGCTTGGCCTGCGTGACAGCTTCATGGCCGGCCCCCAGCTGCATGCCTTGCAGGGGCACGTGCAGGCGATCCCGGTCCGAGTGGAGATCGACCCCGAGCACAACCGCTTCCACAGCGAGTTCATCTGGAAGGGCTCCTTCGAGGTGGAGGTGTGGCGCCCCCGGGGCGTGCAGGCCACCCCGGTCTGCTGGACGCTGCTGGGCTACGCCTCCGGCTATGCCACCCAACTGCTGGGACGCGAGGTGCAGTACCGGGAGGTGGAGTGCATGGGCTGCGGCGATGCCCAGTGCCGCATCGAGGGCAGGTTTGCCGAGGAGTGGCCGGATCATGAGGCCTTCTCGGCCCTGCTGCGTGAAGCGCCACTGATCGACGAGCTCTACGACCTGCAGGCCCGGGTGGCCACACTGGAGGGGGATCTCGCCCGGCGACCCCGCGACGAGGACTGGGGCCCCATCGGCTCGGCCCCGGACTTTCGCGAGATGCTCGCCATGCTCGACAGCGCCGCCGCCGCCGAAGTGCCGGTGCTGCTGCTGGGCGAGACCGGCACCGGCAAGGAGATCCTGGCCCGGCGGCTGCACGACCAGAGCCAGCGCACCGAGGGCCCCTTCATCGCCGTCAACTGCGCCGCCATCCCGCCGGAGCTGATCGAGTCGGAGCTGTTCGGCGTGGAGAAGGGCGCCTACACCGGCGCGACCCAGTCGCGCCTGGGGCGCTTCGAGCGCGCCCACGGGGGCACCCTCTTCCTGGATGAGCTCTCCGAGCTCTCGCCCCGCGCCCAGGCGGCCCTGCTGCGCGCCCTGCAGGAGCAGCAGATCGAGCGCGTCGGCGGCCAGGCGGTCAGGGAGGTGGACGTGCGGGTGGTGGCGGCCACCCACACCGATCTTCACCAGCGCGTCGAGGAGGGCCGCTTTCGCCGCGACCTCTTCTTTCGCCTCAACGCCTTCACCCTCACCGTGCCGCCCCTGCGTGAGAGGCACGAGGATATTCACGCCCTGGCCGAGCACTTCCTCGCGCGCTGCGAGCACCACTACCAGCGCCGCACCCTCGGCTTCTCCGACCAGGCGCGCTCGGCCCTGACCCAGTACGCCTGGCCCGGCAACGTTCGCGAGCTCAAGAACACCATCGAGCGCGGCGTGATCCTGACCACGGATCACAAGCACATCACCGAGCGGGCACTGTTCGGCGACTACCAGGTGCCGACGCTCAAGCGGGAGAAGAGCCAGGGGCTGGATGATCAGGGGCGCCTGGTCGAGTCGGTGGACACCTCGCGCGGGGACGCCTCGCCTCGCCGGCATATCCAGGCGCTGTTCGAGGCCGGCCTGACGCCGGAGGATATCGAGAGGGAGATGCTGGTGGCGGCCCAGGCCGCAAGCGAGGGCAATATCGCCGCCGCCGCCCGCCGCCTGGGCATGACCCGCCCCGCCTACGCCTATCGGCTGAAGAAGTACGGGCTGCGCTGAGGGCGGGCGCTCGCTCGGCGCCCGCCAGCCTCAGGCCTGCTTCAGGACGCGACCGGGCTGGCCCAGGCCGCCCGGGTGCTGTGCACGGCGCTCTTGTGGGTGATCTGCCAGCGGCCATCGAGCTTGAGCAGCGCCAGCACGTCCACCCAGGAGTCCGCCAGGTTTTCGGTGTTGTCGAAGCCCAGCAGCACGCTGGCCACCTCGCCGGCCTGGGTCACCTGGATGACGCGACCACGCACCTGTCGGTGGCTGGCCGCCCAGCGCTCGAAGCGATCGCTGATCAGGTCCCTGCTGAAGCCGCCCTCGGCGTCCACCGCCAGGATCCAGGCGTCCTCGTGGAAGGCCGCTTCGAGCTTGTCCCGACGCCCCTGAAAGCCCTCCACATAGCCCTGCACCACGCGGATGATCTCGTCATGGTCAGGCGTACGTTCCTCGACTGTCGTGTTCATGCGCTTCTCCCTCTGGTATCGCCACAACATGAACGCCACCCGCCGTGAGACGGCAGGCGGCGTGCACCCCGTGCGTTTGGATCAAGCGGGCTGGCCAAGGCCCAGGATCTCGCGAGCCTGCTGCCAGGTGGCCACCGGGCGCTCGTACTTCTCGCACAGCGCCACGGCACGCTCGACCAGGGCCGCGTTGGAGGGGGCCAGGGTGTCGCGGTCGAGGCGCACGTTGTCCTCGAGGCCGGTGCGGGTATGGCCGCCGGCGGCGATGGACCACTCGTTGAGCATCAGCTGGTTGGGGCCGACACCGGCACCGCACCACTGGGCATCCGGCGCCAGGCGCTTCAGGGTCTCGATGTAGAAGTCGAAGGTCGGCTTGTCGGCGGGCATGGCGTTCTTCACGCCCATCACGAACTGCACGTAGAGCGGTGCCTTGAGCTTGCCCTGCTTCGACAGGTTCACCGCCTGGTGGATGTGCGACAGGTCGAAGGCCTCGATCTCGGGCTTGATGGCGTACTTGAGCATCTCGCCGGCCAGCCACTCGACCAGCTGGGGAGAGTTCTCGTAGACCCGGTTAGGGAAGTTGTTGGACCCCACCGAGAGGCTCGCCATATCGGGCCTGAGCGGCAGCATGCCGCCACGCTCCTCGCCGGCCCCGGAGCGGCCGCCGGTGGAGAGTTGAATGATCATGCCCGGGCAGTGCTTCTTCAGGCCTTCCACCAGGCGCGCGAACTTCTCCGGGTCGGAGCTGGGGGTCTGGTCATCGTTGCGCACGTGGCAGTGGGCGATGGTCGCCCCGGCCTCGAAGGCCGCCTGGGTGCTCTCGATCTGCTCCTCGACGGTGATCGGAACGGCCGGGTTGTTCTCCTTGCGCGGCAGGCTGCCGGTGATGGCGACACAGATGATGCAGGGGTTGGACATGGTGATCTCTCATGGTACCGAAGCGGTACCGTAGCTCTATCGTCATCAGGGGGATTTCCCCCCGCGGCGGGTGCTCGGCGTCAGCAACGCCGAGCGCCGCCCCCCGGGGGCGGCGCAGATGATCGGAACCCTGGAGGACAGGGCGCTCGATCAGAAATCGAAGAAGACGGTTTCACCCTCGCCCTGCAGGCGAATGTCGAGGCGATAGCGCACCTTGCCGTCGATCTCCTCGCGCCGGGCGATCAGGGTCTGGCGGCGGGTCGGCGACTCGATGCGGGTCAGCACCGGGCACTTGCCGTTGGCCTCGGCCTCGTCCTCGAAGTAGAGGCGCGTCTGCAGGTGGATGTTGACCCCGCGGGCGAAGATCGCCAGGTTGATGTGCGGCGCCTGGGGCTGGCCGCTGGCGTGGGCGACCGGGCCCGGCTTGATGGTCTTGAGCGACCATTCGCTGCCGTGGTCGAAGGTGGTGGCGGTGCGACCGAAGCTGTTGAACGGCTTTTTCAGGTCGAACTCGCGCTGATACTCGCCCTTGGCATCGGCCTGCCAGGCCTCGATGAAGGCGTCGCGCACCAGGTCGCCGTTGCCGTCGATGACGGTACCGACGACCTCGATCCGCTCGCCCTCTGCCCCGTCACGGGCCATCTCGTTCCAGATCTCCTCGTCGCGGGTCGGGTTACCGGCGGCGGCCAGGGCCAGGCCGATATGCACGTATGGCCCGGCGGTCTGGGAAGCGGTCTCGCGAAGCATCAGTTCGCTGGTGGGTCGGGAATTCGGCTGGTTCATCTCGCTGCCCCTGTCACTGGTTCTCGAACCGATCACTGGTTTTCAAAAAAGGTCTGCAGTTCGCCGCGTACCACCAGGTCGAAGCGATAGGCCAGGCAGTCCATGGGAGTGCTGCGGGCCATGTCCAGGCGACCAATCATGGTCTCGACGGCGTCGCGATCCTTGATGGTGTTGACGATGGGGCACAGCGGAATCAGCGGATCGCCCTCGAAGTACATCTGGGTGATCAGGCGGGTGGAGATCGACGGCCCCATCACCGAGACGTGGATATGGGACGGACGCCAGCTGTTCATGTCGTTCGGCCAGGGATAGGGGCCCGGCTTGATGGTGCGGAAGCGGTACCAGCCCTGCTCATCGGTCAAGGTGCGGCCCACCCCGCCGAAGTGGGGGTCCAGCGGCGCCAGGTAGCGGTCGTTCTTGTGGCGGTAGCGGCCGCCGGCGTTGGCCTGCCACATCTCCACCAGGGTGTGGGGCACCGGCTTGCCGAACTGGTCGACCACGCGGCCGAACATGATGATGCGCTCGCCCTGGGGAAGGCCCTGGCCCTGAGTGAAGTTGAGCAGCAGGTCGTTGTCATGGGGGCCCATGCGCAGATGCCGGAAATCGGGACCGGAGAGCTCCGACACGGTGGGCTTCTGCATGCTGACCAGGGCCTGCTGCGGGGAGCGGGCCACGGAGGTCTTGTAGCCGGGGGCATAGGCCGGCGGATGCCAGTTGCGGTCGCGCTCGACGAAGCGCTTGTTCTCTTCCTGCATGACGATCGTCTCCGGGGGTAGATGATTGACCTGGGTCAGTGTCGCGGCATTGACACCGGCTGACCATTGACGTCTCGGCCACCCAACATAACCCCCAGGTTATGGGCAGCCCCCCCCACCCTCACTTCAGGCTCGCGGCCACCTGCCGGAGGCGCTCGCAGAAGGCCTCCAGCGCCAGCGAAGGGCGCAGGGTGGCATTGAGGCAGAGCCCCACCGAGCCGCCCTGCTGCTCCAGCGGCAGGGCCAGCTCGTAGAGCTCTCCCGCCGCCACGCTCTCGCCCACGGCCTCCTCGGGTGCCACCCAGATCGCATCACTGCCCAGGGTGTAGCCGCGACTCAGCGGCAGCGACAGCGTCTCCAGGCGTCGCACCGGCAGGACCAGGGAGTGGCGCACGCAGAAGCTGTCCACCTGCTGACGCAGGGTCGTCTGGGGCGGCGGCAGCACCCAGGGGTAGGCGCCCAGCGCGTCGGCCGACAGCGGGCTCACGCCGGCCAGGGGGTGCCCGGCACGCACCATCAGCAGCAGCCGCTCGTAATAGAGATGCTCGAAGGCCAGGTCCTGGATCTCGCGCGCCTCGGTCATGCGTCCCACTACCAGGTCCAGCTCCCCGCGGCGCAGCCGCGAGAGCAGGAAGGCGCTAGGGCCGGTCACCACGTTCACGCCGACGTCGGCATGCTCCGCCTCCTGTGCATGCCAGTGCCGCAGTGCTTCGGGGAGCAGGCGGCTCTCCACGGTGGAAAGCGCCCCCACCCGCAGCCGACGCACGCCGTCACGGGCCTCGCCGATAGCGCCGATGCCCTCCTCCAGGGCGCGAATCGCAGGGCCGGCATGGCGCAGCAGGGTCAGGCCCGCCTGGTTCAGGGCCACCCCCTTGGGCGTGCGCTCGAACAGGCTGGTACCCAGCGTCTCCTCGAGCTCGCGGATGGTCTTGGAGATCCCCGGCTGGGTGATCGCCAGGCGCTCCGCGGCACGCACAAAGCTGCGCTGCCGGGCCACCTCCAGGAATGCCTGCAGGTGACGCAGCTTGATCCGGGCATTGAGCATGTCCACCTCCTGCCGGCGCCCGCACGGGCGCCGAAGCCGTCCCACCGAAGCGGGGCGCGACCGTCACTTAGCGGGCATCACCCCAGCCCAGCTCCTTGGCCAGGGCGAAGGCGTGGTTGGCCGCCGGCACGCCGCCGTAGATGGCCACGTGCATCAGCACCTGGCGCAGCTCCGCCTCGGTCAGGCCGATACGCTTTGCCGTCTTGAGGTGCAGCGTCAGCTCCTCGCGGCCCAGCGCGGCCAGGATGCCGGTGGTGATCATGCTGCGCTCGCGACGGGTCAGGTCGTCGTTGCTCCACAGCTCGCCCCAGGCCAGACGGGTGATCATCTGCTGGAAGGGGGCGTCCAGACTAGTGGCGTTCTCGGTAGAGCGCGCCACGTGGGCCTCGCCCAGCACCTGCTTGCGGGTCTCAAGGCCCGTAGCGTAATCCACGCCGTTGGCACCCACATCACCCAGATCCACCGCCATCACCGCCAGCAGCGTCTCGGCGAAGAGGCCAGGCACCTCCACGGAGGGCACGTGGCCCACGCCCTCGAGGATCTCGAGAGGCGCGCCGTCGAGCTCCGCGGCCAGGGCCTCGAGGGTCGAAGGCGGGGTAGCCAGGTCCTCGCTGCCGCCCAGCAGCTGTACCTTCACCGGCTTGCCACTGAGCTTGCCGGTAAAGGCGTGGCTGCCCAGCATCTCGCAGAGCCTGGCGTAGGAGTCATCGTCGCCGCGGCCCATCTGAGTGCACCAGCCCGCCTTGAGGGCCGGCTCCGCCTCGAAACAGGCCGGGGCGAACCAGCGCGGCACGATCTCCTCGGACATCGCCGCCAGGCCCTCCACGCGGATGCGGCCGGCGCGGGTGTTCCACAGCTCGGCATTGCCGATCACCGCCCCGGTGTTGGTCAGGGTGGCGGAGAGCAGGCGCTCGGTGTGCTCGCTGATCAGCTGCTGGCCCACCACCCCGCCGATGGAGGTGCCGGCGAAGTGGAAGCGCTCGGCACCGGCGAGATCGGCCAGGGCCAGGGCCTCCGCGGCCAGGTCGGCCGGGGTGATCGGGCGCTCGCCCCAGGCCTGGCTGGCGCCGTGACCGGGCAGGTCCCAGGTCAGCACCCGGTAGCGCGGCAGCAGCATCGGCAGGACATCGTCCCATACCGCCTGGCTCATCCCCAGGGGGTGCGCCAGCACCACCAGGGGGTTGGCCTCGCTGCCGAGCAGGCGATAGGCGATGCTGCGCCCGTTGATGTTCAGAAATGCCATGGTCTCTCTCCGTGCAGTGCAACGGGAAGGGCCGGCGACAGTGGTTGGCCGGCCCAGACTCCTCGCTTGGTCGCGCTTATACCCGCTCTATCAGGGTAGCAATGCCCTGCCCCACGCCTACGCACATGGCACACAGAGCGTAGCGCTTGCCGCTCTTCTGCAGCTCGTGGGCCGCGGTCAGCAGCAGGCGGGCGCCGGACATGCCCAGCGGGTGGCCCAGCGCGATGGCGCCGCCGTTGGGGTTGACCCGCGGGTCGTCGTCGGCAATCCCCAGCTCGCGCAGACAGGCCAGCGCCTGGGCGGCGAAGGCCTCGTTGAGCTCGATCACGTCGATCTCGTCCAGCGACACCCCGGTACGCGCGAGCAGCTTCTGCACCGCGGGCACCGGGCCGATGCCCATGATGCGCGGCTCGACGCCGGCGGTGGCCATGCCGAGGATCTTCGCCATAGGGGTGAGGCCGTGCTGCTCCACCGCGGCGGCACTGGCCACCAGCATGGCGGCGGCGCCATCGTTGACTCCGGAGGCGTTGCCGGCGGTGACGCTGCCGCCCTCACGGAAGGGGGCGGGCAGGGCAGCGAGCTTCTCGAGTGTGGTCGCGCGCAGGTGCTCGTCCTGGTCGAAGCGCAGCGGTTCCTGCTTGCGGCGCGGAATCTCGATGGCGGTGATCTCCAGCGCGAAGCGGCCGGCTTTTTGTGCGGCGGCGGCCTTCTGCTGGGAGCGCAGGGCGAAAGCGTCCTGGTCCTCACGGGAGATCTTGAACTGCTCGGCAACGTTCTCGGCGGTCTCCGGCATCGAGTCGACGCCGTAGGCCTGCTTCATCTTGGGGTTGATGAAACGCCAGCCGATAGTGGTGTCCTCGATCTGCTGGCCCCGGGAGAAGGCACTGTCGGCCTTGCCCATCACGTAGGGCGCCCGGGACATCGACTCCACGCCGCCGGCCAGCGCCAGCTCCATCTCGCCGGCCTTGATGGCGCGGAAGGCGGTGCCCACCGCGTCCATGCCGGAGCCGCACAAGCGATTCAGGGTGGTGCCGGGGATGGATACCGGCAGGCCCGCCAGCAGCAGCGACATACGCGCCACACTGCGGTTGTCCTCGCCGGCCTGGTTGGCACAGCCCATGAAGACATCGTCGATGGCTGCCGGGTCGAGCCCCGGCGCCTCGGCCAGCACCGCCTTGAAGATGCTGGCGGCGAGGTCGTCGGGGCGCACGCTTGCCAGCGTGCCGCCGAAGCGGCCCACGGCACTGCGCCGCGGATGGCAGAGGAATACGTCGGTCATGGTGATCTCCTGTTCGGCTTACTGACCCGAGTGGGCGCGTTCGGTACGAGCCTTCAGCTCGCGCAGGATCTCGAGCTCGCGGGCCGAGGGCTCCGGGGTGGTCTCGAGCCGGTCGGCGAAGCGGATCTCCCAGCCGGTGGCCTCCTGGACCTGCTCGGCGGTAACACCCGGGTGCAGAGAGACCACCACCAACTCCTTAGTCTCGGGGTCCGGCTTCATCACGCACAGGTCGGTGATCACCCGGGTCGGCCCCTTGCCGATGTTGGGCACGCCGTCGCGCCCCTTGCCGTCGCGGCCGAAACCCAGGGTGGTGACGAAGTCAACCTTGTCGACGAAGGCGCGCTTGGAGTGCTTCAGGGTGATGAAGACCTCGCCGGCATTCGTGGCGATTTCCGGCGCCCCCCCGCCGCCCGGCAGGCGCACCTTGGGCTCGCGGTAGTCGCCGATCAGGGTGGTATTGAGGTTGCAGTAGCGGTCGATCTGGGCGGTGCCCAAAAAGCCCACGTCGATCTTTCCGCCCTGCAGCCAGTAGCGGAACATCTCGGGCACCGCCACGGTGGTGAGCGCCGTCTCGGCCAACTCGCCATCACCGATGGAGAGCGGCAGCACGTCGGGCTTGGTCTGCAGGGTGCCGGATTCGTAGATCAGCACCACATCGGGGGCGTGGGTCAGGCGCGCCAGGTTGGCGGCCTCGGAGGGCAGGCCGATGCCGACGAAGCAGGTGGTGCCGTTCTCCAGGGCGCGCGCCGCGGTGACGGTCATCATCTCCGAGGAAGTGTATTCGAGGCTCATCAGGCGTTCCCCCCTGCGTTCATGACGTTCTCTTCGATCCAGGCCGTGAAGGTATCGCGATCCCGCGCGATGGCATCCCACTCCTTGTAGAAGGCGTTGTTGCGCGGGTAGTAGCCGTGGGCATAGGAGGGCAGCGAGCCCTTCTCGGCCACGGCGATGGCGTCGATGGCCCAGCCCGGAATGATGCAGGCGTTGGGGTGGTAGCCCGGCTCGGTGCGCAGGTCGTCGACGATCTCCTCAACGGTGACGATGCTCTTCTTCGCCGCCAGCACCGCCTCCTTCTGCACGCCGACGATGCCTTCCACCAGCACGTTGCCGGCGCGGTCGGCCTTCTGGGCATGGACGACGGAGACGTCCGGGCGCACCGAGGGCACCGCGGCCAGGCGCTCACCGGTGAAGGGACATTCGATGAACTTGATCTGGTCGTTGACGCTGGGCAGCTCACTGCCCACGTAGCCGCGCAGCACGGCCAGCGGCAGCCCGGCGGCGCCGGCCTCGAAGGCGCAAGCCATGGCGGCGTGGCTGTGCTCGAGGATCTCGACCTTGTGCGGCCAGCCCTTCTCGACCGCGTCGCGCAGGCGGTGCAGCGAGCCCACGCCGGGGTTGCCCCCCCAGGAGAAGATCACCTTCTTCGCGCAGCCCGCGCCGATCATCTGGTCGTAGACCAGGTCCGGTGTCATGCGGATCAGGGTCAGGTCGCGCTTCTTCTGGCGAATCACCTCGTGACCCGCGGCGAAGGGAATCAGGTGGGTGAAGCCCTCCATGGCAACGGTGGCGCCATCCTCAACGTAGCGCGCCACCGCGTCATGCAGGCTCAGGAACTCGGCCATGGGATCTCCTCCTGGCGTTGACTCTCGCAAAAGTTCGAATAGCGAACTATGTTTTGTGATGCGAACAAACTACTCCCGCCGTCGGCCAGCGTCAAATTCTCGATACCCGAAAACGCCGAGGGGAAGGCCAGGCCTTCCCCTCATGGGCATCAAAACACTTTGCTTAACAATTGGTTATATCGACATCAGCCACTCGGCGGCGCGCGCCACCTGGGCCCGACTACCACCAAGGTATAATGACGGGTCCGTGACACGGGCCACCTGGTCCGGGTCCAGCCGGCCCTGCACCTCGGGATGAGCATTGAGCGCCGCTGCGTAGACCATCCCCTGCAGGCGCGCCGTCTCGGCGGCCTCGGCGCTGATGCGCTTGGCGGCGTCCGGCCCCAGGGTCGGCGACAGCAGCTTCGCCACCGGCTCGGCCATGATGCCGCCGCCGGTGGCCGCCAGGTTGCGCTGCATCGCCTCGGGATGCACCTCCAGCCCCTCCAGCAGCACAGCGGCCTGCTCCAGGGCACCCTCCAGCAGCAGGGCGCTGTCGACCAGCGGCGCCCACTCGGCGTGCCACTCGCCGAGGCCCCGCTCCAGGGGCTGGGCGGCGGCGTTGAGCAGCACCGTGGTGTGGCCATGCACCTGGCGGGCCGCGCTGCGGATCAGCGCGCAGCGCACCGGGTTGCGCTTGTGGGGCATGGAGGAGGATTCGCCCATGCCAGGGGCCGAGGGCTCGGCCACCTCGCCCACCTCGGTCTGGGTCAGCAGCGCCACGTCCAGGGCCAGCTTCTCGGCGGCGCCGGCCGCCGCGTCCAGCGCCGTGCCTAGGGCATGCACCGGCTGGCGGTCGGTATGCCAGGGCAGCACCGGGGTACTCAGGCCCAGCCGCTCGGCCAGGGCATCCATGACGTCGAGCCCCAGATCATCCCGGCCCGGCCCTTCCAGGCCCGGCTCTTCCAAATCCAAGCCAGAGTGCACCCCCACGGCGCCGCCGAACTGCACCGGCAGCTCGACCCCGACCAGCCGGCGCCGCGCCTGCTCCAGGCCGATGGCCCAGTGCGCCACCTTGACCCCGAAGGTGATCGGCAGCGCCTGCTGCATCAGGGTGCGCCCCACCATCACGGTCTGCTCATGTTCCCGCATCAGCGCCAGGGCGGCGGCACGGCAGCGCCGCAGCAGGGCATCGAGCGCCGCCAGGCGCGGCTTCAACAGCAGCATCAGGGCGGAGTCGACCACGTCCTGGCTGGTGGCCCCCAGGTGGAAGTAGCGCTTGAGCTCGGCGGGCAGGACCGCCCTGCCCTGCTTGACGAAGGGAATCGCCGCGTTGCCGCCGCTGGCGATGCCGGCGGCGACGGCATCGATATCGAAGCGGTGCCCCCCGAGGAGTCGACGCATCTGGCCGCAGGCGCCTGCCGGCACGATCCCGCGAACCTCCTGGACTTCGGCCAGGGCCAGCTCGAAGGCCAGCATGGCCTGGACCATGGCCTCGGCGTTGCAGTCGACCAGGGCCGACTGGCTCATGAAGGGGTGCTGGATCAGGGCGGCGGGCATCGGTGATCTCCGGCAGTGACAGTGGCAGTGGCAGGGGCCAGCGGGGGTTAGGCAAAAAGTCGTACAAGTGTTCGCAATTCGAACACTATGCTAGATTGGAGCGTGGATTCGAGCAACACGACCAAGGACACGAAGGATGGCAACCCCAGCACAGGATGAGGTCCTGACCCCCGACGATCGCGATTTCGTCACCGCCCTGGCGAGCGGCCTGGAGGTGATCCTGGCCTTCGACGAGGCGCACCCGCGCATGACGCTCAGCGAGGTCGCCGCGCGCACCGGCATGAACCGCGCCCGCGCCCGGCGCTTCTTGCTGACCTTGCATGCCCTGGGCTACGTGCGCAAGCAACAGCGCGTCTTCGAGCTGGCCCCCCGAGTCCTGCAGCTGGGCTACGCCTTTCTCTCCGCCAACGACTATCGCAGCGTGATCCAGCAGGTGCTCGAGGATATCACCGAGGCCTGCGGCGAATCGTCCTCGCTGGGGGTGCTGGATGGCGACGAGGTGATCTATGTGGCCCGCTCCTCCTCGCGCCACCGGCTGATGGCCATCACCCTCTCGGTGGGCACTCGCCTGCCGGCGGCCCATACCTCCATGGGGCGCGTGCTGCTGGCCCAGCTGCCGGACGAGGAGCTCGACGCCTGGCTCGAGCGGACGGTGCTGAAGCAGCATACCGAGAAGACCATCACCGACAAGGCCGAGCTCAGGCAGTGCATCCTCAAGGTGCGCCAGCAGGGCTATGCCATCGCCGATCAGGAACTCGACTCCGGGCTGCGCTCCATCGCCGTGCCGGCCTTCGACGCCAACGGCAAGCTGCTCGGCGCCATCAACATCAGTACCAACGCCGCCCGGGTGGATCTCGACGTCCTGATGAGGGAGTACCTGCCGCTGCTGCAGCAGAAGGCCCGGGAGATCCGCGCCACCATCAGCTGAGGCTCTCTCCCCTTCTTCACTTCACTCTCCAAGGAAAGGAAGGCAACACCGTGCTGGAGATACTGGCCATTACCCTGCCGATCTTCCTGCTGATCGGCGCCGGCTTCACTGCCGCCCGCTTTGGCCTGATGAGCCGTGACAACCTGCAGGGCGTGGGCACCTTCGTCATGTACCTGGCGCTGCCCTCGCTGATCATCCGCGCCCTGACCGACTACCCCCTGGCCGAGGTGCTGAACCCCGGCTACCTGCTGGCCTACGGGGCGGGGTCGCTGGCGGCCTTCTTCATGGGGCTGGCACTTACCGTGGGGCTGCGCGGCAAGCGCCTGGATGCCGGCGCCATCCACGCCCTGGGCATGTCGGCGTCCAACAGCGGCTTCATCGGCTACCCCGTGGCGCTGATGGCCATCGGCCCGCCGGCGGCCATCTTCATGGCGCTGAACATGGTGGTGGAGACCTTGATCATCATTCCCTTGGCGCTGATCCTGGCCGAGGCGGGCCGCCAGAACGGCAACGGCCTGGGCCCGGTGGTGCGCCAGACCTTCGCCCGCCTGACCCGCAACCCGGTGCTGATCGGGCTGCTCATCGGCATCACCCTGGCGCTGAGCGGCCTGCGCCTGCCCGGCCCACTGGCCCAGGCCATCGACATGCTGGCCGAGGCAGCCGGTCCCGCGGCGCTGTTCACCATCGGCGGCATGCTGCATGGGCTCAAGGCGCGCGGCATGGCAGTGGACGTCAGCCAGGTGGTGCTGGGCAAGCTGCTGCTCCACCCCCTGGCGGTATTATTGGCCGCCTTCCTGCTGCTGCCCGACCCCGACCCGCTGATGATCGCTGGGGCCCTGCTGTTCGCCTGCGCGCCGATGATCAGCGTCTACCCGCTGTTCGGAAAGCAGTATGGTCAGGGCGACATCAGCGCCGCGGGCCTGATGGTCAGCACCCTGGCCTCCTTCGTGACGATCAGCCTGATGATCTGGCTGCTGACCCACTATGGGCTGCTGCCACTCTAGGTCCCGTCCGAAAACTGGCTACCCCTGCTCCTCCCCACCGAAGCAGCTACCGGCCAGCGACACCAGGTTATCCAGCGCGGGGGAGTCGTTGCCCGACCGCCAGGCCAGCCACAGCGGCATGTCGCAGGCGTCGAGCTCGTCCAACTGGAGGAAATGAATCCCCGGCATGGGCAGGCAGGCGCTAGCGGCGGGCACGATGGCGCTGGCCAACGCCTCCGGCCCCGCGGTGCTGTTCGTCATCGGCGGCACCCTGTTCGGCCTCCAGGTGCGCGGCATGATGAACGACGTAGGGCAGATCGTGGCGGGCAAGCTGATCCTGCACCCGCTGGCGGTGCTCGGCATCTTCCTTCTGATACCGGAAGCGGACCCCATGCTGCTGGCCGGTGCGCTGCTGTTTGCCTGCGCGCCCATGATCAGCGTCTTCCCGCTGCTGGGTCAGCGCTACGGCATGGCCAGCGTCAGCGCCGCCACGCTGATGGTCGCCACCCTGTCCGCCTTCGTGACCCTGAGCGTAGGGATCTGGGCGATCAAGAACTTTGGGCTGCTGCCTGCCGGCTGAGGCTGACCGTCAGCGCACCCGGCTCGGTTACGCTAAAGCCCCACCCTCGGTCAGTTTTCCGGGTAGCCCGGCACCGGCACATCCCGCTTCAGATGAGCGACCCAGGATTCGATGCCGGGCAGCCCCGTGGCGGTATGCTGATAGAACTCGCTCATGTCGGGCAGCTCGTGGGCAATGCCCTTGTGGCAGGTGATGCAAGTGGCCTCCCCCTCGGCGAGGGTGGTGGAGTGCGCCTGTGCAGCCCGGGAGCTCTGCTGGGTGAAGTCCATGGACTCGAAGTCGTGGCAGTTGCGGCACTCCAGCGAGTCGTTGGCCTCCAGCCTGGCCCACTCCCTTTCCGCCAGCTCGCGCCGCTTGTCCTCGAACTGCTCCTCGGTGCGAATGGTGCCGAAGATCCAGCCCCACACCTCCTTTGAAGCCTCCATCTTGCGCGCCATCTTGTGCGTCCAGCCGTGGGGCACGTGGCAATCGGCACACTGGGCGCCGACCCCGGAGCGGTTGACGTCGTGGATCCTGCCCTGCATTTCGCGGTAGGGATTGCGCTCCATCTCATGGCAGGAGATGCAGAACTGCTGGGTATTGGTCGCCTCCACCGCGGTGTTGAAGCCGCCCCAGAAGAAGATCCCGGCGATGAAACCGCCAAGCGTCAGGAACCCCAGGCTGAAGTGCATGCTGGGGCGCATCAGAATACGCCAATAGGTGATCAACCAGCGCTTCATTGGCCACCTCCCTCACGCTGCTGCTGGAGCATTTCTCCCAGCACCTCATCGACGTTGAGGAAGGTATTGGAAACGATGGGGCTGGCATCGGTCTGCGGCACATGGCACTGGGTGCAGAAGTAGCGGTCGGGCGACACCGCTGCCAGCACCTGCTGGTGGCGGTCACGGAAGTGGCTGATGCTGACCATGGGAGCACCGGCCTGGACCGCATGCTCGCGACTGTGGCAGGTCAGGCAGCGGTTGGCTCGGGTATCGATCTGATAATCGCGGATACCGTGGGGAATGACCGGCGGCTGCTCCGGATAGTTGCGCACTTCGCGCCCGGCGTCCCGGGGCTCGCCGGCCATCGGCGGCGCCGGCAGGGATTGGCTGAGGGTGCCGCCCGGCCGCAGGCCGTCCGGCGCCGAATCGTCCCGACGCTCTTCGGCGATTGCCAGGCCGGCAACGACCAGCACCAGCGACAGACTGAGCATAGTGAGCCATTTCATCGCATTTCTCCTTCTGTCTCGGCCTCAGGCCAGGCTGACCAGTTCGAGACGAACCGCGCACTTCTTGAAGTCCGTCTGCTTGGAGATCGGGTCCGTGGCGTCCAGCACCACGTTGTTGATCAGCCGGTTGGCATCGAAGAAGGGCACGTAGACCAGGCCACGCGGCGGGGTCACCCGGCCGCGGGTCTCGACCCGCAGGCGCACCTCGCCACGACGACTGATCACCTTCACCTCGCTGCCGCGCCGCATGCCCTCCTCACGGGCATCCTCCGGGTGCATGTAGAGCAGCGCCGCCGGCACCGCCCGGTGCAGCTCCGGCACGCGGCGGGTCATGGAGCCGGTGTGCCAGTGTTCGAGCACCCGCCCGGTGGAGAGCCAGTAGGGGTACTCCTCGTCAGGCGACTCGGGGGGCGGCTCGTCGGGAACGGCAAAGATCAGCGCACGGTCGTCGGGCTTGGCGTAGAACTGCACGCCCCGGCCCTCTTCCACGTAGGGGTCGTAGCCTTCGCGATAGCGCCACAGAGTCTCCTGGCCGTCCACCACCGGCCAGCGCTTGCCGCGGTTCTGGTGGTAGTTGTCGAAGGCATCGAGATCCTTGCCCTTGCCGCGGCCGAAGCGGGCGTACTCCTCGAACAGCCCCTTCTGGATATAGAAGCCGAACGCCTCGGCCTCCTGGTTGGCGTAGCCCTCCTCCATGTCCGAGAGCGGGTAGCTGTCGACCTGGCCGTTGGCGTAGAGCAGCTCGAACAGCGTCTTGTCGCGGTACTCGGGCGCCTTGTCGAGCAGCTCGCTCGGCCACACGTCGGCGACGTCGATCCGTTTGGCGAGCTCCACCAGCTGCCAGAGGTCGGAGCGCGCCTCCCCGGGCGCCTCGACCAGCTGATGGAAGAACTGGGTACGCCGCTCGGAGTTGCCGAAGGCGCCCTCCTTCTCGACCCAGGAGGCGGCCGGCAGGATCAGATCGGCGGCCTGCGCCGAGACCGTGGGGTAGATGTCGGAGACGATGACGAAGGCCTCCTCGTTGCGCCAGCCCGGCAGGATCTCCTGCTGGGTGTTGGGCCCGGCCTGCATGTTGTTGTTGACCTGGGTCCAGTAGACCTTGATCGCGCCGTCCTTGAGCTTGCGGCTCTGCTCCACGGCATGAAAGCCCACGCGCTCGGGAATAGTGCCTTCGGGCAGCTTCCAGATCTGCTCCGCCTCGCGGCGATGCTCGGGGTTGGTGACCACCCGGTCCGCCGGCAGGCGATGGGCGAAGGTGCCCACCTCGCGGGCGGTGCCGCAGGCAGAGGGCTGGCCGGTCAGCGAGAAGGGGCTGTTGCCGGGTTCGGAGATCTTGCCGGTGAGCAGGTGCAGGTTGTAGATGAGGTTGTTCACCCACACGCCGCGGGTGTGCTGGTTGACCCCCATGGTCCAGAACGACATGACCTTGATGTTGGGGTCGGCGTAGAGCTCGGCCAGCCGCTCCAGGCGGCTCTCGGATACCCCGGATTCCCGTGCCGCCCGTTCCAGGGTGAAGTCGGCAACGTGGTCGGCGAATTCGTCGAAGCTCATCTCCGTCCAGCGGTTGGGGTTATCGGCGTTGGCGGCCGCCTGCTGCAGCGGATGCTCGTCGCGCAGGCCGTAGCCGATGTCATCTACGGCACGCACGAAGTTGGTGTGATTCTCGACGAAATCGCGGTCGACGCGGTCGGTCTGGATGATGTGGTTGGCGATGTAGTTGAGGATCACCACGTCGGCGTTGGGCTTCATCACCATGGGGATGTCGGCCAGATCGAAACTGCGGTGCTGAAAGGTGGAGAGCACCGCCACCTGGGTATCGGGGTAGGAAAGCCGCCGGTCGGTGACCCGGGTCCACAAGATCGGGTGCATCTCCGCCATGTTGGAGCCCCACAGCACGAAGGCGTTGGCGTGCTCGATGTCGTCGTAGACGCCCATGGGCTCGTCGGAGCCGAAAGCGCGCATGAAGGCGAACACCGCCGAGGCCATGCAGTGCCGCGCATTGGGGTCGATGTTGTTGGAGCGCAGCCCGGCCTTGAACAGCTTGCTGGCGGCATAGCCTTCCCAGATGGTCCACTGGCCGGAGCCGAACATCGCCACGCTCTCGGGTCCGTGCTCGCGAATGGCACTCTTGAACTTGTCGGCCATCAGGTCGAGGGCTTCGTCCCAGGAGACCGGCTCGAAGTCGCCGCGCTTGTCGTAAACGCCGTTGCGCTTGCGCAGCAGCGGCTGCTGCAGGCGGTCCTGACCGTAGAGAATCTTGGACAGGAAGTAGCCCTTGACGCAGTTGAGCCCGCGGTTGACCTCCGAATGAATGTCACCGTGTGTGGCCACGATACGGTTGCTCTGGGTGGCTACCATGACGCTGCAGCCCACCCCACAGAAGCGACAGGGCGCCTTGTTCCAGTTCAGCCGCGTCAAGTCGGCGTTGGTGATGAGGTTGGTGGCGCCGGCCGGAATGGCCATACCGGCAGTGGCCGCCGCCACGGCCACTGCGTTGGCCTTGGCGAATTCACGACGCGTCATCTTCATGTCGGCATTCCTTCTGCAGCGGCTTGGGATGAGACGGGATCAGCGGGTTCGTCGGCAGACGCGGGATCGAGTACCTGGTGATACACCAGCGCCGCTCCCAGCACGCCTGGCCGCACCTGGATCGCATCGATCAGCTCGAGAATCCGCGCCTCGCGCAAACTCTCCACTACCACCACCAGCTTGCCGCTGGGATCCTCGGCGCTGACCTCGCTCTCGGGCTGGGCAGCCAGCCATCGCGCCACTTCCCGGGCGTGCTCGGGCCGGACATGTACCAGCAGACTGGCGATGTGGAGGGTTTCATTCGGCATGGGCCATCTCCTCGCTTGTCATTGTGATGGCGTGGTTGGGGCACGGGGCCTGGCAGGCACCGCAGCCGGTACAGGCTTCGCCGTTCAGCCGCGGCTTGGGCGGGCGCCCCAACTGGGGGGAAAAGACGATGGCCTGCCACTCGCAGGCGTCCTGGCAGCTCTGGCAGTGAATGTCGGCCAGCGCCAGGCAGTGGCTCTCGATACGCGCGCGCCAGGGAAAGGCGGGGCGCTGGGTGTCGAACACGTCTGCATCGCAGGCCTCGACGCAGGCACGGCATAGCGAGCAGCCCGCTTGGTCGAAGCGGATCTCGGGATAGCCGCCGCCGCCATGGAACAGCACACCCTCAGGGCAGGTCTCGATACAGGCCGCACAGCGCACGCAGCGTTCGGTGAAGTCATGGTCAGTCCAGGGTGGCCGCTGGAGCGGGCCATGACCGCCGAGGGAGCGAAAGAACTGGCGACGTGTATTGGGATTGTTCGCCTTGTGCATGCGACCCTCAGCTCGGCGGCCCGGGCGGGCCCGTGAAGGTCTGGTAGATCCATACCGAGAAGCCGAAGCCACCAACAACGGCTATCGCCAGGATGGGAAACAGCAGAATGGCGATGAAGAGGAACAGCTTGAACTCCTTCTTCTTCCGCTCCTCGGGCGCCATGGTAAGTGCCTAACCGAAAGTTTTCGTGCATAATGTATGTGGGATAACTGACACGGACGGAACCATGGCAAGGCGCTACGTTGCACCTCTCACTGAGTCTGAGCAGCAGACGCTGTCCTCCGCCTATCACCATGGTGAGAAGCGCGCCCTACGTCGACGTGCGCATGCCATCT
>NZ_QGTM01000030.1 GCF_003182195.1 Halomonas sp. A11-A
ACCACCTGAACCCATGCCGAACTCAGCAGTGAAACCGCTCAGCGCCGATGGTAGTGTGGGGTCTCCCCATGTGAGAGTAGGTCATCGTCAGGCACCTTTTCAGAAACCCCAGCCAATGGCTGGGGTTTCGTCGTTCTGGGGATCTCCCCCCCCCCGGAGCCCGGCTGGATCATCGTCAGGCACTGATAGAGAAAAGCCCCGATCATCGTAAGATGGTCGGGGCTTTTCGCGTTTGGACGCTGGGATCGTCGGTGGGCGGAGGTTTGTATCTCCGACGTTTCCGGGGGCGCCTCGCATCCGCTAGAATGGTGCCCTTTCCCGTCTGAGGGTTGCGAATGACCATCGGAGACCTGATTCGTCTGCTCGGCGATGGCGAGTTCCACTCCGGCGAGCAGCTCGGTGAGCGGCTCGGCGTGTCGCGGGCGGCCGTGTGGAAGCAGCTGCGCAAGCTGGAGGCGCTGGGGATCGCCATGGAGGCGGTGAAGGGGCAGGGCTACCGGCTTGCCGAGGCGCTCGAGCTCCTCGACGGGGCGCGCATCGTCGCCGGTCTGTCGCGGGAGTCGCGCGGACTGCTGACGCGGCTGTTCGTCGAGGAGACCCTGCCGTCGAGCAATGCCTTCCTGCGCGAGCGCTTCGACCAGGGCGCCGGCCATGGCGAGGTCTGCCTGGTGGAGCAGCAGAGCGCAGGGCGCGGCCGGCGGGGGCGTCCCTGGAACACCCCTTGGGGGCAGAGCCTGATGCTGTCACTGGGCTGGCGGGTCGACTCCGGTGTGACGGCGCTGGAGGGGCTCAGCCTGGCGGTAGGCGTGGTGCTGGCTCAGGTGCTGGAGCGCCACGGGGTGGCGCCTCGCCTCAAGTGGCCCAACGATGTCCTGCTGGAGCAGCCGGGCGGTGGATTCGGCAAGCTGGCCGGCATCCTGGTCGAGGTGATGGGGGATACCGCAGGCCCCTGCGAGGTAGTGATCGGGATGGGGGTCAATGTCGGCCTGCCCGCGGCGTTTCGCGCGGGGCTGGATCAGCCTGCCGCCGCCGTGCATGACCAGGCGCCCGGCGTGTCGCGCAATGAGCTCGCCGTGGAGCTGATCGAGGCGCTGCTGTCGCTGATGGCCGGCTTCGAGGCGCAGGGTTTTCCCGCCTGGCAGGCGGCCTGGAACGAGCGTCACGCTTTCGCGGAGCATGAGGTGGATATCCTGCGCGGCGAGCGCCGTGAGGTGGCGGTGGCTGAAGGCGTGGATGGCTCGGGCAACCTGCTGGTGCGCCGGGAGGGTCGGATCGAGCGGCTGGTTGGCGGCGAGATCAGCGTGCGAGCGCGGCCATGATCCTCGACCTCGATATCGGCAACACCCTCTCCAAGTGGCGGCTGAAGGATGTCGACAGCAGCGAGATTCGTTCCCGGGGCGCGGTATGGACCCGGGAGGAGTGGCGCCCGGGTGCCGATATCCCCGACCTGGACATCGTGGAGGCGGTGCGCATCTCCAGCGTGGCGCGACGCGCCGTGCTGGAGGAGACCGTGGCCTTGCTCCATCGCCAGGTGGGGCACGTTCACGTGGCGCGCTCGACCCCGGAGGCGCTCGGGGTGACCAACGGCTACGAGGAGCCCGAGCGGCTGGGTGTCGACCGCTGGCTCGGGGTGCTGGCGGGCTACCAGCTGGCGGGCGGCTGCTGTGCCGTGGACTGCGGCAGCGCCATCACCATCGACTTCGTGCTGCCGGGTGGGCGCCACTTGGGAGGGTATATCCTGCCTGGGCTGCGGCTGATGAAGGAGAGCCTCAAGCTCGGCACCCGCAACGTGGCGATTGACCCCGACAGCGAGGCCGAGGAGCTGCTGGTGCCCGGCAGGCGAACGGTGGAGGCGGTCAACCACGGCATCTACATGGCGGCGGTGAGCGCCATCAATCGCGTCTACGCCGAGGTGTGCGACATGGAGGGGGTGGCGCTACCGCTGCTGCTCACCGGCGGGGATGCCCGGGTGGTCGCCAGAGGCCTCCAGGTGCCCCATGCGGTGTGGCCGGACATGGTCTACGGCGGGCTGGAGGCCTGCTTCCCGCTGACGGCCGCCGAGCGCGCCGGCCGGATGTCCGGGGCGCCCAGGGTGCCGGCGCCGGTGGCGCTGGAAAAGATTCGTGCAGGGCTTGCATTCTCCATGCTGCTTTGACACAATGCGCCGCGTTCCAAGGGGAAGCCGGCGCCGGCAGGGCGACAGGTTTTCGGTCGGGAAGGCTGATAAAACAGCATCTTGACACCGAGGGAAAGGGTGGTAACATGTGCCGCCAGCTGGAGGGGTTCCCGAGTGGCCAAAGGGAGCAGACTGTAAATCTGCCGCGAAAGCTTCGAAGGTTCGAATCCTTCCCCCTCCACCAGATTTTCGCCAGGCGCCCCTTGAGGTGTTCAGGCAGCAAGAGTGGGTAGGCGGGCATAGTTCAATGGTAGAACCTCAGCCTTCCAAGCTGATGGTGCGGGTTCGATTCCCGCTGCCCGCTCCAGCATCCTAGGATGCAAAGGTTTTGCTCATGTAGCTCAGGGGTAGAGCACACCCTTGGTAAGGGTGAGGTCGACGGTTCAAATCCGTCCATGAGCTCCACATTGGAAAGGCGAGCTGCGGCTCGCCTTTTCTCTCTCCGCCCCCTCCGGCGGAAGGGGTTGCCAGGCGGGTGCCTATCCGCTACTATGGCGCCCGTTGTGTCGGGCTGCCTGCAAAGGGTAGTCGAGAGGCAGATACAGGCCAGTAGCTCAATTGGCAGAGCAGCGGTCTCCAAAACCGCAGGTTGGGGGTTCGATTCCCTCCTGGCCTGCCAGCCTTCCCCAGGCTGGCGAGTCCCCGAAAGATTTCATGTTTCGATTGCCGCACCCTGAGGAGTCTCTTTTTATGAAGCATAGCGCCGAGGTGCAGGAGTCGCGCCACGACGGACTCAAGTGGGCGGCTGTCGTCACTCTGCTGGTTCTGGCCGTGGTCGGTAACACCTATTTCGCCGATCAGGCCCTGCTCTACCGCGTGCTGGGTGTCGTCGCGCTCTGTGCGCTGGCTGGCGTGGTGGCCCTGACCACCGCCCGCGGCCGCGAGCTCGCGGAACTGGCCCGCGCCGCCAAGAAAGAGATCCAGCGCGTGGTCTGGCCGACGCGTCCCGAGACCGTGCAGACCACCGCCATCGTGCTGGTGGCTGTGCTGGTGGTCGGCCTGATGCTGTGGTTGATCGACACTCTTCTTGGCTGGGCGATGTCCGGCGTCATTGGTTAGGAGTCTCCATGTCCAAGCGTTGGTACGTCGTTCACGCCTACTCCGGCTTCGAGAAGCATGTCATGCGCTCCCTCAAGGAGCGCGTGAAGATGTACGGCATGGAGGATCGCTTCGGCGAGATCCTGGTGCCGACCGAAGAAGTCGTCGAGATGCGTGATGGCAAGCGTCGCAAGAGCGAGCGCAAGTTCTATCCCGGCTACGTGCTGGTCGAGATGGAGATGGATGACGAGACCTGGCACCTGGTCAACGAGACGCCGCGCGTCATGGGGTTCATCGGTGGTACCAAGGAGAAGCCGGCGCCGATTACCCAGAAGGAGGCCGATGCCATCCTTCGTCGTGTCCAGGACGGCACCGACAAGCCGCGCCCCAAGACGTTGTTTGAACCGGGCCAGTCCGTGCGCGTCATCGACGGTCCCTTCGCCGACTTCAACGGCGTCGTCGAAGAGGTCAACTACGACAAGAGTCGCGTCCAGGTCAGCGTGCTGATCTTCGGCCGCTCGACTCCCGTCGAACTGGAATTCTCTCAGGTCGAGAAGGAGTAATCCGCTCGGCCTTACACAAGCAAGGCGGCCGCCGAGGTAGCCGCATCACCGGGGAGCCGCAAGGCGCTACTACCCAACTGGAGTCTACACATGGCCAAGAAAGTACAGGCTTACATCAAGCTGCAGGTGGCAGCTGGCAAAGCCAATCCGAGTCCCCCCGTCGGTCCCGCTCTGGGTCAGCACGGCGTGAACATCATGGAGTTCTGCAAGGCGTTCAACGCCGCGACCCAGGAGATCGAGCCGGGTCTGCCCACTCCCGTGGTGATTACCGTCTATTCCGACCGCAGCTTCACCTTCATCACCAAGACCCCGCCCGCCGCGGTCCTGCTTAAGAAGGCCGCTGGCATCAAGTCCGGTTCCGGTGAGCCGAACAAGAAGAAGGTCGGCACCGTGACCCGCGAGCAGCTCGAGGAGATCGCCAAGACCAAGGAGCCGGATCTGACGGCTGCCGATCTCGACGCCGCTGTGCGTACTATTGCCGGTAGCGCCCGCAGCATGGGCCTGAACGTGGAGGGGCTCTGATCATGGCCAAGCTGACCAAGCGTGCAAAACTGATTCGCGAGAAGGTCGATCCGACCAAGGCCTACTCCCTGGAAGAAGCCGTGGCACTGCTCGCCGAGCTCTCCACCGTCAAGTTCAAGGAGTCGCTGGACGTTGCCATCAACTTGGGCGTCGATCCGCGTAAATCCGACCAGGTGGTTCGCGGTGCAACCGTGATGCCCAATGGTACCGGCAAGAACGTGCGCGTTGCCGTCTTTACCCAGGGCGCCAATGCTGATGCCGCCAAGGAAGCCGGTGCCGACATCGTCGGCATGGACGACCTGGCCGAGCAGGTCAAGAAGGGCCAGCTCGACTTCGACGTGGTCATCGCCTCCCCGGACGCCATGCGTGTTGTCGGCCAGCTGGGCCAGATCCTCGGTCCGCGCGGCCTGATGCCGAACCCCAAGGTCGGCACCGTGACCCCGGACGTGGCCACTGCGGTCAAGAACGCCAAGGCCGGTCAGGTGCGTTTCCGTACCGACAAGAACGGCATCATCCACACCACCCTTGGCAAGGTCGATTTCGACGCCGCTGCCATCCAGGGCAACCTGGAAGCGCTGATCGCCGACCTGAAGAAGCTCAAGCCGAGCTCCTCCAAGGGCGTCTACTTCAAGAAGATCACCCTGTCCAGCACCATGGGCCCGGGCTTGACTCTGGACCACTCTGCCCTGGTCTGACCGGGCAGCGGATCGAACGATTGCAAGAACTTTGCGGTCCCCGAGCGTAGTCGATATTCGCCGGCGGGGCACCGTCAAAGACCGCAGGTGCCGCCCTTCCCCGTGAAGGGCGGCTTAATCATCCCTCCGGGATGGCCTGCGCAGATGGTGTGGCCGCCAGGTGTCTGGTGAGCACCATCACCCAGGACCCCCGCCAGGTGCCTCCGGGCAAGCAGTGGGGGAGATGGTAACCACCGGAGTCCTCATCGCGAGGTTCCGGCACGAAGGAGTGATCACTGTGCCACTAGCACTCGAAGGCAAGAAGGCAATTGTTGCCGAGGTCAGTGAAGCGGCCAAGGGTGCGCTCTCCGTCGTAGTTGCCGATTCTCGTGGCGTCACGGTCGAGAAGATGACCGATCTGCGCAAGCAGGCCCGCGAGAATGGCGTCCAGCTGCGTGTTGTTCGCAACACCCTGGCACGCCGCGCCCTCGAAGGCACTCAGTGGGAGTGTCTGAACGAGAGCTTCGTTGGCCCGACCCTGCTGGCCTTCTCCACCGAGCACCCGGGCGCCGCCGCCCGTCTGTTCAAGGAGTTCGCCAAGTCAGAGAAGGACTTCGAAGTCAAGGCGCTGGCCTACGAAGGCGAGCTGATCCCGGCTGCTGATATCGACCGCCTGGCGACCCTGCCGACCTACGACGAGGCCATCGCCAAGCTGATGTCCGTCATGAAGGAAGCGTCTGCCGGCAAGCTGGTCCGTACCCTGGCCGCCCTGCGCGACCAGAAGCAGGAACAAGCCGCCTGATCACAGGCCGTCGGATTGGCGAACTCCTGCTGGCCGCCTGAATCGTATATTGAATCCCGAGTCGTCGGGTCACCGCGACTCCCGCAAAGTTAGGAAACGTGACAATGGCACTGACCAAAGAAGACATCATCAACGCCGTCGCCGACATGTCCGTGATGGAAGTGGTCGAGCTGATCGAAGCGATGGAAGAGAAGTTCGGCGTGTCCGCCGCTGCCGCCGTGATGGCAGGCCCGGCTGCCGGCGGTGAAGCCGCTGCCGAAGAGCAGACCGAGTTCGACCTGGTGCTGACCAGCGCCGGCGAGAAGAAGGTTAACGTGATCAAGGTCGTTCGCGAGATCACCGGCCTGGGTCTGAAGGAAGCTAAGGCTGCCGTCGACGGCGCGCCGGCGACCATCAAGGAAGGCATGTCCAAGGAAGACGCAGAAGCGGCCAAGGCCAAGCTGGAAGAAGCCGGCGCAGGCGTGGAACTCAAGTAACCTCTTGATTTCCATGGCTTCACGCGCTGCGTAAGCTTCCATGGCTGGTGGCGGGACACCCGCTGCCGGCCTTTTTCTGTTGTCACTGGCCTCTGCCGACAGGGCAGAACCGCCAGCCGAATTCCGAAGGCGAGCGCCCATGCCAGGCGCTTGCCTTCATCGCCTGACGGCGTCGCGTCCGTCGGGTGGCGCCGACCACGCATCGGTCACCCATGGTGAACAAGCTGGGGAATACAGATGGCTTACTCATACACTGAGAAAAAACGCATCCGCAAGGATTTCGGCAAACTGCCCCAAGTGATGGATGTGCCCTACCTGCTGGCGATCCAGCTTGATTCCTACTACGACTTCCTCCAGCAGGACCGTTCGCCCGAAGAGCGGATGGAAGTCGGCCTGCATGCCGCCTTCAAGTCCGTCTTCCCGATCGAGAGCTTCTCCGGCAATGCCGCCCTGGAGTACGTCAGCTACCGCTTCGGCACCCCGGCCTTCGACGTCAAGGAGTGCCAGCTGCGCGGCGTCACTTACTCGGCTCCCCTGCGCGTCAAGGTCCGCCTGATCATCTACGACAAGGATTCGTCCAACAAGGCGATCAAGGACATCAAGGAGCAGGAAGTCTACATGGGGGAGATCCCCCTGATGACCGAGAACGGTACCTTTGTCGTCAACGGTACCGAGCGGGTCATCGTCTCCCAGCTGCACCGCTCCCCCGGCGTGTTCTTCGACCATGACAAGGGCAAGAGCCACTCTTCCGGCAAGCTGCTCTACTCCGCGCGGGTGATCCCCTACCGCGGCTCCTGGCTCGACTTCGAGTTCGACCCCAAGGACAACGTCTTCGTGCGCATCGACCGTCGCCGCAAGCTGCCGGCCACGGTGCTGCTGCGTGCGCTCGGCATGAGCGCCGAGGAGATCCTCGAGGAGTTCTTCGAGACCAGCGTCTTCCACGTCGAGAAATCCGGCTTCTCCGTGGAGCTGGTGCCGTCGCGCCTGCGCGGTGAGACCGCCACCTTCGACATCAAGGATTCCGATGGCAACGTGATCGTCGAGGAAGGCCGTCGTATCACCCAGAAGCATATCCGCCAGCTGGAGAAGGCCGGCCTCGAGCGTCTCGAGGTGCCGATGGAGTACCTCTTCGGCAAGACGCTGGCCAAGGACCAGGTCGACCCCAACACCGGCGAGCTGATCTGCCCCTGCAACACCGAGATCACCCCGGAGCTGCTCGAGAAGCTGGGCCAGGCGGGCATCACCCGTCTCGAGACCCTCTACACCAACGATCTCGACTGCGGTCCCTTCATCTCCGACACCCTCAGGCTGGACACCACCGGGTCCCAGCTCGAGGCGCTGGTCGAGATCTACCGCATGATGCGTCCGGGTGAGCCGCCCACCAAGGAGTCCGCCGAGACCCTGTTCCACAACCTCTTCTTCACCGCGGACCGCTACGACCTCTCCGCGGTCGGTCGCATGAAGTTCAACCGCCGCCTGCGTCGCGAGAGCGACACCGGCTCCGGCGTGCTGGATCGTCGCGACATCCTTGACGTGCTCAAGGAGCTGATCCACATCCGCAACGGCTTCGGCGAAGTGGACGACATCGACCACCTGGGCAACCGCCGTATCCGCTGCGTGGGCGAGATGGCCGAGAACCAGTTCCGTGTGGGCCTGGTGCGCGTCGAGCGCGCGGTCAAGGAGCGTCTCTCCATGGCCGAGAGCGAGGGCCTGATGCCCCAGGACCTGATCAACGCCAAGCCCGTCGCCGCAGCGGTCAAGGAGTTCTTCGGTTCCAGCCAGCTCTCCCAGTTCATGGACCAGAACAACCCGCTCTCCGAGGTCACCCACAAGCGCCGCGTCTCCGCGCTCGGCCCGGGCGGCTTGACCCGCGAGCGGGCCGGCTTCGAGGTGCGCGACGTTCACGCGACCCACTACGGTCGCCTGTGCCCGATCGAGACGCCGGAAGGACCCAACATCGGCCTGATCAACTCCCTGGCCACCTACAGCCACACCAACAGCTACGGTTTTCTCGAGACCCCCTACCGCAAGGTGGTGGAGAGCCAGGTGACCGACGAGGTGGTGCACCTCTCCGCCATCGAGGAGGGCGACTTCGTCATCGCCCAGGCCTCGGCGACCGTGGACGAGACCGGCAAGCTGGTGGATGACCTGGTGCAGGTGCGCCACAAGGGCGAGACCACCTTCATGCGTCCCGAGCAAGTGACGCTGATGGACGTCTCCCCGCGCCAGGTGGTCTCCGTGGCCGCGGCGCTGATTCCGTTCCTCGAGCACGATGACGCCAACCGCGCCCTGATGGGGGCCAACATGCAGCGTCAGGCGGTGCCCACCCTGCGTGCCGACAAGCCGTTGGTCGGTACCGGCATGGAGCGCTTCGTGGCCCGTGACTCCGGCGTCTGCGCCGTGGCGCGCCGCGGCGGCGTGATCGACTCTGTCGATGCCAAGCGCATCGTGGTCCGGGTCAGCGAGGACGAGATCATCGGCGGCGAGGCCGGCGTTGATATCTACAACCTCACCAAGTATGTGCGCTCGAACCAGAACACCTGCCAGAACCAGCGCCCCATCGTGCGCCCCGGTGACCAGGTGGCGCGCGGTGACATCCTGGCCGACGGTCCCTCCGTGGACATGGGCGACCTCGCCCTGGGCCAGAACATGCGCATCGCCTTCATGCCCTGGAACGGCTACAACTTCGAGGACTCCATCCTGCTCTCCGAGCGGGTGGTCCAGGAGGACCGCTTCACCACCATCCACATCCAGGAGCTGACCTGCGTCTCCCGCGATACCAAGCTGGGGCCGGAGGAGATCACCTCCGATATCCCCAACGTGGGCGAGTCGGCACTCTCCAAGCTGGACGAGGCGGGCGTGGTCTACATCGGCGCCGAAGTGGGGCCGGGCGACATCCTGGTCGGCAAGGTCACGCCCAAGGGCGAGACCCAGCTGACGCCGGAGGAGAAGCTGCTGCGCGCGATCTTCGGCGAGAAGGCGTCCGACGTGAAGGACACCTCCCTGCGTGCCCCCACCGGCATGAAGGGCACCGTCATCGACGTTCAGGTCTTCACCCGCGACGGCGTGGAGAAGGACTCCCGGGCGCTGGCCATCGAGCAGATGCAGCTCGACGAGGTGCGCAAGGACCTCCAGGAGACCTACCGCATCGCCGAGGACGCCACCTTCGAGCGCCTCAAGCGCGCCCTCTCCGGCCAGGCCGTCAACGGTGGGCCGAAGCTGAAGAAGGGCGACGTCCTCACCGACAGCTACCTCGACGAGCTGCCGCGTCAGCAGTGGTTCAAGCTGCGCCTGCAGGACGAGGCGCTCAACGAGCTGCTGGCCCAGGCCGACGAGCAGCTCGAGAATCGCCGCCGCGAGATGGACGAGCGCTTCGAGGACAAGAAGCGCAAGCTGACCCAGGGCGACGACCTGGCGCCGGGCGTGCTCAAGATCGTCAAGGTCTACATGGCGGTGAAGCGCCGCCTGCAGCCGGGCGACAAGATGGCCGGCCGTCACGGTAACAAGGGTGTCATCTCGGCGATCATGCCCATTGAGGACATGCCCTTCGACGACAACGGCGAGCCGGTGGACGTGGTCCTGAACCCGCTGGGCGTGCCGTCGCGCATGAACGTCGGTCAGATCCTCGAGACCCACCTGGGCCTCGCCGCCTGGGGGCTGGGTCGCAAGATCGAGGCCCTGCTGCGCGACGCTCGTGAACAGCAGGTGGCCGAGATCCGCGAGTTCCTGGACCAGGTCTACAACTCCACCCCGGGTACCCGGGTCGAGGAGCTCGAGACCCTGAGCGACGACGAGGTGATCGCCCTGGCGAAGAACCTCAAGGCGGGGGTGCCGATGTCCACGCCGGTGTTCGACGGTGCCGACGAGCACGAGATCAAGCACCTGCTGCGTCTGGCCGACCTGCCGGACTCCGGCCAGATGACGCTCTATGACGGCCGTACCGGCGACGCCTTCGACCGTCCGGTGACCGTCGGCTACATGTACATGCTCAAGCTCAACCACCTGGTGGACGACAAGATGCACGCCCGTTCCACCGGCTCCTACTCCCTGGTCACCCAGCAGCCGCTGGGCGGCAAGGCGCAGTTCGGTGGTCAGCGCTTCGGTGAGATGGAGGTGTGGGCCCTGGAGGCGTACGGCGCCGCCTACACCCTCCAGGAGATGCTCACCGTCAAGTCCGACGACGTGGAGGGGCGCACCAAGATGTACAAGAACATCGTGGATGGCGACCACACCATGCAGGCGGGCATGCCGGAATCCTTCAACGTGCTGGTGAAGGAGATCCGCTCGCTGGGCATCGACATCGAGCTCGAGAGCTGAGGCGGCCGACGCTTCACAGAATGACGGTCCGCGGGGGCGCAAGCCGCCCCCGCCCATGACAACTCCGCAGCGGAGCCGACCCCATGAAAGATTTGGTGAAAGTCCTCAAATCGCAGTCTCAGTCCGACGAGTTCGACGCGATCAAGATTACCCTGGCGTCTCCGGACATGATCCGCTCCTGGTCCTACGGCGAGGTGAAGAAGCCGGAGACCATCAACTACCGGACCTTCAAGCCGGAGCGTGATGGCCTGTTCTGCGCCAAGATCTTTGGCCCGGTGAAGGACTACGAGTGTCTGTGCGGCAAGTACAAGCGCATGAAGCATCGCGGCATCATCTGCGAGAAGTGCGGCGTGGAGGTCACCAAGGCCGCCGTGCGCCGCGAGCGCATGGGCCACATCGAGCTGGCCAGTCCCGTCGCGCACATCTGGTTCCTGAAGTCGCTGCCGTCGCGCATCGGCATGTTTCTGGACATGACCCTGCGTGACATCGAGCGCGTGCTCTACTTCGAGAGCTTCGTGGTGATCGATCCGGGCATGACCACCCTCGAGCGCGGCCAGCTGCTCAACGACGAGCAGTACTTCGAGGCCCTCGAGGAGTTCGGCGACGACTTCGACGCCCGCATGGGTGCCGAGGCGATCCAGGCGCTGCTCAAGGATATCGACCTGGCCGAGGAGATCGATCGCCTGCGCGAGGAGATCCCCCAGACCAACTCCGAGACCAAGATCAAGAAGCTCTCCAAGCGGCTCAAGCTGCTCGAGGCCTTCTACAACTCCGGCAATGCGCCGGCATGGATGGTCATGGAGGTACTGCCGGTGCTGCCGCCAGACCTGCGTCCGCTGGTGCCGCTGGATGGTGGCCGCTTCGCGACCTCCGACCTCAACGACCTCTACCGTCGTGTGATCAACCGCAACAACCGCCTCAAGCGGCTGCTCGATCTCAATGCGCCGGACATCATCGTGCGCAACGAGAAGCGCATGCTGCAGGAGGCGGTGGACGCCCTGCTGGACAACGGCCGCCGCGGCCGCGCCATCACCGGCTCCAACAAGCGCCCGCTGAAGTCCCTGGCCGACATGATCAAGGGCAAGCAGGGCCGCTTCCGTCAGAACCTCTTGGGCAAGCGCGTCGACTACTCCGGCCGTTCGGTTATCACCGTGGGCCCGACCCTGCGCCTACACCAGTGCGGTCTGCCCAAGAAGATGGCCCTGGAGCTGTTCAAGCCGTTCATCTACTCCAAGCTGCAGTCGCTGGGCCATGCGTCCACGATCAAGGCCGCCAAGAAGATGGTCGAGCGCGAGCTGCCCGAGGTGTGGGACATCCTCGCCGACGTCATCCGCGAGCACCCGGTGCTGCTCAACCGCGCCCCGACCCTGCACCGCCTCGGCATCCAGGCCTTCGAGCCGCTGCTGATCGAGGGCAAGGCGATCCAGCTGCACCCGCTGGTGTGTGCCGCCTACAACGCCGACTTCGACGGTGACCAGATGGCGGTGCACGTGCCGCTGACCCTGGAAGCCCAGCTCGAGGCCCGTGCGCTGATGATGGCCACCAACAACGTGCTTTCGCCGGCCAACGGCGAGCCGATCATCGTGCCGTCCCAGGACGTGGTGCTGGGTCTGTATTACATGACCCGCGAGAAGATCAACGCCAAGGGCGAGGGCATGGTGTTTGCCAACCTCGACGAGGTGGAGCGCGCCTTCGGTACCCAGAACGTCGCGCTGCATGCCCGCGTCAAGGTCCGCCTGGACGAGGTGGACGTCGACGAGGAGACTGGCGAGCGCAGCCGTCATCGCCGCCTGTATGACACCACCGTGGGTCGTGCGCTGCTGTTCCGTATCCTGCCGGAGGGCGTGCCCTTCGCGCTGATCGACCAGCCGATGAAGAAGAAGGCGATCTCGGCGCTGCTCAACGAGGTGTACCGTCGTGCCGGCCTCAAGCCGACCGTCATCTTTGCCGACCAGCTGATGTACACCGGCTTCCGCCTGGCCACCTGGTCTGGCGCCTCCATCGGCGTCAACGACTTCGTCATCCCGGACGCCAAGGCCGAGATCGTCGCGGCCGCCGAGGAGGAGGTGAAGGAGATCGAGGACCAGTTCTCCTCCGGTCTCGTCACCGCCGGCGAGAAGTACAACAAGGTGATCGACATCTGGTCCAAGGCCAACGACAAGGTGGCCAAGGCGATGATGGCCGGCATCTCCAAGGAGACCGTGGTCGACCGTCACGGCAACGAGGTCGAGCAGGACTCCTTCAACAGCGTCTTCATCATGGCCGACTCGGGCGCGCGGGGTAGTGCCGCCCAGATCCGCCAGCTGGCGGGCATGCGTGGCCTGATGGCCAAGCCGGACGGCTCCATCATCGAGACGCCGATCGTCGCCAACTTCCGTGAAGGCCTGAACGTACTGCAGTACTTCATCTCGACCCACGGCGCGCGTAAGGGTCTGGCGGATACGGCGCTCAAGACCGCCAACTCCGGTTACCTGACCCGTCGTCTGGTGGACGTGGCCCAGGACATGGTGATCACCGAGGTCGACTGTGGCACCGAGGAGGGTCTGACCCTGCACCCGGTGATCGAGGGCGGCGACATTATCGTCTCCCTGGCCCAGCGGGTCCTCGGCCGTGTGGTCGCCAAGGACGTCATCGATCCGGCCACCGAGGAGGTGCTGATTCCGCGTGGCACCCTGCTCGACGAGAAGTGGTGTGCCGAGCTCGACACCATGGGCGTCGACGAGATCGTGGTGCGCAGCGCCATCACTTGTCAGACCGCTCATGGCGTCTGCTCCTCGTGCTACGGTCGCGACCTGGCGCGCGGCCATCAGGTCAACATCGGCGAGGCGGTGGGCGTCATTGCCGCCCAGTCGATCGGTGAGCCGGGCACCCAGCTGACCATGCGGACCTTCCACATCGGCGGCGCGGCCTCCCGTGCCTCCGCGGTGGACAGCGTCCAGGTCAAGCACGGTGGCCGCGTGCGCCTGCACAACATCAAGTACGTGGAGCGTGCCGACGGCAAGCTGGTGGTGGTCTCCCGCTCCAGCGCCCTGGCCGTCGCCGACGAGCACGGCCGCGAGCGCGAGTACTACAAGCTGCCCTACGGCGCCGAGCTCTCCGTCAAGGATGGCGACCCCGTCGAGGCCGGCCAGGTAGTGGCCAAGTGGGATCCGCATACCCACCCCATCGTCGCCGAGGCCGAGGGTACCGTGCAGTACGCCGACATGGACGAGGGCCTGACCATCCACCGCAGCGTGGACGAGATGACCGGCCTCTCCTCCATCGAGGTGATCGAGTCGGCGGCGCGCCCCATGGCCGGCCGCGACAAGCGCCCGATGATCCTGCTCAGTGACGACGCCGGCAAGCCGGTCACCCTCTCCGGATCCGACACGCCGGTGCAGTACCCGCTGCCCGGCAAGGCCATCGTCACCGCCGACAACGGCGCCCGGATCGGCGTCGGCGAGATCGTCGCACGTATCCCGGTGGAGGCGTCCGGTAACAAGGACATCACCGGTGGTCTGCCCCGCGTGGCCGATCTGTTCGAGGCGCGCCGGCCGAAGGAGCCGGCCATCCTCGCCGAGATCAGCGGTGTGGTCAGCTTTGGCAAGGAGACCAAGGGCAAGCGTCGTCTGACGATCACCCCGGAAGGTGGCGGCGATCCCTTCGAGACGCTGATCCCGAAGTGGCGTCAGATCGCGGTTTTCGAGGGCGAGAGCGTCGAGAAGGGCGAGGTGATCTCCGACGGTCCAAGCAACCCGCATGACATCCTGCGTCTGCTGGGCGTGGCGGAGCTGGCCAAGTACATCACCGCCGAGATCCAGGAGGTCTACCGCCTCCAGGGCGTGGGCATCAACGACAAGCACATCGAAGTGATCGTGCGTCAGATGCTGCGCAAGGTGGAGATCACCGACTCCGGCGATTCCGACTTCATCCCCGGCGACCAGGTCGAGCTGGTGCGAGTGCTGGAGCAGAATGCCCGCCTGGAGAAGGAAGGGAAGTTCCCGGCCAAGTATCAGCGGGTACTGCTGGGTATCACCAAGGCCAGCCTGGCCACCGAGTCGTTCATCTCCGCGGCCTCCTTCCAGGAGACCACGCGGGTGCTGACCGAGGCGGCGGTGACCGGCAAGCGCGACTACCTGCGTGGCCTGAAGGAGAACGTGGTGGTGGGACGCCTGATCCCGGCCGGTACCGGCCTCGCCCACCACGAGGAGCGTCGTCGCCGGCGTGAAGGCACCGAGCGCCAGCTGGCGCCGTCGGCCTACGACGTCGAGCAGGAGCTGGGCGCCCAGCTCACCGCGCTGGATTCCGGCGACGAGGAACTCTGATCCGCGCCCCGGGATCGTGGGGCCGTCCAGGCGACGGCCTCCCGGTCTTGACGGGGCATGGGGTCAGCTATTAGAATGCGCAGCCTTTAACAGTGGGGTGGGTGCGCCCGCACCCGCTGAAAAAGGCCAAGGCAACCCATTGGAGTCAGCTACTACCCATGGCAACGATCAATCAGCTCGTGCGCAAGCCGCGCAAGCGCCCCGTCAGCAAGAGCGACGTGCCGGCGCTGCAGGCCTGCCCGCAGAAGCGCGGCGTCTGCACCCGCGTCTACACCACCACCCCGAAGAAGCCGAACTCGGCCCTGCGTAAGGTCTGCCGCGTGCGCCTGACCAACGGTTTCGAGGTCTCTTCCTACATCGGCGGTGAAGGCCACAACCTCCAGGAGCACTCCGTGGTCCTGATCCGTGGCGGTCGCGTCAAGGACCTTCCCGGTGTGCGCTATCACACCGTGCGCGGCGCCCTGGACACCTCCGGCGTGCAGAACCGCAAGCAGGGCCGTTCCAAGTACGGCGCCAAGCGTCCCAAGGCCTGATCGGCCTCGGTGCGCAACGACACCCAGAATTGATATCGGTCTGATAAGAGTAAGGTCGGGCGTCGCGGGCTCAGCAGGGCCGCGCGGGAGTTCCGAGTTTACCTGAAGGACCCTTCCACAGAGGGCTTATCATGCCTAGAAGAAGAGTTGCGGCGAAGCGCGAGATTCTCCCGGATCCCAAGTTCGGAAGTGAGCGCCTGGCCAAGTTCATGAACCACCTGATGTTCAGCGGGAAGAAGTCCGTAGCTGAGCGCATCGTCTATGGTGCGCTGGACAGGGTTGCCGAGCGTAGTAATGAAGACCCGCTGGAGATCTTCGACAAGGCGCTGGAAACCATCCAGCCGATGGTCGAGGTGAAGTCCCGCCGCGTCGGTGGCGCGACCTATCAGGTGCCCGTGGAGGTCCGTCCGTCTCGCCGCCAGGCGCTGGCCATGCGCTGGCTGGTGGACGCCGCTCGCCGCCGTGGCGAGAAGACCATGGTGCAGCGCCTCGCCGGCGAGATGCTGGACGCCGCCGAAGGCAAGGGCTCCGCGGTCAAGAAGCGTGAAGACGTGCACCGCATGGCGGAAGCCAACAAGGCTTTCTCGCACTACCGCTTCTGAGTGCGGCGTGGTGGGTGCAGCGCCTCCCCGTTGGGGATGTGCTGCGCTCACCAGCGCAGTGCCCTTAAACGCATCGCCAACCAACGGGGAGTTCCACCGTGGCTCGCAAGACTCCACTTAACCGCTACCGCAACTTGGGTATCGTCGCTCACGTCGATGCCGGCAAGACCACCACGACCGAGCGCGTGCTGTTCTACACCGGCGTCAACCACAAGCTGGGCGAGACTCACGAAGGCGCCTCTACCACCGACTGGATGGAGCAGGAGCAGGAGCGGGGCATCACCATCACCTCCGCTGCCGTGACCACCTTCTGGAAGGGCATGAACCACCAGTTCGATGAGCACCGCATCAACATCATCGACACCCCTGGGCACGTGGACTTCACCATCGAGGTGGAGCGTTCCCTGCGGGTACTCGACGGTGCCGTCGTGGTCCTGTGCGGCTCTTCCGGCGTTCAGCCGCAGACCGAGACCGTGTGGCGTCAGGCCAACAAGTACGAAGTGCCGCGCATAGTGTTCGTCAACAAGATGGACCGTACCGGTGCCGACTTCTTCATGGTGGTCGAGCAGCTCAAGGATCGCCTGGGCGCCAACGCCGTGCCGATCCAGATCAACTGGGGCACCGAAGAGGACTTCAAGGGCGTCATCGACCTGATCGAGATGAAGGCCATCAAGTGGAACGAGGAAGACCTCGGTACCACCTATGAGCTCATCGACATCCCCGCCGAGCTTCAGGCCAAGGCCGAGGAGTATCGCGAGCAGATGGTCGAGGCCGCCGCCGAGGCGTCCGACGAACTGATGGAGAAGTACCTGGAAGGCGGTGAGCTGACCAAGGAAGAGATCAAGGCCGGCCTGCGTCGTCGCACCCTGAACAACGAGATCGTGCTGGTCACCTGCGGCTCGGCGTTCAAGAACAAGGGCGTGCAGGCGGTGCTGGACGCGGTGGTCGAGTACCTGCCGTCTCCCACCGAGGTCAAGGCCATCGAGGGTGAGCTGGACGACAAGGGCGGCACCATCGCCACCCGCGAGGCGGACGACAACGCGCCCTTCGCGGCCCTGGCGTTCAAGATCGCGACCGACCCCTTCGTCGGTACCCTGACCTTCATCCGGGTCTACTCCGGCGTGCTCAACTCCGGCGACAGCGTCTACAACTCCGTCAAGCAGAAGAAGGAGCGTGTGGGCCGTATCGTCCAGATGCACGCCAACTCCCGCGAGGAGATCAAGGAAGTGCGTGCCGGCGACATCGCCGCTTGTATCGGCCTCAAGGACGTCACCACTGGTGACACCCTGTGCGACCAGGAGCATAAGATTATCCTGGAGCGCATGGAGTTCCCGGATCCGGTGATCTCGGTCGCCGTGGAGCCGAAGTCCAAGGCCGACCAGGAGAAGATGGGCGTGGCGCTGGGCAAGCTGGCCCAGGAAGACCCCTCCTTCCGCGTCAAGACCGACGAAGAGACCGGTCAGACCATCATCTCCGGCATGGGTGAGTTGCACCTCGATATCATCGTCGACCGCATGCGTCGCGAGTTCAAGGTCGAGGCCAACATCGGCAAGCCGCAGGTCGCCTACCGCGAGACCATTCGCGGCACGGTGGAGCAGGAAGGCAAGTTCGTGCGTCAGTCCGGCGGTCGCGGCCAGTACGGCCACGTCTGGCTGCGCATCGAGCCGCTCACCAAGGAAGACAAAGGCGAAGATGAAGACCTGCACTTCAAATTCGCCTCCGAGATCGTCGGCGGCGTGGTTCCCAAGGAATACGTGCCGGCCGTCGAGAAAGGGGCCTACGAGCAGCTGCAGAACGGTGTCATCGCGGGCTATCCGATGATCGACGTCAAGGTTACGCTGTACGATGGTTCCTACCACGACGTGGACTCCAACGAGACCGCGTTCAAGGTCGCTTCGTCCATGGCCGTCAAGGAAGGCGCCAAGAAGGCCAAGCCCGTGCTGCTGGAGCCGGTGATGAAGGTCGAGGTCGTGACCCCTGAGGATTACATGGGTGACGTCATGGGCGATCTGAACCGCCGTCGCGGTCTGGTGCAGGGCATGGAGGACTCGCCCATGGGCAAGATTATCCGCGCTCGGGTTCCGTTGGCTGAGATGTTCGGTTACGCGACCGATCTGCGTTCTCAGACCCAGGGCCGCGCAAGCTACGTTATGGAGTTTGCGGATTACGAAGAGGCGCCGTCCAGCGTCGTTGAAGCCGTCATCAACCAAAACGGGTAACCGTTAGCTAACGTAAAGAGGTTATAGCAGTGGCTAAGGAAAAATTTGAGCGTTCCAAACCGCACGTCAACGTCGGCACCATCGGTCACGTCGACCACGGCAAGACCACTCTGACTGCGGCCCTGACTCGCGTCTCCGCCGAGGTGTTCGGTGGCGAATGGCGTCAGTTCGACTCCATCGACAACGCCCCGGAAGAGCGTGAGCGCGGCATCACCATCGCCACCTCTCACGTGGAGTACCAGTCCGAGAAGCGTCACTACGCCCACGTCGACTGCCCGGGGCACGCCGACTACGTCAAGAACATGATCACCGGTGCTGCCCAGATGGACGGCGCGATCCTGGTCGTGTCCGCCGCTGACGGCCCCATGCCGCAGACCCGCGAGCACATCCTGCTGTCTCGTCAGGTTGGCGTTCCGTACATCGTCGTGTTCCTGAACAAGGCCGACATGGTCGACGACGAAGAGCTGCTCGAGCTGGTCGAGATGGAAGTGCGCGAGCTGCTGAACGAGTACGACTTCCCGGGCGACGACACCCCGATCATTACCGGCTCCGCCCTGATGGCCCTGGAAGGTAAGGACGACAACGGCATGGGCACCACCGCCGTTGCCAACCTGATCAAGGCCCTGGACGACTACATCCCGGAGCCGGAGCGTGCCATCGACCAGCCGTTCCTGATGCCGATCGAGGACGTCTTCTCCATCTCTGGTCGCGGCACCGTGGTGACCGGTCGTATCGAGCGCGGCATCGTCAGGGCCGGCGAAGAGGTCGAGATCGTCGGTATCCGTGACACCACCAAGACCACCGTTACTGGTGTCGAGATGTTCCGCAAGCTGCTCGACGAAGGTCGTGCCGGTGAGAACGTCGGCGCCCTGCTGCGCGGCACCAAGCGTGACGAGGTCGAGCGTGGCCAGGTGCTGGCCAAGCCGGGCACCATCAAGCCGCACACCGTCTTCGAAGCCGAGGTCTACGTGCTCTCCAAGGAAGAGGGTGGTCGTCACACTCCCTTCTTCAAGGGCTACCGTCCGCAGTTCTACTTCCGTACCACCGATGTCACCGGTACCTGTGAGCTGCCGGAAGGCGTCGAGATGGTGATGCCGGGCGACAACGTCAAGATGGTTATCACCCTGATCGCCCCGATCGCCATGGACGAAGGTCTGCGCTTCGCCATCCGTGAAGGCGGCCGGACCGTCGGCGCCGGCGTCGTGTCCAAGATCATCCAGTAAGTCTCGGCTTCTCGATGATCGAAGGGGGCTCCTCGCGGGGCCCCCTTTCTGCGCACCGCGGAGAGTGTTTGACACTCATCCGCGGCGCACCTATAATGCGCATCCTTTGAATGCGTGGGTAGACGGCTCGCGCCGTCGAGATCCATTGGAGTTAAGGGCTAATGCAGAACCAGAAGATTCGCATTCGGTTGAAGGCCTTCGACCATCGCCTGATCGACCAGTCCGCCGCGGAGATCGTTGAGACCGCCAAGCGTACCGGCGCCCAGGTTCGTGGTCCGATTCCCCTGCCGACCAACCGCGAGCGGTACACCGTGCTGATCTCGCCGCACGTCAACAAGGACGCGCGCGATCAGTACGAGATTCGTACTCACAAGCGTGTACTCGACATCGTCGAGCCCACGGAAAAGACCGTTGATGCCCTGATGAAGCTCGACCTCGCCGCCGGCGTGGATGTGCAGATCAAGCTCGACTAATTCCACACTAGACACTCGCGGCCCAGCGCTCATCGCCTCTGCACAAAGGCGGGTATGAGCAGCAGCCGCCGCGCCGTGAGGCGCCATACAACGTGCTAGTGGAATGCTCTGGAAAGGGCAGCCATAGCGGGTGATAGCCCCGTACACTAAAGGAGACTGAGTATGACTATCGGTTTAGTCGGTAAGAAGGCCGGGATGACCCGCGTCTTTACCGAGGATGGCGCTTCTGTGCCCGTAACCGTGATCGAGGTTGCACCCAACCGCATCACTCGCGTCAAGACCGTCGAGTCCGACGGCTACGCAGCGATTCAGGTGACAGCCGGTTCTCGCAAGGCCAAGCACCTTACCAAAGCCCAGGCGGGTCAGTACGCCAAGGCGGGTGTGGAGGCCGGTCGTTCGCTGATGGAGTTCCGCCTGGCTACAGGCGAAGAAGCTCCGGAAGTGGGCGGCGAACTCACCGTATCCCTCTTCGAAGCTGGTCAGAAGATCGACGTGACCGGCACCTCCAAGGGCAAGGGCTTCCAGGGCGCTATCAAGCGCTGGAACTTCCGCACCCAGGACAACAGCCACGGCAACTCCCTGTCCCACCGCGCACCGGGCTCCATCGGCATGTGTCAGACGCCGGGCCGCGTGTTCAAAGGCAAGAAGATGGCCGGCCAGATGGGCAACGTCCGTTGCACCGTCCAGAGCCTCGAAGTCGTGCGTGTCGATGCCGAACGTAATCTGCTGCTGGTCAAGGGCGCCGTGCCCGGTGCCACCGGTAGTGACGTCATCGTGCGCAGCGCCGTGAAAGCTGGCTGAAGGGGAAATCACCGATGAATCTGAATCTTGCTGCCGGCGCCGGCACCGTCGAAGTGTCCGACACCACCTTTGGCAAAGAATTCAATGAAGCGCTCGTACACCAGGTCGTCACTGCCTATCTGGCCGGTGGTCGTCAGGGCACTCGCGCTCAGAAGAACCGTTCCGACGTGCGTGGTGGCGGCAAGAAGCCGTGGCGTCAGAAGGGCACCGGTCGCGCTCGCGCCGGCACCATCCGCTCTCCGCTGTGGCGCAGCGGCGGCGTGACCTTCGCGGCTCGTCCTCAGGACCACAGCCAGAAGGTCAACCGCAAGATGTACCGCGCGGCGATGCGTTCCATTCTCTCCGAGCTGGTTCGCCAGGAGCGTCTGGTGGCCGTGGAGGAGATCTCCGTCGAAGCGCCCAAGACCAAGCAGCTGGTCGCCAAGCTCCAGGAGCTGGGTCTCGAGAAGGTGCTGATCGTCACCGAGGAAGTCGACGAGAAGCTCTACCTGGCTGCCCGCAACATTCCCAACGTGGATGTGGTGGACGTGGCTGCCGCCGACCCGGTGAGCCTGGTCGCCTTCGACAAGGTGCTGGTCACCGTCTCCGCCCTGCGCAAATTCGAGGAGAAGCTGGCATGAACCAGGAGCGTGTATTCAAGGTCCTGCTGGGTCCGCACGTGACCGAGAAGGCCGCTATGGCTGCCGAACGCAACCAGTACGTGTTCAAGGTGGCCAGCGACGCGACCAAGCCCGAGATCAAGAAGGCCGTCGAGGCTCTGTTCGGCAAGAAGGTCGACCGCGTTCAGACGCTGAACGTCAAGGGCAAGACCAAGCGCACCGCGCACGGTCTGGGTCACCGCAAGGGGTATCGCAAGGCCTACGTTACGCTGGCCGCCGGCGAGACCCTTGAAGACTTCTCTGGCGCCGAATAAGGGCAGGAGTACGGATAATGGCAATCGTCAAGACCAAACCCACATCCGCCGGCCGTCGCCACGTCGTCAAGATTGTTGGTGAAGACCTGCACAAGGGCAAGCCCTACGCGCCCCTGCTCGAGAAGCAGTCGCGCAGCGGCGGTCGCAACAACAACGGTCGCATCACCACCCGTCACGTGGGCGGTGGGCACCGTCAGCACTACCGGATCATCGACTTCAAGCGCACCAAGGATGGCGTTCCGGCCATCGTCGAGCGCCTTGAGTACGATCCGAACCGTAGCGCCCACATCGCGCTGCTGAAGTACCTGGACGGCGAGCGTCGCTACATCATCGCGCCCAAGGGCGTGAAGGCGGGTGACCGTCTCGAGTCCGGCGTGAACGCGGCCATCAAGCAGGGCAATGCTCTGCCGCTGCGTAACGTCCCGCTGGGTTCCACCGTGCATTGCGTCGAACTGAAGCCTGGCAAGGGCGCTCAGATCGCTCGCAGCGCCGGCACCAGCGCCCAGCTGGTCGCCCGTGACGGCAACTACGCCACCCTGCGTCTGCGCTCCGGCGAGATGCGCAAGGTGCTGAGCGAGTGCCGCGCGACCCTGGGCGAAGTGAGCAACTCCGAGCACAGCCTGCGTCAGCTTGGCAAGGCCGGTGCGAAGCGCTGGAGAGGTGTGCGTCCGACCGTTCGCGGCGTGGCCATGAACCCGGTGGATCACCCGCACGGCGGCGGTGAAGGCCGCACCAGCGGTGGTCGTCACCCGGTGACTCCGTGGGGTGTGCCCACCAAGGGCCACAAGACCCGTAAGAACAAGCGCACCGACAAGCTGATCGTTCGTCGCCGCAAGGCCAAGTAACACACTTTAAGAGGTAACGGCTGTGCCACGTTCACTGAAGAAAGGTCCCTTTATTGACCTTCATCTGCTGAAGAAGGTTGAGGCTGCAGTGGAGAAGAGCGACCGCAAACCGATCAAGACCTGGTCGCGTCGTTCCATGATCCTGCCCAACATGGTCGGGCTCACCATTGCAGTCCATAACGGTCGCCAGCACGTCCCGGTGCATGTCTCCGAGGAAATGGTTGGCCACAAGCTGGGCGAATTCGCTGCTACCCGCACCTATCGCGGTCATGCGGCGGACAAAAAAGCCAAACGGTAAGCCAGAGAGGATTGAGAGATGGAAGTCACAGCTAAGCTGCGTGGCGCTCGTTTATCCGCCCAGAAGGCCCGTTTGGTGGCTGACCAGGTGCGCGGTAAGCCGGTCGCCGAGGCGCTCGACCTGCTGACCTTCTCACCGAAGAAGGCTGCCAAGCTGGTCAAGAAGGTGCTGCAGTCCGCCATCGCGAATGCGGAAGAAAACAACGGCATGGATATCGACGAGCTGCGTGTCTCGACCATCTGCGTCGATGAGGGCATGACGCTCAAGCGTATCAAGCCGCGTGCCAAGGGCCGCGCGGATCGTATCTTGAAGCGCACCTGCCACATCACCGTCAAGGTAGCCGAGAAGTAGGAGTCGACCAGATGGGTCAGAAAGTCAATCCGACGGGCATTCGCCTGGGCATCGTCAAGGACCATACCTCGGTCTGGTATGCCGAGCGCGGCGCCTATGCCGACAAGCTGAACAACGACCTCGAAGTGCGCCGCTTCCTGGAAGAGCGTCTGAAGAACGCCTCCGTGAGCCGCATCACCATCGAGCGTCCGGCCAACAACGCACGCATCACCATTCACACCGCCCGCCCGGGCATCGTGATTGGCAAGAAGGGCGAGGATGTCGATCGCCTGCGTCGTGAGGTTACCCAGATGATGGGCGTGCCTGTTCACGTCAACATCGAAGAAGTTCGTAAGCCCGAGCTGGACGCCATGCTCGTGGCCCAGAACATCGCTGGCCAGCTCGAGCGTCGCGTCATGTTCCGTCGCGCCATGAAGCGCGCGGTACAGAACGCCATGCGCCTGGGCGCTGGCGGCATCAAGGTGCAGCTCTCCGGTCGCCTGGGTGGCGCCGAGATCGCGCGCACCGAGTGGTACCGGGAAGGTCGTGTTCCGCTGCATACCCTGCGTGCGGACATCGACTACGCCACCTTCGAGGCCAAGACCACCTACGGCATCATCGGTGTCAAGGTGTGGGTCTTCAAGGGTGAGATCCTCGGGGGCATCGAAGAGGTACGCGCCAAGGCGAAGCAGCCTCAGGCCGCGCCCTCCAAGAAGAAAGGTTCCAGGTAAGGGGAGAGCGAGTCGATGTTACAACCCAAGCGTATGAAATTCCGCAAGATGCAGAAAGGCCGTAACCGTGGCCTGGCGCATCGCGGAAGCAAGATCAGCTTCGGGGAATACGGCCTGAAGGCTACCGGTCGTGGCCGCATTACTGCGCGCCAGATCGAAGCCGGCCGTCGCGCGATTACCCGTCACGTCAAGCGTGGCGGCAAGATCTGGATCCGCGTGTTCCCGGACAAGCCGATTTCCAAGAAGCCACTCGAAGTCCGTATGGGTAAGGGTAAGGGTTCCGTCGAGTATTGGGTCGCGCAGATCCAGCCGGGCCGGGTCCTGTATGAAATCGAAGGCGTGTCCGAAGAGCTGGCCCGCGAGGCCTTCACTCTCGCCGCGCAAAAGATGCCCGTATCCACCACCTTTGTGAAACGGACGGTGATGTGATGAAAGCCCAGGAAATCCGTGAAAAGTCAGTCGACGAGCTGAAAGGTCAGCTCCTCGAACTCCTCCGCGAGCAGTTCAACCTGCGCATGCAGAAGGCCACCGGTCAGCTCAGCCAGACTCATCTGCTCAAGCAGGTTCGTCGGGACATCGCCCGGGTGAAGACTGTGCTCAACGAGAAGGCAGGTGACTGAGATGGCCGAAGAGAAGAAAGCTCGTACGCTCACCGGCAAGGTGGTGAGCGACAAGATGGACAAGTCCATCGTCGTGATGATCGAGCGCCGCGTGCGTCACCCGATCTACGGCAAGTACGTCAAGCGCTCCACCAAGCTGCACGCCCATGACGAGGCGAACCAGGCGAAGGCAGGCGACACGGTCTCCATCCAGGAGTGCCGTCCGCTGTCCAAGACCAAGTCCTGGAAGCTGGTCGAGGTGGTCGAGCAGGCCAAGGGCTGATCGGCTCACGCCTGTCAAACCAGTGCAGTCAGATTAGGTTTGGAGAAAACCGATGATTCAGACTCAGACAATGCTGGATGTCGCCGACAACAGCGGGGCGCGCCGGGTGCAGTGCATCAAGGTGCTGGGCGGTTCACACCGTCGCTACGCCCACGTTGGCGATATCATCAAGGTCACGGTGAAGGAAGCCATTCCGCGTGGCAAGGTCAAGAAAGGCCAGGTCCTCAAGGCGGTGGTGGTTCGCACCCGTAGCGGCGTCCGTCGTCCCGACGGTTCGCTGATCCGCTTCGACGGAAATGCGGCAGTTCTGTTGAACAACACCAACGAACAGCCGATCGGTACCCGTATCTTCGGGCCGGTGACCCGTGAACTTCGTACTGAGAAGTTCATGAAGATCATTTCCTTGGCGCCTGAAGTGCTGTAAGGAGCGAGGCGGATATGCAAAAAATCAAACGTGACGATGAAGTGATCGTCATCGCCGGCAAGGACAAGGGCAAGCGTGGCACCGTCAAACGCGTCCTCAAGGACGACCGCTTTGTCGTGTCCGGTGTGAACATGATCAAGCGTCACACCAAGCCCAACCCCATGGCGGGCAATCAGGGCGGTATCGTCGAGCGCGAGGCTCCGATTCACGCGTCCAACGTAGCCATCTTCAACCAGGAGACCGGTAAGGCGGATCGCGTCGGCTTCCAGGTTCAGGAAGACGGTACCAAGGTACGTATCTACAAGTCGACGCAGACGCAGATCGACGCCTAACGCGAGTCGGGTAGCAAAATGGCGAACTTGAAAGAACGTTATCAGAACGAGGTGGTGGCTCAACTCAAAGAGCAGTTCAGCTACGCCAACGTGATGCAGGTGCCACGGATCACCAAGGTGACTCTGAACATGGGCATCGGCGAAGCGACCAGCGACAAGAAGCTGATCGAGAATGCCATCGGTGACCTGGAGAAGCTCTCCGGTCAGAAGCCGATGGTGACCAAGGCGCGCAAGTCCATCGCGGGCTTCAAGGTGCGTGAAGGCTGGCCGATCGGGATCAAGGTAACCCTGCGCTCCGAGCGCATGTGGGACTTCCTCGATCGCCTGGTGAATATCGCGATCCCCCGCGTTCGTGACTTCCGTGGTCTCAACCCGAAGTCCTTCGACGGTCGTGGCAACTACTCCATGGGGGTGCGTGAGCAGATCATCTTCCCGGAGATCGAGTATGATAAGATCGATCGGATCCGTGGTCTGGATGTCACCATCACCACCACCGCCAACACCGATGAAGAAGGTCGTGCGCTGCTGAGCGCGCTGAACTTCCCGTTCAAGAAATAAGGGGTGGGACCATGGCAAAGAAGAGCATGATTGAGCGTGAGCTCAAGCGCACCCAGCTGGTGGCGAAATTCGCCGCCAAGCGCGCCGCGCTGAAGGCGATCATCCAGGATGTCAACGCTTCCGATGAAGAGCGCTTCGAGGCAACGCTGAAGCTGCAGCAGCTGCCGCGTGACTCCAGCCCGGTGCGTCAGCGCAACCGCTGCCGCATCACTGGCCGTCCGCACGGCTACTACAACAAGTTCGGCCTCGGCCGCAACAAGCTGCGTGAAGCCGCCATGCGTGGCGACGTACCCGGACTGAAGAAGTCCAGCTGGTAACGCCACGTAGAGATATCAGGAGCGCAATGTAAATGAGCATGCAAGACACTCTGGCGGATATGTTTACCCGTATCCGCAATGCGCAGATGGCCACCAAGGAGACGGTCACCATGCCGTCCTCCAAGCTGAAGATCGAGGTGGCCCGCGTGCTGAAGGACGAGGGTTACATCACCGACTTCGCGGTGACCGAGAGCGCCAAGCCCGAACTGACCGTTACCCTCAAGTACTTCGAGGGCAAGCCGGTCATCGAGCATCTGCAGCGCGTGTCCAAGCCGTCCCTGCGTCAGTACAAGGGCAAGGGCGAGCTGCCGAAGGTCGCCGATGGCCTGGGAATCGCGATTGTCACTACCTCTCAGGGTGTGATGACCGATCGCGCGGCTCGCAAGGCCGGTGTCGGTGGCGAAGTCATCTGCACCGTATTCTAGGAGTTTGGAATGTCCCGCGTAGCCAAATATCCGGTAAAAGTGCCCGCTGGCGTCGAGATCAAGCTCGACGGTAACCAGCTGACCGCCAAGGGCGGCCAGGGCACACTGTCACTGACCATTCATCCCGATGTGGTGATCGGTCAGGAAGAGGGTCAGCTGACCTTCACGCCGAGCGAGTCCGCCAAGAGCTGGGCCATGGCCGGCACCACCCGTGCCCTGGTTCAGAACCTGGTCACCGGCGTGAGCGAAGGCTTCACCAAGACCCTCGAAATCATCGGCGTCGGTTATCGTGCCCAGGCCAAGGGCCAGACGCTCAATCTGTCACTGGGCTTCTCGCACCCGGTCGATTACACGCTGCCTGAGGGTGTCACGGCGGAAACGCCCAAGAACACCCAGATCGTGCTGAAGAGCGCGGACAAGCAGAAGCTCGGCCACGCTGCAGCGGAAATCCGCGCCTTCCGTCCGCCTGAGCCCTACAAGGGCAAGGGTGTCCGGTACGCCGACGAGCAGGTGCGTCGCAAAGAAGCCAAGAAGAAGTAAGGCAGGGTTATGAACGCGAAGAAAGAATCTCGTCTCCGTCGTGCCCGCCGCGCTCGCGCCAAGATCCGCGAGCTGGGCGTGTATCGCCTGTGCGTCAACCGTACCCCCCGTCACATCTACGCGCAGATTATCTCGCCGGATGGTGGCAAGGTCCTGGCCAGCGCTTCCACGCTGGACAAGGCCCTGCGTGAGGGTGCAACCGGCAATGCTGACGCCGCCGCCAAGGTGGGCGCCCTGATTGCCGAGCGCGCTAAGGAAGCAGGCATCACCCAGGTGGCCTTCGATCGTGCCGGCTTCAAGTACCATGGCCGCGTGAAGGCTCTGGCCGACGCCGCTCGTGAAGGCGGCCTGGAATTCTAAAGGGTTTTACGATGGCGAAGAACGAACAGCAAAGCGGCGACCTCCAGGAGAAACTGGTCCAGGTCAACCGTGTCGCCAAGGTGGTCAAGGGTGGCCGTATCTTCGGTTTCACCGCCCTGACCGTCGTGGGCGACGGCAAGGGCCGTGTCGGCTTCGGTCGCGGCAAGGCGCGTGAAGTGCCGGTCGCGATCCAGAAGGCGATGGACCAGGCTCGCCGCAACATGGTCAAGGTCAACCTCGCAGGCACTACCCTGCAGTACCCGGTCAAGGCCCGTCACGGCGCCTCCAAGGTGTACATGCAGCCGGCTTCCGAGGGTACCGGCATCATCGCCGGCGGCGCCATGCGCTCCGTGCTCGAGCTGGCAGGCGTCCACGACGTCCTGGCCAAGTGCTACGGTTCCACCAATCCGGTGAACGTGGTGCGGGCTACCGTCAAGGGCCTGACTGCCATGCAAGCGCCGGAAGACATCGCCGCCAAGCGCGGTCTGTCTGTCGAAGCGATCACGGGGTAAATACCATGGCAGCAACACTCAAGGTTACCCAGACCCGCAGTACCATCGGCATCCTGCCCAAGCACAAGGCCACCATGAAGGGCCTCGGGCTGCGCCGCATCGGTCACACGGTTGAACTGGAAGACACCCCTGCCGTACGCGGCATGATCCACAAGGTCAACTACCTTGTGCGCGTTGAGGGAGAGTAATCCATGAAACTCAATAGCCTGAGCCCGGCACCGGGTTCCAAGCACGCCGAGAAGCGCGTCGGTCGTGGCATCGGCTCCGGTCTGGGCAAGACCGGTGGCCGCGGCCACAAGGGCCAGAAGTCGCGCAGCGGCGGCAGCGTCAAGCCCGGCTTCGAGGGCGGTCAGATGCCGCTGCAGCGTCGTCTGCCGAAGTTCGGCTTCACCTCCATGAAGTCGCTGGTCTCCGAAGAAGTGCGCCTGGGCGAGCTCGCCAAGGTCGCCGGTGACGAGGTCACCCTCGAGACCCTGAAGCAGGCCAACGTGCTGAAGGACGCCACGCTGCACGCGAAGGTGATCCTCTCCGGCGAACTGAACAAGGCGGTTACCGTCCGCGGCATCAAGGTCACCAAGGGTGCCCGTGCTGCGATCGAAGCCGCCGGTGGCAAGGTAGAGGACTAAATGGCCAAGTCAGGAAAAGTGCCGGCGATGGGCAGCGGTCTGGGTGAACTGTGGGCGCGTCTGCGCTTCGTGCTCCTCGCCATCGTGGTGTACCGGATCGGTGCCCACATCCCCGTGCCCGGTATGAATCCTGACCAGCTTGCTGCCTTGTTCAGGGAGCAGCAGGGCACCATCCTGGGCATGTTCAACATGTTCTCGGGTGGCGCCCTGGAGCGCATGAGCATCATGGCGCTGGGCATCATGCCCTACATCTCGGCGTCGATCATCATGCAGCTGCTGACCGCGGTCTCGCCCCATCTTGAGCAGCTCAAGAAGGAAGGCGAGGCCGGTCGTCGCAAGATAAGCCAGTACACCCGCTACGGTACCGTGCTGCTCGCCCTGGTCCAGGGCACCGGCATGTCGGTGGGCCTGGCCAGCCAGGGTATCGCCTACACGGCCGACTTCAGCTTCTATTTCACCGCCATCGTCACCTTCGTGTGTGGTGCGGTGTTCCTGATGTGGCTCGGCGAGCAGATCACCGAGAAGGGGATCGGCAACGGCATCTCGCTGCTGATCTTCGCCGGCATCGTCGCGGGCCTTCCGGGTGCCGTGGGCCAGGCCTTCGAGCTGGCTCGCAACGAGGGCGCCTGGAACGTGCTGCCGCTGCTGGCACTCTCCGTGCTGGGTGTCGCCACCGTGGCCTTCGTGGTGTTCATCGAGCGCGGCCAGCGTCGCATCACCGTGAACTACCCGCGTCGTCAGGTCGGCAACAAGATGTACGCCGGCCAGAGCAGCTACCTGCCGCTGAAGGTGAACATGGCGGGCGTCATTCCGCCGATCTTCGCCTCCAGCATCCTGCTGTTCCCGGCCTCGCTGGGTCAGTGGGTGGGTGCCGGCGACGGCCTCGAGTGGCTGCAGCGTGCTTCCCAGGCCCTCGGGCCGGGGCAGCCCCTGCACATCTTGCTTTTCGCCGCGGCGGTGGTATTCTTCTGCTTCTTTTACACAGCGCTGGTCTTCAATCCCAAGGACGTCGCCGACAACCTCAAGAAGTCGGGTGCCTTCCTGCCGGGGATTCGTCCGGGCGAGCAGACCGCTCGCTACGTCGACAAGGTCATGACCCGTCTGACCCTGTTCGGCGCCTTGTACATCACTGCGGTTTCCCTGATGCCCCAGTTCCTGATCGTGGCGTGGAACGTGCCGTTCTTCTTCGGCGGTACCGCGCTGCTGATCATCGTGGTGGTCATCATGGACTTCATGGCCCAGGTGCAGTCGCACCTCATGTCGCACCAGTACGAGTCGGTGATGAAGAAGTCCAACCTGAAAGGCTACGGTAGCGGCGGCATCATGCGCTGAGGCGCGCCGCACGTGAATTGGCGCACCGCGGGGCGAGCGATCGGCTCGCGGTGCGAGCCAACCTTGGAGATGGAACGATGAAAGTTCGTGCTTCCGTAAAGAAAATGTGCCGCAACTGCAAGATCATTCGTCGCAATGGCGCCGTGCGCGTCATCTGCACCGAGCCGCGGCACAAGCAGCGCCAGGGCTGAACCTGACGCTGTACTGAACCGGGTGCCGGCATGCCTCTTGCCCTCTCGCGGGGAAAGGGGTATGCTGTTGCGCCTTTTGTAGTAGACCCAACGAGCAAGCCGCTCAAATTTCGGAGTAAGCTGATGGCCCGTATTGCAGGCGTCAATATCCCGGACAACAAGCATGCGGCGATCTCGCTGACCTATATCTTCGGGATTGGCCGCACTCGTGCACAGGACATCTGTGCCGCGTCCGGCATCGCGCCGACCACCAAGATCCAGGATCTGTCCAGCGAAGAGCTGGATACCCTGCGCTCCGAGGTCGGCAAGTACACCGTAGAAGGTGACCTTCGTCGTGATGTGACGCTGAATATCAAGCGTCTCATGGACCTGGGTTGCTACCGTGGTCTGCGTCATCGTCGTGGTCTTCCGCTGCGTGGTCAGCGTACCAAGACCAATGCGCGTACCCGTAAGGGCCCGCGCAAGCCGATCCGCAAATAACACGCACGTTCTGGCGTAAAGACAGGAAGATACATCAACATGGCTAACCCGCGTAGCAATCGCAAGAAGGTTAAAAAGCAGGTAGTGGATGCCGTTGCGCATATCCACGCCTCTTTTAACAACACGATCATTACGATCACAGACCGCCAGGGCAATGCTCTTTCCTGGGCAACTGCCGGTGGTTCGGGTTTTCGTGGTTCTCGCAAGAGCACCCCGTTCGCTGCTCAAGTAGCAAGCGAGCGTGCAGCGACCGCTGCAGCCGAGTATGGTGTGAAAAACGTCGACGTGCTGGTCAAGGGCCCCGGTCCTGGCCGTGAATCCGCCGTGCGCGCACTCAATGCCGCCGGCTTCCGCGTGCAGAGCATCACCGACGCGACGCCCATTCCCCACAATGGCTGCCGTCCGCCGAAGAAACGCCGCGTTTAAGGAGACAGATTCATGGCTCGTTATATTGGACCGAAGTGCAAACTGTCTCGTCGTGAAGGCACCGACCTCTTCCTCAAGAGCGGTGTGACTCCCTTCGAGAAGAAGTGCAAATCCGAGCAGATTCCGGGTGTGCACGGCCAGCGTCGTCAGCGTATTTCCGAATACGGCTTGCAGCTTCGCGAGAAGCAGAAAGTGCGCCGCATGTATGGCGTACTCGAGAAGCAGTTCCGCAACTACTACAAGGAAGCGGCCCGTCTCAAGGGCGCGACCGGCGAAGTGTTGCTGCAGCTCCTCGAATCCCGACTGGACAACGTCGTCTACCGCATGGGCTATGGCTCTACCCGCTCCGAAGCTCGGCAGCTGGTCAGCCACAAGGCCATCGCCGTGAACGGCCGCACCGTCAACGTGGCTTCCTACCAGGTCAAGCCGGGTGACGTGGTCTCCGTTCGCGAGAAGGCGAAGAACCAGGCGCGCATCCAGAGTGCCCTGTCACTGGCCGCCAACCGCGGTGATGTGACCTGGATCGAGGTCGATGCCAAGAAGATGGAAGGCACGTTCAAGGCGCTGCCCGAGCGTGGCGACCTGACGGCCGACATCAACGAGGCCCTGATCGTCGAGCTGTACTCCAAGTAAGCGCTGCTAGCGCCCGGCCCCCTCGCGGGGGCCGGCTCAGAGTACCGAGTATCCGTTTGGCAGCCTGAAAGGTGTACATATGCAGCGTTCAGTGACCGAGTTTCTTCGCCCGCGCGACATCAAGGTCGAAGAGATCAGCGCACATCACGCGAAGATCGTGCTCGAGCCCTTCGAGCGTGGCTTCGGCCACACCCTGGGCAACGCACTGCGTCGTATCCTGCTCTCGTCCATGCCCGGCTGCGCCGTGGTGGAAGTCGAGATCGGCGGTGTCGATCACGAGTACAGCGCGATCGAAGGGGTCCAGGAAGATGTCATCGAGATCCTCCTGAACCTCAAGGACGTGGCGATCAAGATGCACAGCCGCGATGAGGCGGTGCTCTCGCTGAACAAGCAGGGCCCGGCCGTCGTTACCGCGGGTGACATTGCCCTCGACCACGACGTCGAGATCGTCAACCCCGAGCACGTCATCGCCCACGTCAACGAGGGCGCCGAGCTGAAGATGCAGCTCAAGGTGGCACGCGGCCGCGGCTATGAGCCGGCGGACGCTCGCATCGGGGCAGACGACGAGTCTCGTGCCATCGGCCGCCTGCAGCTGGATGCGACCTTCAGCCCCGTGCGTCGGGTCTCCTACAGCGTCGAGGCCGCGCGTGTCGAACAGCGCACCGACCTCGACAAGCTGATCATCAGCCTGGAGACCGACGGCACCCTGGATCCCGAAGAGGCGATCCGTCGCAGCGCGACCATCCTGCAGGATCAGCTGGCCGCGTTCGTCGATCTGGAAGCCGACAAGGAACAGGAAGTGGAGGAGGAGGAGGATCATATCGATCCGATCCTGCTGCGCCCCGTAGACGATCTCGAGTTGACCGTTCGCAGCGCCAACTGCCTGAAGGCCGAGAACATCTATTACATCGGCGATCTGATCCAGCGCACCGAGGTGGAGCTGCTGAAGACGCCGAACCTCGGCAAGAAGTCCCTGAACGAGATCAAGGACGTTCTGGCAGCGCGCGGTCTTTCCCTGGGCATGCGGCTGGAAAACTGGCCGCCGGCTAGCCTGAAGGACGACAAGGCCTCCGCGTGAGCGCCGACCCGAGTCCCAGTTTGGTAAGGAATCACAACCATGCGTCATCGTAAGAGTGGTCGTCATCTGAATCGGACCAGCTCGCATCGCCAGGCCATGTTCAAGAACATGAGCGTGTCGCTGATCGAGCATGAGGTCATCAAGACAACCCTGCCCAAGGCCAAGGAGCTGCGTCGCGTCATCGAGCCGCTCATCACCCTGGCCAAGCAGGACAGCGTCGCCAATCGTCGTCTGGCTTTCGCCCGCACCCGCTCGAAGGAAGCGGTGGGCAAGCTGTTCAACGAGCTGGGCCCGCGTTACGTCGAGCGTCCGGGCGGTTACGTCCGTATCCTCAAGTGCGGTTTCCGCACCGGCGACAACGCGCCCATGGCCTACGTCGAGCTCGTCGACCGTCCGGTCGTCGAGGCCGAGGAAGCTGCCGCCGAGGAGTGATCCTCGAGCGGCCTCCCGCCAAGGTACGCCAAACCGGCCCCTTCCAAGGGGCCGGTTTTTTATGGTGCGCCAGGCATGGCGCGCAGCGCCTGACTGGCGCTATTTCCGAGGGTGGTGTCTCGGAATGACTTGGGGGTGAAAGTCCCCTGCACGCCCGGCAAGGGGAAGTGCTAGCCGACGGCAAGGGTGTCTCCCGCGAGGGGGGATCTGAAGGAAGCCCGAGGCAAAACGCTGGCCTGACGAACAGGAAGCGGATACGAGGCGGCATGGCGGGGTGAGATGGCCAGAATCATCAAAGCCCAGTACTTGC
>NZ_QGTM01000031.1 GCF_003182195.1 Halomonas sp. A11-A
CTACCGGCACCGACTGCATCTCGCTTGTAGTGCCAATTTTGAAAACACGTTTTCAGGTTAATCAGTGGCTTACGCTTCTATCTGTCGAACTCGGGTGCGCCGCATCTGCTTCTCAAAAGCAGGCACATCCCCGGCGTTATCCGAGTACCAGACCACGAGTGGCGGGCGGCGGTCGTCCGCGTCTAGCTTGGGATAGTCCGGCCCCAGCTCCTTTTTTGCCGCCGCTTCGAAGTTATCAGAGAGGTAGCGCAAAAACAGGAACGACAGCATATAGTCGCGGAAGTCGTCGGCGTTCATCGCCCCGCGCAGATCGTCGGCGATGGCCCAGAGGGTCTTGCCCAGTTGGCTGAGTTGCTCTTTGGTCATGCGTTGGCGCTCTCTTGCGTGGGTTCCGGAAATAGTTCCGGGTTAAAACGGTAGTTGTTCATAAAGTCCCGCAGGATCTTACGGAAATACTCTTTGTTCTCCGGCAACATTTCCTGTGGCTCATACAGGGAGTAGTTGCCGTGACTGAGGACATTCACAAGCCGGGTGTGGAGGATGCCGTCAGGGTCGTCATTATCCTGCTTGATGCAAGCGGAGAAATTGCGAAATCCGTGGAAGGTGGCCGTCTTTTCCAGTATATTGCGCAGGATATTGAAGTGGTAAGTGTAGACCTCGCCCGACTCCGCCACCTCGTGCAGATGTTTCAGCAGGGCCACATGGTGGTATCGCGGTGTTTCGCCGGTATCCGCCAGCCGGAAATGGTCGGCCTCCTTGCTCAGGAAGCCTTTGACCGCGTTGCTTAGCTCGTTGCACATCACATTGAAAAACAGATGATGGTGCGTGGAGATCACTGTTCTGATCTTCCCATTAGCATCTTTCAGCAGTTGCGCCAGGTGGCTGGCCACGGCGATGGCGTTGTTGTCATCTAACGATGAAATGGGATCGTCGATATACAGGTACTTCACCCAGGCATAGGGCGAGCCTTCCTCCTGATCCACGGCCAACTGGGCGACCGCGAGAAAGAAACACCAGATAAACATATTCTCCTCGCCGCGTGAAACCTTGATGGGGATGGGCGCGCCGTCGGCGTCTTTGTCCCGGAAAAAGGTGATTTCCCAGGTGTCGTAGTCGATCAGGAAATCGAAATCCGCATAACGCGCCAGCAGTGGACCGATGCGGCTTTCCATTTCCAGCTCTTGCAGGCCGTCGAAGAAGTGTGAATCACGATTCAGTCGCAACACGCGCTTGGCGTCATTCTCCCAGGAAAAGAGATCTTCGGTGAAGGCGTTGAAGTAGAGAGTGTCGCGGGTTCCTTCCTCACCATCGCCTTGCTTACCCAGCTCTTTGAAGGCCATGGACAGGCGCGTCTTGCCGGTGCCGTTGAAGGCAAAGAGCAGGATATACTTCTTCTGCTCCAGACGTTCGCGTAGGTGGGACGCAACGTTGTTAAGGCTGTCGAAAGAGTAGGCAGCATTATTCATGTGTCCACCATCTCCGGAAAGGACTAACGTCTGCATCGCCCTCATTCCCCACAGCATAGCTTCAGGACCCGAAGCCACCATGCGTTCTTCCCGTTCGCTTTCGATGGTGCGGTGGTCGAACAAAGGGATAAGATTGATCGGGAGTTTGAGGATCATTCTGTATCTTCTGAGCCAGCCTCAGCACCTCTATTTACATAATCCAACCTAGTTGTTAAATATGAGACAAGGCTAAGGATATTCAGACAATCCAAGCGCGAGAAAGTGCCAGGAACAAGGATATCGAAAGGCTGATGATTCATCGGATTCCTGAATCCAGCCATAAGCCCTCTTGTCATATGACCTTGGCCTTCTTGTATATTCCATCCACTATCTGTACTTATATCTGCAACCTGAATACAGGGAGCAGAAGGATTCTGTTTATTACCTGCTGAAAAAATATTTGCTAAAGCAGTTCCATCTTCCTGTCTACCACTAAGTTCACGAACAACTTGAGCATAAATTTTTGTTCCTTGGTCTGCTGCCTCTGCAAACTGCTCATTTTCGTAATATGGCTTGATTCTTTCTTTAACTTTATCATGTAGGTGTCGCCAATGAAGCTCAGGGTACTCCGGGATTATTTCATGTAGCGCCATGACCACAGGATTGAAAGACTCATCAACACCTTCATCCTTAGATAGGGTTCCAATAATTTTCTCAGCTGCGCCTTTGACCTCTTTGGGAAGAGTTGACATCCATTTTTCTTTGTCTATCCCAGTTCTGTCTTCAAAGTCTTTGTCTTTCTTTTCCTTCCTCTTTTTGCTCCAATCGGATTTTACCTTGGCAATCAAATCCTGAAGCCATTCTCTGAACGCAAGCATTTCTTCATGCTCCCAGTTTAGAGATTGCCTGTTAGTAGAAATAACATCTTCGTCTAGAAGATCGATGAAATCGGCTTTAATCCAACCTGTAAGGTACTGGAAAACGTGGCTAGACGTACTATCTGAAAAGAACTCAGGGGCGTTAACCAGCTTCCCTCTTGAGAAGATGGTTATCCCACGTAGTCCCGAGTTTGGTTTTATTGGCTTTTCACTGGTAATAAACTGAAATTCAACATCTTCAGAATGCTCATAGTCACCAATTTCTAGGTCAGCCTTTTCCCAAGAAAACTGTTTATCTATCTGCCCATAGCGGCGGCTACTATCAACATCGATGACTTCATTTTCTAGCCCACCCGTTTTAACCAATCGTATTTTAAAGTTATCCTCTGTAATAAAAATTCTCGCCAAGCCATCTGCTATTGATTCGATATCAAATTTAGATTTTCTTTTTAGTTTTTTGAGTTGAATAACCGTCCCATCACCTCTGTCGGCAATCTCATTCGAAACTTCGACCCTGGGATTATATTGACCTTCAGATGAATACAAAGTATCCCAGTCCAAAATAAAGCGATTTCTCTTACCGTCCTTGACAGTATCAATGGTGATTTCTTTAGCAATACCGAAGAGTGCGAGTTTCCCCAGCCCTTTTTTCCCCGTAGGCAGTCTGCCGTATTTAGGGGATGGTATATCACCATCCTTTTCCCTTCGATCCCGCCCAATGGAAAGAAACTTATTTTGAATATCCTCAAAGCTCATCCCGCAACCGTTATCCTTAACGGTAATTGAAATAGGAGCTCCAGCTTGCTCGTGGAACTTTACCTCAACTTGGCTTGCGTCAGCGTCGTAAGAATTTGAAATAAGCTCCGCCAACGCAGGAGGAAGGGTTGAATACATCTTGACACCAAGATGCTCAATAGTTTTTGGCTCAAACTTTAAGACCAACGTCATTGCTTACTCCCCCATTTCCTTCAAGTGCTTAACTAGCACAATTGCTTGACTTTTAATAAATTTAGGCGGCAAGGCATTACCAATCATAAGGGCAATTGCATCCTTGCCTTTTAATGTCGAGAATTTATAATTCTTTGGAAATGTTTGAAGTATCGCAGCTTCTCTCAGAGTGATTGCACGATCTAATTCTGGGTGTACAAAGCGTCCTTTTGACGGATTGTGACACCCCCCCGTAATGGTTGGAGCAACATCATCCCATGACATGCGACCGTATACATCTTTGTAACTTCCAGGATTTCTTTTATGACAATCCAACCAGTATTCTTCTGGTATATCAGAACGAGAACCACCATCTTTAGGCACTAAGGAAATAATTTTCTGAACCTTTTCGCTTCGCCTGGTTCCCCAATCATGAAGAATGTCACCACTCTTTCCAACTTCCGGAAGATCTTCTAGAACGTCTCGGACTTTTTTGATGGTACTAGCTTTCTTAGGCTCATCAATAGAGCCAAGCCTTGATGCCATCATTATCATTCGACTCCTTCTTTGGGGAACTCCGTAATCGGCGGCATTACGGACAGCCAAAGAGTGTTCTTCAAAAACATATCCCAGAGCTTTCAGCCTCTCGACAACCTTTTGAATTCTTTCATCCTTATAGAGGCCAGGAACATTCTCCATCATAATAGTCTTTGGCAGCATCTCCTCAACAAACCGCACGAACTCAAAAACTAGATCATTTCTTTCGTCCTCAACGGAAACACTTTTATTCCTTGTCCTATGTGTAGAAAATCCTTGGCATGGCGGGCAACCTGCCAACAAATCAAGCTCACCTTTTTTAACACCTAAGTCACTCATGATATTTTTCGGCGAGAGGCTTCTAATATCGCTATCATAGAGCTGGTGGTTTTCATGGTTCAGTCTATAGGTCTCAATAGCAGCAGGATTTAATTCAACCCCAGCAATGACTTCAAACCCTGCTTTTTTCAGCCCTACCGTCAAACCGCCAGCACCGCAAAATAAATCAATAGCTTTGAATTTATTTGTCATTCTCTACCTTTCCCCCAGATAATGCCTCACTAATGGGAATGCCACTAGCATACTTCCGAAAACAAGCTTTATTCAAAGTGGATTGTCTTTTTATTTTTCCCATCAATTTCATTCGCACGCCGCCTCTAGGCAGGGGAAAAGCTGCTGCATCAGTCCTTTTTTATGGGCATTAAGGGCGCCAAGCTTTTCAGTGTGTGCGTCGATCAGCGCGTCAAGGGATGTAAGGCAATCGGCGATGCATTGTTGTTCCTCTCGAACCGGGATGACTAACACATACGCCAAAAGTGATTCGCGGTTTACCTTTGGGATTTTGCTTCGTCCAGAGTTTTTTGTGGCGTACTTGAGAAACCCGTCAGACAGAAGGAGGTAGGCTAGATATTGCCGACATAACTGCTGACTTGATGGTCGAATAGGATAAATGTCAGCACTACAAATTCCCTCGAAATCTGGAGTGGCCACTTTGTTCAATGCAGGCCGAATTTTTGAGTAAAGTATATCTCTTCCATCAAAGGAGTACTTTCCGCTAATAAGCCCAAGCTCTTTAGCAGTCCTCATTCTTTGAAGTCTTCCCGTATGCGACTCAATATTTTCACCGCCAACATGCGGTTTGTCGCAGTACATTGGATCTGTTGGGTCTACTTGACCGGAGGCGATTTCCACAAGTTCGCCAAGGATTTGCTCCTCCCACTCCCCCGCATCCCGAAATTCGGGGAAGCGCAGGCGGGGGACGGTTTCGCCTTCGTGGGGGAAGAGCTGCTGCATCAGCCCTTTTTTATGGGTCTTGAGGGCGTCGATTTTGTCCGCTTGAGCGGCGATCAGCGCATCGAGGGACGATAGGCAATCGGCGATTTTTTGTTGTTCTTCCGGCAAAGGGACTGCCAAGCCCAGCTTTTCCAAATTGCTTTTGTATAGGTGAACAACCGTATCGCCCTGAGCAACCTTCGCAATTTCGAGTTTGAGCGCACCGTTCAAATAATAGCTTAAGAAAACTCCATTCTGGTTTGAGCGAACCACATTCAGGTCGCTACCCAGCGCAATGTTCTCATGTGCTACGCAGGCAGCCGTAGCAATATCAATTTTTGTTTCTCCAGAAGACGGAATAATTACATCGCCCACATTACTTAAAAACAAATTATCTGGCGGTAAATCTGTCCTGGATATAACGTCCTTAATCAACTCTCCATAAATGGTATATAACTCTCCGTACCGAATACATGGTTGTTTGCCATTTGGTTTGATGTCGGCCTTGGATATGCCCTTGCCTTTGTGGAACTCAGCGATTTCCGCTAGTTTATGTGTCGTCCACTCCCCCGCCCCCCGAAACTCAGGAAATCGCAACCGTGGCACCAACCCCTTTCCCTTATTTTCGTGTATTTCGTGGTTCATCATTCATCCAGCCCATCAGGGTTCTTCAACACCTTTTTCTCATCGGATGCCAGCCGTCGTTCAACCTTCTTCACATCTTCGGCAGGTGGCAGGCTTTCCGGGCGAATACCCCGGCTCAGCAGGGTTTGGCGCACAGCTTCGTTATTGGTGACATGCTCTTGCGAGATGTGTTGCTCTCGGTTCATGGCCTGTTCACGGGCATTGTGGATGGTGATCTCGGTGGCGAAGTCTTTGGCTTTGAGAATGATGGTCGGGGCAAAGTCGGCCAGCGGGCGATTATCCGGCACCCGCCACTGGGCTTTCATGGCTTTGGTGTTTTTGCCAAACAGGGCGGTATCGCCCTTGCTGCGGATCAGGGCGAAGTTCTGGCTGCCGCCGGTTTGTTCATAGATGACATCGGATAGCTCTTTCTCGGTTGCAGTCAGTTTTTTACGCGCCGTCACTCGCTCCGCTTCCAGCAAGCGCTGCTCAATCAACTCCGCCTTGCGGGTCTGCATGGCGAAGTAGGTTTGGGCAAAGGCGATTTCCTGCTTGGCTGGATTACCGTTCTGGGCGATCAGGTAGCAGGCGTAGCGGGTCAGCATGATGTCGCTGATCTCACGCTGGCTGCCGGAACCCAGTTCGACCATTTTCCCGACGTCGGCAAAATGGTCAGCGATGTCATGTCCCGACACCTCGCAGGCGGTCTTTGCCTTGGAGAGGACATTCAGAAAGTTGTCCCACTTGGTGTATCCCAACAAGTGCTGTAAATCTCGCGCCAGCCAGTATTCCACGCCGTTTTCAGTCTGCTGGGCGTGACCCTCAAAGCTTTCGGTAAGTGTTTGAATCATCTCGTTTTTCATTGCGCACACCTCCTTGTGTTATTCATACGCCGCCAACCCCGAAATCTCGCGCCCGCCCGCCTGCTTTTTCAAAAACGGCACCAGCTCTTCCATTAGCGCCAGTTCGGCCTTGCTACGCGCTTTCCAGCCCAGCTCCAGCGGGGCGAACAGGTCACTGAGCTGTTCGCCGTCGAAGATCATGCGGTCGAGAATGCCGTCCACGAAGCCTTGCAAGGCATCGCGGTTCAGCCGGTGACGGTCGGCCAGGGCGGTGATTTCACTGTGGGCTTTTTGCGCCTTGAATGTCTGGTAGCCGTCACGGATGTCAGCCTCGCTCAGACCCTTGCCGGCTTCCAGGGTGTTGATGTAGGCGATGATGTCCTCGCGCTCGTCCATCAGGTTGCTGCTGGCGGCGAGCAGGTTGATAAGCTGGTCGCGGCTCATGGTCTTTTTGCCGGGCTTATCCTGACTGAAGCGGGCAATCAGCCCCATGATGTAGTCGTAGTCGATCAGTGCCGAGGAGAAGAGCACGAACTCGAAATCCAGTTGCTCAATGGCTTCCTGGGCCTCGGAGGCTTGCTCGCCGGTTTTGCCCTGTTGTTCCTTGAGGCGCTGGGCGGTTTCCAGGTAGGCACCGCGCAGGGAACGCAGATCGTCCTCGGGCAGCACTGTATTGATGCGCGCCTTCTGCTCTTCGTCCAGATCGGTGTACTGGTCGAGCTGGGTCTTGAGGCGCTGCACCTCCTTGAAGCGGTTGACGAACTCTATACGCGCGGTATCGCCCTTGAGGTTGTAGACGCCCTTGGGTTCGGCCACCACATCGCGCTCGATGAGGAAGTGCTCGATGGCGGCCACGGCCTGTTCGTATTTTTCGATGACCGTGGGGGCCGGGTCCACCAGCCAGATCTCGCGGGATCGGTTGATGTCCTCGCCGGAGAAGAGGGCAATGGCGTCGTCCACGGCCTGCTGCTGGCCGCGAAAGTCGAGGATGTTGCCGTAGGGCTTGGTGTCGTTGAGCACGCGGTTGGTGCGCGAGAAGGCCTGAATCAGGCCATGATGCTTCAGGTTCTTGTCCACGTACAGGGTGTTGAGGTACTTGGCGTCGAAGCCGGTGAGCAGCATGTCCACCACGATGGTGATGTCGATCTTATGTTTGTGCGGCAGGTCGCTGTTGGGGTATTGCTGGTCTTTGATGCGCTGCTGCACGTCCTGGTAGTAGCGGTCGAACTCGCTCACTGTATGGCTGGTGCCGTACTGGGCGTTGTAGTCGGCAATGATCTCTTGCAGGGCAGCCTTTTTCTGCTCCGGCTCCTGCTGGTTGTCGGCCTTCTCCTGGGGCAGGTCTTCCTGGAGCTGCTTCACATCCTTGTCGCCATTGGCCGGGGGCGAGAAGACGCAGGCAATGTTGAGCGGCGTGTAATCCGGGTCGTCGGCCTCACGCTCAGTCTGAACCTCCTTGAACAGCCGGTAACAGGCGATGGCTTCATTGATGGAGGCGGTGGCCAGCAGGGCGTTGAAGCGGCGCTGGTTGGTGGCGGCCTCATGCTTGGCGAGGATGGCATCCACCACAGCGCGCTGGGTCACAGCCTGATCGGGCTTGGCTTTTTTTGATTGGGTCTTTGATTTGCCCTTAGACGGGCCACCAGCGTCATTTGCCTGCGTGGCTTCTGACTTGCTTTCGTGCTTGAAATAGTCGATATGAAAGCGCAGCACATTGCGGTCATCAATCGCGTGGGTGATGGTGTAAGCGTGCAGCCGCTTTTCAAAAATGTCCTGGGTAGTGCGATAGCTGCCTACGGTGCCGTCGATCTGCTTGTAGCTGGCGTTGTCGTCAAAGATGGGCGTTCCAGTAAAGCCGAAAAGTTGCGCTTTGGGGAAAAAGGCCTTGATGGCCTGATGGTTATCACCAAACTGAGAGCGGTGGCACTCGTCGAAGATGATGACGACGCGCTTGTCACGCAGCGGGGCCAGGCGTTCCTTGTAGGTCTGCCTACCCTTGTCTTTGTGCTGCTGGGCTTTCTTGCTGGTTTCATCCAGCGCCAGGCCGAGCTTTTGGATTGTGGTGACAATCACCTTGTCAGCGTAGTCTTCGGAGAGCAGGCGGCGCACCAGGGTTTCGGTATTGGTGTTTTCCTCCACGCAGCCTTCCTGAAAGCGGTTGAATTCCTCACGGGTCTGGCGATCCAGATCCTTGCGGTCCACCACGAACAGGCATTTTTCGATATCCGGGTTGTCCTTGAGCAGGGTGGACGCCTTGAAGGAGGTGAGCGTTTTGCCGCTTCCGGTGGTGTGCCAGATGTAGCCGTTGCCCCGGTTCTGGTGAATGCAATCGACAATGGCCTTGACCGCATAGATCTGGTACGGGCGCATGATCATCAGCTTCTGCTCGCTGGCCACCAGCACCATGTAGCGGCTGATCATCCGGCCCAGGGTGCATTTGGCCAGAAAGGCGTCGGAGAAGTCGTCCAGGTGGATGATTTTGCGGTTGTCTTCATCAGCCCACTGGTAGATGGGCAAAAAGCGCTCATCGGCGTTGAAGGCGAAATGCTGACTCTGGTTGTTGGCGAAGTACCAAGTGTGGTCGCGATTGCTGACGATAAACAGCTGCATGAAGCACAGCAGCGTGTTGGTGTAGCCGTTGCCAGGCTCATTGCGGTACTCGACGATCTGCTCCATCGCCCGGCGCGGGTTGATGCCCAGCGTCTTAAGCTCGATTTGCACCATCGGCAGGCCGTTGATCAGCAAGATGACATCATAGCGGTGGTGGCTGTTGTCGGTGTTGATGCGCAGCTGGTTGATGACTTCGAAGTCGTTCTTGCACCAGTCCTTGAGGTTGACCAGCATGTAGTGCAGCGGGGTGCCGTCCTCGCGCTGGAAGTAGCCATATTCACGCAGGGTCTTGGCAGCCTGGAAGACATCGGCGTTGATGATTTCATCGCGCAGGCGGGCAAACTCGGCATCGGTGAGATGGACGCGGTTCAGCGCCTCGAACTTGTCGCGGAAGTTCCGCTCCAGTGCGGCCTTGTCGCGAATGTCAGAACGATAGGTATATTTAAGCTCTTCGAGCTTTTTGATGAGGCGTTGTTCAATATCGCTTTCTTTTGCGGTCATCCTAGCAATTCTTCCAGTCAATCAATGACTTCTCTGATGTCCCGCAAGATGTGACAAGGTGTTGCCAACTGTCACCTGCGAGCGACGTTGATGTGGTTGCAGGGTAATGCAGGGCGGGGCGCGTCGCAATCCATGCACTGGAAATCGGGTACGGATCCATTTCCTGGGCAGCCGCCGCTGGTCGCGCGCTAAAGCGACCTCCTACAGGGCGAGGTGGTGAACGAAGGAGCTGTTCGGCATCGATTCCCGTCATTCCGTCACTCCCTCGTAAAACGCCAGCCATCCGGCAAGTGCTTCCACTCCCTCCACCGGCTTCTCATAACTCCACGCCACATCCTTGTGCTCGCCAAAGGAGAAGTAGGAGGCATCGCCCTTGAAGGGGCAGTGGGTCACGGTATTGGAGTGCGTCAGCAGGTCCATGCGAACGTCGTCGCGAGGGAGGTACTGCCGCGGCGGGTAGCCGCGTTCGAGCAGTTCGATGGCGCGGGTGGTATCGGCCAGGACGGTGCCATCGATGACGACACGCACCCGACGAGAGTGCGGGTGCAGCGTGATGCGCGGCTCTGGGGCATCGTCCATGATCGTTCCCTGTGCGTTTTTCTAATATTTCATTACGTATCGTAACAGTCCTGACAGCCCTCGCCGACGGCAGATTTCCTACGACTAAGGTCTTGCCGGCAAGAGCAACGCCGTCAGGTCGGGCCTCACGATCCGGCGGCGGGCTGCTCTTCTTCCTCCTCCTCGAGGGGGTCCTCCAGCGGCTCGCCCTGCTCGTCCAGGAGCTGGCTGTCGTAAGCCGCCTGCAGGCCGCTCTCCTCCTCGGCGGCCTCTTCCTCCTCCGCCTGGGCGATGGCGCCCGGGTAGAAGGGCGAGAGGATGGCCACCAGGATGCCCAGCGCGGCGAACATGGCGAAGGCGTCGGCGTAGCCGAAGCCGTCCACCAGACTCCCGACCACCGGCGAGCCGGCCGCCTGGCCGAGCGATACCGCCATGAAGGGCAGCACCGGCCCCACGGCAAGGCGGCCGGGCAGGAGGCGGATGCCGGTCATCAGGTAGAGCCCCGTCAGGCTCATATAGGCCAGGCCGAAGACCAGCGCGGAGAAGGCGGTGAGCAGCGGCTGGTCGGGGCTCGCGGCCAGCAGGGCGAGGCTCGCCGAGAGCATCATCAGCATCAGGGCCTGGGTGATGGGCGGGTTGTTGCGATCGGCCAGATCGGCGACCACGGCGCCGCCGAGGCCGGCCACCCCCACCGCGAGCCACAGCCAGGCGGTGGCGCTGGATGGCAGGCCGCCGTGGCTCACCACCAGGTCGGGCGCGAAGATCCAGTAGGCGGCGGAGACGAAGCCCATCAGGAAGGCGAAGAGCGTGAGCCGGACCAGGCGCGACCAGGGCAGTTCATTGAGGGGCGGCGGGTCCGCCGCGTTTGCGGGCACGATCCGCGAGACCGAGGGCAGCAGGAGCCAGGCCGCGATCACCCCGAGGCCGGCGAGGATGGCGAAGGAGAGGTAGGCATGGCGCCAGGCGCCGGCCAGGAACAGCACCGTGGGCACGGCCACGATCACGCCGATGCTGGTGCCGGCGTTCATCACCGAGCTGACGCGCCCGTGCAGCGAGCGCTTGACCACGGCCTGCATGGCCGCCGTCAGCGCGGGCATCATCAGGCCGGTGCAGATCCCGCAGGCGAACACACCCGCACCCAGCATCAGCGGGTCCGCGGCCCGGCTGATCAGCGAAAGCCCGGCGACGCCGAAGCCCCCGGAGAGCACCGCCGTGTAGCGGGAACCGAGGCGACGGGTGACGAGGGGGGCGACCGCGGTGGCCAGCAGGAAGCTGATCAGCGGCAGTGCGCCGATGATGCCGATCACGGAGGAGCCGAGGCCCAGCTCCTCGCGGATCGGGGGGACGAAGAGCCCGAAGGCAAAGCGGGCGAGGCCGAAGCTGATGGCGATCAGCGCGGCCCCCAGGACCGCAAACCCCGTGCTCGAAAGTCTCATGATCCTGCCTCCGCCGGTCCTGCTCGGTGGTCGAGGTCGTCAGCGCTGCCGGACGCCCGATGGCCGCCCCTGGGGGAGCCATCGGGTGTCGGCACCTCGGCCCAGCGTGAAGCAGCCAGGCGGCCTCGGCAACCGTCATGGGGGTGGCGTCAGCGGGCGAATTCGGTGAACTTCGGCAGGTCGTCGGCGAGCTCGAACCACTCGGCCCGGGAGGAGACCCAGGCGTGGACGCGCCTGCCGGGCGCGATCGGCGTGTCCAGGGTGCCCAGGCGCAGCCGCTTGGCCTCGGGCAGGTCGTCGCGGGCGCTGTAGAGGGGGCTTCCGCACTCGGCGCAGAACACCCGCACCTTGCCCGGCGTGGCGCGGTACTCCTTCAGGTGCGCCTCGCCCCGGGTGAGTTGAAAGTCCGCCGAGCGGATCGGCGCCACGGCGACGAAGGCCGTGCCCTGGGCCTTCTGGCACTGCTTGCAGTGGCACATGGAGATCGCGTCGATCTCGCCGCGGTACTCGTACCCCACCTTCCCGCACAGACAGCTTCCGGTATGCATCGGCGTTCCTCCCCGCTGGTTTTCCACCATCTTGGCCGTATCGGGCCAGAGGCACACTGCTCCCTTCGGCGCAGTACACTGGGCCCAGGCATTCCACATGAGGCATACCCACCCCATGACACCTTCCCCCTCTTCCCCCCGCCCACACGACGGCAACCTGCCCCAGCCGGTGCGGCTGGGCGGCCACGACGTGCTCTTCGTGATGGCCGCCGAGGCCGAGTACGGCCCGCACCTGCGGCAGCGCTTCACCCCGCTGATGACCGGCGTCGGCCCGGTGGAGGCGGCGGTGGAGCTCACCGCGGCCCTGGCCGCCCTGGCTGGGCAGGGCCGCCTGCCGGCGCTGGTGGTGTCGCTGGGCTCCGCCGGCAGCCGGATGCTCGAGCAGACCGAGGTCTACCAGGCGAGCTCCGTCGCCTATCGCGACATGGACGCCACCGCGCTGGGGTTCGAGAAGGGCGTCACCCCCTTCCTCGACCTGCCGGCGACCCTGCCGCTGCCGCTGCGGATTCCCGGCATTCGCGAGGCCACGCTCTCCACCGGCGCCAATATCGTCTCCGGCGCGGCCTATGACGCCATCGCCGCCGAGATGGTCGACATGGAGAGCTACGCCTGCCTGCGCGCCTGCACACGCTTTCAGGTGCCGCTGGTGGCGCTGCGCGGCATCTCGGACGGCAAGGCGGAGCTGCACCACGTCGACGACTGGACGGAGTACCTGCACGTCATCGACGAGAAGCTGGCCGCCGCCGTCGACCGCCTCGGCGAGGCGCTCGCCGCGGGCCTGCTGACGCCCTGAGGCCATCGAGGAGCGGGCACCACGCACCGCGTGCCGGTGGCATGCGCCCTTGCGGCCGCCCGCCGGGCTTGCCACCCTGAAGGAGAGGCCCTGCCGCCAGGCGGCAGGTCTTGGAGGTTTCACCCCCATCAGGAAAGGAGCGTCCATATGAGCAACAGGGAAGCCTACGAGCAGAAGCTGCGCGCGAAGCTGGACGAGTGGCAGGCCGAGATCGACAAGCTGCGGGCCAAGGCCAGGGGCGCCGAGGCCGATGCACGCATCGAGCGGGAGAAGGAGGCCGAGCGCCTCGAGGCCAAGCGCGAGGAGATGCGCCACAAGCTCAAGGAGCTGCGCGAGGCCGGCGACGACGCCTGGGACGACCTGCGGGACGGCGCCGAGCGCGCCTGGAAATCCTTCAGCGACTCCTTCGAGAAGGCCCGCGATCGCTTCAAGTAGCCGGCGGTCGCCTTGCCCTCCCCTTCCTGCGGGCGCCCATGGCGGGCGCCCGTTCGTCATGCCGCTTGACCACCCCTCCGCCCGGTAGTGTCATGGCCCCTGGCGCCGTTGGCGCCGCCGTGCGTTTCGTGATCCGTGCCAGCTAATCCACTCAGCCCATCCAAGTCAGCCAGAGGCCTCCATGCGAAAGATCCTGCTCGTCGACAACGGCTCCCTGCGGGCCCAGGCCACCCTCAACCTGCGCCGCCTGGCCCGGGCCCTCGGCGAGGCCACCGGCCAGGAGATCGAGGCCGCCTCCCTGCTGCACTCCTACAAGATCCCGGCCGAGGAGCTCGACGGGGAGAAGGCGGTGTCGCTGGGGCCGCGGGCCGAGCAGCTGGCGGAGCAGGGCGTGACCGAGCTCGTGATCCTGCCCTTCTTCTTCGGGCCCAGCCAGGCGCTGACCCGCTACCTGCCGGAGCGCCTGGCCGAGGTGCAGGCCCGCCATCCGCAACTCTCCGTCAAGGTGGCGCTGCCGCTGGTGGAGAGCCAGGCTCCGCTGGACCTGCGCCTGGCGCGGCTGCTGGCCGACAACGTGCGTGAGCAGATGAACGGCACGTCACGGCCCAGGGTGGTGCTAGTCGACCACGGCAGCCCGATTCCCGAGGTCACGGCGGTGCGCAACTACCTGGCCGGCCAGCTCAGCGTGCTGCTGAGCGAGGAGGCCGAGTGCGTCACCTTCGCCTCCATGGAGCGGCGTGACGGCGACGCCTACCGCTTCAACGAGCCGCTGCTGGAGGACCTGCTGGCCGCCGAGGCCATGGCCGGCAGCGAGGTGATACTGGCCATGCTGTTCCTCTCCCCGGGGCGCCACGCCGGCGAGGGCGGCGACATCGCGGAGATCTGCGAACAGGCCATGGCGCACTCCCCGGGGCTGCGCGTCACCACCACCCGGCTGGCGGGGGAGCATGACGGCATCCTGGAGATCCTCGCCACCCGCCTGGCGCAGGGCCTGGCCGGCACCCCGCTGCTGCTGTCTCTGCCGGCCGGCAGCTGAACCGGCGGCTGAAGGGGCGACTCAGGGGCTCGCGAGGCGGTGGCCCGCGGGCCCAGCGTCTAGGCTGGGAGGGGAGATAGCGGCACAGTGCTCAAGGAGGTGCCATGCCGGCCACCCGCGAACGATCCCTCAGCCCCGCCCTGGAGCGGTTCCACCTGGTGTGGGACCTGCTGATCATCCTGCTGGTGATCGCCAACCTGACCCTGCTGCTGTTCGACAGCCTCTTCCTGCTCGCACCGCTGAACGCCGCCTTCGAGGCCGCCGCGCCCGGGCTGCACGCCGCCTACGACCAGCATGTCCACGCCCGCTTCATCGCCATCGACCTGGCCTTCGTGGCAGTGTTCGTGCTCGACGTGCTGCTGGGCTGGGCGGTGGCCATCGCGGAGCGGCGCTATCACCGCTGGTTCTTCTATCCCTTCGTGCACTGGTACGACGTGCTCGGCTGCATCCCGGTGGGCGGCTTCCGGCTGCTGCGCATCCTGCGCGTCGTCTCGCTGGTGCATCGGCTGCACCGGCTGGGGCTGATCGACGTGCGTCGCTGGTACCTTTACGGGGTGGTCGCCAAGTACTACGACATCCTGCTGGAGGAGCTCACCGACCGCATCGCCATCCGCATGCTCGACAACGTCCAGGCCCAGCTGCGCTCCGGCGATTCGCTCTCCACCCGGGTGGTGGAACGGGTGGTGCGGCCCCGCCAGAAGGCGCTGATCCACGAGATCAGCCAGCGGCTGGAGGCCATGGCCGGCAGCGCCTACGCCCACAACCGCGACGACACCCTGCGCTACGTGCGCGGCCTGGTCGGCCGCACCCTGGCGGAAAGCCCGGAGCTGCAGCGGCTGGCGCGGCTGCCGCTGGGCAGCCAGCTGAGCCGGGGGCTCGAGGCCTCGCTCTCCGACCTGGCCTGCCGCCTGGTCAACGAGGCCCTGGAGGGGCTGCAGTCGGCGGAATTCTCCGCCCTGGTGGAGCACCTGGCCGAGAGCGGCTTCGATGCCTCGCTGCGCACCGACCCCCACACCGAGCAGGTCACCGAGCAGGTGCTGGTGGACATGCTGGAGCTGCTCAAGGAGCAGATCGCGGTCAAGGGCTGGCAGCAGCGCTACCAGTGATGTCGCCGCCCGCGGAGTCAGAATGGGCCGGGGGCCGTCACCCTACCCTGCCGTTCGGGGGCGCAGCGCCATGACCCGCGCCAGCTCCTGGCGATAGGCCGCCTCGTGGTGGGCCGGCTCGGGGGGAAAACGCTCGAGGGCCACCGCCAGCTCGAAGAAGCCCGGCCGGGGCAGGTCGCCCCGGCGGCTGACCACCAGGGCGGCGATCAGCGGGCGGCCGGCGGCGACGTCCTCACGCATCAGCGTCTCCAGCGCCAGGGCGACGCGCTGGATGGTGCGCGGTGGCGTCAGGCCCAGCGCCTCGGCGGCCTGCTGGTAGGTGATGGGCACGGCGTCATCGGGCAGCTGCTCGAGCAGCGTGCGCAGCCGCGGGGCCAGGTCAGTAGCAACCGAATTCACCATTCTCTCTTTCTCCCGTCAGTTGAACCCCAGGTCGTCGGCCATCCTCCCGCACTCGGCCAGGCGATACTATGCCGAGCCATCGCCGTGGCCTATTCTCGAGCCAGTGCCGCAACCGGCTGCCCAGACAGGAGACCCGCCATGCTGACCGGCCTCAGCGCCTTTCCGCTGACCCCCATGAACGAGAGCACCATCGACGAGGCGGCCTTCGTCCGTCTGGTCGAGCGGCTGGTCGCCGCGGGCGTCGACTCCATCGGCGCCCTCGGCTCGACGGGCAACTACGCCTACCTGAGCCCCGCCGAGCGGGGGCGCATCGCCCGGCTGGCCGTGGCCCACGCCGGCGACGTGCCGGTGATCGTCGGCATCAGCGCCCTGCGCACCCGCGATGTGCTGACCCTGGCCGAGGATGCCCAAGCCGCGGGGGCAAGCGCGGTGCTGCTGGCCCCGATGTCCTACCAGCCATTGGCCGACGAGGAGGTCTTCGGCCTATTCGAGGCGGTCAGCGCCCGGCTTTCGGTGCCGCTGTGCGTGTACGACAACCCCGGCACCACCCGCTTCCAGTTCAGCGACGAGCGCATGGACGCATCGCGGCGCTGCCCGGGGTGGCCTCCATCAAGATTCCCGGGGTGCCCACCGAACCGGCGGCCGCCCGGGAGCGTGTCGCGAGGCTGCGCGCCCTGGTCCCGCCGGAGGTGACGATCGGAGTGAGCGGCGATGCCTTCGCCGCCACGGGGCTCAATGCCGGCTGCGACGCCTGGTACTCGGTGATCGGCGGTCTCGTCCCCGAGATCGCCCTGGCCATTACCCGCGCGGCCCAGGCCGGCAGGGAGGACGAGGCCACGGGCCTCGGCCAGCGTCTCGAGCCCCTGTGGGCGTTGTTCCGCCGGCACGGGGGCAGCCTGCGCGTGGTGGCCACTGCGGCAGAGCTGCTGGGGCTTGCCGAGCCCCCCAGCCTGCCGCTGCCCCTGAGAACGCTGGAGGGGCAGGATCGCCAGCAGCTTGCCGCGGTGCTGGAGATGCTGGCGCTTCGCTGACCCCGGCACCGGGGCGCCATCACGGCCGCTGGGTGGCACTCAGCCCCTTCCAGTCCTCCAGGTCGAGCTCGGGGTTGCCGGCGCGGAAGCGGGCGTAGAGCTCGATGCCGCGGGGGTCCTCGAGGATCTCCACCTGCACGCCCTTCTCCCGCAGCAGGGCCTCGGTGCCCGAGGCGTTGGTGACATCGCCCACCACCACCCGCGAGACGCCGCGCATGTAGAGCAGCGTGGCGCAGACCTGGCAGGGGCTCAGCGAGGTGAAGAGCGTCGTCCTACCGAAGTCGAGGCGGCCGGCATCGCGCATGGCCGAGGTCTCGCCGTGGTTGTAGGGGTGGTTCTCCTGCACCAGGGTGTTGTGCCCCTTGCCGACGATGCGCCGGGTGGCGTTGTCGATGATCACCGCCCCGATCGGGCAGCCGCCCTCGTCATGGCTCTTCTGCGCCAGCAGCACCGCGATGCGCATCAGGTCGGCATCGGAGAGCCGCCGGGCGAAATCGTCATCCATCAGCACCGGCAGGCTGGCGGTCGGCATATGGGCGATGGCGGCCAGCGCCGCCTCGGTCACCTCTGTACCGGCATTCAACAGCGTTTCCATGTCTCCTCCTCACCGAAAGTCGAGTGGCGCGGGTCGCGATTAGGCTGTAAATTTTCGCCCGCTGGAAGCCGTTCCATCGGGCTTTTTTCTCGCCATTTTGGCGGCATTCCTTCCCCTCCTCGTAGTCACGTTACCTTCCTCGAGCTCCCTGGCTCTCCGTGTAGTCATACTACAACCCACTGTGCGGCTAATGGCGCGTTGTGGGAGTGGTTGCCCTGACCCATAGTGGAGTCATGGATCAGGACAGAGGGTCGCTACCCCGATTCACTGACCTGATCCCGGCTACAACCTGAGCGCCAAGTAATTTCTGATCCAGGCGCCAGAAGCAAAGGTCTTGGAAAGCTTGCAGACCTGTCGCGGTTGCAGCATGGGGCACTTACCCGGCCCGGCATGAGTAGCCAAGGCACCAGAACGCCATCGGAGATGGCAACCCCAAAACGGGATTTCCCCCGGGGTAATGATGACCTTGATGAGGATTGAAAAATGAACTGCATCCAACTTAGCCAGCAAGCCGACCTTATCGCCAACACCTTCAGCAAGCTCGATCTTGCCAAGCTGGTGGTCGCCCTCAAGGGCAGTGGTGAGTCCCTGCAGAACGCGGTTGAGGTTATCGACACGGTCGATGCCCGCCAGGGTTACACCCTGGAACAGGCCTGGGACGAAGTTCGCACCGGCGAGAACCGCCCCCTGGCCGCCAACGACGACTGATTACCCCCTGACAACCGCTTGTGTAACGACCCCCTCCCCGCCGGGAGGGGGTTTTCTTTGGCCGCCATTCGGGCTCATGGCCGAGGCGTCATCACTTCATCTCGAAGCCACGCTTGACCAGGAAATCGCGCATATGGGGGCGCAGCTTGGTGTCGAACAGCGGGGTGAGGTTCTGCGACCAGTTGCTCTGCTTGTTGCCGCCCTTCCGCGACTGGTAGTAGGCGTGCATGGTCTCGTCGAAGGCCGCCACCAGCTCGCGGTCGTCGCGGTAGGTGTCCTCCTTGAGGATCGCCTCCACCGGCAGGCGCGGCTTGATGTCCGGCTGATGGGCCGGGTAGCCCAGGCACATGCCGAACACCGGGTAGACGTGGTCGGGCAGGCCCAGCAGGTCGCTGATCTCCTGGGGATTGTTGCGCACCCCGCCGATATAGCAGATGCCCAGCCCCTCGGATTCCGCGGCGATGGCCACGTTCTGGGCCATCAGGGCGGTGTCCACGCTGGCCACCAGCAGCTGCTCGGTCATGCCGCGGATCACCCGGGCGCCGGTGCGCTCGGCGGCGTCGGTGGGCCGCTTCATGTCGGCGCAGAAGACCAGGAAGGCGCCGCAGCTGGCCACGTAGGACTGGCCGCCGGCCAGCTCGGCGATCAGCTCGCGGTTCCTCGGGTTCTTCACGTGGATGACCGTGTAGGCCTGCACGTGGCTGGAGGTGGCCGCCCCCTGGCCGGCGCGGATCAGCTCCTCCAGCAGCACCCGGGAGACCGGTTGGTCGGTGAACTTGCGAATGGAGCGGTGGGATTTCAGCAGCTCGATGGTGGGGTTCATGGGGCCTCGTTCGCTAGTCGGCTAAGGATGTTACCCAGCATAACCCAGCAGGCGCGAGGTGGCGCAACCGGGGCCGGTGACGCCGAGACTCGCTGGAGGGGGCGCCAGCGGTCGGCTCAGGCTTCGGCCTCCCCGCCACCGGGCACGACACCGATGAAGACCCGCATGGGGTACTCCCCCTCGGCGATCATGAAGGGCTCGTAGATGCCCTCCAGGTCCTGCTGGTGCAGGTCGAGCCCCTGCTCGCGGAAGGCCTGCTCCCAGGCCGCCTGGGTGAAGAGCCCCAGCCGGTGATGGTCCACCTGGACATCGAGCTCGCCCCCCTGGCGGATCAGGTAGACCAGGGTGGCTTCGTACTGCTCGTCGCCTGGCGGGCGCACGTAGTTGTTCTCCAGCACCGTGATATGGATGCCGTCGCGCTCGCCGGTATAGGCGAAGTTGTTGTCGTGGAAGAGCTCGCGGGGCTTGGCCACCACCAGCAGCGCGCCGCCGGGGTGCAGGTGATGGCGGGCGGTCTCGAGGGCCAGCGCCAGCTCCTCCCGGCTGGCCATGTAGTCGATGCTGTCGGGAATCACCACGGCATCGAACTGGCGCCCCAGCCGCACGCTGCGCATGTCGCCCTGGTGATACTCCACCTCGGGGTTGGTGCGCCGGGCCAGCCGCAGCATGGCGTCGTTGAGGTCCACCCCGGTCATCCGGAAGTGGCGCTTCAGGGTGCGGTCGTGGGCACCGGCGCCGCAGCCCAGGTGCAGCACCTCGCGCACCGGGCGGTGGGCGTGCTCCTCGAGCAGGCGGCGGTAGGTGGCGACCTCCTCCTCGACGCCCCTGGGATCCTCGAGCCATGCCTCGGTCCAGGCCAGTTCGTCATAGGCTTTCCACATGTTTCCTCCCCCATCGTTCGCCGGCACTCTCCGCCCTTGCCTTAAAGCTGGTCCAATCCCGTCACGGGCGCCAGCGGAGTTTCCACGCTGGCAATCTGTCCCTGTCGGTTGAATCGCATCACTTTTATCGCGCGCCGGAAAAATTGCCACCTATTGACAGGCGACGGCTATCGAAAATAAAAGGTGAAAGGCTTTGACCCGTACCGGGATACATGACACTGTGGCGTCAGTTGGTCGGCAAGCAGCATGGTTTCAGCAGCATTCGAATTCTTTCGGCAGCCTGATATTGTCTCCCTTGTTCTACCCGCTACTTCATCTGGGTAACACCAGGAATATCGCAAGGCGCTCAGCGCGAAAAGGATGCTTATCATGGCTACCGGCACAGTCAAGTGGTTCAACGATTCCAAGGGTTTTGGCTTTATCTCTCCGTCCGACGGCAGCGATGATGTCTTTGCTCATTTCTCCGAAATTCAGTCCGATGGCTTCAAGTCCCTGCAGGAAGGTCAGAGCGTCTCCTTTGACGTGACCCAGGGCAAGAAAGGCCTTCAGGCGTCAAACATCAAGGCACTCTGAGCCCCGCTCGGAACACGCCTCTCGAGCCTCGGCTCGAACAGCAGGGCCCGCCTAGGCGGGCCCTGCTGCGTTGCGTGCCGACCCTGGCGGAACGGGCCGAATCCCCCTAGAGTGTTGCGCCAGAGCCGTTGGGTCACAGGACGACGGCGGAGGACAGGCATGGAGGTAGGCGAATGAGACCCGAGGACCTGAAGACGCTGGTCACCCTGCGCATGCCCTACGGCAAGTACGCTGGCCGGGTGATCGCCGACCTGCCGGGGCCCTACCTGGCCTGGTTCGCCCGGGAAGGCTTCCCGCCCGGCCGGCTCGGCGCCCTGCTGGCGCTGATGCACGAGATCGACCACAACGGGCTGGGCGAGCTGCTCGAGCCGCTGCGCCCGCCGCGCTGACCCGCCCCCCCTCGCCGATTGCCAACACCTGCAGGAGCCCCATGCTGCGCATCTCCAACTCCGTGGAACTGGCCGACTGGGAGATCGAGCTCAACGCGATCCGCGCCCAGGGCGCCGGTGGCCAGAACGTCAACAAGGTGGCCTCCGCTATCCACCTGCGCTTCGATATCCATCGCTCCAGCCTGCCGCCCTTCTACAAGGAGCGGCTGCTGGCGCTGGGCGACCAGCGCATCACCCAGGAGGGCGTGGTGGTGATCAAGGCCCAGCGCTTTCGCACCCAGGAGCAGAACCGCGAGGATGCCCTCGAGCGCCTGCGCGAGCTGATCCGCGAGGCGGTGAAGCAGCGTCGGGTGCGCAAGCCCACCAAGCCGACCCGCGCCGCCAAGCGCAAGCGGGTCGACGCCAAGACTCGCAAGGGCAGGACCAAGGCGCTGCGCGGGAAGGTGAGCGAATGAGCGAGCGCGAAGCAGGACTCCCGACGCGCCCCGAGTCCCCGTGCATCAAGGTCTGCCTGCCGGTGGGCGACCTCTGCCTGGGCTGCCACCGCACCCTGGACGAGATCGCCCGCTGGTCGCGAATGGACGCGGCCCAGCGCGAGGCCGTCTGGCAGCGGCTGGACGCCCTGCTCCATAGCGCTGCCGAGGCTGAAGCGGACGAGAGAAGCGGGTAGACCACCCCGACAGGGCCGCTCGGCGCCATCGAGAAGGCCAGCCTCAGGGCGGCTGGGGACGGGCCCGCAGCAGCCGGGAGGCGGCCGCCACGCCGGCCAGGCCGACCAGCGCCCCGGGCAGCGCCCCCAGCGCCATGCTGGCCAGGATGCCCGCGAAGAGCGCCACGCCGCCGCCCACCACGGCCCGGCCGGCGGTGGCGGAGACGAGATCCCGGCGCCTGCGCATCTCGAAGGCCACCACGGCGGCCATCACCGGGGTGACCATCAGCAGGCAGAGCAGCAGCCACACCAGCCGCCCCCACCAGAAGCCCACCTCGCCGGGCACCCCCGCATCGATGGGTGCCCCGAGCCACTCGCCCAGCCAGGCCGCCGGCAGCTCGGCAAACTTGTGCCAGAGATAGAGCGGCATGCCCAGGGCGCCAAGCAGCGTGACCGCACGGCGGATCGGCCGCCGCGCCAGCAGCCGCCGGGCCGGCGCCTCGCAGGCCAGCACCGTGCCCACCTGGAGCCACATCACCCCCACCAGGGCCAGGGTCGGCGGCAGCAGGTTGCTGCGCCCGCCCACCTCCCCATCCACCATGGCCAGCGGATAGCCGGAGGCCACCGTGGCGCCCAGCCACACCAGCCCCAGGGCCATGAACACCAGTCCCGTCCCGGTACCGGCGAAGCGCCCCTGGCGCCAGGCGATCCCCAGCTGCTGGGGCAGCAGCCACACCACCAGCAGGTTCACCCAGCCCAGCAGGGTGGCGTGGTCGGTGGCCAGCTCCCCCAGGCGCGCCAGGTCGGCCAGCGAGCCGGGCCGCGCCCGAAGCAGGTCGACCAGGGCGGCGACCGCCACCAGCAGCCAGACGGCACGCATCCCCAGGCGCCGGTCGGCGCGCACCGAGAGGGGCAGCAGCGCCTGGACCCCGAGCAGCATCAGCAGGAACCAGAGGTGGATGGTCAGGGAGTGGTTGAAGGGTGCCAGGAAGCGCCCCTCCACCAGGCGGGAGATCACCGCCACCGCGGCCAGCACCGCCAGGTAGGTCACCGTGGGTCGCGCCAGGGCCAGGGCGCGACCCGCCCACCAGTGCAGCTGGCGGTGGCCGTCGCTGAGCCGCCGGCGCACCCCTACCGCGCTCACCGCCGCCGAGACGAAGACGAACAGCGGTACCACCTGCACCAGCCAGGTGAAGACGCCGGCCTCCTGCCACACCAGCAGCAGGTGGTCGGTGTCCACCAGGCGCCCCTCCTCCAGGCGCGGCAGGGTGGCCAGCCAGTGGCCGAGCACCACCACCAGCAGGGCACCGGCGCGCAGGGCGTCGGGGTAGCGGTCGCGCTCCGCGCTCAATGCTGCTTCACCCGCCAGATGCGCCAGGACAGCACCGCCAGGATGCCCAGCCCCAGCGGGGCGATGATAGCCGCGGCCACCTGGGGCACGATGGGCACGCCCAGCGCATCCAGGCTCTGCAGGCCCAGCTTGAAGAGGCTGAAGAGGTAGTAGCTGATCACGATGATCGACAGCCCCTCCACCGCCTTCTGGATCTTGAGCTGGCTGCTGGTGCGCTCGTTGAGGCTCTTGAGCATCTCGGCGTTCTGCTCCTCGATCTCCACCTGGGCGCGGGTCCGCAGCAGGTCGTTGAGGCGCGCCACGCTCTCGGCCAGGGCCTCCTGGCGGGCGTGGATCGCCGCGCAGAAGCGCACCAGGGGACGGAAGCGGCGCTGGATGAAGATGCCCAGGCGGGGATGCTCGCCCACCTTCCTCTCGCGCAGCTCCTCGATGCGGGCATCGACGATGCGCGCATAGGCCTCGGTGGCGCTGAAGCGCAGCCGTGAGCGGGCGCTGGCGTGTTCCAGGCGGGCGGAGAGCTCGGAGATGGCCGCGAGCAGCGGTCGCGAGCTCTCGCTCTGCCGTTCGGCGTTGCGCACCGAGAGCGTATCCAGCTCGCGCTCGTTGGCATCCAGCTCCAGGCGCATCTCGCGGGCCAGGGGCAGCGCCAGGGACGCCATCATGCGGTAGGTCTCGATCTCCAGCAGGCGGCGGGCCATGCGCCCCAGGCGGAAGCCGTCGAGGGACTGGTTGACCAGCAGCAGGCGATTGACTCCGTCCGGTGTGAGGCGAAAGTCGCTCCACACCGTGGCCTCACCGTCGGCGACCCGGGAACCGGCCGGATCCCGGAAACCGTAGGCCTCGGGGCTGCCGGACCAGCGGTGGGCGGCCTCCACCAGGATCAGGGTGGCGCTGATCACCTGCTCGCGGTGGGACGCCAACAGCGCCTCCAGCAGCGGCGGCGGCTCCGGCCACAGCGCCTGGTCGGGCTGCCGCGGCACCATCAGCGTGAGGGTGAAGAACTCGGTATGGCGCTCCCACTTGAGGGTCATGCCGTCGATCTCGAGGATCTCCTGCACCGCCTCCGGGTCGCGCTCACGGTGGGCAAGTGAGTCGATCCGGGCCAGCAGCGCCTCGGCCTGGCCCGCCTGGTCGAGCATGGCGTAGTGGTGCAGGTGTGCCGGTCCGGCGAAATGGATCGAGGGTCGGGCGTGCAGCTCGTCGTGCAGCGCTTCGCGAAGTGGGTGCATGGTCGGGGCTCGAAAGGGGGAACCTCCGAGACTAGAGCCTCACGCCGCGGGAGCCAAGCGCCTGCGGCAAGGCGCCTCGCCTCCAGGGTGTCGAAGGCTAGAACCATCCCTTGCGGCGGAACAGCCATGCCAGCCCCACGCCGATGCTCATCATCAGGCCCAGCACCATGAAATAGCCATAGGGGTGCTCGAGCTCGGGCATGTGCGCGAAGTTCATGCCATAGATGCCGGCGATGAAGGTCAGCGGCACGAAGACGGCGGTGATCACCGTGAGAATGCGCATGGTGATGTTGAGCTGATGCGAGGAGAGCGAGATATGGCCATCCACCAGGTCGCCGCAGATCTCGTAGTACATCTGGGTCAGGGTGAGTAGCCGTTCGAAGCGCTCGTGGACGTCGTTGATGGCATGCAGCGTCTCGCTGACGTTGCGGGGCAGGTGAGAGTAGTCGTAGGCGGTCAGTTCCTGGGTGATACCCAGGTGGTAGTTGAACAACCGCCGCATCTTCACCAGCCGCGAGCGATAGCCGATCACCTGGCGCATCAGGGTATCGCTGCCGTTGAGCGTCAGCGCGTCCTCCAGGTCGCTGAGCGCATTCTCGAACTCCAGCAGGCTGTCCAGGTAGTAGCCGGCGGAGTGGTACATGATCTTGAGCGCCACATGCTCCGGGGAGCGCTGCAGCAGGACGGTGCCTTCCTGGTCGAACAGGCGGTCGATGCTCTGCGCCCGACCGGGATGCAGGGTGAGCAGGAAGCGCTCGCCGAGAAACAGCGCCATCTGCTGGGGCGTGTAGTGGAGGTCGGCGTCGAAGGAGGAGATGCCGCGATAGAGGATCAGGGTATGGCCCTCGAACTCCTCGATCTTGGGCGGGTGGCGCTCGCGGTGGGCGTCATCGATGGCCATGGGGTGGCAGTCGAAGGCCTCGAGCATCTCCCGCTCCCGGGCCACCGGCTCGCCTTGCATGTCGATCCACAGCCGAGCATCGGGTGATTCACGCCAGCGGGCGATCAGCTCCTCGCCCCCAGCCATGGTCCGGCCCTCGGCGTCCACCATCAGCGTGCGTATCATGGCGTGTCATCCCTGGCAGCGACGGGCGAGGCCGCCCACATGCTCCCCACTCTAGCATTACGTCGGCGCGTCAGCGCACCGCCTCGCCGGACAGCGGTGGCTGCAGGTAGCGGGACATGAAGGCCAGCGCCGGTCCGAGGCTGGCCCGCCACACGCGCCAGGTATGGCCGCCGGAGAGCACCTCCAGAGGCACCTGGCCCGGCTGGTGGACCTCCAGCGCCGCCTGCAGCCGGCGGGCATGGCCCACGGCATCGAAGACATCGCGGTTGCCGGCACTCAGGTAGAGCGGTACCACGTAGTCCTGGGCCAGGTAGCTATCCAGGTGGGCGGGATAGTTGAGCCGCTGCCAGAGATCGGCATCGAAGCGGTTGTCCGGGGTCAGGAAGGCGGCATGCTCCCGAGCCGTGGAATTGGCCGGCGGCAGCGGATAGTAGCTGGCCGGGCTCAGGGCCGCGGCGGCAACGAACAGCTCGGGCCGCTCCAGGACGAAGTTGATGGTGCCGTAGCCCCCCGCGGAGAGCCCGGCGATGCCGCGCCATTCACGCTTCGGCACCACCCGCCAGACCTCCTCCACGTGGGGCAGCAGGTCCTCCAGGAAGGCGGTGCGGGCCGCCTCGTTGTGGCCGTCGACCCACCAGCTCTGGCTGCCGGGCATCACGATCACCGCCGGCGGGATGCGCCCCTGGCGGATCATGCGATCGGCGATCTCCTTGAGGGCGCCTCGGGTCACCCAGTCGCGGTCGCTGCCGAAGGAGCCGTGCAGCAGGTAGATCACCGGGTAGTCGAGGCCGGAGTCGTGGTAGCCGTCGGGCAGGTAGAGGGTGTAGGGGTAGTCGCGCCCCAGCGCCTCGGAGTGAAAGCGGTGGTGGGTCACCTGGCTGGCCAGCGCCTGGCCGGCCAGCAGCAGGAACATCAGGATGGTGAATACGCAGCGTCTGGCTGCCGTCATGTCAGGCCTCCCTCGCCTCGGGTTGATGCGAATCCCCGGATGAAAGGGAATTCATGGTGCCTGTCGCGGTCCGACAGCAAGTGCCCAAGCAGCGTTCAACCATTCGAGGCCCACAGGGAACCGGGACATGCAACGGATCGAGGAAATCTACTGGCTGCGCGCCTATGGCTGCCTGGCGGTCTTCAGCTTCCATCTCCTCGATTACCTGAATCAGCGCGTCGACACCCTGGCCACCGACCTTGCCCGCATTCCCACGGTGCTCGGCACCCCGATCTTCATCTTCATCTCGATCTTTCTCTTCTCGATGCGCTACGGGCGCGACATCCCCCAGGGCTTCCTGGGCAGTCGCGTCAAGTACGTGATGGTGCCCTACCTGGTCTACGGCCTGGCCTACTCGCTGGCGGAGTTCCTGCGCCTGCAGGCCAACGGGGTCGAGGCGGGCCTCGTGGAGACGCTGCGCGAGTACCTGGTCTATGCCGGCTGGCACGGCTACTTCCTGATCATCGCCGCCCAGTTCTACGCCTTCTACTGGCTCTACGGGCGCTTCGACCTCGCCCGCTGGCTGCCTGCCACGCCATGGCTTCTGATCGGCAGCCTGATCGGCATGGCCTGGTGGGGCTACTGGCAGTGGCGCAGCAGCCTGCCGCCGGGCTACCTGCACTGGATCGCCCCGCTGGGGTGGCTCTACCTCTTCTTCCTGGCCATGGTACTGGTGAAGCACTATCAGGATACGCCTGAAGCGCGGCCGGCCTGGCTGGTGGCGCTGGCCCGCCCGCGCTGGCTGGTCGCCCTGATCGGCCTGGTGGTGCTGCTCTCGCTGCCCGGCTGGCTGGAGTACTCCTCCAAGGAGGTGTGGGTGGTGCCGTTCTTCCTGCTCTTCACCCTGTGGATCATGGGGCGGCTGCGCGGCCGCCCGGCCCCCCCACTGGTGCGGCGCCTCAACGAGTTCTCCTTCGGCATCTACCTGGCCCACCCGATGTTCTTCAACCTGGTGGACGTGCTGGACCCCGGCCAGCGGCTGCCGCTTGCGCTCTACGTGCTGGCCCTGGCGGTGGTCGGCATGGCCGGCTCCATCGCCTGGAACCTGACCGCCAACCGCGTGCAGTGGGGCGGGCTGCTGTTCGGCAAGCGGCTGCGGGTGGCCTGAGGCGACGGCGGCCACCGGAGGCTGCTAATCTAGTCCCAGCCCCGCCCCTCGCCTCAGGGGGCAACGACAGTCATCAAGGGAGAGTGTGTCGATGAGTGAGCAGGTCTCTCGGATCATCGTCCCGGTGGACGGTTCACCCACGGCCGCCGCGGCGGCCCGCCATGCCAGCCTGCTGGCCCGGCTGCTGGACGCCCCGCTGCAGCTGCTGCATGTGATGCCCCTCAACCCGGCAGAGCTGTGCGATATCCCCGCCAACCGCCAGGCCGAGGCCGACCATGACCGGGCGGTGCGCCTCGAGATCGCCGAGGAGGCCTTCGCCAAGGCCCGTGCGGCCATCGAGCCCGACCTGACACCGCCCCCGGAGGAGGTGGTGCTGGAGGACAGCACCTTCATCCGCCACCCGGACCGGGCCATCGTGGCCCATGCGCGCAGCCAGCCCGCCTGCCTGCTGGTGCTGGGGGCACGCCACTTGAGCGAGGTGGGCAAGTTCGTGCAGGGCAGCGTCAGCAACGAGGTGGTGCACCGCGCCCGCTGCCCGGTGACCATCGTCCACGACGACGCCAGCATGCAGGAGGCCTCGGGCATCGGCCGGGTACTGCTGCCGGTGGATGGCTCGCGCCATGCCAACCAGGCGGCGGGGCTGGCCGGCGACCTGGCGCGCAGCGCCGAGGTGCCGGTGGAGCTGGTGTTCTGCCAGCCCGGCGGCCAGACCGGGGGGCTCGAGGAGGACGGGGAGAGCCAGGCCGGGCGGGTCTTTCGCCTGGCGCGGGAGGCCCTGGGGGAGATCCCCGGGGGCATCGAGGAGGTGCTGCTCCACGAGGAGCGCTTCGCCGAGGCGATCGTCTCCCGGGCACGCCACCACCTGGCGGAGCGGCCGATGATCGTGATGGGCCGGCGCGGGCTGGGCAAGTGGCGCGAGTCGCTGCTCGGCAGCGTGAGCCACCGGGTCATCGACCTGGCGCCCTGCCCGGTCACCGTGGTGGTCTGATTCCGCCTATTGCCCGGCCGCGTCTCAGGCGAGGCCGGTGATGTTGCCCTCGGCGTCCAGGCCGATGCCCAGGGCCGCCGGTTCCCGGGGCAGGCCCGGCAGGGTCATCAGCCTGCCGCACACCGCCACCACGAAGCCGGCGCCGGCCGAGAGCCTGAGCTCGCGGACCCGCAGCCGGTGCCCCTTGACCAGGCCGCCATCGGACGGGTCATCCGAGAAGCTGTACTGGGTACGGGCGATGCACACCGGCAGCTGCCCGTAGCCGGCCCCTTCGAGGCGGCGCAGCGTCGCCCGGGCCTCGGGCGAGAGCTCGACCCCGCTGGCCCCGTAGAGCCGGGTGGCCACGACCTGCAGGGCCGTCTCCACGGGCGTGCCGTCGGCATACAGCGCTGCCGCTTCGCCGCCGCCCTCCTCCAGCCGTTCCAGCACCCGCCGCGCCAGGGCCAGGGCGCCCTCCCCGCCCCGAGCCCAGTGGTCGCAGTGCGCCAGGGCCACGCCGAGCTCGACGCAACAGGCCGCCAGCCTCTCCCGCTCGGCCTCGCTGTCGTCCGGGAAGGCGTTGAGGGCCACCACCGGCTCCAGGCCGAAGGCGCGGGCCACGGCCACCTGGCGGACCAGGTTGTCGAGGCCGGCGATGAGCGCCGCGAGGTCGGGACGATGCATCGCCTCGCGGCTCGCTCCGCCATGGAAGCGCAGGGCACGCAGGGTCACCACGATCACCACGGCATCCGGAAAGAGGCCGGACTGGCGCGACTTGATGTCGATGAACTTCTCCAGCCCCTGGTCGGCACCGAAGCCCGCCTCGGTGACCACCACTTCGCCCAGCGCCAGGGCCGCCCGGGTGGCCGTCAGCGAGCTGCAGCCGTGGGCGATGTTGGCGAAGGGCCCGCCGTGGATCAGCACCGGGGTGTGCTCCAGGGTCTGCACCAGGTTGGGGGCCAGGGCATCGCGCAGCAGCGCGGACATGGCGCCGACCGCGCCCAGGTCCGCCGCGGTCACCGGGGTGTCGTCGCGCCGCCAGGCCACCACGATGCGGCCCAGGCGTCGCTCGAGGTCGGCGAGGTCCTCGGCCAGGCAGAGGATCGCCATGATCTCGGAGGCGGCGGTGATCTCGAAGGTGCTCTCGCGCTCCACCTCCCCCAGGCCAATGCGCACCCGGCGCAGGCTGCGATCGTTGAGGTCGAGCACCCGGGACCACACCACCCGAGCCGGGTCGATGCCCAGGGCATTGCCCCAGTAGAGGTGGTTGTCGAGCAGCGCGGCCAGCAGGTTGTGGGCCGCGGTCACGGCGTGGAAGTCGCCGTTGAAGTGCAGGTTGATGGCCTCCATGGGCACCACCTGGGCGCGCCCGCCACCGGCGGCACCGCCCTTCATGCCGAACACCGGCCCGAGGGACGGCTCGCGCAGGCAGGCCAGGGCCGAGATTCCGAGGCGCGAGAGGGCGTCCACCAGCCCGACGCAGGCGGTGGTCTTGCCCTCGCCGGCGGGGGTCGGGGTGATGGCGGAGACCAGCACCAGGCGCCCGCGGGGGCGGTCCTTCAGCCGCTGCAGCAGCGGGAGGGAGAGCTTGGCGCGATGATGGCCGAAGGGCACCAGGTCCTCGGCGGCGAGGCCAAGGCGGGCCTCGGCCAGCGGCAGGATAGGTTCGAGCCGCGCGCGGCGGGCGATGGCCAGGTCGCTTTCGGGCGCATGCCCGGAGATGCCCTCGCCATCATCCAGCTGTCGAGACATGGGGACTCCTCCGAGCCGGCCCTGCCGGCAGCGCTCGCGGGTGCGTCAAGCCTCGTAGGCGGCCTTGAGGCGATAGAACTCGGTGACGATCTCGTCCATGGAGGTCGGGTCGTAGTCGCACAGGCCGCTGACCACCAGCTTCTT
>NZ_QGTM01000032.1 GCF_003182195.1 Halomonas sp. A11-A
CTGGATGCGGCTACTGGTGCTTGGTGGATTGGTTAGGTTCTTGAAACTATAGCACTTTTAGCCGCTTCTTTTTATCCCTTCATGAGAAATCCGGGCTAGCAGCGGGCGCCAGGCCCTGAATCGCTTCGACCACCAAGGAGGGAGTTATTGTCAAGGTTTGTGTATGGCCGGTCAGGCGGCAGTCCTGTCTGACTGATCGGTTACTTGCTCACCATCCCGGAACCGGACGTTGTTAACGACCAGCTCCAGCTTGTTGAACCCCTTGATCCGCTTCCAGCGCTTCTGAGCGCTCTGAAGCAGCTTGAAGACCATCGCCAGGGTCGTCGCCCTGGAGCCGCAATTGCGGCTCCGCTTGCTGCGCAGGCGGACCGTGGCGAAGGTCGATTCGATCGGGTTGGTGGTGCGGATATGCACCCAGTGCTCTGCCGGGTAGTCGTAGAACGCCAGCAGCTCCTCCCGATCCTTGGCCAGGCACTCCATCGCTCTGGGGTACTTGGCCTCGAAGCGTTTTACTGTGCGATCGAAGGCCTTATGCGCCTCGTCGCGGGTCTCGGCCATCCAGATCTCGTGGAGGTCGGCCTTGACCTTGGGCTGCACGGATTTCGGCAGCTTATTCAGTACGTTGGCGGTCTTGTGGACCCAGCAACGCTGGTGGTCGGTCTCCGGATAGACCTTGCTCAGCGCAGCCCAGAAGCCCATGGCACCGTCGCCGACCGCCAGCTTGGGGGCCGTGGTCAGCCCGCGCTCGCGTAGCCCCGTGAGAAGCTCCTTCCAGCTGGCTTCCGACTCGCGTCGCCCATCCTCGACGGCCACCAGCTCCTTGTGACCCTGCTCGGTGACGCCGATGATCACCAGCAGGCACAGACGGTCATCCATGCGCACGTTGCTGTAGACGCCATCGGCCCACCAGTAGACGTATCGCCGATCGGCCAGCTTCCGCTTCCGCCACTCGGCATGCTCATCTTCCCACTGCTTCTTGAGCCGGGTCACGGTGGTGGCCGAGAGTCCCTTGGCCTGATCGCCCAGCAGGGCTGCCAGGGCCTCCTGGTAGTCGCCGGTGGAGATCCCCTTCAAGTAGAGCCAGGGGATCAACTCCTCGATGCTGCGGGCCCGCTTCAGGTAGGGCGGCAGCAGCGCGCTGCTGAAGGTCACCCCGTCGCCACTGCGGTCACGGACCCGGGGCACCTTGACCTCGACGTCACCGATGCCAGTCTGTACCGTGCGCTCGGGCAGGTAGCCGTTGCGCACCACGGCGCGGCGACCATCTTCCAGCGTCTTGTCGGCGTACTGTTCCAGGAACGTGCTCAACTCCGCCTCCACGGCCTTGGCGATCAGGTCTCGGGCCCCCTTGCGCAGCAGTTCATGCAGTGCATCGGTGGCACCGGCGTCTGGCTGCGTCACGGCTTGGAGAGTAGAATCGGTCATGGCGTATCCATCCTGTGTTGGTTGTGATCTGGAGTGATCAATCAACAGGATACGCCACCCTCTCTACTGCCCTCCATACACAAGAACTGAGCTTAACTCCAAGGAGGAGACACATGAGCAAAGACATCCGGACAATACTTGAGCGTTACCGCTCAGACAGAGCCCGTCTGATGGACATACTTTGGGATGTTCAGCATCTGTACGGGCACATTCCCGATGAGGTGCTGCCGCAACTAGCGGCCGAGTTGAACCTGTCCCCACTCGACATTCGGGAAACAGCGTCGTTCTACCATCTTTTCCATGACAAACCGTCGGGAAAGCATCGGATTTACCTGTGCAATTCCGTGATTGCCAAGATGAACGGCTATCAGGCGGTGCACGATGCCCTCGAGCGCGAGACTGGAGTCCGTTTCGGCGAAACCGACCCGAATGGAATGTTCGGCCTGTTCGAAACGCCCTGTATCGGACTCAGCGATCAGGAGCCGGCGATGCTGATCGACAAGGTGGTATTCACCCGCCTGAGGCCCGGAAAGATCGCAGACATCATCGCCCAGCTGAAACAGGGGCGGTCCCCGGCCGAGATCGCGAACCCGGCCGGGTTGCCCAGCGACGATATCGCCTATGTCGATGCCCTGGTGGAATCCAATGTGCGCACGAAGGGGCCGGTATTCTTCCGTGGCAGGACGGATTTCAAGGCCGTGCTCGACCACTGCCTGACGCTCAGGCCCGAACAGGTGATCGACGAGATCATCGAATCCAAGCTGCGCGGACGCGGGGGCGCCGGGTTCTCGACCGGGCTGAAGTGGCAGCTTTGCCGGCGTGCTTTGAGCGACACGAAGTACGTCATCTGCAATGCCGACGAAGGCGAGCCCGGGACCTTCAAGGACAGGGCCCTGCTGACACGCTCGCCCAAGGAGGTATTCATCGGAATGGCGATCGCCGCCCATGCCATCGGCTGCCGCCATGGCATCGTTTACCTCCGCGCGGAGTACTTTTATCTCAAGGATTATCTGGAACGACAGCTTCAGCAGCTCAGGGATGACGGGTTGCTGGGACGCGCTATTGGCGTCCGGCGGGACTTTGATTTCGATATCCGTATTCAGATGGGGGCCGGCGCTTATATCTGCGGTGACGAGTCGGCCCTCATCGAGTCCTGCGAGGGAAAACGCGGCACGCCACGGGTGAAACCTCCCTTTCCGGTGCAGCAGGGGTATCTGGGAAAACCCACCTGCGTCAACAACGTCGAGACCTTTGCCGCCGTCTCCCGAATCATGGAGGAAGGCGCCGACTGGTTCAGGGCGATGGGAACGCCGGACTCCGCCGGCACCCGACTGCTGAGTGTTGCCGGCGATTGCAGCAAGCCGGGGATCTACGAGGTGGAATGGGGCGTGACGCTCAACGAGGTACTGGCGATGGTCGGAGCGAAGGAGGCGCGGGCCGTTCAGATCAGCGGGCCCTCGGGTGAGTGCGTGTCGGTGGAGAAGGATGGCGAACGCAGGCTCGCGTACGAGGATCTTTCCTGCAATGGTGCGTTCACGATCTTCAACCGGAACCGTGACCTGCTGGACATCGTCAAGGACTACATGCAGTTCTTCGTCGATGAGTCCTGCGGCATTTGCGTGCCGTGCCGGGCCGGCAACGTCGACCTGCACAGGAAGGTCGAATGGGTGATCGCCGGCAAGGCGTGCCAGAAGGATCTGGACGACATGGTCAGTTGGGGAGCGCTGGTGCGCAAGACCAGTCGATGTGGTCTTGGCGCCACCTCTCCCAAACCCATCCTGACGACGCTGGAGAAGTTTCCCGAGATCTATCAGGACAAGCTGGTGAGGCACGAGGGCCCGCTGCTGCCGTCGTTCGACCTCGATACCGCCTTGGGCGGGCATGAGAAGGCGCTGAAGGAACTGGAGGAGGCAAAAAAATGAGCATTCAGATCACGATCGACGGCATCACGGTCACGACGGAGGAAGGGCGAACGCTGGTGGACGTCGCCGCAGAAAACGGCGTGTATATCCCGACGCTGTGCTACCTCAAGGACAAGCCCTGTCTTGGCACCTGCCGGGTGTGTTCGGTAAAAGTGAATGGCAACGTGAACGCGGCGTGTACGGTGCGGGTCTCCAAGGGCTTGAATGTCGAGGTCAATAGCCCTGAAATGGTCGATATGCGCAAGGCGCTGGTCGAATTCCTGTTCGCGGAGGGAAACCACAACTGCCCGAGCTGCGAAAAGAGTGGCCGTTGCCAGCTGCAGGCGGTCGGCTACGAGGTGGACATGATGGTCTCGCGCTTCCCGTACCGTTTCCCGGTTCGCGTACAGGACCAGGCTTCGGAGAAGATCTGGCTGGAGCGGGATCGCTGCATCTTCTGCCAGCGCTGTGTCGAGTTCATCCGCGACAAGGCGACCGGCAGGAAGATCTTCAGCATCAGCCAGCGCGGTTCCGAGTCGCGCATCGAAATCGATGTCGAACTCGCGAACGCCATGCCGCCGGAGCAAGTCAAGGAAGCGGTTGCGATCTGCCCGGTTGGCACCATTCTCGAGAAACGGGTCGGCTACGACGACCCCATCGGACAACGCAAGTACGAAATCCAGTCGGTGCGCGCACGCGCGCTGGGCCTGGAAGGAGTGGACAAATGAGCACCGCCGCAAAGAACGAGCTTGCGTCGCACGAGTTGCCTGCGACGCCGATGGATCCGGCGCTGGCCGCAAACCGCGAGGGCAAGATCAAGGTGTCCATGATCGGTCTGTGCGGTTGCTGGGGCTGCACCTTGTCCTTTCTCGACATGGACGAGCGGCTCCTGCCGCTGTTGGAGAAAATCACCATCCTGCGCTCGTCGCTGACCGATATCAAACGAATCCCCGAGCGCTGTGCGATCGGATTCGTCGAAGGCGGCGTTGCGAACGAGGAGAACATCGAAACGCTGGAGCACTTCCGCGAGAACTGCGACATCCTGATCTCGGTCGGGGCGTGCGCGGTGTGGGGCGGTGTGCCCGCGATGCGCAACGTCGTCGAGCTGAAGGACTGCCTGGCGGAGGCCTACGTCAACTCGGCGACCGCCGTGGCGGGCGCCAAGGCCGTCATCCCGTTCCATCCGGATATTCCCAGGATCACCACCAAGGTTTACCCCTGTCATGAGGTGGTCAAGATGGATTATTTCATCCCGGGGTGTCCTCCGGATGGAGACGCCATCTTCAAGGTCCTGGACGATCTGGTCAACGGGCGTCCATTCGATTTGCCGAGCTCGATCAATCGCTACGATTGATAAACGGAGGTAATGTCATGAGCAGAAAACTGGTTATCGATCCCGTGACCCGTATCGAGGGTCACGGCAAGGTCACGGTGCACCTGGATGACGACAATAACGTCATCGACGCCAAGCTGCACGTCGTGGAATTCCGGGGTTTCGAAAAGTTCATCCAGGGCCATCCCTACTGGGAGGCGCCGATGTTTCTGCAGCGTATCTGCGGCATCTGCTTTGTCAGCCACCACCTGTGCGGGGCCAAGGCGCTGGACGACATGGTCGGTGTCGGCCTGAAATCCGGCATCGATGTCACACCGGCCGCGGAGAAAATGCGCCGCCTCGGCCACTACGCGCAGATGCTCCAATCCCATACGACGGCCTATTTCTATCTGATCGTGCCGGAGATGCTGTTCGGGATGGACGCGCCGCCTGAGCAGCGCAACGTGCTCGGCCTGATTGAGGCCGATCCCGAGCTGGTGAAAAGAGTCGTGATGCTGCGCAAATGGGGCCAGGAAGTCATCAAGGTGGTGTTCGGCAAAAAAATGCACGGCATCAACTCGGTGCCCGGTGGCGTCAACAAGAATCTGAGCATTGCCGAGCGCGACCGTTTGCTGAACGGGGAAGAAGGCCTTCTGGCGATGGATCAGGTCATCGACTTCGCACAGGATGGACTGCGCCTGTTCTACGACTTCCATGAAAAGCACCGGGCGCAGGTGGACAGTTTCGCCGACGTACCCGCACTCAACATGTCCCTGGTCGATGCCGACGGCAATGTGGACTACTACCACGGCAAGCTGCGTATCGTCGACGACGACAAGAACATCGTCCGCGAACTCGATTATCACGACTACCTGGATCACTTCAGCGAAGCGGTCGAGGAGTGGAGCTACATGAAGTTCCCTTACCTCAAAGACCTGGGAAGGGAAAAGGGTTCGGTGCGCGTCGGGCCGCTGGGCCGCATGAACGTGACGAAGACGCTCTCGACGCCGCTCGCCCAGGAGGCGCTGGAACGCTTCCATGCCTACACGAAGGGGCGGGCGAACAACATGACCCTGCACACCAACTGGGCACGGGCCATAGAAATCCTCCACGCCGCGGAGGTCATCAGGGAATTGCTGCACGACCCGGACCTGCAGAAGGATCAGCTGGTGTTGACGCCGCCCGCCGGCGCGTGGACCGGCGAAGGGGTCGGTGTGGTCGAAGCGCCACGTGGAACCTTGCTCCACCATTACCGTGCCGACGAGCGCGGCAATATCACCTTCGCCAACCTGGTCGTCGCCACCACTCAAAACAACCAGGTCATGAATCGCACGGTGCGCAGCGTCGCCGAGGACTACCTGGGCGGGCACGGCGAGATTACCGAGGGCATGATGAACGCCATCGAGGTGGGCATACGCGCATACGATCCTTGCCTGAGCTGCGCCACCCACGCCCTGGGGCAGATGCCGCTGGTGGTTTCGGTCTATGACGCGGCGGGGGGGCTGATCGATGAACGCACCCGCTGAGTTTCCCCTCGTGACCCTTGAGGATTTCGACGATCCGTCGAGCCTGATTTATGGCATCGGCAACGTCGGTCGGCAGGACGACGGACTGGGCTGGGCCTTGATCGACTGGCTGGAAGCGGAGTCGCTGTGCCCGAAAGCGGAAATCCAGAGGCACTATCAACTGCATCTCGAGGATGCCGACCTCATCAGCCGCAAGAGGCGGGTGTTGTTTATCGATGCCACGAAGGACGCCTCGGTGGAATCATTCACGTTGGAGCGCGCAGAACCGAAAATGGACTTCAGCTTTACCTCGCACGCGATCTCGATTCCATCGATCATGGCGACCTGTCAACAGTGTTTTCAGCGCTTGCCCGAAGTGTATGTGCTCGCGATCAGGGGGTATGAATGGGAACTCAAAATGGGGTTGACCCAGAGGGCAAGGCAAAACCTGGACGATGCGACCGCTTATCTCGCGATGCGGCGGAGTGTCGAGTCTCGTGAATTTAGTTAGACGGAGAACGTAATGAAAGAACTGGAAATCGACAGGATCGCCACGATGATCTATGAAGCCCCATTGGGCGAGTATATCGGCCGAGATGGCGCCGGCATCCTTGCAGAACATGCCGTCAGTGAGTGCCGCCTCAAGGATGGTGAGTTTCTCTACCGACAAGGAGAGAGCGCGAGCAGCTTCTATATCGTGACCGAAGGGCGTTTGGCCCTTGTCAAGGCGCGAAGCGCCGTGGGCAAGGAGCGCATCGTGCACGTGTACGAAGAGGGCGATCTGGTCGGTGAGTTGAGCTTTGTCGACCAAACCCCGTATACGTTATCGGTTCGCGCGCTGGGCGAAGCATCTCTTCTCTGCTTCAACGCGGACGGCATCGAGCCGCTGATCACGGAACAGCCGTTGCTCATCTACAATTTCATGCGCGCCATCATCAAGCGCGTCCACCACGTGGTTGCCACCGTCGGAGAGCACGAGATGGAGTTGCAACAGTACATCTCGACGGGGGGCAAGGGACGGAGTTAAACGCCAACGCTGGGCGCATCCGGCGCATGCCTCGTTACCACGGCGGTGAATCAACTGCACGTCGCCGGTGGCCTGGATGTGATCTGCACCATGTGCATCGGGATCGGCCAAGGCATCGCAGCCGTGTTGGAGCGTGTCTGAAATCGTCCTGATTTGTATGCGTCGTCTCCTGGTGGCGTTTGCTTCCTCCCCGCCGCCGGGCTTTGGCCGGATCATTGAACGGCTCGGTGATCCGGCTGAGTCTTCCTAATGTTCGCTAGCGATATGACCCCCTTGAACTTGCTCGGTCCCGTCTGTAGCCGGGCGCGCAGCGATCAGCACAAGAGGATGAAAACCATGCCTTTGACAATTGGAGTGCCGACTGAAACTGTGCATGGCGAGCGTCGCCTGTGTGTCGTGCCGGACGTGGTCAAAAGATATCTCGGGCTCGGCGCGCAACTGCTGATACAGTCCGGTGCCGGCCAGCCCGCGCATCTGCGCGACGAGATGTTCGGGGACGTTCGCTTTGCCGCAAAGTCGGAAGAAGTGTATTCAACCGCAGATGTCGTACTGTGCGTGCAACCGCCGTCGGTAGAACTGATCGCAACGATGAAGCCGGGCAGCGTGCTGCTCGGCATGCTGCAGCCGTGGTCGGATGCGACACGCGCGCAGCAGCTGATGGACAAGCAGATCACTTCGTTTGCGCTGGAGCTGCTGCCGCGGATCACCCGCTCGCAGAGCATGGACGCGCTGTCGAGCCAGGCCGCGGTTGCGGGCTACGAGTGCGCGCTGATCGCGGCCGATCACTGCCCAAAGTTTTGGTTCTTCGCGGAGTCTGGGGGAAGAGCGAGTTGACAGTCAGGGAAGCAGGTAAATTGGCAGTCGCCAAACACACCCTTCACCTGTCCCTGCTGTCGCCGTGCATCCTATTGATCTTGCTGCTTTCTGGCCAGGCTACGACGCCGTTGCCTGTCGCCCATCTACCGATAACACCCTCCTCATTGAGCTTGAACCTCAAGCCGGCTCTCTTCCTAAGTGCGGGCGTTGTGGCCAGTTCAGCCCGTTGATTCACGATCGCCGGATTCGTCTGGTGCGTGATCGTGATCTGTTCGATCAGCGCGTCCTGCTTCAACTACCAGTGCGCCGAGTCGATTGCCTGAGTTGTGGGCGGGTGACCGAGCGGATCGACTGGTTGGAGCCAGCATCTCGGCTGACCCAGCGGTTACGGATATGGCTCGAAAGCTTGCTGCGGCTGCTGCCGATCAGCCACGTCAGCCAGCTCACCGGCCTGCACTGGCACACCCTCAAAACGCTCGATAAACGACGCCTTCAAGCCGAGGTAGGCACCTTCGATTCAACCGGTGTCCGCCGCCTGGTGATGGACGAGTTCGCCCTGCACAAAGGGCATCGCTATGCCACGGTCATCATGGATGCCGAGCGAACGCGGGTGTTGTGGGTCGGCCACGGCAACAGCCGCGAGGCGGTCCGCCCGTTCTTTGAATTGCTCGGCAAGCACTGCCAGCAGATAGAGGCGGTGGCCATGGACATGAACACGGCTTTTGATCTGGAGGTGAAGAAGCATTGCCCGCAAGCCGAAGTGGTGTACGACCTGTTTCACGTCGTCGCGCGCTATGGTCGGGATGTGATCGACCGTATCCGGGTTGACCAGGCCAACCTCCTGCGCGAAGACAAGCCGGCACGAAAGGCGGTCAAGCAAAGCCGCTGGCTGCTGCTGCGCAATCGCAACAACCTGAAGGACGGACAAGCCGTGCAGCTTCAAGAACTACTCGCGGCCAACCAGCCGCTGGCTACGGTCTATGTCCTCAAGGATGCGCTGAAGGATGTCTGGTTCGCCCCCAGCGTACGAGAGGGCTGGCGCCGCTGGCGAACCTGGTTGCGGCACGCCCGGGACAGCGGCCTCGCACCGCTACAGCGCTTCGCTCGCAACCTGCGCAAATACGCCCGAGGCATCCTCGCCAGTGCCAACTTCCACATGCATACCAGCGTCCTTGAGGGCGTCAACAACCGCATCAAGGTGATCAAGCGTATGGCCTATGGTTTTCGGGACTCGGAATACTTCTTCCTGAAAATCAAGGCTGCCTTCCCCGGGAAAGCGCGATGAACCAAAGTTTTTCCCTATGCTGACCTACGCCGCGGGCACGATCCGTCCGGCGAAGGTGCTCGTGATCGGGGCGGGCGTCGCGGGGCTGCAGGCGATCGCCACGGCGCGGCGGATCGGCGCGATGGTGGAAGCCTATGACGTGCGTGCCGAGACGCGCGAGCAGATCGAGTCGCTCGGCGCGAAATTCGTCGACACCGGCGTGTCGGCAGAGGGCACGGGCGGCTACGCGCGCGAGCTCACGGACGAGGAAAAGGCGAAGCAGGCGGAGCGCCTCGCGAAGGCCGTTGCGCAGTGCGACGCGTTGATCACGACTGCCGCCGTCCCCGGTAAGCGCGCCCCGCGCATCATCACCGCCGACATGATCGCGCGGATGAAGCCGGGTGCGGTCGTCGTCGATATGGCGGCCGAATCCGGCGGCAATGTCGAGGGCACGGTTGCGGGCAAGAAGACCTGGATCAACGACGTCCTCGTCATCGGCCCGGCCCACATCGCCAGCCGCATGCCCGTGCACGCGTCCGAGATGTACGCCAGGAACCTCTTCAACTTCCTCTCGCCATTCATCAAGGAGGGCACACTCGCGCTCGACTGGGAAGACGAAGTGATCGCCGGTACCTGCCTCACCCACGCGGGGGTGCTCAAACACGTGGGCGTGCGGAAGGCGCTGGGACTCATGGCCGAAATGGAGGTGGCTTGAATGGAAGGCATTGCCGCGTTGTATATCTTCATGCTGGCCGCGTTCACCGGTTACGAGGTGATCGCGCGCGTGCCGGTGATCCTGCATACCCCGCTGATGTCGGGCTCGAACTTCGTGCACGGCGTCGTGCTCGTCGGTGCGATGGTGGTGCTCGGCGACGCCGATCCGGCCGATTCGGTGCAACTCGCGATCGGCTTCGTCGCAGTGTTCCTCGGCGCGGCGAACGCTGCCGGCGGTTACGTCGTGACCGAGCGCATGCTCGCGATGTTCAAGCCGGGCGCCAACAAGGCGGGAGGTGCGCAATGAGCGACGTCATCCAGTTGGCGTACTTCGCAGTGGCCGTGGTCTTCATTCTCGGCCTGAAGGCGATGAGCTCGCCGGTCTCCGCCCGCAAGGGCATCGTGTGGGCCGGCTACGCGATGGTCGCGGCCACCCTTATCACACTGCTTAAACCGGGCATGGAAAATTACGGCCTGATGATCACCGCCATTGTGCTCGGCGGTGCCGTCGCGTGGTGGTCCGGCAAGGTCGTCAAGATGACTGACATGCCGCAGATGGTCGCGATCTACAACGGCATGGGCAGCGGCGCGGCAGCGGCGATCGCAGCGCTCGAGTTCGCGCGCGGCAGCATGCATGGCAGCTTCGCTGCGACGCTTGCGGTGCTTGGTGCGCTGATCGGCTCGGTGGCGTTCTCGGGGTCATGCATCGCCTTCGCAAAGCTGCAGGGCATCATGACCAAGGCGTGGCGGCTGCCGGCGCAGAACGTGGTGAATGTTGCGCTCGCCGGGATTGCCCTGGTGCTCGGCGGCGCGATCATCTTTGGCAGCACTCCGGCGTCAGAAATGGTGATCGCATTTTTCGTGGTTGCGCTTGCCCTCGGCGCAATCCTCACCAGCCCGATCGGCGGCGCCGACATGCCGGTTGTGATTTCGCTCCTGAACGCATTCACAGGCCTCGCGGTCGGTTTCGAGGGTTACGTGCTCGGCAACCCGGCGCTGATCGTCGCGGGCATCGTCGTCGGTGCGTCCGGTACGCTGCTGACGCAGTTGATGGCGAAGGCGATGAACCGCCCGATCAAGAACATCATCTTCACGCCGATCACCGGCGCGGCGGCGGGTGGTGGCGAGGCGATCGGGGGCTCGATGAAGGAGCTCTCCGCACTGGACGGCGCTTCGGTGATGCGCTACGCGTCCAAGGTCATCATCGTGCCGGGCTACGGCATGGCGGTCGCCGGTGCGCAGCACAAGGTGTGGGAGATGGCGCAGTTGCTGGAAGAAGGTGGCGTCGAGGTCGTGTTCGCGATCCATCCGGTCGCGGGCCGCATGCCGGGTCACATGAACGTGCTGCTCGCGGAGGCCGGCGTGCCCTACGACAAGATCTTCGACCTCGAGGAGATCAACGCCGACTTCCCGCAGGCGGATGTGGCGCTCGTGATCGGCGCGAATGACGTCGTGAACCCGGTCGCGCGCACCGACAAGTCGAGCCCGATCTACGGCATGCCGATCCTCAACGTCGACATGGCGCAGAACGTCATCGTCGTGAAACGCGGGCAGGGCGCGGGCTACTCGGGCATCGAGAATGCGCTGTTCTTCAAGGACAACTGCCGCATGCTGTACGGCAGTGCGCAGCAGATCATCGGCGAAGTCATCACCCATGTGAAGGCGCTGGAGGTCTAATTTGTGCCCATCCAGAAACTAATAAACTGCTGATTTTCAAATAATAATTCTGAGAATGGATAAAAAAATCCTCTTGGTTCTGGTATGTTTTAAGTGCGAACAAAAAACATCAACAACCAAGAGGATCCCGCATGCGAGAAACCCGCAATGCTCAGGCCAGTATATTCGAACATTACTCGAATCACGAGTATGGCATCCGGCTCCAGAAGCTGTCGGAGGTCCTGGACAGGCACCCCGGGATTCTGGATCTGGTGGCTGCGGACTTGATAGATACGTCCGTTGCCGCCGTGGGGCGAACCGGCCTCAGCGCAGAGAGTGTTTTGCGTTGCCTGCTGCTGAAGCAACAACGGGGTTTGAGCTATGAGCAACTGGCGTTTCATTTGTCGGACTCGGTAACCTACCGAACGTTTGCCCGATTGCCGGCTCACCTGTCACCCAGCCGGTCCTGCCTGCAGTCCACCATCCGGAGTATCAAGCCGGAAACCCTGGAGCAGGCGCATCAGGTACTGACAAGAAGCCTGCTGGACACGGGGGTGGCTTCCCTGGATAAGCTGCGCATCGACAGTACCGTGGTGGCCAGCCCTATTGCTCCGCCCAGTGACAGCCAGTTGCTGAATGATGGCGTGCGTGTGATCAGTCGGCTGCTGGCAAAAAGTAAAACCGACACCGGCCTGAAGGTCCGCTTTACGGACAAGCGCAAAGCGGCAAAGTCACTGGCCTTTCGCATATTCAACGCAAAGCAGGCGGTCAAGAACGAACTCTATCCCGAGTTGCTGAAGATCACTCGACGGGTCGTGAAGCAGGCGGATCGGGGACATCAGCAGGTCGTTGACGGTACCGAGGCTTGCGCCGCCACACGGAAATGGCTGGAGGCTCTGGCACACTACAGAGACCTGACCGCGCGGGTGATCGAGCAAACGGAACGTCGAGTCATCCAGGGCGAGCGGGTGCCCTCGGGGGACAAAATCGTCAGCCTGTTCGAGCCGCACACAGATATTATCGTCAAGGGATTCCGGGATGTGCAGTACGGCCACAAGATCAACCTGAGCAGCGAAGTGAGAGGTTTTATTACCGCGTTAACCATCGAAGAGGGCAATCCCGGTGACAAGACCCTGTTCCTGCCGGTTCTGGATTATCACCGTTCTGTTCTGGGCAAGTTGCCCCGTTCAGTGGTTGCCGATGGCGGCTACGCCAGTCAGGCGAACGTCGCGGCCGGACGCGCCATGGGGCTTAAGCACGTTGTATTTCACAAACCCGTGGGCGTATCGCTCACCGCGATGGGCGTGAAGTCGAAGACCTTTAAGGCGCTGCGGCATTTCCGTGCCGGCATTGAGGGCAATATCTCAGAATTGAAACGGGCCTTTGGTGCCGCGAAAGCGATGTGGAAAGGTCACGATGGCTTCAAGGCGTTTGTCTGGGCCTCGGCTCTGAGTTACAACCTGGTTCGGCTGGCACGACTCGGCCCCGATTAGCCTACGGCTTGGGCCTCAAAAGCTGTTGAAAGGATGCATGGCCAGGCCTTGCAGTGCATACCTGTGGCCTGAATTTGGACTGATTGATCAGGTAATGGCCAAACTGACCGGTATTCAATCGCCTTCAATTTTTTGAAGGCACTCAGCTAAGCGCCTATTTCCAGAAATGAGCCAAACTGGTTCAAAACGCGTGTTTCTGGATGGGCACTAATTTGATACAGTCAAATTAAGAGGAAGTAGAATTTCTTCATAACCTAGTCCAGGGGAGCGGAATGGAAGCACTGCCGAACGATTGGGTGGCCCTGGCCGCGCTGGTCTTCATGCTGGGCGTCAAGCACGGCTTCGATGCCGATCATCTCGCCACCATCGATGGCCTGACCCGTTTCAACCTGCGCCATGGCGCCCCCGTCGCCCGTGCCTGCGGCATCCTGTTCTCGCTGGGGCACGGCACGGTGGTCATCGCCATCGCCCTGGCCGTCAGCACCCTGGCCCGCCGCTGGCAGGTGCCCGGCTGGCTGGAGGCCAGCGGTGCCTGGATTTCCATCGGCTTCCTCGTCGCGCTCGGCGTCATCAACCTGCGCGCCGTGCTCACCACGCGGCACGACGAGGTGGTGCAGCCCGTGGGTCTGAAGGGCCGCTGGCTCGGTCGGCTGCAGCATGCCTCCCATCCCCTGGCCGTCGCCGCCGTCGGCGCGCTGTTCGCCCTGTCCTTCGACACCGTCAGCCAGGCCGCCCTGTTCGCCGCCGCCGGCGCGCAGTATGGCGGATGGGGCCACGCCCTGGCGCTCGGGCTGCTGTTCACCCTCGGCATGCTGGTGATGGATGGCATCAACGGGCTGTGGATCTCCCGCCTCATCCGCCGCACCGACCAGATGGCCCTCGTCGCCTCCCGCGTCATGAGCCTGGCGGTGTCAGGCACCAGCCTGCTGGTGGCGGCCTTCGGCGTCATGAGGCAACTGCTGCCCGCCGTGGACGCCTGGAGCGACGGCAAGGAGCTGGCCTTCGGGCTGTCCGTGGTGTGCGTCATCGCTGGTAGCTTTTTTCTTGCGCTGCGCCTGACCCGGGTGCCGGCGGTGGCAGCGGCGCGGCCCATGCGGTTCGTCGAATAGCCGGGCCGCATCCGGCCACGCGCCGCATTCGTCTACCCGGCTGGCAACGTAGCGTTTAAGCTGCGCAGATTTTTAACCGGACACTACTGAGATCCGATCATGTTTGAGCGATTGTTCAAATATCCCTCTGCCTCGGCGCGCCATCGTCAAGGGCCGTTGGCGGACGCCCGAGAGCAATTTCGGCAGCACACTGCGCCGACCAACGAATGGCGCACGGTACCTCGCTTCGGATCGCCCGTGGACTACTGATGATCGCCCAGCAAATGGATACCGTCGCCGAGGCGCTGGTCACCCCCCGGCAAGCCGGACAAGGTCGTGGTCGTTGCCTGCTGCGCAAACTGCTGACTATCATGAATGCCATCCTCAAAACCCAGACGCCGTGGATAGCGAAATGCGCTTGATTTTGAACACGGTTGCTCCACGTCTGCCCCGATTGCTACCGGCCGGAGCGAAAGTGGCTGGGCGGGATTCGCACCCGCTGAAAGACAGCGCCTTTGCACGGCGCACTCCGACAGGCTGCTCGCGGGTGGACACGGCGCGTGACATGCTGCTACACTGCCTGCAGGCGAGCGGTGCGCACGTTCGGCGCTCCGCGATCGTTGCCTCCACTGAGTGGGATTTTCATCCGCAGGGTGCCTTTCGCATCGAGGCCCTCGGCAAGCGCGCGACCGACGACGAGACATTGAAAACCTATCTGGACGCCTTGGCGCTGACGCTCGATCCCTGCGTCGCTGACGAGGTCAGGCTGCACGATGCATGAGATGTCGCTGGCCGAGGGCGTGCTGCAGATCGTCGAGGACGCGGCACGGAGCCAAGGCTTCTCCCAAGTGACCGCGGTGAGGCTGGAGATCGGCCGGCTGTCCAGCGTCGAGCCGGAGGCGCTGCGCTTCTGCTTCGACGTGGTGGTGCGCGGCAGCCTGGCGGAAGGGGCGCGTCTGGAGATCGTGGATATCCCCGGCACGGGCTGGTGCCTGCAGTGCAGTGAGACGGTGCCGGTCAATGCGCTGTACGACTCCTGCCCGCGCTGCGGCAGCAGCCAGGTGCAGCCCACTGGCGGCACGGAAATGCGCGTCAGGGATCTGGAAGTGGCGTGACCTCACGTCAGGACAAGGAGACAGAATCGAATCATGTGTACCATCTGCGGCTGCGGCGCCGGCGAAACCCGCATCGAAGGCCAGGAACTGGAGCATACGCACGAGCACGTGCATGCCGACGGCACCGTCCATGCCCATGCCCACCCTCCTCACGAACAGGATCACCATTACGCGGATCATGACCACGACCACGCTCATGCCCACCGCGCCGTGCGCGGCACCGACCATCTGCACAACGGTCACGGACCCGCTGGTGCCCATGCCCCAGGCATGAGCCAGGCGCGGATGGTGAAAATCGAGCAGGACATCCTCGGCAAGAACAACGCCTACGCGGCGCAGAACCGCCGCTGGTTCGATGAGCACGGCGTGTTCGCGCTGAACTTCGTCTCCAGCCCCGGCTCCGGCAAGACCACGCTGCTGGTGCGCACCATCGAGGCGCTGCAATCCACCTGCGGGCTGGCCGTCATCGAGGGCGACCAGCAGACCTCCTTCGACGCCGAGCGCATCCGCGCCACCGGCGTGCGCGCCCTGCAGATCAACACCGGCAAGGGCTGCCACCTGGACGCCTACATGGTAGGTCACGCCCTGGAGCAGCTGCGGCCGCAGGACGAGAGCGTGCTGCTGATCGAGAACGTGGGCAACCTGGTGTGTCCTTCCGCCTTCGACCTGGGCGAAGCCCACAAGGTGGTGATCCTCTCCGTCACCGAGGGGGAAGACAAGCCCCTCAAGTATCCGGACATGTTCCGGGCTGCCAGCCTGATGTTGCTCAACAAGTGCGATTTGCTGCCGCACCTGTCCTTCGACGTGGAGCGGACCATCGAGTATGCCCGGCGCGTGAATCCCGCGCTGCACGTGATCCGCACCTCGTCCACCACCGGTGAAGGCTTCGCCGAGTGGCTGGCGTGGATCACTGAAGGACTGGTCGGCCAGCGCGCCAAGCGCAGCCAGAACGTGGACCTGCTGCGCGCCCGCGTCGCCGAGCTGGAAGCGGAGCTGGCGGTGCTCAAGCGCTGATCGCCGAGCCCGCATGCTGATGCCGCGAACCCAGCGCCAGCCCCGGCCCGTCCGCATCCGCATCCGCGTGCGCGGCGTGGTGCAGGGCGTGGGCTTCCGGCCCTTCGTTTATCGCCTGGCGCAGGAACTGGGCGTCGCCGGCTGGGTGCGCAACGACGGCGCCGGCGTGGACATCGAGGTCCAGGGGAGCGCCGCGGCCATCGCCGAGCTGCGCGAGCGGCTGCGCCGCGACGCGCCGCCCCTGGCGCGAGTGGATGAGATCGGCGAGGAACGCTGCGCGGTACAAGCCGACGCCGACGGCTTTGCCATCCTCGAGAGCAACCGTTCCGATGCCGCCGTGCACACCGCCATCGGCCACGACACGGCGGTGTGCGCCGACTGCCTGGCGGAGCTTTTCGACCCCGCGGACCGGCGCTACCGTTACGCCTTCATCAACTGCACCCAGTGCGGCCCGCGCTACACGCTGACGCGCGCGCTGCCCTACGACCGCGCCACCACCAGCATGGCGCCGTTCCCGCAGTGCCCGCCCTGTCTGGGCGAGTACCAAGCGCCGGAGCATCGCCGCTTCCACGCCGAGCCCAACGCCTGTCCGGATTGCGGCCCCAGCTTGATGCTGCTCGATGCGCAGGGCATGCCGGTGCCGGGCGTAGACCCGATTGCCGGAACGGTGGCGCGCGTGCTGCGCGGCGAGATCGTCGCCATCAAGGGCCTGGGCGGCTTCCATCTCGCCTGTGACGCGCGTAATGCCGAGGCGGTGGCGCGGCTGCGCGACCGCAAGCAGCGCGAGGAGAAGCCCTTCGCGGTGATGGTCGCCAACCCGGTGACGGCGGCGCAGTGGGGCGATGTCTGCAGCGGCGCAGAGATCCTGCTCGCGGCGCCGGAGCGCCCCATCGTGCTGCTGCGCAAGCAGCGCATCGTCGACGAGCAGCTGCACGGCGTGGCGCCGGGACTCGCCTGGCTGGGCGTGATGTTGCCCCATACGCCGCTGCAGTACCTGCTGTTCCACGAGGCGGCCGGCCGGCCCGACGGGCTCGCCTGGCTCACGCAGCCGCAGCCGCTGGTGCTGGTGATGACCAGCGCCAACCCCGGCGGCGAGCCGCTGGTCATCCGAAACCATGTGGCGCTGCAACGCCTCGCCGGCATCGCCGATGCCTTCCTCCTTCACGACCGCGAGATCCTGGTGCGCTGTGATGATTCTGTGGTGAGAGCCGAACCCACCGATCACCCATCGCAGCAATTCATTCGTCGTGCTCGGGGTTACATACCGCGTGCCATCAAGCTCGCCCGCAGCGGTCCGTCGGTGCTGGCGCTGGGCGGCTACTTCAAGAACACCGTGTGCCTGACCCGCGGTGACGAAGCCTTCGTTTCCCAGCATGTGGGCGATCTCGACAACGCCGCCACCTGTGAGGCGATGATCGAGGCGGTGGCCCATCTGCGGCAGGTGCTGGACATCCAGCCGCGGCTCGTCGCCCACGACCTGCATCCGGAATTCTTCAGCACGCGCCACGGGGCGGAGCTGGCGGCGGAATGGGCCGTGCCCGCCGTCGCCGTGCAGCACCATCACGCCCACATCGCTGCGGTGCTGGCCGAGCACCGCTCGGACGGGCCCGCCATCGGCTTGGCGCTGGACGGCGTCGGCCTGGGCAATGATGGCCAAGCGTGGGGTGGCGAACTGCTGCTGGTGGACGGCGGCTCCTGCAAACGCCTCGGTCACTTGCGCCGGCTGCCGCTGCCCGGCGGCGACCGCGCGGCGCGCGAGCCTTGGCGCATGGCTGCCGCCGCGCTGCACCTGATGGGGCGTGGCGAGGAGATCGCAGAGCGCTTTCCGCAGCAGCCGGGGGCGAAGATGGTGAACCGCATGCTGGCCCAGCGGTTGAACGCGCCGCTCACTTCCAGCATGGGCCGCTGGTTCGACGCCGCCGCCGGCCTGCTGGGCACGCGCGAGACCATGGCCTACGAGGGCCAGGCGGCGATGCTGCTGGAAGGGCTGGCCGAGCGCTGGGGCGAGGGGCTGGCGCTGCGCGATGCCTGGCGCATCGGCGCGGACAACGTCCTGGATCTGCTGCCGCTGCTGGAGGCGCTGTCCGCCGAAGCAAACCCGGCGCGCGGTGCGGCGCAATTCCATGCTACGCTGGTGGCGGCGCTGGAAGCTTGGGCCGTCGCGGCGGTCCAGGACACCGGCGTGCGCACCGTCGCCTTCGGCGGCGGCTGCTTCCTCAACCACATCCTCGTCCGCAACCTGGGTCGACGCCTGGCGGCACGCGGCCTGACCGTGCTGACGGCGCAGCAGCTGCCGTCCAATGACGGCGGCATCGCCCTCGGTCAGGCCTGGGTGGCGCTGCGGTGGGCGCCTCAACTTATGGAATAGTAGAAACATGTGCCTTGCTATACCCGCACGCATCGCGGAGAAACTCGACAACGACATGGCCCTCATCGACCTGGGCGGCGTGCGCAAGGAGATCTCGCTGGCGCTGGTGGATGACGTCGCCGTGGGCGACTACGTCATCGTGCACGTGGGCTACGCACTGACGAAGCTGGATCCCGAAGAGGCGGAACGCACCCTGAAGCTGTTCGCCGAAGCCGGCATGGTGCAGACGGAGGGTGCGTCATGAAATACGTGGACGAATTCCGGGACGGCGAGCTGGCCCGTACCCTGGCGGCGAAGATCGCCCGCGACGCCGACTCCGGGCGCAGCTACAGTTTCATGGAGTTCTGCGGCGGCCACACCCACGCCATCTCCCGCTACGGTGTCAGCGATCTGTTGCCCGCCAACGTGCGCATGATCCACGGCCCCGGCTGCCCGGTGTGCGTGCTGCCCATCGGCCGCATCGATCTCGCCATCAAGCTCGCGTTGGAGCGTGGTGTGATCCTCTGCTCCTATGGCGACACGCTGCGCATCCCCGCCTCCGAGAGCCTGTCGCTGCTCAAGGCCAAGGCCCGCGGTGCGGACATCCGCATGGTCTACTCGGCGGCCGACGCGCTGGCCATCGCCCAGCAGAATCCCCAGCGCGAAGTGGTGTTTTTCGCCATCGGCTTCGAGACCACCACGCCGCCCACCGCGCTGGTGATCAAGCAGGCCGAGGCGGCCCGCGTCACCAACTTCAGTGTGCTGTGCAACCACGTGCTGACGCCTTCGGCCATCATCACCATCCTCGAGTCGCCGGAGGTGCGCAAGCTGGGTACCGTGCCGCTGGACGGCTTCGTCGGCCCCGCCCATGTCAGCACCGTGATCGGCAGTCGGCCCTACGAATTCTTCGCCGAGGAGTACCGCAAGCCGGTGGTGATCGCCGGCTTCGAGCCGCTGGACGTGATGCAGGCCATCCTCATGCTGGTGACGCAGGTCAACGAGGGCAGAGCCGAGGTGGAGAATGAATTCACTCGCGCCGTCACCCGAGACGGCAACCAGAAGGCCCAGGCCTTGGTGTCGGAAGTCTTCGAGCTGCGCTGCTCCTTCGAATGGCGCGGCCTGGGCGAGGTGCCCTACAGCGCCCTGCGCATCCGCGCCAGCTACCGCCTGTTCGACGCCGAGGCCCGCTTCGGCCTCGCCTACCGGCCGGTGCCCGACAACAAGGCCTGCGAATGCGGCGCCATCCTGCGCGGCGTGAAGAAGCCCACCGACTGCAAGCTCTTCGCCACCGTGTGCACGCCGGAGAATCCGATGGGCTCCTGCATGGTGTCGAGCGAAGGGGCGTGCGCGGCGCATTACAGCTACGGGCGGTTCAAGGACATCGAAGTGGTGGTGGCAACTTGATGAATTTAACCGCAGAGACGCAGAGGCGCAGAGTTTTCTCCGTGTCTCGGCGCCTCTGCGGTGAGGATCGACGATGAGCGAAGTGAAGAAAGGCTATATCCGGCCGCTGGATTTCAAGCACGGCCGCATTGACATGAGCCACGGCGGCGGCGGGCGCGCCATGGCGCAGTTGATCGACGAGCTGTTCCTGCGCGCTTTCGACAATGAGTGGCTGCGCCAGTTGAACGATCAGGCCTGTTTCGCCGTCACCACGGGGCGCATGGTGATGGCCACTGATGCCCACGTGGTGTCGCCGCTGTTCTTCCCCGGCGGCGACATCGGCGGCCTGTCGGTGCATGGCACCATCAACGACGTGGCCATGGCCGGCGCCCGGCCGCTCTACCTCGCCGCCAGCTTCGTCATCGAGGAGGGTTTTCCGCTGGCGGACCTGCGGCGCATCGTGGACTCCATGGCCCAGGCGTCGCAGGAAGCGCGGGTGCCCATCATCACCGGTGATACCAAGGTCGTCGAGCAGGGCAAGGGCGACGGTGTTTTCATCACTACGACCGGCGTCGGCGTCGTGCCCGAGGGCGTGAGTATCAGCGGCGAGCGGGCCCGGCCGGGCGACCGCATCATCGTCTCCGGTGCCATCGGCGACCACGGCATGGCCATCATGTCGCAGCGGGAGAACCTGCGCTTCGACACCGAGATCGTCTCCGACACCGCGGCCCTGCACGGCCTGGTGACGGCGATGGTGATGGCGGTGCCCGACATCCACGTGCTGCGCGATCCCACCCGCGGCGGCGTCGCCACCACGCTGAACGAGATCGCCCGGCAGGCCGGCGTGGGCATGATGCTGGACGAGGCGGCGATTCCGGTGAATCCGCAGGTGGCGGCCGCCTGCGAATTCCTTGGCCTGGATCCGCTTTACGTCGCCAACGAGGGCAAGCTCGTCGCCATCTGCGCGGCGGGCGATGCAGATCGACTGCTGGAAGTGATGCGTGCCCATCCCCTGGGGGCCCGCGCCGCCGTCATCGGCGAAGTCACCGAAGATCCTCATCACTTCGTGCAGATGAAGACCGCCTTCGGCGGACGGCGCATCGTCGATTGGCTCTCCGGTGAGCAGTTGCCGAGAATATGTTGAGAGGTTGATTTTGAAACGCAGAGACGCCGAGACGCGGAGGAATTCAGAACAGGTTTTCTCGGCGCCTCGGCGCCTCGGCGTTTAATGCAGCGTGATTCATGCGAATACTCTTCCTCACCCACAGCTTCAACAACCTCACCCAGCGCCTCTACGTGGAACTCACCGGGCGCGGGCACGAGGTGTCCATCGAGTTCGACATCGCCGACAGCGTGGCCGAGGAGGCCGTCGCGCTGTTCCGGCCGGATCTCATCGTGGCGCCCTATCTGCGCCGGGCGATACCCGAGTCCATCTGGCGCCAGCACGTTTGCCTGGTGGTGCATCCGGGCATCGTCGGCGATCGCGGTCCCTCGGCGCTGGACTGGACGATCCAGGAGGGTGTGGATGAGTGGGGCGTCACGGTGCTGCAGGCCAACGGCGAGATGGATGCCGGCGACATCTGGGCCACCGAGACCTTTCCCATGTGCCTGGCGAAGAAGAGCAGCCTCTACCGCAACGAGGTGACGGCGGCGGCGACCCGCGCGGTGCTGGCGGCGGTCGGGCGCTACGCCGTGTATCGTTCCGGCGCATTCCGCCCGCGGCCGCTGGACTATGCGGATCCAAACGTGCGCGGCCGGCTGCGTCCGCTCATGAAGCAGGAAGACCGTAGCATCGACTGGCAGCGCGAGAGCACCGAGCAGGTGTTGCGCAAGCTCCACGCGGCGGACGGTTTCCCCGGCGTGCGCGACGAACTGTTCGGCGTGCCCTGTCATCTCTTCGACGCCCATGCGGAGTACCGCCTGCGGGGCGAGCCGGGCGCGCTGCTGGGGCGGCGTGAGGGTGCAGTGCTGCGCGCCACGGTGGATGGCGCGGTGTGGATCGGCCATGCGAAGCGCGCCGACCGCGATGATGCGCTGAAGCTGCCTGCCACCCTGGCCTTCGCCGAGGAGACGAAGGATCTGCCCGAGTACACCGTGCCCCTGTGGCGCGAAGAGGAGGGAGACTGGAGCCCGCTGCGCTACCATGAGGCCGGCGGCGTCGGCTACCTGCATTTCGATTTCTACAACGGCGCCATGGGCACGACGCAATGCCAGCGCCTGCTCGCCGCCTACGAGTTCGCGCGCAGCCGGTCCACGAAGGTCATCGTGCTCCTGGGCGGTGCGGACTTCTGGTCCAACGGGATCCACCTCAATCTCATCGAGGCGGCGGACAGCGCCGCCGATGAGTCCTGGCGCAACATCAACGCCATCGACGACGTGGCCCGCGCCGTCATCGAGACCGGCGGCCAGCTCACCGTCGCCGCGCTGCGCGGCAACGCCGGCGCCGGCGGCGCCTTCCTGGCGCTGGCGGCGGACGAAGTGTGGGCGCGCGAGGCGGCGATCCTCAACCCCCACTACAAGAACATGGGTAACCTCTACGGCTCCGAGTACTGGACCTACCTGCTGCCCAGGCGGGTGGGCATGGCGCGCGCCCGCGCCATCATGCAGAACCGCCTGCCCCTCGGCGCCGCGGAAGCGGCGCGGGAAGGCGTGGTGGATGCCTGCCTGTCCGGCGACGTGGCGGCCTTCACCGTGCAGGTGGTGGCCCGTGCCGAAGCGCTGGCCGCTGCGGTGGACCTGGCACAGCGGCTCGAGGAGAAGCGCGCGCGGCGCGTGCGCGACGAGGCCGTGAAGCCGCTGGCCGCCTATCGCGACGAAGAGCTGGAACACATGCGGCGCAACTTCTACGGCTTCGATCCCAGCTATCACGTGGCGCGCTATCATTTCGTGCGCCGCACGCCGCACTCGTGGACGCCGCGGCATCTGGCCGCACACCGCGACATCGATTGGGGGACAGGCCGCCTGAAGGCCGTGAAGCCATGACGACAAAAACCAGGTTGCCCACCGTGCTGGTGGTGGATGACGAGGTGCGCTCCCAAGAGGCGCTGCGCCGCACGCTGGAGGAGGAATTCGAGGTGCTCACCGCCTCCGGCGCGGGGGAGGCGCGAGGCATCATGGAGCGCGACTTCGTGCAGCTGCTGCTCTGCGACCAGCGCATGCCCGGCATGTCCGGCGTGGAGTTCCTCAAGCAGGTGCGCAGCCAGTGGCCGGACGTGGTGCGGATGATCATCTCCGGCTACACGGACTCCAAAGACATCATTGCCGGCATCAATGACGCTGGCATCTACCAGTACATCCTCAAGCCGTGGCAGCCGGAGCAGCTACTGCTCACCCTGCACAACGCCGCCGAGCTTTACCGGCTGCAGAGCGAGAACCAGCGCCTGGCGCTGGAGCTGCGCACCAGCGAGCCGGTGCTGAAGAAGCGCGTCCACGTTGGCGCGGCTGGTGGTGGTGACAATGGCCGTTTTCAGGCCGGCGGCCTTCGCTTCGCCCAGCTGGCGCGCCACGCCGGGACGAATCTCCACGAGGCCGGCGATCACGGCCTCGGTGTAGCGGCGCGTCTTGTCCTTGTGCAGGGCAGCGACGAACCCGTCCACGTCGCGTGCGGCGAGCAGGTCCGGGTGGTCCTCGGCCAGGAAACGCCGGATGCGCTCCTTGCCGCCGGAGACCTTGAGCAGAACGCGATAACGCTCCAGGCTCCAGTGCCCCAGTTTTGCACAGCCCCCGGCTCGGGAATCCCACCCGAGCCGTTCCACGAGGGGGCCAGGTCGTTCTTGGGACGGTCCGGCGAACGACTTGCCGGGCCCATCGCGGCGAAGGTGGCATTGAACGCCTGGCGGTGTAGCTGCTCGGTTTCGGCGAGGGTGCCGTCCACGTCAAAAAGCAGCGCCTTGAGCGTCATGACGTGACGCCTTCGGTGACCGGAGCGCACGACAGCGGCAGCGTCGAGGCGCCGGTGACCCGGTCGGCGACGCGGAAATCGCTGGTCAGGCGGTCCGCCGCCGCCGGGCGGAACAGATGGTCGGCGAAGGCGACGTGGGTAGGGTGTTGCTTGTAGCTCTCGATGACCTCTGGCGCGGCGAAGCGGATCAGCCACCGTGCCCTGAGTGCGCGCCACCAGGTCAATGCCAGTGTCGCGACCGTCCAGACCCTGCTCTTTCGCCCAGTCGCCGTACATCCAAACCTTGTCGTAGAGATCGCGGTAGGTGGCTTCGTTGCGCAGATAGGCGCAGATCAGCTCTTCGAAGTAAGTGCCCTTTTCGCGTTCGGTGACAGAGGCGGAGCGGTAAGTGTTGAGCAGAGCAGATAGGGCGGACATCGGGGAAAATTCCTTTTGGTTACACCAGGCGCGATGCTTGCGCCAAATTGGCCGAGTTTACTATGTGTAGCGGGATCTCATTCAGCTGAACGGCCCTGCTCGCCCAGCCGTGCCAGTATCCGCGCATCTTTGAGCGCATGATGTGGCGGCTCTTCGCCGCTGTAATCAGCGAAATCGAGTCGCAGTGCGTCTGGCTCCGGGCGCACGTTAGCCGGTAGCCCAGCAGGACCAGCAAGCCACAGCAGTAGCGGCCAGTCATGCGCCGGGGCGTCGGTGATAATCTCAACCGGGCCGAGGGTCTGCAGGAAAGCGATAAGCTCATCTCTGGCCTGTTCGATTGTGCGCCCATGCTTGGCTTGGTCGAGCTGTGGCGCGACTGTTTCAATTACAAAAGCCGAGCAGTCTGCCGGGGTCCAGGCGTCGGGCAGCTCCACATAGAACTCTTTGCCACCAGGCGCGACCAGGGCGAGGCTGATCAGCTTGGCCTCGCTTCGGTTGAGGCTCGTGAACTCGGTGTCGAGGTAGACCCGTGTGAGCGTCATTCTTCCTCCAGCGTGCAGGCCAATGCTGCGAGGGTTTCCGGTGCAGATAGGCCCAGGTTCGGATCAGTCTGAATCAGCCTGTGAAGCTCTGCGTTTGCCCAACCCTGCGCGTCGTCGTCAACGGCGATCCAGCGGTGCGGGTGCGGCGCGCTCAGTCGCGCCAGATACGCTTTGATCTGCTCGTAGCGGGTCTGATTGTCCCATGGAATGTAATCGGGCCACCCCTTGCCCATCGCCGAGTGCCAGGTAGCTCCAACGACTTTGGCTGCCAGCTCAACTGGCAGCGCCTTTCGTGCTCGATGAAATCCGATATTTCGTACCCACGAGGTCGAGATGCCCCCCGGAAACCTTAATGGGAGTAACAAAATCGATTTTCTTTGATGCAACGTTACACCCACCAGCGTATATCCTTTCTGAATCGGCATAATCAGTGATTATATTGCCATCCCTCGTGCCAGAAATAGATATAGGGAAACGGTCGTTAGAACAAACCAGTTCTTCGAATCCGCCTAGAAAAACACCGTCAGGTCACCACCAAAGGTCGACTGTATCAGCTCATGATCCACGAAGGCTTTGACAGGCGCAGAAAGAAAAAGCCCATCCACGAAGGATGGGCAACTGATGAATCGCATTGTGAGTCTCCTTTACCGGATAGGCAAAGGAATAAAATATACCTAAATATTGATTTGTTACTCCAAATGGATTATAATTTTCAACTTTTATTAATATGCTATTACAGTTATCGCTCTCAAGGAGCGTCGGCACATGGCTTTAAAATATCGACCTGAAATAGATGGACTACGAGCTCTCGCAGTCTTCCCCGTCATATTGTTTCACGCAGGGCACCCGTGGTTCACTGGCGGATTTCTAGCCCGGATTTCTCATGAAGAAGGTAGCATGATGAAGGAAGAAGCGGCTTAAAGTGTTAGAATTCAAGTTCCTACACAAAAACCCACACTAAAAGCCGCTATCCAA
>NZ_QGTM01000033.1 GCF_003182195.1 Halomonas sp. A11-A
TGGCAACGGCTGTTTGCTCAAGGCCGAAGTGTTTTCTATCCCCTCTGGAGAAGAGCGCCAGGCACCGAGGCACGAATACCAGACTTGTTCACCTCTTCGGGAGGACTATGCCGATGACACGCCGGAAAAAATGGGGAGACCCTAGAAACGGAAGGGGTTGACGGCGAAACGCCGCTGAGGTTTAATACGCACCGTTGGCAGCGGCCAGATAGCTCAGTTGGTAGAGCAGGGGATTGAAAATCCCCGTGTCGGGGGTTCGATTCCCTCTCTGGCCACCACACTGCTGGGGTATCGCCAAGTGGTAAGGCACCGGTTTTTGGTATCGGCATTCCCAGGTTCGAATCCTGGTACCCCAGCCATCGCCAACCTCGTTTCCGAAAGGCCGTGGACCCTGTTCACGGTCTTTCTCGCTGAGAGGCCTGCTTCCTCTCACACCGTGGCAAGCGCGGCATCGCCGGCATAGCTCAGTTGGTAGAGCAACTGACTTGTAATCAGTAGGTCCCGGGTTCGACTCCTGGTGCCGGCACCATCAAACAGTACGCGAAATCAGTAGCTTACGAGCAAGAGTGGAACCCCCGCCTGGCGTGTCAGTAGACCTGACAGCTTCGTGAAATAGAGACAGATCATCAGCCTCACACTTGTTTCCATCTGGAACCGAGGTGAGGTTATGCGCGTTGTATCCGTTATTTCGACCAAGGGCGGGGTCGGCAAGACCACCGTCACTGCCAATCTGGGCGGCCTCCTGGCCGATGCGGGCCTCAGGGTCCTGTTCATCGACCTGGACAGTCAGCCGACGCTCTCCAGTTACTACCCCCTCCGCACCGAAGCCCCCGGCGGCACCTATGAGCTGATCGCGCTTAGCGACACGGCTCCCGACCGCGTCATATCGCAGACGGCCCATCCCAATCTGGATGTAGTGATCTCCAACGATCATGCCGGCCAGCTTCCTCAGCTGCTGCTCAACGCCCCGGACGGCCGTTTCCGGCTTGCCCAGCTGCTCTCCAATCTGTCGGGCTATGACCTCATCCTGATCGACACCCAGGGGGCGCGCTCCATCACGCTGGAGATGGCGGTCCTGGCTTCCGATCACGCTCTCTCTCCCATCACTCCCGAGCTGCTCTCTGCCCGTGAGTTCGTGCGTGGCACCGTTGGCCTGCTGCGCGATCTCGAGGCGCTCAGCCAGTTCACCCACCTCTCCGTTCCCCCCGTTTCCGTACTCGTGAATCGCCTGGATGAAACCGCCGATGCGCGGGGCATCCACCAGACGCTGGCAGAGATGTTCGCCGCCGGCGAGCAGGGCGTCACCGTCATGCAGAGCACCATCCGCGCCGGTGTCGCCTTCCGACAGGCGGCCAGCGCGGGGTTGCCGGCTCACCAGTTCGAGCCGCGCAAGCCCGCCGGCCGCAAGTCGCCCGCCGCTGCCGACCAGGTCAAGACGATGGCCTGTGAGCTCAACCCCGACTGGCAGCCGCTGATCGACGCCATGGTCAGCACCACCGCCATGCAGGGAGGCTGCCACGATGAGTGCCATTGAGAACCTGGTCGAGCTTCGGGTGGCCGAGGAGCGCCTGGAAGCCGGTTATCTGCCTCCCCACAGCCTGGAGGCAGAGCAGTCGGTGCTGGGTGGGCTGCTGCTGGATAACGCCATGTGGGACGAGGTCGCCGACCGCCTGGCCCCTGTCATGTTCTATCAGCAGGCCCACCGCCTGGTGTTTCAGGCGATCCGGGAGCTGGCAGATCGCGACCAGCCGATGGATGTGGTGACCGTCTCCGAAGCGCTGGAGGAAGCCCACCAGCTGGAGCAGGTGGGAGGGCTCGCGTTTCTGGCTGAGCTGGCCCGCAATACGCCCAGCGCGGCCAATGTGGCGGCCTATGCCGAGATCGTGAAGGACCGCCATGCGCTGCGGCAGCTGATCCACACCTGCTTCACGCTGAACCAGCAGGCCCTGAACGCTCAGGGCCGCACGGCCGCCGAGCTGATCGAGGAGGCCGAGCAGAAGCTCTTCGCCCTGACGGAGGAGCGCCACGACCGGCTGAGCTCCATGAAGGAGATGCTGGGGGAGGCCATCAACGTCATCGATCAGGCCTTCAATGCGCAGGGTGGGGTGACGGGGATCCCGAGCGGCCTGAGCGAGCTGGACGCCATGACCGCGGGCTGGCAGCCGGGGGATCTCATCATCCTGGCCGGCCGCCCCTCCATGGGCAAGACCGCCATGGGGCTCGGCTTTGCGGAGCATGCCCTGATGGCAGAGGAGGCTGCCGGTCCGGTCTTTATCTTCTCCCTGGAGATGCCCGAGTCGCAGCTGATGCTGCGGCTGATCGCCAGCCTGGGCAATGTCTCCCTGCAGAAGCTGCGCACCGGAAAGATGGAAGACGGGGATTGGCCCAAGGTAACCGCCGCGGTCAGTCGGCTCACCCAGCTGGACGGGAAGCTCTTGATCGATGATGCCTCGGGAATCACCGCTTCCAGCCTGAAGGCCCGCGCTCGCCGCATGACCCGCCGCTTCGGCCGCCCCTCAATGATCCTGGTGGACTACCTGCAGCTGCTTCAGGAGCCGGGCAGCGAAAACCGCACCCTCGAGGTGGGCAAGGTCAGCCGCATCCTCAAGGAAACCGCCAAGGAGCTGCGCACCCCGGTGATTGCCCTGTCGCAGCTCAACCGCTCCTTGGAGACCCGCCCCAACAAGCGCCCCTGCATGGCCGACCTACGTGACAGTGGCGCGCTGGAGCAGGATGCCGACGTCATCGCCTTCATCTACCGCGACGAGGTCTACCACCCCGACAACGAAGACAGCCACGGCCTGGCCGAGTTGATCCTGGGCAAGCAGCGCAATGGGCCCACCGGCACCGTGCACCTGGCGTTCCAGGGGGAGTCGGCGCGCTTCAAGCCGTTGGCCTGGCAGCATCAGGAGGTGACCCCATGAGCCAGTATCGCGTGCGCACACCCGAACCCCATTCCCGGCTTTCTCAGGCGTTGGCTCAGGTCATGAACGAGACTCGCCAGCGTCAGCTTGAGGCTGAGCAGCAGGGGCTCTCATCTCTCGAGCATCTGATCTGCGTGGCTCAGGGACACAGCGGCCAGTCCCATCACCTGCGCCGCCTACTCCTCGCGCTCTACAACGGCGACAGCTGGCCCTTCGAAATGCAGCGGCTGCGCGGGCTGGATGAGGACCTGCAGGAGGCTGCCCTCGCGGTAATCCAGATGGCCACCTACAGCGGCCACGAGATCCACACCTTCATCGAAGGCGGTGACGCCTTGCTGAAACGCTTCTGGGAGATCGAGGAGGCCAACGATGAGTAAGTCGCTGTCGGCAGCACGGGGGTGCAAGGGGATGCAGCGCCTAGTGCGCTATGCCGCCACCCGGGGGTGGGAGGTGCAGCGTACCAGCGGTGGGCACCTGCGGTTCAGCAAGCCGGGTTGTGCGCCGGTCTTCACCTCCTTTACCACCAAGGACCGCCGCGCCGAGCTCAATGCACGTGCTCAGCTACGCCGTGCGGAGTGGCAGCAGAGGTGCCGCCATGACACGTGATGCCACTGTCATCAGCACCCAGGCGCCGCATGGCGGTGCCGCCTCCGTCCGCTTCGTCACCGAGGAATACCGCCGATGAAACGCCCGAGCGACCAGCAGCTTCGTGAGCGCCTGATGCAGCCCAGCCCCAAGCGTCAGGGGCAGCCCGTGGATGCCATGACACCGCCCGACCAGGAGATGGCCGTCTGGGTCACCCTGGACATGCTCAAGCCCTACGAGCACAACCCCCGGCAGGTCCAGAACCCCAAGTACGAGGAGATCAAGGCGTCGATCCGTGCCGCGGGCCTCAAGCACAAGCCCCCGGTCACCCAGCGGCCGGGCGAGAAGCACTACACCATCTGCGACGGTGGCAATACCCGCCTGCAGATCCTGCGCGAACTCTATGAAGAGACCGGTGAGTCGCGCTTCCATGCCTTTTATGCCCTGTACCGACCCTGGCAGTCGGAAGTGAAGATGCTGACGGGGCACCTTAGCGAGAACGACAACCGCGGCCAGCTGCTCTGGATCGAGCGTGCCAAGGGCGTAGTGGACGCCAGGGCAATGTATGAGGAGGAGAGCGGCAACACGCTCTCGCAGCGCGAGCTGGTCAAGCGCCTGGCCGAGGATGGCTACCAGGTCGCCCAGAGCCATATCAGCAGGATGCTCTATACCGTCGAGCACCTGCTGCCCACCCTGCCCAACAGCCTCTACAGCGGGCTTGGCCGCTCTCAGGTCGAGCAGTTGATCAGCTACCGGGAAGCCTGCCGGCTGCTCTGGGAGCGCTGCACCGAGTAGCCGGCCTTGACCGCTTCCCGACCCAGTGCCACGGCGAGGTGGCTTTTGCCCACACCCTGAGGGCCGAGCAGCAGCAGGGTATCGCCGTTGACGATCCAGCGCCCGCAGGCCAGTTCACGGATCTGGCCGGGGTCCAAGGCAGGCTGGACGCTGAAGTCGAACCCTTCCAGGATGCGCAGGAACGGGCGGGCGATGCTCAGCCCCATCTGGATACGCCGTTGCTCCTTGTGGGCCACCTCCTGCTCGCAGAGGAAGGCCAGGGTCTCACGCAGGGTCAGTTCCTGGCGCGCGGCCTCGTCGAGTAGGGTGTCGAGTCGCTCCCGGATGGCGGTCAGCTTGAGGCGCGTCAGCATGGCGTCCAGGCGTTCAATGTCCGGCGTCGTCATCACCAGCCACCTCCCACCACGGCCTCATACTCGATCAGGTCGCGCTGTAGCGCGGCCGGTGGAACCGCCGTTGGCGGCACGGTGGCCACGATCTCGCTGGGCGCCTCGGTGTCCGCCTTGGGCGGCCGGTAGCCGACGATGCCCTGCAGGTGCTCCGGCAGGCAGCGCACCTGGCGGCGCCCGCCCAGCTCCGGGTGGCGGGCCACCTCGCGGCCGGCGTGGTGCACCCGCAGCTCGCCGTCGGTCACGCTGACCTGGACCGGCTCGGCGATGAAGCGCACTGCCGGCAGCTCTCCGGTGGTGCCGTGGACCCGCTGGTCGGCGATCTCGCGCATCCACCAGCTCAGGTGGGCCTCCATCGCCGCCCAGGAGGCGAAGGCCCGGCCAGCGATGACGTTGCGCTTCACATAGCCAACGCCGCGCTCATCCTTGCCCTTGGTACGGGCGCGGTACGGCGCACAGGCCACCGGCCGGAACCCCCAGTAGCGCGCAAAGGCTGCCAGCCGATCGTTGAACACCACTTCGCGGGTCGCCGCGTTGTGGTGGTCGACCAGCGCTCGAGCATTATCCAGCAGCACCTGCTCCGGAACCCCGCCAAAGTGGCGGAAGGTGCCTTCCAGGCCGGCGAACCACGCCGACTGGCGCTCGTGCCGGAAGGCGCGGACATAGTGGCGGCGGGAGTAGCCGAGCGTGGCGACAAACAGGAAGACCTTGATCGACTCCCCACCGATGGTGATGTGGCGGCTGCCGAAGTCGATCTGCAGTTGCTTGCCGGGTGGTGTTTCGAACCTCACCGTGGCATTGGCTTCGGCAGCCAGTGCCTGGCGGAAGGGCGCGCAAGTGCGCTCCACCGTGCGCAGGCTGACCGTGAGGCCGTGTTCGAGCTGCAGATCCTGCAAGACCACGGCGGCGTTGCCGGCGTGTTGCAGGAAGCGGGCCTTCAGCCATTCCTCCAGCCCTTCAAGCGACTTGCTGCGCTGCGGCCTCGCGTAGGGCGCCCAGCCGCCCTGGCGCAGGTAGCGCTTGACGGTGTTCCTGCTGACACCGAGCTCGTCGGCGATGCGCTGAGTGCCCCAGCCACAGGCCTTCAGGCGCAGCATGGCGGCGACATCCTCTGGGCTCTGCATCGGTTCCCCTCGTACCTGAGTGTGGGGAACGTTAAATCCGAGCTGCTGCATGAATGGACCCTCCTGGTGAGCTCACGGAGGGGTCAGTTTTCCGTGTCGCCTGGGAGGCAGTTTTACGTGTCGCCTGACAGCGGGTTGCTCTCGGCGATCTGGACGGAGCCCTGCGCTTGCGGTACTGAGGACGCTTGCGGAAGCAGATCCGCCACCGGCTACCACTTGCCCCCAGGCAGCTGGCAGCGAACCTGGCTACGCACCCGGCTACGCACCCGGCCGACAGAGTACCAACCACGCGCCTCGACTGCCTTGAACCAGGGATTGCGAAAGCCTGCATAAGTGACCAGGATCGGCGTGGCGCTGTCGGGGAGTATCTCGGCCAGGGCGGCCAACAAGTACGCCTCACAGTGTTGGCAGCCATCCTGGTGGTGGACCTTTTCGAAAATCGGCAGTGAGCGCCCGGCAAAGAGCACTGCGAAGCGCAGCGCGACCCGAACACCGGCAACAACTTCGTGGCCGCAGGAGTGGCCGGCTGGTCGGCGGCTCTTCGCTGGGCGGTGCTAAATAGCCTGGACAACGGCAACCCGACGGCCAAGCAGCTGGCAGCCCTGCAAGAGCTAGTTGCCGACCAAGGGGTCACCGGCGATGCCTGTGTGATCAAGGAGAAGCTACAGTGGATCCAAAAGGCTCCGACACGACGAGCCGCCCGGTGGCGCATCAAGAACTACCTCAAGGTCATACGGGAAGCGGTCACCAATAAGGCGCTGCTCAAGCGATGGCGAAGGCTCTGACGACCTTGGAGCGGCATGCCGAGCAAGGTCGTGAGGCGCTGGAGCTCGGGGCTGACCAACGCCCGCCTGGAGGGCATGAGCAGACTCTTCTATGCGGCCAGGTCACGCGCGCGTCTACCGGAACGAGGCCAACTTCATTACGATGATCTATCTAATCGGCAGCCCCGCGGGTCGCCTGCTCGATCAGGCCAAATCCACTTGATGTGACGAAGAATCATAAAATTCTTACTCCGCCGGGAGCTTCCAGGCAACTGCGACGAAACTTCTTCAGCGTTTACCTAAGTCCAGATCCTCTGGAATGGCAGGTTGCTTTTCTAGTAGAGTGAGGGTGACTATGAAGCTGAAGACATCACGGCGCACAACTGATTTAGCTGGGTAGGATGCAACGGAACAGAATGGGAGTGGATTCTGTGGCAGCAGTGCTATTTCGAAAAAAGTCACCGGGAACCATGGGCAATCAGGAGATTAATAAGCTATTGAAATTCAGAGCTCCCTTTGTTTGAAAAAAATAAACAATGAAGAGGATTGCAATGAGTGCCAGCTATAAACCCCACTTGAGCCATTCGGATTTTAAAGATCTGACGAAACAAATACAGTTCCACAGCACAGAGGGAAAGATATGGTTCGGTGAACAACGAGCACTAATGATGAATCTAACTTCACTGGCAGCCTTCCGCCGTGAAATAGTAAACAGCATGGGAGTTCAGCGTGCCAAGGGTTTTTTTATGCGCCTTGGTTATCAGTCCGGCCTGCGAGATGCAGAGTTAGCAAGAAAGCTTCGGCCTAACTGCAGTGATCTAGACATCTTTCTTGTTGGGCCCCAGCTCCATTCCCTCAAGGGGATGGTCAAAGTTGTGCCGATTGAAATAGACATGGATGTTGAGACTGGGGAGTTTTATGGGATTTTCGAATGGGTAGACTCTTGGGAAGTTGAAATCTGTCAGACTGAACTGGGCACGATGGAAGAACCGGCCTGCTGGGCGCTGCTGGGCTACGCTTGTGCCTATACCTCTTCATTCATGGGGCGAGAAATTATTTTTCATGAGGTAAGCTGCCGCGGTTGCGGCGATGAAAAATGCATCATTGAGGGGAAGCCTGCAGAAGCTTGGGAAGATGCAGAGGAGTTTTCCAGACACTTTAAGACTGATCCAATAATTGAAGAGCTATACAATCTTCAGACTCAATTGACTTCACTGCGTAGCAGTCTGGAAAATCAGCAGGGGCAATACTACGGTATCGGACAGTCTAAATCCTACAATAAAGTGTGCAAGATGATCGACAAGGCTGCCCAAGGAAAAGTTTCCGTACTTTTACTTGGTGAGACTGGGGTCGGCAAGGAGGTGATTGCACGTAGCGTACATCTTCGCAGTGAACGTTCTGATGGGCCTTTTATTGCGGTCAACTGCGCTGCCATCCCGCCGGACTTAATAGAAGCGGAGCTCTTCGGGGTGGAAAAGGGGGCCTACACCGGTGCTACCCAGTCCCGGGAGGGAAGGTTCGAGCGCGCCGATGGTGGAACGATATTTCTGGATGAGGTGGTCGAGCTGACTCCAAGGGCACAGGCAACCTTGCTGCGAGTCCTGCAGGAAAGCGAACTCGAGCGGGTGGGGGACAACCGTGTGAGAAAGGTGAATGTTCGGGTTATTGCCGCCACGAACGAGAGCCTGGAACAGGCTGTGGCGGAAGGAAGGTTTCGTGCCGATCTTTTCTATCGTCTTAATGTTTTTCCGGTCAAGATACCGCCATTGCGGGAGAGGCTGGAAGACCTGCCCCTGCTGGTCAGGCACTTTCTGGATAAGTTTCAGGCAGAATATGAAAAGCACACACTCGGCCTTTCCGACAAGGCTCTAGAGCTCTGCCTAAATTATCGTTGGCCAGGGAATATAAGAGAGCTTGAGAACGTGATTGAGCGAGGGGTGATCTTGACAGATAACAATGAAAGCATTAGTCAGGAAGCCCTGTTCATGACTCCACCCGTCATTTCGGAGGGGGGGCTAGTAGACCGTGTTGATGCCACAGGCAACGTGACTACAGGCCAGGCAGGTCAATCAGCGCGCAGCTGGCCTGACGAGATACTGAGTAAGGGGCTAAGCATGGAGGAGGTGGAAAAAACCCTGATTCAGAAGGCCATGGATGAAGCCGATCAGAACATCGCTCGTGCAGCCAGGATGCTTGGCATGACGCGCCCGGCACTATCTTATAGACTGAAGAAGGCGGGCATTATTTGATCAGAAATTATTTACTTCCTTCGCCGACACGCAGAGTATCAGCGAACGGCGAGGACTCGCGCTGGCCTGTCGGCCAGCGAGGGAATCTCCCCGTGCTTTCATTATCCCGGTATAATATTTACCGGGATAATAATCGACTGACTTCCCGAGTGGAAGATCCAGGTATTTTAACGTTAGCGTATATTCCTATCACGACCCGGAAACAGCCAGAACGAGAACCATCGGGTCATGTGCGGCATGATCAAGTAGCTCATCAGGAACATGACCACGGCGGTGACGATCAAGGTTCTCAGCAGCAAGGGAACCTGTTCAAGAAGCCCGCCGAACAGCAGAAAGACAAGTGTCACGGCCGGGTAAAGGCCTAGCCAGCTCACCATTGCCATCTTGTGTCTGGGAGGTGGTTTGACCGGATTGTGACCTGGCAGGGTGAACCAGGCGACGATTCCGTCCGTCACTTCCCGCTCACTGGGAGTCACGAGCAACCCCTCAATTGTTTCCAATAGCTCGGCGCGCTGTTCTGATTCCTCCCAAGCTGCTAGCGATTTTTCATTGTCGAACTTGAAGACAATACGATATTCCGGGTCATCCGGAGAAGCGGGCCTAAACAAGGTGGCACCAAGGTAGCCAGGGAATGCAGAGGCGCGCCTGGTCATTTCAGCGCTCAACGCCTCAAAATCAGCCTCCTTGCCCTTTATTACCCGGCGAGATACGACAACGGTAAGGGCCTTGTCTATCGATGTGGTCATGGGAGCTCTTCCATCCAGATGAGTGACGGTTGCCATTCCATGGGGCAACAGAGTGCCCAGGCAGGTTAAGGCAGCCAGACAGCGCTTTGCAAGAATGATGCCATTCGGATCTTCAAGCACAGCCCGCTCTGACAGATATCCTTCGTCTGCTATCGGAGCCATTGCTGACCCGATAAGTAGATCCATCGCTCTGACCCGCTGGAGTATCGTCCCTGTCACACAGGCACAGCTGTACGGGCCTACTGTAGTGCCGTTCATGGACCATTCATGACGCAGGGGTGCAGCCATTTTCCTGGCTCACCTTACTGTGAACGAATGCAGGTAAGGAGCGGGGGATGAGATCATCACGACTTCGACTTTAGTTCGACAAGCATTTGGTGACGAGGCCATTTGGGGTTGAGCATTTGATCATCAGGCGGCCGAGGTCGCGGTCAGGAAATGGCTCCAGACTGGGTTGGCCAGTACCCGCGGGTATTTATATAAATTGTTAAAAAACAGAATGTTATTGGTGTTTTTCTAGGCATTTTGCATGTTTGGCATGGGGGTTGCTTATGACGGGACAGGACAACAACTAAAAAATCGGTGCAAGCAATGACGACGGAAATCGAAACCAAAACCTTCGATGAGTTGACTCGCTATATAAGGGTTCGTAGCGAACCAGGTGACCGTTTTGTGGAGTTTGACTTCGCTATCGGTTATCCGGAGCTGTTTGTAGAGCTCGTCCTTCCTACTGAGGCTTTCGAGCTTTTCTGCAAGCACAACAACGTTGTCCATATGGATGCCGAAATGATCCGCGAGATAGATGAGGACATGATCAAGTGGCGTTTCGGCGAACGGGGACAGCGTTACTAAGTAATCCTCAAAACCTCCACTGTATAATAACTAATGGTAAGGTTGATATGAGCATTGAAATCAAGACCAATTCGGTGGAACCCATCCGCCAGACCTACAGTCACATTGCCCGTCGTTTCGGTGATAAGCCGGCGACCCGCTATCAGGAAGCGAGCTACGACCTGGAGGCGAAAACCAACTTCCACTATCGCCCCCAATGGGATTCCCGATACGAGCTCAATGATGATCGCCGTACCGCCATCCGCATGGACGACTGGTACGCGGTGTCTGATCCCCGCCAGTACTACTACGGCGTCTACGTAGGCAACCGGGCCAAAATGCAGGAGTCCGCCGAGACCAGCTTTGGTTTTTGCGACAAGCGCAACTTGTTGACGCGCCTGCCGGAAGAGACTCAGAAGCAGCTGCTGCGCCTGCTGGTGCCTCTTCGTCATGTTGAACTGGGCGCCAACATGAACAACAGCAAGATCTCGGGTGACGCTGTAGCCACCACCGTTTCCCAGATGCACATCTACGCCGCGATGGATCGTCTGGGCATTGGTCAGTACCTGTCTCGCATTGCTCTGTTGATTGACGGTAATACCGGTAAGGCACTGGACGAGTCCAAAGGCTACTGGATGGATGACGAGCTGTGGCAGCCCATGCGCAAACTCGTGGAGGACACCCTGGTCGTTGATGACTGGTTCGAACTGACCCTGGTTCAGAACATTCTGTTGGATGGACTGATGTACACCCTGGTGTACCACAAAATGGATGCCTGGCTTGCGACTCAGGGTGCGGAAGACGTTTCCATGCTGACCGAGTTCATGCGCGACTGGTACAAAGAATCCCTTCGCTGGACCAACGCCATGATCAAAGCCGTCGCCGGTGAGAGCGAAGCCAATTGCGAACTGCTCCAGACGTGGATCGATCAGTGGGAGCCGCAGGTTTATAGCGCTCTCCAACCACTGGCAGAAGCCTCGGTGGGTATTGACGCTCTGGATGAAGCCCGGGCGGAGCTTTCTACCCGCCTGAAGAAATTCGGACTGCAGAGTAGGGGAGTCTCAGCATGAGCCAGTTGGTATTCATTGTATTTCAGGACAACGACGACTCTCGCTATCTAGCCGAAGCGGTTATGGAGGATAACCCTCATGCGGAAATACAGCACCAGCCTGCGTTGATCCGGATCCAGGCTGAGAAGCGCCTGGTGATAAACCGGGAAACGATGGAAGAAAAGCTGGCTCGCGATTGGGATGTTCAGGAAATGCTCGTAAACGTCATCAGCATCGGCGGCAATGTCGATGAGGACGATGACCATTTTATTCTTGAGTGGAATTAATTGGGAGAATCATCATGGCTGTTCAAAACAAGAAATTGAATCTCAAAGACAAATACCAGTATCTGACCCGCGACATGAGTTGGGAGCCTACCTACCAGAAAAAAGAAGACATTTTTCCGCACGAGGACTTTGAAGGTATCAAGATTACCGATTGGTCTCAGTGGGAAGACCCATTCCGTCTGACCATGGATTCGTACTGGAAGTATCAGGCGGAAAAAGAGAAGAAGCTGTACGCCATTTTTGATGCGTTTGCCCAGAATAATGGCCACCAGAACATTTCAGACGCTCGCTACGTCAACGCCCTGAAGCTGTTCATAGGTGGCATATCTCCGTTGGAACATGGGGCCTACCAGGGTTATGCCAAGGCAGGTCGTCAGTTCAGTGGTGCTGGTGCGCGGGTGGCTTGTCAGATGCAGTCGATTGACGAGTTGCGTCATTCGCAGACCCAGCAACACGCCATGAGTCATTACAACAAGCACTTTAACGGCCTGCATGATGCTGCGCACATGCACGACCGGGTGTGGTTCCTGTCGGTGCCCAAGTCGTTCTTTGACGATGCTCGCTCCGCTGGCCCGTTCGAATTCCTGACCGCCATTTCGTTCTCGTTCGAGTATGTGCTGACTAACCTCGTGTTTGTTCCGTTTATGTCGGGCGCCGCATACAACGGCGACATGGCCACCGTGACCTTCGGCTTCTCTGCCCAGTCAGACGAAGCACGCCACATGACCTTGGGCCTTGAGGTGATCAAGTTCATCCTGGAGCAGCACGAAGACAACGTGCCCATTGTTCAGCGCTGGATCGATAAGTGGTTCTGGCGCGGATTCCGCCTGCTCAGCCTGGTCAGCCTGATGATGGACTACATGCTGCCGAACAAGGTGATGAGCTGGGCCGAGGCCTGGGAAGTGTATTACGAGCAGAACGGTGGAGCCCTGTTCCAGGATCTGGAGCGTTACGGCATCCGTCCGCCCAAGTACCAGGACGTGGCCAACGATGCCAAGCATCACCTGAGCCACCAGCTGTGGACCACTTTCTACCAGTATAGCTATGCCACCAACTTCCATACCTGGGTTCCAAAGAAGGAAGAAATGGACTGGATGTCTGAAAAGTACCCGGACACTTTCGACAAGTACTACCGTCCGCGCTACGAGTTCCTGGCGAAAGAGGCCGCCGCTGGCCGTCGCTTCTACAATAACACCCTGCCGCAACTGTGCCAGGTGTGCCAGGTACCGAACCTGTTCACCGAAATGGGCGCGCCCACCAAGTTGAGCCATCGTCAGTTGGTTCATGAAGGCGAGCGTTACCATTTCTGCTCCGAAGGATGCTGCGACATCTTCAAGCACGAGCCGGAAAAATACGTGCAGGCCTGGCTGCCGGTGCATCAGATCTATCAGGGTAACTGCGAAGGCGAAGATATCGAGACCGTGGTGCAGAAGTACTACCACATCAACATCGGCGAGGACAATTTCGAGTACCTCGGTTCGCCGGACCACAAGCGCTGGATGGCCATCAAGGGCGAAAAGCCTGCTGATGAGAACCAGGACGCCGCCTGATACTGACCCGGGAGTCGCCCGGTAGCCACTGGCGCCGGGCGAACCACCCACAAAAACAACAAGGTGACCATCATGAGTGTAAACGCTTTATACGACTACAAATTCGAGCCCAAAGACAAGGTCGAGAACTTTAACGGCATGCAGCTGTTGTATGTCTACTGGACTGATCACCTGATGTTCTGCGCGCCGTTAGCGTTGTCGGTTCAGCCGGACATGACCTTCCGTGCCCTGATTGAAGAAATTCTCAAGCCGGCAACTGCAGCGCACCCGGATTCTAGCAAGGCGGATTTCCTGAATGCCGAATGGCTGTTGAACGATGAGCCGTTTACCCCGGATGCGGATGCCAGCCTGATAGATAACGGCATTGATCACAAAAGCATGCTGACGGTCACAACACCTGACCTCAAAGGCATGGCTGGCGTCGGATACTGAGGGTAGTGCTATGAGCCATACCGTAACTATCGAACCCATTGGCGAGCAGATCGAAGTGGAGGAAGGCCAGACCATCCTCGCGGCGGCGCTCCGCCAGGGCGTCTGGTTGCCGTTTGCATGCGGTCACGGCACCTGTGCTACCTGCAAGGTGCAGGTGCTTGAGGGCGACGTCGAGATTGGCGACGCCTCACCGTTTGCCCTGATGGACGTGGAGCGAGGCGAAGGCAAGGTGCTGGCCTGCTGCGCCACAGTGGAAAGCGACGTCACTATCGAAGCCGACATCGATGTAGACCCGGACTTTGAAGGCTGTCCAGTCGAGGACTATGTCGCCACGGTCGCTGATATCGTCGATCTTTCGCCGTCCATTAAGGGCGTTCACCTTAAGCTGGATCGCCCGATGAAGTTTCAGGCCGGGCAGTATATCAACATCGAGTTGCCGGGAGTGGGTGGCCCAAGGGCCTTTTCCTTGGCCAACCCACCAAGTAAGCCTGATGAAGTCGAGCTACATGTGCGATTGGTAGAGGGGGGAGCTGCCACCACCTATATTCACGAGCAGCTGAAGACGGGAGACGAGCTGCACCTGTCTGGTCCCTACGGTCAGTTCTTTGTGCGGAGCTCTCAGCCTGGTGACTTGATTTTTATTGCCGGTGGCTCAGGGCTATCCAGCCCACAGTCGATGGTTCTTGATCTGCTGGAAAAAAGCGATGACAGGAAAATCATCCTATTCCAGGGGGCTCGCAACGTTGCCGAGCTTTATAATCGTGAACTATTTGAGAACCTGGACCGTAACCACGAAAACTTTACCTATGTGCCAGCACTGAATCAGGCCGAAGAAGATAAGGGCTGGCAGGGGTTCCATGGTTTCGTTCATGATGCTGCCAAAGAGTATTTCGGTGGTCGCTTCGCTGGCCACAAGGCATACCTGTGTGGCCCCCCTCCTATGATCGATGCTGCTATCACTACATTAATGAGGGGTCGCCTGTTCGAGCGGGACATCTTTATGGAGAAATTTCTGACCGCAGCAGATGGAGCTGAAGATACCCAGCGCTCCGCCCTGTTCAAGAAAATATGAAGGGGATGAGCCATGGGTGCGGAATTTGAAGTTTTCAATCAAACAACGGGAGACAGATTTACCTGCAAGGAGGGACAGAGCGTACTCAAGGGAATGGAACAGGTAGGAATAAGGTGTGTTCCAGTTGGTTGCAGGGGGGGAGGCTGTGGCTACTGCATGATCAAGGTACTAAGTGGTAGTTACGAGTGCGGAAAAATGAGCAAGCGCCATGTTCCAGTTGAGAGCATGGAAAAGGGCGAAGTGCTGGCTTGCCGCATTTACCCCAAAAATAACCTTGTAATCGAGTGCCAGCCCAGCATGTAGCTGGAAAAGTAAATAACTCTTAAGCAAAAACAGCAATGAGGTAATAGTCATGAAAAAAGGTGTAATGCGTCCCGGTCACGCCCAGATTCGCGTTCTCGATATGGAAGCGGCCGTTAAACACTATGTGGAACTAGTCGGCTTGATTGAAACAGACCGCGATGATCAAGGCCGTGTATACCTTAAGGCTTGGACCGAAGTAGACAAGTTCTCTCTGGTGTTGCGAGAGGCAGATGAGCCAGGCTGCGATTTCATGGGCTTCAAGGTGGTGGATGAAGAGGCTCTTGTCCGGCTTGAACAAGACCTGGTGGCCTACGGCGTCGATGTGGAGCAGATCCCTGAAGGCGAACTGAAGGATTGCGGCCGACGCATTCGCTTCTCGGTCCCCTCCGGTCACGCGTTTGAACTCTACGCCGACAAGAAGTACACCGGAAAATGGGGTATCTCCAGTGTCAACCCGGAGGCTTGGCCTCGTGGTTTGCAGGGCATGAAGTCCGTGCGGTTCGACCACTGCCTGTTTTATGGTCCTGAGCTAGCGGCGGTGTACGATATTTTCGTGAATGTTCTGGGCTTCCATTTGGCCGAACAGGTTCTGGACCCGGAGGGCACTCGTATTGCCCAGTTCTTGACTGTGTCCATGAAGGAACACGATGTTGCATTTATCCACAGCGAAGAGCCGAGTAAGTTCCACCACGCCTCTTTTTACCTGGAGACCTGGGAAGACGTACTGCGCGCGGCGGACCTGATTTCCATGACCGACACCTCCATTGATATAGGGCCCACCCGCCACGGTCTAACCCACGGCAAGACCATTTACTTCTTTGATCCGTCCGGCAATCGCAACGAAGTCTTCTGTGGTGGTGACTATCATTATCCAGATCACAAACCTGTCACCTGGAAGGCAGAAGATCTCGGCAAGGCCATCTTTTATCACGATCGGGTACTGAACGAGCGCTTCCTGACAGTGATGACCTGATTCAGAGTCAACAGGACCAAGCAGCAATGAGAGAGATTAAACATTACATCAATGGCCAATACGTTGGTTCCGCCAGCGGAAAGCTGTTTGATAACGTCAATCCGGTCAACGGAAAGGTGATTGCCAAGGTGCACGAAGCCGGACGGGACGAAGTGGACGCTGCCGTGCAAGCGGCCCGCGCTGCACTGAGCGGGCCTTGGGGCAGAATGACGTTGGACGAGCGTACCCGGATTCTTCACAAGGTGGCGGATGGTATCAACGCGCGCTTTGACGAGTTTCTGGAAGCGGAGTGCCAGGACACTGGCAAACCTAAGTCCATGGCCAGCCACATCGACATCCCCCGGGGTGCGGCCAACTTCAAAGTCTTCGCCGACATGGTCAAGAACGTGGCAGCGGAAAGTTTTGAGATGGCCACTCCCGATGGCGCCGGCGCGCTGAACTACGCCGTACGCCGTCCCAAGGGTGTGATTGGCGTAATCAGTCCCTGGAACCTGCCGTTGCTGCTGATGACCTGGAAAGTTGGTCCTGCGCTGGCCTGTGGTAACACCGTGGTGGTCAAGCCGTCCGAAGAGACACCGACCACCACCGCCCTGCTGGGCGAAGTGATGAAGGAAGCCGGCGTGCCGGACGGCGTGTATAACGTGGTGCACGGCTTCGGTAGCGATTCCGCCGGCGCCTTCCTCACGGCTCACCCGGAGGTAGACGGCTTCACCTTCACCGGAGAAACCGGCACCGGCGAGGTGATCATGAAAGCGGCCGCCAAAGGCATTCGGGACATTTCCCTGGAGCTAGGTGGTAAGAACGCCGGCCTGGTGTTCGCCGATTGCGATATGGACAAGGCCATCGAAGGCACCATGCGCTCTGCGTTCGTCAACTGTGGCCAGGTCTGCCTGGGCACCGAACGAGTCTATGTCGAACGTTCCATCTTCGACGAGTTTGTCTCCCGCTTGAAAGCAGAAGCGGAAAAACTGCGCATCGGACCGCCCGATGACGACAAGGCCAATTTCGGCCCGCTGGTCAGCCTGAAGCACCGCGAAAAAGTGCTGTCCTACTACCAGAAGGCGGTGGACGACGGCGCCACGGTGGTGACCGGTGGTGGTGTGCCCGACATGCCGGAGGAGTACGCCGGCGGCGCCTGGGTTCAGCCCACGATCTGGACCGGCCTGCCGGACGATTCTGCGGTGGTGACCGACGAAATTTTCGGCCCCTGCTGCCACATTCGCCCGTTCGACAGCGAAGAAGAAGCCATCGAACTGTCCAACAGCCTGCCTTACGGCCTGGCGTCTGCGATCTGGAGCGAAAACGTCAGCCGCGCGCACCGGGTAGCAGGGCAGATTGAAGCCGGCATCATCTGGGTGAACAGCTGGTTCCTGCGGGACCTACGCACGCCGTTTGGTGGCAGCAAGCAGTCCGGTATCGGCCGCGAGGGTGGTGTGCACTCCCTGGAGTTCTACACCGAAATGAAGAATGTCTGTATCAAACTGTGAGGTAGCCATGAATGCACCTGTACACAGCCCTGAAATCGGGCGCGAGATTACCGCCGCCGGCTACCGGACCAACCTACATGATCACGGCAAAGGCGGATTTCCGCTGATGATGATTCACGGCTCCGGCCCCGGCGTGACCGCCTGGGCTAACTGGCGCCTGGTGATTCCCGAGCTGGCCAAACACCGCCGTGTGATCGCGCCGGACATGCTGGGCTTCGGCTACAGCGAGCGCCCGGAAGACCAGATCTACAACCGCGAGCGCTGGGTGAAGCATGCCATCGGTGTGCTGGATGAACTGGGCCTGGAACAGGTGGACCTGGTGGGTAACTCCTTTGGTGGTGGCCTTGCCCTGGCCCTAGCTATTGAGCACCCGCAACGGGTACGCCGGCTGGTGTTAATGGGGTCTGTAGGTGTCAGCTTCCCCATAACCAAGGGTCTGGACGAAGTCTGGGGTTACCAGCCCTCGCTAGAAACCATGCGCCGGTTGATGGATGTATTTGCCTTCAACAAGGGGCTGTTGACCGACGAACTGGCAGAAATGCGTTACCAGGCCAGCATTCGCCCCGGTTTCCAGGAGTCCTTTGCCGCCATGTTCCCGGCTCCGCGCCAGCGCTGGGTGGACAACCTGGCTAGCCCGGAAGAGGACATCCGCGCGTTGCCCCACGAGACCTTGATACTGCACGGCCGTGAAGATGAGGTCATTCCGGTAGAAGCATCACTGAAACTGGCAGAGTTGATCGATCGTGCCCAGCTGCATGTATTCGGGCGCTGCGGCCACTGGACCCAGATTGAGCATGCCGATCGGTTTTCCCGGTTGGTCAACGACTTTCTGAATGAAGCGGATCAGGCCGCTGTCGGAGATAAGTGATGGAACAGGCAAAGATCCAGGCATTTGGAGACGAGCTTTACGAAGCCATGGTCAAGCGTGAAGCTATTTCGCCGCTGACCAACCGTGGCGAAGACATTAGCATTGAAGATGCCTATCACATCTCCCTGCGCATGCTTGAGCGCCGGCAACAGGCCGGTGCCCGGATCATCGGCAAGAAGATTGGCGTCACCAGCAAGGCGGTGATGAACATGCTGAATGTACACCAGCCGGATTTCGGTTACCTGACCGACGACATGGTGTTCAACAGCGGTGAAGTGGTGCCTATCAGCGACCGCCTGATTGCGCCGCGTGCCGAAGGCGAAATCGCCTTTATTCTGAAAAAAGACCTGACCGGCCCTGGCGTGACCAACGCCGATGTGCTGGCGGCCACCGAATGCATCATGCCCTGTTTCGAAATTGTCGATTCCCGAATTCGGGACTGGAAGATCGCCATTCAGGACACCATCGCCGACAACGCCTCCTGTGGCCTGTTTGTACTCGGCGACAACGCGGTCTCCCCCGGAGACGTTGACCTGGTGACCTGCGGCATGGTGGTGGAGAAGAACGGTTCCATCATCAGCACCGGTGCCGGCGCGGCTGCATTGAGCTCCCCGGTGAACTGCGTGGCGTGGCTGGCCAACACCCTGGGTGAGTTCGGCATTTCCCTGAAAGCAGGTGAAGTCATCCTGTCAGGCTCCCTGGTACCGCTGGAGCCGGTGAAAGCCGGTGACGCCATGCGTGTGGACATTGGCGGGATTGGCAGCGCGTCAGTGCGCTTTGTCTGATCCGGACCGAAAGAGGACAAGATTATGAGCAAGAAACTGAAAGCCGCCATCATCGGTTCGGGCAACATCGGCACCGACCTGATGATCAAGATTCTGCGTAACGGTAAGAATATTGAAATGGGCGCCATGGTCGGCATCGACCCGGAATCCGATGGCCTGGCCCGCGCCAGCCGCATGGGCGTGGCCACTACCCACGAAGGCGTGGATGGCCTGGTGAAGATGCCGGAATTTGCCGACATCGACATCGTGTTTGACGCCACCTCCGCCGGTGCCCACATGCACAACGAAGTGTTCCTGCGGGGCCACAAGGAAAGCCTGAAGATCATCGACCTGACGCCGGCGGCCATCGGCCCCTACTGCGTCCCCGTCGTGAACCTGGAGCAGAACCTGCAGGAAGGCAACGTCAACATGGTCACCTGCGGTGGTCAGGCCACCATTCCGATGGTGGCTGCCGTCTCCCGTGTAGCTAAAGTGCACTACGCCGAAATCGTGGCGTCTATTTCTTCGAAGTCCGCCGGCCCCGGCACCCGTGCCAACATCGACGAGTTCACCGAAACCACCTCCAAGGCCATCGAAGTGGTCGGCGGCGCCCAGAAGGGCAAGGCCATCATCATCCTGAACCCGGCCGAGCCCCCGCTGCTGATGCGCGACACCGTGTACGTGCTGTCCGACGCCGCCGACCAGGCGGAAGTGGAAGCCTCGGTCGAAGAAATGGTGCAAGCGGTGTCTTCCTACGTGCCCGGCTACCGCCTCAAGCAGAAAGTGCAGTTTGACGTGATCCCGGAAGAGCAGCCCATGAACGTCCCGGGCCTGGGTCGTTTCAGTGGCCTGAAAACCTCCATCTTCCTGGAAGTCGAAGGCGCCGCCCATTACCTCCCGGCCTACGCCGGCAACCTCGACATCATGACCTCCGCGGCCCTCGGCACCGCCGAGCGCATCGCCGAGTCACTGATCCACTGAGGAGATTGAACCATGACTGTTAACCCTGGCAAGAAACTCTACATCTCCGACGTGACCCTGCGCGACGGCAGCCACGCCATCCGTCACCAGTACTCCATCAAGAACGTGCAGGATATTGCTCGTGCTTTAGACATGGCGAAAGTAGACAGCATCGAGGTCGCCCACGGTGACGGCCTCCAGGGCTCCAGCTTCAACTATGGCTTCGGCGCCCACACCGACCTGGAATGGATCGAAGCGGTCGCCGAAGTAGTGGTACACGCCAAAATCGCTACCCTGCTGCTGCCCGGTATCGGCACCGTCCACGATCTGGACAATGCCTACAAGGCGGGTGCCCGCATAGTTCGCGTAGCGACCCACTGTACTGAAGCGGATGTGTCCAAACAGCACATTGAACATGCCCGAAAGCTGGGTATGGACACTGTTGGCTTCCTGATGATGAGCCACATGCAGACCCCTAGGGGCCTGGCTGAACAAGCCAAACTGATGGAAAACTACGGCGCGACCTGTCTGTATGTGGTTGATTCGGGCGGTGCCATGAACATGAATGATATTCGTGATCGTTTCCGGGCTCTCAAAGACGTTCTCAAGCCTGAAACCCAAACCGGCATTCACGCCCACCACAACCTGGCCCTGGGTGTGGCCAACTCCATCGTGGCGGTGGAAGAAGGCTGTGACCGCATCGACGCCAGTCTGGCGGGTATGGGGGCCGGTGCCGGTAACGCCCCACTAGAAGTTTGCATTGCTGCCTTCGACAAGCTTGGCTGGAACCATGGCACCGACGTGTACGCCCTGATGGACGCCGCCGACGACATTGTGCGCCCGCTGCAGGACCGCCCGGTGCGAGTGGACCGTGAAACCCTGGCTCTCGGCTACGCCGGCGTTTACTCCAGCTTCCTGCGCCATTCGGAAGTGGCGGCGCAGAAGTATGGCCTGAAGACTGTGGATATTCTCGTTGAACTGGGAAAACGCCGGATGGTGGGTGGCCAGGAAGACATGATCGTGGACGTGGCGCTGGACCTGTTGAAGGCGCAAGAGGAGCAAAAAGCATGAGTATGACTTTGACCCGAGAGCAGGTCTTATCCCTGGCAGAGCATGTAGAAAACGCTGAACTTCATGCCCACGACATCACCAAGGTCACCACCGAGTTTCCGGACATGACCTTTGAAGATGCCTACAACGTACAGTGGGAAATTCGCCGCCGTAAGGAGGCCCGTGGTAACAAGGTGGTTGGCATGAAAATGGGCCTGACTTCCTGGGCCAAGATGGCCCAGATGGGTGTGGAAACCCCCATCTATGGCTTCCTGGCGGACTACTTTAGCGTGCCGGACGGCGGTGTGGTCAATACCAAGGAACTGATTCATCCGAAGATCGAAGCCGAGATCGCCTTCGTCACCAAGGCACCGTTGCATGGCCCGGGGTGCCACATCGGTGATGTACTGGCTGCCACCGATTTCGTGATTCCGGCGGTGGAGGTAATCGACTCCCGTTATGAGAATTTCAAATTCGATTTAGTGAGTGTGGTGGCTGACAACGCCTCCTCCAGCCGTTTCATTACCGGTGGCCAGGTGGCCGACGTGTCCAGTATCGATCTTAAGACCTTGGGCGTGGTGGTCGAGAAGAACGGCGAAGTGGTTGACGTGGGTGCCGGTGCTGCTGTGCTAGGCCACCCGGCCTCCAGTGTCGCCATGCTGGCTAACCTGCTGGCCGAGCGGGGCGAACACATCCCGGCGGGTACCTTCATCATGACTGGTGGTATCACTGCTGCGATTGCGGTGGAATCTGGTGACAACATCAGCGTTCGATACCAGGGCCTGGGAACCATAACGGCCCGGTTTGAGTAAGGAGGTTTTATGCCGATTGCACAGATCAATATTCTGGAAGGGCGTACCGATGACCAAAAGGAGATGTTGATCAGGGAAGTGAGTGAAGCCATTTCCCGATCTCTGGGCGCACCGATGGAGAGTGTTCGCATCATTATCAATGAAATGCCTAAGCAGAACTTCGGTATCGGTGGGCAATCGGCTAAAACCGTGAATCGGTAATTTCCGCAATCAAGTTATAGCCGGGAGACAGCCATGAATTATCTGCCAGCGTTGTTTGTGTCTTGTGATGTCGAAGATATTAAATTACATGGAGAGGCCTTTTCCGGGCCTTCCCGGATGGTTTGGGGGAAGCACTATGACACTGTTGTTCTGGTCAGCATAGACCCCTGTGGGGCCTCTGGTAAGCTTCACCTAAATGGCGAGGGGAGTGCTGCTGAGAAAGTGTATTCTCTTTTGAAAGATAATGGGCTCTCCCCGGTGGTTAATCCTGGGGGCGTTAGTGAACGACGACAGCAGTTGAACACTCTTCTCTCCCAGAGAGTAACCGATCTGGTTGAAATCAGGCTGAGTACGGGGATGGCCTTGCTCGATTATCAGGATGTCGGCAGGAGTCTGACACTCTTGCGGAAACAGGGGGCGCTTGTAATAAGTCTGGATGAAAGGAAGGGTCTTCACTGTTCTAGATATGGAGGAGCCTATAATAATTATCTTCGTGGCATACTAAAAAGGTGGGTGAGCGGGGATAGCTATGTGCCCTCAGATATGGGTTCTTCATTATGCTTGAGCGACTCTGCTGCTTGCGTGCTTAATGTTGCGTTCTCCATGGGCGATTTCAAATTTCCCCAGCGTATTTTTAGCAAGCATATGAGCCATGGCAGCAATAGCGCTTTCGGGTACGGCTGGTTGCAGTAGTGATGGGGCGCTAATCACGGGTGTTCATCTGGTTGGGTCAAAGCATCGATAAAGATTTCTCGTTGACAAAAATAAACTGATGGAAATGGCAGGGCAGCTCCTGGATTGGTTTTCTGCCCCCCATTAACGAATTGCATCTAAAGGTTTAAATAATGAAATTCAAGAATCTTCGTAACTATTCAGCACCGGTTGGCTGAGTCGGGGCTTCTTGCTGCATGAAGGCTGGCACCTCCCCCGCAAACAGTTGCTCCAGTGCGGTATGCGCCGCTACCCCTTGCTTGACGGCGGTCGAGAGAAAGCTACGCATGCGGCAGAAGATCTCAGCACCCTCCCAGGAGCGGAAACAGCCCGAGATTTTCTGCTGGACCTTGGTCATTCGCAGATCGCGCTCCCCCTGGTTGTTGGTGAAGGGAGCGGCAGGGTCGTCGAGGAAGCGCAACACGTCGTCCTCGTACGCCTGGAGGCGTTCCAGGAGGTTGCGCGG
>NZ_QGTM01000034.1 GCF_003182195.1 Halomonas sp. A11-A
GTTGGGCATCAGTTCGTATTTGAAGGCTTGGAGGCGTTGCATAGTGACCCGAAGCTATATTTATATCCAGTAGTATAGGGCGCCTGCGGCGCCCGTGCTATCCTTCCTCGGCCTGAAGTGCCGAGGCTTGTCGCGCTTTTTGGTCAATTCACGAGTGGTGCACCGGGTGCCGGCCCTGCCGCTCACGGTGATACAGCTCAGCGTGGTGGGTCTGCTGCTCGGCCTGGCATCGCTTCTGATCGAGCCCTGGCCTGGGCGCATCGGCGGGGTGACCCTCGGCTGGCTGGTCGCCAGCGTGCTGCTGGCCAGCACCCTGCGCTTCTTCCTCCAGGTGCACGCCCAGGGGCTCACCACCCCAAGCCATGCCGCGGTGATCCTGATGCTGGAGGCGGTCTGGACCGCGCTGCTGGCCGCCGCCTGGTACCGCGAGACCATGACGCTGCTGCAGCTCTCGGGCTGTGCGCTGATCTTCGCCGCGCTGCTGATCAACCGCTGGTACTGGGTTCGCCGGCTCTTCACGCGGCGCTGATTTCCCGTATCATGCCCGCTGATCCAACGAAGGGAGTGAACATGCCGAAGGTGCGCCACTATGCCGATCTGGTCACCGTGCTGTCCGGGCTGTCCTGGCTGGTGGTGTACTGGTCGATCAGCCTGACGGCGCAGGTAGGCAGCATCGAGCCCACCCTAGCCGCCCTGCTGATGCTGGGGGCGCTGGTACTGGTCAGCTTCGTGCATCGTCCCATTCGCGTGCTGCTGCGCCGCTACCACGTGCGCAAGCGGCGCACCGAGATGTGGATGCATATCCTGGCGCTGCCGCTGACCCTGGCCTTCTGCTTCGGCATCGTCATCGAGAGCGTGCTGGCCCCGCTGAGCGGCCCCCAGAAGATGCTGCTATTCAACGTCTTCGCCACCGCCGGCTGGCTGGTCTTCGTGGTCACGGTGCTGATCAAGCTGGCCATCCATCAGCTGCGCCGCCGGAACAGCGGCAACGGCAGGGCCGAGGGATAGCCTCCCTCGACGCGACAGCGGGCGCCTGGCAACCAGGCGCCCGCTATCGTTGAGGGCCTCGCAACCCGAGGCGCCGTCAGAAACGGTCGAGCCGGAACGGGGTCATGTCGACCGCTGGGGTCTCTCCATCCATCATCTGGGCCAGCAGCTCTCCGGTGACAGGCCCCAGGGTGAAGCCCTGGTGGCCGTGGCCGAAGGCCAGCCACAAGCCCTCCTTATCGGGCGCGGCGCCGATCACCGGCTTCATGTCGGGCATGCAGGGACGCGCGCCCTTCCACGGCTGGGCATCGCGCCGCTTGCCCAGGGGGAACAGCTTGCGCGCCACCTTCTCCGCCGCCGCCAGCTGCTTGTACTGGGGCGGCGCGTCCAGGTCGGCCAGCTCCGCCCCGGTGGTCAGGCGAATGCCGGCCCGCATCGGCTCGAGCAGGAAGCCCCGCTCGGCATCCATCACCCAGTGGTTGAGCCTGGCCTCTCCCTCCGCCGAGTAGTGCATGTGATAGCCACGCTTCACGAACAGCGGCACCTCGAGGCCCAGCCGCGACAGCAGCTTGCCGCTCCAGGGACCCATGGCCACCACCACCTGCTGCGCCTCCAGGTCCCCCTCGCTGGTGGTGACGCGCCAGCCGGTGCCCACCTGATGCACCTCCTCGACGCTGGCCTGCATCACATGGCCGCCCAGCGCCTCGAAGTTAGCGGCGTAGGCCTGCACCAGGCCGCCCGGGTCCGCCACCATCCACGGCTGGGTCCAGTGGATGGCACCGACCAGCCCCTCGGCCAGGTGCGGCTCCTTGGCATAGAGCGCCTCGGCATCCAGCACCTCGTACTCCACGCCGAAGCGCTCGTGGTTCTCCTTGGCCTCCTCCAGACGCTCGTCTAGCGCCTTGCGGGTCCGGTAGAGCTCCAGCCAGCCGCCCTTGCGCACCAGCGCCTCGGCGCCGGCGGCCTCGATCATCGTCGCGTGGGCATCCTGGCAACGCATGATCAGCGAGGCCCACTCGTTGACGATGCGCGCGTAGCGCGCCCCGCCGGAGTTGATCCAGTACTGCAGCAGCGGCCCCGCCGCACCCACCATGTCGGTCAGACGATAGCGGATGTCCACCTCGCGGTTGGGCAGCACGCGCAGCAGGGTGCCGAGATCCCGGGGGAAGGCGTAGGGGCGCACCGCCTCGCGCTGGATGATGCCGGCGTTGCCGAAGGAGGTCTCGAGGCCCGGGGCGCGACGATCCATCAGGGTAACGTCGTGGCCGCGGCGCGCCAGGTGCCAGGCCACCGAGACGCCGACCATCCCGGCGCCGAGAACGATGATGTTGCGGGACATGGAAGTCTCCCTGCTCAGCCAAAGAGAAAACCCCGCCTGGCGGCAGGGCAATCATGGCAAGAAGTCTAGCAGGCCTCGGCGGAACATCGGCAAGTGGCATAAAATTAAGATGTTACATCTAATAATAGACTATCGATCGACATTTTTCTCTAACAGAGATACCGCCCGCAGAGGATCCTTTCAAGCGCGCTGAGCCAGGGCTTGGAGCTTGGCGTGGATGAAGTCGCCGTGGCCCACGCGCAGCAGGTCGGCGAGCTGACGGATACGAGACGCACCAGGAGAAACGCCCCCCCATCGCGGGAGCCGGGGCAAAAGAGGCAGGAAATCAAGGGATAGCACCGAAAAACGGCAGCCCGAGGGACGTCATGCGGTAGGAAGCCGACTCGACGCCGCCGCTCACTTCTCGCGGCAGCGCCAGCGCGCCAGCAGGTTCAGCAGGGCCAGGGCGAGCAGCCCGGCAGCCAGCCAGCCCAGGCCATCCACCAGGCGGTGATAGCCAACGGGAGGCGACAGCGGGCGCTGCGTCATGCCGAACTCCACCACCCGGGTCAGGCCGTAGAGAATGAGGGCAAGGCTTGCCAGGGGTAGCGCGAAGTGGCGGCGTGCCAGCCAGCAGGTGAGCCCCCAGGGCCCACGCGGGGCCGGCTTCGCACTTGGCTTGGCGTGCGCCTTGCGAGCTGCTGGCGCCTTGCGGGCGCGCGCCCTGGGTTGTACCTGCCGCCGCGCAGGAGGCCCGGCCACCCGCCCCCAGGCCCAGAGGGAGGCACGCCACAGCACCCAGCCAAGGGTAAAGCTCACCGACAGCGCAAGACCGCCCATCACCAGAACATATGCCATCGGGCGAACCCTTCGTTGCAATACCGGGCGGACATTGTGCCACACCGACGGCGGGGAGCGAGGCCGGCTTCAGGGGCAGGCATGCGCCATGGAGAGCCCCTGCGGGAGCTCTCCATGGGCAGCAGCCAGGGGTTATTCGCCGGCGCGGTAGAGGTTCTGGATGCTGGAGAAGTCGAGAGCACCGCTACCCTGAGCGCTGTGCAGGGCGAAGAGGTTGCGGGCCTGGGAGCCCATGGGCACCGAGGACTTCGAGCCCAGCGCCAGCTCCCAGGCCAGGCCCAGGTCCTTGGCCATCAGGTCGGTGAGGAAGCCCCCCTGGTAGTCTCGGGAGGCGGCAGAGCCTTCCATCACGCCGGGCCAGGGGTTGTAGACGTTCAGCGCCCAGTTGCCGCCGCTGCTCTGCTTCATGATCTCGGAGAGCACCGCCGGGTCCATACCGTTCTTCACGCCCAGCGCCAGGGCCTCGGCGGTACCGCTCATCAGGATGCCGAGCAGCATGTTGTTGCAGATCTTGGCCACCTGCCCCGCGCCGTGGTCGCCGGCGTGGAAGATGTTCTTGCCCATGGCCTCGAGCACCGGCTTCGCGCGGGTGAAGCCCGCCTCCGGGCCCCCGACGATAAAAGTCAGGGTGCCGGCCTTGGCACCGCCAACGCCGCCGGAGACCGGCGCATCCAGCCAGGTGATGCCCCGCTCGGCGGCGGCGGCGGCCACGGCGCAGGCGTCGTCCGGGGAGATGGTGGAGGCGTCGATCACCAGCGGCTGACCCTCCGCGGCATCCAGCAGGCCCGGCTCACCGCCTCTGCCCAGGTAGAGCCCCTTCACGTGGGCCCCGGCGGGCAGCATGGAGATGATCACCTCGGCCCCGCGGGCGGCCTCCACGGCGCTGGCACTGCGGCGAGCCCCCTCGCTCTCCAGCGCCTGCATGGCGCTTTCCATCAGGTCGAAGACGGTGACGCTGTGGCCGGCACGGACCAGGTTGCTGGCCATGGGCGCGCCCATGTTGCCGAGGCCGATAAAGGCGATTTTCATGGATGGCTCCTTGAGATAGTGGCGTTATTGTTGGGGCCTTGAGGTCCTCAGCCGACGCGGTGGCCGAGGCCCAGGTCGCGCAGCGGGTGGGATTCGCTGTCCCAGGGCGAGACGAACAGCGCCTGGATCGCCTCCTCCGGCACGCTGGCCACGTCAGCATGGCGCCAGCGTGGGGCCTTGTCCTTGTCGATCAACAGCGCCCGTACACCTTCGACGAAGTCGCCGTGGCGGCAGCACTGCACCGACAGCACGAGCTCGTCGCGGAAGGCGTCGGCGAGACTGGTGTGGGCGTGCCGGTCGAGCATGCGCCACACCAGCTGGGCACTCATCGGGCAGCCGGCGGCCAGGCGCTCCCGGTTGGCGGCAAGCCAGGCGTCGTCGCTGTCATCGGCGAGGATTCGACCCACGGCGGTGGCGACGTCCACGGCGCCCACCAGCGCCTGGAGATGATCGAGGCGTGGCATCACCTGGCCCGTCGGAGCGGTGGCGCGATCTTCATGGCGGTCCAGGGCAGCCTGGACGCCGGCGCGCAGGGCCGGGCCGCTGCGGTCGCCGTAGTCCGCCTCGGTCAGGGCGGCAAGCACCAGGCCGCGCCGCTCGCGGGGGATGAAGCGGTCGGCCATGCCAAGATCCAGGGCGTCGCGGGCGTTGAGCTGGGCGCCGGTCAGGCCCAGGTAGGCCCCCACCCCGGGGGGCATGCGGTTGAGGAACCAGCTGGCACCGATATCCGGGTAGAGCCCGATGGTGATCTCCGGCATGGCGATGCGAGTGGTCTCGGTGACGATCCGCTGGAAGCCCCCGGCCATGAGGCCAAGACCGCCGCCCATGACGATGCCGTCGCCCCACACCATCAGCGGCTTAGGGTAGGTGTGGATGCGGTAGTCGAGGCGGTACTCGGCGGTGAAGTAGGTCTCGGCCAGCAGGCTGTCGCGGCCGGCGCCGCGGTTGTCGCCCGCCTCGGTCAGCGAGCGGTAGAGGGCCACCACGTCGCCGCCGGCGCAGAAGGCCTTGTCGCCGCTGCCCTCAAGCCAGACCGCCACGATGCTGCGATCCACCGCCCAGGCCTCGAGCTTGGCCTCGAGCTGGCGAACCATCTCCAGGGAGAGAGCATTGAGGGACTTGGGGGCATTGAGGGTGGCCACGCCGATGCGCCCGCCGCAGGCGGTGGGCAGCTCGTCGAAGGTCACGGGAAGGTCCGACATCTTGAACTCCCTATGTTGTTAAGTAAGCTGAAGGGATTCGATCACGCCATCGGCCAGCAGGCGACGGGCGGCGATCAGGCGCATGATCTCGTTGGTGCCTTCGAGGATCTGGTGCACACGGGTATCGCGCACCAGCCGCTCCAGGGGGTATTCGCGGATATAACCATAGCCACCGTGGAGCTGCAGAGCCTCATTGCAGACCTGGAAGCCTACATCGGTGGCGAAGCGCTTGGCCATGGCACAGTGGGCCGGCGCCTCGGGGTCGTTCTGGTCGAGGCGCCAGGCGGCCTGGCGAACCATCAGCCGGGCTGCGGTGAGCTCGGTGGCCATGTCGGCGAGCTTGAACTGCAGCGCCTGGAACTGGTTGAGCTCACGGCCGAACTGCTTGCGCTCGCTCATGTAGTTGCGGGCCAGAGTCAGGGCGTGCTGGGCGGCCCCCAGGGAGCAGCTGGCGATATTGAGGCGCCCGCCGTCGAGCCCCTTCATGGCGAACTTGAAGCCCTCGCCCTCTGCCCCCAGGCGATTGGTAACCGGCACGCGCACGCCGTCGAAGCTGACCAGCCGGGTCGGCTGGCTCCTCCAGCCCATCTTCTCCTCGTTCTTTCCATACTCGATGCCCGCGGCGTCGGCCGGCACCACGATGGCCGAGACCCCACCGGCACCGCTATCGGGCGCGCCGGTGCGCACCATCACCACCAGCACCTCGGTGCTGCCGGCGCCGGAGATAAACATCTTGGAGCCCGAGATGACATACTCATCGCCCTCGCGGACGGCCTTGGTGCGCAGGCTGGCGGCGTCGGAGCCGGCGCCCGGCTCGGTGAGGCAGTAGGAGCCCAGCGCCTCACCGCTGATCATCTGCGGCACCCAGGCCTCGCGCAGGGCGTCGTCGCCCCAACTGGCGATCATCCAGGTCACCATGTTGTGGATGGTGAGGTAGGCGGTGGTGGCCACGCAGCCCTGGGCGAGCTGCTCGAAGATCAGCGAGGCATCGAGGCGCGACAGGCCCAGCCCGCCGTGCTCCTCGGGGGTATAGATGCCCAGGAAGCCGGTCTCGCCGGCGCGGCGAATGACATCGAGGGGGAAGTGGGAGCTGGCATCCCACTCGGCGGCGTGGTCGGCCAGTTCGGCCTTCGCGAAGTCGGCGGCGGCCTGGACCAGCGCCCTCTGGTCATCGCTCAGGGAGAAATCCATGGTGCTATCCTCGTTTCACGTGTCGATTGTCTTGTTGTTGGCTGTCGTGCCGTTGACCTCTTGCTGCCGGCTGATACCAACCTAGCACTTGCTAGGTTTATCCCACATCACCCCATGGTCGAACAAGCACTTTACGTTAACGTAAACCTCGGCTAGTGTTGCCGTCAGGCGGGCGGCCTGCGCCTCGCCCCGCCCTACAATAAAGGAAGACGCTTATGACTCAGCGCACAGCGAGCGCCGCGACCCAGCCCGGCGGCCTGCCCATTCAGCGACGCACCTACACCATCGGCGAACTCGCCAAGATGTTCGAGGTGACGCCCCGCACCATCCGCTTCTATGAGCAGGAAGGGCTGCTGGCTCCCGAGCGCCGCGGGCAGACGCGCATCTATCGCGATAAGGACCGCGTACGTCTCAAGCTGACCCTACGCGGCAAGCGCCTGGGCTTCTCGCTGGCCGAGATCCGCGAGGTGGTGATGATGTATGACGCCATGCCCGATGGTAACGCCCGCCAGCTTCAGCGTCTTCTGGAGATCCTGGCCGACAAGCGCGCCAACCTGGAGCGCCAGCTGGAGGACATCCGGCTGATGCACAAGGAGCTCGACGACGTGGAGAGCCGCGCCCGAGAGGTGCTGTCCAGCCTCGGCGTCGAGCCCCCGACGCACTGAGTCGGCTGCGACCAAGGTCATGACCGTGTTGCACCACTGCACACCCAGCAACAACAAAGAGACGGTAGACGATGACACGCCAACACACTCCGATCAGCTACGTCAGCGGCATCAGCGACACCCCCCTCAAGGGCCAGACCATCGGCGACTGCTTCGATGAGACGGTGGCCCGCTTCCCCGAACGCGAGGCCCTGATCAGCCTCCATCAGGGGCTGCGCTACACCTGGGCCGAGCTGCAGGCCGCCGTCAACCAGGCCGCCCGCGCCCTGCTGGCACTCGGCGTCACCAAGGGCGATCGCGTCGGGATCTGGTCACCCAACTGCGCCGAGTGGACCATCACCCAGTTCGCCACGGCGAAGATCGGCGCCATTCTGGTCAACATCAACCCCAGCTACCGCACCCACGAGCTGGAGTATGCTCTCAAGCAGTCCGGCGCCTCGACGCTGATCCTGCAGGGCAAGTTCAAGAGCTCCGACTACGTGGCGACCCTGGCGGAGCTGGCCCCCGAGCTGCGCGAGGGCGGCCCCGGCACCTTCAGGAGCGCCAGGCTGCCCGATCTCAAGCGGGTGGTCTGCCTGGATGCCGACCGGGCGCTCACCGGCATGTTCAGTTGGCAGTCGATGCTGGCCCACTCAGGCGAGGTCTCCGCCGAGCACCTGGCCGAGGTGCAGGCGACCCAGCAGTTCGACGACCCGATCAACATCCAGTACACCTCGGGCACGACGGGCGCGCCCAAGGGCGCTACCCTCTCCCACCACAATATCCTCAATAATGGCTTCTTCGTGGCGCGCACCATGGCGCTCACCGAGGAGGACCGCATGGTGATCCCGGTGCCCCTCTACCACTGCTTCGGCATGGTGATGGGCAACCTCGGCTGCATGACCCACGGCGCCACCATGATCTACCCGGGCGACGGCTTCGACCCCGAGGCGACCCTGCGCGCGGTCTCCGAGGAGCGCGCCACCGCCCTCTACGGCGTGCCGACCATGTTCATCGCCGAGCTGGAGCTGCCCAACTTCGAGAGCTTCGACCTCACCCACCTGCGCACCGGCATCATGGCGGGCTCCATCTGCCCCATCGAGGTGATGCGCAAGGTGATCGACCGCATGAACATGAAGGACGTCACCATCTGCTACGGCATGACCGAGACCAGCCCGGTGAGCTTCCAGACCCAGACCGACGCCCCGCTGGAGAAGCGCGTCACCACCGTGGGCACCATCCACCCCCACCTGGAGGTGAAGCTGGTGAGCCCGGAGACCGGCGCCGTGGTGCCCCGCGGCGAGACTGGCGAGCTCTGCACCCGCGGCTACAGCGTGATGCTGGGCTACTGGAACAACGAGGAGGCCACCGCCAAGGCGATCGACAGCGCCGGCTGGATGCATACCGGCGACCTCGCCACCATGGATGACGAGGGCTACGTGGCGATCGTCGGGCGCATCAAGGACATGATCATCCGCGGCGGCGAGAACATCTATCCACGCGAGATCGAGGACTTCCTCTACACCCACCCTGCCATCTCCGACGTCCAGGTGATCGGCGTGCCGGACGAGAAGTACGGCGAGGAGGTGATGGCATGGGTGAAGCTGGTCGACGGCCAGCAGCTCGACGCCGACGGGCTCAAGGCATTCTGCAAGGGCAAGATCGCCCACTACAAGGTGCCGCGCTACGTGAAGTTCGTCGACGAGTTCCCAATGACCGTCACCGGCAAGATCCAGAAGTTCAAGATGCGTGAGGAAGCAACCCACGAGCTCGGGCTGGCCTGACGGGCCATCCCGCAACCGTGAGCAGAGGGCAGGCCGGTGGCCTGCCCTTTTTCGTGATCGCTACCAGCTCTGCCGGGGCACAGCAACCCACCGAAGGCGGCATTGGCGATGGATCGCCCCGGATGGTATTACCCCTCTGACCAAGACCCAGAGCGAGACCGCCATGCAGGACCTGCTTCTCCCCCTGGCCACGACCGGTGCCTTCGGCGCCTTCATCGGCACCCTCTATCGCCTCTCGCGCCGCCCCGGCTACCAGCGCCCGCTGCTCTTTCCGCTGGTGGGCCTGGCGGCCGGTATCATCGGCTTCGTGATCTACCGGCTGCTGGTGGCCACCACCGGGGCGCCGCTCTGGCTGCTGCCGCTGCTGGTGGTGCTGCAGGTGTGGCTGTGGCTCGGCCCCTTCGGCCCCGGCGCCCGGGCCGAGGGCCAGGACGATCCCGGCCGCTGAGACTCAGCCCCCGGCCAGGCGAAACTCACCGATCCGCGCCACGGTGCGCGGCCAGCTCGCTCTCCCAGAAGTCCCCCAGGCGCCGGATCTCCGGCCCCAGATATTGCTGCTCCACCCCGCGGGCGAACAGACACCCCAGCGGGCGCGCCAGGGCGGGCACCGGGGGCTGGCCGAGCCGCGAGAACATCAGGCGCATCACCAGCGGCCCCATCCCTGCCCCCTCGGCGTGGTGCAGCCAGAAGCGATAGCGTTCCCAGGCATCGCTGCCCGCAGGCGGGTGGATCTTCTGCCAAGGTCGCCTTTGCCGCGCCTCGCGCCTGACACTAGACTGACCAGCAATGAATCCCCAAGACAACAACGATGACAACGAGAATGGAGAACGCCATGGCCAAGGTCCTGGTGGTGGACGATGAACCCAACATCGTCCTGTCGCTGGAGTTCCTGATGCAGCAGGCGGGTTTCGAGGTGGTCACCGCCAAGGATGGCGAGAGCGCCCTGGCACGGGTGGCCGAGGCCCCCCCGGATCTGGTCCTGCTGGATATCAGCCTGCCGGGCATCAGCGGCTTCGACGTGTTGGAACGCCTGCGCGCCGATCCCGGCCACGCCCGCCTGCCGATCATCATGCTCACTGCCCACGGGCGCGAGGTGGAGCGCGAGAAGGGCCTGGCGCTGGGCGCCGACGATTACATCACCAAACCCTTCTCTACCCAGGCGCTGGTCGACAAGGTCAAGGCGCTGCTCGCCGAGGTCTCCTGATGGCGCGACGTCTCTCGGGGCTGCCCCGCCGCCAGCGGTTGATCGGCCTCTGGCTGCTGCTCAGCGGCATCAGCGTCTTCGGCGGCGCCATCTTCGGCCTGTGGCTCGACACCCTCCTCCAACCCGAGGGACTGGCCCGCCTGGTGCTGTGGCTGGGCTGCTTCTCCGGCGGTGGCACCATCTTCCTGGTGGGCCTGCTGCTGGAACGCCAGCTGTTCACCCCGCTGCGCCACCTGCAGGTGCAGCTCGCGCGCATGGTGGCCAACCCCGATGCCCGGGAGGACTACCCCCCCGAGGGCTGGCTGCGGGCACTGGGCCCCGACCTGGTGCGGGTGCGCGATGCCTGGCGGACCGACCGCGGCCGCCTGGCCACCGCCCACGCCGAAGGCGCGCGCAGCGCCGCCCGCATCCGCCAGGAGCTCGAGACCCTGCTCCAGGTGCTCGACACCCCGCTGCTGCTCTGCGACCAGCACCGTCGGGTACTGCTCTTCAACCAGGCGGCCGAGACCCTCTTCGAGAATCATCATGGGCTGGGGCTGGGCAAGCGTCTCGAGAGCCTGCTGCCCGCCACCAGCCTCCAGGATGCCCTGGGCCAGCTGCCCCGTGACGGCTCGCCGCGGGAGGTGCTGGTGCCCTGTGACGAGCGCTGGCTGCGCGCCGTACTGCGCCGGGTGCCCGGCAGCCACGGCGAGACCCTGCTTACCCTGAGCGATACCACCGCCGCCTGGACCAGCGAGATGGGCGCCCGCGCCGAGCTGCTCGACAGCCTGCCCCGCCTGCGCCGCCACAGCGCCAGCCTGACCAGCGCGGCCGATGCCCTGAGCTCCCTGGGCAACGCCTCGGGGGAGATGCGCCAGCGCCTCGAGCGGGTGATCGACGAGGAGAGCCAGTCCCTGGGCCAAGACATCGAGCAGCTCGCCGCCCTGGTGGAGCAGATGCAGCACGAGGGAGAGCGGCTGGTGCCGCTATGGTCCAACGACCTGTGGCAGGCCCTCAACGAGCGTCGCGCCGGCCAGGTCACGGTGGTGCCGGTGGGCATGCCCGCCTGGTTCAAGGGCGACGCCACGGCGCTGCTGGTGCTGCTGGGCTCCCTGATCGATGGCCTCCAGCAGCAGCGCAGCCCGCAGGGCCTCGAGGGCGAAGTCTGCCTGGGCAACAAGCGGGTCTACCTGGACCTGATCTGGCGCGGAGCACCGCTCAGCGAGCGCCAGCTCACCGAATGGCAGCAGCAGCGCCTCGACGACCTGCCGCTCTCGCCGCGGGTCGCCGACGTGCTGCGCCAGCATGCCAGCGATGCCTGGAGCCTGGCCGATGAGGACGGCGTGCATGCCCGCCTGCGCCTGCCTCTGCCCGCCACCGAGCGAGTCGGGGCGCCGCGCCCGGCCACCGAGCCGCGCCCGGAGTTCCACGACTTCGGCATCGCCGAGCTTCCCCCGCCGGACGCCGAGCTGGCGGCCCGCCCGCTGCGGGCCCTGGAGGTAGTGGCCTTCGACACCGAGACCACCGGCCTGGAACTGCGGCGCGGCGACACCGTGATCAGCATCGGCGCCTGCCGGATCGTCAATGCCCGGCTGCTGGCCAACGAGGTGTTCGACATGCGGGTCGACCCCGGCAGGCCGATTCCCCCGGCCAGCACCGCGATCCATGGCATTACCGACGCCGAGGTGGCGGGCGCCCCGCCCCTGCCGGTGGTGCTCCCGCGCTTCCGCGACTACGTGGGCGACGCGGTGATACTGGCCCACAACGCCGCCTTCGACCTGCTCGCCCTGCAGCCGCCGGGGGCCGGCGTGACCCTCGACATGCCGGTGCTCGACACCCTGCTGATCTCGCGGGCCCTGGATGCGAGCCTGGATGGCCACGACCTCGACAGCCTGGCCGAGCGCTACGGCCTGAGTTTCCCGCCGGGCACGCGGCATACCGCCTTGGGTGACGCCCGGGTCACCGCCGAGCTGTGGCTGGCGCTGCTGCCACGCCTGGAGGCCCGCGGCATCGAGACCCTGGAGCAGGCGCTGGCCCTGCAGAACAGCGCCCTGACCAAGGAGGATGCCTGCGCCTCATGACCCCACTGGCCTGGCTCCGGCGGCGGCCGGCATGAAGACCCCACGCCTCGGCGAACGGCTCACCGCGTTGGTGCTGCTGGCCACGCTGCTGTTCACCCCCCCGCTGGTGCTGCTCTTCGACCGGCCCGCCGGGGGGCTCTCTTGGCTTCCGCTCTACCTGTTCGTGGCCTGGGCCGTGGTGATCGCGCTGGCCGCCTGGCTGCTCGAGCACCCTTCGGGAGAGTGAGCATGACGGAGACCGGGCGATGAGGACCGATGCCGTAGTGCTGAGCGTCGCCTTCGGCTACCTGGCGCTGCTCTTCGTGATCGCCGCCTGGGGTGACCGCCGCGCCGAGCAGGGCCGCTCGCTGATCGGCTCCCCCACGGTGTATGCGCTCTCCATCGCCGTCTACTGCACCGCCTGGACCTTCTACGGCAGCGTCGGCCGGGCCGCCCAGTACGGTCCCAGCTTCCTGCTCATCTACCTGGGCCCGACCCTGGCCATGCTGCTGGCGCCCTTCCTGATCCGCAAGATGGTGCGCATCGCCAGCGCCCAGCGCATCACCTCCATCGCCGACTTCATCAGCGCCCGCTACGGCAAGAGCTCGAGCCTGGGCGCCCTGGTGGCGCTGATCGCGCTGATCGGCATCACCCCCTACATCGCCCTGCAGCTCAAGGCGATCACCGTCAGCCATGCGGTGCTGGTCAACTATCCCCAGGCGCCGGAGCTGAGCATCGCCGAGGAGGCATTCTGGGTCGACAGGTCCTTCTGGGTCGCTCTGGTGCTGGCGGTCTTCATCATCCTCTTCGGCACCCGCCACCTGGATGCCAGCGAACGCCACGAGGGCATGGTGGCGGCCATCGCCTTCGAGTCGCTGATCAAGCTGCTCGCCTTCCTGACGGTGGGCCTGTTCGTGGTCTTCGGGCTCTTCCACGGCCCGGGTGATCTCTTCGCCCAGGTGACGGCGAGCCCCGACCTGGTGGGGGCGATGGGGCTCGACGCCATTCCCGGTGGCGCCAGCGGCTGGATCGGCATGCTGATGCTGGCCTTCCTGGCCTTCATCGCCCTGCCCCGCCAGTTCCAGGTGCTGGTGGTGGAGAACGTCGACGAGCGCCACATCAAGCGCGCCACCTGGCTCTTTCCGCTCTACCTGCTGGCCATCAACCTGTTCGTGATCCCCATCGCCCTGGCCGGTATGCTGCTCTCGGCCGGCGACCCGGACAGCTACGTGCTGACCCTGCCGCTCTCGGCGGGCTTCGAGGGGCTGCCGCTGCTGGTCTTCATCGGCGGCCTGTCGGCGGCCACCAGCATGGTGATCGTGGAGACCATCGCGCTCTCCACTATGGTCAGCAACCAGCTGATCATGCCGCTGCTGCTGCGCACCCGGCGACTCCACCTGAGCAGCCGCGGCGAGCTGGCCGGCTGGCTGCTGGGCATTCGCCGGGTGGCCATCGTGCTGATCCTGCTGCTGGGCTACCTCTACCATGCCCTGATCGGCGACTCCTACAGCCTGGTGACCATCGGCCTGGTCTCCTTCGCCGCCGCCTGCCAGTTCGCCCCGGCGATGCTGATCGGCATGTACTGGCGCGGCGCCACCGGTCGCGGCGCCGCCCTGGGGCTGATCGCCGGCACCCTGATCTGGGCCTGGACCCTACTGATCCCGGGCTTCGCCCAGTCGGGGTGGCTGGACGACGCCTTCCTGAGCGCGGGTCCCTTTGGCCTCGCGTGGCTGAGGCCCTACGCCTTGTTCGGCCTGGAGGGCTGGGACATCTACTCCCACTCCCTGCTGTGGAGCCTGACCGCCAACGTCGGCCTGCTGGTGGGCGTCTCGCTGTTCACCCGGCAGACCCCGCTGGAGCAGACCCAGGCGGCGCTGTTCACCGAGGCGATGCACCCGAGCCTGATGGAGACCTCGCTGTGGCACGGCCAGACCACCCGGGGCGAGCTGCGCTCGCTGCTCGACCGCTACCTGGGCGCGGGCGCCACCGCCCGGGTCTTCACCGGCTATCCGGGGGAGGAGCCCACCAACGACCAGCCGGCCCCGCCGGAGCTGATCGCCCGGGCCGAGCAGGCGCTCTCCGGGGCGCTCGGCAATGCCTCGGCCCGGGTGCTGATCAACTCCGTGGTGCGCGGCGAGGCGCTGGACCTGGAGTCGATCCTGAGCATCCTCGACACCACCTCGGAGACCCTGGAGGTCAACCGCCGCCTGGAGCAGAAATCCGGAGAGCTGGCCCGGGCCAGCGAGGAGCTGCGCGCCGCCAACGAGCGCCTGCGCGAGCTGGATCGCCTCAAGGACGAGTTCGTGGCCATGGTCAGCCACGAGCTGCGCACCCCGCTCACCTCGATCCGCGCCTTCGCCGAGATCCTGCGCGACAGCGGCGACCTGCCCGAGAAGAAGCGGGTCCACTTCCTGAACGTGGTGGTCAAGGAGAGCCAGCGGCTGTCGCGGCTGATCGAGGAGATCCTCGACCTGGCTCGCCTGGAGAGCGGCCGGCTGACCCTCAACCCGCAGAAGCTGGACCTGGTGGAGCTGACCCGCCACAGCGTCGATGCCGTGCACCATATGCAGGAGAACCGGGGGGTGGCGCTGGAGGTGCGCATCGAGGTCGAGACGGCGGCGGTGGTGGGCGACCCGGATCGTCTGGAGCAGGTGATCATCAACCTGCTGGACAACGCCGGCAAGTTCGCCGACGACGCTGCCCCGCGGGTGCTACTGCGCCTGGCCCGCCACCAGAACCATTACCGCCTGGCGGTGGAGGACAACGGCCCCGGCATCGCCGACGACGAGCGCGAGCGGGTGTTCGAGAAGTTCCACCAGATCCAGCGCCCCGGCGAGAGCCCCGAGAAGAGCCGTGGGCGCCCGCGCGGCAGCGGCCTGGGGCTGCCCATCAGCCGCGGCATCGTCGCCCACCTGGGCGGCCGGCTGTGGGTCGAGGACGCCCCCACCCTGGGCGGCGCCTGCCTGATCATGGAGCTGCCCGAGGCGCCGCAGGCCCAGAAGGCCTAACCCCGCCTGGCGCGGCGCTTCAGGGCCCTGATCTGCTGCAGGTCATAGCGAAGCAGCAGGCGCTGGTCCTCGCCGAGGCGCGACAGGTCGACCCAGCCATCGGCGCCCCGCCCCGACCTGACGCCCCGGCACTGCTCCTCCAGCAGCAACCCCTGCAGGCGCTCCAGCGCCGCGGTCAGGGCGCGACTGGTCTCGGCGGGAAGCGCCTCCTTCAGCACCAGCACCGCCAGCCGCTCCCGGGTGTCGACCTCGCGCACCCCATGGCGCAGCGAGAGCAAGCGGACGGCGGCCACCAGCGGCAGCACCGCCTGCTGCTTGAGGTTGATCGCCCTCTCATGGGGCGCCCCATCGAGTGACCCCGAGAGTCGGCCAAAGCGGTCCAGAGCCACCGGCAGCTCGTCGAGCAGCGCGCCCATTTCGTCCAGGAAGAGCCCGGCCTGGGGCATCAGCCGCGCCACGCGGTCGGCCAGCGCCTCCGCCAGGGTACCCTCCCCGTGTACGGCCCGGAAGTCGAGCAGGATGTTGGCCTGCTGCACCCGCTTGACCCGACGCCCCGCGGTCCAGATGGCCAGCTGCTCGCTCCACTCCGAGAGTCGCTTGCGCCACATGGGCCAGCGCGCCATCACATGGCCGCTGCACAGCGGGATACCGGCCTGGTCCAGCCGGTCGGTGAAGCGCTCGCCCAGCACCTGGAAGTAGCCGTCGATCTCGGTGTGCCGGCTGTCCGGATAGTCGGCAATGATCATGCCGTTGTCCTGGTCGGGGCCGAGCAGACTCTCCTGGCGGGCCCCGGAGCCCATCACGATGACGCAGTAAGGCACCGGCGGCGCTCCCCACCCCTGCCCCTCCATCTCGCTCAGGGCCAGCTGGATGGCGCGCCGGTAGAGCCAGTCATTGTGGTCGCTGATCAGCTGGCTGATGCGCCAGGCGGGGAGGTCGAGGCGCATCAGCGCCTCCGCCAGGCGAGGCTGCCAGGCGTGGGCCTCGGGCAGGGTCGGCGCCGGGCCCAGCTCGGCGAGGGCGTCGCGCAGCGGGGCCAGCAACGGCGGCAGCCGCGCAGGGTCGGGATGCTCCTCGTGGGCAAACAGCGAACGCCACGAGGAGGCACGGTGAAGCAGGCGCATGACGACTCCGGGCTGCGGAAATCGATCCAGTGTAGCGGCGCGCCCGCCGAGGCACACTTGGCCGAAAGGGGGATGGCGGGAGCGCGCCCCGCTACGCCGCCGTTACCGGTCAGCGGGGCCGGAACATCCCCTCGCCCACCTCGTCGATGAAGCGCTGCGCCTTGCTGACCATCAGCTGGTCGCAGGCCTCGCGGCCGGGCACCATGTCGGAGCGTTCGAAGCGGTACTCCTGCACCTCGCCGTCCTCCCCGGGCTTGCGGATCCAGCCGCTGACCCGGTACTGGCCACCCTGGTCGGCGGGCTCGGAGATGATCTGGTAGCCCTTGTAGGCCACCGGCTCGGCGGCCGGCGCGCTGCCCGGCGCCTTTTCGCCGCCGCCGAACAGCCCGGACAGCAATTTCTTCAGCATCTGAGATCCTCCCGAAACGATGACACCGGCATAAGCCGGTGTCGACACAGTAGTCACTTCAGGGAACGCCTGATTTATGTCGCGAGCGAAGAGAGGTTGGCCGCCACCGGAGCGCAGAAACCGGAGCCTATGCGGTACTAGGTGAGGATTCCGACCGGGCTGGCGTACCAGCACCGCTGGCGGCCAAGATATCGAGCGCAGCAATAAATCAGCGTTTCCTTAGTCCTGCTTGCGGCCCTTGCCGGCCGCGATACGCAGGCGCAGGGCGTTGAGCTTGATGAAGCCCTCGGCATCCTTCTGGTCGTAGGCGCCGGCGTCGTCCTCGAAGGTGGCGATGGACTCGTCGAACAGCGACTGCTCGGACTGGCGCCCCACCACGATGGCGTTGCCCTTGTAGAGCTTCATGCGCACCACGCCGGAGACGTTCTTCTGGGTCTCGTCGATGGCGGCCTGCAGCATGCGGCGCTCCGGGCTCCACCAGTAGCCGTTGTAGATCACCTTGGCGTACTTGGGCATCAGCTCGTCCTTGAGGTGGGCCTCCTCGCGGTCCAGGGTGATGGACTCGATGGCGCGGTGAGCCTTGAGCATGATGGTGCCGCCGGGCGTCTCGTAGCAGCCACGGGACTTCATGCCCACGTAGCGGTTCTCGACGATGTCGAGCCGGCCGATGCCGTTGTCGCCGCCCAGCTTATTGAGGGTCTCGAGTACCTCATGGGGGCGCATCGGGGTGCCGTCGATGGCCACGATGTCACCCTTCTCATAGGTCAGCTCCACGTAGGTGGGCGCGTCCGGTGCCGCCTCGGGCGAGACGCTCCAGCGCCACATGTCCTCCTCGGGCTCGGCCCAGGGGTCCTCGAGGATGCCGCCCTCATAGGAGATGTGTAGCAGGTTGGCATCCATGGAGTAGGGCGACTTCTTCTTCTGGCTGGTGAAGTCCACCGGGATGTCGTGCTGCTGGCAGTAGGCCATCAGCTTCTCGCGGGAGGTCAGGTCCCACTCGCGCCAGGGGGCGATCACCTTGACGCCGGGCTTGAGGGCATAGGCACCCATCTCGAAGCGCACCTGGTCGTTGCCCTTGCCGGTGGCGCCGTGGGAGATGGCGTCGGCACCGGTCTGGTTGGCGATCTCGATCAGGCGCTTGGCGATCAGCGGGCGCGCAATGGATGTGCCGAGCAGGTACTCGCCCTCGTAGAGGGTGTTGGCGCGGAACATCGGGTAGACGTAGTCGCGCACGAACTCCTCGCGCAGGTCCTCGATGTAGATCTCCTTCACGCCGAGGGCCTGGGCCTTAGCGCGCGCCGGCTCGACTTCCTCGCCCTGGCCGATGTCGGCGGTAAAGGTCACCACCTCGCAGTTGTAGGTCTCCTGCAACCACTTGACGATAACGGAGGTGTCCAGGCCACCGGAGTAGGCGAGCACGACCTTCTTGACATCGGACATTCGGGGCTCCTCGATGAAAGCTAGGGGGTTGGCATCAGGAGAGGCAGTATAACGCGCCCTTGGCACGGCGAATACCGCCCCCGGGACGCCCGGAAGCCAACCTGCTAAACTTGCGCGGATTCGCTCCGGGTCCCCGCGGGGCGCGGCGACCGAGACCGAAAGACGCAAGGAGAGGGTGCATGAGCGAGGCGATCGCCCGCGAGCTGCTGGCACAGCGATTCCGCAGCTTCCTGCCGGTGGTGGTGGACATGGAGACCGGCGGCTTCAACGCCGAGCGCAATGCGATCCTGGAGATCGCCGCGGTGACCCTGACCATGGACGCCCAGGGCTTCCTGCTGCCCGAAGCCACCTACGCCTTCCACGTGAAGCCCTTCGAGGGTGCCGACGTCGAGCAGTCGGCGCTGGACTTCACCGGGATCAGGCTCGATGACCCGCTGCGCCAGCAGGTGGCGCTCTCCGAGGCCGAGGCGCTCGGCGAGATCTTCCGCCCGGTGCGCAAGGCGATCAAGGCCCACGGCTGCACCCGCGCCGTGCTGGTCGGCCATAATGCGGCCTTCGACCACGGCTTCCTGAATGCCGCCGTCAACCGCTGCGGCATCAAGCGCAACCCCTTCCACCCCTTCTCCAGCTTCGACACCGCCTCGCTGGCCGGCCTGATCTACGGCCAGACGGTGCTGGCCAGGGCCTGTCGCGCCGCCGGCATCCCCTTCGACAACGGCGAGGCCCACTCGGCGCGCTACGATACCGAACGCACCGCCGAGCTGTTCTGCGCCATGGTCAATCGCTACAAGGAGCTGGGCGGCTGGTCCCTGGCTCAGCGCGAACAGGGGATGGACGAGGTACCCTAGACGGCAGCCGGCATGATGCGACCAGACGCATAAACAGGGAACCCCGCCGGCACTGCCGACGGGGTTCCATGACGCCAGCTGGTGGCTCGACGCTGTCGCTGCGGTCTCGAGGGCTCAGGCGTCGTGCTGGTGCTTGGCGGCGGTCTCCTTGATCAGCTTCTCGAGCTCGCCGCTCTGGTGCATCTCCATCACGATGTCACAGCCGCCGACCAGCTCGCCCTCGACCCACAGCTGAGGGAAGGTGGGCCAGTTGGCAAACTTGGGCAGCTCGGCGCGGATATCCGGGTTGTCCAGGATATTGACGAAGGCGAAGCGCTCGCCGCAGGCCATCAGCGCCTGGACGGCCTGGGCGGAGAAGCCACACTGGGGCAGCTGAGGGGTTCCCTTCATGTAGATCAGGATGGGGTTTTCGCTGATCTGGCGCTGGATGTTCTCGAGGGTGGTGCTCATGGCGTCTCCCTATGGATGTCACGGATGACAGAGGTCGCGGATGGCGGCGCGGGACAATACCCGAGCTCGACGGTAGGTCTTGGTGATCGCCCATTCTACTGATACGACGCGCGTTGCGCATCCCCCGACGCCTGGCTAGGATGGTCGTTTTTTCCCGTGGAGCACGCCCAATGGCCACCCGCCACTTCCTGACCCTGCTGGACCTGAGCCAGGATGAGCTGCACTACCTCATCCAGCGCGCCATCACCATCAAGAACGAGCTGAAGGCCCAGGGACCCCGCTATACCCCCCTGCCCAACCGCACCATGGCGATGATCTTCGAGAAGTCCTCGACCCGTACCCGGGTCTCCTTCGAGACCGCCATGGCACACTTCGGTGGCCACGCCCTTTTCCTCTCCCCCCGCGACACCCAACTGGGTCGCGGCGAGCCCATCGGCGACACCGCCCGGGTGCTCTCGGAGATGGTCGACATCGTGATGATCCGCACCTTCTCCCACGAAGGGCTGGAGGCGTATGCCGCGGCCAGCGCGGTGCCGGTGATCAATGCGCTGACCGACGACTACCATCCCTGCCAGCTGCTGGCCGACGTGATGACCTGGACCGAGCTGCGCGGCAGCGTCAAGGGCAAGACGGCGGTCTGGATCGGCGACGGCAACAACATGTGCCACTCCTGGATCAATGCCGCCCGCCAGTTCGACTTCCAGCTGCGCATCTGCTGTCCGGAGGGCTACGAGCCGCGCCAGGATCTCCTCGCGGCCGCCGGCGACCGGATTACAATCCTGCGCGACCCCAACGATGCCGTGGTCGACGCCGACCTGGTCACCACCGACGTCTGGGCCTCCATGGGCCAGGAGGAGGAGCAGGCCAAGCGCGAAGCGGACTTCGCCGGCTTCCAGGTGACCGAGGCGCTGCTCGACCGCGCCAGGGCTGACGCCCTCTTCCTGCACTGCCTGCCCGCCCACCGCGGCGAGGAGATCAGCGAGACCCTGCTCGACGACCCGCGCGCCGTGGTCTGGCAGGAGGCGGGCAACCGCCTGCATGCCCAGAAGGCGCTGATCGAGTTCCTGCTGCTCGGCCGCGTCGACGGCTGATATTCCCGGGGCCCTGCGACGCTCCACCGCAGAGCCCCGAGCCACCCCCTTAGACCTTTGTATAACCACGACCTTGGTAGTATAATGCGCCGCAGCACACCCCTGAGTGACAGGAAATGCGGCCCATGATGATCGACGCTTCCCCCATCGCCTCCATGCAGCGCAGCCTGCGCCAGTGCCTCTCCAACATGGCGGCTCTGCTCTACCACCATGGCCACGTGCTGGAAACCGTCTCCATCCCCCATCGCGGTCTCGACCGCCAGGATGTGGCTCGCCTCTCCCGCTCCTCCAGCGAATGGCAGACCTGCGAGAAGGTGCTGGTCAACAGCGAGGCAGCCTCCTGGAACGAGCACAACCGCCTGGTACTCACCCCGCTCGGCCGCGAGCTCTTGTTCGACATGTTCGGAGAAGGCGCCGCCGACTGCGCCTGAGCCCTGACCGCCAGCGACACCAGAAGCCCCGCCCGGCATCGCCGCGGCGGGGCTTCTGCATCTGGGATGCCCCGCGAAGCGACGACCGCGACGTCGGCCACAACAACGCGCCGGCGAGGCCCACCGCCCACAGGCCAACGAAAAGCCCCCTGACGCCGGGCGCCAGGGGGCTTTTCGTGGTGTCTTGTTGGTGGAGCCTAGCGGGATCGAACCGCTGACCTCAACACTGCCAGTGTTGCGCTCTCCCAGCTGAGCTAAGGCCCCACACCGTCTCGCCTTGCGAGAACGAGGCGAATAGTACGCGCCGACCCCGAGTTCGTCAACCCCTCCATGCCTCTAGGGTCTCCCCATTTTCCGGCGTGTCATCGGCATAGTCCTCCCGAGGAGGTGAACAAGTCTGGTATTCGTGCCTCGGTGCCTGGCGCTCTTCTCCAGAGGGGATAGAAAACACTTCGGCCTTGAGCAAACAGCCGTTGCCA
>NZ_QGTM01000035.1 GCF_003182195.1 Halomonas sp. A11-A
GCCCCGACGCCGCGAGCGGCTCGGTGGCGCATCACGCACTACCTCAAGGTCATGAAGGCGGCCGTCTCGGCGAAGCCACTGCTGAAGCCGATGGGGAAGGCTCTGGCAACGCTGGAGCGCCATGCCGATGCAGTGGTTAGGCGCTGGATCTCGGGACTGACGAACGCACGACTGGAAGGCATGAACGGCCTGTTCCAGGCGGCTCGCTCACGCGCCCGAGGCTACCGGAACGAGGCCAACTTCATCGCCATGATCTACCTGATTGGCAGCCCGGTGGGCCGCCTGATCGATCAGGCCAAATCCACATGAAACGACGAAGAACCATCTCTTCCTGAACACGCTTTTCGCCATCCTTCCGGCGCTGCTGGGTCCCCATGTGGGAGAGTTCTGGTCAGCCGAGCTGCTGCCGGTGCTGATCGCCACGCTGGCGGTACCCATGGTGGGCGGCGTATTGCTGTGGTGCTTCGCCGGCCGCCTGGCGGAGCGGCTGCATGGCGCAGGGGGAGTGGGTGATGGGGCGAGCGGCCGCATCGCGGACGACGACCTGGTGCGTGCCGGCACCTTTCTGATCGGTACCTATCTGGTGGTGCGGCATATCGGCATGCTGGTGGGGGCCTATTCGACCTCCGGCGCCGTGGCCTATGACGCCCTGTTCATGGTGGTGGCGGGTCTCGGCATGATGCTGGGCGGTGGTGCTCTCGCGGCGCTCTACCGCAGGGTCAAGTATCTGGGGGTGGGCCGGTAGGCCGGCCATGGTGAAGCCCGCTGGCCGGGTCAGATGCCCGTCACCAGGAAATCGACGGCGGCGATGCCGGCAGGGCAGAGCGGCACGACGACGGTCGTGCGCAGCTCGCCGAGCAGATCACACTGTATATCGAGAAGGTAGGGGTAGCGTTCGCGCGAGGCCGGGTTGCGGTTCTCGTAGGCGTGGAACTGCGCCATCAGAACGTCCGCTCGCCGTCACCGAAGGTGCCGTGTTCCTCCGCGAACTGGTTGTAGGCGCGGATGGCGTCGGAGTTCTCCTGCTGCCAACGTTCGCGCTGCTCCGCACGTACCTTATCCGACAGCGCGCTCTCGAAAGTGGCAGAAAGGTTGATGCCCAGGCGCCGTGCCTGCTGGAGGAGGTCGCTGTTGATGCTGACGTTGGTGGCCTTCTTGGGAGCTTGAGTGTCGTAGGGCAGGGTCATCTCAATGGCCTCGCAGCGGGCATGCGTATAGTGTGTGCGCACCCGGTGTGTTCGGCAAGTGTGGCGGCGCCTCACGCCCCGCGCTGGTGCATCCGCCGGCTCAGCCGCGCCAGAATGGAGACCTCGCCGCGCAGCCAGGGGCCGAGCAGGCGCATGGAGAGCGGGATGAACAGGAACACCATCACCGGGGTGAGCGCGAGGGTGCTGACCAGCACCTTGGGCACCATCGGCAGGCCGGCCAGCAGGCCGCCGAACAGCGCCTGAAACAGCAGCGAGACCGGGAAGAAGGCGAGCCAGATGGCGATGGCCTGCTTCCAGCGCGGCGGCGTCTGGCCGGTGGCGTCCTGGAACCAGCCGTCCAGGCCGGTGGCGCGGTGCTCCTGGGGGGCGACGAAGAGCCCCTCGCCGCGAGACAGCCAGGCGCGGCGCGAGGCGGAGTGCTCCCAGGCCGCCAGGGTATCGGCATCGCGGAAGCGGAAGATGATCTGGTACTCGTCGTCGCCGGGCGGCGGGGCCAGCACGCCGGAGCCCAGGTAGCCGCTGAAGTCGGCGGCCAGCGCGCGGCCCTCCTCCAGCCAGGCGGTGAAATCGGCGTAGCGGCCGCGGGAGACGCGTCGCGCCACCATCAGGGTCACGGGGGCAGGGGACATGGTGTATCTCCTTGACGAGGGCGCCGGGGTAGGGCGCCGGATTCACTCGGGCCGGGTAGGCCCTCGTGAGCGTTCATGCAGCAACTATTCAAATCAAAGCAAGAAGTATACCATGCCGCCCGCGCCTGGCGGGGAGATCAGCTTTTAAAAGTTGGGGTTCTGGTCGTTTTTGCTGCTATGCGCCGAGGTGGCTGGAATGATCTTTCTGGTTGGTCGGGGCTTGGCAGCATCGGATTCGAGCAGCGGCATCATGGTGGTGTGCCGATCACTCGTTCCAGTTCACGATTGAAGGCCTCCGGCTTGGCCATGTGCAGGAAGTGATCGGCCTCTTCCATGATCACGGCCTCGAACTCCGGCAACAGCTGCCGGTTGGCGTCGACGTCGGTTGGCCACAGGTGGGTCAGTTCTGATGGCCATTGACACTCACCGTCGCGTCGAGCCGAGCCGCGGAAGGCCATCTGTATGCCGATGTGCATGAATGGCAGAATGATCATCCATGTCTATGCCTATTAGCCGACAAAACCCTTGAGACTAAAGGCTAATTCCCTGATATTAATTTCTAAAAATAGAAAAAATCCCTGATAATCAACTAGATTGCCTATCGTATACTCCCCCGCATCCTGGCGGATGGGGGCGATGTCTCCTGCCCGCGCTCTCTTTCACCAAGGCTGCGCCCGCTGCTGCCCCTGAAACAGTCAATGGCCTTCAAACGCCCCTGGGCGCCCGGCCTGTTGCATTGCGAGGTATCGAGACCATGACCAAACAGCCCTTCCTGATCGCCATGACCTTCATGTCGATCATCATCGGCGGCGGCTTCGCCTCCGGTCAGGAGGTCCTGCAGTTCTTCACCGGCTACGGCCTGATCGGCGTGGCCGGCACCCTGGTCAGCGGGCTGCTGTTCGCCTTCCTGGGCATGCAGATCGCGCGCATGAGCTCGAGCCTGCAGGCGCGCTCTCACAAGGAGGTGCTGGCGGCGCTTTTCGGTCGTCGGGCGGGGCTTGCCATCGACCTGGTGCTCTCCTTCTTCCTGTTCGGCGTGGGCGTGGTGATGCTGGCCGGCAGCGGCTCCATCTTCGCGCAGCAGTACGGCATGCCGCCGCTGTTCGGCGGCGTGCTGCTCAGCGTGCTGGTGATCGCCACCCTCTGCCTGCGGGTGCGCGGCATCATCAACCTGATCAGCGCCATCATGCCGGTGCTGCTGCTGCTGGTGATGACCATTACCGTCTACTCCTTCTTCGCCAGCGACGCCTCCCTGGAGTCACTGAACACCGCCTCGGGCGAGTTCGCCACCATCAGCGACGGCTGGCCGGTGTCGCACTGGTTCATCGGCGCGCTGCTCTACGCCTCCTTCAATATCGCCGTGGGCTTCCCGATGCTGTCGGTGATCGGCGGCCTGACCCCGGATAGCCGCCAGGCGGCGCTGGGCGGTATCCTGGGCGGCGTGGGTCTGGGCGTGCTGATCTTCCTGCTCAACATCGGTCTCTTTGCCAACCTCGACCGCCTGGTGGGCGTCGAGATGCCGTCACTGATGCTGGCCAATGCGCTCTCGCCGGCGGTGGCCATGGTCATGTCCCTGGCGCTGATCTGCATGATCTACAGCACCGCCGTGGGCATGTTCTTCGCCTTTACCGCCCGCTTCGCCACCCCCGAGACGTCCCGCTTCAAGGTGCTGAGCGTGATCTTCACCGCGGTGGGCCTGCTGCTCAGCCAGTTCGGCTTCAGCGCGCTGATCGGTACCGTCTACCCGATGCTGGGCGTGGTGGGCCTGATCCTGATCCTTGCCCTGGGTTACCGCTGGCACACCGCCCGCCGCGAGGCCAGGCTGCGCCTGGCGCGCTCCAGCTACTGAGTCGGCGGCGCAGAGAGACGAGTCCGCGGAGGGGGCGCTGATGCAGCGCCCCCTCCTTGCGTAGGCGGTCTGGGTAGCCGGCCGGCTACTCCCGCTCGTCCCGGGTCGAGTGCAGCAGTACCCGGTCCATGCCCCGGGTGCTCAGCACCCGCTTCAGGGCGGCAAAGAGATGGGTGGGCAGGGTGACCGCATAGCGGGGTCTGGGGCGCGGATGCTCCAGGGCGTGGATCAGCTTGGCCACCACCGCCTCCGGGCCCAGGGTGAAGGCAGCCTTGCTCTCGGTGCTGGCCAGCCGCGCCTCCACCTTGCGGTAGGTCTCGGCATGGGCGCTGCGCGCGGTAGCGATCTGGGCCCGGAAGGCGCGGTGGGCGTTCTCGCGAAAGCGGCTGGTGATGGGGCCGGGCTGGATCAGGCTGACGTGGATGCCGCTGCCCGCAAGCTCCTGGCGCAGGGTATCGGTGAGCCCCTCCAGGGCGAACTTGGAGCAGATATAGGCGCCGCGGTAGGGCAGGGCGGCGAACCCCAGCACCGAGCTGTTCTGCACGATGCGTCCGTGTCCCTGGGCGCGCATCATCGGCAGCACCCGAGCGGTGAGCTCGTGGGTGCCGAGCAGGTTGGTCTCGAGCTGCTGCCTCAGCGTCTCCCGGGAGAGATCCTCCACCGCCCCGGGCTGGCCGTAGGCGCCATTGTTGAAGAGCGCGGTCAGCCGCCCGCCGGTGCGCTTTTCGACCTCGGCCACCGCCGCCTCGATGGAGGCGCTGCTGTCCAGGTCCAGCGCCAGCGCCTCCAGGCCCTCCTCCTTCAGCCGGGCCACGTCTGCCTCCTTTCTGGCGGTGGCAAACACCCGCCAGCCCCGCGCCGCCATGGCGTGGGCCGCGGCGTGGCCGATCCCGCTGGAGCAGCCGGTGATCAGCAGGCTGCGCGTCTTATCCGGGCGTGCATCCGTCATTCATCTCTCCTGTTCTGGTTCAGGCGCTCGATGGCCGGCCTCACGGGCCGCCCTGCAGCATCTCCCGGGTCGCCTCCATCACCCGGCCATCCACGGTGCGCTGGACCTTGTCCTCGATCTCGCCGAGCAGCGCCTCCACCTTGGGACCTTCGTTGGCCACCGCCACGAAGGTCCATTCGCTCGCCTCCAGCCGGTCGTGTGCGCCGCTCTCGCAAACCGCCACCGCCGGGTTGCGCCCGAAGCGCTCGTGCAGGCCGCCCATGCGCTGGCGCTTCTCCTTCAGCGAGCGGCAGCCGGGCAGCGAGATGTGCAGCGTGAGAATCCCCATGTGCATCCTGACCCCTCCTTCGCCCTTTTCCTGACCTGGATCATTTCCCCGTCTCGTCCGGATGTCTACCCTTCTCTGGCACAACATATGGTGTATGAAAGAAGAAAATGCACCATATATAGATAATTGGCCAGTGAGGGAACACCCATGCAACGCCAGCCGACCGGCGCCGTCAACGTCGCCTCGACGGTCAACGAATACCTGCAGCGCGCCGACTGGCGCGTCAACGCCAACGCCAACCAGGGCTACTCCCTGGGTGGGCTGATCCTCAACGCCTCGGGCAAGCTGATCGCCAACTACTGGCTGGATGAAGTCTATCCCGCCGCGGTAGGCGAGGCCCACCGGGAGGGCGACCTGCATATCCACGACCTGGACATGCTCAGCGGCTACTGCGCCGGCTGGTCGCTGCGCCAGCTGCTGATCGAGGGCTTCAACGGCGTGCCGGGTCGGGCGGAGAGCGCGCCGCCCCGGCACCTCACCAGCGCCTTGGGGCAGATGGTCAACTTCCTCGGCACCCTGCAGAACGAGTGGGCCGGCGCCCAGGCGTTCAGCTCCTTCGATACCTATCTGGCCCCCTTCGTGCGCCGTGACGCCCTCGACTACCCGGCGGTGAAGCAGGCGGTGCAGGAATTTATCTACAACCTCAACGTGCCGTCGCGCTGGGGCAGCCAGACCCCCTTCACCAACCTCACCTTCGACTGGACCTGCCCGGCGGACCTGCGCGACCAGGTGCCGATCATCGGCGGCGCGGAGCAGCCCTTCAGCTACGGCGAGCTGCAGGCCGAGATGGACCTGCTCAACCGCGCCTACCTGGAGGTGATGGAGGAGGGCGACTGCCAGGGGCGGGTGTTCACCTTCCCGATCCCCACCTACAACATCACCCCGGACTTCCCCTGGGAGAGCGACAACGCCGAGCGGCTCTTCGCGCTCACTGCCAAGTACGGGCTGCCCTACTTCCAGAACTTCCTCAACTCGGACCTGGAGCCGCACATGGTGCGCTCCATGTGCTGTCGGCTGCAGCTCGACCTCACCGAGCTGCTCAAGCGCGGCAACGGCCTGTTCGGCAGCGCCGAGCAGACCGGCTCGCTCGGCGTGGTGACCATCAACTGCGCGCGCCTGGGCTATCGCTTCGCCGGCGACCGCACGGGGCTCTTCCAGGAGCTGGACCGGCTGCTCGCGCTCGGCCGCGACAGCCTGGAGATCAAGCGCGGCTGCATCCAGGGCTGGATGGACGACGGCCTCTACCCCTACAGCCGCCGCTACCTCGGCACCCTGCGCAACCACTTCTCCACCCTGGGGGTGAACGGCCTCAACGAGATGGTGCGCAATTTCTTCGAGGACCGTTTCGATATCGCCAACCCCGAGGGGCAGCAGCTGGCCATCGAGCTGCTGGAGCGCGTGCGCGAGCGGATGCGCGAGTTCCAGGCGGCCACCGGCCACCTCTACAACCTGGAGGCGACCCCGGCGGAGGGCACCACCTACCGCTTCGCCAAGGAGGACCAGAAGCGCTACCCCGACATCCTCCAGGCGGGCACGCCGGACTCTCCCTACTACACCAACTCCAGCCAGCTGCCGGTGGGCTATACCGACGACCCCTTCGAGGCGCTGCTGCACCAGGACCCGCTGCAGACCCGCTACACCGGCGGCACCGTGCTGCACCTCTACATGGGGGAGCGGCTCTCCTCACCGGCGGCCTGCCGCAAGCTGGTGCAGAGCGCGCTCTCCCGCTTCCGCCTGCCCTATATCACCGTGACGCCGACCTTCTCGATTTGCCCGGTGCACGGCTACCTGGCCGGCGAACACGAGTTCTGCCCGAAGTGCGATGACGCCCTTCTGGCAAAGCATGCTCGGGCCGACGCCATGGCCTGAGGCCTTTCCCCGCAATACCACCAACCTGAAAAGGAGTATCCCATGCGTCATAGCGTCGAGAGCCTGCCCACCGAAGCGCGCCAGCGCTGCGAGGTCTGGACCCGAGTGATGGGCTATCACCGCCCCGTCAGCCAGTTCAACCGCGGCAAGCAGTCCGAGCACCGCGAGCGGCGACACTTCAGCGAGCAGGCCGCCACCCCCTGACCCCACCGCCATGCCGGGCGCCTCGGGCCCGTGCCCGGGGCGCTCGGCCGGAACGCGCCCATGTCCCACGACGAATCTTGCCGGCCGCGGTTGCCCGTGGCCGGCCTAACCCCCATGACCACCCTGGACTACCCGGATCACCTGGCCTGCGTGGTCTTCCTGCAGGGCTGCCCGCTGCGCTGCGGCTACTGCCACAACCCCGGGATGCTCGCGCCCCGCCGTGCCGCGCCCGGCGAATGGGCCGAGGTGGAAGCCTTCCTGGCCAGGCGCCAGGGGCTGCTCGACGGCATCGTCTTTAGCGGCGGCGAGCCGACCCTGCATGCCGACCTGCCCGTCGCCGCCGCCCGGGCGCAAACGCTTGGCTTCAAGGTGGGGCTGCATACCGCCGGGGTCTACCCGCGCCGCCTGGCCGAGACGCTGCCGCACCTGGCGTGGGTGGGGCTCGATGTGAAGGGCCCGGCGGCGTGCTTCGACGCCATCGTCGGCCGCCCCGGCCTGGCCGCCGCCCACGCCGAGAGCCTCGAGCTGCTGCTGAAAAGCGGCGTCGCCTTCGAGTGCCGCACCACCGTTCACTGGCGCGATCTCGACCTGGAGAGCCTGCGCCGCCTGGCCCTCGACCTCGCCGAATGGGGCGTAACCCGTTACGCCCTGCAGGTGGCCCGCCCCGGCCGCTGCCTCGATCCCGCCTACGCCCGCCCGGTGCCCAGCGCCCCGACCCTCGGCGAGCTCGAAGCGCTGGTGGAGACCCTGGCGCCGGCCTTCGTGCGTATTGAACTGAGGACGTAAGCCAAAGACGACACTGCCTTGTAAGCCATTGCCCACTGGTGCTCAGGCGGCTTAGGTGTCAGGCTGCTAGGTTACAGAATGTTGCCGGCACGCCGCCATCCCCGGCCTGCGCCTGGAAAAGCGTGAGAGTCTCGAAGGACGGCCCGATCTACACGGCCGCTTGCCGGAAATGCGAGCATCAGCATCTAGTCTATCGGTAGGGAGAGAGGAGGGCATGAAGGCAGATAACGACCCAAAGCCGGCATGCCGGTAAAGACAGCAGGCACGTTCATCCATGTTGTACCCGCGCGACCGGATGCCTCAGGCCGCACTCCGGCCAATACAATACCCTATAGAAGTTGCATGGCAGCCTGATGTGCGGCTTAGTCCAACAGGCATTTATTCGCCATGCTGCGCACGGCGAATAAATGCTGAACAGTTAGGAGAGATTCGAGTGCGGTACGCGTTCGTAAATGGCTATAGGGTTGAGGCGGAAAAGGGGCTGCATGGAAAGTGCCCTTGTTGTAATAGTGATGTCATTGCGAAATGTGGAAACTTCAAAGTCCATCACTGGGCGCATAAAACCCGAGAATTATGCGACCCTTGGTGGGAAAACGAATCTGAGTGGCACAGAACGTGGAAGTCTTACTTCCCGAGCAAGAGTCAGGAACGTGTGTTTACCGATGAGAAAACGGGAGAAAGACACATTGCAGATGTCTACGTTGAGAAGAATGTGGTCATCGAGTTTCAAAGCTATTCAATCTCTGCCGAAGAGATGAGTGCCCGAGAGCGCTTCTACCAACAGATGATTTGGGTAGTAAACGGCGCTAAAAGGGACTTTGACCGAATATATTTCCATCAGAGTGTTTGTGGTGCCCATACAGACGATCCTTCCCTTCGCAAGATTAGGTGGGTTGGTCGTAGTAAGCTCCTTGCCAAATGGGAGGCTGCAACAAAACACGTATATATGGATTTTGGTACGGATCTAGTATGGCATCTCATTGAATATGACCCGAAGGCCAAAAATGGTTTGGTCAGAGCTTATCCGAAGCAAAAATTCGTGGAGTTTTTTGGTGGTATCTACTCCTAACAATCACAGTCACGGCGACGTCTACTCCATTGCGGCTTCGCCTCCATTCCGCAGCCGCGCGTGCTGTTGGCTTTATGTGTGACAATGGGAGCGAGCAATGACTCTAAGCAGGGAATCTTTAGAGTGGAGCATCGAATTCGTGGAAAAGCACTCTGATGGCGATTTATTCCCTAAAATCAGAGAGCTTGATGCAATTAACGCCAAACGCGATGATTTTTTTACTCTCGTGGAAGGTAAGCCTTTAAGTGGCTTTGAGCCCAGAGTGTGCAGACGGTTCATCGTTCCAAAAGATGAAATCTCCTACCGTCAAGCGACGCAGCTACATCCCCAAGACTCAATTCTATTGTCAGCACTAGTTCATCAATTTGGAAAAGGGATCGAGGTCCGAAGGAGAGCTAAAGGAGAAGTGTTTAGCTATCGTTTTTCCCCTTCACTCGAAGAAGGGCTTTATAGCACTAAAACGGCATGGAATGACTTTTGGACGACTGCACACAGAAAGTCTCACAGTTGCTTAGTTATTCTCTACTGCGATATAGCTGATTTTTATAACCAGATATATCACCATGCAGTCGAAAATCAGCTAATAGAGTCAGGTTTTCCGAATCAAGCTATAAAATGGTTAATCTCACTTCTTGAATCGACTACTGCAAAAGTTTCAAGAGGCGTACCGATCGGTCCGCATCCTATCCATTTAATCGCTGAGTCGACTCTCATTCCTATAGATAATAGTCTAGCTGCAAACGGCCTCCAGTTCATTAGATATGCAGACGATATCATAATATTTTGCGACTCAAAAAAGTCTGCCAAGTCGGCATTGGCTCTAGTTGCCTCCACCTTGGACAAGCAGCAAAGGCTAATGCTGCAGAGGCATAAAACAAAATTTTACGACCCAGAGGATTTTCGAGCTTTGTGTTCGGAAATGATTGAAGACAGGCCGATAGATAAAAGTGAAGAGCAGTTATTACGAATAATACGAAAGTATACTGGCGGAAATCCCTATCAATCGATTTCTTACAATGCTATAAAGCCTGAAGATTGGAGTCAATTTTCTGATCGAATCGTTGGAAATATTATAGAAGAGTATTTGTCAAAAGATGAGGTGGATTACATCAGGCTGCGGTGGTTCTACAGGCGGCTTGCTCAAGTTGGGCATCCCGGTGCGCTCGATGTTTCCTTAGAGAATTTTGAAAAGCTTGGTCCATGTTTGGCTAATATTTGTGCTTACATTGCGTCAATACAATCAATTGAACCGGAAGAGTGGAAAAAAATTGGGGAAAAGCTAATTGGCCTTCTTGATACAGAAGAGATTTCTAGGAGCGAATTTTTCAGGTTGTCTATCCTAAGTTTGTTCACTAGAAATGAATACATTAATCATTTTCCTTCATTGGCTGGACGATACCAAATTAGTGATCCATATGCCAGGAGGGAAATTCTTCTTTCAGCTGCTATTAACAAAGCCTTTGATTGGCTGCGTGAACATAAGGAGTCCTATCCTCAGATGGACGCTTGGCAGCGTATGGCTTTCATTTTTGGGGCGTCTGGGTTGCCTAGCGACGAAAGAAAGTTCTTTATTAATGGTCATCAGTACGACGGACCTTTCGAGACAGTATTGGCCAAGTGGAGCAAAAATACATAACAAATGGCCGTTGACGGACGCGCCTATGCGGCGCTCCGGAACGCCGCAAAGTCAAGAATTAAACAGGAAGAATTGTGAAAGAGTTAAACGTAAAAGAAATTATGCCTGCTCTTGATAAAGCTATGGACGAGACTGCTCAAAAAATGACTGGAGTTCATGGCCCATATTGGAATAGCCGGTTGGACGTTTCGAAGGTGGTTCTAACAATAACAGCGGCAGTTATTGTAGGTACAATTTCATTCTCAGGTAATCTCGTAGGCCCAGACAAGGAATCACTGGCTTGGCCTTGCGTTCTTTTCGTTTCTTGGTCTTTTTTTGTTATATCGGGCATTTCTTCTTTATACGCAATGTGGAACCTATATAAGTTAAATTCTCATCATGTTCTTTTAATTAATCGGCAGCCTATGATAGAGCAAAAGCTTAGTGAGGTTGGGCGCAAAGAATCACCTGAAGAGCTAAAAAATGAACTTGATCAAGCGATTTTAAGTATAACCACAGAAACATTAACGCCACTCAAAGCCTGTGATCAACATTCTCACTATGCACTAGCAGTTCAGTTAGTATCTTTTGCATCGGCTCTTCTATTGTTCATGATTTTTGGGGTGCTACAAATTGTTTAACAAGGAAGGGCAACTATAGTGGACCCTGAAATCAAGACACTGGTTTAAGATATGCCGAGGCCGATTTCGAAGGGACCAGAGATGTCGAAACAGAAACGTAACACCCACTCACCAGAGCTGAAGTCCAAGGTCGCCCTGGAGGCTGTCCGTGGCCTGAAGACGGCGAACGAAATCGCTCAGGAATTCGGTGTCCACCCTGTGCAGGTCGGTCAGTGGAAGAAGGCCCTCCTGGCGGACTCCGCCTCCTTGTTCGACAAGAAGCGCGGGCCAAAGCCAAAGCCCGAGTACCAGTCAGACGAGAAGCTCTACGGGGAAATCGGCCGTCTGAAGATGGAGCTCGACTGGCTGAAAAAAAAATCCGGAATCAACCTGCCATGATCCGCCGCGGCTGGATCGACGCGGCCGACCGAGTGCCGCTGCTCCGCCAGTGCGCCCTGGCAGGGGTCGCCAGGTCCACCGTTTACGCTCAACGGCAGCCAACGGAGCCTTCCGAGCAGGATGTCGAACTCTGCCATGCGATCGATGAGATCTACACGCAATGGCCGTTCTACGGTAGCCGCCGGATGGTCGTGGAACTCGGTCGCCATGGCTTTCGCGTCAATCGCAAGCGCGTACAGCGGCTGATGCGCGGCATGGGGTTGGCAGGTATGGCGCCGGGCCCCATGACCAGCCGGCCGCATCCTGAGCACAAGGTCTACCCGTACCTGCTGCGCGGCGTGTCGATCACACGCCCCAATCAGGTGTGGAGTACCGATGTGACGTACATTCGGGTGGCGCGCGGCTTCGTGTACCTGGTCGCCATCATCGACTGGTATAGCCGCAAGGTGCTCAGCTGGCGGGTGAGCAATACCATGGAGGCGTCCTTCTGCGTCGACGCCTTGGAAAGCGCCCTGCGGCTACATGGCACGCCGGAGATCTTCAACAGTGACCAAGGCTCGCAGTTCACGAGCCAGGCCTTCACGGGGGTGCTCAAGCAAGCCGGCGTCGCCATCAGCATGGACGGCCGTGGGCGCGCGTTCGACAACATCTTCGTCGAGCGGCTATGGCGGACGGTCAAGTACGAGGACGTGTATGTGAAGGGCTATGCGAGCTTGGGAGAGCTGACCCTCGGCCTATCCGCGTACTTCTCGTTCTACAACGCCCAGCGGCCTCACCAGTCGCTGGAGAACCAGACCCCGGACACCGTGTATGCGTTGGGGACTGGCGGCGGTGCCGCCATTCCCGATCACTTTGGTCATCAACGTGACACCGCTCAGGACCATGACACAGGGCAGCGCTGTGCAGCTGCAGCCAAGGCCGAGACGATAACTTAAATCGGGACGTTTTCTGTCTTGACGATGGGGTCCACTTTAAACATCGCGCCTTTGGCGCTGGACTCGCTATCGATCGCCTTTACTTGCAACGTTAACTGTCAAAAAGGAAGCATATGAAGTCTCGATCCAGATTAATGCTTGAAAAATCTATAGCCGCTATGCTTTCGGCTATAGAGATTTATAACAAACCGGACTTTAAATATCGTGAAGAAACATTCTCTGTATTATGCATTAACTCATGGGAGCTTCTCCTAAAAGCCAAAGTCCTTAATTTGGCGAGCAACAAGCTGGCCTCACTTTATGCAATGGAGTATAGAGTTCTCAAAAGCGGTAAAAGATCTGCGGTTCGGCGACCCAAGAGAAATAGATCTGGAAATCCAATGTCTATTAATTTGTTTGAGGCGTACAGAATTGTTACTGAAGACTATGGCGTGAAGATCGAAAAGGCAGTAAATGACAACCTTGTTGCACTTGTTGAGATCAGAGACAATTCAATCCACTTCGTTAATGATGATCTTCTGCTATCACTGAAAGTTCAGGAGTTAGGAAGTGCATCGCTTCAAAACTATCTACATTTAGTATCCACATGGTTTGGCGATGTTTTGTCTGGATATAACTTTTACTTAATGCCATTGTCATTTTTTAGAAATTTTGACGAGGCACCCGGGGTCTCTTTAAATTCGAATGAAAGAAAGGTTTTGGAATATATAAAGAAATCTGAAGAGGCATATGATAACAACGATAATGTCGGAGATTACAATTTAACATTAAGAATTGACGTAAAGTTTCAGAAAGTCAAAAGCACTTCTGGGTTGCCTGTTAAAATTACTAATGATCCCAATGCTACAGCCGTAATGCTCTCTGAAGAAGACATAACAGATAAGTATCCTTGGGATTATGATGTCCTAAGCACGCGTCTGGCAAAGCGATACTCTGACTTCAAGATGAACTCTAAGTACCACAAGATTCGTAAGAAATTGGAAAAGGACAAGCGGTATGCTTACGAAAGGTTCCTGAACCCGAAGAACCCCAAAGGCGGGAAAAAGACATTTTATAACCCTAATATCCAAAAAGAATTCGACAAGCACTATACAAAAGCAAGTTAACAAGTGGCTGTTGTCGGATGCACCTACGCTGCGCTCCGGTGCGCCGCAAAGCCAATAGTTAGCATATCCTAAATGTCCGTTCCTGGCCGGTAGCAGCCGTGAATCATATGGTCGTTTTCTTTACGCGCGCTGACCGCCTCTCCAGGTGTCATTTTCAGAAGACGACTGCACCAGGTGACGGGTCGCAACGCCAGGTGTGAAGGCGGCTCCTGACAGCCCGGTATCAGCAGTCGCCTTCACCAACCTCGACTATGCTCAGTACTCCTATGCACCACAGGCGGGTCGGGGCATGGCATCAGACACCTCACCGATTACCGAGCAAGGCGTGGCCACCCTGTCCGATGAAGCCTGGTCACAGGCCCGGCACCGAACGGCCATCATCGGACCCTTGGCGGCACTTCAGGTGGTCGGGCATGAGGCCGCCGACGACGCCGCTCAAGCGCTTGGCCTGTCCCGGCGGCAGGTGTATGTCCTGATCCGCCGCGCCCGACAAGGCAGTGGCCTTGTCACGGACCTGGCTCCCGGCCGGTCCGGCGGTGGCAAGGGTAAGGGGCGGCTGCCGGAGTCGGTCGAACGCATCATCCGTGAGCTGCTGCACAAGCGCTTCCTGACCAAGCAGAAGCGCAGCCTAGCGGCGTTCCACCGGGACGTCGCGCAGGCGTGTAAAGCGCAGAAGCTAATGGTGCCAGCGCGGAACACCGTGGCTCGGCGGATCGCCGATCTCGATCCGCTCAAGACCACTCGCCGCCGTGAAGGCCGGGAGGCGTCCCGCGACCTGCAAGGTGTCGGTGGCGTACCTCCCGCCGTGACCGCGCCGCTGGAGCAAGTGCAGATGGACCACACGGTCATCGACCTGATCGTGGTCGACGAGCGCGACCGACAACCGATTGGTCGTCCCTACCTCACCATCGCCATCGATGTGTTCACCCGCTGCGTACTCGGCATGGTGGTCACACTGGAATCACCGTCCGCCGTCTCGGTTGGCCTGTGCCTCGCGCACGGCGCCTGCGACAAGCGCCCCTGGCTGGAAGGACTGGACGTGGAAATGGACTGGCCGATGAGCGGCAAGCCAAGGCTGCTTTACCTGGACAACGCGGCCGAGTTCAAGAGCGAGGCGCTGCGCCGCGGCTGCGAGCAGCATGGCATTCGGTTGGACTATCGCCCGCCCGGGCAGCCGCACTACGGCGGCATCGTGGAGCGTGTCATCGGCACGGCGATGCAGATGATCCATGACGAGCTGCCGGGGACGACCTTCTCCCATCCCGGCCAGCGCGGGGAGTACGACGCCGAGAACAAGGCCGTCCTGACGCTGCGCGAGTTGGAGCGCTGGCTCGCGTTGGCGGTCGGCACCTATCACGGCTCGGTGCACAACAGCCTGCTCCAGCCGCCGGCCGCGTGCTGGGCCGAGGCGGTGATGCGTGTCGACACACCGGCCATCGTCACCCGCCCTACGGCGTTTCTGGTCGATTTCCTGCCGGTCATCCGCCGCACGCTGACGCGAACTGGCTTCGTCATTGACCACATCCACTACTATGCCGACGCGCTCAAGCCGTGGATTGCGCGGCGTGACCGCTTGCCCGTCTTCCTGATCCGGCGCGATCCACGCGACATCAGCCGTATCTGGGTCTTGGAGCCGGAGGGCCAGCACTACCTGGAGATCCCCTACCGAACGCTGTCCCATCCGGCCGTTACGCTCTGGGAGCAACGCCAAGCGTTGGCACGGCTACGTGAGCTCGGACGTGATCAGGTGGACGAGTCGGCGCTGTTCCGCATGATCGAGCAGATGCGTGAGATCGTCATCACCGCGCAGCAGAGCACCCGCAAGGCGCGGCGCGATGCGGATCGTCGCCGTCATTTCAAGGCGTCGCCTCAGTCTGGCAAGCCAGTCCCGCCGACACTGGTGGACATGGCTGACCCGCAGGCAGACAACCTGCCGCGGGCCAAGCCGTTCGACCAGATCGAGGAGTGGTAGCCATGGACGAGTCTCCCACCATCGACTTGTCCCACCTGCTGCCGGCAGCGCAGGGATTGGCTCGGCTACCGGCGGACGAGCGTATCCAGCGCATTCGCGCCGACCGCTGGATCGGCTATCCGCGTGCGGTGGAAGCACTGAGCCGGCTGGAAACCCTGTATGCGTGGCCGAACAAGCAACGCATGCCCAACCTGCTGCTGGTAGGTCCGACGAACAACGGCAAGTCGATGATCATCGAGAAATTCCGGCGTGCGCATCCGGCCAGCGCCGATGCCGACCAGGAGCACATGCCAGTGCTGGTCGTGCAGATGCCGTCGGAGCCATCGGTCATTCGCTTCTACGTCGCGTTGCTGGCCGCGATGGGCGCACCATTGCGCCTGCGCCCACGGCTGCCGGAGATGGAGCCACTGGCACTGACGTTGTTGCGCAAGGTCGGCGTGCGCGTACTGATAATCGACGAGCTGCACAACGTGCTGGCCGGCAATAGCGTCACCCGGCGGGAATTCCTCAACCTGCTGCGTTTTCTCGGTAACGAGCTGCGTATCCCGCTGGTTGGGGTCGGCACGCGCGACGCCTACCTGGCTATCCGCTCGGACGATCAGTTGGAGAATCGGTTTGCGCCCATGATGCTGCCCTTGTGGGAGGCCGACGACGACTGCTGTTCGCTGCTGGCCAGCTTCGCCGCGTCACTCCCGCTTCGGCGGCACTCACCGATTGCCAGCCCGGATATGGCCCGCTACCTGCTCACCCGCAGCGAGGGCACGATTGGCGAGCTGACGCACCTGTTGATGGCGGCGGCCGTCGCCTCGGTGGAGAGCGGCGAGGAAGCCATCACCCCCCGCACGCTCAGCATGGCCGATTACACCGGCCCCAGTGAGCGGCGTCGCCAGTTCGAGCGGGAGCTGATGTGAAGCCGGTACCACGCTGGCCGCTGCATCCGGCCCCCGTGGAGGGCGAAGCCCTGTCCTCATGGCTCCATCGTGTCGCCGCCTGCTATCAGATGGACGCGCGCGACCTTCTGGAGAATGATCTAGGGCACGGCCAGGTCGATGACCTTGATACTGCACCACCGCTGTCATTGCTGACGGCGCTCTCCCAGCGAAGCGGCATCGATCTGGACCGGCTGCGCTGCATGAGTATTGCCGGGTGGGTGCCGTGGCTGCTGGACAGTCTCGACGAGCAGATTCCGGCTGCCCTGGAAACCTATGCGTTCCAGCTCTCCGTGCTGCTACCGAGACACAAGCGTAAAATCAGAACTGCCGCACGTTGGCGGGCCTGGCTACCCCGTCAGCCAGTTGGCCGAGCCTGCCCGCTCTGCCTCGACGGTTCGGCGGAACAAGCCATATTGCTCGCCTGGAAGCTGCCCCTGATGCTGAGCTGCCCGCGGCATGGCTGCTGGCTGGAACCCTATTGGGGGGTGCCGGGGCGTTATCTTGGCTGGGAGAACGCCGATACGACACCACGTGCCGCTGCTGACGCGATTACGACGATGGATCGGCGTACCTGGCAGGCACTGACGATGGGCTACGTGGAACTGCCGCGCCGGCGTATTCATGCCGGCCTTTGGTTCCGGTTGCTGCGCACCGTGCTGGATGAGCTGAACACCCCACTCTCGTACTGCGGGAAGGGGGCCGGCAGCATTCGCTATGTCTGGGAGCGCTGTGGCCATCCGCCACGCGCTGGACAAGACCGGTGGCGTCCCTACGAAATGCTGGACTCGGCGGTGCAGCTGCAAATGCTGGAGGCGGCAGCGACCGCCTTCGACCTGCTCGAATCGCAGGCCGTGATCCCGCGCGGGGAGCAGGCAGCGTTGTTCTTATCGGCACTGCAGAGTGGCGCCACCAGCGGCCTGCTTGCCAAGGAACGGCAGCAAGAGCCCATGCACGACTGGAAGGGGATGGTCAGGGCGATCAACGAAGCCTTCACCGAGGCGCGGTACAATCCCGAGACAGCCCGATCACTATTCGCGTTGGCGGCCTATGGGAAGCGAGACCCCGACTCCCTGGAGCGTCTGCGCGACGAGTTTGCCCAGGAGGGCATTCCGCCGGCATTCCTGTCACATTATGAGCCCGATGGACCCTTTGCATGCCGTAAGGTAAGTGACTCATTAAGCAGAAAATTTTGACGACCATCGTCGCCTGGCGAAGTCGGTAAATGACTATAATATCAGACCGGTAATCCAACTGATAAAATAGTAAAATAATATTCTGCTTTTACCTGCAAGGTATCGATCGAACTATTTTTCAGAGGTGTAAGATATTACATTTTCAATATGGATAACCTTTCTGGTAGCAGCATTCCTGATCAGTATTTCTCCTGGCGCTGGTGCAGTCAACTCCATGAGTAGCGGGTTGCGTCACGGTGTGCGTAAATCTATGCCAACCATTCTTGGGCAACAGTTTGGTTACGGTATGCAAATCGTACTGGTCGGTGCTGGGCTGGGGGCTATTGTGGCCTCTTCAAATATCGCACTATCAATAATCAAGTGGATGGGGGTGGCCTATCTGGTTTGGTTGGGCATTCAGAAATGGCGAGAGTCACCAGTTGAAGCTACGGGAGAGAACCCGGAAGGTATTAGTAAGAAACAGCAGTTCTGGAACGGAGCTATGGTGAATCTAACTAACCCGAAAGCGACTATTTTTCTGATCGCCCTGTTTCCCCAGTTCCTTGTGGCAGGGATACCTCATGGCCCACAACTTGCCACCATGGGCGCAACCCTGATTCTGGTGGACATCATGGTCATGATTGGCTATGCCCTGCTTGCCAGCCAGCTGTTTCGATTCCTGACCACCCCCTGGCGTCAGCGACAAATGAACCGGATATTCGGAGGTCTGTTTGTAACAGCTGCCGTGGCTTTGGCGAGTTTTAAGCGCTCTTGATTTCGTTAAAAATTTCAGATTCTGAAAGTCGCTATACAATCAATATCATGGAGAGTCGCAAGGTGTGCGAAGAATGAAATCGTGGTAGTATTTATGCCGAAATTACCTTGAATCATTTTTTTAATAAGCGGGGGGTGTCATGCAGTGGGCTGCTTTTTTTATTGCCACGATGGGTTTTGCATTTCTGCCTGGTCCGGCAATGCTGTATACTGCTGCTCAAACAATCGGGCGGGGTAAAAGAGCTGGCTGGTTAGCGGCCGCAGGCGTTCATTTGGGATGTTACGTACATGTGGTCATGGCAGCGCTGGGCTTGGCTCTGCTATTCGCTGCAATACCGGCCGCATATATAACAATGAAAGTCGCTGGTGGTGTTTATTTGCTATGGGTGGGGTTGCGGCTATGGCGAAAAGGCGTTCCTTTGCAAGGGGAAAGCGTTCCGGGAATCAACACAAAGCGGGTGCTGAGGGATAGTATTTTGGTAGAAGTTCTCAATCCTAAAACGGCACTCTTCTTCGTTGCATTTTTACCTCAATTTGTTCAGCCGGAAAGTGCTGTGCCTGTTGCCTGGCAGTTGCTATGGTTGGGTATTGCGACTAATCTTCTGTTTTCTATTGCTGACGTTGTTGTAGTGATGTTGGCTAGTCCATTGAGGCGTTGGCTTCAGAGAAAAGGCAATTCTTCTCGGCTTATCCAGCGCATCAGCGGGGGAGTACTCATGGTGTTAGGGGGAAATACCCTAGCACAAGCAACTCGCTAATGTGGTTGATTATGAACCAAAGCATGAGTAGTTATTGGCCTCAATAAAGATATATTAATCAAGTGTGTATAACGCCACTACCGACGATCACTGCCTGCCCAGCAATGCGGATCTGTGAAGCCTTATCGTTTCGTTCTGCCTCGGCGAAGGTGAGACTGGGACGACGCATCTCTATGCCCTGGTTCATGCCGGCCTCTGGTTCCGGTTGCTGCGCACCGTGCTGGATGAGCTGAACACCCCACTCTCGTACTGCGGGAGGGGGCCGGCAGCATTCGCTATGTTTGGGAGCACAGTGGCCAGCCGCCACGCGCTGGACAAGACCGATGGCGTCCCTACGCTGGATCCGGCGGTGCAGCTGCAAATGCTGGAGGCGGCAGCCACCGCCATCACCATGGTCGAATCGCAGCTCGTAATCCCGCGCGGAGAGCAGGCGATGCTGTTCTTGCCGGAATCGCAGGCCGGCTTCAACAGCGGCCTGCCCGTGAAGGAGCGACAGCAGAAGCCTATTCACAACTGGAAGGAGATGGTCAGGGCGATCAACGAAGCCTTCACAGAAGCGCGGTACAACCCCGAGACAGCCCGGTCACTGTTCGCGCTGGCGGCCTATGGGAAGCGAGACCCCGAATCCCTGGAGCGTCTGCGCGCGGAGTTTGCCAAGGAGGGCATTCCGCCGGAATTCCTGTCACATTATGAGCCCGATGGACCTTTTGCATGCCGTAAGATAAGTGACTAATTAAGCAGCAAACTTTGACAGACTCCACCGCCAATACAGCGCTTATCTCGGATCCTCGGCACTAGCCCGAATATTGCACCAGGCATGAAAAAAGCGGCTGAAAGTCGGTTATAATTCAAGAGCCTAACCAAGAATTAGCCGACACAGCCGCCATGACAAAATGTACCACGCCCACCGCCACCTTTCCACGCTGCAAAGG
>NZ_QGTM01000036.1:0-11307 GCF_003182195.1 Halomonas sp. A11-A
TTGTGGTGAATATCAGCTTACTCGGATTTACCGCCGTTTCTCTATCCTGTCTCTTCCTAATCTTACTTCGCTTTCACGCCAGTCTGCGAAGAACCACTTTTTATGTAACTATTCAGCACCGGTTGGCTGAGTCGGGGCTTCTTGCTGCATGAAGGCTGGCACCTCCCCCGCAAACAGTTGCTCCAGTGCGGTATGCGCCGCTACCCCTTGCTTGACGGCGGTCGAGAGAAAGCTACGCATGCGGCAGAAGATCTCAGCGCCCTCCCAGGAGCGAAAACAGCCCGAGATCTTCTGCTGAACCTTGGTCATCCGCAGATCCCGCTCCCCCTGATTATTGGTGAAGGGAGCGGCAGGGTCGTCGAGGAAACGCAGCACGTCGTCCTCGTACGCCCGGAGGCGTTCCAGCAGGTTGCGCGACTTAGTGCGCTTGACCCGGCCTCGTGTTCCAGAGGGTGGTGTGACCGGCGGTGGGCACTCGGCGTCCCCTTTTGCCAAACAGTCTCGGTAACGCTGTCGCCAAGCGCGCGTCTCATCGGCCGATAACCTGCCATCCGCCGCCTCCACGGCGCGACGCATGTCCAGCAGCAGGTCATGCAGCGCCTTAGCCCATGCATGGCCATCGTTCTCCCAGGCCGCCGTCAATTCCCGCAGGTGGTGGGCATTGCACAGGGCGTGCCGGCAATCCGAGTAGCGGTAGTAGGGCTTCCAGTGATCATGCACCAGCACACCATTCACGAAGGGCAATACGCCGATGGCGTCCATCGCCTCCTGACCGCGTTTGGCGTGTGGGGCCAACCAGGTCAGGGCCTCGTTGGAGGCACTGTGAAGCCAGTAGCGCTTGCCGCCGACCTGCATCCCGGTCTCATCGGCATGCACGGTAGCCGCTTCGCGTAGCGCCGGGATCACCCACTCGGCGAACGCCTCGGCCCGCTGGTAGGCCTCCTGGTTGAAAGCAAACAGGGTGCCGGTGCTCAGCGCCAGACCGCACTGGGACGTCAGCAACTCGCGGATACGGGCATAGGGCAACAGCTGATACTGGGAGAGATAGACGACATGCGCCTTGAGGCGAGGGCCATACTGGATGGGCCGCGTCACACCCTCGGGAAACGGCGCCACGTAGCGTTGTCCCTTATCGTCTTCAAGAACCTCGGCTTGGTACTCGGTGACCACGGCCTGGATCACGATGTCCTGCACTTGGCGCGTTTCAACACCCACCGGGCGGTAAGTGCGCCCCTTGGGGAGTTGCCGACGATCGACGCGGAGCTTGACCACCTCGTCGGGGTCCGTCACCGGCGCCAACGTCTTGCCCTCATGCCCCGGTTGTCCGCCGGGGCGCCGCTCGCCTTTGGCGCGCGTGCGGCGCTGGCGGTTGGGGTCCTGGGACGGTGGCTTGCTGCTGTTGCGGCTGCTGGTGGCCAGTCGGTCGGCCATCAGCTTGACCAGCAGCATCAGGACATCGATGGCCGCACGCAGCGACGGCGAGACCGTCTGGTCTTCCTTGAGCTGCTGCCGGACCCGCTCCAGGGCCTCGTCGACGTTGATATCGCTGATGGTCATATCACCGCATAGGTGTGCCGAATGATGCTGTGCACTATGCCAGAAAAATCAGCTGGTTGGCGATACCCCATCCGCAGCCACCTGAATAGTTACCTTTTTATAAGAATATTGACAGGACGACGATGCTAACACACAGAGTTAACACAGTATTATTGACTCACATCAAGCCACACCCAGCCAGACAGCACCCGCAACAGAGGTACCGTCACTGGGCGGGAGTCACGCCAGCCCTGAACTACGGCTGGACCTCGTGGCCGATTGCCTGCTCCCTGGATTCATAGCATAACCGCAGCCCACGACACCGAGCGTCTCAAGCGATTTGGCGAGATCGACTAAAGTCTCACCCTACCGGGCCGATATGGAAAATACTTCCAAGTCACCCCACGACGAGACCCTGTCCATGCCCCACACCGCAACGCCCTTAAGGCGCGCCCTCTCGCTGCAGACGCGCCTGCTGCTGCTGGTCCTGATCCCCCTGCTGGTGGTGATCCTGACGCTCACCGCCAGCCAGGCCCTTTCACGTATTCAGGACAGCCGCCAGCAGCTGGAGCAGCAACGCCAGCTGCTCCTCGATACCCGCCAGACCGGCGTACAGGACGTGGTGCAGAGCGCCCGCTCCGCCATCACGCCCGTGCTCGAGAACCCGGGACTCAGTGCGGCCGAGAAGCGCCGACATGCGGCCGAAGTGCTCCGCGCCATCCGCTTCGAGGGCGACAACTACATCTTCGTCTACGACTTCGACGGCACCAATGTGGTGCTGCCCTACAGCCGCGAACGGGAAGGCACCGACATGAGCGGCCTGCGCGCGCCGGATGGGCGCTACCTGGTGCGCGACTTCATCGAGGTGGGCCGCAGCGGCGGCGGCCGCTACGCCTATCCCTGGGAATACCCCGGCACTGACCGGGTCGAGCCCAAGTACTCCTACGTGGATGCCATTCCCGAGCTCGGCTGGGTGCTGGGCGCGGGGGTCTATGTCACCGACATCGACGAGAGCATGGCGGCCGCCGAGGCGGTGGCCGCGGCGGAGCTGCGCCGCAGCCTGCTCACCACTGCCCTGCTCGGCCTGCTGATCTTCGGCGCGGTGGCCGCCGTCAGCCTGGTGCTGGTGCGCCACACGGTGCGCCCCATTCGTCGCACCGCCGAGGCCATGGGCGAGATCGCCCGCGGCCAGGGCGACCTGACGCGCCGCCTCACCGCCCAGCGCAACGACGAGCTGGGCGACCTGGCCACCCAGTTCAACGCCTTCGTGGCACGCATGCAGGAGACCCTGCGCGATGTGCGGCGCAGCACCCACAGCGTGCACCAGGCCGCCGGCGAGATCGCCCAGGGTAGCGACGAACTTGCCACGCGCACCGAACAGGCCGCGGCCAACCTCCAGGAGACCTCGGCCTCCATGGAGCAGATCACCGCCACCGTGAACCACAGCGCCGAGGCCGCCGAGCAGGCCAACCAGCTGGCCCAAGAGACCGCCGGCGTCGCCCGCGAGGGCGAGACCGCCATGCGCGAGGTGGCGCGCACCATGGGCGACATCGACCACTCCGCCGGCAAGATCAGCGAGATCATCACCCTGATCGACTCCATCGCCTTCCAGACCAATATCCTGGCGCTGAATGCCTCGGTGGAGGCCGCCCGGGCCGGCGAGCAGGGCCGCGGCTTCGCGGTGGTAGCTCAGGAGGTGCGCTCCCTGGCCAGCCGCTCCAGCGAGGCAGCCAAGGAGATCCGCACTCTGATCGACGCCTCCGTGGCCCACACCCGAGAGGGCACCCAGATCGTCGAGCGCGCCGGCACCACCATGCAGGGCATCGTCGAGAGCGTGGCCCGAGTCAGCGACGTCATCGCCGAGATCAGCGCCGGTGCCCGGGAGCAGAACAGCGGCATCGGGCAGATCAATACCGCCGTGGCCGAGATGGACACCATGACGCAGCAGAACGCCGCCATGGTGCAGCAGAGCGCCTCAGCCGCCGGGGAAATGCGCCACCATGCGACCCAGCTCAGCGCCCTGATCGACACCTTTGTGCTTGGCGACGAGCCCGGCGACCAGCGCAAGACTCCGCAAGCCAAGGCACCGACAGCTACCGCCGGTTCAGCATCCGTGGCGCCTCGGCAGGCAGCCCTTGCCTCGCCGGGGCGCACCGTCTCCGCGCGAACGTCTCCCACTGCCACCGGGGCCGAGTGGGAAACGTTCTGAAATAGAAGAAGGCCCGGCCTGGCTCACCCGCTCTAGACGACCGGGGCAAAGAGCAGCGCCAGGTCCTCTTCGTCGAACATCGGGCCCTCACTCGGGCGCTCGGCACCGCCCTCTAGGATCGAGGCGGCGAGATCGGCCTTGCGTGCCTGCAGGTCGAGAATGCGCTCCTCCACGGTGCCGGCGCACACCAGCTTGTAGACGAACACCGGGTTCTGCTGACCCATGCGGTGGGCGCGGCCGGTGGCCTGGGCCTCCACCGCCGGATTCCACCAGGGATCGTAGTGGATTACGGTATCCGCGGCGGTGAGGTTCAGGCCCGTACCGCCGGCCTTGAGGCTGATCAGGAACACCGGGATCTCGCCCTGCTGAAACAGCGCCACCCGCTGGGTGCGGGTCTTGCCCGGCGTGTCGCCGGTCAGGGTGGTGAAGGTGATGCCGTCCTTCTCCAGGGCCTCACCGATCAGCGTGAGCATCTCGGTGAACTGGGAGAAGATCAGGATACGCCTCCCCTCCTCCAGCAAGGGTCCCACCAGCTCGCGCAGCTGTTGGAGCTTGGCCGAGCGTTTCGTCTTGCGCGCGCTCTGAAGCTTGACCAGCCGCGGGTCGCAGCACACCTGGCGCAGCTTGAGCAGCGCATCGAGCATCACGATGCCGGAACCGGCCAGGCCGCGCTCGGCCACCGCCTGCTGCACCCGCTGGTGCTGGGCCAGGCGCAGGCTCTCGTAGAGCTCGCGCTGGGCGCCGCTCAGGGTGACCTCGCGACGGGTCTCGGTCTTCTCCGGCAACTCGGCGAGCACCTGCTGCTTGGTCCGGCGCAGCATCAGCGGGGCGATGCGCCGGGAGAGCCGCTGGCGCAGTTCGACGTCGCCCTCTTTCTCGATGGGGGTGCGAAAGCGCTGACCGAACCACTGCTGGCTGCCCAGGGCACCGGGGGCCACGGCGTCGAGCTGCGCCCACAGCTCACCGAGGTGGTTCTCCAGGGGGGTACCGGTCATGGCGATGGCGCGCGCGACGTTGAGCTCGCGTACCGCGCGGGCGGTCTGGCTGGCGGCGTTCTTGATCGCCTGGGCCTCGTCCAGCACCAGCAGGCCGAAGTCGTGCTCGCGCAGGCGCTCGAGATCGCGGATCAGCAGCGCATAGGTGGTCACCGCGAGGTCGGCACTGGGAAGCGCCTCCCCGAACTGGCGCTCGCGCTGAGCCTTCCCCCCCTGCAGGGCGACGACGTTGAGCTCGGGGGCGAAGCGTTCAGCCTCGGCGCACCAGTTGCCCACCAGGCTGGTGGGCGCCACCACCAGGGTCGGGCGGGTCAGCGCCCCGCGGGCGCGCTCATCGAGCACATGCGCCAGTACCTGGACGGTCTTGCCCAGGCCCATGTCGTCGGCCAGGATGCCGCCGGTGCCCAGCTCGGAGAGAAAGCGCATCCAGGCGATGCCGCGGGCCTGGTAGTCGCGCAGCTCCCCGGTAAAGCCTGGGGGAGCCGGCAGGCTGGCGGGCAGTGCGCGCAGGCGGCTGGCCAGGGCAGTCACGTCTTCTCGCCCCGCCCAGCGCTCGTGTTCGGCAAGCGGCGCGACCTTCTCGGCGGCGGTCACCGGTAAACGCAGCGCAGCCTCCGGGTCACTCTCGTCGCTGAGCCAATCCAGGATAGGCGCCATCAGCGAGCGCAGGCGCGAGAGCGGCATCACCAGGCGGCGATTCTCCGGCAAGGCCAGCGTCCAGGTGGCGTTCTCGGCCTCGTCCTCCGCAGGCTCCAGCGGGAACGCCGGGTCCCGAAACAGGCGACGCAGGATCGGCAGCAAGTTGAGGCGCTCGCCTTCCACTTCGATATCCAGCGCCAGGTCGAACCAGCCGTTGCCGGCCGGCTCAAGCTCGCCGTACCAGTCGTCCGGTTCGACGTAGGTCGGCTCCTCGGGGAAGTCGTCGCTGAAGTGAACCAGGCAACCGGCCTGCCGCAACCGGGCGATCATCTCCCACCAGCCATCCGGGCCGGCCAAGTGGGTCGACCATTCGAGAATAGTGGAAGGGGGGCCTTCGGCATTCGGCAGCAGCAGCGACCATCCAGGCAGCTTCAGATAGGCCGGCACCACGCCAAGTTCGCGTAGTCGCTCCAGGGTGACCATGCCCGGCGGCAGGCTGCGCACCAGCGCCAGCTCCGCCTCGGTATCGCGCCGGATGATCAGGCGCTGGCCGTCGCGAAAGCCCTGCACGCGCTCGCCACGCTCAGGCGCCACCTCGATGCCGGCGTAGTCGAAACTCACCACCGCGGCCCCCACCTCGACCCAGCGCGGCAGCGGGGCCCCATCACGAAAGCCTAGCTGCCCCGCGGCAGCCTGCATGGTGACCTTGAGGCGCGGCGCCACATCATCCAGGTGGCGCTCCTCGATCTGGTGCGGCGCGACCAGGGTCTCGGCCAGCGCCGGTGCCTCGCGCAGTCGCTCACTCAACCAGCCGCTCATCTCAGGGGGCAATGGCGGCGCCTGCTCGACCCGGCTGAGCCATTCCGGGTCCCCCGCCATGCGCCCGAAGAGGCCCTGCTCAACGTCCAGATAACACAACTCGCGCCCTGCGCGCAGCACGATCCCCGCTGGAGAGAGCAGGTCATCGGGCTGGACGTCCAGCTCAAGGTGCTGGACACCCTCCTCATCGGCCTGCCAGTAAGGTGCCAACTGCCCGGAAGGCCCCAGCGCGAGAGGGGGGCCGGTCTGCTTCTCGTGGAACAGCAGCGGGGGAGCCTCAGCTTCCAGCAGGCGCCACAGCGCCCGAGCCTGGAAGGGCTGAGACACCAGGGTGGCGCCACGTACCTGGCCGGACACCCAGGTGGACTCTCGTTGGCCGTGCAACAGCAGGGTCAGGGCCTCCTCCAGATCGGCCGACCAGCCGCCTTCGGGAACCGGCTGCAAACCATGGGGGCCAGATTCGATGATCCGCGGCGCTACCCAGCCCGTATGACGCCGGCTCTGACGCGACGGGCGCACCCACACCGGCACCACCCGCAGTATCGGGTCACGATAGGCACCGGGGACGCTCAGAAACAGCGCCAGGCGATACTCCTCGCCAACGCGCTCGCTGTCAGGGCCTGGGTGAGCCGGGGCGGCCAGCCAAGCCTCCCAATCGCGCTTCAGCCGCTCGCTTCTGGCCGATTCCAGCCCGGCTGCCGACAACCGGTTGGCGAGCGGCGGTGCAGGAGGCGAGTCGGGAGACGGCTCGGCGCTTTCCTCATGCCAGGCGCCACCCTCCTCGGCCATCTGCTCCATGAAGGTCTCGATCAGCGCCGCGGCATGCTTGCAGCGCACGCCGACCGGGCAGTTGCAGAGGGTAAAGAGCCCCTTGTCGAGCCCCTTGGGATCAAGATAGACCTGCGTCATGTAGGCCTGCTTGCGGCCCCCAGCCACGCGCCCGAAGATTCCCAGCATGTCGCTGCCGACCTGCAGGTTGAACCCATCGTACACACGCCCCTTTTCGGCATAGCCCAATCCACGTGACAGCGTGGCGGCATCAAAGGCAGTCGGCCAATCAACCTCGATCAGAGCCAAGAACAGGTCCAGGGCAGGGTCTTCAGGATAACGCGCTGACACATTGGCTCCTTGAGGTCGATGTTACGGAGAACATAATGCTACCACGATCCCCCACGCTCACCGTTGCTGCGCCTCCGCCTCGAAGGCCGCGATCTGGCGCTGCTCCTTCGAGAACTCCACGCCCACCAGGTAGATCGGCATACCCCGGTCGCGGTACTTGTCGGCGTAGCCTTTGGCCTTGAGCTGCGCAAGGGCACTGCCCTCAGGCAGCTGCTCCACCACCTTGAATTCGAACAGGTAGAGCTGCCCGAAGGCCTCCACGGTCATATCCACCCGGCCGTGGTGGCTGGCATCCTCCACCGTGACCCGCACCCCCAGGGCAGCGAAGTGGCTGTAGAAGACGCTGGCATAGTGGCCCTCGTACCTGGCGATAGGATTGTTGCGATACCAGTCGTGGGGCAGGCCAGCATAGAGCGCCTTGAAGTAGGACTCCAGCCCCGCAAAGTCCGCCTCTCTCAGCAGGCCTGGCAGCCGCAGTATCAGGTCGTCCTGGGCATCGTCGTTCAGCCCCAGCACTGGCAGCAGCGCCTCGTTGAGGCTCATCTCCACCTCCTGGTTGGGGAAGCCCAGACGATAGAAAGGCCGGTTAGGAATCTCTTCGCGCACCTCGTGCAGCGTCAGGTAGCCCGCCTGAAAAAGCAGCGCTTCCGTCGCGATATCGTCCACATCGAAACGGCCCAGCAGCGCCGGGCGACTATGCCAAGCGGTCAGGGCCGGAGTGAACACACCGCGCTGCCGGAGCAGCTCCACAAGGAAGCTGGGCGTGGCGCTCTCGAACCAGTAGGGGCCGAACGCTCGCTCCTGAAACAGCAGCAGCACACCGAAGGGGTTGTAGACCGATGTCACGTTCTCCCCGCCCCAGCGGTAGCCGTTGTACCAGTGGCGGATCGCCTCGCGATCCAATCCAGGCAGCTCTGCGGCAAACACCTGGTCGATATCCGCATCGGTATAGCCGCAGAGCGTGGCGTAGGGGGCATCCAAGGTGATGTCGTTGAGGTTGTTCAGGCCAGAGAAGAGACTCACCTTGCTGAACTTGGAGACGCCGGTAAGCAGCACGAAGGCCAGGTGCGGGTCGGCATCCTTGAGCACGCTGTAGAGGTTCTTCAACCCCTCGCGCAGGGCTCGGGCGCGCTCGGGCTCCAGTAGGTTATCGAGGATCGGCTTGTCATACTCGTCGATCAGCACCACCGCGCGTTCGCCATGCTGGGCATGGGCATCGCGAATCAGCGCCGAAAACTCCCCGGCAATGTCGGTATCACGCGTAAGCGACACCCCCAGGCGCTCACGCTCGCGGAACAGCTGGTCGCGGATGCGAACATCCAGGGCCTCGCGGCTCTGCAGCACGCCATCGCCAAAGCTCAGCCGGATCACCGGATGGCGGCGCTGCCACTCCCACTTGTCGTGGATATAGAGCCCTTCGAACAGCGCCTCGCGCCCCTCGAAGAGGCAAGCCAGGGTATCCAGCAGCAGGCTCTTGCCGAAGCGCCGCGGGCGCGAGAGAAAGTAATAACCGCCCTCCTCTACCAGCCGATGCAGCAGGGGTGTCTTGTCGACGTAATAGCACCCTTCCTTGCGAAGTTTCTCGAAGGACTGGATGCCGATGGGCAGCTTCTTGCGAGCGAGGGTGGACATGGCGCCTCCAGGTGCGACGGTGCAGCAGAGCGCCAGTGTAGCATCGCAGGCTCCATAGAGGTCTGCAGAGCATTCTGAGCTTTTGCCCCCCCCAGGCACCTTCTCAGCAAGAATCCGCGTGAAGCCTCGCCCAGCCGGGCGGGGAGCAGTCACCACGCCAAACTTGCGCGACACCATCAAGGTTCAATAGTGGTACCTGCAAGAGATGATCGTGATCGAAGACTCCTCCACCACGTAAACCAGTCGGTTTGATTCGTCAATGCGTCGAGACCAAAAACCGGACAGGTTCTCCTTTAGTGGCTCGGGCTTACCAATACCTTCAAACGGCGAGCGCTTGACGTCCGCTATTAGCTTATTGATTCTCTTTAGCGTTTTCTTATCTTGACGTTGCCAATAGACATAGTCACGCCATGACTCATCCGTCCAGCACAGCAGTCGATTACTCATCGTCATCGAGCAACTTACGCTCAACGACTTTTCCTGAACGGTACTGCTCAATCGACCTGTTCAGATGTGCCGCATTCGCTGGGGAGCGAAGCAGGTGCACGGTTTCCATCAGGCTGTTGTAGTAATCGAGTGACATCACGACGGCATCTTCAGAGTCTCGACGTGTGATGATGGCCGTATCGGCATCGTTAATCACACTGTCCAGCACGCTCTTTAGCCCGTTTCTTGCTTCGGTAAAGGACACGACCCTCATGGCACTTCTCCACGGTCATTGCATTGTGCTCACGATAGCATAGATATCAGACATGTTCAATATGTTGCACATGTTGTCGATTGCCGAGGGCTACCCTCTCCCCCACTAGGCTGTGCCAGTGGCGGTCGATCACTTGAAGGGGTGAATACCGATGAGCAGCTTCTTGCGAGCGAGGGTGGACATGGCGCCTCCGGGCACGACGGTTCAGCAGACGCTCCATAGAGGCCTGCAGGGCGCTCTGTGCTGGCCGGCACGGGCAGTTGCCTCAGCCCGTGATTGCCTCCTCCACCTCGAAAGCCACGATCTGGCGCTGCTCCTTCGAGAACTCCACGCCCACCAGGTAGATCGGCATACCCCGGTCGCGGTACTTGTCGGCGTAGCCTTTGGCTTTTAGCTGCTCCAGGGCCCGCCCCTCGGGCAGCTGCTCCACCACCTTGAACTCGAACAGGTAGAGCTGCCCGAAGGCCTCCACGGTCATGTCCACCCTGCCGTGGTGGCTGGCATCCTCCACCGTGACCCGCACCCCCAGGGCGGCGAAGTGGCTGTAGAAGACGCTGGCATAGTGTCCTTCATATTTCGCAATCGGGTTATTGCGGTACCAATCGTGAGGCAGGCCGGCGTAAAGCGCCTTGAAGTAGCTCTCCAGGCCCGCAAAGTCGGCGGCTTTAAGCAGGCCCGGCAGCCGCAGTATCAGCTCGTCCTGGGCATCATCGTTCAGGCCCAGCACCGGCAGCAGCGCCTCGTTGAGGCTCATCTCCACCTCCTGGTTGGGGAAACCCAGACGGTAGAAAGGCCGGTTGGGAATCTCCTCGCGCACCTCGTGGAGCGTCAGGTAGCCCGCCTGAAAGAGCAGCGCCTCGGTGGCGATATCGTCCACATCGAAACGCCCCAGCAGCGCCGGCCGGCTATGCCAGGCAGTGAGGGCGGGCGTGAACACGCCGCGCTGCCGGAGCAGCTCCACCAGAAACGTCGGCGTGGCGCTCTCGAACCAGTAGGGGCCGAACGCTCGCTCCTGAAACAGCAGCAGCACATCGAAGGGGTTGTAGACAGCCGTCACATCAGCCCCGCCCCAGCGATAACCGTTGTACCAGTGGCGAATCTGGTCACGATCCAGCCCCGGGAGCTCGGCGGCGAACACCATCTCGAGGTCGGCATCGGTATAGCCGCAGAGCGCGGCATAGGCAGGCGAAAGGGTGATATCACGCAGATTATTCAGCCCCGAGAAAAGGCTCACCTTGCTGAACTTGGAAACGCCGGTGAGCAGCACGAAGGCCAGGTGCGGGTCGGCATCCTTGAGCACGCTGTAGAGGTTCTTCAACCCCTCGCGCAGGGCTCGGGCGCGCTCGGGCTCCAGTAGGTTATCGAGGATCGGCTTGTCATACTCGTCGATCAGCACCACGACGCGTTCGCCATGCTGGGCATGGGCATCGCGAATCAGCGCCGAAAACTCCCCGGCAATGTCGGTATCACGCGTAAGCGACACCCCCAGGCGCTCACGCTCGCGGAACAGCTGGTCGCGGATGCGAACATCCAGCGCCTCGCGGCTCTGCAGCACGCCATCGCCAAAGCTCAGCCGGATCACCGGATGGCGGCGCTGCCACTCCCACTTGTCGTGGATATAGAGCCCTTCGAACAGCGCCTCGCGCCCCTCGAAGAGA
>NZ_QGTM01000036.1:11404-17063 GCF_003182195.1 Halomonas sp. A11-A
CGCCAAAGCTCAGCCGGATCACCGGATGGCGGCGCTGCCACTCCCACTTGTCGTGGATATAGAGCCCTTCGAACAGCGCCTCGCGCCCCTCGAAGAGACAGGCAAGGGTATCCAGCAACAGGCTCTTGCCGAAGCGCCGCGGGCGCGAGAGGAAGTAGTACTTGCCCTCTTCCACCTGCCGATGGATCAGCGGGGTCTTGTCGACGTAGTAGTAGCCGCCCTCGATGATGTCGGCGAAGGTCTGAATACCGATGGGCAGCTTCTTGCGAGCGAGGGTGGACATGGCGCCTCCGAGTACCACGGTTCAGCAGAAGCGCCAGTGTAGCACTCTGAGCTTTTGCCCCCAGAAATTTCGCGGCATGCCCCTGGCACCTGCTCAGATCAGAGTCCATTGGTGCGTACCAGCGGCGATTATAGATTCACTTCGCCGAATGCTAGACTGCCGTAAGCTTGCTCAGCCGATGACACAGGCAGGACCAGATGCTGAATTCCACCGCCATCCAGGACGCTCTGGCCGACCTGGCGTCTCGGAGCGACGAGATTGCCGTGCTGTGGCTCTATGGCTCGCGGGCCAAGGGCACCGCGACGCCAGCCAGCGACTTTGATCTGGCCGTCGCCTTCCGGGAATTCGAGAAAGACCCGCTGGAGCGGCGCCTGCGCCCCGAGCTCCTGGCGCAAGCCTGGCAGGATGCCCTGGGCCTGGCGGAGGGCCGGCTCTCGATAGTGGACATCAACCTGGCGCCGCTGACCCTGGCGCATGTCATCATCCGCACCGGACGCGTGCTTCAGGCCAACGATCGCCTGAGGCTGATTCGAGAGGAACAGCGAATCGGCTCGATGTGGGAGATCGACCACCTATACCACCAGCGCCATTTCGCCTGATCGACCGAGCCAACCTCTTATGGAACGCGAATATATCGACGCCATGCGGGAGCATCTGGCCACCCTCGCCGAGGAGCTGGAGCAGCTCTCACAAGCCGCCACGCAGCCGAGTGGGCTGAGCCCACTGCTCTACAGGGCCGCCGAGCGCAACCTGCAGCTGCTGACCGAGGCCTGTATTGGCATCGCCAAGCAGCGCCTGAAGGCACTGGGGCAGGCAGTGCCCAGCGAGGCAAGGCAGGCCTTCGCCAAGCTGCAGCGCCTCGGCCATGACGACAGCGGCACCCCCTGGAACAAGGTCATCGGTCTGCGCAACGCCCTGGTACATGACTACCTGAACCTTGACGCCGGCATCGTCGAGAGCGTGATACGCCAGCGCGACTACCAACGGCTGCTGAACTTCGCCGAGGCACAGCTTCCGGCTGGCTAACAGGGAAAGCAGGCAGGCCTCTCCCCCATCAGCCCAACATCGCCATCACATGCTCACGTTGCTGCTTCACGGCATCGTCCAGAATATCCAGCAGCTTCTCGTAGTCCTCCGGCATCTGCTCCTCCATGCCGGTGGCCTCGAAGCGATCGATGGTGTGCTGGGTATCGTCGATGACGCTCTGAAGCTCATCAATGACCCTCTGGTGCTCATCAGGTGTCATAGCGGGCTCCTAAGATCAGCTGCACTCTGCCCAGAACCGATTCCTACCAGGCGGCTAATGGTAGTCGTCCAGATGGCGACAGATTTTCTCGCCCAGCAGCAGAAAAAGCGCCAGGATCACGGCAGTACCCAGCCGCAAGACGCCAGTGCCATAGGCCGCATTCCCCACCATCGGCGCATACTGCAAGGCCTCGAAGAACAGATAGATCCCCGCCACCACACACAGGACAGCGGCGACACGAAATGCATTCGCCAGGGTCAAGGGTCCTGATGGAGCAAACGCATCTGGCGCTTCTACTTGGGGCTGAGAGTCATCCGCTTGGTTATCGTTAGGTCGCATAAGCTGCCTCCTCCTTTTTGACGTTGAGCAGCAAGGACTGACACAGGTATGGTTCCCAGTGTGCGAACAAATGAAGGCATATCCACGATTGCTTGATGCTGCGTCGCATCACCCGAGGTCATTATTAGCTCTGATAGGCCTACCGCATTTACTCATCCATGCCGGCGGCCGCGAAGCGGTCGGGGGAGTGGTCGCTGAGCCGTCTCGTCAAGGTAACGTGTGGCGCGAGCACCTCGTGCACCAGCTCGTGAGCATTTACCTGGTTCATGTCTCTATTCCAGCAGCGCCAGCACGTTTTCCGGCATCACATTGGCCTGGGCCAGCATGCTGTTGCCGGCCTGCTGCAGAACCTGAGCCTTTACCATATTGGCGGTTTCCGCAGCGTAGTCGGCATCCATGATGCGCGAACGCGCCGACGACAGGCTGATATTGGCCGATTCGTGCCCCTCCATCACCGACGCCAGACGATTCTCCACGGCGCCCAGATGGCTGCGCTTGGCATCCACCATCCCGATGGCGCGATCGAGTGCCGCCAGAGGATTGCGCGGCACCTGAAGGCGGAAGTCATCTCCGGCTTCCTGAATACGCAGGCGAGTGACGGGATCACCTTCATTGTTGAAGCCGTCGCCGTCGGTCAGCACGAAGAAAGCGCTGTTGTCGAGCTGGCCGAGCTCGGTGGGGTAGTACACCACCACCTCACTGCCGCCGTTCTTGGTCCTCAGCAGGATCTCGTTCTCACCGTCGTAATCGACTAGCGTGGCGGTCTTGTAGCCGCCCAGCAGGGAGCTTTCACCGGGCAGTTCGAAGTAGTAGTTGCCGTCCTCTCCCTCTCTCAGCACGTTCTCATACACCCGCCCTTCACGATCGGCGTACTCTACCTTCACGTTGCGCGGATCGATGGTTACCGTCGACACGCCGTGGACCTTCTCGACGACATGGGCCTCAACGCCCAGCATCGTTGGCTCCGATTGCTGGGTCGTTACCGTATAGGACACCGGCGCACCATCGGCACCGAGCTCTACCTCGAGCTCAGCGTCATAGTATCCGAACCCGCCGCCCGACAGCGTACCGCGAATGACCCAGGCATCATCGCTGGTGCGCCGAATGAGCGCGGGATTATCAATATCGTTAGGAAAAGTGGCTGCCACACCCGACTGCAGAAAGTTGCTGACAGCCGGGGTCGACTGAATGCCCTCATCGTCCGGGCCCAGCACAATGTCACTGCCCTGCCCCAGAGTCAGCAGGTCCGGCCCGGCAAAAGCCTGGCCATCACTGCTGAGCTGCAACTCCGTTTCGACGCCGCTGATTTCGTGGTAGGTGTAATTGCCCAGGGTACCGGTACGCAGGAAGTACTCGGTGCTGCCGTCGTCATTGTCGCGATACTCGAACAGCGTAGGGTTACTCAGCCCAGGAAAGCTCGTCTCATCGAAGTCCCCCAGGGTGAACTCCTCGCCATCGACACTGAATGTCTCGACCACGGATACCGTACTGCCATTCGCCTCTGGCGACTCGGCCAGCGCCGCGGATGACACCTGCAGCTGGCTATGTGCACCATCGACCCGGTAGTAACTGACATCGGCACCGCTGCCGTTTCTGACGTAGTAGTGGCTGGTGCCGGCGCGGTCCTCACCCACAACCAGAACAGGATCCTGCGGATCGGCCAGATCGGGGAAGGTAATATCGTCAAAGTTGGCCAGATCGAAGGTCACGGTACCGTTACCGCGTGCGACCTCGATCGCCTCGTTTTCTCCTACGTCGGTATAGTGGTAGTCAGGCCCATCGCCCTGCAGAAACTCACTGCTAGGATTAAGCAGCACCTCACTGACAGCCCCCTGATCATCGAAGCTGACGGCAAAACCGGCTTCGCGGTAGGTGATACGGCCGGCCTCCTCCGTCTCGAGATAGAAAGTGTTGTCGACCCGGATCAGGCGCTGGCCATCCTGGAGGTTATCGATCCCCTTCTCGGCAAGCGAGCCGTCGGTGCGGTAAAGCGCACGGGGGTTCTCGATGATGACCTCGCTCTCATCCGTTGCCGTGACGTGGCTGGCGCTCACGTCCACCAGCGAGAAGTTGCCACCTCCCATGCTGACGTAGTAGGTGCCAGGCGCATCGACGGCGCCCAGCGTATAGAGCGGTTTCTCGGCGCCACTGGGGTAGCTGACGTCGGTGCGCGGGTCCTCGAGCACGATATCCACCGCCTGGCCCATCAGCGTATCGCGGGGCGTCACGCTCCCCGGTACACCAGCGACATTGAAGTCCTCCAGGCCCAGCGCCTGCACGCTGAAGCCGGGGGGGCGAGGTCGATCCCCAGCGTCTGGCCATCGCTGGCACCAACCTGGAGATCTACCCTCCCCGCCTGCCCCGTCAGCAGGGGGATACCGTTGTAGCCTACGGACTCCGCCAGGCGGTCGATCTCCATCAGGTTCTGATTGATCTCGGCCTGGACCATATCGCCATCGCGGGTCTGCAGGGTGCCATTGAGCCCCTGCACCGTCAGCTCGCGGATGCGCTGCAGCTTCTCGTTGACCTGGTCCAGCGCGCCCTGGGCGGTCTGGCTCAGGGAAACACCATCGTTGGCGTTGCGCTGCGCCATACCGCGGCCGTTGATCTGACTGGTCATGCGATTGCCGATAGCCTGGCCGGCGGCATCATCCTTGGCACCGTTCACCCGCATGCCCGAGGAGAGCCGCTCCATGGCCGTGGAGAGCTGGCCCTGGGTGCGAGACAGACCAGACTGGCCCTTGAGGGCGGTGAGGTTGGTGTTGATCACGCTCATGATGCATCCCTGTGCTATACGTACCTTTAAGAGGACTTCGGCAGGGAACAGGAAAACTTTAGGAAAAAATGGTTGGCTGCGAGACCGCCCAGCCAGGCCGCCCAGGTTTATTTGACGGGCGCCAGCCGCAACACTAGGGTAGTCTCAGGTATCACCTAGTGATAGGAAGCGATCATGGCAACATCACTCAAGATCGACGACGCACTGAAAGACCGCGTCAAACAGCTCGCCAGTCAGCGCCGGCGTTCGCCGCACTGGATCATGCTCGAAGCCATCCAGCAGTACGTCGAGCGTGAGGAAGCCCGCGAGAGCTTCAAGCAGGAAGCCGTGGCGTCCTGGGAGGCCTATCAGGAAACCGGCCGGCACCTGACCGGCCAGGAAGTGCGCTCCTGGTTGAGTACCTGGGGCACCGAAGATGAAAAGGCGAAGCCTGAGTGCCACAAGTAATCGTTACCGAAGGCGCCGCCGAAGGCTTGGAGCGATGCCGGCGATTTCTCGCGACCAAGTCCCGGGACGCCGCGCGTCGGGCCGGGCAGGCCATCGAGCAGCACTTCCTGCTACTGGAGTCGGCCCCCGATGTTGGCCGGCCGCTCGATGAGATGCCCGAGCTGCGCGAGCTGGTGATTCCCTTCGGAGACTCCGGCTACGTGGCGCTGTACCGCTACGAGCCAACCGCCAAGGCGGTGCATGTCTTGGCATTCCGGCATCAGAAAGAAGCAGGGTATTGATGAGCCGCCCCAGCCTTTACGCATAGGACGGCTGAAATGCCGCGTTCAGGGGCCTGGCCAGATGAATCGGTGCAGCCGCCGTCTGAAAATGACAGGGGGATAAGGCCCGTTTCTTGTAAGTGCCTAACCGAAAGTTTTCGTGCATAATGTATGTAGGATAACTGACACGGACGGAACCATGGCAAGGCGCTTCGTTGCACCTCTCACTGAGTCTGAGCAGCAGACGCTGTCCTCCGCCTATCACCATGGTGAGAAGCGCGCCCTACGTCGACGTGCGCATGCCATCT
>NZ_QGTM01000037.1 GCF_003182195.1 Halomonas sp. A11-A
CTCCCTCTTGCCCTCCCGGGTGGGGCCAAGCCCCCCGCCCCCCCGGCGCCCCGCCCGGGGGGATATGGGGCGCCGGGGGGGGGTCCTGCCCGGGCCCCACCCCTCCACCGAACGCCATCGCCCCCCGCCGCGGGAACCACCCCCCCACCCCCCCCCCCCCCCACCCCCCCCACAGCAAGGGGGGGCGCCACCGAAGGGGGCGCCCCGCTGTCACTGGCCCCGCGGCAGACTGCCGCGGGGAGCCTGGCGACGCTTACTGCTCGCGCAGGATCTTGAGCATGCGCTTGAGCGGCTCGGCGGCACCCCACAGCAGCTGGTCGCCGACGCTGAAGGCGGAAAGATACTCGCCGCCCATGGCCAGCTTGCGCAGGCGGCCCACCGGAATGGTGAGGGTGCCGGTGGCGGCGGCCGGGGTCAGATCGCGGATGGTGGCCTCCTTGTCGTTCGGTACCACCTTGACCCAGTCGTTGTGCCGGGCGATGCGCTCCTCGATCTCGTCGAGGGGCACGTTCTTCTTCAGCTTGATGGTGAAGGCCTGGCTGTGGGAGCGCATGGCGCCGATGCGCACGCAGAGCCCGTCGATGGGGATGGGATTCGCCTGGAGGCCGAGGATCTTGTTGGTCTCGACGCTGCCCTTCCACTCCTCGCGGCTCTGGCCGCTGTCGAGCTTGGTGTCGATCCACGGCAGCAGGCTGCCGGCCAGCGGGGCGGTGAAGTTCTCGGTGGGGAACGCGGCCGAGCGCATGGTCTCGGTGACCTTGCGGTCGATGTCGAGGATGGCGCTCGCCGGGTCGGCAAGCTCGTCGGCCACACTGTCGCGCAGGGCGCCCATCTGGCTGAGCAGCTCGCGCATGTGCTTGGCGCCGGAACCGGAGGCGGCCTGGTAGGTCATGGAGGTCATCCACTCCACCAGGTCGGCCTCGAACAGGCCACCGAGACCCATCAGCATCAGGCTGACGGTGCAGTTGCCGCCGACGAAGGTACGGGCGCCGCGGGAAAGCTGGGCATCGATGACGTGGCGGTTGACAGGGTCGAGGATGATGGTGGCCTCATCCTCCATGCGCAGGGTGCTGGCGGCGTCGATCCAGTAGCCCTTCCAGCCGCCGCTGCGCAGGTCACCATAGACGGCCTTGGTGTAGTCGCCGCCCTGGCAGGTGATGATGACGTCCAGCGCCTTGAGCGCGTCGAGGTCGAAGGCATCCTTCAGCGGAGGCACGTCCACGCCGACGTCGGGGCCGGCCTGGCCGACCTGGGAAGTGGTGAAGAAGACCGGCTCGATGCCGTTGAAGTCACCCTCTTCCACCATGCGCTGCATGAGCACGGAACCGACCATGCCGCGCCAACCGACGAAACCGACTTTCAACATGTGAAGTCCTCCAGTAATCGAATGTGGGTCAACATTATACAGAAACCGGGCCCGCCTCGCAGGCGGGCCCGGAACGCCCTGATTCAACAGCAGATTCTGACAATGGCTCGGCGCGCTTAGAGCGCCTCGAAGGCGGCCAGCACGGCGTCGCCCATCTCGGCGGTGGAGACGGTGCGGGTGCCCTCGGAGGCAATATCCGCGGTTCTCAGCCCGTCGTCCAGCACCTTGCCCACGGCGTCCTCGATGCGGCTTGCCAGCGCCGGCTCATCCAGGGAGTAGCGCAGCATCATGGCCACCGAGAGGATGGTAGCAAGCGGGTTGGCGATGCCCTTGCCGGCGATGTCCGGGGCGCTGCCGTGGCAGGGCTCGTACATGCCCTGGCCGCTCTCGTTGAGCGAGGCGGAGGGCAGCATGCCGATAGAGCCGGTGAGCATGGCGGCGGCATCCGACAGGATGTCGCCGAACATGTTGCCGGTGACCATGACGTCGAACTGCTTGGGCGCACGCACCAGCTGCATGGCGGCGTTGTCGACGTACATGTGGGAGAGCTCGACGTCCGGGTACTCCGGCGCCAGTCGCTCCATCACCTCCCGCCACAGGATGGTGACCTCGAGCACGTTGGCCTTGTCCACGGAGCAGAGCTTCTTGCCGCGCTTGCTTGCCATCTCGAAGGCGACACGGCCGATGCGCTCGATCTCGCTCTCGGAGTAGACGTAGGTGTTGAAGCCGACCCGCTCGCCGCCCCGCTCCTCGATGCCGCGGGGCTGGCCGAAGTAGATGCCGCCGGTGAGCTCGCGCACGATCATAATGTCGAGACCGGCCACCAGCTCGGGCTTGAGGCTGGAGGCGGAGGCCAGCTGCGGGTAGGTGATCGCCGGGCGCAGGTTGCCGAACAGGCCGAGGTTCTTGCGCAAGCCGAGCAGCCCCTTCTCGGGACGTTTGGAGAGGTCCTCAAGCTTGTCCCACTTGGGGCCACCCACGGCGCCGAGCAGGATGGCGCGGGCGGCCTTGGCCTTCTCGAGCGTCTCGGCGGGCAGCGGCTCGCCGTGCACGTCGTAGGCACTGCCGCCGACCAGGGCCTCTTCCACTTCCACGTCCAGACCGCGGGCCTGGCAGGCAGCCAGGATGCGGCTCGCCTGGGCGGTGATCTCGGGGCCGATGCCGTCACCCGGCAGTACTAAAATCTTGCGTGTCATCGTTGCTTCCTTGGTTGACTACGCCGTCGCAAGCGGGGCGCCGGGGGCAGGCCGGAGAGGAGGTCTTTTGCCATGGATGGCAAAAGTAGCGCCCAAGGACGGGTTCACAGCGCCTCCTCGCAGGCCTGCCGCCGGATCAGCCCCGCGGGGTGATGGGGATCGGCCCCGCACCAGCGACAGATGCAAAGTTAAGAGCGTTCAGACCTGAGCGGTATCGCGGAACAGCCACGGCCGGGCCTGGCGATGCCTCTTCTCGAAGGCGCGGATGGCGTCCTCGTCCTGCAGGGTGATGCCGATGTCATCGAGGCCGTTGAGCAGGCAGTGCTTACGGAAGGCATCCACCTCGAACTCGATGATCTCGCCGGAGGGCGTGGTGATCCGCTGGCTCTCGAGATCCACCTCGAGCGCGTAGCCTTCGCTGGCCGCCACCTCCCGGAACAGCTGGTCGACGACCTCCTCGGAGAGGGTGACCAGCAGCAGGCCGTTCTTGAAGGCGTTGTTGTAGAAGATATCGGCGAAGCTCGGGGCGATCACCACCCGGAAGCCGAAGTCCTCCAGCGCCCAGGGGGCGTGCTCCCGGGAGCTGCCACAGCCGAAGTTGCGACGGGCGAGCAACACGCTGGCGCCCTGGTAGCGCGGCTGGTTGAGGACGAAGTCGGGGTTCAGCGGCCGCTTGGAGCAGTCCTGGCCCGGGTAGCCCTCGTCCAGATAGCGCAGCTCGTCGAAGAGGTTGACGCCGAAGCCGGTGCGCTTGATCGACTTCAGGAACTGCTTGGGAATGATCAGGTCGGTGTCGACGTTGGCCCGGTCGAGGGGAGCGACGAGGCCGTCGATGCGTTCGAACTTCTTCATGGTCAGGCCTCCTGCGCCTGGGCGTCGTCGTTGGCAGCCAGCTGGCGGACATCCACGAAGTGGCCGGCGATGGCGGCGGCGGCAGCCATCGCCGGGCTCACCAGGTGGGTGCGACCGCCGTAGCCCTGGCGACCCTCGAAGTTACGGTTGGAGGTGGACGCGCAGTGCTCGCCGGCGCCGAGCTTGTCGGCGTTCATGGCCAGGCACATGGAGCAGCCCGGCTCGCGCCACTCGAAGCCCGCCTCGATGAACACCTTGTCGAGCCCCTCGGCCTCGGCCTGGCGCTTCACGAGGCCCGAGCCCGGTACCACCATGGCGAGCTTGATGGTGTCGGCGACCTTGCGGCCGCGGGCCACCTTGGCCGCCTCGCGCAGGTCCTCGATGCGCGAGTTGGTGCAGGAGCCGATGAACACCTTGTCGAGGCGGATATCGGTGATCTTCTGCTTCGGGGCGAGGCCCATGTACTCGAGGGCACGAGTGTAGCCGCTGCGCAGCGTCTCGTCGGCCTGCTCGGCCGGGTCCGGCACCTCGCCGGAGACGCCGGTGACCATCTCGGGGCTGGTACCCCAGGAGACCTGCGGCTCGATGGCGGCGGCATCGAGCACCACCACCTTATCGAACTCGGCGTCCGCGTCGGAGACCAGCTCGCGCCAGTCGGCCACGGCGGCCTGCCACTGCTCGCCCGACGGGGCGAAGGGACGGCCCGCGAGGTACTCGATGGTGGTGTCGTCCACGGCGATCAGGCCGACCCGGGCACCGGCCTCGATGGCCATGTTGCAGACGGTCATGCGCCCTTCCATGGAGAGGCTCTGGATGGCGCTGCCGGCGAACTCGATGGCGTAGCCGGTGCCGCCGGCGGTGCCGATCTCGCCGATGATGGCCAGCACCACGTCCTTGGCGGTGACGCCGGTGCCAAGCTCACCCTCGACGCGCACCTGCATGTTCTTCATCTTCTGGGCCAGCAGGCACTGCGTGGCCAGCACGTGCTCCACCTCGGAGGTGCCGATACCGTGGGCCAGGGCCGCAAAGGCGCCGTGGGTGGCGGTATGGGAGTCGCCGCAGACCACGGTCATGCCCGGCAGGGTGGCGCCCTGCTCCGGGCCCACCACGTGGACGATGCCCTGGCGCGGGTCGTTGATCTTGAACTCCTCGATGCCGAACTCGATGCAGTTGTCATCGAGGGTCTGCACCTGGATCAGCGACACCGGGTCCTTGATCCCGGCGTTGCCCTCGGCGCGCTCCTTCACGGTGGTGGGCACGTTGTGGTCCGGCGTCGCCAGGTTGGCGTCGAGGCGCCACGGCTTGCGGCCCGCCAGGCGCAAGCCCTCGAAGGCCTGGGGCGAGGTCACCTCATGGAGCAGCTGGCGGTCGATGTAGATCAGCGCGGTGCCGTCATCGCGCTCCTTGACGAGGTGCTGTGACCACAGCTTGTCATAGAGAGTCTGGCCTGCCATTTCGTTTCTCCCGGGCGGTTGCGCCCTGTGCTCTGTCTGGTCGATCGTAGAGGCCCCTTGAGGCACCTCCAGGGGCGGCTTTTCCGGCGACAGGCCTGTTCGGGGGCGCTGTGAATACTTCCCTGTACGCTACTTTTTCCTTCCCTGGAAAAAGACCCCCTTCAGACCTGCCCCCGGCGCCGCTCAGCGCCTGCAATGAAAATCAGCCTTGGCTGCTCGATGCCTTGACGCCAGTTTCCTGCCCCTCGCACATAAAATCAATTCATGTTATTTATGGATTGCATTCCTTATGGGAATAGCAAAATGGAGGCACCATGGATACCCAGAGCCTGCAGGCCTTCCTGGCGGTGGCCGAGAGCGGCAGCTTCTCTCGCGCGGCGGAGCAGCTGCACCTGACCCAGCCGGCGGTGAGCAAGCGTATCGCCGTGCTCGAGGCCCAGCTCAACGCGCGGCTGTTTGATCGCATCGGCCGGCGGGTCGCCCTGACCGAGGCCGGTCGCGTGTTGCTGCCCCGGGCGAGGCAGATCCTGGTGATGATGGACGACAGCCGCCGGGCGCTGGGCAACCTCGAGGGCAGCGTGGCCGGCAGCCTGACGCTCGCCACCAGCCACCATATCGGCCTGCATCGCCTGCCGCCGCTGCTCAAGGCCTATACCCGAGCCCACCCCGAGGTGCGTCTGGATCTGCACTTTCTCGACTCCGAGGAGGCCTATCAGGGAGTGCTGGACGGCGCCCTGGAGATCGCCGTGGTGACCCTGGCGCCCCACCCCGACCCGCTGCTCGAGGTGGTCCCGGTGTGGGTCGACCGGCTCTGCTTCGTCTGCGCCCACGACCACCCGCTGGCCAGACGCAGGCGGGTGGCGCTCGCCGAGCTGTGCGAGCACGATGCCGTGTTGCCCGGGCCCCTGACCTTCACCCGCGGGCTGATCGAGTCACGTTTCGCCGCGGCGGGGCTGCGCCTGCCGGTGGCGCTCTCCACCAACTATCTGGAGACGCTGAAGATGATGACCGCCATCGGCCTGGGCTGGAGCCTGCTGCCGGAGCGACTGGTAGCCGGCGAGCTTCACGAGCTGGACATCGACTGCCCGCCGATCCATCGCCCGCTGGGCTACCTCGTGCACCGCAGCCGCACCCTCTCCAACGCGGCACGGGCGATGCTCGAGGCGCTGGAGGCGGCGCGCGAGCCGGCGGCGAAGACGTCCCCGGGAGAAGTTGGTTAGACTGCTTATTTCCCCATCAGGAGACCGCCCCTTGTCCCCTGCCCCGCCCACCTCGCTTCGCCACGCTATCGCCGGCGGCCTGATCCTCACTGGGCTCGCCCTGCAGGTGCTGCGCCTGGCCGGGCTGCCGATCGCCCTGCCGGCGGTGAGCTACGCCTTCTGGCTCGCCGTGGTGCTGCTGTGGCCGGACCTCAAGCGGGGCAATCGCCGCCAGGCCGGCATCCTGGCCGGGCTCGGCATGGCCCTGGCACTGGTCGCGGCGCTCTTCCACGGCGCCGAGATCGCCTGGCACCGGCTGCTGGACGGAAACAGCTATGTGGTGGCGATGCTGGTGGGGGTGAGCTTCATCACGCTGATCGGCACCCGCCAGGGGCACAAGGCCCCGCCCGGCAGCGCCGTGACCGGGGCGCGCGGCACCGCCGGCACCTGGCTTGGGGTCCACCTGCTCGGCGCGGTGCTGAACCTCTCGACGGTGTTCATGGTAGGCGACCGGCTGCGGCGCCACGGCGAGCTCACACTCCCGCAGCTGCTGGCCCTCAACCGTGGACTCTCCAGCGCCGCGCTCTGGTCACCCTTCTTCGCCTCCATGGGGGTGGTGATGACCCTGGCGCCGGAGATGCGCTTCACGTCGATCCTGGCACTCGGCCTGCCCCTGGGGATGCTGGCCGGCACCCTCTCGCTGCTCGACCTGTCGCGGCGCTTCGATCTCACCGAGGTGGCGGGCTACTCGCTCTCGCCGCGCAGCCTGCTGATGCCGGTGGGGATGGCCGCCCTGGTACTGCTGTTCCACTACGTCCTGACGCCCGCGCTCTCCATCGTCAGCATCATCACCTTCTTGCTGCCGGCGGTGGCGCTGCTGGCCAACCTGCCACGAGGCCCGCGCTGGACCCTGCGCCGGGTACGCAGCCATACGCTGGAACGGCTGCCGGCCATGCGCGGGGAGATCGCGCTCTTCCTGTGTGCGGGCCTCCTGACCCAGGGGCTCTCGGCCTTCATCGGCGCGCTCACCGGCAGCCAGTGGACGCTCTTCGCCCACTTCGGCGCGCCCCAGGCGGTGGCCAGCTTCCTGGCCATCGTGGCCAGCGCCGTGGCGGGGCTTCACCCGATCATCGGCGTCTCGGTGCTGGCCTCGATGCTGGAACTGGAAGGGAGCCGCCAGACGCTGTTCGCCTTCGTGGCACTGGCCTCCTGGGCAGTGGGCACCAGCGTCGGCCCGCTCTCCGGCATCAACCTCTCGCTGCAGGGGCGCTACGGGGTGAGCGGCGGCGTGATGATGCGCCACAACCTCGGCTACGCCGCCGCCCTCTCCGCGCTGGTGGTGGGCGCCATCGTCCTGCTCGACGCCTGGCTGTAACCGCTACTTCGATACCCGCTTGAAGTAGCGATGGCCGCAGCGGTGGCAGGGCTCGATCAGGGTCATCTCGGGCAGGTCCACCTCGGCGTCGCAGTGCACGCAGGCCATGCGGCCGGGAACGGCCATCTCGCCCTCGCAGTAGTCGGCCTGGGCGGCCTCCAGATCCTCCGCCAGGCGTTCACGGTCGACCACGCTGCGGTCGGCGATGGAGAGCAGCGACTCGCTCACCTTGCGCGACAGCGCGGAGAGGTCGATGCCGAGCCAGGCGGCGACGCTCTCGCCGCCAGCGCTCAGGTAGCGGCGCATGTCCTTGAGGTCGCGCTCCACCCAGGCGCGAAGCAGGGCCAGCTCGTCCTTGGTGAACTCCTCGAGTTCGGCCTCGAACTCCACGGCCTCATCTAGCTCCTTCTGCAGGTTCTCCCAGGTGAGCTCGTGGGCCCCCTCCTGCAGGCGCTCGAGCATGCGCTCATAGCCTTGACGCAGGCGATGGTCCCGGGAATGTTTCTGCTGCTCGCTCATGGTGCGCTCCTTCCTGCGGTGAGCCGGCCGGGCCGGGCATAGCCGGGCCGGGCCGTGCTGGGGTATCCTTGCCTACCATTTAGACGACTTCCCGCCGGCAGTTCAACGTCTTGTCGCCCTCCTGGCCCCAGGACATGACGCCGGACAAGCCACGACCGCGCGTCGTCACCGGCCGGCGCGCCGACTTGCAAGGTATCCGAAGACAGCGATGGACGCACAGTACAAGCCCCAAGAGATCGAACGCGACGCCCAGCAGTTCTGGGAGAAGCACCAGTGCTTCAAGGCGGTGGAAGACGCCAGCCGCGAGAAGTTCTACTGCCTGTCGATGTTCCCCTACCCCAGCGGCAAGCTGCACATGGGGCATGTGCGCAACTACACCATCGGCGACGTGGTCTCCCGCTACCAGCGCATGCAGGGCAAGAACGTGCTGCAGCCCATGGGCTGGGACGCTTTCGGCATGCCCGCCGAGAATGCCGCCATCCAGAACCAGGTTCCCCCGGCCAAGTGGACCTACGAGAACATCGACTACATGCGTGCACAGCTCCAGGCGCTGGGGTTCGCCTACGACTGGAGCCGCGAGTTCGCCACCTGCGACGTGAGCTACTACCGCTGGGAGCAGTGGTTCTTCGCCAAGCTGGTGGAGAAGGGGCTGGTCTACAAGAAGATGTCCACGGTGAACTGGGATCCGGTGGACCAGACGGTGCTGGCCAACGAGCAGGTGATCGACGGCCGCGGCTGGCGCTCCGGCGCCCTGGTGGAGCGCAAGGAGATCCCGCTGTGGTTCCTGCGCATCACCGACTACGCCGAGGAGCTGCTGGCCGACCTGGACACCATCGAATGGCCCGAGCAGGTCAAGACCATGCAGCGCAACTGGATCGGCAAGTCGCGTGGCGTGGAGCTGACCTTCGACATCAAGGACGCCGACGGCGCCGCCGCCGAGCCGCTCTCGGTCTACACCACCCGCCCCGATACCCTGATGGGGGTCACCTACGTGGCGGTGGCCGCCGGCCATCCGCTGGCGAAGCAGGCCGCCGAAGGCAACCCAGCGCTGGCCGCCTTCTGCGAGGAGTGCGCCCGCGGCGGCACTTCCGAGGCGGAGCTCGCCACCCGCGAGAAGAAGGGCATGCCCACCGGCCATGTGGCGGTGCATCCGCTGACCGGGCGCGAGGTACCGGTCTTTGTCGCCAACTTCGTGCTGATGGAGTTCGGCACCGGCGCGGTGATGGCGGTGCCGGCCCACGACCAGCGCGACTGGGAGTTCGCCATCAAGTACGGCCTGCCCATCGAGCCGGTGATCGCCGACGCCAGCGGTAACGCCCCGGACCTCACCGAGGGCGCCTACGCGGAGTACGGCACCCTGATCCACTCCGGCGAGTTCGACGGCCTCGACTTCGAGGCGGCCTTCGACGCCATCGCGGCGAAGCTGGCCGAGCTCGGCCGCGGCGAGGTCAAGACTAACTACCGCCTGCGCGACTGGGGCGTGGCCCGTCAGCGCTACTGGGGCGCGCCGATCCCGGTGAAGTACGGCCCCGAGGGGCAGACCGTAGCGCTGACCGACGAGGAGCTACCGGTGGCGCTGCCGCTGGAGGTGACCGTCGATGCCTCCGGCTCACCCCTCAAGCGCATGCCGGCGTTCTATGACCTCGGCGACGGCTGGGTGCGCGAGACCGACACCTTCGACACCTTCATGGAGTCTTCCTGGTACTTCGCGCGCTTCTGCTGCGCCGACAACCAGGAGGCGATGCTCGACGAACGCGCCGACTACTGGCTGCCGGTGGACCTCTACATCGGCGGCATCGAGCACGCCATCCTGCACCTGCTCTATGCGCGCTTCTTCACCAAGCTGATGCGCGACCTGGGCCTGGTCAGCGTCGACGAGCCCTTCCAGCGCCTGCTCACCCAGGGCATGGTGATCGCCGAGACCTTCTACCGTGAGACCGAGAACGGCGGCAAGCAGTGGTTCAACCCCGCCGACGTCGAGGTCAAGCGTGACGACAAGGGACGCCCGGTTAGCGCCGTGCTGATCGCGGATGGCCAGCCGGTGGTGATGGGCGGTATCGAGAAGATGTCCAAGTCGAAGAACAACGGCGTCGACCCCCAGTCGATGATCGAGCGCTTCGGCGCCGACACCGTGCGCCTGTTCATGATGTTCGCCGCCCCCCCGGAGCAGTCCCTGGAGTGGTCCGACTCCGGTGTCGAGGGCGCCCACCGCTTCCTCAAGCGCCTATGGCGCCTGGTCTCCGACCACCTCGAGGCCGAGCGGCAGGCAGGCGGCGTGGTCGGCGGCATCGACCCGGCTGCCCTGAACGAGCCCCAGCGCGAGCTGCGCCGCAAGACCCACGAGACCATCGCCAAGGCCAGCGACGACATCGGCCGTCGCACCACCTTCAACACCGCCATCGCCGCGGTGATGGAGCTGACCAATGCCCTGGGCCGCTTCGACGATGCCTCGCCCCAGGGGTTGGCGGTGGCACGCGAGGCGGTGGAAGCCTGCGTGCTGCTGCTCGCCCCCATCGTGCCCCACGCCTGCCACGCCCTGTGGGCCGAGCTGGGCCACGCCGAGCCGGTGATCGACGCCACCTGGCCCCGGGTGGACGAGTCGGCACTCGCACGCGATACCATTGAGCTCGTGGTGCAGGTCAACGGCAAGCTGCGCGCCCGCATCGAGGTGCCCGCCAGCGCCGACAAGGCGGCCATGGAAGCCGAGGCCCTCGCCGCCGAGAACGTCCAGCGCCACACAGAGGGCAAGACGGTACGCAAGGTGATCGTGGTGCCCGGCAAGCTGGTCAATATCGTGGTGGGCTGAACGCCACACCAGAAGGAGTGATCCATGCAGCGACGCACCTTTCTCACCCTGGGCCTGGCCGGCGGCGCCGGCCTCGTGCTCGGCGGCTGCGGCTTCCGGCTGCGCGGCTTCGACGAGCCCACCGCGGTGACCAATGCTCTGGCGCTGGCCGGCCCCGACAGCGAGCTCTCGCAGCTCGCCCGGGAGCGGCTCGAGGCCACCGGCACCCGCGTGGATGATGGCGCCGACCGGGTGCTCACCCTCGGCCAGCCCGAGTTCCAGCGCCGCGGCCTCAGCGTCCTCGACTCGGGGCCCCGGGAGGAGGAGATGACCCTCACCGCCCCCTTCTCGGTGCAACGCGCAAGCGACGGCGCCTACCTGCTCGACCAGCAGCGCCTCGAGGTCACCACCCGCTACTCGGTGAGCGACGCCAACCTGCTGACCCAGGACGATCTGCGCGAGGAGGCCCGGCAGGAGCTGCGCGAGGCCGCCGTGCGCCAGCTGCTCGACCGCCTGCGCAGCCTGTCGCGCTAGCCCAGGTCGCCTGGCACCTGTGGGAGCTGGGCTCCGCCCGGCGAATGGCTGAATTGCCAAGGCTTGGGCCCACTGGTGGGAGCTGGGCTCCGCCCGGCGAATGGCGCCGCAGGCGCCCGGCGCTGTTATCTGCGTCTTGTTTGGCCTCAGCCTATTCGCCCCGCAAAGCGAGGCTCCCACCAGTAGCAACAGCCTCGGTGGTAGCTGGTTAACCACCAGAATGAACAACCCTCCATGGCCAGCAAGCAAGGCCACCAGAATGAACCGACCTCGGTAGAGGCTCCAACGTGAAAGTCTTCCCCGACAAGCTGGCCGATGCGCTGACGAAGAAGCTGCCGCCGGTGGTGATCGTCGCCGGCGAGGAGCCGCTTCAGCACATGGAGGCCTGCGACGCCGTGCGCGCCGCGGCCCGCGCCCGCGGCATCGAGGAGCGCGAGATCCTCCACGTGGAGGGCAACTTCGCCTGGGGGCGCCTGCACGAGGCCTCGGCCAGCCTGTCGCTGTTCGCCAGCGCCAAGCTGATCGAGCTGCGCCTGGCCGGAAACAACCTGGGCCAGGAGGGCGCCAAGGCGCTGAAGGCCTACGCCGAGGAGCTCAAGGGCAGCGACAACGTGCTGCTGCTGGCCATGGGCAAGCTCGACTTCCGCCAGCAGAAGAGCGCCTGGTTCCAGGCGCTCGACAAGGCCGGGCTCTTCGTGCCGGTGTGGCCGGTCGACCTCTCGCGGCTGGGCTTCTGGCTGCGCGACCGCGCCGCCCGATACGGCCTCAACCTCGACCTGGACGCCGCCCGCCTTCTCGGCGAGCGCACCGAGGGTAACCTGCTGGCCGCCGACCAGGAGCTGCAGAAGCTCGCCCTGATGCTGCCGCCGAACAGCCGCGTCTCGCCGCGAGACGTGGCCGGTGGCGTGGAGGACAGCAGCCGCTTCGATGTCTTCACCCTGATGGACGCCTGCCTCAAGGGCGAGCGGGCGAGGGTCTCGCGGATCATGGCCGGCCTGCGCGCCGAGGGGGTAGAGCCTCCCATCGTGCTCTGGGCCCTGACCCGGGAGCTGCGCACCCTGCTCTCGCTGCACCAGCACCTGGACCAGGGGCAGAGCTTCGAGCACGCCTGCAAGTCCCAGAAGCCCGCGATCTTCGAGAAGCGCCGCCCCGCCTACCAGCAGGCCATCTCGCGGCTGCCGGTGAAGCGGCTTCACAAGCTGCTGCTCTTCGCCCAGCGCCTCGACCTGGCCATCAAGGGCGCCTCCCCCCTGCCGGTGCAGGACGGCCTGCACGACCTGGCGCTGACCCTGGCCGGCGGCCGCGGCCTGCTGGCCGAGATGCCCTCCTCCTACCGGATCGCCTGAACGCACCGAGCGTTGACCGGCAAGGGTATGAAATTTCACACCATTTCATCCTATACTGTGCGGGTATCATCGTGACGCCACACTTGTTCGCCAGGAAGCGACGCGTGGATCATCAAGGAGCCGGAAGCCCACTCGAAGAAGAAGGAACACCGACATGATGAAGAAGATCTGCCGTTACCTGAGCCCGCTGCTGATCACCGCCCTGCTGCTGGGCAGCCTACCCGTGGCTGCCGCCCCGGCGCCCGCCGGCAGCGACCTGATCACCACCCAGGCGGCACTCAACGCCGAACATGGCCAGGCCGATCGGGAGCGGATCCACGAGATCCTCGCCCGTGACGACGTGCGCGACCAGCTGGTCGCTCAGGGCGTCGATCTGGCCGAGGTCGAGGCCCGCGTGGCGGCGCTCTCCGACGCCGAGGCCGCCCAGATGGCCGAGCAGCTCGAGCAGCTCCCGGCCGGTGCCAGCGTGGTCGGCGCCCTCTTTGCTGTCTTCGTGATCCTGCTGGTCACCGATATCCTCGGCCTGACCAACGTCTTCCCCTTCACCCGCTGAGGGGACTGCCATGATCGACTGCCTTATCCGGCAGCCGGCGGCAGCAACAGCCAGGAACGCCCGCCATGCGGGCGTTCTTGCGTTGGTGCTCTGCCTGCTGCTGCTGACCGGCTGCGCCACCACCCCGCGGCTTGCCGACAGTACCGAACAGGCCCTGCCCCGCCAGCTGCTGCTCGAGGAGGTGCCCTTCCACGCCCAGCGCGACTACCAGTGCGGCCCGGCCTCCCTGGCCATGGTGCTCAACGATGCCGGCGTCGACGTCGAGGTGGACACCCTGATTCCCCAGGTCTTCCTGCCCGGCCGCGAGGGCAGCGTGCAGCCGGAGATGCTGGCCACGGTGCGTCGCCACGGCCAGATCCCCTTCGTGATCGAGGGCCACCTGGATGCGCTGCTGCTGGAGCTCGCCGCCGGCCACCCGGTGGTAGTGATGCAGAACCTGGCGCTGCCCGCCTGGCCGATGTGGCACTATGCCGTGGCCATCGGCTTCGACCTCGAGCGCAACGAACTGATCCTGCACAGCGGCGAGGAGCCCAGACGCATCGAGTCCTTCCGGCGCTTCGATGCCACCTGGGCGCGCAGCGACCGCTGGGCCTTCGTGGCCCTCCCTCCGGGGGAGCTGCCGGCCGGGGTGAGACCCCATCGCGCCATGGAGGCGATCAGCGCCTTCGAAGGGGTTCAGGGCGCCGAGACCGCCCTGCCGGCCTGGGAGGCGCTGGCCGAGCGCTTCGCGGACAGTGGCCTGGTGCACTTCGGCCTGGGCAACGCCCGCCACGCCACCGGAGACGCCCCGGGTGCCATCGACGCCTTCGCGCAGGCGGTGGCGGCCGAGCCGGGGCTCGCCGTGGCCTGGCTCAACCTCGGCCTCGCCCGGCGCGGTCAAGGGGACGCGGCAGGCGCCCGGGAGGCCCTGGAGCAGGCCGCCGCCCTGCCCGGCCACTGGCAGCCCCATGCCCGCGAGGCCCTGGCGAGTCTGGAGGCCCTGGCGAGTCTGAAGGAGAGATAACCGTGGCCCATGACATCGCACTCAAGCGCCTCTACCAGCCCGCCCAGCCTGAGGACGGGGCCCGGGTGTTGGTGGACCGGCTGTGGCCGAGAGGCCAGCCCCGCGAGGCGCTGGCGTTGACCGACTGGTACCGGGACGCCTCGCCCAGCCCCACCCTGCGTCGTCAGTACCACCAGCAGGAGATCAGCCACTTCGTGTTCGCGGCCCGCTATCGCGGCGAACTGCGCGATCACCCGGAGCGCCTGGTACCCCTGATGCGCCACGCCCGGCGTGGGCGCCTCACCCTGCTCACCGCCGCACGCAATATCGAGGCATCGCATCTGCCGGAGCTGCGCGAGGCGCTGCTCAAGGCGCTGCGCGACGAGGATGCCGCCGACCGCGAGCCCGCCTCGCCTCCCTGCTACGCCCAGGAGCACAAGGACCTCTGACCGACGCACACGGAAACACTGCGCTCCCGCGGTTGGCTCACCGCCGCGGGGGGCGTTGATCAGCGCATCGGGCCTGGCTAGAAGACCCGGTTCATCCCGTTCATGGCCGCCACCCGGTAGGCCTCGGCCATGGTGGGGTAGTTGAAGGTGGTGTTGACGAAGTACTTGAGGCTGTTGGCCTCGCCCTTCTGCTGCATGATCGCCTGGCCGATATGGACGATCTCCGAGGCCTGGTCGCCGAAGCAGTGGATGCCGTAGATCTCCAGGGTGTCCTGGTCGAACAGGATCTTGAGCATGCCCACGGTATCGCCGGTGATCTGGGCGCGGGCGGTGTCCTTGAAGAAGGCCTGGGCGACCTCGTAGGGCACTTTCGCTTCGGTGAGCTCGCGCTCGTTGCGTCCGAACGAGCTGATCTCGGGAATGGTGTAGATGCCGGTGGGCACCTCGGTGACGTAGCGGAAGTCGTCGCCGAGGAGCTCGCTGGAGGCGTTGAGCCCCTGGTCGTAGGCGGCGCTCGCCAGGCTCGGCCAGCCGATCACGTCACCGGCGGCATAGATGTGGGGGATGGCGGTGCGGTAGTGCTCGTCCACCGCCAGCTGGCCCCGGGAGTTGGCCTCCAGCCCGATGTTCTCGAGACCCAGCTGGTCGGTGTTGCCGGTGCGCCCATTGGCCCACAGGAAGGCATCGGCCCGCAGCCGCTTGCCGGATTTCAGGTGCACCGTCACGCCGGACTCGTCACCCTCGACGCGGTCATACTCCTCGTTGTGGCGAATCAGCACCCCGTGCTTGCGCAGGTGGTAGGAGAGCGCGTCACTGATCTCGTCATCCAGGAAGGAGAGCAGGCTGTCACGGTTGTTGATCAGGTCCACCTTGACGCCGAGACCGGAGAAGATCGAGGCGTACTCGCAGCCGATGACCCCGGCGCCGAAGATGATCAAGGTACGCGGCGTGTGCGACAGGCTCAGGATGCTGTCCGAGCAGTAGATCCGCGGGTGGCGGAAGTTGATGTCTGCCGGGCGATAGGGGCGTGAGCCAGTGGCGATGATGATCTTCTCGGCCACCAGCTCGTCCATGCCTTCGTGCTCGTCGCGCACCAGCACGGCGTGCTCGTCCTTGAAGCGCGCCACGCCGCTGAACAGGTCGATGCGGTTGCGGGCGTAGAAGTTGGTGCGCATCACCACCTGCTGGTCGATGGTGGCCCGGGTGCGCTCCATGACCTTGGGGAAGGAGAACCAGCGCGGCTCGCCGATATCGCGGAACATGCGGTTGGTGTTGAACTGCATGATCTGCTTGACCTGGTGGCGCAGCGCCTTGGAGGGAATCGTGCCCCAGTGGGTGCAGTTGCCCCCCACCAGCGGCTGCTTCTCGACCACCGCCACGCGCTTGCCGTGCTTGGCGGCGTTGATGGCGGCGCTCTCCCCCGCCGGGCCGGTACCGATCACCACCACGTCGTAGTTATGGACTGCCATTGGCCGTTCGATCTCCTTGCGGTTAGCGCCAGGGGACAGACCCCCATGTCGAGTCATTGAGGATTGGTTGCTGCCAGTTGACGTCCTCCCCTCCCTCAGCTGCTTAGGCAGCTGCCGCCAACGGCGGAAAGGAAGGGGATTCCTACGGCGCTCAGGCACGGCATTGAGCCAT
>NZ_QGTM01000038.1 GCF_003182195.1 Halomonas sp. A11-A
TGATCAAAAAACAGCCAAACTCCACCCCAGATCCCTTTTATCCCCACCGAGCCTGGCATCTGAGGACTTCTGACTGACCCGGTGCAACATCCGGGCCAAGCCCCTGGCGCCAAGCGCGCCACTTCCGCTCCCATGCGTACCTCCTCGGCGTCATGCGCCAGCCGCACATGGGATGGCAAGGGGCTAGGCGCCTCCAGAAGCTCTGCCACCAGCTCATGACTCACATGGGTCAGAAAGGCACGTGGCGCGCCGAGCCTCTCGATGATCTGCAGCGCCATGGGCAGGCTGTTATGGTTGCGCGGCGCGGTACAAGAGGACGGATAGGTGGCGTCAAGCACCACCACATCCGGCTCCCAGTCGCGGAGGAAGCGCTCCGTTTCCTGCGGCAGGCCCAGAGTGTCGGTGAGATACGCCAGTTTGCTGCCGCCGTCATCCAGGCAGTAGCCGAGCGTCGGCTTGCTGTGTACCAGAGGCACGGGGGTAACGGTCATGCTGTGGAAATGCAGAGGTTTGAAGGGCTTGAGACCGGGACGAAAGTCGAGAATGCCGGGGTTGCGATAGAGGTCTGCGCAGCCGCGGGCATCCTTGGGACCGAACACCGGAATGGGCTCTCCCCTCCCCCAGCGCAGGTGCAGCAGCCCCTGCACATGGTCGGCATGGTAGTGGGTCAGCAGGATCGCCGCGGGGCGCTCCCGCTCACAGCTCTCCGCCAGATCCATGAGGCCGGCATCCAGCAGGTAGCGGTGCCCATCAGCCCAGAATTCCGCGCTGCAGGGCCCCCGCCGGGCGCTGGTCAGCACTCGGGCCTGGGCACAGGCGGGACAGTCGCAGCCGAAGCAGGGGATCTGGGCGCTGTCTCCCGTGCCCACAAAGCGAAACCTCATGGCACGCACCTCGCCGCCAGCAGCCGGGCCAGCGCCGCCAGGCTCGCCTCCGGGGTGCCGGCATTATCGATACGCACCACCTCCGGCAGGGAAGCCGTCAGCTGGCGATGGCGCGCCAGGCGCGCCTCGATCGCCTCCGGCCCCTCTCTGCCGCGCGTCAGCAGGCGCTGACGCAGCAGCGCTTCCGGTGCCGTGACCAGAACCGGCAGCAGCCGCTCGCCGAAGCGGCAGCGGGCGTCGGGCAGCGCCCGACGGCTGCCGTTGACCAGCACGATAGCGTCGTGACCCAGCCAGGCCTCCAGCTCGATGCCCAGGCCGTAACAGAGACCGTGGGCTTCCCAGCTGAGGCAGAAAAGCCCCGCCCGGCGGCGGACCGCAAACTCTTCGTCGCTCAGGGCAACGCTGTTTTCGCTGGCGCCGCTCTCCCGGGTCACGTAGCGGTGCGCCACCAGCCACTCGGGGTGCCCGCTGCGTGCCGCGGCCAGCAGCGTGTCCTTGCCGACCCCGCTGGCCCCCATCAGATACACGAGCCGGGCCATCAGTGCACCTGCCTGCCGGCGCACCAGACACGCTGCACCAGCGGATGCCCGTCGCAGACCCGGATGCGAATGAGGTCGGCACGCTGCCCGGCCGCCAGGCGCCCGCGGTCGTGCAACCCCACCGCATCGGCGGGATGGCGCGTGGCTGTGGCAACCGCCTGGGGCAGGCTGTAGCCCTCCGCCATCTCGGCAATCCGGAACACCGCATCCAGCAGTGACGCCGGATAATAGTCGGACGACAGCACGTCGAGCACGCCTCGTCGGACCAGCTCGGCAGCCGCGATATTGCCCGAGTGGGAGCCGCCCCGCACCACGTTGGGCGCCCCCATCAGCACCGCCATACCCGCGCGGTGGGACGCTTCCGCCGCCACCAGGGTAGTCGGGAATTCCGCCACGCCAATGCCATATTCGCGGCTTTCCGCCACGTGCTCGACGGTGGCATCGTCATGGCTGGCCAGGGCCAGGCCTCGCGCTCGGCAGCGTGCCGCAATTTCGCGACGCTGCTCGCCGCTGTAGCGCAGGCTGTTGGCCTTTTGCTGCTCGATAAAGGCCGCCATCTCGGCGTCGGAAAGGCGGAACTTGCCCTGATAGTAGGTGTGGTAGGCTTCCAGACTGACGAACTGGCGCTGTCCCGGCGCGTGGTCCATCAGCGATACCAGACCCAGCAATGGTGATGCTTCCATGGCCTCGAAGGTGGCCAGCGTGCCGGGATGACTCACCTCGCAGCGCAGGTGGAGACGGTGGTCAACCCGCGCCAGGCCGCGCTGCTGCATGTCCAGCAGGGCGTCATGCATCCCGCTCAGCGCCCTGGCGCGCATGCTGTTGGTCTCCACGCTGCCAATCGCGAGCGAGTCGAACACCGTGGTAATGCCGCTGGCGGCCATTTGAGCGTCGTGGGCCAGCGCCGCCTGCCGCGAGGGCCATGCCACCTTGGGCCGCGGCTGGAAATATTTCTCCATGTTGTCGGTATGCAGCTCCACCATGCCCGGCATCAGATAGTCGCCATCGCAGTCCACGGCCGAGGCCAGATGGCTCGGGGCAGTATCCAGGGCGGCGATGCGTCCTTCATGGATCAGCAGCGAACCCTGGCGCACTTCGTCATCCAGTATCAGGCGTAAATTGGTCAGCACCTGCTCAGTTGCACTCATCGACCCGTCTCCTCGGCAGTGGGTTGGGCAGTGGGTTGCGCAGTGACGACGTTCGCGCCTATATAGGGCGTCAACGGCAGCAGGCGATCGGCCACCCGCTCGCGCACGTCCTCGTCATGGAAGATGCCCAGCAGGGCGGCACCACGCGCCTTGGCTTCCTGGATCAGCTCGACCACCACCTCACGGTTGGCGGCATCCAGGGAGGCCGTCGGTTCATCCAGCAGCAGCAGCGGATGCTCGGCAATGAAGCCGCGGGCGATATTGACCCGCTGCTGCTCGCCGCCGGAAAAGGTCCCCGGGGCCAGGTGCCACAGACGCTCGGGCAGGTTGAGGCGGGCCAGCATCGATTCGGCACGCACGCGTGCCTCGGCCTCACCCGCGCCGCGGGCCAGCAGTGGCTCCATTACCACCTCCACCGCGGGCACCCGGGGCACCACGCGCAGGAACTGGCTGACGTAGCCGATCACGTCGCGACGCAGGGTGTGCCAGGCGTGGGCGGGCAGAGTCTCCAGCGACAGGTCACCCTCCTCGAAGTGCAGACGCAGGGTGCCGCCGGTGACGCGGTAGCTGCCGTGAAGCATCTTGAGCAGCGTGCTCTTGCCGATGCCGCTGGGCCCGGCCAGCACCAGGCACTCCCCGGGGGACAGGGTCAGCGACAGGTCGCGCATCACCTCGAGCTTCATGCCGCCCTGGCCGTGGAGCACGAAAGCCTTGTGCAGGGCGTCGACGCTGAGAAAGGGGTGCGTCAGGGATGTCATGGCGGGCCTCCTCACGGGGTCAGGACCGACGACACCAGCAGCTGCGTATAGGCATGCTGGGGGTCATCGAGGATTTGGTCGGTCAGGCCAGCCTCCACCACCTGGCCACGGCGCATGACCATCAGGCGATGAGCCAGCAGGCGGGCTACGGCCAGGTCATGGGTCACCAGGATCACCGAGAGGCCAAGCTCACGGACCAGGGTGCGCAGCATATCGAGCAGCCGTGCCTGCACGGAGACATCCAGGCCCCCGGTCGGCTCGTCCATGAACACCAGATTGGGACGGGTGACCAGGGTGCGGGCGATCTGCAGGCGCTGCTGCATGCCTCCCGAGAAGGTGCGGGGGGCATCGTCGATGCGCACCGGATCGAGTTCCACCCGCCCCATCCAGTCCTGGCCGGCGGCGCGCAGCTGGCCGTAGTGGCGCTCGCCCAGGGCCATCAGTCGCTCGCCGATATTGGCCCCGGCGGAGACGCCCAGGCGCAGGCCGTCGCGGGGATTCTGGTGCACCAGGCCCCACTCCATGCGCAGCAGCGCCCGGCGACGGGCCTCGCCGATGGCGTAGAGGTCGAGCTCGCCCTCGTGGCCCGAACCGTCGCAGCCCTGGGCGGCGGATGAGTGATAGATCACCTGACCGGCATCGGGGCGCTCCATCCCGGCGAGCAGCCGCAGCAGCGTCGACTTGCCGGATCCGGACTCGCCGACAATCCCGAGCACTTCCCCGCGGTGCAGGCGAATATCGATGGCCTCGCACCCCTTTCCGGGGCCGTAGAGCCGTGTGACGCCGCGCGCTTCGAGCAGCGTGGCGCGTTCAAGATCGGGACGCCTCATGCCACCTCCTCGGTGCGTGATTGGCAGTAGTCGGTATCGGAGCAGACGAACATGCGCCCGCCCCGGTCGTCGGTGATCACCTCGTCGAGGAAGGTGTCACGGGCACCGCACAGCGCGCAGGGCGCCTCCCACTCCTGCACCTCGAAGGGGTGGTCCTCGAAGTCCAGGCTCTCCACCCGGGTGTAGGGCGGGATGGCATAGAGACGCTTCTCGCGCCCGGCCCCGAACAGCATCAGCGCTTCACTCATGTGAAGCTTGGGGTTGTCGAACTTGGGAATCGGCGAGGGATCGGTGACGTAGCGTCCGTCCACCTTGACCGGATAAGCGTAGGTGGTGGCGATATGGCCGTGGCGGGCGATGTCCTCGTAGAGCTTGACGTGCATGACCCCGTACTCCTCCAGGGCATGCATCAGCCGGGTCTCCTCTTCGCTGGGCTCGATGAAGCGCAGCGGTTCGGGGATCGGCACCTGGAAGACCAGGATCTGGCCCTGACGCAGTGGCTGCTCGGGGATGCGGTGGCGGGTCTGGATCACGTCGGCCTCACCGGTAGCGGTCGTGGTGGTGACACCGGCAACACGCTCGAAGAAGGCGCGAATACTCACCGCGTTGGTGGTGTCGTCGGCCCCCTGGTCGATCACCTTGAGCACATCGTCCTGGCCCAGCACGCTGGCGGTCAGCTGCATGCCGCCGGTGCCCCAGCCGTAAGGCATCGGCATCTCGCGTCCGCCGAAGGGCACCTGGTAGCCGGGAATGGCCACCGCCTTGAGCAGGCCGCGACGAATCATGCGTTTGGTCTGTTCGTCCAGGTAGGCAAAGTTGTAGCCGCTGGCGGTGGGCTCGCTTGCCGTCATGCTTGCTGCTCCTTGACCGGATCGCTGGGGGTGGCATGGCAGGCGTCGGTGTCGGCGCCTGTCACGGGGACAGAGCTGTCATCGCTTCGCGCCTTGGGGCCGGCCGCCTCGGCGCGTTGTGCGTGCTCGCGGCGTAGCCGTCGCAGCAGCTCGAGCTCGGACTGGAAATCGACGTAGTGCGGCAGCTTGAGGTGAGAGACGAAGCCCGCTGCTTCCACGCTGTCGGCGTGAGCGAGCACGAACTCCGCCTGCTGGGCAGGACCAGAGGCCGTCTCGCCCAGCTCCTCGGCGCGCAGGGCTCGGTCCACCAGCGCCATGGCCATGGTCTTGCGCTCGTTGTGGCCAAAGGCCAGGCCATAGCCGCGGGTGAACTGGGGCGCCGTCTCCCGTGAACCGCCGAACTGATTGATCATCTGGCACTCGCTGATCTCGATCTCGCCGATGCAGATCGGCGACTCGTGCTCGTCCACGGCAATCTCCACCTCCACGGTGCCCAGTCGGATCTCCCCGGCGAAGGGGTGGTTGCGGCCATAGCCGCGCTGGGTGGAGTAGCCGAGCGCCAGCAGATAGCCCTCGTCGCCCCGAGCCAGCATCTGCAGGCGGGTGGCGCGATCCACCGGGAAGTCGGGAGGGTCACGGGTGATATCGTATGGCTCGGCACCGTCGTCCTCCTCGCGCTCGATTACCCCTTCGGCATCGAGCAGCTCCAGCACCTGGGGGCAGTCAGCCAGGGGCTCCTCGGCCACGGCCGGCGCTTCCACCTCGGCGTTGGCCAGCTGCAGGAAGTCGAGCAGACGATGGGTATAGTCGTAGGTCGGGCCCAGCACCTGGCCACCCGGAATATCCTTGTAGGTGGCGCTGATGCGCCGCTCGATGCGCATCGCGGAGGTGTCAAGCGGCAGCGTCTCGGCCAGGCGCGGCAGCGTGGTGCGATAGGCGCGAAGCAGGAAGACCGCCTCGACCATGTCGCCGCTGGCCTGCTTGATGGCGAGCGCCGCAAGCTCGGGGTCATAAAGCGAGGCCTCGGCCATTACGCGGGAAACCGCCAGGCGCAGCTGCTGCTCCACCTGGGCCACACCGAGCTCGGGCGTCTCGCGCTCGCCTCGCCGCCGGTCGGCAAGCCAGCGGTGGGCGTTGGCGATGGCCTGCTCGCCTCCTTTTACGGCAACATACATGCGTCAACCTCCTCGACACGGGTGATACGGGTGCTGCGCGGCACGGCGGCCAGCCGGCCTTCGCAGGTCAGGATGGCGTCAAGCCCGAGGGGAAAGCGGCTTCGATTGGCGGCGAGCCTCGTCATCAGCGCCTCACCGCCCTCCCCCGGGTCCAGGCGTCGCACGCCGGGAATGCCGGGGCCGCTCAGGGCCCATGGGCCGTCGCTGTCCAGGCGATCGAGCACCACCACCAGGGTGGTGCTGCGGTCGGGGTAGGTATCGCTGCCCTCGCAGAAGCCCGGCGCCTCCCGCTCGGCACTCCCTCCCAGGGTGGCGGGCGTCACCAGCGCGAAGTCGGCGTCAGCGGGGCACTTGGCCCGCAGGGCACCGGTGTGGAAGGCGAGGGCCTCGCCAAGGCCGGCGGCATCGAGCTCGGGGGCCAGCCAGACCCGCGTGTCGAGGTCGCACAGGGTGAGCAGCGTGGCCCAACAGGCCGTCCCGATCGCCGCATCGGGCGGTGGCACCGGCGCCCCATCGACCTCGGCGAAGGTACCGGGCTCGGCCATCGCCGAGAGCAGCTGACGATAGACCCGCTGGCTGTCGTGCACGGAGGTATCGAAGGCATTCCAGCGCATTGTTACTCTCCCCTGACCATGGTGAAAAAATCGACCCGGGTCGCCGCAGCGCGCCGCGCCGCCTCGGCGCGTTCAGCGTCGAGCGCACGCGCCAGCGGGGCCACGAGTCCTTCCTCGATGGCGGCCTGCCAGCAGTGGCGCTGAGCACAGGCGTCGACCAGGGCCATCAGTTCGGCGTGGCGAGGGTCTCGCCCCTTCACCCAGCCGTGCCCCAGGGGCGCCTCGGCGGCGGCCTCATCGGTCAGCTGCACGCTGGCGCGTGTCAGGGTCATTTCCCCCAGGTTGAAGGCGCTGCCGGTACCGCCCATGCGCCCACGCACCATGGCCATGCCTACCTCGGGGCCCCTCACGCAGCGATAGTCGGGGCGAATATCCAGGCGCTGCCAGTGTTCGATCAGTCGCTCCCTGGGAGTCAGCGCCAGAATGCGCTGCCGACGTTGCGGCTCCATCATGAAAAATCCTCGCCTGCATTGGGAAAGTCACTGTTTGGAAAATCGATGTGGTACGACAGCCGGTCGGCGCGAGCGCGGCTCATCGACACCTCGACCAGCGCACCGGTCGAATCGATGTTGTCACTGGTAACCTGCAGCAGCGGCGCATGCAGGGCACACAGCAGCCAGCGCGCATCATCGGCACAGGCGGCAAGCGCCTCGATACGCGCCTGACGACGCCTGAGGCGGAGCCCATAGTGCTGGTCCAGAAAGGCGCGAGTGGATCCTCCCCGGTAGCGCTCGAGCCAGGCGGGTACGCGACGGGGATCGAACCAGTGGCTGATCATGACCAGCGGGGACCCATCGACGTAGCGCAGCGTCTTCACATGCAGCAGACGCGCCTGTCCCTGCAGGGCAAAGCGTTGCGCCACTGTGCCGGGGGGGACTTCCAGCTCCTGGGAGAGGCAGCGTGTCTCGCTGGCCATGCCCAGCTCGGCAAGATTGTGAGTCACCTTGCTACCGGCGCTGAGCCGATAGTCGAGGCGCCGGTCCACCACCTGAGTGCCACGCCCCTGGTGCCGAGTCACCAGCCCAGCCGCCACCAGCTCGTCCAGCGCCCAACGCACCGTGTGACGATTGACGCCGAAGTGCTCGGCAAGCTCGCTTTCCGACGGCAGCAAATCTCCAGCGGTGTAATCACGCCGCACCCGGTCTGTCAGCGTGTCCGCCAGCTGGCGATAGACGGGGGGGGCTTTTTGTCTAGACATGTTGAATGACGCCTCCTTGGCAACTAACGGCTCGACGATGGGACATCTCACATGGGAAAGACGGGGGGAGCTCACTCCCCCTCGATCAGGCGCCCCCGGATCTTTCCGGACACCCAGTCGATGAGATAAACCGTGACCAGAATCAGAATCAGGATGGTGGCAACCTCTTCCCAGTGGTGGCCGCGAATGCGCTGCGACAGCTGATAGCCGATACCGCCGGCACCCACGATGCCGAGGATTGTTGCGCTGCGCACATTGGATTCGAAGATATACAGCGTCGACGAAATGAACATCGGCAATACCTGGGGAATAATGCCGAAGCGGGTACACTGAAGGGCACTGCCACCACTGGCGGCCACCCCCTCTCCTGGCTTGCGATCGCACCCTTCCACCGCTTCAGAAAACAGCTTGGCCAGGGTTCCGATATCGGAAATGATGATGGCCAGCACCCCCGCCAGGGGCCCGAGCCCTACCGCACGCACAAAGACCAACGCCCAGACCAGCTGGTCGACACCGCGCAGAAAGTCCATACCGCGACGCACCCCAAAACGCCCGAGCCGAAAGCGAAAGACATTGCGAGCCGACAGGAAGGCGAAGGGTATCGCCAGCAGGGCTGCAAACAGCGTACCGACAAAGGCCATGGCCAGGGTTTCGAAGATCGCCTTCAGAAACTCCCAGACCACAGCAGGATCCGTGGCCGGCGGCACCATGAAGCGCAGCAGCATTCCGAGCTGGCCGAGGCCATTCCAGACGCGCACGGGCGAGAAGTCGAAAAGCACCAGGCCATAGATCAGCACAGCCAGCGCCGTTACCCAGGCCACTCCCTGAAGCCAGTGGCGGCGCCAGCTCACGGCAAAGACTTCGGGATGACGATGCTCAATATCCGTCATGGAAAACTCACCTCGCAACAGTGACGTCATGACAGGTTCTCCTTGCCGATGAATCCATGGCGAATGCGCTCGCACAGCATGTCCGTCAACGACACGGTGATCACGATCAACAGGATCAATGCGCTGACGTCTTCGTAATAGAGCATGCGAATGGCGGTAATCAGCTCCTGACCGATGCCACCGGCGCCCACGATGCCCATGACCGTCGCGGTGCGCACATTGATCTCGAATCGCCACAGGGAGTAGGACACAAGGGAAGGCAGAACCAGCGGGAAAATGGCGAAACGCATGCCCTGCACCCAGTTGCCTCCTGCCGCCTTGAGCCCATCCAGCGGCTTCAGGTCAATATTCTCGATCGCTTCGGAAAACAGCTTGCCCGACGCTCCCATCGAGTGGACGGCAATGGCCAGGATGCCGGCCAGGGGGCCGAGGCCGAAGGCGAAAACGAAGATCAGGGCATAGACCAGATCCGGTACGGTACGTGCCACTTCCAGAACGCGCCGAGAGAGCGCCGTCAGCCAGCGGTTGGGCCCGACGTTGCGCGCAGCCACGAAGCCAAGAACGAGTGCACCCAGCGTACCGAGTAGCGTGGCCACATAGGCCATCAGCAGTGTTTCGCCAAGCAGCTTCATCCAGTCGGGAAAGGCGTAGAACCAGTAGGCCATGTCGTCACGAAAGGTCGTGACGCCCATCTCGGGAAGAATCTTGACGACATATTCATGAACCTTGGGCAGCCCCTCGGCAATGCGCCCTGGGCTGAAGTGGCTCAGGTGGGCCGAGGTCATAAACAGCGCAAGAAACACGCCGCCACCCAGCAGCCAGACCCGATATTTTTCTAACCTCAACCGCTGCTGCTGGGCGCAGAAACCCTGCCAGGCGTTGGAGCCTGAATGATCGTATGGTGATGACATCATCTATTTCCTCTGCCCGGTCGCTGGTAGGCGACCGGGCTACCCACTGGATCAGGGGGCGGTGTCTTCAGCGCTGACGGCGAGAGTCGCGCAGCTCCTGTACGGCACCCAGGATTGGCTCGTACATCTCGTGGGTGGCCGGCACGAAGCCGGAGGTGCGGCCCGACGCCGCGGCCTCTGCCAGGTCCGGACGCGTTTCGTGGAGGGTCATGAAAAAGTCGGCGATCTCCTGCTTCATCTCCTCGGGCAGTTCACCGTTCACCACATAGGCAGGGTTGGGGATGAGCGGAGACTCCCAGATCACGCGGATATCGTCGCGATCCAGCATGCCGCGATCCATCATCCTGCGCAGCGGGCCGGCATTGTCACCGCGAGACGTCCAGGTAAAGGCCGAATCCAGGGAGCCATTCAGTACGCCGATCACGCTCTGCTCATGGCCGCCTGAAAAGACAGTATTACCAAAAAAATCATTGGGCTCTATACCGTCCTCTCTCAGGCTAAGCAGGGGCACCAGATAGCCGGAAGTGGAGTTGGGATCGGCCCAGGCCAGTGACTTTCCCTGCAGGTCATCGACGCTTTCGAACTCGCTGTCGGCGCGCACGATCAGTACGGAGTGGTAGCCCAGCTCACCGTCAAGCTCAACCGGCACGACCAGAGGCTCGACGCCACCGTCGCTGTCGATCCAGCCCGCCGCATAGGAAGAGCCACCGAGTCGCGCCAGGTGTACGTGCCCCGCGGTCAGCGCCTGCACCACGCCAGCGTAGTCGCTGGCCTGCTGAATCTGCATCTCGACGCCCAGTTGCTCTTCGAAGTAGTCGGCCAGCGGCTGGAAACGATCGATGGTGACGGCCTGGTTCTCGGCCGTGGTGGCGCCAAGGGTAACGACCGGGTAGTCATCGCGCCAGTCGGCCTGAGCCGCCGTGATGGCAAGCGGTGAGATGAGGACAGAAGCAACAAGGTACTTGAGGGTATGACGCATCATGATCTCTCTCGTTTCGGGTGGCTAAACTGCATTGCTGGATGGTCACACACCGGGTGGCGACCGGGTCATGCCATCACTCTCATAGCCCACATGCTAATGGCCCACATGAGTGACCTGAAAATCTTTATGCAAAGGCTGATTCTGGGGGAGCACCGCCGGACCAAACCTCTCCGGAAGTCACACTCTCATTGATCCCCTTCTCACCATCTTCGACGCCATAAATGCGCTGAATGGTGTTGTGATCGAGCTGCTCAGGATGGCCATCGAACACCACCTCACCGTGCAGCATGCCGATGACGCGATCGCAGTACTGGCGCGCCGTCTCCAGCGAATGGAGATTGCACATCACCGTAATTCCCTTGGTGTGATTGATCTCCTTGATGGCATCCATCACCATGGCGGCGCTACGTGGATCAAGGGAAGCGATGGGTTCGTCGGCAAGCATGATACGAGGCGACTGCATCATGGCCCTGGCGATGGCGACCCTCTGCTGCTGGCCACCGGAAAGATTGCCCGCGCGCTGAAGGGCCTTATCGGCCAGGTCCAGCTGTTCAAGGGCATGGATAGCCTGGGCCTTTTCTTCACGGCTGAAGATCTTGAACATCGAAGCCAGGGTTCCGTGATGGGCAATTCTTCCCATCAGCACATTGGTGATAACATCCAGGCGCGGGATGAGATTGAACTGCTGAAAGATCATGGCAGTCTGTCCTCGCCACTGCCTGAGAGCCCTTCCCTTGAGTCGACTGACGGGCTCTCCCGAAAATTCAATCCGCCCCTCCGACACATCGGTAAGACGATTCACCATGCGCAGAAGCGTCGACTTCCCTGCACCGGAGCGGCCAATCACACCGACCACCTCCCCCTCCGGGATGTCGAAGCTGATATTTCTGATAACGCGGGACTTCCCGTAGCTCTTGCTGACACTATCCAGACGTAGCATTGGCCTGATCTCCTGCCACATCAAGTGGCACCATGCGAAGGCTTTATATAGGACATGATAGGCCCGCGAGATGAAGACAACTTGTCTAGACGATTTCACTGTTGTGAATTAATCTGGCGAAAACCCTCCCGAAATTCGACCAGCGTCACGCGCCAGCAGTGGCAAAACAGTCACTTACCCGTCCAGCAAGCTAAATCGAAACATAATCGCAAACAATGCGTCATAACCGGGGCTGATGTGCCTGGCCTGACGTGCAAGGAAGGGAGGGCAAGCAGAGGAATGTGCGCAGCTGCTGTGGGGCCGCTAGTCGGGTAGACCGGGCGATTGCTCGTCCCGGCCCCCCTCAGATCCGGGCGTGCGCAATTAACGCACCCGGCTCCTCAATCATCAGGTTCGCTGA
>NZ_QGTM01000039.1 GCF_003182195.1 Halomonas sp. A11-A
CGCCGAGGCCGGGGGGGGGCGGCGGAGCCGCCAAGGCGCCTCCAGAAGCCCCTGCGCGAGCAGGAGGCGCCGCCGGCCCCCCGGCGGCGGTCGGCCGGGGGGCCGGTGCCGGCGGGGCGCCACTTGCGGGGGCGCCCCGCTTTGCTGTGGAGGGCATGGGCTGTGGAGGGTATGGGGCGTTGATTCGCGAGGCGTGGGTCAATGGCTTACGTTGAAGGGATGACGCCTGGCATGACCCCGCTCAGGCGTTTCGGGGCGGCAAATATGGTACACAGGTACCCTATCGACACAACAACATGGCATCGGTGCCGCGGCCTGGCCGCCTGGTACTGCCGACGGACGCAAGGGACCTCCATGAAACGCAAGCTGACACTCGCCATGCTGCTTTCGCTTTCCGCTGCCAGCCCCCTGGCCATGGCACTGGGGTTGGGGGAGGCGGAGGTGCGCTCCACGCTGAATGCACCGCTGCGCGCCACCCTGCCGCTTACCGATGCCGCGGATATCCCGCCCGGGCTGCTCAATGTCTCGGTGGCGGACGAGCGGGCCTTCGCGGCGGCGGGCCTGCCACGTACGCCCCTGGCGGCAAGCGTCAGGCTGGCGGTGGAGCAGCGCCAGGGGCGTCTGGTGGTGGAGCTGACCACCGAGCGGCCGGTCCGCGAGCCCTGGCTGGACCTGCTGCTGCGCTTCGACTGGCCGGGCGGCCAGCAGTTGCGCGAGGTCACCCTGCTGCTCGACCCCCCGGACTACGACCAGATGCCGGCCCTGGTGGTGGGCAGCCGGCGCGTGGCGGCGCCTGTTGTCTCGATGCCGCCGGTCGCTGCCCCCTCGGCGCAGGCTCAGGCGCCGGCGGCGCGTCCTGCCGCGGCCTCCGCTGTCAGCGGTGACCCGACCTGGGTGCGCAGCGGCGATACCCTGTGGGCCGTGGCGGGGCGCCTGCGACCAGACAGCGGCATCAGCATGAACCAGATGATGGTGGCCCTGGTGGAGGCGAACCCCGAGGTATTCCCCTCCGGCAACATCAATGCCATGCGCGCCGGCTTCAGCCTGGTGGTGCCGAGTCGCGAGCGGATTGTCGCACGTTCCAGCGCCGAGGCGGATCGCATCGTCGCCGAGATGACCCGGGCCTGGGCCAACCGCGGAGGCGGTGCGCCGGCGCGTGTCGCGCTGGGCGGGGCGACCTCCGGCGAGCCCGTGGCAGTGGCCGCGGCAACGGCTTCCCCGCCGCTGGAGGCCGCCCCTGCCGTTGAGCCGCCAGCCGACGCTGCCGAGCCGGCGGCCGAGGTCGTGCAGCCCGCCGAGGAGCAGGCCTCGGCGGCGTCAGCAGAAGAGCCCGAGACGCCGCGACTCACCCTGCTCACCGATGCCCAGCTGGCGGCCGAGGGGAGTGCTCCTGGCGAAGCGAGTGAAGGTGGCGAGGATGAAGCGGCCGGCGAGGCGCCCTCCGAGGAGGCCGGGGATGGCGTCACCGAGGCCGGTGAGGCATCGGGTGCTCCCCAGGTCAGGGTCGACCCCGACCTGCTGGCCGCCCTCTATGGCGATGGCGAGCTGAGCAGTGACGAGCGCCTGCTGCGCCTGGAGAGCCAGTGGCTCGAGCGGCGCGACGCCCTCGAGGCGGTGCAGGGCGAGCGGGACCAGTTGCAGGAGGAGCTCTCGGAGATGCGCGATGAGCTGGCTATCCTGCGTGAGCAGCTGGCGGCGCTGACCGCCGGCGGTGCCGGGGTCGATGGCCCCGGCGCCGGCGGCATCGCGCCCCCCGGCGCCACCCCAGAGGAGCGCCCCTGGTGGGGGGCGATCTACCAGGGCGAGCTCGACCGCAACCTGATGCTGGGCGGTGCCGGCCTGGTCGCGCTGCTGGCGCTGTGGCTGGCGGTGCGTCGCCATCGCCGCCAGGAGGGAACGCCTGCCGTGGTGGGTGCCGGCCCGGTGCGGGTGACCCTACCGGGCGCCCCGACCCTGGGGCAGCCTGAGGCCGCAGGCCCTGCCGCGGCCCCGCCCGCCGCCCCCTCGGTGCAGGGTTCGCTGCCCCAGGCCGAGGCGATCAGCGAGGCCGATATCTTCATCGCCTACGGGCGCTATGACCAGGCGCAAGAGCTGCTCGAGGCCAGTCTGGCCCGGGAGCCGGAGCGCGACGACCTGCGCCTCAAGCTGCTCAATATCCATCTGGAACAGGGCAACCGCGACGAGGCCGAGCGTGAGGCTGCCCGGCTGCGCGAGGGCGGCAATCCCGCCGTGTGCGACGAGGTGGAGCGCCTGCTCGCGCGCCACGGCCTGCCCCCGGCCGCCGCCGTTGGTGCCGCTGCCGATGGTGCCGCCGCCGATGGTGCCGCCGCCGATGGTGCCGCCGGTGCCGCTGCGGAGCGCGCGGTGTTCGACCGCCCCGCCGAGCGTGCTCCGCGGGTCTTCGACGCGGCCGGCGAGGAGGAGGAGGGCGGCGCATCAGGAGAAGCGGCGGATGAGCACACTGCCTCGGCCCAGGCGGCCCCGGATGCCGACGCCTACCGTCGTCCGGCGTCCCTGGGGGCGCCGGTGGCAACCGAGGAGCATGAGCCCCGGGTCGAGCCCGACCCCGAGCCTGAGCTTCCATCCGAGCCCGAGCCGCTTCAGGTCACCACCCGGCGCCTCGAGGAGGGCGGCGAGATCATCGACTACCGCCCCCCGGCGCTGGATCCCTCGCCGGCGCCCAGGCAGGAGACGCCCATGCAGCCGGGCATCGACTTCACCCCGGTGAAGGGCGGGGAAAGCCCCCCGGACTCCGCTGGCGACGACGAGCTCCCCCAGGAGTGGGAGGTGGAGGAGGTTTCCTTCCCGCCTCTCGAGGCGGATAATGGCGGCTTTTCACCTGGCGCCGCCCCGGAGCGTCTGGCCGAGGCCCAGCGCCTGGTCGATGCCGGCGAGGCCGGTCGCGCCCGAGAGCTGCTCGCCGAGCTGGCCGAGAGCGACGACCCCGCCATCCGCGACGAGGCCCGCGCGCTGCTTGGCCGACTGGACCCCTGATTCCGCATGACCCTCTTTCAGCTTCTCGATGATCGCACCCCCCTGGCCGGACGCCTGGCCATGGGGGTCGAGTATGACGGCAGCGCTTACTGCGGCTGGCAATACCTCAAGCATTCGCCCTCCGTGCAGGGGGCGCTGGAGCAGGCCCTGGGCCGGGTGGCCGGCCAGCCGATCCGCATTCATGCCAGCGGGCGCACCGACTCCGGCGTGCATGCCACGCGCCAGGTCATCCACTTCGACCCGCCGGTGCCGCGCTCCCAGAAGGCCTGGGTGTTCGGCGTCAATGCCAACCTGCCGCGGGACATTGCCGTGCGTTGGGTCACCGAGGTGCCTGACGACTTCCACGCCCGTTTCAAGGCCCTGGCGCGCCGCTACCGCTACATCCTGCTCAACCAGCCGAGCCGCCCGGTGCTGGAGCGCGCCAACGTCACCTGGTGCCGCGACCCCCTGGACGCCGACGCCATGCACCGCGCCGCCCAGGCGCTGGTGGGCGAGCACGATTTCTCCAGTTTCCGGGCCGCCGGCTGCCAGTCGAAGACCCCCTGGCGCCATCTGCACTTCATCGAGGTGCACCGCCACGGCCCGCTGGTGGTGGTGGACGTCCAGGGCAATGCCTTCCTGCACCACATGATCCGCAACATCGTCGGCGCCCTGGTCACCGTGGGGCGCGGCGAGCGCGGCGAGGAGTACCTGGCCGAGTTGATGGCCCTCAAGGACCGCACCCTGGCCGACGTCACCGCGCCGGCCTGCGGCCTGCACTTCGTGGATTCCCTCTACGACGAGAGCTGGGGCCTGCCCAGAGAGCCGCTGGGGCCCAACCTGCTCGCCTTCCTCGGCGAGTGGACCGGCGAGCGGCCGCTGCCCGACTGCCCCATGGTGGAGTTCCGCCGCGGCCGGCCGGTGGCGGCCGGGGAGGCGCCATGATGCAGCGCACACGGGTGAAGCTGTGCGGCCTGACCCGGCCCGAGGACGTCGATGCCGCCGTGGCGGCCGGTGCCGACGCGCTCGGCTTCGTGCTCTGGCCCGGCAGCAAGCGTGCCGTGGACGAGGTGCTTCTCGCCGCGCTCGCCGCACGGGTGCCGGCCTTCGTCACCCGGGTGGGGCTCTTCGTCGATCAGGACCCCGAGCTGATCGAGCGCTGTGCGGAGCACCTCGACCTGCTGCAGTTCCACGGCGACGAGCCGCCGGCCTTCTGCGAGGCCTTCCGACGCCCCTGGATCAAGGCGCTGCGCATGCGCGACGGCCTCGATCTGCATGCCGCCGCCGAAGCCTATTGCGGGGCGCGGGCGCTGCTGCTCGACGCCTACCGCCCCGGGGTTCCGGGCGGTACCGGCGAGACCTTCGACTGGTCGCGAATCCCCGCAGGGCTGGCAAAACCTGTTATCCTCGCCGGAGGCCTCGCTGCCGACAATGTGGCCGAGGCCATCGCCACCGTGGCGCCCTTCGCGGTGGACGTCTCCGGCGGTGTCGAGGCCGCGCCCGGCATCAAGGATGCCGGGCGCATGGCGGCCTTCATGGCCGCGGCGGGCGAGGGCGATGCCCGGCGCCGTGCCGGCTGAGCGCCCCTCGCTTCGGCCACCGATTTCAATCCCCAAGCCCTTCTGGCGACCTGTGAGGTGTCTTTCGTGAGCAAGTTCAGTGACCTGACCCGACTGCCGGATGCCCGCGGCCACTTTGGCCCCTACGGCGGACGGTTCGTCTCGGAGACCCTGAGCTTCGCCCTGGATGAGCTGGAGAAGACCTATCTGAGTCTTCGCGATGATCCGGATTTCCAGGCGGAATTCGACTATGACCTGGCCCACTACGTGGGTCGTCCTTCACCGCTCTACCATGCGGAGCGTTGGTCGAAGCAGCTTGGCGGTGCCCAGATCTGGCTCAAGCGCGAGGACCTCAACCACACCGGCGCCCACAAGGTGAACAACACCATCGGCCAGGCGCTGCTGGCCAAGAAGAGCGGCAAGCCCCGGGTGATCGCCGAGACCGGCGCCGGCCAGCACGGCGTGGCCAGCGCCACCGTGGCGGCCCGCCTGGGGCTTGCGTGCGACGTCTACATGGGCGCCGAGGACATCCAGCGCCAGAAGCTAAACGTCTACCGCATGCGCCTCTTGGGTGCCAACGTCATCTCGGTGGAGTCCGGCACCCGCACCCTCAAGGACGCCATGAATGAGGCGCTGCGCGACTGGGTCACCAACGTCGACGACACCTTCTACATCATCGGAACCGTCGCCGGCCCGCATCCCTATCCGATGCTGGTGCGCGACTTCAACGCCGTGGTGGGTCGCGAGGCGCGCCGCCAATCCTTCGAGGAGTTCGGGAAGCTGCCCGATGCCCTGGTCGCCTGCGTCGGCGGCGGCTCCAACGCCATGGGGCTCTTCTACCCCTTCGTCGAAGATGACGAGGTGGCGATGTACGGCGTCGAGGCCGGTGGCGACGGCGTCGAGACCGGTCGCCACGCCGCACCGCTCTCCTCCGGCGCACCCCGCGGCGTGCTCCACGGCAACCGCACCTACCTGATGTCCGACGAGGGTGGCCAGGTCTCCGACACCCACTCCATCTCGGCGGGCCTCGACTACCCCGGCGTCGGCCCCGAGCACGCCCTGTGGAAGGACGTGGGCCGGGTCAACTACGTGGCCGCCAACGACGATGAGGTGCTCGCCGCCTTCCGCGAGCTGACCCGCGTCGAGGGGATCATGCCGGCCCTGGAGTCCGCCCACGCCCTGGCCTACGCCAAGGTGCTGGCGCCCACCATGCGCCCCGACCAGAACATCGTCGTCAACCTCTCGGGCCGCGGCGACAAGGACATCCTGACCGTCGCCAAGCTCGACGGCATCGAGATCTGAGGGACATGATGAACCGTATCGACCAACGCTTCGCCGAGCTCAAGGCCCAGGGCCGTCGCGCGCTGATTCCCTTCATCACCGCCGGCGACCCGGCGCCCCAGTACACCGTGGGCTTCATGCACGCCCTGGTGGAGGCGGGCGCCGACGTGATCGAGCTGGGCGTGCCCTTCTCCGATCCCATGGCCGACGGTCCGGTGATCCAGAAGGCCTGCGAGCGGGCGCTCAAGCACGGCGTGCGCCTCTCCCACCTGTTCGAGATGGTGCGCGAGTTCCGCCAGACCGACACCGCCACCCCGGTGGTGCTGATGGGCTACCTGAACCCCATGGAGCGCATTGGCCTTGCCGCCTTCGCCGAGCAGGCCGCGGCGGCTGGCGTCGACGGCGTGCTGACCGTGGACATGCCCCCGGAGGAGGGCGAGGAGCTCGGCCCCCTGCTCAAGTCCCACGGGCTCGCCTCGATCTTCCTCGTCGCCCCTACCACTTCCGGTGCCCGGGCCGCTACAATATGCGCCCACGGCGAAGGCTATCTCTACTATGTCTCGCTCAAGGGCGTGACCGGCTCTGCCAGCCTGGATGCCGCCGACGTGGCCGACCACCTGGCCCCGCTGCGCGAACAGACCGACCTGCCGCTGTGCGTCGGCTTCGGCATTCGCGACGGCGCCTCGGCCGCCGAGGTGGGGCGCGTGGCCGACGGCGTGATCGTCGGCTCGGCGCTGGTCAGTCGCATCGGCGAGAATGCCGAGCGTCCCGAGGTGATCGCCGGCGAGCTCAAGGCGGTGCTTGGCGAGATGCGCCAGGCCCTGGATGCCATGAGCGCAAGCTGAGCGACCTTCGCTGCAGGCTTCGATCCACGCGCCCGGCGAGCGGGCGCCGACCACATAACGGAACCCTTCTGATGAGCTGGCTAGACAAGATCGTGCCCTCCATCGGGCGTATCCAGCGCAAGGATCGCCGCGCCAGTGTGCCGGACGGTCTGTGGCGCAAGTGTCCCAAGTGCGAGGCGGTGCTCTACCTGCCCGAACTCGACAAGCACCATAACGTCTGCCCCAAGTGTGACCACCACCTGCGGCTCACCGCGCGCAAGCGCCTCGACTGGTTCCTCGACCGCGAGGGCCGCGAGGAGATTGCCGCCGAGGTGGAGCCCGTCGATCGCCTCAAGTTCCGCGACACCAAGAAGTACAAGGACCGCCTGACGGCGGCCCAGAAGGAGACCGGCGAGAAGGATGCCCTGGTCGCCATGCGCGGGCGCCTCGACGGCCTGCCGGTGGTGGTGGTGGCCTTCGAGTTTGGCTTCATGGGCGGCTCCATGGGCGCCGTGGTGGGCGAGAAGTTCGTGCGCGCCGCTACCCTGGCCCACGACGAGCGCATTCCGCTGATCTGCTTCTCCGCCTCCGGCGGGGCGCGCATGCAGGAGGCGCTCTTCTCGCTGATGCAGATGGCCAAGACCTCCGCCGCCCTGGAGAGGCTCAAGCAGGCCGGCGTGCCCTACATCTCGGTGCTCACCGACCCGGTGTTCGGCGGTGTCTCGGCGTCACTGGCCATGCTGGGCGACCTCAACGTGGCCGAGCCCAACGCCCTGATCGGCTTCGCCGGCCCGCGCGTCATCGAGCAGACCGTGCGTGAGAAGCTGCCCGAAGGCTTCCAGCGCAGCGAGTTCCTGCTCGACCACGGCGCCGTCGACATGATCGTGCATCGCGGTGAGATGCGCGACCGCCTGGGGGCGGTGCTGCGCAAGCTGACCCACCAGCCCGCCCTGGGGCTTCCCGAGCTGCCTGCCGACGAACCCGGCCTGGTGGGCGCCGCCGAGCAGGCCGAAGCCCAGGAGAGCGCCGAGCCGGCGGAGAGTGCGCCCGGCGCCGACGAAGCGACGCCTCCGCCCGGCGATGACGCCCGGGACGACGGCCGTCGCTGAGCCGATGAGCAACGTGGCACTTCCCACCACGCTCGCCGCCTGGCTGGCCCGGTTGGAGGCCGCCCATCCCGTGGGCATCGACCTCGGCCTCGATCGCGTGGCCGAGGTCGCCCGCCGCATGGGGTTTTTGGCGCGCCCCATCGCAGGCCGGGTGATCACCGTGGCCGGCACCAACGGCAAGGGCTCCACCGTGGCCATGCTGGAGGCGCTCGCCCGGGCCCACGGCCTTTCCACCGCCGCCTATACCTCCCCTCACCTGATCCGCTACAACGAGCGCCTGCGCCTCGACGGCCAGGAGGCCTCTGATGCCATCCTGATGGCGGGCTTCGCCGCCGTCGAGGCGGCGCGGCTGGATGGCGAGCCGGTCAGCCTCACCTACTTCGAGGTCGGCACCCTCGGCGCGCTCTGGGCTATGGCCCAGCGCCCGGTGGACATCGCCCTGCTCGAGGTGGGGCTCGGCGGGCGCCTGGATGCGGTCAACATCATCGACCCCGACGTCGCGGTGGTGACCACCGTGGCCCAGGATCATGCCGCCTTCCTGGGCACCGATCTTGAGCAGATCGGCCGCGAGAAGGCCGGCATCCTGCGCCCCGGGCGCCCCGCGGTGCTCGGCAGTCGTGAGCTGCCGGCCAGCGTGCGCCAGGTGGCCGCCGAGCTCGGTGCCCCGGTCTTTGCCCTGGGCGATGACTTCTGGTGGGACGATGGCCTCCCCGACCCCGGCCTGCCCCTGGACAACGCTGCCACGGCGCTGAAGGCCCTGGAGCTTGCCGGGGTGGCCCTCGATCCGGCGGCCTGCCGCCGGGCGCTGACCGAGGTGCGCCTGCCCGGCCGCATGCAGTGGCTGGGGCAGTGGTGCCTCGACGTGGGTCACAACCCCCATGCCGCTCGCTACCTGGCCGAGCGCCTGGCGGCCGTGCCCTGTGCGGGACGCACCTGGGCTCTGCTGGGGATGCTCGCCGACAAGGATGCCGACGGCGTGATCGCCGCGCTCGCCCCGGCGGTGGATGGCTGGGTCACCGCGAGCCTGGCCGGCGAGCGGGCGCGCCGCGCCGACGACCTGGCCGAGCGGCTGGCCGGGCAGGGCGCCGCGGTGGTACACCGTGGCGGCTCGCCGCGCGAGGCCGCGGCCTGGCTGGCCGAGCGGCTGGCACCGGAGGATCGCGTGCTGGTGTGCGGCTCCTTCTTCACCGTGGGCGAGGTGCTCGAGTGGCTGGCGCAGCGCACCTCGGCGGGTCAGACTGATCAGGACACAGGCGGCAGCGAGGAAGCCCGATGAAATATGGATGGCCTGAGCGCATCAGCGGTGCGGTGATTCTGATTGCCCTGGCGGTGATCTTCGTGCCCTTGCTGTTCAGCGAGCCGGCCCCCCGCAGCGAGCGGCCCCAGCCGGTGCTGACCATCGAGCAGCCCATCGAGGTACCGCGCACCGAGGTGCCGGAGCCCCGGCCCCCGTCGAGCCTCGGCGAGTTCGGTGGGCCCATGGCGATGCCCGAAGAGGATGAGGCGCTGCGCGACGATGCCCTCGTCGAGGAGGTCGCCGAGATCGCCGAGGAGGCCGCCGAGCAGCTGGCCCGGGCCGAGGCGCCCGCCGAGGTGATGGCGCCGCCCGTCGTTGATGCGACGCCGAGCCCCCGGGCCGAGCCCGCGCCGTCGCCGGCCCCGGACCCCATCGCCGAGCTGGCCAGGGCCGCCGACCAGCGCCTGGCCGAGAGCCGCAGCCAGTCTGCCGGCACGCCGGCTCCCGCCGCCTCCGGCGGCGAGTGGGCGGTCCAGGTGGGCAGCTTCGGCGAGCCGGCCAACGCCGAGCGGCTGCTCCAGCAGCTGCGCGAGCAGGGCTTCCCGGCCTACAGCCAGCCCCGCGACAACAACCTGACCACGGTCTATGCAGGCCCCTATCGCACTTCCGAGGAGGGCGAGCGGGCCATGAACGAGCTCAAGTCCCGGACCAACCACCAGGGCCTGCTGGTGCGGGCGAGGAACTGAGATGGCGCTGACCTGGCTGGACTGGCTCTTCATCGCCTTGCTGACGGTCACGGCGGTGACCGGCTTTCTGCGCGGGCTGATCCGCGAGGCCCTGGGCCTGGCCGCCTGGATCATCGCGCTGCTCGCCGCCCGGGTGCTGGCCCAGCCGGTGGCGGATCTGCTCGCCGGGTTGATCGACAACGCCGACGGCCGCCTGGTGCTGGCCTTCGTGCTGGTGATCTTCGGCGTGGTGCTGCTCTGCGGCATCGTCATCCGCCTGGTTCATGCCGCGGTGGAGTGGGTGGGCATGGGCCTCTTCAACCGGGTGATGGGGGCCGCCTTCGGCGCCGCCAAGGGCGCGGCGATCCTGGTGCTGGCCACCATCGTCATCGGTCTGACCCCGCTGGCTCATCTCGAGGCGTGGCGGGAGGCCGAGCTGCGCCCCCTCTTCGAGCAGCTGCGCGACTGGGCGGTCAGCCAGTTCGAGGCCTGGGAGGGGCGGCTGCCCGAGACCCCGGGTTCCCTCGGCGAGATTTCCCTTCCCGGGCGCGGCGAGGCCGCCGATCGGGGCAACCCCTGACCAAAAAGCGCGACAAGCCTCGGCACTTCAGGCCGAGGAAGGATAGCGCGGGCGCCGCAGGCGCCCTATACTACTGGCTATAAATATAGCTTCGGGTCACTATGCAACGCCTCCAAGCCTTCAAATACGAACTGATGCCCAACGGCGAGCAGGTGCGGAAAATGCGCCAGTTT
>NZ_QGTM01000040.1 GCF_003182195.1 Halomonas sp. A11-A
TCATGGAGGCCGTGGTAGAGAAGGCTAACATGGCGCGGGCTTACCAACGGGTGGTCGCCAACAAGGGGGCGCCGGGTGCCGATGGCATGACGGTGCATCAGCTGGCGGATCACCTGAAACAACACTGGCCAACGCTGCGCGAGCGGTTGTTGGCAGGTGAGTACCATCCCAGCCCAGTCCGAGCCGTCGAGATCCCCAAACCCAAGGGCGGAACGCGACAGCTCGGCATCCCCACGGTCACCGACCGGCTGATCCAGCAGGCACTGCTGCAGGTGCTGACGCCGATCTTCGATCCAGGCTTCTCCGCATCGAGTTACGGCTACCGCCCTGGGCGCAGCGCCCAGCAGGCCGTCTCGGCGATGAAGGCTCACGTCACCGCCGGCCACCGCTGGGTGGTCGACCTCGACCTGAAAGCCTTCTTCGATCGAGTGAACCACGATCTGCTGATGGCGCGGGTCGCGCGCCGCGTCCACGACAAGCGGGTACTGCGTCTGATCCGCCGCTATCTGGAAGCCGGCATGTTCCAGGACGGCCTGGTCGCACCACGCCGGCAGGGCACGCCCCAGGGCGGGCCACTCAGCCCGCTGCTGGCCAATATCCTGCTGGACGACGTGGACAAGGAACTGGAACGCCGGGGTCACCGCTTCTGCCGTTACGCCGACGACATGCAGGTGTATGTCAGGAGTCGGCGAGCGGGCGAGCGCGTCATGGCCAGTCTGAGTGATTTTCTCGAGAACTCGCTCAGGCTCACCGTCAATCGCGCCAAGAGTGCGGTGGACCGACCCTGGCACCGGGGATATCTGGGCTACACGTTGACCCGGCACAGGCTGCCGAAGCTGACGCCAGCCAAGGCCAGCCTGCAACGTCTGATGCAGCGTGTTCGCGAGATCCTCCGACGTGGAAGAGGGCGCCACATACGGCGCGTTATCGAAGAGTTGACCCCGGTCCTGCGAGGCTGGGCCAGCTACTTCGCTCTCGTTGACGTGAAGCGTCCGCTGGAAGCGCTGGATCAATGGATGCGCCGCCGACTGCGCTGCGTGATCTGGCGGCAATGGAAGCGCCCACGGACCCGGCGCCGCAAGCTTCTGGCGCTGGGTCTGGATGAATATCGGGCGTGGAAGTCAGCGGGGAATGGGCGAGGCCCCTGGTGGAACGCCGGCGCCTCGCACATGAATCAGGCCCTGCCACGTAAGTGGTTCGACCGGCAGGGAATGATCTCGGTACTCGATACGGTAAGATGGCTCAATCGTTCTTCATGAACCGCCGTGGTACGGAACCGTATGCCCGGTGGTGTGGGAGGGCTCCGGGGGCGACCCCGGACCCTACCCGATTCCGCGCTTTACCGAAGTCAACTTTAGGGCCAGACCCCTAAGGAGGCTTAAGGGTCTGACCCCGAGGGGGGCTTCGGGGGGCTCAGTCGCTGCCGAAGAGATCGCGGGTGTAGACCTTGCCTGCGACGTCGGTGAGCTCCTTGGCCATGCGGTTGGAGAGGATCACATCGGCCTCGGCCTTGAAGGCATCCAGGTCGCGCATCACCCGGGAGCCGTAGAAGGTCTCCTCCTGGAGCACCGGCTCGTAGACCACCACCTCGATGCCCTTGGCCTTGATGCGCTTCATCACGCCCTGCATGGCGCTGGCGCGGAAGTTGTCGGAGCCGGTCTTCATGATCAGCCGGTAGACCCCCACCACCCGCGGCTTGCGCTTGAGGATCTGCTCGGCAATGAAGTCCTTGCGGGTGCGGTTGGCATCCACGATGGCCGCGATGATGTTGCTCGACACGTCCTGGTAGTTGGCCAGCAGCTGCTTGGTGTCCTTGGGCAGGCAGCTCGTTGAAGTAGGCCACCCGCATGGCGAGAAGGTGTTGGCGAAGAGCTTGATCGCCTCGGCCTCGGTGCTGTTGGTGAAGAGCACCGGCACCTCGTCGTCCAGCACCCCCTGCTTGAGCAGGCCGGCAAAGGTCTCGCCCCGCGCAGAGCGCTCGCCGACGATGATCCGCGACGGGTGCAGGTTATCTAAGAGCGCCCTGCCCTCGCGCAGGAACTCCGGCGAGAAGAGCAGGTTCTCGGTGCCGAAGCGCCGGCTCGCCTCGGCGGTGTAGCCCACCGGGACGGTGGACTTGATCACCATCACCGCTGCCGGGTTGATCGCCATCACGTCCTGGATCACCGCCTCGACGCTGGAGGTATCGAAGGTGTTGGTCGTCGGGTCGTAGTCGGTGGGGGTCGCGATCACCACGAAATCGGCATCGCGGTAGGCGGCCTCCTTGTCCAGGGTCGCCGTGAAATCGAGCTGGCGGTGGGCCAGGAACTCGCTGATCTCGGCATCCTCGATGGGCGAGCCCCTCGTTCAGCATCGCGACCCGCTCGGGCACGATATCCACTGCCACGACCCGATTGTGCTGGGCCAGCAGCATGGCGTTGGAGAGACCCACATAGCCGGTACCGGCAATGGCAATGTTCACAGCAGTTCCTTCATTACTGTGTTGCGGTTTTCATAAGCCCTCGACCTCCAGGACTTCGGGGCAAGGCCTTTCGGGACAGGTCTTCTGGGCCAGCGCACCGGGACAGCCTGCCCGGAAACCCCTGGCTATTGCACCTGTCCGCGCACTTACCTATCATCAAATGTCATCCCGGTTCCCTCTGGAAGAAAAGCGGCACTCTCAACGCATGCCCGTTGACGCTTGAATGAGTGGTGAAGGTGCAAGACCAACAGCCCCCCGAGAAGTCAGTCTCCGCTTCCAAAAAAGCAGGAAAAGCAGGCAAACCCCTTCCCAGCCAGACCCTGATGCGGGGCCTGGACATCATTGAAGCCGTCTCAGAAGGAGTCAATGACATTGCCGAGCTTGCCGCAACGACCGGCATGACCTATAGCACGGCGCATCGTATTCTTTCAGCCCTCCAGGCACGCCACTACATCACACGCGACCCTGTTCGTGGTTTCCGTCTTGGGCGAAAATTGCTGGAGCTCGGTTATCGTGCCTACTCGCAGATTGATCTGGTACGCCTGGCTCACCCCCTCCTGGAGAAGCTGGCAAAAGACACCTCCGACACTGTTCACCTTGGCTATGCCGAACAGGATCATGTCATTTATCTGGATAAGCTCTCAAGCCGGCGCGCCGTTGAGATCAGTTCGCGCATTGGCGGCAGCAAACCGCTTATCTCGACCGGCATCGGCAAAGCGTTACTGCTGGATGCCGATGAGGACACCTGGCGCCACCTCTACGAGCGCAATGCCCACTTGCTGCGTGAGTCTGGCACGCTGCACCATTGGATTCACACCATGCGTCACTATGCGAGCAAAGGCTGCGCCTACGATCTGGGAGAAGATGAGCGGTCTATTCGCTGCGTTGCCGCGCCGATTCGTGACAGCAGCGGCCATATCATTGCCGCCATCAGTGTCTCCAGCACGCTTGAGCATATGAGCTCGGCACGCATGGAGCAACTGGAGGCGGCAGTGCAAGATAGCGCTAGGCAGATTAGCGCTGAACTAGGTGCTGCCGTCTCCTGAAGTCGCCAGCTACTTTCCTCAATCAACGATTTTTCCGGGATTTAATATGCCCTTCGGGTCAAGGGCGTACTTCATCCGCTTGATCAGGTCGACTTCGGCTTGACTCCGGCTGTGGCCCAGATAGGGCTTCTTGTGAGTGCCGATCCCATGCTCTGCGGACACGGAACCACCCAGCTCTCGAGTGACACCATAGAAGGCCTCTTCCACGGCTCGCTTGGTCTGCTGATGATCGTCTGGGAGTGGGCCGACAACAATGTGCAGGTTGCCATCGCCCACGTGGCCAAAGTACATGGCATGAATACCCGGGAACGCCTCAGCCATGATCTTGCGCAGGCGCTCAACGCACACCCCAATTTGCGAAATGGGAAAGGAAATGTCGAAATTCAGGGTCGGCGCATAGGCATCAAGCATTTCCGCGACCGAGTCGCGTAGCGCCCAGAAATCTTCCGCATCAGCCTGGGATTTCGCCACGGCAGCGTCCAGCACCCACCCCTGCTCCAGCGCATGCTCAAGCACAGCATCAAAGCGATCTGCGTTGTCTGCGGGTTCGGCTGTCTGCATATCCATCAGCACATACAGGGGGTGATCATCGGCCAGCGGCGCACGAATGCCGCCCACCGTGGTGGCCGAACGGTAGTAATCGGCCCACATCACTTCATAGGCGCTCACCAGTCCCGATAGCCTTTGCTGGGCATAACGCAGCAGTGCTACCACCGCATCAAAATCCGGCAGTGCAATCAGTGCCGTGTTGGCCCCAGTGACCCCCGCATGCAAACGCAACACGGCGCGGGTAACAATACCCATGGTGCCCTCAGTACCGATGAATAAGCCCTTAAGGTCTGGCCCAGCATTATTCTTCACCATCTTGTTCATCATGGGGAGAACGGTGCCATCCGCCAGCACCACTTCAAGCCCCAGTACCAGGTCGCGCGCCATGCCATAGCGAATTACCCGGTTGCCTCCCGCATTCGTCGCGATGTTACCGCCCACCTGGCAGGAGCCCCGTGCACCCAAGTCCAGTGCCAGCAAAAAACCCGCCTCCTGAGCAGCTTCCTGTGCGACCTGCAAGGGCGTACCGGCCAATACGGTGATGGTGGCTGACGCCGCATCCACCTCTTCGACACCGGTCATCCGCTCCAGCGAGATCACCACCGCACCGGCTGAAGGCACGGCACCACCCGCAAGCCCCGTCAGCCCCCCTTGCGGTACCACCGGCCATTGATGGGCATGGCAGACTGCCAGTGCCTTGGCGACGTCTGCCGTAGCGCGTGGGCGCAAGAGTGCCAACGGCATCTCGCCGCGTTTGCCGCTCCAATCCCGCAGGTACTTGTCGCTGATAGCGGCACCCACCAGCACCTCGCTCTCCCCCATTACGGTTTTCAGTGCGGACAGCACGGCCTCGGCGGCCGCGTTTGGGGTGCGCAAATCGGCAGACGGAAGATCGGTCATGGCAAATGCTCCTTTCGTCGTAGTTATTTAAGTCTTGGTGGTCTCTTGGTCTAACGCTCTCTTGGCGCAAGGATTTTCACATATTGAGACAGCAACTCAATGATTGAAAAAAAATTAGCACGAAACTAGAATCGAAGATAGGTTACAGCACTGTCCTAGCTTGGCGGCCAGTCGCTGGAACCGGCTTGGTTTGGTCACGAATTCAGAAGGACATGAGCCGCGGTGCTCGACGCGGCAAATAATATCCATGTGGAGACAACACAATGACAGGCACCCTTCCCAAGCGGTTTCTACGTTCCATAGCACTGGCGGCCGGCCTCTGCGCCGGTCTTGCAGGCCCCGCCGTTGCCCAGGAAATGGTTCTCAAGGCAGGCCATGCGGCTTCCACCAGCAATACAGGCCACAAGGCGTTTGAATTCCTGGCTCAGGAACTGGCTGACAATACCGACGGCCGCATCACCATTGAAATCTATCCCAGTTCACAACTCGGCAGCGAACGTGAACTGGTCGAGAGTATCCAGCTGGGCAACGTCGACATGACGTTTGTCTCGTCGGCCGTGCTCGGCAACTTCAACCCGCAGTTCTTTGCCCTGGACATTCCCTTCATGTTCAAGGACCGCGAAGGCGTCTACCGGGTGCTGGACGGTGACATCGGCCAAAACCTGCTGGGCAGCCTCGAGCAAGTGGGTATCAAAGGTCTGGGCTACTGGGAGAACGGGTTTCGCCAGCTGACCAACAGCCGGCGGGACATCCGCTCGCCCGACGACCTTAGTGGGATGCGTATGCGCACCATGGAAAACGCGGTGCACATTGAAGCCTGGCGCAATGTCGGCGCCAACCCGGCACCGCTCGCCTTTGGTGAGCTGTTCACGGCCCTGCAGCAGGGCACCTTCGACGCGCAGGAAGGGCCCATCAACCTGTTCTACGACATGCGCTTCCACGAGGTGCAGAAGCACATCACCAAGACCAACCACGTCTACTCACCGTGGCCGGTGCTGATCAATCCCGATATCTACAACAGCCTGAGCGACGAAGACAGGGTGATCCTGGAAGAAGCGATCGCCAAGACGACAGCGTATCAGCGCACCCTGGCACAGCAGGCCGATGAGGCAGCCATTGCCGCCATGCCCGATGTCACGATCACTGAGCTGACCGCTGAAGAGCTTGAGGCCTTCGCCAGCCACATGGGCCCCATCTACGACATGGTTAGAGAGCGCGTAGGCGACGAGATCATTGATGACATCCTGGCTGAGATCAATTAAGGGCAATTCCCTTCAGCCGGCACCATCGTCGTAAAAACTGACCCGCTCGCCGCGGTATCACCCACCCCGGCGAGCGGCAGTGCAGACTGCGCTCGGTCCTGCGCTCCGCGGCGAGCTGTTCCGTTTACAGCGTCTTGTCGCAGGCTAACTTTCGGACATCACACCATGTTCAAGTTTCTCGATAACCATCTTGAAGAAATATTCATGGTATTTCTTCTTTCCTTGATGTCGATATTGATCGGCGCACAGGTCTTCATGCGCTATATCATGAACGACTCGCTGACATGGTCGGAAGAACTGGCCAGATATGCATTTATCTGGGCCACGTATATCGGCGTCGCCAGCGGGGTCAAACGCAATGCACATATCTGTGTGGAAGCCGCTGTGACTAAGCTACCGGCGCTCTACCAGCGCTATGCCGCCATCGTCGCCCATCTTCTGTTCATTGTGTTTGCCGTACTGGTCATGAAAGAAGGCTATGCACTGACGCTGAAAATTCTCTCATTTGGGCAAAAATCCTCTGCCCTGGGCATTCCCATGGGCTGGATCTACCTCGCGCCCACGGTGGGTTTTGGCCTGGTAATCGTTCGCCTGATCCAGCGTATCGTCATTGAAGTGCAGTCAATACGCCGCAGCCACCGCGAGGTGAAATCATGATTTCCCTCTTGTTGTTTGGTTCGTTTCTGGTCTTTCTACTGGCCAGTGTCCCTATCGCCATCTCACTGGGGTTGGCATCTGCCATTGCCCTACTGTTCAGCGGCAAGGTCAGCAGCACCTATATCGCCCAGGGGCTAGTTACCTCCATCGACTCCTTCCCGCTGATGGCAGTGCCCTTCTTTATTCTAGCGGGTGACCTGATGGGCGAAGGCGGCCTGTCACGACGCTTGTTGAACGTGGCCAACGTCTTCTTTGGGCGTTATACCGGCGGGCTGGCCGTGATCGGCGTGGTGACCTGCATGTTCTTTGCCGCTATCTCTGGATCCGGCCCTGCCACGGTGGCAGCGATTGGCGGCCTTCTACTACCCGCCATGGCGCGTGCGGGGTACGAGAAAGGCTACGCTGTCGGCGTCATCGCGTCTGCCGGCAGCCTGGGCATCATCATCCCACCCAGTATTCCCATGATCATCTACGCGGTATCGGCCAACGTATCGATTACCGAGATGTTCCTGGCGGGTGCAGTGCCAGGCCTGCTGATTGGCCTGGCCCTTATCCTCACGGCCTATATCAAGGCCCGCAGGGCGGGTTATACCGGCAGCCAAACACGCTACACCACCAGGGAAAAGCTCGCCACGCTATGGGAGGCAAAGTGGGCACTGCTGGTACCGGTGATTATCCTCGGGGGGATCTATGGCGGCATCTTCACCCCCACCGAAGCGGCGGCCATTGGTGTCATTTACGGCTTTTTGGTAGGCGTCTTCATTCATAGAGAGATCAAGCTAAAAAGCCTTTACGAGGTGATTGGCAAGTCGGCGCTCACCTCCGCCACCGTCATTGTCATTGTCGGTACTGCCACCATCTTCGGGCGCATGCTGGCGATCGAACGTATTCCCTTCATGATCGCTGAGTCTATCGTCAATCTGACCGATAACCCGATTCTCATACTGCTGATGATCAACGTGCTGCTGTTGCTTATTGGCATGTTCATGGAGACGCTGGCCGCGATCATTATTCTGGTGCCCATTCTGTTACCCGTGGTCGTCGCGGTCGGGATCGATCCCGTGCACTTCGGCATCGTGATGATTCTCAACCTGGCCATCGGCATGGTGACACCGCCGGTAGGGGTCAATCTGTTCGTGGGTGCCCGGGTTGGCGGCACGTCATTGGAAAAGGCATCCGGTGGCGCGATTCCCTTTATCTTGGCGATGTTCGCCATGCTGGCGTTGGTGACCTATGTGCCGTGGATATCCCTGGCGCTTGTCAAACTGATAGGCGGATAGACAGCACGCCCGTCAATGTTTTCTAAAAATCGCATATCAGGAGTTTGAAATGGCACAGAAAATCAAAACCGCTATCATCGGCCCCGGCAACATCGGTACCGATTTGCTCGCCAAGCTAATGCGCAGTCCCCTGCTGGAGCCCGTCTGGATGGTGGGGGTAGACCCTGAGTCCGATGGCCTGAAGCGGGCCGCCCAACTGGGCATAAAAACGACAGCACAAGGCGTGGACGGCCTTCTTCCCTTCGTCAAGGAAGACGACATCAAAATCGTCTTTGACGCCACCAGCGCCTATGTCCACAAGGGAAACGCCGACAAGCTGACGCCGCTGGGCGTGCTAATGATCGACCTGACACCGGCGGCTATTGGTCCTTACTGTGTGCCGCCGGCCAACCTGCAAGAGCAGCTGGGGCGAGGGGTCAACAACGTCAATATGGTCACCTGTGGCGGCCAGGCCACCATACCCATGGTATATGCGGTTTCACGCATTCAGCCGGTTGACTATGCTGAAATCGTCGCAACGGTCTCTTCGCGATCGGCCGGCCCCGGCACCCGCAAGAATATTGACGAATTTACCCGCACCACCGCTAGCGCGGTCGAGAAGGTTGGCGGTGCGAAGCATGGCAAAGCCATTATCATTCTAAACCCCGCCGAGCCGCCGCTCATCATGCGCGATACCGTGCACTGCCTGACCGAGGGCAAAGCCGACCAGGAGAAGATCACGGCCTCCATCCACGCCATGATCGCCGAAGTACAAAAGTATGTGCCTGGCTACCGCCTGGTAAACGGCCCGGTGTTCGACGGCAACCGCGTGTCTGTCTACCTGGAGGTGGAAGGCCTTGGCGACTATCTGCCCAAGTATTCCGGCAACCTGGACATCATGACGGCTGCCGCAGCGCGCACGGCCGAAATGTTTGCCGAACAACTCCAAGTCAACGCGACCGCCTGAACGGGAGGAGACCCTCATGAGCAAGAACGTCATTCTGCACGACATGACACTGCGCGACGGCATGCACCCCAAGCGCCACCAGATCACGCTGGCGCAAATGAGCGCTATTGCACGCGGCCTTGACGACGCCGGCGTTCCCCTCATTGAAGTCACCCACGGTGATGGCCTGGGTGGTGCTTCGGTCAACTACGGCTTCCCCGCCCATAGCGATGAAGAGTATCTGAGCACAGTAGTGCCGCTGATGAAGCAAGCCAAGGTATCCGCCTTGCTGCTGCCAGGCATTGGCACCGTTGACCACCTGAAGATGGCGTACGAGCTAGGGGTCAGTACCATTCGCGTGGCGACGCACTGCACGGAAGCCGATGTGGCCGAACAGCACATCTCGCTCGGTCGTAAACTGGGCATGGACACCGTCGGCTTTCTGATGATGAGCCACATGAACGACCCGAAGGGGCTGGCCGAGCAGGCCAAACTGATGGAAAGCTACGGCGCCAACTGCATTTATGTCACCGATTCGGCCGGCCACTTGCTGCCCAGCACAGTGGTAGACCGGCTACGGGCCGTGCGCGATGTGCTTGAGCCTGATACCGAGCTGGGCTTCCACGGCCATCACAACCTGGGCATGGGCGTGGCCAATAGCGTAGCGGCCATTGAAGCCGGTGCCGACCGCATTGACGCCGCCGCCGCCGGCCTGGGTGCCGGTGCCGGTAATACGCCGCTGGAAGTGCTAGTGGCCGTGCTGGACCTGATGAACGTGGAGACCGGTGTGGATATCTTCAAGATTCAGGACGTCGCGGAAGACCTGGTCGTGCCCATCATGGACTTTCCCATCCGCGTAGATCGCGACGCGCTGACATTGGGCTATGCCGGGGTCTACGGCTCCTTTCTGCTGTTTGCCAAACGTGCGGAGCAGAAATACGGCATCCCGGCACGCGAGATCCTCGTCGAGATGGGGCGCCGAGGCATGATCGGCGGCCAGGAAGACATGATCGAGGATACCGCCCTGTCCCTCTTGCGCCAGAAGCAGAGCGCTTGACCTCTCAGGCTCTTCTTTCGGTTCTTCGCAGACTGGCGTGAAAGCGAAGTAAGATTAGGAAGAGACAGGATAGAGAAACGGCGGTAAATCCGAGTAAGCTGATATTCACCACAA
>NZ_QGTM01000041.1 GCF_003182195.1 Halomonas sp. A11-A
GCGGCACGCAGCGACGGCGAGACCGTCTGGTCTTCCTTGAGCTGCTGCCGGACCCGCTCCAGGGCCTCGTCGACGTTGATATCGCTGATGGTCATGTCACCGCATAGATATGCCGAAGGATTAGGCACACTATGCCAGAAAAATCAGGTGGTTGGCGACAGGCTATCCGCAACCACCTGAATAGTTACGGCCCGTGAAGGCAGCATACACTGGCAACCTCAACGGCCCATACTGAGGCCACCTAAGCGGAGACGGTATGACCCAAGGACGCAGCATCCGGCTCTTCCTGGTGGATGGCACGCCCAACGGCCTGCTCACCGCCGAGATCATGAACTGGACCGGCCATGTGCTCACCGGGCCGCGCAGCAAGCTCAGCGAGCTGGTGCAGCGCCCGGAGTGCGGCCGTACCGGCATCTACTTCCTGGTTGGCCCCGATCCCGAGAATAGCCTGCGCCCGCTGTTCTACATCGGCGAAAGCGACGACGTCGGCACCCGCCTCAAGCAGCACAACCGGCCGGAGGACAAGGGCGGCAAGGACTTCTGGGAGAAGGTCTGCCTGGTCACCAGCAAGGACCAGAACCTCACCAAGGCCCACGTGACGTATCTGGAGAGCCTGCTGATCCAGAACGCCGGCCAGGTCGGCCGCTGCAAGCTGATCAACGGCACCGCCCACGAGTACATCAACCTGCCCGAGTCGGACCGCGCCGATATGGCCTTCTTCATGGAGCAGATCCGCACCGTGCTGCCGGTGCTGGGGTTCGACTTCCTCCGCGAGACCTCGCGCCCCTCGCGGATGCCGGAAGAGGCCCCAGCGGCAGAACCAGAGTCCTCGCCCCGCTTCACCCTGGAGGTGCCACGGCACGGCATTCGTGCAACCGGCCAGGAGATCGACGGCGAGTTCTACGTCTTCAAGGGCTCCCTGGCCCGGGGCAGCTGGGTCGGCACCGAGCGCGGCTATCAGAGCCTCTACAACCAGCTCTGCGAGGACGGGGTGCTGGTGGAAGGCAGCAATGGCACTCGAGTGTTCAACGAGGATCAGAGCTTCAGCAGCCCCAGCGCCGCCGCCGCGGTGGTCTCCGGGCGCAGCGCCAATGGGCGCATCTCGTGGAAGGCGGAGGGCAGCGGCATGACCTACGGCGAGTGGCAGGACCAGCAGGTGAGTGCAGCGGCAGAAGCCGCTCCAGAATAGCGATAGAGAGACAATATGGACGTTGAACGTATGAAAGCCTTGCTCGAAGGCGCTGCCCGGCTTCGGAGGCCAGCCCGCGAGCGAACCCTCTTCGATATAGGGGCACGCGGCTACTTCGAGAACCCCACCACGGACCTGCTGGCCTTCTTTCTCGATCCCGCCGCAGAGCATGGCTTCGGCAATGCTGTCCTCTCGGCGCTGCTGGACAGCTTGCCCGAGCCGCTGCAGCCCGCCGCCAGTGAGCGATACCTGACGCGCCCTCCAGTGCGCGAGTGGGTGACCTCCCAACAGCAGCGCATTGACCTGGTGCTGGAGTCAGATCGCTGGGTGATAGCGGTGGAGCACAAGGTCTATCACGGGCTTCACAACGACTTCGCGCACTATGGCGATGATCTCGCGCTGCGGTTGTCGGATCAGGACAGCCGCCAGGTGCTGTGTGTCGTGCTGTCGCCGGGTGGGCAGGCGCCGGACGCACCCGGTTGGCTGGGTATCGGCTATCCCGACTTCCTGCGGCGCCTGAGATCGGCGGCAGGCTCCCTCTACGAGCAGCACGGCGAGAGCAAGTGGCTGTTGTTCCTGCGCGAATTCGTGATTCATCTGGAGAACCTGACCATGACCGATACCCTGACCGACGCTCAGGAGCAGTTTGCATTGGAGCACCTCGGAGAGATCGAGGCGCTGACCAAGGCGAAGAACGATGCGCTGGCCAGTCTTCGCCTTCGGTTACAGGAGGGGCTCAACACCCGGCTTGATGACCTGGGCCTGCCGATCACCTCCTGGCAGGAGAACTGGCCGGTCGGGCCGGCGCTACGCTTCGCCCCCAATGGTTGGCAGAGCCACTCCAGCGTAGTCATTTATCTGGAGCCGCAAACCCCGAAGCGGGTATGGGTCCAGACCTACATCGACAGGCGGAACGGCGACCTGGCTGAGCTGGCAGGCAAGGGCATCGACTGCAATCAGTTCGATGAGCATAAAGTCGGCAGAACCTCGTACAACCTCTATCATGGCTTCCCATCCATGGAGTGGGAGGCTATCGAGGAGGCCGCTGCGTCTTACCTGCGGGCTATCATAGCCATGGAGATCGACTGGCAGCGCGAACAGATGGAAGCTGGCCCAAGTGCCTGAATCGCCGTTGACGCCTGTATCAGACCTTCTACCCTCCCAGGAGCGTGACCCGCAGATCCAGCGGGCCATCAAGGCCTATCTGCAGGCGCGGAGCGAGATCCTGGCGCTTGGCCGTGACGTGCCAGAGCGGATTGGCGGCAACGACAACATCATTGGCCGGATCGGCGAGTTCCTCGGCCTGCGCTTCCTGGAGGCGTTAGGCCAGAGGCCCGAAAAGGTCGAGGGGGCCTCCAGCCCGGGTTATGACCTGGTGGAAGGCGCCTGTCGCACCCAGGTGAAGGCGATTACCCACGAGAACCAGCGGGGTCGCAGCGTGCGCCTGACGCCCGGCTGGACGCAGTTTCTGCTGATGGAGCTGGGGGAGCACTACACGCCCGACAGGATCGGCTTGCTCACCCTGGAACAGCAGCAGCAGGCCCTCGACGCCGGGTTCGCCAAGACCGAAACGCCAGTGGTTAGCTTGACCATGCTGGGTGCCAAGGGGCTGATAGGCCGCTATGGTCGAGTGTATGACCGTGAGGAGATCGAGGCGCTCGGCATCTGAAGCTACCTCGGCCACGATGCAGGAGGTGGTGCAAGGCTTGGCGGCGGCCGGCCATCGCTTTATACTGCTCAGTAACAACACCCCCCACGCCTCTCCCTGAAGCGCACCTTGGGGGGTTACTTTTTTGGAGGCCGGCCTTGCAGTTCAACAAGCCCCCGCTGAGCTTAGATGATCAGCTCGACCGGCTCATCCAGCGGGGGCTGACGGTGCCGGACCGCCATCGTGCGCTCCACTATCTGCGCCACCTCAACTACTACCGGTTGGGCGCCTATTGGCTGCCCTTCGAGGCCGACCACCGTACGCATCGCCTGTGCCCCGGCACCACCCTGGATGATGTGCTGAATCTCTACGTGTTCGATCGGGAGTTCCGGCTGCTGGTCATGGACGCTATCGAACGCATCGAGGTCTCGATTCGCACCCGCTGGGCCTACCACATGGCCCATACATACGGACCCCATTGCCATCTTGCTCCGGCCCTGTTCAAGTCACCTCACCGTTCTTGGCGTCATGAGGAACGGCTACGTGCCTTGGAAGGGGAGGTGCGGCGCAGTCAGGAAACCTTCATTCGCCATCTGAGCGCTACCTACGACGAGCCGCTGCCTCCGATCTGGGCCCTGGTGGAGATCATGACGTTCGGCCAACTGTCCCAGTGGTACGCCAACACACGTCAGCGCCGAGATCGCAATGCCGTGGCACGCGAGTACGACTTCGATGAGAGCGTGATGACATCGGTCCTGCACCACCTGAGTACGGTACGCAACCAGTGTGCCCACCATGCTCGCCTGTGGAACCGGGAGTTCACCTTTCTTCCCAAGCTGCCAAAGGATCGGCCTGCGGGGGTGCTGGACACGCTATCCTTCGACGCTTCGCGTCGTATCTACAATACCCTCACCCTGATGCTGTATCTGATGGATGTGGTGAACCCCCATCATCATTGGCGGGAACGGTTGATCGGGCTCATCGATCACCACGCCATCAATGTGGCCGAAATGGGGTTCCCTGACGACTGGCGAGACCGCTCTCTATGGGCAATGCATCGTCCTAAGTAGCCTTCTCCTAATATCCCTGACGCGCTAGGCTGCTACGCATCATTACGCCAAGCGCAGGGGACTATATGGCGGACAGCAGGGAAGCCCGGTTCCAGCAGGACATTATCGACGCCATGGTGGCCGGGGGCTGGAAGGCCGGCACGGCCAGCGGCTACGACCGCACCACGGCGCTCTACACCGAAGATCTGCTCGGCTACGTGCGCGAGGCCTGGCCCGAGCGCTGGGAGAAGTTCTGCAAGGCCAACCCCCAGGCGCCGGAATCGGTGTTCGTGCAGAAGGTGGTCCGCGAGCTGGAGCGCGCCGGCACCCTGGAGGTGCTGCGCCACGGCTTCAAGGTGCCGGGTGTGAAGTTCGACCTCTGCAGCTTCCAGCCCGACCACGGCATGAACCCGGATTCCCAGGCCCGCTACCGCGCCAACCGCCTGCGGGTGGTGCCGGAGGTCTCCTACTCGCCCCACGCCCGCGAGAAGGGCAAGGGCGGCGGTGAGAGCTATAACCCCCGCCTGGATCTGGTGCTATTCGTCAACGGCATCCCCACCGCAACCCTGGAGCTCAAGAGCCAGTTCAAGCAGACGGTGGAGAACGCCAAGCGCCAGTATCGCCAGGACCGCCCGATCAAGGACCCCGTCACCCGCAAGCCCGAGCCGCTGCTAACCTTCAAGCGCGGCGCCCTGGTCCACTTCGCGGTGAGCCAGGCCGAGGTGGCGATGACCACCAGGCTGGCCAGCAGCAGCACCTACTTTCTGCCCTTCAACCGCGGTACCGAGGAGGGCGGTGCCGGCAACCCGCCCGCGCCGGACGAGCAGAGCTACGCCACCGCCTACCTGTGGGAAGAGGTGTTCGCCCCGGACGCCTGGCTGAAGGTGCTCGGCCGCTTCCTGCACCTGGAGCAGAAGACCGTCGAGGACTTCCACGGCCGGCGCAGCCTCAAGGAGACGCTGATATTCCCTCGCTATCACCAGTGGGAGGTGGTCAATCGCCTGGTGCAGGCCACTCTGGCCGAGGGGCCGGGGCGCCGCTACCTGGTGCAGCACAGCGCCGGTTCGGGGAAATCCAACTCCATCGCCTGGGCCGCCCATCAGCTGGCCAACCTCTACGGTGATGACGGGAAAAAGCTCTTCAACTCCGTGATCGTGGTCACCGACCGCACGGTGCTCGACAGCCAGCTCCAGGACACCATCTACCAGTTCGAGCACGCCCACGGCGTGGTCTGCCCGATCACCCGCAACATCGGTAACCAGAGCAAGTCGGAGCAGCTCGCCGAGGCGCTGGCCAGCAACACCCGCATCGTCATCGTCACTATCCAGACCTTCCCGGCACTGTTCGACGCCCTGGACAAGCGCCCGCAGCTCGCCGAGGGCAACTACGCGGTGATCGCCGACGAGGCTCACTCCTCGCAGACCGGCAGCTCGGCCAGCAAGCTCAAGGCGCTGCTGGCGGCCGCGGGAGAGGCGACAGAGGGCGATAGTGACCGCGAGGGCGGCGGCGAGCTGGAAGTGAGTGCAGAGGCCATGCTCGATGCCGCCGTGGCATCACGTCGCCCCAGCGAGCGCATCAGCTACTACGCCTTCACCGCCACCCCCAAGGCCAAGACCCTGGAACTGTTCGGCCGCCCGCCGGATCCTGACCTGCCGGCCAGCGCCGGCAACAAGCCCGAGCCGTTCCACCTCTACTCCATGCGCCAGGCCATCGAGGAGGGCTTTATACTCGACGTGCTGCGTAACTACGTCACCTACAGCACCGCCTGGAAGCTCGCCCACCCCGAGGGCGAGGAGCAGGAGGTCGATTCCAAGAAGGCCTCGCGCACCCTGGCCAAGTGGGTGCGCCTGCACCCCTACAACATCGCCCAGCGGGTCGAGGTGATCGTTGAGCACTATCGCGACAACGTCCGCCACCTGCTCGACGGCCAGGCCAAGGCCATGGTGGTCACCGCCAGCCGCCAGGAGGCGGTGCGCTACCAGCTGGCCATGCAGGCCTACATCAAGGCCCAGGGCTACGACGACGTGCACCCCATGGTCGCCTTCTCCGGCAGCGTGCCGCCGGACGAGGTGATCCCCGAGGAGGTGACCGAGACCAGCCGTCTGCTCAACCCCGAGCTCAAGGGGCGCGACCTGGCCGAGGCGTTCGACACCGACGACTTCAATGTGATGATCGCCGCCAACAAGTTCCAGACCGGCTTCGACCAGCCCAAGCTCTGTGCCATGTACGTGGACAAGAAGCTCCAGGGCGTGGACTGCGTGCAGACCCTGTCGCGGCTCAACCGGCTGTTCCCCGGCAAGCAGACCTTCATCCTCGACTTCTACAACGACGAGCAGGAGATCCTCGACGCCTTCGCCCCCTACTACCGCAAGGCGGAGCTAGCCGACGTCTCCGACCCCAGCGTGGTCTACGACCTGCAGCGCACCCTGGATGCCAGCGGTATCTACCACTGGCCGGAGGTGGAGGGCTTCGCCCGCGCTTTCTTCGACCCCAAGGCGCCGGCGTCGAGCCTCAGCTACCACTGCCGCCCCGCCCAGGATCGCTTCAAGCAGCGCTACCGGCTGACCCTGGAACAGCAGCAGACCTGGAAGGAGGCGCGCCGCATCGCCGAGGGCAATGGTGACGACAAGGGCCTGAAGCGCGCCGAGCAGGAGCTCAAGGAGGCCGGCACCACCCGGGACGAGCTCGACCTCTTCCGCAAGAACCTGCAGAGCTTTGTGCGCGCCTACGAATTCCTCAGCCAGATCGTCACCTTCGACGATCCGGAGCTGGAGCAGCTCTGCGTCTACGCCCGCCACCTCTACCCGTTGCTGCGCACCGACCGGCTGCTCGAGGAGGAGGCCATCGACGTCAGCGAGCTGGAGCTGACCCACTACCGCCTCACCAAGCGCGAGGAGAAGCGCCTACAGCTCGAGGAGGCCGATGGTGACTACGGCCTCAAGCCGGTCAGCGACGTGGGCTCAGGCAAGCCGCACGATCCCGAGAAGCAGCGCCTGGCCGAGATCATCGACCGGCTCAACGACCTCTACGGTGCCGAGGTCAGCGACGATGACAAGCTGCACTTCGCCAATGGTATCGCCGACCGCATCGAGCGTGACGAAGCGGTGATGGCCCAGGTGCGCAATCACAGCGAAGATCAGGTAATGCACGGCCTCTTCCCGAAGAAGGTCACCGACGCCGTGCTCGACGCCCTTAGCGACCACGAAAAGCTTTCTATGCCGCTGCTGGAAGATGAGGAGACGGGAAGGCAGTTTGCGCTGTTGATTTTGAAGCTGTTGGCGGGGAGGTCGAATCGTGACTCGCGTGCTGAGTAAAACTTACGGTAGGAGTCTGTCATGGCGGATAGCGATCCAAAACCGACATGTCGGAAAAGGCAGCATGCTCGTTGATTGGTGTTATATAGCCACGTCAACGAAAATACAACGAAAAATCAGTGGTTTGATGTGGCGGTATAAGAATGTTGAACGCGCGCGCTCGTTCAAGTCAATAAACGAGCGCGCTGTCTAATACCTGTTAGCACCAAGGAAACATGACTCTAAAATATGTCGAAAGTATTCAGGGCGGAATCCTCAAAATCGTTGATTTGCCCGTGAGAACAGTTCCTTACCGGGATGACGCCGAGTTGGTCATATTGCTTAAGGAGTTGGTGGAGCAAGGGTACGCCTTTTTAGATACCCCGAGTGGCTGGCCCCCAGCAGCAGTCCTTCAGCAACTTCAGGAGCAGGGGAATCTGGATTTTCCATTCACGGCGGTCACATGGTCGGGATCGGGGAAATTCCGCACCTATCAGGTGCCGACGTGCTAACCAGTGCAGGCACGGCGACGCCTACTACATTGCGCCTTCGGCTCCATTTCGCAGGCGCGCATGCTGCAAGCGTTATGAGCACTAGAAACAGATAGGGAGCAACCGTTGGAAGAACTACAATTTAAAATCGATGGCCCTATTCTGAAGGACGGAGTTCCGCTTCCCGTAGCGATATCTGCGTTGAGTAGCTTTCAAAGTATTGTTGACAAGACCTATCTTGTTACTGCAGAGAAAAGCCGGATAACCGCATCCGAAAGAGAAAAATTCTACATAAAGGCGACCGAGTTTAAGCACGGTTCTTTGCTAACGTACTTTGAGATCGCTTTGCAAGGCGTCCAGCTAGGTCTACCCCTCGTGTCAAGCCTTGGCCCGCAAAACATATGGGATTTAACCAAAGATACTTTCTCTATGTTGAAACTTGTTTGTGGTGCGGTGCGAAGCGGAAACCAGCCCACCTATGAGTTCAACAACAATGGCGACGTGGATCTTAGAATTGGCGATGAACATCATCACTACCATGGCCCCGTGTTCCAAATCGCTCAACTCGCACTTCCAAATTACCAAGACTTGGCTCATCTCCTGGGTAATAGAAAATTAACAGAAGTGTCTGCTGGTCATCGGTTCAGCTCCAAACATGATATTTACCTTGGTGAGGCCGATCGAGACGCTTTCGACATTCCGACAAAAATACAGAAAGAAACGACCGAACTAAAGTGCGAAGTATTCGACTTTAACAAATACAAGAATTCAGGGAAGCTGTCGGTCTCTGATGCTGGGCAGGCAATACCACTTGGTGACTACAACTTCACCATTTTTGGGAACCAGGATAACGTAGAATACATTTATACGTTGCTGAAGCCGCAAGTGACGTTGTACTGCCTTGTAGAAGAGGCCGTGAGTCCGTTTGGCGGGGTAGATGTCCATAAATTACACATCACCGGCGTCGGCTCATAACAATTTGCTGCACGCGGATAAATTACTCGCTGCGCTCCTAATTTACCGGTGAGCAAGGCGTTAAATTTGCACTGGCTGAGTGTCCTCTTTTAGCCGTAAGAGATCAGCATGCCTTTGAGGCGAGCGGTTTTTCGCTCCCCCTGAGGCATGCTATTCGGGAGAGAGGAAGATCTCAAACGGTACACGAGCGGTACACACACCAGCTTCGTGTGCTATCCTCATCTTTCGCTAACCTACTGATTCCAAAGAGCAGTACCTTTTGCTCGATTACGGTCACTTTCCCTTGTGTGTCAGTAACTTATTGTTTTATAAGCGAACTCATAATCCCTTGGTCGCAGGTTCGAGTCCAGCTGGGCCCACCATCCTTGCTTTTCACTAAGTGCCTAACCGAAAGTTTTCGTGCATAATGTATGTGGGATAACTGACACGGACGGAACCATGGCAAGGCGCTACGTTGCACCTCTCACTGAGTCTGAGCAGCAGACGCTGTCCTCCGCCTATCACCATGGTGAGAAGCGCGCCCTACGTCGACGTGCGCATGCCATCT
>NZ_QGTM01000042.1 GCF_003182195.1 Halomonas sp. A11-A
CCTTTGCAGCGTGGAAAGGTGGCGGTGGGCGTGGTACATTTTGTCATGGCGGCTGTGTCGGCTAATTCTTGGTTAGGCTCTTGAATTATAACCGATTTTCAGCCGCTTTTTTCATGCCTGGTGCAATATTCGGGCTAGGCAGAACCCTTCCAGCATGATGCTGGTGCCGGCCCGCTTGGCCGGCGCCGGCAGCATCAGCGCCAGGGGGGGGGCGGAGCTCACGGCCGCTCGCCGCGAGCCAGACGCGCATCGATCTCGGCGACCAACGCCGGCAGCTCGGCAATAGTGTCGATCATGAAGTGCGGCCTTGCGGGTGCGAACTGCGCTTCGATGCACGCTCGTCTCTCCGCCAGTTCGGCCTCCCCCATCTTGCGGTACTCAGCGTAATCGAGCCCCAGGGCGTTGCCGGAGCAGGTCAGCGCCACCGTCCACATGCCGGCACTGCGCCCCTCGATAATGCCCGGCGCGGTGTCGTCCACCTTGACGCAGGCGGCCACGTCATCGATGCCCAGCGCGATGACATTCGCCAACGCCTGGGCCGGATGCGGACGGCCGTTGGGCACCTCGTCGGTGGCGACGACGTGATCGGCCACGTAGCCGTTGGCCCGGGCCCGTGCCACCACCTGCTCCATCACCACGGCGGGGTAGCCGGAGCAGGAGCCGATCTTCAGGCCCCGCTCGCGCAGCGCAGCAATAGCATCGAGCGCCCCGGGAATCGGCGACGAGTGCTCGCCGATCTTGGCGATCTGCAGGGGCATGAAGCGCTCATACAGCGCATCGACATCGGCGTCACTGGGGGCATGCCCCACCGCCGTCTCGAAGCGCGCCGCAATGGCCGGGACGTTGCAGAGGGTGCGAATGTGTTCCCACTTGCCCATGCCCATGGGCCCGCGGGCCTCTTCCAGGCTGATGTCGACGCCCAGTTCGGCGAAGGCCTCGACGAAGATCTGGGTGGGAGCGAAGGAGCCGAAGTCCACCACGGTACCGGCCCAGTCGAGGATGGCGCACTTAAGACGCTCGGGGGAGTGGTAGTGCATCGGATCTCTCCGGTGAGCCGGGCGGCGGGACGGCAGCCGTCCACGCCCGGAATAGGCGTCACTCATTCGCGCTTTCCGCACTTGGCACATCATGGCGTCGCAGCTCACGCTTCCACTCCAGCCGCTCCCACCCCTCGAGGCGGGCCACCTCGGCGAGCACCGGGTCGGGGTTGACCGCCACCGGGCGATCCACCCGGTTGAGCAGCGGCAGGTCGTTCTGGGAGTCGGAGTAGAAGCAGAGGTGGCTGGCGACGGCGTTGCGCTCGGCCAGCCAGCTTTCCAGGCGTGTGACCTTGCCGCCCCGGTAGGAGAGCACCCCGGTGGTGGCGCCGGTGAAGCGCCCGGCCGCAAGCGCAGGCTCCACGGCAATCACCTGCTCGATGCCCAGTTGCCTGGCCACTGGGCCCACCAGGTGCCGCGACGAGGCGGAGATCAGCAGCGGCAGGTCGCCATCATCGCGATGGCGGGCCACCAGTTCGCGTCCCTGAGGAAAGAGGCGCGGTGCGATCCGCTCGGCCACGAAGGCCTCGACCTCGGCGGCGACCTCCTCCTCGTGGCGTCCCGTCAGCGGCGACAGCGTCACGGCCAGGTACTGCTCCAGCTTGAGCCGGCCGGCGTGGTAGGCCGCGTTCATGGCCTGGGTACGGGCGAGATACTCGCCGGGGGCGTCGATCCAGCCGCACTCCACCATCCAGTCGTTCCAAAGCGCGCTGCAGTCGCCATCCAGCAGGGTGTCGTCGAGGTCGAAGAGGGCAAGGCGCATGACGGTCTCCAGTTACCCGGTGGTTCAGGAAGGCCCATAGCCTGGGCCAGACCGGTGACAAAGGCATGACCGGCGCGACCTGTCACGGCACTGCCATCTCGCCGTCACGCCGTCGCCAACCGACTGACACCGACCCGCCATGCCGTCGTCACCTTGTGCGGATAACGTCGGGCGATGGAGCAGAACGGCTTACCGCCGCCCACGTCATCGCCGTGAATCACACCGCAAGGAGAGCCCCATGTTCGTACCCACACTGAAAGGCCTGGCCGCCGGCATCGCCGCCGCTACCCTGTCGCTGTCCGCTCACGCCGCCGTGGAGGTCCAGTGGTGGCACGCCATGGGCGGCGAGCTCGGCGAGATCCTCGAAGGCATCACCGAGGCGTTCAACGCCTCCCAGGATGACTACCGGGTGAACCCCAGCTACCGCGGCAACTACACCGAAACCATGACCGGCGCCATCGCCGCCTTCCGTGCACGCCAGCAGCCGCATATCTTGCAGGTCTTCGAGGTGGGCACCGGCACCATGATGGCCGCCGAGGGGGCCATCTACCCCATCCACGAGCTGATGGAAGACCACGGCCGCGCCTTCGACCGCGAGGCCTTCCTGCCGGCGGTGGTGGGCTACTACACCGATACCCGCGGCAACATGCTCTCCTTCCCCTTCAACTCCTCCACGCCGATCCTCTATCTCAACCGCGACGCCTTCGAGGCCGCGGGCCTGAACGGCACGCCCGAGACCTGGGAGGAGATCGTCGCGGCCTCCCGCCGGCTGCGCGAGAGCGGCGCGGCCCGCTGCGGCTTCACCACCTCCTGGCCGAGCTGGGTGATGCTGGAGAACTTCTCCGCCATGCACGACTCGCCCCTGGGCACCCGGGAGAACGGTTTCGGCGGCCTGGATACGGAGTTCGTCTTCGACAATGACCTGGTGGCGAGTCACTGGGACAACCTCAAGGCATGGCAGGACGAAGGGGTCTTCCGCTGGGGCGGCCCGGGGCCGGGGGATGATGCCGCGCCGATGTTCTACTCGGGAGAGTGCGCCATGTTCTTCGGCTCCTCCGCCTCACGGGCCGGGGTGCTGGCCAACGCCGATTTCGAAGTGGGCTTCGCCATGCAGCCCTACTACGCGGAGGTGGAGGGCGCGCCCCAGAACTCCATCATCGGCGGCGCCACCCTCTGGGCGCTGCAGGGCCACAGCGATGAGGAGTACGAGGCCGTGGCCGCCTTCTTCGAGTACCTCTCCCGGCCCGAGGTGCAGGCCGACTGGCACCAGCGTACCGGCTACCTGCCGATCACCCAGGCCGCCTGGGAGCTGAGCGAGACGCAGGGCTTCTACGCCGAGAACCCGGGCGCCGACATCTCCATTCGCCAGATGAACCTCAACCCGCCCACGGAAAACTCCAAGGGGCTACGCTTCGGCAACTTCGTGCAGATCCGCGACATCATCTCCGAGGAGATGGAGGCGGTGATGAGCGGCCAGAAGAACGGCGAGCAGGCCAGCGCCGACGCCGCCCGCCGCGGCAACGCTCTGCTGCGCGACTTCGAGGCCGCCAACCGCTGAGCCCTGCCTTTGCGCCCCCTCCCCGCGGAGGGGGCGCCTGTTTACCGTCGCTTCGAGCCTTCCGATGCAGACCAAACGCATGACCTTTCCCGGGCGCTGGCTGCCCTATGCCCTGCTGGCCCCCCAGGTGATCGTGACCCTGATCTTCTTCATCTGGCCCTCGCTGCAGGCGCTATACATGTCGCTGCTGCGCGAGGACGCCTTCGGCCTCAACAGCACTTTCGTGGGCCTGGCCAACTTCGCACGGCTCTTCGCCGACGACACCTATCTCGACTCGCTCTCGGTAACCGCGGTATTCGCCATCGGCACCACACTGCTGTCGATGTCGGCCGCCCTGCTGCTGGCGGCCACCGTCAACCGCATGCTGCGCTCGCGCAACGCCTACACCACCCTGCTGGTGTGGCCCTACGCCATCGCCCCGGCCATCGCCGGGGTGCTCTGGTGGTTCCTCTTCAACCCCTCCATCGGCATCGTGCCCTATGCGCTCGAAATGCTGGGCTACCGCTGGAACCACCGCACCTCAGGGAGCGATGCCATGATGCTGGTAATCATCGCCGCCGCCTGGAAGCAGATCGCCTACAACTTCCTCTTCTTCCTGGCCGGGCTGCAGTCGATCCCCCAGTCGCTGATCGAGGCGGCGGCCATCGATGGCGCCGGCCCCGTGAAGCGTTTCTGGACCATCGTCTTTCCACTCCTCTCGCCCACCACCTTCTTCCTGATGGTGGTCAACGTGGTCTACGCCATGTTCGACACCTTCGGTGTGATTCACGCCACTACCCAGGGCGGCCCCTCCCAGGCGACGAATACCCTGGTCTACAAGGTCTACGCCGACGGCTTCGTGGGGCTCAACCTGGGCAGCTCCGCCGCCCAGTCGGTGATCCTGATGGCCATCGTGGTGCTCCTCACCGTGGTGCAGTTCCGCTTCATCGAACGGCGCGTCAACTACTGACCCGGAGGAGCCCCCATGGTCGAACACCGCCCCCTGAGCCAGCTGGCCGCGCACCTGATTCTGATCGCCGGCGTGGCCCTGGTGCTATTTCCCGTCTACATCGCCATCGTCGCCTCCACCCAGGCCCCGGGAGAGTTCCTGCGCGGCACCCTGCCTCTGATGCCCGGCGGCCACGCCCTGGAGAACTACCGCACTATGTGGGAGAGCGGCCTCTCGAGGGCCGGGGCGCCGCCCGTGGGCCAGATGCTCTTCAACAGCCTGGTGATGGCGCTGGCGATCACCGTGGGGAAGCTTGTCATCTCGCTGCTCTCGGCCTTTGCCATCGTCTACTTCCGTTTCCCCTTCCGGCTGTTCTTCTTCTGGCTGATCTTCGTCACCCTGATGCTGCCGGTGGAGGTGCGCATTATCCCCACCTTCCAGGTGGTGGCCGACCTCGGCATGCTCAACAGCTTCGCCGGGCTCTCCATCCCGCTGATCGCCTCGGCCACCGCCACCTTCCTCTTTCGCCAGTTCTTCATGACGGTGCCGGAAGAGCTGCTGGAGGCCGCCCGCGTGGATGGCGCCGGCCCCCTCCGGTTCTTCAAGGATATCCTGCTGCCGCTCTCGGTCACCAATATCGCGGCCCTCTTCGTGATCCTGTTCATCTACGGCTGGAACCAGTACCTCTGGCCCCTGCTGATCACCACCGACAGCGACTATTACACCGTGGTGATGGGCATCCAGCGCATGACCACCGCCGCCGACGGCGACCCCCAATGGCACCTGGTGATGGCCGCGGTGGTGATGGCCGCCCTGCCCCCGGTGCTGGTGATTCTGTTCATGCAGCGCCTGTTCGTGAAGGGCCTGACCGAGACGGAGAAGTAATGATGGCAAGTATCAAGCTCGAGGGTCTCGAGAAGACCTATCCCGGCGGCGTGCAGGCGGTGAAGGGCGTCGACCTGGAGGTGGCCGACGGCGAATTCGTGGTGCTGGTGGGCCCCTCGGGCTGCGGCAAGTCGACCCTGCTGCGCATGGTGGCGGGGCTCGAGACCATCAGCTCGGGGGAGCTGCATATCGGCGAGCGGCGGGTCAATGATCTGGAGCCCGCTCGGCGCGATATCGCCATGGTGTTCCAGAACTACGCGCTCTATCCGCACATGACGGTGTTCGACAACCTGGCCTACGGCCTGAAGAACCGCGGTTTCGGGCGCGACGAGATCCGCCGCCGGGTCGAGGAGGCCGCCAGGATGCTCGAGATCGCCCCCTTCCTGCCCCGCAAGCCGCGCCAGCTCTCCGGCGGCCAGCGACAGCGGGTGGCCATGGGCCGGGCCCTGGTGCGCGAGCCCGCGGCCTTTCTCTTCGACGAGCCGCTCTCCAACCTGGACGCCAAGCTGCGGGTGCAGATGCGGGTGGAGATCAAGCGGCTGCAGCGCCGCCTGAAGACCACCAGTCTTTACGTCACCCACGACCAGCTGGAGGCCATGACCCTGGGCGACCGCCTGGTGGTGCTCAACGGCGGGCGCATCGAGCAGGTGGGCACGCCCATGGAGATCTATGCCCGGCCCGCCTCGCTCTTCGTGGCCACCTTCATCGGCTCGCCGGCCATGAACCTGCTGCCCCTGGAGGCTCTGCTGAGCGGCCCGGGCGCGGCGTCCCATGGCGCCCTGCTCCACGACCTGCCGTCGGGCACCGGCATCGTCGGCGTTCGCCCCGACGCGCTGCGCCTCGAGCCACCCCGCGCCCCCCACCTGACCCTTGCGGCCACCCTGGAGCTCTTCGAGGCCGCCGGCGCCGAGAGCCACCTCCATGTGCGCCTGGCCGACAGCGACCAGCCCCTGGTGATCCGCACCGCCGGCCAGCCGACGGTGGCCGAGGGCCAGCGCCTGCACGTCCATATCACCCGCGACGCCCTGCACCCCTTTCATCGGGAGACAGGCCGGCGCCTCGACGATACGCTCAAGACCAAGGAGCAAGCCGCATGACACCTCCCGCCTCCACGCTGATCGAGACCCTCCAGCAGGCCGCCCGCACCGCCGGCCAGCTGCTGCGCGAGGGCTACCACGCCGCCGGCGCCATCGACTTCGAGGCCAAGGGTGCCTCGGACTTCGTGACCCACTACGACAGGGCGGCAGAGCACGCCATCATCGAGACGGTGCGGCGGGCCCATCCCGAGGCGGGTTTCATTGGCGAGGAGACGGGCGAAACCCCCGCCGAGGGCGGGAGACTCACGGTGATCATCGACCCTCTAGATGGCACCAACAACTTCCTGCACCGGGTGCCTCACTTCTCGGTCTCCATCGCCGCACGCGAAGGCGACACCCTCACCCACGGGGTGGTCTACCAGCCGCTGCTGGACGAGATGCTGTGGGCGGTGCGAGGCCAGGGCGCCCACCGCAACGCCGGCCGCATCACCGCCTCCCCAGCCAGAGCCCTGCACGAGATGCTGATCGCCACCTGCCTGCCCTATCACGCCAAGGGCGACTGCGCGACCAGCCTGGACCAGCTCACCCGGCTGATGTCTCGCGTGGCCGGCATTCGCGTGCCCGGCTCGGCGGCGCTCGAGGTCGCCCATGCGGGCCTCGGCCGCTTCGACGCCTTCTGGTCCCAGGGTGCCCGGCTCGACCTCTGGGACGTCGCCGCCGGCATCGTCATCGCTCGGGAGGCGGGCTGCATAGTGACCGACCTTGCCGGCGACCCGGACCCCGCCGAGTGGCAGAGCCTGCTGGTGGCCCACCCGGAGCGCCACGGCGAGCTCAGGGAGATCCTGACGGCACGCTGAGCGAGCCAAGCCGCCAGGTAAGATGACAGGCGACTAGGCCGCGGCAAAGCGCGCCTCGAAGGCCGCCACCACGCGGCACAGGTCATCGGGCAGCCGGGGTCGCGACGCATAGAGCCGATGACATCGCCAACGATGGCCCCCAGCATCTCTATCATGCCCTGGCGACCACTACCGCGACGGCTCCCTCTCCCAGAAGCGCAACGAGTGGTTTCGCAAGCTGCATGACAGGAGGGTGCAAGCAAGGAGCAAGCGCCGAACGATGCGGCTGCTCAGTCGCGCATCTCGACCAGCTCCACCCGGCGATTCTGTGCCCGCCCGGCCTCGGTCCGGTTGGACGCAATCGGCGCCATCATGCCGGCACCCGCCGATCTCAACCGCGACCCGGCAATCCCGTGCCGCTGCTCAAGATAGCGAACCACTGCCGTTGACCGCTCCATGGACAGGCGCAGGTTGTAGTCGTAGTTGCCGACATCGTCGGTATGACCCACCACGAGCAGGCCCAGCTCTTGGTGCTCCTGCATCAATTCAGCGATGGTCGCCAGTGACGAGCTGGACTCAGCCAGGATTTCATCGGAATCGAAGGCGAACAGGATATCCTGAATGGCGACACGCCCCGATTCCATCAGGCCCTGCTCCATTTCACTGGCCGACAGCGGGCGGTGCTCCGTGGCAACCTCCATCTCCTCTTCGGTTACCACGGTGATGGCATACTGGGTGCCGCCGCCGGGACCGGGAGCCTGATACGTGGCGATCGCCACGTGCACGGGCGCATCCTGCGAGCGCGCCAGCAGATAGTGCACTGGCTGACGATTCAGGAGAGGCCCTCGGTTAGTCAGCAGGTAGGACTCACTGGTATTGGTCAGGAAATCCGCCGAGCGGCCCGTGTTCTGCTCGATCAGATCCAGGTCACTTCCCTCGAAGATCAGTTCGAAACCGGCCTCTGGCAAAGTCTGCACAAAGGTGCGGTGAACGCGAAGATCGCTGATATCGGGGTCGTCGAAGCGGTAGATCATCTTGAGCCACTCACCCTCCAGGGCAAGCTGCTCGGTATGCGCCCGCTCCGATCGATCGAAGGGACCCGCAGGCAGCACGACGCGTTTGAACTCATCGCGAAAATTGTCGGTAATAAAGGAGCCGGCAATGCGTTCGACCAGCGGATGATCGCCAGCGCCTTCGATGTCCTCGTTCGCCTGCCCCGCTAGTGAGAACAGCATCGTCAGGAACAGCAGCGAGACAAGACGGATTCGGGCCGAAGCGCCAGACAGAACATCAGACATGACAAAGCCTCCTTCAGGCGGGCTCTCAACGGGATAGGCGCTTGGAGGGATCGCGTAACAAGCAGACCTGAGCCCCTGCCAACCCGGGGCAATGCTTTCACCCTAGGGAGCGTTAACAATTAGGCCAGCCATATGACGGCGGATACAAGGTTGAGTAGCGACTGGTAGTTTCTCGCCAGTCGCTCATAGCGTGTTGC
>NZ_QGTM01000043.1 GCF_003182195.1 Halomonas sp. A11-A
TCAGTCCAATAGTGGATGACAGGAACCGCCGTATACGGAACCGTACGTACGGTGGTGTGGGAGGGCGCCGGGGGTGACCCCGGCCCCTACCCGATTGCGCCAGGCATGGCGCGCAGCGCCTGACTGGCGCTGTTTCCAAGGGTGGTGCCTTGGAATGACTTGGGGGTGAAAGTCCCCTGCACGCCCGGCAAGGGGAAGTGCTAGCCGACGGCAAGGGTGTCCCCCGCGAGGGGGAATCTGAAGGAAGCCCGAGGCAAAACGCTGGCCTGACGAACAGGAAGCGGATACGAGGCGTCATGGTGGGGTGAGGTGGCACGAATCACCAAAGCCCGATACTTGCACAGAACCCCATGACGTAGATCCGACAGGCATAAGCGGGAAGGTCGCGCGTCTTACCCTGGGAGGTCTGGTGGTCTGCCACGGTGCTACCGGCGTCGAGAGGCGACGGGATGGGCCATCAGACGTCAGCAGAGGCCATAGTAAGTGCCGATTCACCCCGGCACCAAGGGCCGAACATGAAGAACCGCGAGTAGGCGATGACGTCTCGAGGATCGATCATGAAGACAGAAAGTGGCGCTGATACCGCCACCCACCCAGAGGGGCAGGGGCGGAACCCCGCGTCCCGGCCGGTGAGCGTCGAGACGGTCCCGGCGTCGTCATCGTGGACGAAAGCGGAGCCCGCCCCGCTCATGGAGGCCGTGGTAGAGAAGGCCAACATGGCGCGGGCTTACCGAAGGGTGATCGCCAACAAGGGGGCGCCGGGTGCCGACGGCATGACGGTCCACCAGTTGGCCGACCATCTGAAGGAGTGCTGGCCAACGCTGTGCGAACGGCTACTGGCCGGTGAGTACCACCCCAGCCCGATCCGAGCCGTCGAGATTCCCAAGCCCAAGGGTGGAACGCGACAGCTCGGCATCCCCACGGTTACCGACCGGCTGATCCAGCAGGCGCTGCTTCAGGTGCTGACGCCGATCTTCGATCCGGGATTCTCCGCATCGAGTTACGGCTATCGGCCAGGGCGCAGTGCCCAGCAGGCCGTCTCGGCGATGAAGGCCCATGTCACCGCCGGCCACCGCTGGGTGGTCGACCTCGATCTGGAAGCCTTCTTCGACCGGGTGAATCACGACCTGCTGATGGCACGGGTCGCGCGCCGCGTCCGCGACAAGCGAGTGTTGCGCCTGATCCGACGCTATCTGGAAGCCGGGATGTTCCAGGACGGCCTGGCCGCGCCACGCCGGCAGGGCACGCCCCAGGGCGGACCACTCAGCCCGCTGCTGGCCAATATCCTGCTGGATGACGTGGACAAGGAACTGGCACGCCGCGGCCACCGCTTCTGCCGCTACGCCGACGACTTACAGGTGTACGTCAAGAGTCGGCGAGCGGGCGAGCGCGTCATGGCCAGTCTGAGTGATTTTCTCGAGAGCTCACTCAGGCTGACGGTCAATCGCGACAAGAGTGCGGTGGATCGACCCTGGCACCGGGGGTATCTGGGCTACACGCTGACCCGGCACAAGCGGCCGAAGCTGACGCTGGCCAAGACCAGCCTGCAGCGCCTGATGCAGCGTGTCCGCGAGATCCTCAAGCGCGGCAGGGGGCGCAACATCCAACGAGTCACCGAGGAGCTGACACCGGTCCTGCGGGGCTGGGCCAACTACTTCTCCCTTGTTGATGTGAAGCGTCCGCTGGAAACGCTGGAGGGTTGGATACGTCGCCGACTGCGCTGCGTGATCTGGCGGCAGTGGAAGCGCCCGCGGACCCGGTGCCGCAAGCTTCTGGCACTGGGGCTGGACGACTATCGAGCGTGGAAATCAGCGGGGAATGGGCGAGGCGCCTGGTGGAACGCCGGGGCCTCGCACATGAATCAGGCCCTGCCAAGGAAGTGGTTCAACCGGCTGAGCCTGATCTCGGTACTCGATACGGTAAGATGGCTTAGTCGTTCTTCATGAACCGCCGTGGTACGGAACCGTATGCCCGGTGGTGTGGGAGGGCGCCGGGGGTGACCCCGGCCCCTACCCGATATCTGGTGGCTACGCCCTGATTTGAACAGGGGACCCCATCATTATGAGTGATGTGCTCTAACCAGCTGAGCTACGTAGCCAGCGGCGCGTAATGTAGCTTCCCTCGCGGCGGCTGTCAACTTCCTGATGTGTAAGGCATCGCAAGGTGGCAGGGCGGGGGAGGGAGGTGCTTGACACTCGCGGGGGCGCTCAGTAACATACGCGCCACCTCGACGAGCCGAGACATTGCGTCCCATTCGTCTAGTGGTCTAGGACACCGCCCTTTCACGGCGGGAACAGGGGTTCGAACCCCCTATGGGACGCCACTCGACTCATCAGGTGCCGGAGTGCAAGAAAGCGCGGGAATAGCTCAGTGGTAGAGCACAACCTTGCCAAGGTTGGGGTCGCGAGTTCGAATCTCGTTTCCCGCTCCATGCGTCCCATTCGTCTAGTGGTCCAGGACACCGCCCTTTCACGGCGGGAACAGGGGTTCGAACCCCCTATGGGACGCCACTCTTCCGGTAGCAGCAAGCGGTGCGATCAAGCGGGAATAGCTCAGTGGTAGAGCACAACCTTGCCAAGGTTGGGGTCGCGAGTTCGAATCTCGTTTCCCGCTCCATGCGTCCCATTCGTCTAGTGGTCCAGGACACCGCCCTTTCACGGCGGGAACAGGGGTTCGAACCCCCTATGGGACGCCACTCTTCCGGTAGCAGCAAGCGGTGCGATCAAGCGGGAATAGCTCAGTGGTAGAGCACAACCTTGCCAAGGTTGGGGTCGCGAGTTCGAATCTCGTTTCCCGCTCCATGCGTCCCATTCGTCTAGTGGTCTAGGACACCGCCCTTTCACGGCGGGAACAGGGGTTCGAACCCCCTATGGGACGCCACTTCGCTCGCCTTGGCGGTACTCGACAAGCGGGAATAGCTCAGTGGTAGAGCACAACCTTGCCAAGGTTGGGGTCGCGAGTTCGAATCTCGTTTCCCGCTCCATGTCGACACTACTAAATTCGCCAACTCCCCCCAGATAGTTCGATGCTTGCCCCCGTGCGGGCGCTTTTGCGTTCCCGTCCGGTAGGCTCAGGCTGCCGTTGGCTTGAAGTTGCCCCGCGGCGTCCCAATATCCTAAGGCCTTTGCGGCATACCGCTTTCGAACCTCGAACCGATCAAGGATTGCCAATGGCCGAACCGGCTCTCTCCATCCGTGGCCTCACCAAGGTCTACGGCAATGGCTTCGAGGCCCTCAAGGGCATCGACCTCGACGTCGCCGAGGGCGACTTCTTCGCGCTACTGGGCCCCAACGGCGCCGGCAAGTCCACCACTCTGGGGGTGGTCTGCTCGCTGGTGCAGAAGAGTGCCGGCAAGGTCTCCATCTTCGGCATCGACATCGATCGCGACTTTCCCCGCGCCAAGTACCACCTGGGCGTGGTGCCCCAGGAGTTCAACTTCAACCAGTTCGAGAAGGTCATCGATATCGTGCTGGCCCAGGCCGGCTACTACGGCATGCCGCGGCGCGAGGCGCTGCCCCGCGCCGAAGAGCTGCTGCGCGACCTCGGCCTCTGGGACAAGCGCAACGGCAGCGCGCGCATGCTCTCGGGCGGCATGAAGCGCCGCCTGATGATCGCCCGCGCCCTGATGCACCGGCCTAGGCTGCTGATCCTCGACGAGCCCACCGCCGGCGTCGATATCGAGCTGCGCCGCAGCATGTGGGACTACATGCGCCGCATCAACCGTGAGGAGGGCACCACCATCATCCTCACCACCCACTACCTGGAGGAGGCCGAGAGCCTCTGCCGCAACGTGGCGATCATCAACCATGGCGAGATCATCCGGAACACCAGCGTGCGCGAGCTGCTCGCCGAGCTCGATACCGAGACCTTCCTGCTTGACCTCGCCGCCCCGGTGGAGGCCGCCCCCGAGCTGCCCGGCTTCGAGGTCAGCCTCAGCGAGCCGGCCCAGCTGGCGCTGGTGGTGCATCGCGGCCAGCGCATCAACGACGCCTTCCGCTCCCTGAGCGAGCAGGGCATCGAGGTGGTCTCCATGCGCAACCGTGCCAACCGCCTCGAGGAGATGTTTGTCTCCATGGTGGAAGGCAGCAAGGAGGTCCAGGCATGAATCCGACCCAGATCGCCATCGCCCTCTGGACCCTGGTGCTCAAGGAGATCAAGCGCTTTACGCGGATTTGGCCGCAGACCCTGCTGCCGCCCTCCATCACCATGACCATGTACTTCATCATCTTCGGCAGCCTGATCGGCTCGCGCATCGGCGAGATGGACGGCTTCAGCTACATGGACTTCATCGTGCCGGGGCTGATCATGATGGCGGTGATCACCAACAGCTACTCCAACGTGGCCTCGAGCTTCTTCTCCAACAAGTTCCAGCGCTCCATCGAGGAGATGATGGTCTCGCCGATGCCCAACTGGGTGATCCTGCTGGGCTTCGTGCTGGGCGGCATGGCACGCGGCCTGGGGGTCGGGCTGATCGTCACCATCGTGTCGCTGTTCTTCACCCGCATCAGCGTGGCCCATCCGTTGCTGACCATCGGCGTGGTGGTGCTCACCTCGGCGCTCTTCTCCATCGGCGGCTTCATCAACGCCCTGCTGGGCAAGAAGTTTGATGATATCTCCATCGTGCCGACCTTCATCCTCACGCCGCTGACCTACCTGGGCGGGGTCTTCTACTCGATCTCGCTGCTGCCGGCCTTCTGGCAGGGGGTGTCGATGCTCAACCCCATCCTCTACATGGTCAATGTCTTCCGCTATGGCTTCCTGGGCGTCTCCGACATTCCGGTGGGCTGGGCGCTGGCCGCCATCGTCACCTTCATCACCGTACTGTTCGGTGTCGCCCTGTGGATGCTGGAGCGTGGCAAGGGGATCCGCTCATGAGCCATCATCGTCCCGATACCCTGGCGAATGCCCCCCTGGGCCGCGAGTCCGCCTATCCGGAGCGCTACGACCCCTCGCTGCTCTATCCCATTCCCCGCGCCGCCAACCGGGCGCCGCTGGGGATCGCGGAGGGTCCGCTGCCCTTCGTCGGCGAGGACGAGTGGCACGCCTTCGAGGTGAGCTGGCTCAATGCCCGTGGCAAGCCGGTGGTCGCCGTGGCGCGTTTCCGCCTGCCGGCGGACTCCCCCAGTCTGATCGAGTCCAAGTCCTGGAAGCTCTACCTCAACAGCTTCAACCAGACCCGCTTCGCGCGCCGCGAGGCGGTCATCGAGACCCTCGAGCGCGACCTGGCTGCGGCGGCCGGTGCACCGGTAGCGGTGGCGCTGCTCGAGGTGGATGACGAGGCGCTCATGCCGCGCCGGCTGCCCGGCGAGTGCCTGGATGAGCTGGATATCGCCGTGGAGGCCTACACCCCCAGCGCCGAGCATCTGGCGGTGGGCGATGAGATCGTCGAGGAGACGCTGCACTCCCATCTGCTCAAGTCCAACTGCCCGGTCACCGGCCAGCCCGACTGGGGCAGCGTGCTGATCCGCTATCGCGGCCCTAAGCTCGACCGCGAGGGGCTCTTGCGCTACCTGATTGGCTACCGACAACATCAGGATTTCCACGAGCACTGCGTGGAGCACATCTTTATGGACCTCCTGGCGCATGCCCGGCCCGAGCGGCTGCTGGTGCTGGCGCGCTACGTGCGCCGCGGCGGGCTCGACATCAGCCCCTGGCGTGCCACCCCCGGCGAGCGCCCCCCCGAGCCCCTGCGCCTGGCGCGGCAGTAGCGCCGTAGCGCCGTAGCGCCCCGGGTGGAACTTGGATGATAGAGTGCCTTGAACCCACGCCAACAGGAGCACGATATGGATGCGATGACGCTGCTGCACGAACGCAGCTCCATGGGCAAGCTGATGGGGCCGCCGCCTTCGCCTGAGCAGCTCGAGGCGATCTACCGGGCGGCCCTGCGCGCCCCAGACCACAAGGAGCTGCGCCCCTGGCGCTTCATCGAGTTCACCGGGGAGGGGCTCTCCCGTCTCGGCGAGCTGTTCGCCGAGGCCGAGTATCGCGAGGATCCCCACGTGGGGGACGCCGCCCTCGATGCCGCCCGCAAGAAACCCCTGCGTGCCCCCATGGTCATCGCGGTGATCGCAAGGGTGACCCCGGACCTGCCCAAGGTGCCGAAGATCGAACAGGTGATCTCCGCTGGCTGCGCCGCCCATGGCATCCTGCTGGCGGCCCACGCCCTGGGCCTCGGCGCCATGTGGCGCAGCGGCAAGTACGCCTTCGACCCCACGGTGCGCAAGGGGCTGGGCCTCGAGGAGGAGGACGAGGTGGTCGCCTTCATCTATCTGGGCCGTCTCGGCGGGCGCCACAAGCCGCTGCCGGAACACGATATCGGTGCCTTCGTCGAGCGCTGGTGCTGAGCGGGAGGGTAGATGCGCGAGATTGGCACGCCTCACCCGCGCCTCCCGCTGCCGTCCCCCGGCGGCGAGGATGACCCCACGGCCTTCCTGACCTGGCTCGGCGAGGCGATACCCATGGTGGCGCATCTCGGCATCCGCGAGATGCACCGCGACGGCGAGCGCCTGGTGTGGGAGCTGGACCTCTTGCCCAGCCTCAATGACAAGGGCACCGGCTTCGGCGGGGCCCTCACCGCCCAGACCACCTTGCTGGGCTGGTGCTGGACGACCCTCTGGCTTAGACGCCGGGGGCTGGCCCGCGATGTGGTGGTAGCCGAGGCGAGCCAGCGCTTCCTGGCGCCGGTCACCGGCGACTACCGCCTCGAGTGCACGCCGGAGGAGGGCGAGCCTGCGCGCCTCGCCGAGCAGCTCGCCGAGAAGGGGCGCGGGCGCATCCTGCTGCGCCAGCGGCTCTGGTGCGGCGAGACCTTGTGCCTGGAGGCCCGCGGCGACTATGCGGTACTGGCGCGCCGGGTGAGAAACGGCTTGCAATCCGGCACTTGAGGCGATAGGATACGCGCCGTCCTCAAGGGAAAGGCAGCGCCCTTCTCGACAGGACAACAATGTGGAGAGGTGTCCGAGTGGTCGAAGGAGCACGCCTGGAAAGTGTGTAAGTCGAAAGGCTTCGAGGGTTCGAATCCCTCCCTCTCCGCCACAGAATATCGAAAAAGCCGCTGATTTCAGCGGCTTTTTCTATGGTGCGCCAGGCATGGCGCGAAGCGCCGCTCAGGCGCTATCCGGTCAACCGTGGTGGTTGGCGGGGTGACTTGGGGGTGAGAGTCCCCTACGGA
>NZ_QGTM01000044.1 GCF_003182195.1 Halomonas sp. A11-A
GCGCTGGGCGCCGGTCATCGCCGTCGGCTACGCCGCCAGCGTGGCCACCCACCTCTGGCTCAACGCCCACAGCTTTACCGTTTTCAACTGATCGACTCCTGGTGACTTCACCCACTCTCCGGCGGCGATTGCCGCCGGAGTTCGTTACGCATCGGGTCCCGGGGGATTGACCACCCGTTTGGTAAATAACTCAGGTCGCTTGGCCTGCCACTCCTGGCAACGGCGCTGGGCAGGTGAAATATCCAATCTGGTTATTTTCCCCATGGCGACCCGGGGTGACGCGACACGAGAAAAGCCCCGGCCATCGAGACGGTCGGGGCAGGCATGGGCCAGGGAGCCCAGCGGGCTGGTGGGCGACCTGCCGAGGGTCAGGGCGTCGGCGGCTCCAGCAGCCGCTGCCAGGCCTCGATCACCACCCGGCGGTGGTCCTGGAAGGCGTCGCTGCGTCCCCGGGCGGGCTCGCGGGTCAGCGAGGCGCGGTGGGCGCTGCTGCGCAGGGCCAGGTAGGCCTCGCGCAGGCGCTGGCACTCCTTGGCCGGGAGGTGCTCGGCGGCCTCCAGGGTCTCGAGGATGCGCATGTTGTCGCTCCACTGCAGCAGCGCCGGGGTCTCGTGACCCATGGCGAGCACGGCGTACTGGCAGAGGAACTCGATATCGACCATCCCGCCGGGGTCGTGCTTGAGGTCAAACTCCCCCTCCCCACTCTTGCCGCCCAGGTGGTCACGCATCTTGTGGCGCATCTTGACCACCTCCTCGCGCAGCGCCTCGGGGTCGCGCTCTCGACCGAGGACCTCGCGCCGGATGGCGTCGAAGCCCTCAGCCAGGCGCGGATGCCCCGCCACCACCCGGGCACGCACCAGCGCCTGGTGCTCCCAGGTCCAGGCGTCGCGACGCTGGTAGTCGGCGAAGGCGGAAAGCGAGCTGACCAGCAGCCCCGAGTTGCCGGAGGGGCGCAGGCGCATGTCCACCTCGTAGAGGGTGCCGGCGGGGGTCACCGCGGTGAGCAGGTGGATGATGCGCTGCCCCAGCCGGGTGAAGAAGACGGCGTTGTCCAGGGGGCGCTGGCCATCGGTGCGGCCCTGGGTGGCGCCGTCGTGGATGAACACCAGGTCCAGGTCCGAACCGTAGCCCAGCTCGATGCCACCGAGCTTGCCGTAGCCGACGATCAGGAAGTCGGGCTCGGCGCCGGCGCGGCTACCGTCGGCCAGCTCCGGGAAGCCGTGCTTGCGGGTCAGGTGCTTCCAGGCCATGGCCAGCACCGCCTCGAGGATCACCTCGGCGATATAGGTGAGGTAGTCGCTCACCTTCATCAGGTGGCGGGTACCGGCGATGTCGGAGGCGGCCACGTGCAGGGTCTGGGCGTGCTTGAAGACCCGCAGCGCCTCGAGCTGGGCCTCCTCGTCCTCCTCGGGAATCCGTGCCAGGGTCTGGCGCAGCTCGTCGGCGAGGCGCGCCTTGTCGGCGGGGGTGTAGAGGGTCTCGGGGGTGAGCAGCTCGTCGAGCAGGATCGGGTAGCGGGCCAGCTGCTCGGCGATCCAGGGGCTCGCCGCGCAGAGCGTCATCAGGTGGCCCAGCGCCTCGGGGTTCTCGCGCAGCAGCGCCAGGTAGGCGGTGCGCCGCAGCACCGCCTCGATCAGCGGCAGCACCCGCTCCAGCGCCGTGTCGGGCGCCTCGCTCTCGACCACGGCGTCGAGCAGCAGCGGCATCAGGGCCTCCAGGCGCTCGAAGCCGATGCGTTGCATGGTCTGCACCGGGCGGGAGTGGTAGAGGGAGGCGATCCGCCGAGCCGCGGTGGCACTCTCCGTGAAGCCGGCCTCCTCCAGCAGCACGCTGACCTCCTCCTCGTCGAGCTCGCCGCGCCACAGCGCCCGCCACTGCTCCAGGGCGATGCCGCCGGCCGCCTCCTCCGAGGCCTCCTCGACCTCCTCTTCGGGGTCGGCGATCACCGCGTCGAAGTGCTGGCGGATCCGGGAGCGGACCTCGTCGAGCCTGGCCATCAGCGCCGGCCAGTCCTCCATGTTCAGGGCCAGAGCCACCCGCTCGCGGTCGAGGTCGTCGTCGGGCAAGCTCTGGGTCTGGCGATCCTCCAGCGCCTGCAGGGCGTGCTCCAGGTCGCGGAGGAAGACGTAGTCCGGGATAAGCTCCTCGACCACCGCGACGGGCAGCAGGCCCAGCGCCGGCAGCCGTTCCAGCGCGCTCTTCAGCGAGGTGACCTGGAGCTCGGTGTCGCGCCCGCCGCGGATCAGCTGGAAGGCCTGCACCACGAACTCCACTTCACGGATGCCGCCGGGGCCGAGCTTGATGTTGCCCTCCATGCCCTTGCGGCGCACCTCGCGGTTGATCATGCCCTTGAGCTCACGCAGCGACTCGATGGCGCCGAAGTCGAGGTAACGGCGATAGACGAAGGGGCGCAGACTGGCCAGCAGCTCGGCCCCGGCGTCCAGGTCGCCGGCCACCGGACGCGCCTTGAGCATGGCGTAGCGCTCCCACTCGCGCCCCTGGTCCTGGTAGTAGCTGGCCAGGGAGCTGAAGTTGCCCACCAGGGGGCCTCCGTCGCCCAGCGGGCGCAGGCGCATGTCGACGCGGAAGGCGAAGCCGTCGGCGGTCACCGCATCCAGGGCGCCGATCAGCCGCTGTCCCAGCTTGGTGAAGTACTCCTGGTGCGTCAGGGACTTGCGCCCGCCCTCTGTCTCGCCGTTCTCGGGGAAGGCGAAGATCAGGTCGATATCGGAGGAGAGGTTGAGTTCGCCGGCGCCGAGCTTGCCCATGCCCAGCACCACCAGGCGCTGTTCGCTGCCGTCGCGGCGCAGGGCGGGCCGGCCCCAGCGCGGCGCGAGGAAGCGCTCCAGCCAGGTGAGCGCCCCCTCCAGGCATACCTCGGCCAGGCGCGACACCGCGGCGGCGGTGGCCCACATGTCGGTGCCCTCGGGCCGGGTGAGGTCGCGCCACACGATGCCGGTCATCCGCGCGCGGCGAAAGCGGCGAATGACGGCCTGCATAGCGGCCTCATCCTCGGCCGCCTCCAGGCACTCCTCGAGCCAGTCGCGCAGGCTCTCCGCATCGGGGGCGATGTCCAATTCCCCGTTGGCATCCAGGTGCAGCAGCCACTCTGGGTAGCGCACCAGGGTCTCGGCCACGAACTCAGAGATCGCCAGCACCCGAGCCAGCTGCTCGCGGCGCGGTTCGGCGAGGCCGAGCCAGTCCTCCAGGGGCGACTCGCGCCCGGTCATGCCGGCCAGGTGGTCGGCCTGGGCCAACGCCTCGGCCAGCCGCTCCCGGGTGCGCGTCAGGGGCGCCTTGAGGGGCTCGGGAATATCGATCAGAGGCAGGAAGTCATCGGGCAGGGGCATGGGCGTCTCGCATCCGGGTGGCGAATGCCCCCAGCATAGCGAAGCGCGAACGCCATGGGCACCCGGAGCGACGAGCGACTCAACCGAGCAGCTTCTGCCCGGCCAGCAGCAGCCAGGTGAGCCCGGCCAGGGCCAGTGACACCATCACCGCCGCGGAGCCCAGGTCCTTGGCGCGTCCGGAGAGCTCGTGGTGCTCGGGACCGATGCGGTCCACCACGCTCTCGATGGCGCTATTGATCAACTCCACCACCAGCACCAGCAGGCAGCTGCCCACCAGCATGATCCACTCCACCGGCCCCTGGCCGATCCACCAGGCCAGCGGCAGCAGCAGCACGCAGAGGGCCAGCTCCTGACGGAAGGCCGACTCATGGCGCCAGGCGGCCTTGAGCCCCTTGAGGGAGTAGCGGGTGGAGTGCACCAGGTGGCGCCAACCGGTATGTCCGGGCTTCATCGGGGGATCCTTTGGGTGGGAGGTGGGCCGCTCAATGGTTGTCGATCATTCGCTCGAGGTCCACCGAGAGCGGATCCAGCACCTCGGACCAGCTCAGGTAGGGGGTGCTGCCGGTGCCGTTGACCAGCGCGGTGAACACCCCCCAGCGCCCGCTGCGCGTGCGGAAGTAGCCGCTCACCGCTCGCACCGCCACCGGCTGGTTGAGGGTGCCGGTCTTGAGCATGACGTGGTGCTGGAAGGTCGGCGACCCGCGGCGGATGAAGCGCATCACCCCGTTGCCGGGGGACTGCAGGGTCGCCACGAAGCTCGGGAACAGCGACGGACGGTGGAACATGCTCTCCAGCAGCGCATTGGCGCCACGGGCCGAGGTGCGGTTCTCGGTGGTCAGACCGCTGCCGCTGAGCAGGGTCACCTGGCCGTGATCCGGGATGCCGGCCACGAACGCCTCGATGGCCGCACCGCCGAGGCGCAGGTCGGCGCGAGGGGTCTCCACCAGGTTCAGGGCGAGGATGTCGGCCATGAAGTTGTTGGAGTAGTTCATCACCCGCAGCAGCAGCTCCTGCAACGGCTTGCCCTCGACTTCGGCCAGCGACCGGGCGCCGGCAGGCGGCTCGGCCAGGGTGGTCTCGGCCCCCCCGCGCACCGCGATGCCGGCCTGGTCGAGCATCCCCAGCAGGGTCCTGGCCATCTGGTCGGCGGGATCGGAGCTGCCCCGGTAGATGTCCCGGGGGCGGGCATTGGTGGAGATCTGGCCGCTGAGCACCATGACATCATCGCCGTTGCGGGTGATGCGCTCGGCGCGCAGCTCGGTGCCGCTGTTATCCGGCCGGGTCTCCACGCGGTTGTCGATCTCGAGAATGGCCGCCTGGCTGTCACAGCCGGTCACCCGGGCCGGCTGCCCGGGGGCGGCGCCGGGTGCCACGCTGACGCACCAGCTGCCGTAGTTGACCCCCGCCGAGGAGAGCAGCGCGCTGTAGGCGTTGGCCGTGCGCTCGCGGGCCTGGCAGCGGTCGGTGGTGATGCACTCCACCGGGCCGAAGCGCCACTGGCTGACCATCAGCCGGCCCTCCACCTCGCGCACCCCGGCCTGGTGCAGGCGCTGCACCAGCCGCCACAGGTCCTCGGTGGTCAGCGCCGGGTCGCCGCCGCCGTCGAGGATCAGGTCGCCCGTCAGCACGCCATCGTCGTCCGGGCGCGACTCGGCGAGTAGCCGGGTGGTGAAGCGGTGCTGGGGGCCCCAACGATCCAGCGCCGCGGCGGCCAGGTAGTTCTTGGTTACCGACGCCGGCGAGAGCTGGCGATCGGCCTCGATGGCCCCCAGCACCGTGTCCTCATCGATCAGGCGCGCCTCGGCACTGATCAGGAAGCCCTTGTCCGCCAGCTGGCCCAACTGGGTGAAGCCCGAGGCCTGGGCAATCGCCGGCAGCAGGCAGAGCAGGAGGTGTGCGGCAACTTTCAGAACAGGATGACGCATGACGGCACCGTAGGCTTGTGAAGGTCCCGGAGGCTCAGTGGGACATGGAGGAGAAGAGTTGGATGGTGACAACGCCGGCCACGATCAGGCCAATGCCGATGACGGCGGGAAGATCTGGGCGCTGGCCATAGACCAGCAGCCCCACCACGGCGACCAGCACGATGCCTAGCCCGGCCCAGACGGCGTAGGCGATCCCCACCGGGATGGTGCGCAGCACAAGGGAGAGCATGTAGAAGGCCAGGGCGTAGCCGGCCACCACCATCAGGCTCGGCCACAGGCGAGTAAAGCCGTCGGTGGCCTTGAGGCCGCTGGTGGCCACCACCTCGGCCAGGATCGCCACGGCCAGGTAGACCAGGGCCATCAGGCGCTCCCTCCCCCGGGGACCAGCCCGAGGCCATAGGGCAGCTCCACCACCAGCTTCCAGAGCGGCTGTCCGCTGACATGGTACTTCTGCTCGAAGGGGGTCAGGAAGTCGTTCCCGGGCTCATGGGGCCGGACCTCGGCCTTGCGGCCGGTGGCTTGGGCCACGGCCAGGGCGAACTCCTCCACGTAGAGCCGCCAGTTGGAGCGCAGCTCAAGGCGTCCGCCCAGGGCAAGGATCACCGGGAGGATCGGGTGCCCCTGCCAGCGCATCTTGAGATGGGCCGCCTTGGGGTAGGGATTGGGGTAGAGCAAGTAGTGGCGTACGGGCCGCCAGCCATCGGCCAGCGCCAGGCGCCAGAAGTCCACCAGGTCGGCGCGGACCAACAGGGCGTTGTCGGGCAGCGGGCCATGCTCGCGGGTCAGGCGGCTCTCGCTGCGATCCACGCCGATCACCGCATGGTTGGCAAAGCGCTCTGCCAGGCGGCGGGTGGAGAGCCCCACTCCGCAGCCGGCGTCCAGAATCAGCGGCATGTCGGGCCGCGCGGCACGCCATGTCCGCGCCGCCTCGAAGGCCTGGCGAGTGTGCTCTGCCACCGGCTTGCGCAGCGGGTGCGCCAGGGCGCGCGCCACACGCCGGCTCAGGTCCTCGTGGGGCCCGAGCTGGTTGGTGACGATGGAGCGGGAACTGGATTGCATGGTGTTCGGCCACGACACGAAACAGGGGGTGATTCTATCAGTCCGGCATGGCGGCCGCATGATCGCCAGAAACGTGAAAAGCCCCGGCCGGCGCTCCGGGGGCCGGCCTCCCGATACTCGCCTCGCCTCCCCCTGAGCCTCGCCCTTCGGGCCCGCTGACGCGGTTTCCGCCTGTTCCCAACAGGCGGGAGTTCCCAACAGGCGGGATCCAGGGGGGGGAGATCCCCAGAACGACGAAACCCCAGCCAATGGCTGGGGTTTCTGAAAAGGTGCCTGACGATGACCTACTCTCACATGGGGAGACCCCACACTACCATCGGCGCTGAGCGGTTTCACTGCTGAGTTCGGCATGGGATCAGGTGGT
>NZ_QGTM01000045.1 GCF_003182195.1 Halomonas sp. A11-A
TCAGTCCAATAGTGGATGACAGGAACCGCCGTATACGGAACCGTACGTACGGTGGTGTGGGAGGGCGCCGGGGGTGACCCCGGCCCCTACCCGATCTCGTGCCTTCGCGGACCCTCACACTTTTTATGCGGTTGACACCGTTGCGTCGCTAATGGAATCTTGGCCCTTCCTGATTTGCGGGCGCGGAACTCTGCGGGCAACCCCCTCATCCCCGCGCGATGGGTAGGCCAGAGGGCCTCTACCCGCCGAAGGACTTCCGGGCACGGGCCAACCGCCCGTCCCGGCCAACGCCCCGACGCGGCGATCCGCCGCGATGAGAGTGCAGGCCCCAACAGGGTCTTTAACTGCCAGGGTTTGGCATCAGGTGCCGGCATGTCCGGCAGCGGCATACCGCCGCACTCGACCCCGCGCCCGCTTCGGGCGCGGATCGCACTCGAGACCTCCAGGGGAGAAACACAACGTGGAACTGCTTTCCGGCGCGGACATGATCGCCCGCTTCCTGCAGGATGAGGGCGTCGAATATATCTACGGCTATCCAGGCGGAGCGGCGCTGCACATCTACGACGCCCTGTTCCGTCAGGACAAGGTCAAGCACATCCTGGTGCGCCACGAGCAGGCCGCCACCCACGCCGCCGACGGCTACGCGCGCGCCTCGGGCAAGCCCGGCGTGGTGCTGGTCACCTCCGGCCCCGGCGCCACCAACGCCGTCACCGGCATCGCCACCGCCTACATGGATTCGATCCCGATGGTGGTGTTGTGCGGCCAGGTGATGAGCCACCTGATCGGCGACGACGCCTTCCAGGAAACCGACATCATCGGCGTGACTCGCCCCATCGTGAAGCACAGCTTCTCGATCAAGCATCCGACCGAGATTCCCGAAGTCTTGAAAAAGGCCTTCTACCTGGCCTCCACCGGTCGTCCCGGCCCGGTGGTGGTGGACATTCCCAAGGACATGACCGCCCCCACCGAGCGCTACGAGTACGTCTACCCGAAGAAGGTCAAGATGCGCTCGTACAACCCGGTCACCCGCGGGCACACCGGCCAGATCAAGAAGGCCGTGGAGATGATGCTCAAGGCCAAGCGCCCGGTCTTCTATACCGGCGGCGGCGTGGTCACCGGGCGGGCCAGCGAGGGGCTCACCGATCTGGTCAAGCAGCTGGGCTTCCCGATCACCACCACCCTGATGGGCATCGGCGCCTACCCGCAGGGCGACAGGCAGTGTCTGGGCTGGCTGGGCATGCACGGCTCCTTTGAATCCAACATGGCCATGCACCATGCCGACCTGATCATCGCCATCGGGGCGCGCTTCGATGACCGTGTCACCAACAACACCTCCAAGTTCTGCCCCACGGCCAAGATCATCCATGTGGACGTCGACCCGAGCTCGGTCTCCAAGACGGTGCGCGCCGACGTGCCCATCGTGGGGCCGGCCGGCAGCGTGATCAGCGAGATGATCAGCCTGGTGCAGGGCAAGGAGATCGCCAACCCCGAGGCCCTGGCCGAGTGGTGGCAGAAGATCGACGGCTGGCGCGAGGAGCGCGTGGGCAAGCTCTACGAGCCCTCGAAGCCCGGCGAGAAGATCAAGCCTCAGGAGGTGGTCGAGGCGCTGTGCCGGGTGACCCGCGGCGAGGCCTATGTCACCACCGACGTGGGGCAGCACCAGATGTTTGCCGCCCAGTACTACAAGTTCGACAAGCCCAACCGCTTCATCACCTCCGGCGGCCTCGGCACCATGGGCTTCGGCTTCCCGGCGGCCATGGGCATCAAGCAGAACTTCCCGGAAGAGCAGGTGGTCTGCGTGACCGGCGAGGGCAGCTTCCAGATGATGATGCAGGAGCTCTCCACCTGTAAGCAGTACGGGGTGGGCGTGAAGATCATCAACCTGAACAACGCCTCGCTCGGGATGGTGCGCCAGTGGCAGGACCTGAACTACAAGTCCCGCCATGCCCACTCCTACATGGAGTCGCTGCCCGACTTCCAGAAACTGATCGAGTCCTATGGCTTCACCGCGCTGAAGGTCGAGACCCTCGACCAGCTCGAGCCGGCCCTGGAGCGCTTCCTGGCCGACAAGCACGAGCTGGTGTTCCTCGACGTGGCGGTCGACCCGCACGAGCACGTCTATCCGATGCAGGTGCCCCTGGGCGCCATGCGTGACATGCTGCTTTCCAAGACGGAGCGGACCTGATGCGCCATATCATCTCGATTCTGATGGAAAACGAACCGGGCGCCCTGTCTCGCGTGGTGGGGCTCTTCTCTCAGCGCAACTTCAACATCGAGACGCTGAACGTGGCGCCCACCGAGGAGCCGACCCTGTCGCGTCTCACCGTCACCACCGTGGGCGATGACCGGGTGATCGAGCAGATCACCAAGCACCTCAACAAGCTGATCGACGTGGTCAAGCTGGTGGACCTCACCGAGGGCAACCACATCGAGCGCGAGCTGATGCTGGTGAAGGTCAAGGCGCTGGGCGCGGCCCGCGACGAGGTGAAGCGCACCGTGGATATCTTCCGCGCGCAGATCGTCGACGTGTCGCCGAGCCTCTACACCGTGCAGATCACCGGCGATGCCGGCAAGCTGGACGCCTTCCTGCAGGCCATGGCCCCGGTGGGCATCCTGGAGGTGGCGCGTACCGGGGTTTCCGGTATTGCCCGCGGCGACAAGGTGCTGTCGCTCTGATTTACTACTGCGCTCGACGACCCACATGGATGTGGGAAGTGCGCTGGTTCGCCGGGAGCGAACCTAGCCATCTCGGCCACCGGCGGTGCTCACAATCCTCATTGAGCAGCCAGTCAACTCCGGTTGCTGCGCTCCGGCGGTGGCCGACTTATCGTCGCTCGTGACGTAAATCTACATCTGCAGAATGTTAGGCCGCCCCTCGGGGCGGCCTTGCTGTTTTCGGGGAGAGCCTCAGCGCTCGATCACCTCATCCCATAGCGCCTGGATCAGCGGGCTTCTCAGGCGTCGCTCCAGCACGCAGAGGCCCACGTCGTAGTGGGGCAGCTCCGGCTTTACCGGCAGCACCCGCACACGCTCCTGGAGCGGGCTGTTGTCGAGCACGATCTTCGGCACCACGCCGATGCCGAAGCCCAGCCCTACCATGCTGACAATCGCCTCGTGGCCCGCCACCTGAGCGTAGATGCGTGGCGCCACCCCCAATGCCTTGAACCAGGTGTCGGCAAACTCCCGGGAGAGGCCTGCCTCGGAGAGGATCATCGGCACCTCCCGCCACTGCTCGGCGCTGGGCGACTCCGGGGTAGAGGGAATCCACGGGGCGGCCTCCCGCGGCGCGATGAACACCAGCGGCGCACGGGTCAGCGACTTGAAGGCCAGCGCCTCGGGGGTGCGTCGCGGGCGGGGGGTGATCGCCATGTCCTCCTCGCCGGCCAGCACACGCGCCATGGCCTCGGCGGGGTCGCCGGTATGCAGCTTGAGCTCGATGCCGGGGTGGTGGGTGCGAAACTCGCTGAGCAGCGCGTAGAGGAAGCTGTAGCTGGCGGTCACCGAGCAGTAGACGCTGATCTCCCCGGTGAGTCGCAGCGCCTCGCTCTGCAGCGAGAGCCGCAGCTGTTCCCACTGCTCGAGGGCCTCTCGGGCGTAGGCCTGGAAGGTCTCGCCCTGGCGGGTCAGGGCCACGTGACGGTTGTCGCGCTCGAAGAGCGTGACCCCCAGGCTCTCCTCGAGTTGGCGGATCGAGCGGGAGAGGGTCGAGGGGCTGACGTGGCAGGTCTCGCTGGCGCGTCCGAAGTGCAGGCTGTCGGCCAGGGCGAGGAAGTGCTTGAGGGGGCGCATGTCCATGGGTTCAGTATTGCACGATCTGGCATGTCACGTTGCAAATATCGCGTTTTACGCAATGGAGGGGCTGGCGTATGGTGTCCTCATCGGATGCCGCGAACTCAGTCCCGCGTCAGACGGGGCGGGTGGCCATCAACGCTGACACCCACATTCATCGACGTTCCAGGAGCACGACCATGCACGTTTACTACGACAAGGATTGCGACCTCTCCCTCATCCAGAGCAAGAAGGTCACCATCGTGGGCTACGGCTCACAGGGCCACGCCCACGCCAACAACCTGAAGGAGTCCGGCGTCGACGTCACCGTCGCCCTGCGCGCCGGTTCTTCCTCCGCCGCCAAGGCCGAGGCCGCCGGCCTCAAGGTCGCCAGCGTGCCCGAGGCGTGCAAGACCGCCGACGTGGTGATGATCCTGGCCCCGGACGAGAATCAGAAGGCGATCTACGAGAACGAGGTCGAGCCGAACCTGAAGCAGGGTGCCACCCTGGCCTTCGCCCACGGCTTCAACATCCACTACAACCAGATCGAGCCGCGCAAGGACCTGGACGTGATCATGATCGCGCCCAAGGCCCCGGGCCACACCGTGCGCTCCGAGTTCGTCAAGGGTGGCGGCATCCCCGACCTGATCGCCATTCACCAGGACGCCTCCGGCTCCGCCAAGGAGCTGGCGCTCTCCTACGCTGCCGGCGTCGGCGGTGGCCGCAGCGGCATCATCGAGACCACCTTCAAGGATGAGACCGAGACCGATCTGTTCGGTGAGCAGGCCGTGCTGTGCGGCGGCGCCGTCGAGCTGGTCAAGGCCGGCTTCGAGACCCTGACCGAGGCGGGCTATGCCCCCGAGATGGCCTACTTCGAGTGTCTGCACGAGCTCAAGCTGATCGTCGACCTGATGTACGAGGGCGGCATCGCCAACATGAACTACTCCATCTCCAACAACGCGGAGTATGGCGAGTACGTGACCGGCACCGAGGTGATCAACGAGCAGTCTCGCGAGGCGATGCGCAACGCTCTCAAGCGCATCCAGACCGGCGAGTACGCCAAGATGTTCATCCAGGAAGGCAACAGCAACTACCCGTCGATGACGGCGCGTCGCCGCCTGAACGCCGAGCACCAGATCGAGATCGTGGGTGCCAAGCTGCGTGGCATGATGCCGTGGATCGCCGCCAACCAGCTGGTGGACAAGTCCAAGAACTGATCCCGATCGGTTGTCGGACAGACGAAGAGGGCGCGGGCATCCGCGCCCTCTTTCATTGTGGGGCCGAGCCGATGCGTGGCGTTGTGGGGGCGTGTCGGGCGTGTAGAATGAGGGTGCGCCCTCGCGGCGCCTTCATTTCGGCTATGGACGAGACGCATGAGTCAGGACCCCCGTACTACCGATCACGACCCTGCCCGGCCGGATGCCGAGCCGGACGCCCAGGCGTCACCCGAGCGGGTGCCCCCGGCCGAGGAGGATCTGGCGGCGGCCTTCGTGCGCGAGACCGAGGTGATCGAGGAGGCCGTGGAGGATGGCAAGAAGGTTCGCCGCAAGGGAATCTATCTGCTGCCCAACCTCTTCACCACCTCGGCCCTGTTCGCGGGCTTCTTCGCGATCGTTGCCGGCATCAACGGCGACTTCACCGCAGCGGCGGTGGCGATCTTCATCGCCATGGTGCTCGACGGCCTGGATGGCCGGGTGGCGCGCATGACCAACACCCAAAGCGCCTTTGGCGCCGAGTATGACAGTCTCTCGGACATGCTCTCCTTCGGGGCGGCGCCGGCGCTGGTGGCCTTCACCTGGATTCTCCAGGACATCGGCAAAACCGGCTGGGTGGTGGCCTTCCTCTACGTCGCCTGTGCCGCGCTGCGCCTGGCGCGCTTCAACGTGCAGATCGGCAGCGTCGACAAGAAGTGGTTCATTGGCCTGCCCAGCCCCTCGGCGGCGGCGCTGGTGGCCGCCAGCATCTGGACCTTCCACAGCTTCGATGCCGAGGCCTTCGGCTTCAAGCTGCTGATGCTGCTGATCGTGGCCGCCGCCGGCGTGCTGATGGTCAGCAATATTCGCTATTACAGCTTCAAGGAGGTGGACCTCAAGGGGCCGGTGCCCTTCGTGGTGCTGTTGGCCATCGTGCTCGGGTTCGTGGTGATCTCGATGCAGCCCTCGGTGATGCTGCTGCTGCTGTTCGGGGCCTACGTGGCCTCCGGCCCGGTGATGGCCGTGATGCGCAAGATGAAGAACGCGCCCCCCGCCGGCTGACTACCACCACCTCATGATCACAGCGCCCGCCTCGTGCGGGCGCTGTCGTCTCGGCGCCATGGCTTGCCCACAGTCCCTTTCGCCGCGGCGCTGTGGATGGTTTGGGCCGACGCGCTGGCCCGTTGGATTCACCGCTCTGCCATTATCCTGAAATTTTTTACAGAGAGGGCTTGCCCCGGGCCGGAGGAAGCCGTAAAGTACGCATCCGCTGCCGGTGACCAGCAGGGTTGCAGGCGGTAATAGATGGTGGAAGTGGTTGTTCTGCTTGGGGTTTTTGAGAGTTTCGAAAATCTTCTCGCTTGACACTCACCGCGGATTCACTAGAATGCGCGCCACTTGTTCTGCAGGGCTCGCTAAGGGCTCTATTCGCAACGCCTCGGCAAGATGAGGCGTGTTGTCAGCGGAGATCGGACGG
>NZ_QGTM01000046.1 GCF_003182195.1 Halomonas sp. A11-A
CTACCGGCACCGACTGCATCTCGCTTGTAGTGCCAATTTTGAAAACACGTTTTCAGGTTAATCAGTGGCTTACGCTTCTATCTGTCGAACTCGGGGGTGGCGGCTGTGAGGGAGAGTCAAGGTTTCGTATCTATCGCTGGGAGTAGGGCGCCTTCAAGCTCACCTGTGAGCTTGAGGGGTCACTCTTTATCCACATCATCCAGCGGCCCCCAGGTGCCGTCCTTTCGCCAGCCCCGTCTGGCATTCTTGTGCCAGTGCTGGGCCTGCTCGATGGAGGTGCGCAGGTCCTTCTCGGGGTCTTCCAGTTCGTTGACAGGACGGAATACCACCTCCCCCGGAGGTGCCGCATCCTGACGAACGTTGCGACGGATATGCGAGACGTCTTCGCGGCTGACCAGCGCGGGTGGGCCGCCTAGGGGATTGGGCTCTGCCACCAGTGGGCCGTCAAACAGCCAGGCGCGCTGGGGCACGTGGGATACGGCCCAGCGTCGCCCGTTCCACTCAGCCGTGTTGCCGTCATCCAGCAGCTGTAGCGCTTCCAGGGGCACCACGGCGGCGAGACGCCTTGTGTTGATCACAATGCCCGTATCGCCCATTCGTACGCCGCCATGGAATTGGCCGGCCTGCAGCGCTTTCAGCATGACTTTCGACTTCTGGTCAGACTCCAGTCTGCCCTCTCCGCATAGGTGGAGGGTAGCGTCATCAATCTGCTTGATCGCCCAGGCTCGAATCGGCTGCTTGCCGAACAGTTTGCCAAGCATGGGATGGGTCGGTCCTTTTCAGTAAGGGGCGCCTCCTGCGCCAAGGGCCCGTAGCTTAGCACTCGGATGGAGCGGAATCGACGACGCGCACGCGTCCCATGATGTTCACGATAACGCGGGCGCCCTGGTCCAGCCGCCCGCAGATCCGGAAGGTGCCGAAGTGCCCGCCGGCCCTGCCGAGCGCCCCATAGCGCACCGGCAGGTTGTCGTTGCGATAGGTGAGGCGCTCGACCCGGCTCTCGCCAAAGGTGCGTAGCAGCACATCGCCGGGCTCTCCTCTGCCCTCGAAGATGGCAAGCGTTGCTCGCCAGGCATCACCCTCCGCATTATTGGCAACCTGGCACTGCACCCCATCGACGGTGGGGCAGAGCGTGACCTGAGTGCGGCGCGTAATGGCGGCGCTGCGGGTCATGGAAAGTGCCGTCTTCAGGCGGAGTACCTCGCTGGACACCTCCTGCCGAGCGATCATGCGCTGATAGGAGGGCACGGCCCAGCCGGCCATGATGATCATGACGACCAGGGCAACCAGCAGTTCGATCAACGTCAGGCCGCCCTGGCGAGGCGGAGTTGAGGCGGAATCACTCTGTTTGCAGGGGGAGAGGGGCATCTCGCCTCCTCGGCCTTGCCGGCCCAGGGTGGAAGGTACCCTTTCACCATAGCCACACCGGGCCGGCCCTCTGTCAGCCATGTGCTACCCGGGCTGTGCGCTTTCTCCCCCTTGAAGGCGGTGCCGGAAGCTACTCGGTGGCCAACCAGAACCACCACACAATCAGACCGATCAGCCCCAGCCCTGTCAGATTGACGATAACGCTCATGAGGTCACCTCCTTCTGGCTCTGCTCCGCAGGGCCTTTTTCGTTATGGGGCTTGAACAGGCGCAGGCGGTTGGCGTTGCTCACCACCGTGATGGAGGAGAGCGACATGGCGGCACCCGCGATCATCGGGGAGAGCAGCATCCCGGTGAAGGGGTAGAGCACCCCCGCGGCGATGGGGATGCACAGGGTGTTGTAGCCGAAGGCGCCCACCAGGTTCTGCTTGATGTTGGAGAGCGTCGCCCGGCTGATCTCGATGGCCGAGGCCACGCCGTGCAGCGAGCCGCGCATCAGGGTGATGCCGGCACTCTCGATGGCTACGTCGGTGCCCTGACCGATGGCGAAGCCCACGTCGGCCCGGGCCAGGGCCGGGGCGTCGTTGATGCCGTCGCCCACCATGCCGACCTTCTCGCCGGCCGCCTGCAGCCGCTCGATCTCGGCGTGCTTGTCCTCGGGCAAGAGGCCCGCGCGGAACTCGTCGATGCCGACCTCCCGGGCGATGGCGGCGGCGGTGTGCTCGTTGTCGCCGGTCAGCATCACCACCTTGAGGCCATCGGCCTGCAGGCGCTGGATGGCGGCGATGGTGTCGTGGCGCAGCGGGTCGCTGATGCCGAACAGCGCGGCCAGCCTGCCACCCACGGCGAGGTAGACCACGGTGCGCGCCTGGCGCTCCAGCTCGCCGGCCTTCTCCCTGCCGACGGCCAGGTCGACGCCAGCATCCTCCAGCAGGCGGGCGTTGCCCAGCAGCAGCGGCTTGCCCTCTAGCGTCTCGGCCTTCACGCCGCCGCCGGTGACGCTCTCGAAGTGGCGGATCTCGGCGTGGGCGCCGCCGGCCTCGTCGGTCTGTTCCTCACAGTAGGCGAGCAGTGCCGCGGCGAGCGGATGCTCGGAGCCGCGCTCCAGGGCCGCCACCAGGCCCAGCAGCGCCTGCCTGTCGCCGTCGATCCCAGAGTCGGAAAACAGGTGCGCCTCGGTCACGCTGGGCCGGCCCTCGGTGAGGGTGCCGGTCTTGTCCACCACCAGGGTGGTGAGCTTGCTGGCGATCTGCAGCGCCTCGCCGCTTCTCACCAGCACGCCGTGCTCGGCGGCCTTGCCCACCCCGATCATGGTGGAGATCGGTGTGGCCAGGCCCAGGGCGCAGGGGCAGGCGATGATCAGCACCGTGGTGGCGGTCACCAGCATATGGATCACCCGCGGCTCGGCGCCGAAGTTGAACCAGGCAAGGGCGGTGAGCACGGCGATGATCATCACCGTGGGCACGAAGATGCTGGAGACCTTGTCCGCCAGCTCGCCGATGGGCGGTCGGGAGTTCTGGGCGCTGGCCACCTGCTCGGTGATGCGGCCGAGCTTGGTGTCGGCGCCGACGCGGGTCGCCCGGTAGACCAGCGAGCCCTTGCCGTTCACGGTGCCGGCGCTGACCTCGTCGCCGGCGGCCTTGGCCACCGGCAGCGGCTCGCCGGTGAGCATGGATTCATCGATATGGCTCTGCCCCTCGGTCACCTCGCCGTCCACCGGCAGGCGCTCGCCGGGGCGCACGCGGATATGGTCGCCCTCGCGCACCTCGTCGATGTCGAGCTCGCGCTCCTCGCCGTCGCGGATCACCCGGGCGGTGCGGCTCTGCAGGTCGAGCAGGCGCTTGAGCGCCTCGCTGGTGCGGCCCCGGGCACGCAGCTCCAGGGCGTTGCCCAGCAGCACCAGGCCGATGATCATCGCCGAGGCCTCGAAGTAGATGCCGTGGGCCACCGCGGGCAGCCAGGGGGCGAAGGCCACCACCGCCATGGAGTAAGCCCAAGCGGTGCCGGTGCCCATGGCGATCAGGGTGTCCATATTGGCCTGGTGGTGCTTGAAGTTCTTCCAGGCGTTGATGAAGAAGTGGCGGCCGGGGCCGGCCAGCACGGCCAGCGTCAAGAGGCCGATCACCAGCCAGAAGAGCCGGCCCATGCCCACCGGATGGGGGTGGTAGACAAACATGCTGGCCATCAGCGGCACCGCCAGCGCCAGGGACCAGAAGCTGCCCTTGAGGCGCTGGCGATAGTGCTGGGCGTCCTTCTCGGCGCGCGCCTCCTCCGCCTGGCGCAGGTCGAGGATCGGCTCGACCTCGTAGCCGGCCGCCTCCACGGCGCCAATCAGCTCGGCCTCGCTTACGCTGCCGCGCACCTGGGCGGTGCGGGTGCCGAAGTTGACCTCCGCGCTGACCACGCCTGGCGTGCGTTCCAGTGCCTTCTGCACGCTGGCCACGCAGCTGGCGCAGGTCATGCCGCCGATGGAGAGCCGCCGGGTGGTGGCGCGCTCGTCGCGAGCCGATGAGGCCGGCGCGGGCGTCGCCGGCTCAGTGGTCTTGGACTCGAGCCCGGGCTCGGCCGCGGGGCGCTCTTCCTCGCCCGGGGCTTCCTCGAGCTCGCCGGGCGGATAGCCGGCCTCCACCAGCGCCTGGTCCAGGGCCTCGCCGTTCAGGGTGGTGGTGACCTCCAGGCGCTTCTCGGCCGGCGTGCCGATCACCTCGGCCTCGGGGTCCCGGGCCTGGATTGCCTCGCGCATGCGCTTCACGCAGCCCTGGCAGCTCATGCCGGGCACGATACGTTCGAGTGGGATGCGAGCGTTCACGGGGTCTCCTCGCTGGATGTGGCGCCGGTAGGCGCGCGGGGGGCGTCGCCGCGCTGCTGGTTTTTGCGCAGGTTGTCACGCAGGGGCTCGGGGAAGCTTTCGATCAGCCGGCAGAGGCTGTGGCCGTCCGGGGTGCCGTCGGGCATCTCGGCCCAGGTCTCGAGTGCCTGTTCCATGCGGGCGGCCAGCGCCTGCAGTTCCTCGATGCGGGCGCGGATCTCCGGCAGCCGGCTGGCCAGCAGGTCGCGGACCATTGGGCAGGGAGAATCGCCCTGGTCGGCGTGGGCAAGGATCTCGCGGATCTCCGCCACGCCGAAGCCCAGGTTGCGGGCGCGATGAATGAAGCGCAGGCGCTCCAGGTCACCTCGCTCGAAGAGCTGGTAGCCGTTGTCGGGGTGGCGCCGGGGTTCCAGCAGCCCCTCGCGCACGTAGTGACGGACGGTCTCGGCGGTGACGCCGGCGGCCCTGGCCAGTTCGCTGACTTTCATGATGACGGTGCCTCTCAGGTCCCGATCTGGTTCTGGTTGCGGATAACCTCAGTGTAAAACCTATGTGTTACCCAAGGGTCAAGGCGGGCGGGCGAGAAGGCCATGGCGGTTCCGGCACAGCGAAGGAGTGTTGGCTAACTCACTGAAAGTTCGATCAATCAAACAGCTGTGCGACCAAAGTATTAGCGATTGCGGCATTAAAACGAGCGTTTGGGGTTGAAACGATCGTTGGGTTGCGCGAAAAGGGGAGGGCACGCGCCTGTCTCCGCCGAGAGCACACGCCAGTATCAGCGTGAATAACAGAACCCCAAGGGATGGATCACATGAAGAACAAGTTCAATCGCCTTTCCCTGGCCGTGGCTATCGCTGCCGCCGCCTTTGCCAGCCAGGCCCATGCGGGCGGCTACCAGATCAACGAGCAGAGCGTCAGCGGCCAGGGCTATGGCCACGCCGGCCGCAGCTCCAACGTCAACGACGCCACCATCGTCTTCGGCAACCCGGCCGGCATGTCGTTCCTGGATCGCGCCCAGGTGACCGCGGGCGGGACCTATCTGAATGTCAATACGGATATTAACTAGGGTCTCCCCATTTTCCGGCGTGTCATCGGCATAGTCCTCCCGAGGAGGTGAACAAGTCTGGTATTCGTGCCTCGGTGCCTGGCGCTCTTCTCCAGAGGGGATAGAAAACACTTCGGCCTTGAGCAAACAGCCGTTGCCA
>NZ_QGTM01000047.1 GCF_003182195.1 Halomonas sp. A11-A
AACGAGGCCAACTTCATCGCCATGATCTACCTGATTGGCAGCCCGGTGGGCCGCCTGATCGATCAGGCCAAATCCACATGAAACGACGAAGAACCGTTTTTACCGGTTCCATTTGATGAGTACTGGAGTTCAAGTATAAAAATCATGTTAGTTGGTCGGGAGACTGCGGGTTGGAATACTGACAACAACAAGAATACAATAAATCGAGTGGCTGAGCTTGTCGAAAAAGATAAAGTTTTTGAGCTTTTGTGTGAAGCAACTGGACGTTACAAAAAACATCTTCAGGTATCCAAGGGAGGAAAGGTTATAACAAAAACCAGAAGTCGTTTTAAACAATACTTTTTCCGTTTGGCGAAGGAGCTAGACGTTAGCCCTAAGTCTATTGTCTATGGGAATATGTTTGCGTGGGACTACAATAAGAAAAGCCCTAGAATACGTCCTGAAAATGAGTTTGAAGAAATAACTTCAATATCTAAAAAGCTTCTTGCATCACAGATAAAACACTTTCAGCCTGATGTCGTAATTTTTGCGGCTGGCTTTGTTGGTATTGATCCTATAATAAAGCAATTATTCAATGAAAACTTTTCTGGATATAAAAATAAAGAGGTGGTTTCTGGTAAATATTGGGAGTTTGAGGCAGGTAATGCTACATGCTTTAGAATTGCCCATCCGAGAGCAACGCATGGACATGGCGAGTTTCGCGACAAAGTGATTCAAAGGATTAAAGCTCGTGTGGCGGACCAAAAGTTCGCATAACAAGTTGCTGCACACGGATAAATTACTCGCTGCGCTCCTAATTTTCCGGTGAGCAAGGCGTTAGCTCCTGGAGAGAGCATGGACTTCAAGACCTTCGTCGATATTCTTGCCTCGCTTGCAGCGATTGTGGCTATTGTCTCTGTTTTGGTCGGGTGGTACCGCAGCTCTCGGAAACCCTTGAAAATTGTTCGAGTAGTCGTGCACAAGGCGCCAGAAGATATGACGTTCATCTTGGTGACGAAGAATCGCCAGCCTTATCCGGTTACGACCAAGCGCATTGACTGTTATAAGAGAAAAATATTTGAGGTCCAGAAAAAGGTCGGAGGCGATCCGGAGTACTCTGAACGTCTTTCCAGCCGAGAGGCGCTGTTCATGAGGAAGTCAGAGTTTGAAGTACCTGCAAATGCGAACACAGATCTTCGCATAAAGGTGACCGGAACCGCAGACATTCCGAACCGCCTGCTTTTCTCTATGGATACCTCTCATGGGTATCACGAATGTCAATGGCCATCAGAAGTGACCCACCAGCGGTCATTAGTTTTGACCCACCCGTGATTGTCAGCTGAGCGTCTTCTGCTTCAGCCGGTAGCTCTCCCCGCCCAGCAGGTAGAGGTGCGAGTGGTGGATGATCCGGTCGACGATCGGCACCGCCACGTTGTCGTCGTGGAAGAACTCCCCCCAGCTGGTGAAGTCCTTGTTGGTGGTGATGATCAGTGAGCGGTGCTCGTAGAACCGGTTGATCAGCTGGAACAGCGCGTAGCGTGCCTGTCGGCTCATCGGCAGGTAGCCCAGTTCGTCGATCACCAAGGCGTCGACCTTGGCCAGCTTGTGCAGCGTCTTCTTCAGTTCGCCCTTCATCTCCGCCAACTCCAGTTCCTCGACCAGGTCCAGGGCGTTGCGGAACAGCACCCGGTAGCCGGCTTCGATGGCCTTCTGCCCGATACCGATGCTCAGATGGGTCTTGCCCACCCCCGGCGGGCCGATGAACACCAGGTTCTCGCGGTTATCGAGGAAGGCGAAGTCCAGCAGGGCGTTGATCTGGCGCTTGGTGATGGTGGTCTGGTGCCGGTAGTCGAACCCCTCCAGCCGCTTGTCGCTGGGGAACCCGGCCTGGCGCCGGTAGAGGTCGATGCGCTTCGCCTCGCGGGTCTGGCGCTCGTGCTCGACCAGCATGTCGGCGAAGGTCAGGTAGGAGACCTCGTTGGCCTCGGCCTGGGCCAGCAGCTCGGGGAGGTCACCAGCGATGGCGCCCAGGCGCAGGCTGCGGTAGCGCCCGGCGGTCAGCTCAAGCTGTCCCATGGGTCAGCTCAAGCTGTCCCATGGGTCACCTCCTGCTGGCCGCTGGAGTGGCCAAGGCGGGCGTACTGAGCCAGCTCCGCCGGCGTCGTGCTGGATCCTTCGGGCACATCGCCCTCGTGATCCCGGCCCCTCGCCTTGGCGAGCCGGGCCGCCGCCAGCCGCTCCTTAAGACCCACGGCGGTGAGGCGCTCTCGGGTGACCCAGTCGCTGATCAGCGTCAGATCCAGCTCGGGCTCGGCCTCCAGCACCTGCCCGGCGCCACGCAGCTGGTCCTTGTAGTGGTGCGGCATGCTCTGGCGCAGCTTGTCACACAGCTGCCGCCCCAACGGCTCGCCGAGACACTGGGCGATGGCTTGCTCCAGATCGGCCTCCAGCTGGCGGTGATCACGGTAGTGGCTCTCGTTGCGCGAGGTGTGCCCTTTGCCCAGATGAAGGGCATGGGTGGCGATCTCGTCGCCGCTCTCCAGGTCATGGATCGCCAGGCGGTTTTCCGCTTCCCGGACGCCGACACGGCCCTGCTGGTAGGCCATCGGCACCGAGTACTTGTTGGCCTTCCAGGCGATCAGCCCGGTCTTGTCGACCCGGCGCGGGGCTAGGCCGTCGGCCTCGCGGCCCACGCAGGCTGGGGTCAGATAGGGGCGCAGGTGGCACCGTTCTTCGGCGTCGCACAGCGCCCGCGGCTGCTGGCCAGTGGTGCCGTGAGTGCGCACGTTGGCGACGTCATCGAGCCACTGCCGCACGTAAGCGCGCAGGTCGGCCTCGTCGCGGAACACCTCGCCATAGAAGGCATCCTGCTTGGCGTACTTCACCCCGGCCTCGACCTTGCCCTTGCTCTCCGGGTCGTAGCCGCAGCAGGCACGGATCCGGAAGCCGGCGGTGGTGGCGTATTCGTGGAAGCGCTGGTTCACCTCCAGCTCGCGGAACTGCTCGCTGATCACCACCATCTTGGTCTGGTCGTAGACGCACTCCTCCGGCAGGCCGCCGAAGTAGCGGAAGGCCTCGTCGTGCAGGCGGATGAAGGTGGCGGTATCGAGCGGTGACAGGCTGACACCGACGTAGGTCAGGCGCGAGTAAGAGAGCACGAACACCACGAAGTACAGGGGGCGCGGCTCGCCGCCGATCATCACCTCGCGCAGCTCGCCCGGATCCACCTGGCACTGCACCCCCGGCACCATGTCGAGCACCGGTTCGTAGTAGCGCCGCTGCCGGCTGGCCACGGTGCTCTTCACCTGCTTCACGTAGCGCCGCAGGGTGCGCTCCGAGACCGCCAGCTCGCCGACCTTCTCACGCAGCTTGCGAGCGACCTTGACGCTGCTCAGCTTGGGAAAGGTGCGCAGCAGGTAGACGATGTAGTCGCGGTGGGCGTCGAGCTTCTTCTCGCGTTCCCGGTTCGACTGCGCCGCCTCGATGGTGGCTTCGTCCTGGCGCAGGTACTTGCGGACAGTGTTGCGGGAGATGCCCAGCTCCTGGCCGATGGCACGGATCGACAGGCCTTGTCCGTCATCATGTAACGCTTTGATCTTGTGAATCATTCCCCAGTCCTTCACGTTTCCGTCCCGACCCTTGGCTGAGCCGACACAGTAGGTGGATGGTGGCAGCGCTGCCACCTCGGGGGTGGGTCAGAAGCGTTGGCCGGTACTGGGTCAATTTACTTGGCCATTAACAACGAACTTTGGTGCGACGAAATTAGCGTCCTAGAAGTAGGGAGGACGGAGGTTTACAGCGTGGACTACAAGAACGAGTACAGATCAAGGGTGATAGCAAAGGTGATGTACCGCTGGAGATTAGTGCAAGAGCTAACCAGGCGCTGCAGCCGACGGCTTCGCCGCAGCTGAGCTCCAACGTTAAACCGCCCACAAACAAAGCCCCGAGTCAGTCACCTGGTTCGGGGCTTTTGCGTGTTGGCGTTGCGATTACTTGGCGGCCAACGCCCCCGAGTTCGACACTTCCAGTCCGATTTTGGCCTGAAATCGGCACTCATGGCATGAGAATTCAGTGACTTAGCCATTTCTGGCCGAATTCTTTG
>NZ_QGTM01000048.1 GCF_003182195.1 Halomonas sp. A11-A
GGCCACGACCCCGCAGGGCTGCGCTCGGCCCTGTGCCGGGATTCGGTGAGAAATGGCTACGCACTGAGCCGCTGCGTGGCCCCGCGATGTCGAAAGCCGAAGTGCGAACCTCCGATCCGTACCCAAAACGACGCTTGCACGGCCGCTGCCTACCTGCCAGACTGGCCGAAAAGGGCGTTTGAATTTCCTATACCCCGCTGCCGCTCCAGCTTGACAGTTGGGGGGGAGGCCTTGATATGCTCAACGAGCATGAAAACTCCAGGAAGGTAATTCAGGGAGTCGCCATGGAGGCAAGCCCCGGGTCCTTTGCCATGAGTCCTTTGCCATGAGACCCGGGACTTGCCTCCCTTTTTAATGAACATTGGCTATCAGACCATGACATCAGAGCAGGGTCTGCAAGGGGAGGTTGGGATGCAAAGCTTTATGAGGTTCGAAAACAAGGTTGTCGTCATTACTGGTGCCGGTAGCGGGATTGGCGCTGCCGCAGCACGTCGCTTTGCATCGGAAGGGGCGATCGTCGTCCTGGCCGACTGGGACAAGACGGCCGCCGAAAAAGTGGCTTCCTCCCTGCCGGAGAAGCGGACACTGGTCATCGGCGTCGATGTCTCTGACGTGACGTCGGTCAGGGCGATGTTCGACCGCGTTGTGGAACAGTTCGGCAAAGTCGATGTGCTCATCAACAATGCCGGCGTGCATGCGACCGGCAGCGTCCTCGACTCCAGCCTGGAAGACTGGGAGCGGATCTCCGCCATTGATATCAATGGGGTAGTGTATTGCTCGAAATTCGCTCTTCCGCACCTGCTCAAGAGCAAAGGCTGCATCGTCAATACCGCTTCTGTATCGGGTCTCGGCGGCGACTGGGGAGCTGCATATTACTGCGCTGCGAAAGGTGCCGTATCCAACCTGACACGCGCGATGGCACTCGACCACGGCGGAGCCGGGGTGCGGGTCAATGCCGTTTGTCCGAGCCTGGTAAAGACCAACATGACCGCCAACTTCCCGGAAGCGGTGAACCAGAAATTCAATGAACGCATCCCGCTCGGTAGAGCTGCAGAGCCTGAAGAGGTCGCTGCGGTCATGGCCTTTCTTGCCAGCGAAGATGCCAGTTTTGTCAATGGTGTCAATATTCCCGTCGATGGTGGCGTGACCGCCTCGGACGGTCAGCCTAAAATCGCCTGATCCGCTTGACGACATAAAAGCCGGCGCATGCCCTGATCCCGCGGCGGACGCGCTTTTCCGACCTGGCGGCGGCCCTGCGCCACCGGTCTGCCTTGTCCGGTGGCAGCCGGCTACAGGGCAGTCTGAATTGCCTTGACCGCCATCAGGCCCACGATCAGGCCCACGATCAGGCCCGCCATCAGGCGGGTTGGGCCGGGCCTGGCCTGGCCGCTGGAGCAGGGCCTCTGCGGCAAGTTGCAACCCGGGAACGGGCTTTGCTGTCTCATGCGGTATCGCGGTACCCTGCGCAACCCCCATCGAGAAAGCCTGCCGTGCCGGAAAACATTCCGTTCATCCAGAGCTACCACGCTCGCACCCGCCACCACTTTGAAGCTTATGCCGCGGGCCCCGGGCAACTGGATTGGGATGCCCAGCCGGCCCCTTTCCGCCACTTTCATGGCGCCCCCTGCCTGTCCCTGCCGCTGAGCGCCGATCAGTTCGAACGTCCCTGGCATGATCCAGCCCCCACGGCTGCCGTGCCCACCGGCCTGGACAGCATCGGCGCCGTGCTGGAGCTTTCCTTCGGCCTCTCGGCCTGGAAAAGCTGGGGCCCCAGCCGCTGGGCCCTGCGCTGCAATCCCTCTTCGGGCAATCTGCACCCCACGGAAAGTTATCTGCTCTGCCGGGGCATTCCTGGCCTGGCCGATGGGGTGCACCACTACGACCCGCTCCAGCACCAGCTGGAAAGCCGGGCTCTGCTGAACCCCGGCGGCAGCCCCTGCCTGCTGCTGGGTCTGAGTTCCATCATGTGGCGGGAGGCCTGGAAATACGGGGAGCGGGCCTTCCGCTACTGCCAGCTCGACCTGGGCCACGCCCTGGGCGCCATCGCCTATGCCGCCCACCTGCTGGGCTGGCAGGCCCGGCCTCTGGCCCTGGGCAGCGAGCGTCTGGCAAAGTTGCTGGGCCTCAACCGGAGCGAAGACTTTCCCTCCACCCCCTATCCGTTCACGGAAGCCGAGGAGCCGGAAATCCTGCTGGCCCTCCAGGCCCCGGGATTACCGCCCCCCAGCCCCGGACAGTTGCAGGCACTGGAGGCAGAACTGCAAGCTGCCTCGTGGCAGGGCCAGGCCAGCCTCATCGACCCCGATCCCGGCTATCGCTGGCCCCTGATCGACCAGGCCGCCCAGGCCAGCCGCCTGCCCGATGACTGGCTGGCCAGTCTGCCGGCCTCGCATCCAGACCCCCTGCCCCCCTTGCCGGCCCCGGACCCCGACGCTGCCAACACCCCGGGCCACGCGGCCCTGATTCGCCAGCGGCGCAGCGGCCAGCGTTACAACCCGCGCCTCCCTTTGGCCAAGGACGCTTTTTACCGGATGCTCGATGCCCTGCTGCCCCGGCCGGAAACGGCACCCTGGCCGGTCCTGCCGAGCGCCGCCCGGGTGCACCTGCTCTTGTTCGTGGAACGGGTGGAGGGCCTGCCCCCCGGCCTCTATCTGCTGCCCCGCAGCCCGGCTGGGGCCGAAGCCCTGCGGCGCGACATCGCCCCGGACGATGCCCGTTTCACCGGCCAGGCCGCCGTGGCCAGGCATGACCCGGATTGCCCGCCCCACCTGGGCCTGATCTGCCTCGCCCCCCCTCGAACTGTCCGAGTTGCAGCGGCTGGCCCGGGCTCTCTCCTGCCATCAGGACATCGCCGCCACCGGGGCCTTCACCCTGGGTTTCCTGGCCCGGATGGAGGAGGCCCTGGCCCTGGGCGCCGACCATTACCGCCACCTGCTGCGCGAAGCCGGGCTGCTGGGGCAAATTCTTTATCTGGAGGCAGAAGCCGCCGGGGTGCGGGGCACCGGCATCGGCTGCTTTTTCGATACGGCGGTGACCCGGGTGCTGGGCATAGAAGAAAGCGGCTGGCAAAGCCTCTACCACTTCACCGTGGGCCATCTTGTGCCGGACAGCCGCATCGAAACCGGCCCGCCCTACCCGGACCGGAGCCCCTGAAACCCGGCCTGGCCCGCAATTTGCGTATTTGCGTATTTGCGTATTGCCTCGCCTTACCCTCCCCTTACCCTCGCCAGGAGCAAAGCCCATGACCCCCATCCCCGCCACCGTTCCGGACAAATTCGGCCAGCCCGTCGGCCCTGGCGATCAGGTCCGCATCCTCGGTATCAGTCCCGACCCGGACATGGACGAGGAAGACCTGGAGTTATTCCTGGAAATGGTGGGCTCCATCTGCGAAGTGGAACGGGTGGATGAGGCTGGCTACGCCTGGGTCACCCTCTGGTGGGCCACTTCGGAAGGCTCCATCACCACCACCACGGCCCTGAACACCCAGGAGATGCAGAAGGTGCCCCGCTACTGAAACCTGTCGGCTTGTCGACAAGCTGACAGGAAACCCGGCCCCCAACCCTGCCCAAACTCGGCCCAAACTCGGCCCAAATCAACCCCAGACGCGCTGGGCACCCACCGTCATGAGGCCGAGCCAGGTCAGGGTGAGGGAACCCCCAAGGTGCAGCAACATCAGGGCAAAGGCCCAGCCGGCTTGTCCGGCCAGCAGGCGTTCCACGGTTTCGGCGGAAAAGCTGGAAAAGGTGGTGAGCCCGCCCAGAAAGCCGGTGATGGCAAACAGCTTGAGCGCCGGAGAAATATCCGTGTGCAGGTGGAACAGCTGCGGATGAGTTCGATGACCTACCAAGCCGGAGGCCATCGGCCCGGTGCTGGTGATCGTGCAGCGCGTCATCGCCGGCTGGTTAGCCGATCAAGTCGGCGTCGACCACGCCAGCGCGCAATGCGGCGCGGTAACGCTGATCCAGCGCTTCGGCAGCGCGCTGAACCTGAATGTTCACTTCCACATGCTGTGGCTCGACGGCGTGTACGA
>NZ_QGTM01000049.1 GCF_003182195.1 Halomonas sp. A11-A
CGGCTTGGACTTGCGCATGTGCAGCTTCTCCTCGCCCATAACGAGGGCATAGGCGAGGACGAAGATACTCACGGCCAGCACGCCGACCAGGGAGCCGGTCATGTCCAGCTCGCCGGTCACCGCATGGGCGGCGGGGCTGAACAGCAGGGCGAAACAAGCGAATACGAGAAGGCTCGACCACCAGGCGGAGCGCCGGGGCCGTGAGGCGATGCCATCGATTGTGTGCATGGTTGCAGTGTCCCGAGGAAGGGGTTGCGGGGAGGGGGTAATAAGCGCGCCGATTCTAGCATGTGATGATGCGGTGCAATACGGCGGACGGACCCGTCACAGAGGCGTTTCGCATGCTTTTTTTGCATGCTAACGACCTTCATCAGGACCTTTGTTCATGCAGCCCGCGACCGAGCGCGAAGACCTCCGCCTCAACGTGGCGTCAGGGCCTCCCGGAACGCCTCCGGGGAGGTCTCCTCCAGCTCCTCTCGACCCTGCTCCCCGAACCAGCGGCGCGGCTGCCAGAAGCGCAGCGTTCGCTCGCCCTCCTGCAGGGCGACGCCAACGGCGAGTCGTCCCAGCCTGGCGTAGAGCTGGCCGTCCAGGCGCTCGTCGCGAAAGGCGAGCGCGGCCAGCAGGGCCAGCGGCCCCCCCTCCAGCCGTGCCTCATCCAGGTAGATGCCGTCGGCGGCCATGGTCAGCCGAGCCTCGCCCTGGATATCGCGCACGGTCAGCAGGCGCCCCAGCCAGTCGCGCTCCCGGGCGCCCGCCAGGAACAGCCGCGCCAGCAGGCCGCTGTCGCGCATGGCGAGGCCCAGCCGGGCATCGACCTCCAGCGGTTCCGCCCAGGTAAGACGGCCCTCCTCGAGGGAGAGCCGGGTCCACCAGCCGGCCTCGCCCTGGCCGTCGGCATCCCGGCGGGTGACGTTGTCCAGGCGCAGCAGGGAGCCCGAGGCATCGAACCGCCGCTCGGCCAGGTCGCCCTCGCGCAGGCGAGCCTCCAGGCGCAGGTCGCCCGTCAACCGCTGGCTGGCCAGGCGCAGCTCGGTGCCGAAGGCCTGCAGCACCAGGTCGCCGTGGGCGCCCAGGCCCTCCATCGCCAGCGCCGCCTCCAGGCTGGCGCGCCCGCCCAGCAGCTCCACGCCTGCCGCCTCCGGCAGGTAGGCGTTGTAGAGGGCGAGGTCCGGCACCTCGACGATGGGCAGTGCCACCCTGGTGGTGAAGGCGCCGATGTCGAGCCGCTCGGGGTCCGTGGAGAAGTGGGGCGTGGCGGTCTCCAGGGTCAGGTGGCGCCCGGCCAGCCAGGTGCGCTCCTGCTCGGCCTCGCGGCGCAGGGCGAAGCGCGGCAGCGAGAGCGTCAGCCGGGCGCCGGGGCTTTCTGCCTCGCCCTCCAGGCGCGCGTCGAGTTCGCCGCGCCCCACCGCCCGGTAGTCGAGGAAGCCCACCGCGAGGTCGTCGGCATCCACCCGCAGGTGGCTCGGCGCCAGCAGCTGCTCGCCTGCCAGGTGCAGATCGGCCGCCAGCCGGCCGCTGCCGCGCAGGATGAGGCCGTGCTCCCGGGGCAGGAAGGCGTCCAGGAACCCCAGGCGGTCGACCATGCCCTCCAGAACCAGCCGCCCGCGCCGCGCGCTGGGCTGATCCAGCCGGGTGAAGCGTGCCTCCCGGGCCACCAGCACGCTGCCCAGCCGCTGTTCCTCGTCGGCATTGGCGGCCGCGGCGGAGAGCGTCAGCCGGCTGCCGGAGAGGTCGAACTCGCTGCCGTCCAGGCTGGCCTGGCCCAGGGCCAGTTCGAGGGTCATCTCGCCGGAGACCTCCTCGCCGAGCAGCCGGCCGCTGATTCGGCGACCGCTGAGCCATGCCTCGCCGCGGATGCGCTCCTCCTCGAGCATCAGGCGGCCCCGGCTGTCGGCCCGGCCGCCGCTGAGTGCGAAGGGGGCGCCTTCGGGAAGATAGGGCGAGAGCACGGCCACGTCCGCCAGGCTGGCGCCCTCCCAGGCGAGCGCGGCCCGCTCGGGCAGCGGCGAGCTGCCTGCCTCCGGCGGGTGGCCCTCGGCCGCCAGGGTCAGGCGGGCGCCCTCCAGCAGGCGCGCGCCATCAGCGTGGCGGATCATCCCGGCCTCCTCCAGGCGCAGGTCCAGGCGCAGCGGCAGGGTGTCGGTGTCGCGCCACTCGGCGACGAGGCGACCGCGGCCCTCGGCGCGGGCGTGGGGCAGGCTCACCCCGAGCGCATCGCTGGCCACCTCCAGCCGGCTGCCGGCATCGACCCGGCCATCCATCAGCCGCGCCCTGGCGCGCACCTCGCCGCCCCCGCTCAGGGCGATGCCGCTTCCGTCGAACAGCCCCGTCAGGAAGGGGTCGAGAAATCCCAGCCGGTCGAGGCGGCCGGACAGCGCCAGCTCGCCGTCCAGCGGCGGCTGCGGCTGGTCGCGCAGGGTGTCCAGCGGCACCCGGGACGCGAGCCGGGCGGTCTCCAGGGTCAGGTCCAGGCCCAGGGCGTCGGCGCGCTCGTCGCCGGCGACGTCGAGCCGCAGGCGGGTGCCGGAGAGATCCAGTCGTCGCGCCTCCGGGTCGAGGCCAGGCAGCGCCAGGTCGAGGCGCAGGTCGCCCCGCAGCGGCTGCCCCTGAAGGGTCAGGGAGACCCGTTCGCCGGCCAGGGTGAAGGCGCCGGAGAGCTCTCCCGCCCGGTAGTCCAGCCGGCCGTCCAGGGCGGCGCGTCCGCTCTGCAGGGCCACCGGGGCGTGTTCCGGCAGGAAACGCGCCAGGGCGCGAACATCTGGCACCGTGGCCGCTTGCCAGCTCAGCCGCGCCTCGTCGGGCGGTGCTGGTGAGGCGGCCAGGTCCGTGGGCAGCGACGCCTCGAGCTCGAATCGCCGACCCGTCAGCAGCGGTGCCGGCTCCTCGCCCTGATGCATCGCCAGCTGCTGCAGGGTCACCGCCAGCCGGCCGGCCGCTGCATCCCCCGAAGCCGTGGCCTCCTCGTCGACGCTGGCCGTCACGCGGCCGGCACCGCTCAGACGATAGGCCTCGCCGGGGACCACCCAGGCCGGTGTGGCGTCATCCTGGCGGCGGCCCGCCAGCAGGGCGGTCTCGTCCAGGGTGACGCCGAGCTCGGCGGCGTCAAGCACCAGGCGGCTGCCGGGGGCAAGCACGCCCCGTTCCAGGGAGAGCGCGCCCTCGAGGCTGCCGCGTCCGGTCAGGCCCAGCCAGCCCAGCTCCGCCAGATAGGGATTGAAGAGGTCCCAGGCGTCGGCGCGGGCCGCCAGGGTGAGGTCGCCGGAGAGGAAGCGCAGCGCGGCCTGGCCGGGATGGGCCGCGGGATCGAAGGGCGCCGCGCTGAGGTCGGCGGCCAGGGCAATCTCCTCGGCCAGGGGCATCCCGTCCCGGGCCAGGGTGGCCTGCTGCAGTGCCAGGGTGAGTCGCCCCACGCCCAGCTCGTCCCGGGCCAGCGCCAGGTCCGACAGGGCGAGCCGGCCCTCGCCGCTCAGCCGGTGACCGTCGACCTCCAGGCGGCGCAGGCCGCTGGCCGACAGCTCGCGAATCGCCAGGCGTCGGGTCAGCAGGGACGCCAGCATGGCCGGCAGGGCGAGCTCAAGGCGGGCGGCATCGACTTCCAGCGCCAGCGGGAGCGCCTCGTCATCGCGCTCGATCACGAGCCGCTCCACGGTGAGGTGCTCCCAGCCGGGGCGCGAGCCCTCCCAGCGGATCGAGAGCCCCTCCTGGCCGGAGAGCCTGGCCTGCAGCCAGGGGCTGTCCAGCAGGGCGGGCAGGGTCAGGATCACGCCAGCCAGGGCTAGCGCCACGACGACGGCCGAGCCGCCCAGCCACCGCCAGGGGCCGCTCCGCGGGGGTCGCTCCTGCTGTCTCTTGTCGTCGCCTGGTCTGCCCATTGGCCCATGGTAGCGCCTAACGAGGCTTCGTTGGCGAGGGTTTTATGGCATCATCTGCGCTCCGGCAGCCGCCGGCAGGATCTGGATCGCCAACGACGCAGGGCAGG
>NZ_QGTM01000050.1 GCF_003182195.1 Halomonas sp. A11-A
AACTGGCGCATTTTCCGCACCTGCTCGCCGTTGGGCATCAGTTCGTATTTGAAGGCTTGGAGGCGTTGCATAGTGACCCGAAGCTGTATTTATATCCAGTAGTATAGGGCGCCTGAGGCGCCCGCGCTATCCTTCCTCGGCCTGAAGTGCCGAGGCTTGTCGCGCTTTTTGGTCAGGGAAGCGCTTATCTGGCGAGGGCTTCCAGCAGCAGCTCAGCCGTCGGCGCGCTGGAGGCCGGGTTCTGGCCGGTGACCAGGAGGTCGTCGCGAAGCTGGAAGGGCGCGAAGTCGACAGCGCTGCGCTGGTAGTCGGCGCCCTGCGCCTTCAGGGCATCCTCGAGCAGGTGCGGCACCACGGCAGTGAGCCCCACGGCCTCCTCCTCGCTGTTGGAGAAGCCGGTCACGCGCCGCCCCTTGACCAGCGGCTCGCCGGATGGGGTGCGCACCTGCAGCAGCACCGTGGGGGCATGGCAGACCGCCCCCACCGGCCGGCCGGCGGCCAGGAACGCCTCGATCAGGCGCTTCACCTCGGCATTGTCGGTGAGGTCCCAGAGCGGGCCGTGGCCGCCCGGGAAGAAGAGCGCATCGAAGTCGTCGAGCGCCACCTCGGCGAGGGGCCGGGTGGCGGCCAGCTGGGCCTTGGCGGCGTCATCCGCCTCGAAGCGGCGCGTCTCCTCGGTGAGCGCCTCCTCGGCCAGGGAGTTGGGGTCCACCGGGGGCTGGCCGCCCTTCGGCGAGGCCAGGGTGATCTCGGCGCCGGCATCCTTGAAGACGTAGTAGGGGGCGGCGAACTCCTCCAGCCAGAAGCCGGTCGCGTGGCCGGTATCGCCCATGCGGTCGTGGGAGGTGAGTACCATCAGGATCTTCATCGTTGCCCTCCTTGGGCGCCAGAATAAGTGCGTGCCCTGATGAGATGGTCCCGGCCGGCGAGAATTCAAGGGCGAAGACGACAACGCCCGCCCCGCCGAGGGCGGGACGGGCGTAGAGCGGTGCCACGTGCGGCATGGCTCAGGCCAGGGCGTCGAGGCCCCGGGCGAGGTCGGCGCGGATATCGTCGATCGCCTCCAGGCCCACCGCGACGCGGACCAGCCCCTCCGCGATGCCGGCGGCCGCCTTCTGCTCCGGCGAGAGCCGGGCGTGGGTGGTGGTGGCCGGGTGGGTGATGGTGGTCTTCACATCTCCCAGGTTGCCGGTGATGGAGAGCAGCCGGGTGGCGTCGATCACCGACCAGGCCGCCTCGCGCCCCCCCTTGACTTCAAACCCCAGCACCGCGCCGAAGCCCTGCTGCTGGCGGGCGGCCAGGGCGTGCTGCGGGTGGCTCTCGAGACCGCTGTAGTGGACCCGCGCCACCGCCGGGTGCGCCTCGAGCCACTCGGCCAGGGCCTTCGCATTCTCGCAGTGGGCCTTCATGCGCAGGGCCAGGGTCTCAAGCCCCTTGGTGAAGATCCAGGCGTTGAAGGGGCTCAGGCAGGGGCCGCAGGTGCGCACCACCCCGAACACCTCCTCGAGCTCGGCCTCGCGCCCTACCACGGCGCCGCCAATCGCCCTGCCCTGCCCGTCCAGGTACTTGGTGGCGGAGTGGATCACCAGATCCGCGCCGAGGTCCAGAGGGCGCTGTAGGGCCGGGGTCAGGAAGCAGTTGTCGATGGCCAGCAGCGCGCCGTGGCGATGGGCGATCTCGGCGAGCACCGCGATATCGACCAGCTCGGAGAGCGGATTCGACGGCGTCTCGGCGAAGAGCAGCTTCGTGGCCGGCGTCATCGCCGCCTCCCAGGCGGCGAGGTCGGCGAGCTCCACGTAGCGGGTGGTGACGCCGAGCTTGCCCAGGTACTTGTCGAACAGGCTCACCGTGGAGCCGAACAGCGAGCGCGAGGCGACGATCTCGTCGCCGGCCGACAGCAGCGCCAGGGCGGTGGAGAGGATCGCGGCCATGCCTGAGCTGGTGGCCACGCAGCGCTCGCCCCCCTCCAGCGCCGCCAGGCGCTGCTCGAAGGTGCGCACCGTGGGGTTGGTGAAACGCGAGTAGATGTTGCCCGGCTCCTCGCCGGCGAACTTGGCCGCCGCCTCGGCCGCGCTCTCGTAGACGAAGCTCGAGGTCGGGAAGATCGGCTCGGCGTGCTCCTGCTCATGGGTGCGCTCGTGACCGGCGCGGATCGCCAGGGTCGCCAGCGCCCACTCCTGTTCGGGGGATTCGTGCGGATCCATGGAGGCCTCAGTCATCGATGTCGTCCTGGTTGTGCACGCCGACCAGGGCGTGGTCGCCGGCGCTCTGCTGCTGCTTGGCATCGTCGCTGCGCGAGGCCTCGAGGTCAGCCAGGTAGGCGGCGTCGATATCGCCGGTGACGTAGTTGCCGTCGAACACCGAGCAGTCGAAGGCGTCGAGGTTGGGGTTCACCTCGCGACAGGCGCTCTTCAGGTCCTCGAGGTCCTGGTAGAAGATGCGATCGGCGCCGATCAGCTCCCCCACCTCGGCCTCGCTGCGCCCGTGGGCGATCAGCTCGCTGGCCGCCGGCATGTCGATGCCGTAGACGTTGGGGTAGCGCACCGGCGGCGCGGCGGAGGCGAAGTAGACCTTGTTGGCGCCGGCCTCCCGGGCCATCTGGATGATCTGCTTGCAGGTGGTGCCGCGCACGATGGAGTCGTCCACCAGCAGCACGTTCTTGCCCTCGAACTCCACGCCGATGGCGTTGAGCTTCTGGCGCACCGACTTCTTGCGCTGGGTCTGGCCGGGCATGATGAAGGTGCGCCCGATGTAGCGGTTCTTCATGAAGCCCTCGCGGTAGGTCACCCCCAGGTGCTGGGCGAGCTCCAGGGCGGAGGTGCGCGAGGTGTCGGGGATCGGGATCACCACGTCGATGTCGTGTTCCGGCCACTCGCTCTGGATGCGGTCGCCGAGCTTGCGCCCCATCTCCATGCGGGTGCCGTAGACGTAGGCGCCGTCGAGGATCGAGTCCGGGCGCGCCAGGTAGACGTGCTCGAAGATGCAGGGCGCCAACATCGGGTGATCGGCGCACTGCTGGGTATGGATCTGGCCCGCCATGTCGACGAAGATCGCCTCGCCCGGGTCCAGGTCGCGGTGCAGCTCGAAGCCGCCGACGTCGAGTGCCACCGACTCGGAGGCGATCATCACCTCCTGGCCCTGTCCCTCGTCGCGGGTGCCGAAGACGACCGGGCGGATGCCGTTGGGGTCGCGGAAGGCCACCAGGCCCACGCCGTTGATGATCGCCACCGCAGCGTAGCCGCCCCGGCAGCGGCGGTGCACCCGGCGCACGGCGTCGAAGATGTCACCCGGCGCCAGGTGCAGGCCCTGCTTGCCGAGCTCATGGGCGAAGACGTTGAGCAGCACCTCGGAGTCGGAGCTGGTGTTGATATGGCGCAGGTCCGAGGTGAAGAGCTCCTGCTTGAGCTGGTCGGAGTTGGTGAGGTTGCCGTTGTGGGCAAGCGCGATGCCGTAGGGGGAGTTGACGTAGAACGGCTGCGACTCCGCCTCGCTGGAGGAGCCGGCGGTGGGATAGCGCACGTGGCCAATGCCCAGGTTGCCCTTCAGCCGCGCCATGTGGCGGGTATGGAAGACGTCCCGCACCAGGCCGTTGCTCTTGCGCAGCAGGAAGCGGCCCTCATGCCAGGTCATCATGCCGGCGGCGTCCTGTCCGCGATGCTGTAGCACCGTCAGGGCGTCATAGATGCCCTGGTTCACCGCCTGCTTGGCCAGAAGGCCCACGATACCGCACATTCCACCTTACCTCGCTTGCCTGGAGCTTGCTTTGGAGAATCGGGGTGGGCGCATCCACCCCCAAGTCGTCTTTGACGTCCTCCCCTCCCTCAGCTGCTTAGGCAGCTGCCGCCAACGGCGGAAAGGAAGGGGATTCCTACGGCGCTCAGGCACGGCATTGAGCCAT
>NZ_QGTM01000051.1 GCF_003182195.1 Halomonas sp. A11-A
CGGCATCGTGCAGAGCCTGCTGACCACCTGCCGGCTGCAGGGCGTCGACCCCTACACCTATCTGGTCGATGTCCTCCAGCGCGTGGCGCTTCATCTCGCCTCACGGGTCGACGAGCTGACACCGCGTCGCTGGAAGACCCTGTTCGCCGACGCGCCGCTGCGCTCCGACATCGAGCGCTGAATCGACACCCGCCGGCGCATCGGGCAAGGTGGCGCCTTTCCCGATGCACGAGATCCGGTTCCCCATGCGTATCGACGACATGAGCCTCGACCAGCTCCTGGCGCTCAACGACCTCATCTGCCGCCGTATCGACGACCTCCAGGCCCGACAGGAGATGGCGGTGTTGAGCCGCCTGACCCTGGGGCAGGCCGTTTCCTTCGAGAGCCGCGAGGGTCAGGTGTTCGGCCGGGTCATCAAGATCAACCGCAAGACGGTCGTCGTGCAGTCGGAAGATAACCGGCAGTGGAAGGTCGCGGTGGCCCTGATCCAGCCACTACGCGACGTATAAGGCAAGCGGAAACCGGCACGCCTTGGAATGACCGGTTACGCTTCAACAAGCTCAAGAATGCCCGTCGCGTCGCCACCCGCTACGACAAGACCGCCGAAAGCTTCCTGGGCTTCATCGACATCACGTCGATCCGCCTCTGGCTCCGCCATTTGTCAACATGACCTAGGTCTGCGATCAGAACACGTTCTTCACTCTGGTTTATGTCTTCACGAGAGCGCCATTCGCGGATCTGGCTGCGGATTGCACCGATCTTCTGGGCATTGCCTTCCGTGAAATACATGCGGGACACAGAACAATGTTGTGGCTGTATTCACGCCAGATGAAGCCGCGCTGTGGCTTGAGCGAATTCAGCACATCGACGGCACTGGCATACCCCCCGAGCCCGGAAAACAGAACGTCGGCTTTGGAGACCAGCCTCGCGAATGACATGATGGCCGACGAACTCAGATGATCGTTTACATGTACTTTCCAACCGGCTCTGGAAGCAGCTTCCGCAACCGCACCAGTCCCCGAAAATGCATCAATGAACATCCCGCTATCCGGCGACCCGATCCGGTCGATGATGGTGTCGACGACACGGGCCTTTGATCCGATATAACGGAATGACATGTACGGACGTTCTCCCTGCTCTTGTTTTTCTATATTCTGGTTGGCATCACTACGAGGAGTTTGTGTCATGGTTTCGGGGGCGTCGCTCCACGCTGCTGCCGAATTTGCGCCAATCGACGTTAATGAGTGTCTAAGATGAACGAAGACTCTGTTGCTGCGTTGCTCCGTATGAATTCAAGATCGGGTCACGGTCAACATGGCACAACGACACCCTCATGAGCAACATCTTGTAGAGGGCAGTGCCGATTGGGCTGCTCGTTGTGGCGTGGGTGGTTGAAGGGGACAACGCTGCAGGCCGACGCACAGTCCATGGGCGAATGACGAGTGCCTTGTTCGCAGGCTGCCGTCATCACAGTGAGGCGACGCAGAGCAGCGATGAGCCGTAAGCGATGGGGTGGACGCCGTCGAAGGTCTGAAGGCGGTACGGTCCGCATCGCGGAAGTTGATGCGTGAGACGACCGTGCCGGCTGGCTGTAGCAAAAGTTCGAGTTCTGTTCCATTTCAGCGAACGCCACTGGTGTCGATGTGCCCAGCTGCGACGTAGAAAAAGTCTCGCAAATCCAGATATTTGCAACAAATTCACCAAATCCGCGCAGTCATGAGGTCCGGAGAATATCGGCCATGAGAGACCTCTACCGGACCTCCTGGCACCGACGCCGCTGAACAGCCCCATACGCATAACCCTCGAAAACAACGGAAAAATCTGGCCACAGCCGGATCGGGAGAACGCTTTCGCGGGGGAAAGTGGCGGAGGGGACGGGCCTGAAAGACAACCTTCTCCGCAAAAAACAGAACGGCATACTGCTTCGCTTGGGGTCAATCAAAGACCAACAGCTCGGCTATCTCAGAGCCTCAGAGCCGACATCTTCGCCGCGAAGTTGTTTTTGGACCATCCCATTCCTGATGTGTAGCGATTTACGCGTTTGCGCCGCGGCATGAGGCTCAGGGCGCGACCATTATGCTGATGGCTGCTGCAAACCACCACCCCGCCCAGACAGCAGCGGCCGTCAGCATCAGGCCGCCGGCAACAGACCAGCCGAACGCCGCCGCTCCTCCCCGCAAGGCCAGGACGATCCGTACCCCGGCATTCACGCTGATCGCTGCTGCCAGCGGCACGACCGCCTCGGATGCGGGCAGCTGTCCGGCCACAACCAGCGAGGCCAACGCAACCGCAGCGGATCCCGTGCTCACCAGCCCAGCGAGTGCCGCCGACACCAAGATGGCCTCGCTTCCGAAATACTCGTTCAGGACAGCGGTGACGACAATGACTGTTGCCACCATAGCCGCAAAGCTCACGGCGCCCCGGACGCTGAATATCCGACTGGGAAGTTCGAGCCCATCGGGCTCTGCTCCGCCGCCGCGCGATCCGATGCGTGCAAGCACGGTCCCGTAGAGCAATGCCACTAGCGAAGGGATGATCAGGATCGGGGCTGCAAGTGTGAACATCGAAGGGCTGAGAAACAGCAGTACGATACCGGTCTGCGCGAGCGACGAAACTGAGGAGAACGTAACACCCGCAGCGGCGGGATAGGCCTCGAGCGGCCGATCCTGCACCTTCTTCAACATAGCCACCACGGTGGCGGTGCTCGACACGAACCCGGAGAGGAAACCGCTTAATGGCAGACCCAGCCGTGAACCGAAGACCCGTGTGCAGATGTGGCCGACAGCGCCGATCGCCATGACAAGAATGACGATCACGAACAGTTTCTGTGGATTGATCGCCCCGCCCGGACCCAATGCTTCGTTGGGCAGGATCGGCAGGATCAGGAGCGCCGAGACGCCGAGGATGAGACCGTCGCGGATCTCGAAATCGTTTAGCACCGAGCGGCTGAAGTCGCGCAGCACCGTGCGCGCAGCCAAGAGCGCCGCAACCAGGACGCCCGATGCCGCCGCAAGGAACGTGTGCTCGATTGACAGCGCACCCAGCACGACCACGATCAACAGGGCAAGGCTGGTGGTCAGGCCCGCTTGGCGATCCGGTTGGGACAGGTGCGTCGCCATGCGAAGGCCGCCGATGACGGCGACGGCGACGGCGAGCATTGGCCATCCACCGGCAATCTGACTCAGCGCGCCGGTCAGTGAGGCGAGCGCAAAGGTGCGCACGCCTGCCGGGACAAGCCCCCCGGTCACGCCTGTATTCCGCTCGCGCTCGATCCCGATCAGAAGTCCGATGCCCAAGGCCTCGAGCAGCAATAATGCCTCTGATGTCTCCAAGTTTACTCCCCCATCCGTTGCCGTGTGCGACAAAACCACTATTCGTACGCTAAACGGTTTGGGCTGCCGCCGCGGCTATGAAGCCCACCTACAACCTTGCGCAGTGCCGGTTGGCAATCGGCTTCCCGCAATCAAACAGGAATATCTAGGGAGCGTTAACAATTAGGCCAGCCATATGACGGCGGATACAAGGTTGAGTAGCGACTGGTAGTTTCTCGCCAGTCGCTCATAGCGTGTTGC
>NZ_QGTM01000052.1 GCF_003182195.1 Halomonas sp. A11-A
AGATGGCATGCGCACGTCGACGTAGGGCGCGCTTCTCACCATGGTGATAGGCGGAGGACAGCGTCTGCTGCTCAGACTCAGTGAGAGGTGCAACGAAGCGCCTTGCCATGGTTCCGTCCGTGTCAGTTATCCTACACACATTATGCACGAAAACTTTCGGTTAGGCACTTAGCTAATTACTGTAAAGGAGCCGATCGAGCTGGGTTAGATATCGTCGAAGTTGGCCACGGATACGGGCTGGGAGCGTCATCCAGTGCGTTTGGTGTTGCCAAAGTAGATGATGAAACTATGCTGTCTGTTGCTAGAGAAAATTGTAAAACATCCAGGCTGGGGATACATTTTGTTCCTGGTGTGGGTAAACATTCAGATCTTGATAAGGCCATTGAAATCGGTGTGGATGTTTTCCGAATTGCTAGTCACTGTACGGAAAGCAATATAACTTATAGGCCGATACAGTATCTTAAAGCGAAGGATAAGGTGGTGTATGGTGTTCTTATCATGTCTCACATGGCTGACGCCGAAAGGCTCTTAAAAGAAGCCGCCGGTATGAAAGCCGCAGGGGCGGATGGAATTGTCCTCATGGACAGCGCTGGGTACTCGACCCCTGATATTGTCAGTGAAAAAGTCACAGCCTTGCATGAAAACCTCGGAATTACTATAGGCTATCATGCTCATAATAACCTTGGCCTCGCTGTCGCAAACTCAATTGCGGCAGTAGAGTCTGGTGCAGAGATGGTTGACGCCACTATTAAAGGCTTTGGGGCGGGCTCAGGGAATACACAGCTAGAGGCTGTGGTTGCTGTGTTTGAAAGATACGGATACAAAATGAACGTCAAGTTCAAGGACCTTGTTAATCTATCTTTGTATGCAGAGAATAGTATAACAAGAAGTGTTCCTGATATAAAGGCAATAAACATCATGACAGGAATGTACGGCCTGTTCACTGGCTATGGGAAGTATGTCCAGAAAGTCTCGTCTGACTTCGGGGTTGACGTTTTTGAGCTGTGTGAAAGACTTGCTTCAAGAAAGCTGGTGGCTAGCCAAGAAGATATAATCATAGAGGAAGCAAGTAAGCTAGCTAAAAAAACTGCATATGAGTGCTAAGAAATTAATAGATCCTAAAGCCGTGGCTCGGTTGTGCGAAACACGGCTTTTATTTTATCTCAGCAGAGAGGTTTTTTCATGTTTGAAAGGCTTGAAATGATTCGTCCTGACCCAATCTTGACTCTTAGCAAACATTTCATGAGTGATGCTGATCCTAGGAAGGTTGATTTAGGAATTGGTCTTTATAAAGATCAGTATGGTAACACTCCTCTTATGGAGTCTGTGAGAATCGCAGAAAACTTTGTTGTTAGTGGATCGGCAGATAAGATTTATAAAGGTTCAGGTGGGCTTGAGGGGTTTTGTGATGTGATCTCATGGCTTCTTTTCAAGGAAAGGAGTGATTTAATTGAAGATGGAAGGGTTTTGTCGATTCAAACTATAGGTGGAACGGGAGCAGTTAGGCTTGCGGCAGAGTTTCTTAAACAGATCAGTAATGATAAGGGGGTCTGGGTATGTGACCCGACATGGGGGAATCATGTGGATATTTTCACACATGTGGGAATGAAAGTTGCTTGTTATCCTTATCAAGGAATTGGGGGTGATTTAAATTTTCAGGTTATGCTTGAAAGCATTAAAGAAATTCCAGGTGGGGATGTTGTTGTTTTGCACGGTTGCGGTCATAATCCTACTGGTTTTGATCTTTCAAGGCGTCAATGGGGCGCTGTGTTGGAAGTGGTAAAAGAAAGAGGGCTATTTCCAGTAATCGACATGGCCTATCATGGTCTTGCAAATGGGTTAAGCAAAGATGCATACTGCGTAGAACTGTTCTCTGAACATTTGGATGAGATGTTTGTTGCTTATTCTTGCTCTAAGAATTTTGGACTTTACCGAGATAGGGTTGGAGCTCTTGTAGTCCTAGGTAAAAGCCGCGATAGCTGCGTAAAGGCCAAGCTGCATCTAGCCAAGTTGGCTAGAGTAAGTATTTCTAGCCCAGCTATACATGGAGCATTAATTGTGAGAGAAATACTGTCATCGCCTGATCTTAAGAGGATGTGGGAAGAAGAATTAAGTCTTATGTCTTCCAGAGTTAAATGTGTAAGGAAAGTGCTGGTTGATGAGGCTCATAGGCAAGGGTGTGGTGCTGTTTTTCGAAACGTCTATAGTGGTGCGGGGTTATTTTCATTGATTCCAGTTCGTAAAGAAGACGTGGGCGTGTTGAGAGAGGAATTTAGTATATATATGCTGGATTCAGGAAGGATTAACTTGTCAGGAGTGAATGATGATAACGTCGGGTATGTCGTTTCATCGATTAAGTCGTTGCTTGTTGAGTAGAGTGTAGGGTCCCGTATGATCAAATCGCCTGTACAGTGGTGGTATTCGCCTGACTGTACAGTGATGGTATTCACCTGACACCTCACCCCGTGTGCTGCTTATCGCCAAGCAGTGCTCTAACCCACCCACAGCTCCAGACGCCGCCGTGGTTGAGCCCGGCAGGGCTCGGCTCCGCCCACTCCCAAGCCGTGGCGAGACTCAGAGCGCTCCAAAGGGTGTCATCAGGGTTATGAATCCTTGTGCAACTGCTGATTAGAGTTGCTATAACCTCAAGGGTGCGGCAAGGAGACGGGTATGAAGAGCGCAGACCTGTTCAAGGAGCTTGAGGCGGAGCGACACCATGCACTATCCCATTGCGATCGAGGTTGGCGACGAGCAGCACGCTTATGGCGTAGTCGTGCCCGATCTGCCGGGCTGCTTCTCCGCTGGCGATACCTTCGACGAGGCAATCGCCAATGCGCGAGAGGCCATCGAAGGGCATCTCGAAAGCCTTTCGGAGCACGGCGACCCCATTCCCCCGAGTTCGACACTTCCAGTCCGATTTTGGCCTGAAATCGGCACTCATGGCATGAGAATTCAGTGACTTAGCCATTTCTGGCCGAATTCTTTG
>NZ_QGTM01000053.1 GCF_003182195.1 Halomonas sp. A11-A
AGTCGGGTAGACCGGGCGATTGCTCGTCCCGGCCCCCCTCAGATCCGGGCGTGCGCAATTAACGCACCCGGCTCCTCAATCATCAGGTTCGCTGAAGGACTCAGCATTGCTGCACAATCCTCACCGGAGTTAGTGGCAGGGCATCCAGTAGCTTGCAGGCTTTGTCCCACGGGATATGGCCCTTCTGTGAGCGGCGACTCAGCCACTTCACCCAGATCCACGACACTCGGAACCGGAATGTCTGTAGGGCTCTCATGTTGCCACGAATACCGTAGTAGGCTGCATGCCCCTGCACTTTCCTGCATAGCTCCCGATGTTGGTCACGCAGTGGACGGTGTCGGTTATGGCGACACCAATGTGCGATCCGTTTGAGCCCGCGACTGAACCTGTCCTTCGCCGTCTTCCGCTGAATAATCAAGCTGCCCCGGCGTGACTTCCCCCAGTAGTGGGTGAAACCCAGGAAGTCGAAGGTCTCGGCGCGTTGCCCCGGGCGCGGCCGGAACCGCACCAGCCGGGTCTTGGTGGGGTGCAGGGTCAGCCCGTAGCGCGCGAAGCGCTTGGGCAGTACCTCTAACACCTTGCGGGCGTCGGCTTCGTTGCTGAAGGCGAGCACGGCATCATCGGCGAAACGCACCTCGAACGCCTGACTTTTCAGTCGTGGCTTAACATCTTGTTCGAACCACTCGTCCAGCACGTAGTGGAGGTAAACGTTCGCCAATAAAGGGGAAATCACGCCCCCTTGCGGACTGCCTAGCTCACCCTTCTGCCACTGCCCGGCCTCCAGTACCCCGGCCTTGAGCCACTTGCCGATCAGGCGCAGGATCACACCGTCCTTCACTCGTTGCTGCAGAAACGCTCGCAGGTGCCGGTGGTCGATCGTGTCGAAGAAGGCCTTGATGTCCAGGTCGATGACCCAACCACCGCCCATCCTCGACAATTCATCCCATACCGTCTTGATCGCCTGGTGCGCCGAGCGCCTTGGCCGGAAGCCATATGAGCACTCCAGGAAGTCATGCTCGTAGAGAGGCTCCAGCAGGGCGACCACGGCACGCTGCAGGACCTTGTCTTCGAAGGTGGGGACGCCGATCGGTCGTGTGGCACGCCCGTCTCCCTTGGGGATATGGACACGCCGCACCGGCGGCGCCCGGTAGCGACCGCTCTTGGCCGCTTCCAGCAGGCGCTGGATGTTGGCCTCGAAGTCACGCGCGAAGTCGTCCGCCGTCTGGCCATCGATCCCGACGGCACCGTCACGGCGCGTCATCAGGTAGGCCGTCTTTAGCCACTGGGCGTCGATATGGTGCGCCAGTGACGTGAAGGCACGCTGCGGGAAGCGCTCTGCCAGCGCTGCTATCCGCACTTGTTTCGTGGACATGACCTCAGGTTCCTGTGTACCTGTCATGTGTCCCTCGTGCAGTTCTGATGATTGATTGCCCCTTCCCTCCAGCGGGTCCCGTCGAGTAGGTTCCCCGCCTTCTTCGGTACTATGGGCAACTCCGACTCCCGCCCTTCCGTCCGACTGGCTCCTTGTGATCGCCTGGCCGTACCCCCTGAGTGCCTGTGGTTCGCTTCCGGTACCGTCAGGCACGACAGCACCGAACCGGGAGCTTTCGGGACAGGTGGCTCCTGCACCTGATTTTTCACCTTTCGGGGGAGAAAGGCGGGCCTCCCAGGTTCCTGGGAAACCCCTGTGTGAGCATGCCCTGCTCTCTGACACCGGTGGCTCCTTTCCGCCAAGCCATTTCAGCGGGTCGGTGTTGCCTTCCACGTCGGGCAGAATGTCGGCAGCCACGATTCCAACATTTCGGTGCTCTATCACACGGCCTGCTCACTCACTGTCTACGCTTCACAGCGCCGGTTGCCCGATGCTGCGCAAGACTCGCTACCGGCTGGCGGCTACCCTTGGCCGGGTGGGACTTGCACCCACTGGGTTTCAATTCGCTGTTTAGGCCACGCCTCCCTGTGTGGCTCCCCCAGCGACCAGGCTTTGCCTGGCGCACACCCG
>NZ_QGTM01000054.1 GCF_003182195.1 Halomonas sp. A11-A
CTAGAATGCGCGCCACTTGTTCTGCAGGGCTCGCTAAGGGCTCTATTCGCAACGCCTCGGCAAGATGAGGCGTGTTGTCAGCGGAGATCGGACGGGGTGCTAAGCACTGCTCACCACCGCTTGACACGCTGAAGCGAATCGGTAGAATACGCCTTCCTCGCAGGGCGCTGGCGACAGAGAGGTTTCTCTCATCGACAGCAAGCGAGACGCTCCGCTCGGATGCCGAGCCAGGAGCCGCTCTTTAACAATCGATCAGGTAATTCATGTGGGCGCTTGTCGATGTGTCGGTGACCAGTCACTGAACCATCAAGGCAAGCGGCTCGTCAAAGATCTTCGGATCTTTTTGAGAACGTTTGAACCTTGAGCCAAGTTTGGTCCGCTTCCTTTATTGAAGGGTAAGGACTATATGATCTTAAACTGAAGAGTTTGATCATGGCTCAGATTGAACGCTGGCGGCAGGCCTAACACATGCAAGTCGAGCGGCAGCACGGGAAGCTTGCTTCCTGGTGGCGAGCGGCGGACGGGTGAGTAATGCATAGAAATCTGCCCGGTAGTGGGGGATAACCTGGGGAAACCCAGGCTAATACCGCATACGTCCTACGGGAGAAAGCAGGGGCTCTTCGGACCTTGCGCTATCGGATGAGTCTATGTCGGATTAGCTTGTTGGTGAGGTAATGGCTCACCAAGGCGACGATCCGTAGCTGGTCTGAGAGGATGATCAGCCACATCGGGACTGAGACACGGCCCGAACTCCTACGGGAGGCAGCAGTGGGGAATATTGGACAATGGGCGAAAGCCTGATCCAGCCATGCCGCGTGTGTGAAGAAGGCCTTCGGGTTGTAAAGCACTTTCAGTGGGGAAGAAAGCCTTGGGGCTAATACCCTCGAGGAAGGACATCACCCACAGAAGAAGCACCGGCTAACTCCGTGCCAGCAGCCGCGGTAATACGGAGGGTGCGAGCGTTAATCGGAATTACTGGGCGTAAAGCGCGCGTAGGCGGTCTGATAAGCCGGTTGTGAAAGCCCCGGGCTCAACCTGGGAACGGCATCCGGAACTGTCAGGCTAGAGTGCAGGAGAGGAAGGTAGAATTCCCGGTGTAGCGGTGAAATGCGTAGAGATCGGGAGGAATACCAGTGGCGAAGGCGGCCTTCTGGACTGACACTGACGCTGAGGTGCGAAAGCGTGGGTAGCAAACAGGATTAGATACCCTGGTAGTCCACGCCGTAAACGATGTCGACTAGCCGTTGGGCTCCTTGAGAGCTTTGTGGCGCAGTTAACGCGATAAGTCGACCGCCTGGGGAGTACGGCCGCAAGGTTAAAACTCAAATGAATTGACGGGGGCCCGCACAAGCGGTGGAGCATGTGGTTTAATTCGATGCAACGCGAAGAACCTTACCTACCCTTGACATCGTGCGAACTTTCCAGAGATGGATTGGTGCCTTCGGGAACGCACAGACAGGTGCTGCATGGCTGTCGTCAGCTCGTGTTGTGAAATGTTGGGTTAAGTCCCGTAACGAGCGCAACCCTTGTCCTTATTTGCCAGCGCGTAATGGCGGGAACTCTAAGGAGACTGCCGGTGACAAACCGGAGGAAGGTGGGGACGACGTCAAGTCATCATGGCCCTTACGGGTAGGGCTACACACGTGCTACAATGGCCGGTACAAAGGGTTGCGAAGCCGCGAGGTGGAGCTAATCCCGAAAAGCTGGTCTCAGTCCGGATCGGAGTCTGCAACTCGACTCCGTGAAGTCGGAATCGCTAGTAATCGTGAATCAGAATGTCACGGTGAATACGTTCCCGGGCCTTGTACACACCGCCCGTCACACCATGGGAGTGGACTGCACCAGAAGTGGTTAGCCTAACTTCGGAGGGCGATCACCACGGTGTGGTTCATAACTGGGGTGAAGTCGTAACAAGGTAGCCGTAGGGGAACCTGCGGCTGGATCACCTCCTTATCGACGACGTCCCGACACGCGGCAAGTGCTCACAATGAATTACCTG
>NZ_QGTM01000055.1 GCF_003182195.1 Halomonas sp. A11-A
GTGCCTGACGATGACCTACTCTCACATGGGGAGACCCCACACTACCATCGGCGCTGAGCGGTTTCACTGCTGAGTTCGGCATGGGTTCAGGTGGTTCACGCACGCTATGGTCGTCAGGCGAAAAACGGTGAATCATGCCGACGTCGAGACGTCTCTTGCGTATCCGGTGTCATCTGTCATCGACAGACCACTTGGGTGTTATATGGTCAAGCCTCACGGGCCATTAGTATCGGTTAGCTCAACGCCTTGCAGCGCTTCCACACCCGACCTATCAACCAGCTGGTCTCGCTGGGCCCTTCAGGAGGCTCAAGGCCTCAGGGAAGTCTCATCTTGAAGGGGGCTTCCCGCTTAGATGCTTTCAGCGGTTATCCTGTCCGCACATAGCTACCCGGCAATGCCACTGGCGTGACAACCGGAACACCAGAGGTGCGTCCACTCCGGTCCTCTCGTACTAGGAGCAGCTCTTCTCAAACTTCCAACGCCCACGGCAGATAGGGACCGAACTGTCTCACGACGTTCTAAACCCAGCTCGCGTACCACTTTAAATGGCGAACAGCCATACCCTTGGGACCGACTTCAGCCCCAGGATGTGATGAGCCGACATCGAGGTGCCAAACACCGCCGTCGATGTGAACTCTTGGGCGGTATCAGCCTGTTATCCCCGGAGTACCTTTTATCCGTTGAGCGATGGCCCTTCCATACAGAACCACCGGATCACTAGAACCTACTTTCGTACCTGCTCGACGTGTCTGTCTCGCAGTCAAGCACCCTTATGCTCTTGCACTCAATGCACGATTTCCAACCGTGCTGAGGGTACCTTCGTGCTCCTCCGTTACGCTTTGGGAGGAGACCGCCCCAGTCAAACTACCCACCACACACGGTCCTCGATCCGGATAACGGACCTGAGTTAGAACGCCAATGATGCCAGGCTGGTATTTCAAGGTTGGCTCCACCCGAACTGGCGTCCGGGTTTCAAAGCCTCCCAGCTATCCTACACAAGCAACATCAGCGTCCAGTGTGAAGCTATAGTAAAGGTTCACGGGGTCTTTCCGTCTAGCCGCGGGTACACAGCATCTTCACTGCGATTTCAATTTCACTGAGTCTCGGGTGGAGACAGCGTGGCCATCATTACGCCATTCGTGCAGGTCGGAACTTACCCGACAAGGAATTTCGCTACCTTAGGACCGTTATAGTTACGGCCGCCGTTTACCGGGGCTTCGATCAGGAGCTTCGCTTGCGCTAACACCATCACTTAACCTTCCGGCACCGGGCAGGCGTCACACCCTATACGTCCGCTTGCGCGTTTGCAGAGTGCTGTGTTTTTAATAAACAGTTGCAGCCACCTGGTATCTTCGACCGCCTCGTGCTCCGGGAGCAAGTCCCTTCACACTAACGCGGCGTGCCTTCTCCCGAAGTTACGGCACCATTTTGCCTAGTTCCTTCACCCGAGTTCTCTCAAGCGCCTTGGTATTCTCTACCTGACCACCTGTGTCGGTTTGGGGTACGGTCCCACTGTATCTGAAGCTTAGAGGCTTTTCCTGGAAGCGTGGCATCGATGACTTCCTGACCGTGGTCAGTTCGTCTCGCCTCTCGGCCTTAGGATCCCGGATTTGCCTGAGATCCCAGCCTACTGGCTTTCACCAGGACAACCAACGCCTGGCTCACCTAGCCTTCTTCGTCCCCCCATCGCAATACAGTGAGGTACGGGAATATTGACCCGTTTCCCATCGACTACGCCTTTCGGCCTCGCCTTAGGGGCCGACTCACTCTGCTCCGATTAGCGTCGAACAGAAACCCTTGGTCTTCCGGCGGGGGAGTTTTTCACTCCCCTTGTCGTTACTCATGTCAGCATTCGCACTCGTGATACCTCCAGCAGACGTCTCCATCCACCTTCATCGGCTTACACGACGCTCCTCTACCGC
>NZ_QGTM01000056.1 GCF_003182195.1 Halomonas sp. A11-A
CCCCGAGTTCGACACTTCCAGTCCGATTTTGGCCTGAAATCGGCACTCATGGCATGAGAATTCAGTGACTTAGCCATTTCTGGCCGAATTCTTTGTAGTGACACGTTTTTCTTTTGGTGTCTTGCCATCCGTGGTTTTTCCGGTCTATCGTGGTGACATGTTCGTCAAAGTCACCAAATCCGGTCCGCGCCGCTACGTGAAGCTCGTTGAGTCTTATCGCGACGAGGCCGGCAAGCCGCGCCAACGCGTGATCGCGACGCTGGGACGCCTGGAAGCCGTCACCGCCGGGGAGTCCAGCGCGCTGATCAATGGCCTGCTGCGCGTCACCGGCCAGCCGACGCTCGAGGAAGGCACCGGCGAGACCGACTTCGCGCCGGCGCGCTCCGTGGGTGATACCTGGCTGCTAACGTCACTCTGGAAAGAACTCGGCCTGGATGACGCCTTCCGGCGTGTCTTGCGTAGCAAGCGCCAGTTCGATGCCGAGCGGCTGCTGCGGGTCATGGTGTTCAATCGGCTATGTGATCCGGAATCCAAGCTCGGGGTGCTGCGCTGGCTGGAAGATGTACTGGTGCCCGACGTCGACACGACCTCAATCAGTCACCAGCATCTGCTGCGCACCATGGATACCCTGTCGGACTGCAGCGAAGCCCTCAATGACGTTCTGGCACAGCAGCTCAAGCCACTGATCGACCAGGAACTCTCGATCGTCTTCTACGACCTCACCACGATTCGGGCAGAAGGCAGTACCTCACTCGACGGTGATGTCCGTCACTACGGTCCCTCGAAGGAGGGCGGCATCGCCCGCCAGTTCATGCTCGGTGTCGTGCAGACGGCGGAAGGCTTACCCATTCACCACGAAGTCTTCGATGGCAATGTCGCGGAAACCCGCACGTTGCTGCCGACCATCGAAACGGTGGTCAAGCGCTTCAACGTGCGGCGAGTCGTGCTGGTCGCCGACCGTGGCCTGCTCTCTCTGGACAATCTGGCCGCCCTGTCCGCCGTGCGTATCGAGGATCGCCCTTTGGAATTTATCCTGGCGGTGCCGGGACGCCGTTATGGCGAGTTCGATGCGCTGCTGAAGGCGTTTCACCAGACGCATTGCCAGGACGCCGATCGCGAAGCCTACGGCGAGATGGCATGGCAGGACCATCGGCTGATCGTGGCGCACCGGCCGGAGGTCGCCAAGGCGCAGACGGCGGCACGCGATCAGAAGATCGAGGCGTTGCAGGCCGATGCGCGCCAGTGGTTCGAGAAGCTGGACAACCAGGATGCCGGGCGTCGCTATCGTGGCAGAAAGCTCTCGGATGCCGGCGTCACCGCCAGGTTCTACAAGGCCGTCACCGACGCTCACCTCGGGCATATCCTGAAAGTCGATCTGACCGCCGAGACGTTCAACTATGTCCTGGATCAGCGGGCGCTCGATCGCGCGAGGATGATGGATGGCAAGCTGCTGCTGGTCACCAACATGGCCGACCACGAGCCAAAGGAGATCGTAGAGCGCTACCGGGCGCTGGCAGATATCGAGCGCGGCTTCCGGGTGCTGAAGAGCGACATCGAGATCGCGCCGGTCTACCACCGGCTGCCGGATCGTATCCGCGCCCATGCGCTGATCTGCTTCCTCGCGCTGGTGCTTTACCGGGTGCTACGAATGCGGTTGAAGGCCAGCAATCACCCACTGTCGCCGACCCGAGCACTGGAGATTGCCCGCAAGATCCAGTTCCACCAGGTTCTACTTCACCGTCGTGAGACGGCGAGCGGCCTAACCAAATTGAAGCCTGAACAACGCGATCTCTTCGAAGCCATTGGCCTACCGGCACCGACTGCATCTCGCTTGTAGTGCCAATTTTGAAAACACGTTTTCAGGTTAATCAGTGGCTTACGCTTCTATCTGTCGAACTCGGG
>NZ_QGTM01000057.1 GCF_003182195.1 Halomonas sp. A11-A
CTAGCCCGGATTTCTCATAGTGCTCCAACAACCTTCGCAGACCAAGCCTGGTAGTGCCAGATCCGAGTGGTCATGGTCGAAGTTGGCGATTATTTAGCCAGTTTCCGGCATTCAGGCACAACTCCCCCTTTCCCCCATTGGTATCGGGCCGGGGGAGCCCGATTATCTACTGGGGCACCAAGCGCTGAACCAGTGCTGAGAGATCGTTCTTGTGTGGATAGCTATCACTCATCAACACCCGTATTCGGCGGGTGTTGCGGATGATGACTGCGCCAACCTTGATCAGCTTCAAGCGCAAGGTGCCGGCACTCATACGTTCGAAGGGCGTGTTTTTCAGATGCACCCGCAAACGCTCGAACAGGGTGTAGGCGAAGCCGGATAAGATCAGCCGCCACTGGTTGGTCCACCAGTGTGTGCTGGAGGTGCGACCGGCAAACAGATCCAGTTGTTGATCCTTGATCCGGTTCTCCATATCACCCCGTGCGCAATACTGTTCGTAGTAGAGCTTGAATCCGTCATCGTAGCGGGAGCTGATAACGAACCGGGGGTTCGGGCCTTGAGGGCCATATTCCAGGCGCGCAACCACCCAGCGTGGCTTATGCCAGCTTCGGGCTTTGTAGCGGAAGCGGAAGGTGCTGGCGAGCTTATGGCCATGAGCCTCGTAGTAGGTCCGGACTTTGTCCATGGCTGGGGCGGCAAGCGCCTCCAGCCGCTGGTTGCGGGCCATGCCTACGATGTAATCCACCTGGTTGCGATCGCACCAGGCCAGCAGTCGGGGCTTGCTGAAGTGGGAGTCGCCCCGGAACACGATCCGGGTCTGTGGCCAATACTCGCGAATAAATCGCACCAGCAGCGCCAGAATGGCCCAGCTGTGCCGGGCATCACCTCGATTGCTGGTGCGCAGATAGCTCACCAGCAAGTGCCTACCGCAGAAGACGTAAAGCGGGAAGTAGCAGTGATGGTCGTAATACCGGTTAAAGAACTTACCCGGCTGGTCGCCGTGCACCGGAATATCGGTGCCGTCAAAATCCAGCACGATTTCCTTGGGCGGCTTCTCATGCTGCTCGATGAAGTGGTGCCAGAGCAACTCATGCGCTTTGACAATGGTTTGCCGATCCATCGCCTGCTCCATTCGACAAAGCGTGGACTTGCCGGCCAGAGTCGAGGCATTCCCCGTGGCGGTTTGTAGTGCCTGATCAAAGCGAAGCGCTTCATGATCATTCAGATCTTCGTAGCCACCGGCCACACCGTAGACCCGTTGCCGGACCAGGGACTTGAGCTCATGACGAATCATCCGGGGATCCCGCTGGTCGGTCAGCGTCTCGGCCAGTCGCTGGGTTAGCCGGTGTTGTTTATCGACTTCGCGCAGTAACAACACACCGGCATCCGAGGTGATATGGCCTCCGGAGAAATCGGCTTCAATCTGGCGGCGGGAGAGTGGCGAGAAGGTCAGTTTTTGAGGTACCATT
>NZ_QGTM01000058.1 GCF_003182195.1 Halomonas sp. A11-A
GGCCACGACCCCGCAGGGCTGCGCTCGGCCCTGTGCCGGGATTCGGTGAGAAATGGCTACGCACTGAGCCGCTGCGTGGCCCCGCGATGTCGAAAACCCACGCATGAACCCCCGATCTGTGCCCAAAGCGGCGCTTGCGCGGCCGCTTCCTACCTGCCAGACTCGCCAAAAAGGGCGGTTGAACTTCCTATACCCCAAGGTGGCCCTACCGCAGCATGTATTCACTAATATCTCAACCAAAGGAGTATTCGAGATGGGTAAGCTAGCTGGCAAGATTGTCGTAGTGACGGGGTCGGTTTCGGTCATCCCCGGGTTCGATTCCATTGGCTCGGCAACGGTTCGCGAAGCCTTGGCCGAAGGGGCCGATGGGGTTGTCATTTCCGACATCAACGATGAGCAGGGCGAGGCATTCGCCAAGAGCCTGAACGAGGAATATGGTGAGGGGCATGCGCTCTATGTGCATACCGACGTGACTGATCCGAAGGATGTTGAGAAACTTTTCGAGATCACTGAGAAGACCTATGGTCGGGTGGATGCCATCATGGCCAATGCCGGCGTGGCGACGGCTGAGGATTTCGATAAGGATCCCGAGGAGGTTCTGAAGTCGAAAAAATTCATCCAGAGCGTCAACGAGGACGGAGTGTTCAATACCGCGCTCTACGGCTCGCGGCTGATGATGAAGCACGGGACCAAGGGCTCGATCGTGCTGGTATCGAGCATCCACGGCGTCGCCGGTCGCCCGAAGGTGGTGAACACGGAGACGGGCGAGGTGCTGATTGAACGCTTCAATCTGGTCCAGTATACGATGGGGAAACACGGCGTTGTCGGCCTGTCGAAGGCCCTCGCGCTGCAGTTCGCGGAATACGGAATCCGAGTGAACACCGTGAATCCGGGATATATTATGACGCCGCTATTCCAGGCCGCTGTCACGACTGACAAAGAGAAGTTGTCGCATGAGAAATCCTTGGAAACGGATGCCTTTGACTTCACCCAGCTGGCGGCGCTGCACCCATTGTGCAACGATCCGGTGAAGGATGCAGATATTGTCCCGCGTGGGAAATTTGGTGGCCGTATGGGTGTTCCGGCCGAAATCGCCAAGCCGGCGGTGTTCCTGATGTCCGACGAGTCTTCCTTTATGACCGGTCAGAAACTGGTTGTCGACGGCGGGTATACCGCATGCTGAGCATCGGCGGATAGTTAGTGAGCTTCTCCCATTGTGTGGAGGGGCAAATGTGAAACGGGGCGCTTTGGCGCCCCGTTGCTGCCGCTACATCACGCGCCCGGCGATCAGCGAGCAGCGGCTGTCGATCTCACCGCAGGGTAGGGTGCGGTATCAGCTCAAGACGCCGTGGCGAAATGGGACCACGCATGTCGAATGGGATGCGGTGGACTTCATCGCCAAGCTGGCGGCACTGGTCCCG
>NZ_QGTM01000059.1 GCF_003182195.1 Halomonas sp. A11-A
CTGTGCCGGGGACAGCACGCCGCGACGCTATCCCGGCACCAGCTTGCTGGTCAACATCAGGAAGAGGTCCTGCTCCGGATACTGGCTGTTCAACATCAGCCGAATGGTCCGTGTGTTGCGAGTGATGACGGCGCCGATCTTCAGCAGCTTCAGGCGGATGGTATTGACCTGGGCTTGGGCGAAGGCGGTGCGCTTAAGGTAAATCCGACGCAGCCGCTCCAGGAGCAGGTAGGCCAGCCCCGAGAGCAGCAGTCGGTACTGATTGGGCCACCATTGGTGGCAGCTGGTGCGGTCTGAGAACAGGAGCTGCTGCTCCTTGATGCGGTTCTCCATCTCGCCTCGGGCGCAGTAGCGGTGGTCGTAGAGCCACTCTGCGCTGCAGCCGCGCAGGTTGGTCACCACGTAGCGGGTGTTGAAGCCACGCCAACTGGTCTCGGATTTGACGACCACCTTTCGTCGGCGCTTCTTCCAGCTCTTGGCGGCGTACTCGATGAAGCCGAAGACTCGCTGCTTCTCACGGGTCTTCTCGAAGCGGATAGCTGACTCGTAGTCGATATCCAGGGCTAGCTTGGCCAGCCGCGGGTTGCCGGCGAGGCCGACGATGTAGTCGACACCGTGGCGCTCGCACCAACTGAGGATCAGCGGGCGGCAGAAGCCGCTGTCGCCGCGGAATACGACCTTTACCTCAGGCCACGCCTGGCGCAGCCGCCGAACCAGCAGGGCAAGAATGGCGCCGGCGTGGTGGGCGGCATCTCGGTAGGCCGGGCGAAGGTAGCTGACCAGCAGCTGATCGCCACAGAACACGAACAGCGGCAGAAAGATGTAGTGGTTGTAGTAGCCGTTGAAGTGCCGCCCGAGCTGCTGGCCGTGCACCCGGTCGTCGGTGGCATCGAAGTCGAGGTAGAGCGGCTTCTTGGGTGGCCGCCGGAACGAGCGGATGAACTGCTCGATCATTTCCTCGTGGATGGTGACCGCCCAGTCCCGATCGGCTTGCTGCTCGAAGCGACACAGCGTGGACTGGCTGGCCAGCACGCCGTCGGTATCGACGGCGGTCTGCAGGGCGATGTCGTGACGCAGCGCCTGGTGGTCGTTGAGATCCTCGTAGCCCAGCGCCAGGCCAAACACGCGCTGCCGAACCAGGGTTTCGGTGCGATGCAGGCAGCGTTGAGGATCGCGGTCATCACTCAGCCGGCGAGCGATAGCGCGGGTCAGGCCCATCTCGCGGTCGAGCTGCCGCAGCAGCAGGATGCCACCGTCAGAGGTGACCTCGCCGCCATCGAAGCTGGCGGTGATCTGACGGCCTTTGCAGCGTGGAAAGGTGGCGGTGGGCGTGGTACATTTTGTCATGGCGGCTGTGTCGGCTAATTCTTGGTTAGGCTCTTGAATTATAACCGA
>NZ_QGTM01000060.1 GCF_003182195.1 Halomonas sp. A11-A
GGTTCATCGCATTTTGCCGGGAAACGCGGCACGGATCTTCAGGAAGAAGTACTCCGTGTCGCGGTACCCGTAAGCCATCCGCTTCATGACCTTGATCCGGTTGTTCATGCCCTCCAGCACGCTGGTATTTAGCCGGTGCCGGGCACTGGACAGGATCCCTTCAAGGTATGGGGCCAGTCGCTTGGCGAAGCGTACCAGAGCCTCGATGCCACTGCTGGTGGCCATGTCGTACCATTCCTGCCAGGCGCTTCGGGCGGTAGCCTCGTCGTCGGCAAACCACAGGGTCTTCAACTGGTCCTTGAGCACATAGGCCGTGCTCAATGACGCGTTGGCTGCCAGCAGCTCCTCCAGCTTGACCGCCTGCTCGGGCTTGAGGTTGTCGGCGTTGCGCAGCAGTAGCCAGCGGCTTCCCTTGATGACCTTGCGAGCGGCCTTGTCGTCGCGCAGTTGGTTGGCCTGATCAACGCGTACCCGGTCCATCACCTCGCGTCCGTACTTGGCCACCACATGGAAGCGGTCGTAGACCACCTCGGCATTGGGGCACTGGTCCTTCACCTCTGCATCAAAGGCTGAGTTCATGTCCATGGCGACCGCCTCGATCTGTTCACGCGCCTCGCCCAGCCATTCGAAGAACGGCCGGATGGCCTCGCGGGAGCGGCCTTCGCCCACCCATACCACCTGCTGGGTGTCGGCGCAGGCGACCACCGTGGCGTAGCGGTGCCCCTTGTGCAGGGCGAACTCATCCATCATCAGTCGCCGTAACCGACTCGGGTCAGGTGCCGGCAGGTCGCGCTGCAGACGCTGCTTGTCGATGGTCTTGACGGTATGCCAGTGCAAGCCGATCAGGTCGGCGACATGCCGAATCGGCAGCAACGTGACCAGGCGCTCCACCCACTGGCGCAACGTGGTGGTGACCGGTGAGCGCCCCGGCAACCAGTCGATACGCTCCCGTGTCGGGCCACAGACGGGGCAGCGTAGACGGCGTACCGGCACCTCCAGCTCGACCCGGTAGACCAGCAACGGGGCTTCACGGACACGACGATGGTGCACGTCATGAACGAGGAAGCAGGCGTGGTCACAGCCGCTGCAGACCGGTGGGACACGGTCATCAGGGGCCAGCGTGAGGCGTAGCGTTTGCTCATCCAGAAAAGTGTGGTGAGCGACGGTGAAACCTTTCCAGAACAGGCAGAGCGGGGTAGCATCCATGGCAACGGCGGTATCCGTGAGCAGACGTTTGTGGTGAATATCAGCTTACTCGGATTTACCGCCGTTTCTCTATCCTGTCTCTTCCTAATCTTACTTCGCTTTCACGCCAGTCTGCGAAGAACC
>NZ_QGTM01000061.1 GCF_003182195.1 Halomonas sp. A11-A
TCCCCCTGGTTGTTGGTGAAGGGAGCGGCAGGGTCGTCGAGGAAGCGCAACACGTCGTCCTCGTACGCCTGGAGGCGTTCCAGGAGGTTGCGCGGCTTGGTGCGCTTGGCCCGGCCTCGCGTTCCAGGTGGCGGTTTCACCGGCGGGGGGCACTCGGCGTCCCCTTTCGCCAGGCAATCTCGATAGCGCTGCCGCCAGGCTCGGGTCTCATCGGCCGAGAGGCAGCCGTCGGCCACCTCCACGGCGCGATGCATCTCCAACAACAGGTCATGCAAGGCCTTGGCCCATGCCTGGCCATCGTTCTCCCAGGCCGCTGTCAGCTCCCGAAGGTGGTGCGCATTACAGAGCGCGTGCCGGCAATCCGGATAGCGGTAGTAGGGCTTCCAGTGATCATGCACCAGCACGCCACGCACGAAGGGCAATACGCCGATGGCGTCCATCGCTTCCTGGCCGCGCTTGGGGTGCGGGGCCAACCAGGTCAGGGCCTCGTTGGAGGCGCTGTGTAGCCAGTAGCGTTTGCCACCGACCTGCATTCCGGTTTCATCGGCATGGACGGTGGCTGCTTCACGTAGCGCCGGGATCACCCACTCGGCGAACGCCTCGGCCCGCTGGTAGGCCTCCTGGTTGAAGGCGAACAGGGTGCCGGTGCTCAGCGACAGGCCGCACTGCGAGGTGAGCAACTCGCGGATACGCGCATAGGGCAACAGCTGATACTGGGAGAGATAGACGACATGCGCCTTGAGGCGAGGGCCATACTGGATGGGGCGAGTCACGCCCTCGGGGAATGGCGCCACGTAGCGTTGCCCCTGATCATCTTCGAGGACCTCAGCCTGATATTCGGTGACCACGGCCTGGATTACGATGTCCTGCACTTGGCGCGTTTCGACGCCGACCGGGCGGTAAGAACGCCCCTTGGGGAGTTGCCGACGATCGACACGGAGCTTGACCACCTCGTCGGGGTCCGTCACCGGCGCCAACGTCTTACCCTCATGCCCTGGCTGTCCGCCGGGGCGCCGCTCGCCTTTGGCGCGCGAGCGGCGCTGGCGATTGGGATCCTGGGACGGTGGCTTGCTGCTGTTGCGGCTACTGGTGGCCAGGCGATCGGCCATGAGCTTGACCAGCAGCATCAGCACATCGATGGCGGCACGCAGCGACGGCGAGACCGTCTGGTCTTCCTTGAGCTGCTGCCGGACCCGCTCCAGGGCCTCGTCGACGTTGATATCGCTGATGGTCAT
>NZ_QGTM01000062.1 GCF_003182195.1 Halomonas sp. A11-A
CGGGACCAGTGCCGCCAGCTTGGCGATGAAATCCACCGCATCCCATTCGACATGCGTGGTCCCATTTCGCCACGGCGTCTTGAGCTGATACCGCAGGCGCCCGGCGTCATCGCTGCGGAGCAAAGGCCACGGCCAAGTGGGCCCGCGCTCGGGTCCAATCGCGCCGCACGGTCCGGACACTCACCTGGAGGGCCTCGGCGGTCTCCTCCTCGCTCAGGCCGCCGAAGTAACGACATTCGACGACCCGGAGCAGGCGTGGGCTCTCTTTCCCGAGGACCTCGAGCGCCTCGTTCAGCTCGAGCACGAAGGCGCTCTGGTCGTCGATCGAGATCTGCCGCTGGTCGAGGGGCTCCGGCACGACTCCGGCTCCTCGTTTGTGGCGGCCCCGCTTGCGGGCGGCGTCGACGAGGAGCTGGCGCATCGCCGTCGAGGCCACGGCGAAGAAGTGGACGCGGTCGGCGAATCGCTGATCGTTGCGGGCGAGCTTGAGATACGCCTCGTGCACCACCGCCGTGGTGTTCAAGGTGGGGCTGCCGAGCTCGTCTCGGCGGCGCAGGCGGCGGGCGATCGCCCGCAGCTGCGAGTAGACCAGGGGAAGTAGGTCGGACAGGGCCTCGGCCTCACCAGCCTGGAGGCGTTCGAGCAGGTGCGCGATCTGCCCCGCCTCGGGGTCGTGGACATCCGCGGCACCTGAGCAATCTGCTTTCTGATTCATAGAAGTTCGGCTCGAGATCGTTCGTCGCAGCACCGACCGCTACGATACCGTGATCAGGTGGACTCACCGCCGGTAGCCAATGGTCTGGGAGAGCGGCAGCTGGGAGTACCGGCCCAGGCGCCGGCCCCCGCAGACTGCGGCAAATCTCGGTGGCTCGGGGTATAGGAAGTTCAACCGCCCTTTTTGGCGAGTCTGGCGGGTAGGAAGCGGCCGCGCAAGCGCCGCTTTGGGCACAGATCGGGCACAGATCGGGGGTTCATGCGTGGGTTTTCGACATCGCGGGGCCACGCAGCGGCTCAGTGCGTAGCCATTTCTCACCGAATCCCGGCACAGGGCCGAGCGCAGCCCTGCGGGGTCGTGGCC
>NZ_QGTM01000063.1 GCF_003182195.1 Halomonas sp. A11-A
TCCCGGCACAGCGAGCTTGCCTGGGCCGCGGAGCAACTGCAGCTCCAGCGGATCACGCCCTACATCACCGATGACATGGTGCTGGCCATCGATCCGGGCGACCTGAATCGGGATGGCGCCCCGACCAGTGAATACCGAACCCGCGTTCGCGACGGTGATACCGGCGAGATCGTCGGCGGTTATCCGCTGATCAGCGTGGTGGCACGCGACCTGAAGCGGGGCACCACCTGGCCACTGCTCACGCGGCTGCTATCGCCGGCTCGCGGCGGCTACCGCAGTGAAAACACCGATATCCTGAGCGTGATGGATACCGTGCAGCGCCATGTGGAGGGCCGGCCACTGTGGGTCATCGATCGTGGCGGCGATCGAGGTCGGCTGTGGGATGCCTGGCTGCGCGCCGAGCGTCATGTCCTGGTCCGGGCCGCCAATCAGCGCTTCTGGCAGTGGCGAGATACCGCCAAGACGTCGCAGCAGATTGCCCGAGATTTGCCACTGAAGCACCGCGGCTACTTGCGCCGTGGGCAGCATATCCCGGTGCGGTTCGGCATCACCAAGGTCACACTGCGAGAGCATCCGGAGACGCCGCTGTGGATGATCGTTGTCGATCATGAGAAGTCGGAGCGTCTGGTGCTGGTGACGACGCGCCCGGTGCGTGGTCGCCGCCAAGGCGAGCGGATGATTCAGGCTTACCTGGATCGCTGGGCCTGCGAGGAGGGGTACCGGTTCACCAAGCAGGGGTTCGACCTGGAGGGTGTCCAGGCACGCCGTTTCACGACGCTGCAGAACCTGGTGGCGCTGGCCAGCCTGGCCTGGGCACTGCTTGCGGCCTATCAGGACCGAGCGCCGGAGTTGGTGCGGCACGCGCAACGTCAGAAGCGACACCACCGGCTGATATTCCCGTTCTATAGCCTGCTGCGGGGCTGGCAACGGCTGTTTGCTCAAGGCCGAAGTGTTTTCTATCCCCTCTGGAGAAGAGCGCCAGGCACCGAGGCACGAATACCAGACTTGTTCACCTC